>NZ_CP015732.1:1462123-2924246 GCF_001750145.1 Arthrobacter sp. U41
CCGTCGCCACGCTCAACGGCACCCTGGGCACCACGCGCTGGATCGTGGCCATCCTGGAGCATCACCAGAACCCCGATGGTTCCGTCAACGTCCCGAAGGCACTGCAGAAGTACCTCGGCGGCATGACGGTCTTCCCGGTCATCTAAGCCGCGCGTCGGCGCCGGTCATCTCAGCCGCGCGTCGGCGCCCGACAGGGCGGCGTCAACAGCTGTTCACCCCCGGTTCACCGTTCGCTGTGGTCTGCGTCCTAGCGGCGGTCGGGGGTGTCTGCTCTACTTATTGGATGACAACATTGACTGAAACCTCAGTCGCCGGCAACGATGACCGGCGAGAGAACAACCAGAACAACACCGACACCACGGCCCACAAGCTGATGGTCGCGCTCGACGTCGACGGCACCCTCGTGAACCACGACGGCCACATGTCCGTTCCGGTGCGCGAAGCCGCCCGGGACGTTGTGGCTGCCGGCCACCACGTCACCATCGCGACCGGCCGCTCACTCAACGCGACGCTGCCCATCCTTGAGCACATCGGGATCGAAAGCGGCTATGCCGTGTGCTCCAACGGCGGGGTCACCCTGCGGCTCGATTCCAGCCTGTCCGAGGGTTACGAGATCGTGCACAAGGCCACCTTCGACCCGGGCCCCGCACTCCGCGCCCTGCGCAAGCGGCTGCCCACGGCCAAGTACGCGCTGGAGGACGAGGACGGAAACTTCCTCTCCACCGAGCGATTCCAGGACATGAGCTTCGGCGTGGAAGCAATCGGCGTCGACTTCCAGACAATGCTGGAAGCCACCGCCGTGCGCGTGGTCGTGTTCAGCGCCGAGAACACCCCCGAGGAGTTCAACGCGGCGATCCGGCACATCGGCCTGGCCGGGGTGACCTACTCGGTGGGCTGGACGGCGTGGCTGGACATCGCCGCCGCCGGCGTCACCAAGGCCAGCGCCCTGGAGCACCTCCGCGGCCGGCTGGAGGTCGAGGCGCACCGCACGATCGCCGTCGGCGACGGCCGCAACGACATTGAGATGCTGACCTGGGCCGCGCGCGGCGTGGCCATGGGCCAGGCGCCGGAGGAAGTCATCGCCGCCGCGAACGAGGTCACCCACTCCGTTTTCGACGACGGCGCCGCCCACGTGCTGCGCAGCCTGCTGCTCTAGGCTCCGACGACCGGGCCCCGGCGGGGTGCGGTGTCAGCGCACCTCGAGGATCAGGCCCAGCAGCCTGGCCGCGGCGGGCCGCGCCGCGTGCTCCTCATTCCACTGCGCCCGGGCCACAGCCTTGCTGACCGCCTGGGTGGTGATACCGAGCTCCTCGGCCACCGCCTTCTGCTGTCCGCGGACCCCGGGGGTCAGCAGATCGAGTACCCGCCACTCCGCGGGGCTGCGGTCGTGCACGATGTGTCCCAGCAGCCGCAGCACGGCCTCGGACTCCGCAGCGAGGTCGGCCAGCGGGCCCTCCACGGCTACCGGGATCCGGTCCTTGCCGTTGCGCAGCCGGTCGACGGCCCGGCGGGCGTAAATCAGCCCGTGGCCGGAGGCGTCCTTGATCTGGTTCGGCAGGGGCTCATTGACGGGCCCGACGCCGATGCCGACGTACCAGCTGCCGGTCCGCAGCGCGATCATCGCCGCTTCGACGGCCTGCTGCGGAGAATCCACGATGCCCTGGACCTCGTCCTCCACCGAACGGTCGAAATCAAGGCGCGCCGGGATGTGCCGCAGGTCCTTGAGGAGCTGCGGCACGCAGTCGCCGTCGCGCCGGCTGTCTGTTTGGTTGATGGTCAGCGTGAACATTCTGGAACCACACTACCCGGTGGCAAGGGGCTGGCAGGAGCCGCCGCCAGTCCCCTGCGCGCAGGCTTGTTTCCGGCCCGGGGACGTGTTGCGATGGAGGTTGCGTACCGTCCAAGGCCCCCGTGAAGCGAGGAATCCATTGACCAGCGACCTGAACACCGCCGCAGATCCGATCGGCAGCAGCACTCCGGACAAGGCTTCCGGCACAAAACCGGACAGGGCCGCACGGGAGATCGACGGCGACCCGGAACTGGAGCTCGTAGACCGCTGGTGGCGGGCCGCCAACTACCTGTCCGTGGGGCAGATCTATCTCCGTGCCAACCCGCTGCTGAAGGAACCCCTGAGCGCCGGCGACACCAAGTCCCGGCTGCTGGGCCACTGGGGCACCACCCCCGGACTGAACTTCGTCTACGCCCACCTGAACCGGGTCATCCGCAGGGACAGCCGGAGCATGCTGTTCATTGCCGGACCCGGCCACGGCGGGCCCGCCGTGGTGGCGAACGCCTGGCTGGAGGGCACCTACTCCGAGATCTACAGCAACGTCGGCGACGACGGGCAGGGCATGGCTGAACTCTTCCGGCAGTTCTCCTACCCGGGCGGGATCCCCAGCCACGCCGCCCCGGAAACCCCCGGTTCGATCAGCGAGGGCGGAGAGCTCGGCTACTCCCTGGCGCATGCTTACGGCTCCGTCTTCGACAACCCTGACCTGATCACCGCCGTCGTGATCGGTGACGGCGAGGCCGAAACCGGGCCGCTGGCCGCGAGCTGGCACTCCCACAATTTCCTGGACCCGGTGCATGACGGCGCGGTGCTGCCCATCCTGCACCTGAACGGCTACAAAATCGCGAATCCCACCATCCTGGCCCGGATGCCCGAGTCCCAGCTGGAGCAGCTGCTCCGCGGCTACGGGCACGAGCCGCACTTCGTGACCGTGGGCCACCCGGACGACACGGCGGCCGCGCACCGGGACTTCGCCGCCGTCCTGGACGACTGCCTCACCGAGATCCGGACCATCCAGGCCTCCCGCAGAGGCGGGACGGCAGGCGGCGAAGATGCCGGCGATGCCCCCGCCGCCCGCTGGCCCATGATCGTGCTGCGTTCCCCGAAGGGCTGGACCGGGCCCAGGATTGTCGACGGACTGCAGGTGGAAGGCACCTGGCGGAGCCACCAGGTGCCGCTGTCCGAAGTGCGCACCAACCCGGAACACCTGGCGCAACTGGGGGAGTGGCTCGAATCGTACCGGCCCGGCGACCTCTTCGACGACGCCGGGCGCCTGCGGCCGGACGTCGCGGCGAATGCCCCCGAGGGCGGCCTCCGGATGAGCGCCACCCCGTACGCGAACGGCGGTGTCCTGCTGCGGGACCTGAAACTGCCGAAGTACGCCGATCATGCCGTCCCGGTCGCGGAACCGGGGGTCGAGCGGGTCAGCGCCATGATCACGCTGGGGTCCTGGCTTCGCGACGTGATCAGCCAGAATCCTGAGACGTTCCGGCTGTTCGGCCCGGACGAGACGGCATCCAACCGGCTGCAGGACGTCTACCAGGTCACGGACAAGGTGTGGCAGTACCGGATCGAGGAACTCGATGAGCATCTGGCCCGCGCCGGACGGGTCATGGAGGTCCTCAGCGAGCACCTGTGCCAGGGCTGGCTGGAGGGGTACCTGCTGACCGGCCGGCACGGGGTCTTCAGCTGCTATGAGGCCTTCATCCACATCGTGGATTCCATGTTCAACCAGCATGCCAAGTGGCTCAAGGTGCACCGCGAACTGCCCTGGCGCCAGCCGGTCGCCTCGCTCAACTACCTGCTGTCCTCGCACGTCTGGCAGCAGGACCACAACGGCTTCTCCCACCAGGATCCCGGCTTCATCGACCACGCCGTGAACAAGAAAGCCGAGGTCATCCGGGTCTACCTGCCCCCGGACGCGAACACCCTGCTCTCCGTCATGGAGCACTGCCTTGTCTCGAGGGACTACGTCAACATCGTGGTCAGCGGCAAGCAGCCCTCGCCGACCTGGCTTGGCCCCGCCGAGGCCGCGCACCACTGCCAGCGCGGCCTGGGAATCTGGGAGTTCGCCGGGTCTGAAGTCCCCGGCGAGGAACCCGACGTCGTACTGGCCTGCGCCGGGGACGTGCCCACGGTCGAGACGGTCGCCGCGGCGGAACTGCTCAAGGCCGGCGCCCCCGGGCTGAAGATCCGGGTGGTCAACGTGGTGGACCTGATGCGGCTCCAGGACGCGACGGAGCACCCGCATGGCCTGACGTCCCGGGACTTCGACGGGATCTTCACGGCGGACAAGCCCATCATTTTCGCGTACCACGGCTATCCGTCGCTCATCCACCGGCTGGCGTACCGGCGGACCAACCAGGAGGGGCTGCACGTCCGCGGCTACAAGGAGGAGGGGACCACCACCACGGCCTTCGACATGGCCATGCTTAACGGGATTGACCGCTTCCAGCTCGCCATCGATGCGATTGACCGGGTGCCGGGCCTGGCGGAGAAGCACTCGCTGCTGCGTCAGGCGCTGCAGGACAGCCGGATCCGGGCCCACAACCAGACCCGGGACCACGGCGAGGACTCGAAGGAAATCAGCGGCTGGACCCTCAGCCAGGAGTAGTCCCCCCAGCTAAGCCTTGATCCACCGATGATGGTCGGGGCGCCGACGGCGGTTTAAACCGAGAATGCCCGTCTTTTCAAGGAAAATGGAGCTTGTCTAGAGCACATTAACCACCGAAAAGAGGGCATCTCGTAGATGCAAGTTTCCCATAAGCGCGCCTCCGTGTCAGTTTCCTTTGACGAGCCGAATCTCGTGTCGGTGGCCGGGTTGCTGCCGGTGATGACCTTGGCCCGGGACGCCGGGCTGCAGGAACTGGCCGATGAGTGGCTGTCGGTGCCGACGGACAAGGGCGCCAACGCCGGGCTGAAAGTCGCCGCGCTGGTGGCCGGGATGGTCGCCGGCGCGGACAGCATCGATGACATGGCCCTGCTGCGCCACGGCGGGATGAAGCGGCTCTTCACCGCCGGTTATGCACCCTCGACCCTGGGCTCGTTCCTGCGGTCCTTCACGTTTGGGCACGTGCGGCAGTTGGATGCTGTCGCCTCCCGTTTCCTGGCCAACCTGGGGACTCTGGCGCCGCTGCTCGGGAGCCCAGGGGCGGCGGACTTCGTCTTCGTCGATGTTGACGACACGATCATCGAGGTCCACGGCTATGCCAAGCAGGGCTCCGGCTACGGGTATTCCGGGGTCCGCGGCCTGAACGCCCTGCTGGCCACGGTCTCCGCGAAGGACAATGCCCCGGTCATCCTGGCCCAGCGGCTGCGCAAAGGGGCGGCGAACTCGGCCCGCGGAGCCAAACGCCTGATCACCGACGCCCTGTCCACGCTCAGGCGTGTCCAGACCGGCAGGCGGGTGCTCTGCCGGTTCGATTCGGCCTACTATGGCCATGCCGCGGTTTCCGCGGCCCTGGCCGGCGGGGCGGAAGTCTCCGTGACGGTGCGTATGGACCCGGCCGTCAAACGCGCCATCACCGGGATCCCTGAAGCGGCGTGGAAAACCATCGAATACACCGACGCGGTCTTCGATGAGACCACCAACATCTGGGTCTCGAAGGCCGAGGTCGCCGAAACCGTGTTCACCGCGTTCAGCTCCCGCAAAAAGGACGAGCAGATCACCGGCCGCCTCGTCGTGCGCCGCATCCCGGAACTGAACCCGAAAACCGCCGACGGACAGGAAACCCTCTTCGAGACCCACCGGCACCACGCGTTCTTCACCACCGTGGACGCAGCGGTCCTGGACACCGTCGGGGCGGACAAAACCCACCGGAAACACGCCATTATTGAGCAGGTCAATGCCGATCTGAAGGACAGCGCCCTGGCCCACATGCCCTCGGGTGTTTTCGCGGCGAACTCGGCCTGGCTGGTCGCCGCGGTCATGGCCTACAACCTCACCCGCGCCGCCGGGCTCCTCGCCGCAGGGCATTTCGGGAAGGCCCGGACCGGAACGATCCGCCGCAAACTCATCCACGTCCCGGCCAGGATCGCCACCAGCGCCCGGCGCATCCGTCTTCATCTGCCCGAATCCTGGCCCTGGCAAACACCATGGCAGGCCCTATTCGACCACCTCTACCCGCCACAGCAACCCGCCTGAACCACCGTCAACCCAGCCACACGGCGCAACCGGAAACCACCAGTGGAACACCCAAGGGCAGCGAGGCCGGCACCCCAGCATGCCCGCTGCCCGCACAACGAGCCGAAACCGGATTCAGCTCATCAGCCCAGACGGATCGGTGGATCAAGGCTAAGGCCGGCTGCCGATGAGGCCGTCCAGGCCGCCGGTGGGCAGATGGATCCAGCCTTCGCTCAGGGCGGCCCGGGCCTGGCCGTCATGGGGACGGAGGCTCTTTCCCAGCGCGACGGCCCGCGCCGTGAGGGAGGCGATGAGCGCGTCGAACATGTCATCGGACCCGGCCAGCCGGTCCTCATATCCGGCCAGGTCCAGCCAGGGTGCAGCCGTGCCCAGCGCCTCGAGGAGCAGGGCCAGCCGCTCCGTCTCCGTGCCTCCGCGCCCCTTGTAGCCGCGGGCCAGCAGGCCCCAGGATTTCAGCGACGCCGCCGGGTAGACCTCGGCAAACCGGCCGCTGCCGTCACGCGCCTGCGGCCCGTACTCCCGCGCGATTTTCGCCTGGATGACGGCGCAGCGCATCGCAGGGTGGGCCAGCCGGTCCGCGGAGACGCTCAGCGGGATCAGCCCGGTCCTGCTCGTGACGAACCGGTCGGTGTCCCGGTAGGCCAGGAGCCGGCGGCCCTCGATTCCGTCGTGGTCCAGCACGGGGTGCGCATCTAAGGCCAGGTGCCCGGCTATGAAGGGCAGGAAAGCGTCCGGCCAGCCCACCGGGCAGTCGATCCCCGTCAGGTCGCTGGAGCCGAAGAGACGCACAATCTCCTCGTCGCCGACGTCGAGGACCAGGTGCGCCAGGCGGGCCGTGCCGTTGCCCCATTCGATGAGGGCGGCCGCGGTTTTCCTGGTGGCAGCGGCGAGGTCGACGCCGAGGGTCCTCACCGGGGTCCGCCCGGTGTGGTCAGCAGGGGCACGGGCAGGCCAACAACTCGCATTGGACTCAGACCGAACGGTACCGGAGGGCGCCGGGGATTCCGCCCCGGCTGTCCAGGCCTTCACCGGAGGCGAAGCGGACCCAGACGGCGCGGAGGGCCCGGCCCTGGGCGTCGATTTCCTCCCAGGAGGCGCCCGCGAGAAGCCCCGCTCCGGCCCAGGTCTTCTGGTCTCCGAACAGCAGCGGCAGGTCCACGGTGTGCGCGGCCCCGTAGAAGTTTCCCGGCGCCGCCCAGGACAGCACGTAGCTGTAAGCCGTCCCGCCCGCCCGGGCGTGCCGGCGGGCGAACTTCCGCGCGGACCGGCCGTACACCGCCTCGGTCACCGCCCAGCTGACGCCCTTGACGGCGGCGGCCCCGAGCACCGGGACCTTGCCGAGGACGCTGACGACGCGGTTGCGCGGCAGGAACATCCGCGCCTCCTCGGACGTGTGCCCGATCAGCACCTCGATCTCCGGGGCCGTGGTGTTCCAGGCGTCCTCAATTCCGGATTCCGGCGGCAAGGGGGAGTGCCCGTACTGGGTGCCGAACGGCATGGCCGCTATCAGCCCGAACTTCCGGGCCACCTGCGACACCTGTTCCTCTAGGGCCACAACGTCCATGGCCGGGGTGTCCTCGGTGACGGTTTCCGCGGCGATGCCCATCGCTACGCTCATCTTTTCCCGGCCCCGGGTGATGCCCAGCGGTGCGCTTTGAATGATGGCACGCTGGAAGAGGGCGGGGGCTTCCGGCGTCGCCATCAGGTGGGCGACGGCGTCGCCCCCGGCGGACTGACCGAAGGCGGTAACGTTTGCCGGATCGCCGCCGAAGGCGCCGATATTGCGCTGGACCCAGCGGAACGCCTCGAGCTGGTCCAGGAGGCCGAGGTTCGCGGGCCGGCCGGTGCCGGTGGCCAGATAGCCGAACAGGCCCAGCCGGTAGGTCACGGACACAACGATGACTCGGTTCTCGGCGACGAGGGCTTTGGGATCGAAGATCGCCAGGTCGCCGGAGCCGGAGGTGTAGGACCCGCCATGGAGCCAGACCATAACCGGGAGACGCTCGTTCCCGTTGAGGCCGGCCGGCATGGTGATCGAGAGCCGCTGGCAGTCCTCACTGCCGGGAAGTTCCCCGTAGCGGGTGCCGAGAATGTCGTCCAGGAACGGCACCGGACCCTGCGGGCACGCCGGGGACAGCGACGTGGCCGCAAGGACGCCGGTCCTGTCGGGTGCACTGACCGGAGGCTGGAAACGTCCCGCGCTGGCATAGGGGATCCCCGTGGCGCGCACGACGTCACCGTCCCGCCATCCGGTGATCGGACCGCAGGGAGGATTAAAGGAAGGGGCAACGTTCATAGGTCAACGATTTCACACAATCCTGATCCGCCACTGACAGCCGCCGTCGCGCTCAAACAGGACCTTAAACAGCAACGCGGGGTCACTTGCGGCCCATGTCCGGTGGCCGGATGGGCGGCAAGTGACCCCGCGTTGGAGTTGGGGAACGTTAGTGCGTGTGCGGAACGTAACGCTTGATGGAGGCCTCGAGCTCGGCCTCGGCGGCGGCGCGGTCGCCCCAGCCCTCGGCCTTGACCCACTTGCCCGGCTCCAGGTCCTTGTAACGGGTGAAGAAGTGCTCGATTTCCTTGATCAGGAATTCGCTGACGTCGCTGATCTCCTTGATGTGATCGAAGCGGGCGTCGACCGGCACGCAGAGCACCTTGGCGTCGCCGCCGCCGTCGTCGGTCATGTTGAACACGCCGATGGGGCGGGACTCAACGATGACGCCGGGGTGCAGGTCGAAGTCCTGCAGCAGCACCAGGGCGTCCAGCGGATCGCCGTCTTCACCCAGGGTGTTCTCGAAGTAGCCGTAGTGCGTCGGGTACTGCATGGAGGTGAACAGAACGCGGTCCAGGCGGACGCGGCCCGTTTCGTGGTCGACTTCATACTTGACGCGTGATCCCTTGGGGATCTCGATGGTCACGTCATGCTTCATGGACTACTCCTTGAGATTCGAGGGATGCGCGGATTTCCCGGGCGCGCGGCACACACAAAAGGCTGCCGGTGCCGCCGACTACTATTGAGGATATAGCGACAGGCCCTGGTTTCAGGAACTAGCGGGGACATTTCAGGACTAAAGGACCGGCAGCAGGATGAAACGCAGAACGAGCCGCCCGGGCACGGACCCGGCGCCCGGGCCGCTGCGACGGACCCTGCCGCTGCTGCTCCAGACCCTGCTGGTCGTGGCCCTCGCCCTCCCCGCCGGCTTCGCCGTCGCACCGGCCTTCCTGGGCCCCGCCCCCTCTGCCCCCGCACCGGCTGCCCCGCCCTGGCACCAGGCCCCCGGCGCGCTGGCCCCCCGCGGCGGCGCGGCTGCAGGCAGCAACCCGGAGGCCAGCGAACCGGACGGCATCGAACCGCTCAGTGCCACGGCTCCCGTCCCGGAGCCCGGTTCCCTGGCGGCCCAGCTCAACGAAACCCTGAAGGCCGACGGCGCCGGAAACTTCACCGGAGTGGTGCAGGACGCCGTCACCGGGGAGGTGCTCTTCGACCGTTCCGGCGACGCGCTCCGCGTTCCGGCCTCCAACATGAAGCTCCTCACCGCCGCCGCGGCCCTGCGCGCCCTCGGCCCGGAGCGCCGCTTCAGCACCAGGGCAGTGGCAGGCGCCGCCCCGGGCTCGGTCATCCTTACCGGCGGCGGGGACGTGCTTCTCGGCGCGGGTGAATCGGTCCCGGGCGCCGTGCCGGGCCGGGCCGGGCTCGCCAGCCTGGCGCAGGAGACCGTCCGCGCCCTGCAGGGCGGGGACGTCTCCGTCCCCGTGACGGTGCTGCTGGACGATTCCCTCTTCACCGGCCCCGCGCTGAACCCGGCCTGGAACCTGGACGATGTTGCCGCCGGCGAGGTGGCCCCGCTGTTCGCGCTGGCAATGAACTCCGCCCGCTTCGACCCCGCAATCACCACCGGTCCGCGCCCCCAGGATGCCGCGATGAGCGCCGCCGAGGCGTTCTCTGCCGAGCTCGCGGCCGCGGCGGCCGCGGCCGGCCTGACGGTGGCGCCGGGCGTCGCGCGGGTTCCCGCGGGAACGGGCGGCGGCGGCGACGGCGCCCGGGTCCTGGCCGAGGTCCAGTCCGCCACGGCAGGCGAGCAGGTGGACCTGATGCTGCGCAGTTCGGACAACTACCTCGCCGAAGCGATCGGCCGGATGGCGGCGCTCGCCTCCGGGAAGCCGGGCAGCAACGAGGGCGCAGCCGCAGCCGTGCTGCAGCAGCTCGAGGAACTGAAAATCCCCGCCGCCACCCTGCGCGCCGCCGATGTCTCAGGGCTGGCATTGAGCAACCAGGTCTCCGCCCGGCAGCTCGCCGACGTGGTCCGGGCGATCACCTCGGGCACCGACACCCGGCTCCGCGCCGGCCTGGCCGGGTTCCCGGTCGCCGGACTCACCGGAACCCTGGGGGACCGGTACACCGACGCGGCCACGGCCCGCGGTGCGGGGCTGGTCCGGGCCAAGACCGGCACGCTGAACACGGTGACCTCCCTCAGCGGATATGTGGTGGACGCCGACGGCCGGCTCCTGGTGTTTTCCTTCATCGGCAACGGACTGACCCCGGGGGCGGACAACCGGACCGCGCTGGACCGCACCGCCTCCGTTCTTGCCGGCTGCGGCTGCCGCTGACGGCTGCGGGGCGGTTCCCCGTTCGCCGCCCGACGAATTTAAGGCGGATTGTCATGCCCCTGTGATCTGATGGAGCCTATGGAGTCCTCTGCCGGCGAGACATCAGCCCAAGCCCAAGCCCTGATCAACTGGGAGCTTGCCGCTTCCACCGCGGCCCGCCTGACGCCTGCCGGGCCCACCCTGGGGTCGGCTGAGATCGGCGCCGCCGTGGAAAATCTGCGGCTGATGGCGGACATTTCCGTGCCGCACGTCCACGACATCACCGGGCTGGAGGCCGCACGCGAACTGCGCGATTCCTCGGTCCTCATCGTGGACCGCGCCTCCTGGGCCAGGGCCAACACCCAGAGCTTCGCCGTGATGCTCAAACCGGCCATGGAAAAGATGCTCGAGAGCCGCCGCGGCACCCTGAACCCCGGCGCGGCCAGCGTCAGCGGCGCCATCACGGGCAGCCAGCTCGGCGCGATCCTCGCCTTCCTCTCCAGCAAGGTCCTGGGCCAGTACGACCCCTTCTCCGCCCTCGCCGAGAACTCCACCGCGCCCGCCGCCGGCCGCCTGCTGCTCGTGGCGCCGAACATCATCTCCGTCGAGCGCGAAATCAACGTCGAACCCGAGGATTTCCGGCTGTGGGTCTGTCTCCATGAACAGACCCACCGTGTGCAGTTCGCCGCCGCGCCGTGGCTGCGGCACCACATGCTGGAGGAGATCGACAACCTCAGCGGCCAGCTGCTCGGCAATGTCGACTCCCTGATGGAACGGGCCTCGGCTGCGGCGAAATCGCTCAAGGACCGCACCGCCTCCGGCAGTTCACCCAGCAGGGGAGCCATCCTCGACCTGCTGCAGAACCCCGAGGAAAAAGCCGCGATCTCACGCCTGACCGCACTGATGAGCCTGCTCGAAGGGCACGCCAACGTGGTGATGGACGCCGTCGACGCCAGCATCGTGCCGTCCGTGAAGACCATCCGGCAGCGCTTCAACTCCCGGGCCCAGGACCGCGGTGTGATCGAGAAGTTCATCCGCAGCCTGCTTGGACTGGACGCCAAGATGCGCCAGTACAGCGACGGCGCAAAGTTCGTCCGCGAAGTCGTGGATGTGGCCGGCATGGAGGGTTTCAACAAGGTCTGGGAGTCCGCGGACCACCTGCCGAGCGAGCCCGAAATTCACGATTCAAAGCTTTGGCTCGAACGGATGGGGCACTAGTTTCCGTGACCGCCCGTCCCGTTTCCAGCGGACGACGCCGGCCCGGCCGGCTGGCGCCCGTCGTCGGCACCGCGCGGAAAATGCTGCAGGACGCCCTGGCCGCAGCAGGCTACCCGGAACGTGTCCTGGTCGCGTGCAGCGGCGGACCTGATTCGCTGGCACTCGCCGCCGTCGCCGCCTACTTCGCCCGCCGCGGGCACGTGCACGGACACCCCGTCTCCGTGGGCGCCGTCGTGGTGGACCACCAGCTGCAGCCCGGTTCAGCCGATATCGCCGCCGCCACGGCCGTGACGCTGCGGGAACTGGGGCTCTCACCCGTGCAGGTCAGGACCGTCGAGGTCTCCTCCACCGGTATGGGGCCGGAGGCGGCTGCCCGGGACGCCCGCCATGCCGCCCTGGAGGCGGCGGCGGACGACACCGGCGCCCAGGCCATCCTGCTCGGCCACACCCTGGATGACCAGGCCGAACAGGTGCTGCTGGGACTCGCACGCGGCTCAGGAACCCGGTCCCTGGCGGGGATGCGCCCCGCCCGGGACCGCCTGCTGCGGCCGTTCCTGGGGCTGCGGCGGGCGGACACCCTCACGATCTGCGAGGTCGAGAGCCTCGAACCCTGGCACGATCCCAGCAACGCGGACCCGTCCTTTGCGCGGTCCCGGACCCGGGTGGAGGTGCTGCCGCTGCTGGAGGCAAAACTTGGTCCCGGCGTTGCCGAATCGCTCGCGCGGACCGCCGCCATCCTGCAGCTGGACGCCGACTACCTCGAGGACGTGGCCAATGACACCTTCCTCCGGCTGCGGGAGCTGTCCGGTTCCACGATCAGCCTCCCGGAGGAAGCGCTGCGGGAACTGGCGCCGGCCGTGAGGTTCCGGGTCATCGCAAAGGCCGCGGCCGCCGTCGGGGGCCAGCAGCCCAGTTACCAGCGCCTGCTGGCCGCGGAAGCGCTGCTCCGCCGCCAGGGGTCGGCGGGTCCCGTGGAGCTGCCCGGCGGGGTCAGCGTCTACCGGCTCTCGCTCGCGCAGCTCCTCGCCGAAGGGCCGTCCGGTTCCGCCGGTGTTCCCCGTGAGGCGGCCCGCTGTGGGAAGCTTGTATTCCGGCCTCAAAAACCGCCCAAAATATAGTCGCCCCCGCATCTACACAGGAGTTATTGGTGGATTCAAACGACGTCCAGGCAGATCTCAAGCACGTTCTGTACTCCAAGGAGCAGATCCAGTCTCGGATCACCGAACTCGCTGCCCAGATCGACAAGGACTACGAAGGCCGTGATCTGCTGATCGTCGGCGTGCTCAAGGGCGCCGTGATGGTGATGGCCGATCTCGCCCGCGCCCTTCACAGCCACGTCTCGATGGACTGGATGGCGGTCTCGTCCTACGGCTCCGGCACCCAGTCCTCCGGCGTGGTCCGCATCCTCAAGGACCTCGACACGGACCTCATGGGCAAGGATGTGCTGATCGTCGAGGACATCATCGACTCCGGCCTGACCCTGTCCTGGCTCAAGACCAACCTGGAATCACGCGGCACGGCCTCGGTGGAAATCTGCACCGCGTTCCGCAAGCCCACGGCCGCCAAGGTCCAGATCGACGTCAAGTACGTCGGTTATGACATCCCCAACGAGTTCGTCGTTGGCTATGGCCTGGACTACGCCGAGAAGTACCGCAACCTGGACTTCGTCGGCACCCTGGCACCGCACGTCTACGAGTAGCGGGCGGCCGCAGGGTCCGGCAGGACTGACCCGGCCCAGGTCCGGCAAGGGGCCGGTCCCGGGCCGGCCCCGCTACGCCCTCAGGGAACTTTTGGACTACACCGTGCGTGAGTAACTCCGACGGTGTATAGCTTGAAGCTGATGCAGCACCACACGCGCGCAGATCGGTCGCCGTGCAGCACTACCAGGAGGGACGGGGCCTGCCCCGAACAGATGAAAGCTAAGAGTTTCTTCAAGGGCCCGGGCATCTGGATTGTCGTTGTTGTTGGCATGCTCCTGCTGGCCTTTGCCACCCTGTCCCCGGGCGGCGCAGCCCGGATCGACACGGACAAGGGTCTCGCGCTGCTGACCGATGGCGGCAAGGTCGAACAGGCAAAAATCTTCGACGCGGAGAACCGCGTGGACCTGGTCCTGAAGGAAAACCTGCAGGTTGACGGCCAGGACAAGGGCAAGAACATCCAGTTCTACTACGTCAACGCCCGCGCCGACGACGTGGTCAAGGCCGTCACTGACGCCAGGCCCCCGAGCGGCTACACCGACCAGCCGGTCGAGAACAACTGGCTCTCCGGGCTGTTCTCCCTTCTGATCCCCGTCCTCCTCCTGGGCGTCCTCTTCTGGTTCCTGCTTTCCCGCATGCAGGGCGGCGGCTCCAAGGTCATGCAGTTCGGCAAGTCCAAGGCCAAGCTGGTCAACAAGGACATGCCCCAGGTCACCTTCAGCGACGTCGCCGGAGCGGACGAGGCCGTCGAGGAACTCGAAGAAATCAAGGAGTTCCTGCAGGAACCGGCGAAGTTCCAGGCCGTTGGCGCCAAGATCCCCAAGGGCGTGCTGCTTTACGGCCCTCCCGGCACCGGCAAAACGCTGCTGGCCCGCGCCGTCGCCGGCGAAGCCGGTGTCCCCTTCTTCTCCATCTCCGGTTCCGACTTCGTGGAAATGTTCGTCGGCGTGGGCGCATCCCGTGTCCGCGACCTGTTCGAGCAGGCCAAGGCGAACGCCCCGGCGATCATCTTCGTGGACGAGATCGACGCCGTCGGCCGTCACCGCGGTGCCGGCATCGGCGGCGGCAACGACGAACGCGAGCAGACCCTCAACCAGCTGCTGGTTGAAATGGACGGCTTCGACGTCAAGACCAACGTCATCCTGATCGCCGCGACCAACCGCCCGGACGTGCTGGACCCGGCACTGCTGCGCCCGGGCCGCTTCGACCGGCAGATCTCCGTCGAGGCCCCGGACCTGATCGGCCGCGACCAGATCCTGAAGGTCCACGCCAAGGGCAAGCCGATGGCTCCCGGCGTCGACCTGAAGGCCGTCGCCAAGAAGACCCCCGGCTACACCGGCGCGGACCTGGCCAACGTCCTCAACGAGGCCGCGCTGCTGACCGCCCGCTCCAACGCCAACCTGATTGACGACCGCGCCCTCGACGAGGCCATCGACCGTGTGATGGCCGGCCCGCAGAAGCGCAGCCGCGTCATGAAGGAACACGAACGCAAGGTCACCGCGTACCACGAAGGCGGCCACGCCCTCGTCGCCGCGGCGCTGCGGAATTCGGCGCCGGTCACCAAGATCACCATCCTGCCCCGCGGCCGCGCCCTGGGCTACACCATGGTGGTTCCGGAGAACGACAAGTACTCCGTGACCCGCAACGAGCTCCTCGATCAGATGGCCTACGCCATGGGCGGCCGTGTCGCGGAGGAACTCGTCTTCCACGACCCGTCCACCGGGGCGTCCAACGACATCGAAAAGGCCACCGGGATCGCCCGCAAGATGGTCACCGAGTTCGGCATGAGCGAACGCGTCGGCGCGGTGCGCCTCGGCCAGGGCGGCGGCGAGCCCTTCCTGGGCCGCGACGCCGGCCACGAGCGCAACTACTCCGACCAGATCGCCTACATCGTCGACGAGGAGGTGCGCCGCCTGATCGAAGGCGCCCATGACGAGGCCTACGCCATCCTGATTGAGAACCGCGACGTCCTGGACGAGCTGGCGCTCGAACTGCTGGAGCGCGAAACGCTGAACCAGGCCGAAATCGCCCAGGTCTTCACCGACATCCGGAAGCGCGATTTCCGCGAGATCTGGCTGTCCAAGGAGACCCGTCCGATCCAGGAAATCGGGCCGGTGGAATCCCGCCGGGAGAAGGCCGAACGCGAAGCGCAGGAAGAAGCCAAGGAAGCCCGCCTCGAGGAACCGCTGGACACGTTCCCGCCGCACGCCCAGGGCGTTTCCGGACAGGAGCCGTTCCAGGGCGGTGTAACGGATCTCGGGCCTGACGGCCATCCCGGCTAGGCTTCTTAAGTGACTTCTTTCTTCAATGACGACGACGACGCTCCCGCCACCGATGATTTGGCGGCGGGAGGGCCCGTCCCCGGGCCCGACGTCGTGGACAAGCCCCGGATCGCCGCGGCCGTCCGTGAGATCCTGCTGGCCATCGGCGAGGACCCGGACCGCAGCGGCCTGCTGGACACCCCGAAACGGGTTGCCAATGCCTACACCGAGATGTTCGCCGGCCTCCACCACGACCCGGCGGAAATCCTGGCCACCACCTTCGACCTGGACCACGAGGAACTCGTCCTGGTCAAGGACATTCCGTTCTACTCCACCTGCGAGCACCACCTCGTTCCTTTCCACGGGGTCGCCCATGTCGGCTACATTCCCTCGCATGACGGGAAGGTCACCGGGCTGAGCAAGCTGGCGCGGCTGGTGGACATGTTCGCCCGCCGCCCCCAGGTCCAGGAACGCCTGACCACCCAGATCGTCGAGGCCCTCGTTACTCATCTCAAGCCGCGCGGCGCCATCGTCGTCGTCGAATGCGAACACCTCTGCATGTCCATGCGCGGCATCCGCAAGCCCGGCGCCAAGACCGTCACCAGCGCGGTACGCGGGCAACTCCATGACCCGGCCACCCGTGCCGAGGCCATGAGCCTCATCATCGGAAGGTAACAACACAGACTATGGATTCCCTAGCTGCAGCACCTGGAACCGGACCCGCGACCTCGCCCCTGCCCGTCCTGCGCAAGCCCCGCCCCGCAGCGAAATTCAAGGATCTCCCCACGGACCGGACGCTTGTTATGGCGATCCTGAACGTCACCCCGGACTCCTTCAGCGACGGCGGCAAACACGCCACCGCCGACACCGCCATCGCCGCCGGTCTGCGGATGTTCTACGGCGGAGCGGACATCATCGACGTCGGCGGCGAATCCACCCGCCCGGGAGCCGTCGAAGTCGGCGTCGAGGAGGAGCAGCGGCGGGTCCTGCCCGTGATCCAGGCGCTGGTGAAGGCCGGCGCCCTGGTCAGCATCGACACCACCCACGCCGCCACCGCCGCCGCGGCGCTGGAAGCCGGGGCCGCGATCATTAACGACGTGTCCGGGCTGACCATGGAACCGGAAATGGCCGAACTCGCCGCCCGCAGCAGGGTCCCTTACATCCTGACGCACCGCCGCGGCAACGCCAGCACCATGGACTCCCTGACCGAATACGGGAACGTCGCGGACGACGTCGCCGCCGAACTCGCCGGGGTCCGCGACAAGCTGTACGCGGCCGGAGTGGCACCGGAACAGATCATCCTGGACCCGGGACTCGGCTTTTCCAAGACCGACGTGCAGAACTGGGAGCTGCTGCGGCGCCTGGACGTGCTGCAGGCCATGGGCCACAAGGTCCTCGTCGCCGCCTCCCGCAAGCGCTTCCTCGGCAGCCTCCTGACCGAGTCCGGCAAGGCCGCCCCGCCGGCCGAACGCGACGCCGCCTCCGCCGCTGTGACCGCCATCAGCGCCTACCGGGGCGCCTGGGCGGTCCGCGTGCACGACGTCGGCCCCAGCCTCGACGCCGCCAAGGTCGCCGCCCGCATGGCACCGGCCGCCACCGGCCCCAACTGAACCGACAGGCCACCATGGACCAGATCACGCTGAGCGGCGTCACCGCCGTCGGCCATCACGGAGTGTTTGATTTCGAGCGGCGCAATGGCCAGCCGTTCGTGGTCGACGCCGTGCTGCACCTGGATTTCAGCCGCGCCGCCGCCTCCGACGACGTTCTGGACACCGCGCACTACGGTGAAGTGGCCGAATGCATCCGGGGCTGGATCACGGGGGAGCCGCTGAACCTGATCGAGGCGCTGGCCGTGCGGATCGCCGAGGAGGTGCTGCGGAGGTTCCCCGTCACCGCGGTAGACATCACCGTGCACAAACCCAAGGCTCCCATCGCAGTGGAGTTCGGCGACGTCTCCGTCAGCGTCCGGCGGGCCCGACAGGTGCAGCCATGAGCTACACCCGGGCCGTGCTCGCACTCGGCAGCAACCTCGGGGCGCGCAGCGACACCCTCTCGGCCGCCGTCGCGGACATCGTTGACCCGCCCGAAGTCCGCCTGCTGGCCATCTCGCCGATTGTCCAGACGAAAGCCGTCGGCGGGCCGGCCGGCCAGCCGGACTTCCTCAACATGGTGATCGCCGTGGAGACCACACTGACACCCCTTGAGCTGCTGACGCACTGCCACGCGGTCGAAGAGAAGCATCACCGGGTCCGCGACGTGCGCTGGGGCCCGCGCACCCTCGACGTTGACATCATCACCTACGGGGAGCTGGTCAGCTCCGACCCGGAGCTTACCCTTCCCCACCCGCGTGCCGCCCAGCGGGCATTCGTGCTCTACCCGTGGTCGCTCATTGACCCTGCCGCGGAGCTTGACGGCGAACGCGTCGGCGAACTCGCCGCCCGGGCCGCCGACTTTGCCGACCTGGTGCCCTTCGACGGCTTCAAAAAACTCCATGGCGTGGCCGGAGCGGCGGAATGATGAAGTTGACCAGCCCCCTGGTGCTGCTGGTGATCAGCGCGGCAGTGGGAACCCTGGGCTGGCTCGCAGCCCTGCTGACCACCCGCTACAGCCTGAACACCCCCGTGCTGCCGCTCAACGGACTCATCACGATGGGCGTGATCGTTGTGCTCACCCTCGTGCTGGGCATCCGGGTACTCCGCTGGCGGAACGGCAACAAGAAGAAGATGCTCAACCCCATCCTGGCAGCCTTGACCCTCGTCCTGGCCCAGGCCTGCGCCTACACCGGCGCCGTCCTGCTGGGCTGGCATGCCGGGATTTTCGTTGACCAGCTGCGCCTCTGGAACCTGCGCAGCGACCAGACCCTCGCCTGGCAGGCGCTGGCGATGGCCGGGGGCGGCCTGGCGATGGTCGTGGTTGGACTGATGGTGGAACGGTTCTGCCGGATCCCGCCCGAGGACGGGGAGGGCGAGCCGGCCCCGGGTCTTCAGGAAAAGCGCAAGCCCAAGGCGGAAGGCGAATATGCGTACCGAGGCGATTGACCCTCCGGGCATCACCTGGCTGCGCGTCTCCCCAAAATACGTCACGGTGCGTCTCGCCAGCTGGGCGCTGGCCACCCTCGTCATCGTCGCGCTGCTGTGCCTCCCGCTGATTCTGGTCCTGAACGGATGGTGGCAGTCCTTCCCGCTCTGGCTCGCGGCCGGACTCCCCGCCGTGATGCTTGTCCTGGCCCTGTGGAAGCTCCTGCTCATTCCCCGCCAGGTGCGTGCCATCGGCTACGCCGAGCGGGAGGATGACCTGCTCATCCGACGCGGCATCTTTTTCCAGCGGACCCTCGTGGTCCCCTACGGCCGCATGCAGTACGTGGACATCGGCGCCGGGCCGGTGGAACGCGGCCTGGGCCTGTGCACGCTGAAGCTGCACACCGCCTCTGCCGGCACCAACGCGGAAATCCCCGGACTGCCCGCCGCCGAAGGGGCCCGGCTCCGCGAGCAGCTCTCCGCCCGCGGCGAAGCCCGGCTGGCCGGACTGTGACGGGTCCGCCGTGAGGTCCTCCGTTAGGGGAACTCGGTGAAACCGGACGCGGCCCCGGAGGCTTCCGCGGGCGCCGGGGAGGGAACCCCCGACGGCGCGTGGCTGCGCGTGCACCCGGCCTCACCCTTCCTACGCGGCTGGGTGGCGCTGGCCGCCATCGGATTCTTCTTCTTCCGGGATACCTTCGAGCGGATGCTCCAGGGCGGCCCCTTCATCGATGAGCGGATCGCCGGCCGGGCACCGTGGCTGCTACTTGGCGGCGGCATCCTGCTGCTGCTTACCGTGCTCGGCTACATCCTGAGCTGGCACTTCACCCGCTACCAGGTGGCCGAAGGCTATGTCCGGCTGAACACCGGTTTCCTTTTCAAGCAGCAGCGGCAGGCCAGGCTGGACAGGGTCCAGGCGATCGACATCGTCCAGCCGCTGCTGGCCCGGATCTTCGGGCTTGCCGAGCTCAAATTCGAGGTCGCCGACGCCGGCGATTCCGCCGTGCGGCTCGCGTATCTCCGCATGGACGAGGCACGCCAGCTCCGGGCCACCATCCTGGCCCGCGCCGCCGGAGCGGTGCCGGACCCCGCACGCCCCGGGGCCGCCGCCGCGGAAGCGCCCGAACACGCCGTGCTGACCGTACCGCCGGGACGCCTGCTCGGATCCCTGGTCCTGAGCGAGCAGACCCTGTTCGTGGTCGCCGGCGGCGCCGCCTCCGTTGTGCTCTCCACCCTTACCGAGAACCGCAGCTTTTACCTCTTCCTGATTCCCGCGGCGCTGGGCATGGTGGCCGCGTACTGGAATTCCCTCAACAGGGGTTACAACTTCACCGCCGCCATTTCCCCGGACGGCATCCGGCTGCGCTACGGACTGCTGGACACTCAGGCGCAGACCCTGCCGCCGGGCCGGATCCAGGCACTGCGGATCAGCCAGCCCCCGCTCTGGCGGATCTTCGGCTGGTACCGGATCCAGGTCAACGTGGCCGGCTACGGCGCCGCGGGAAACGACGGCGAGGGCGGCACCTCCCGGACCACGCTCCTGCCGGTGGGGACCTTCCCCGAGGTCCTCACCATGCTCTCCCTCGTCCTGCCCGACCCGGGCACCCCGGACCCGGTGCGGGTCTTCGCAGCCGGCATCAACGGCCTCGCCGGCCCTGCGGCGGATCCGGCGGTTCCGGGGCACAACGACGGCGGCTTCGTCACCACCCCGCGGCGGGCCCGGCTGCTGGCGCCACTGGGCTGGCGGCGCAACGGATTCACCGCCACCGACACGGCCCTGCTGATCCGCTCCGGCCGCTGGTGGCGGAACCTCGTGGTGGTCCCGCACCAGCGCACCCAGTCGATGGCGCTGGAGCAGGGACCCCTGGCCAGACGCTTCCGGGTCGCGGACCTGGTGCTGCACACCACCGCCGGACCGGTTTCCCCGCGGCTGGTCCAGGCCGGCCTGGACGAGGGGCGTGCCCTGCTGGATGCACAGGCGGCCCGCGCCCGGGCGGCACGCAAACGCCAGACCAGCGAGCACTGGCTGGACCAGGTCCGGGCACTCGTGGCCGAACCCTCCCACACCGAAGAACCCAACAGACAGGACCACCGGCAGCATGGCTAAACCAGGACGACTCGGCATCGGAATCATCGGCGCCGGCAAGGTGGGCGCCGTGCTGGGGGCGGCACTGCGCGGGGCGGAGCACGCCATCATCGGAGTCTCCGCCGTTTCGGACGCAAGCCGCGAACGTGCCGACGCCCTGCTGCCCGGGGTCCCGGTGCTGGACGTGCCGGACATCGTCGAGCGCGCCGAACTGGTGCTCCTGGCCGTCCCCGACGACGCACTGGGCCCGCTCGTCGAAGGCCTGGCGAAGCTCGGCGCCTGGCAGCCCGGCCAGCTCGTGGCCCACACCTCCGGTCGTTTCGGCGTCGGGATCCTGCATTCCGTCCGGGCCGCCGGCGCCATCCCGCTGGCGCTGCACCCTGCGATGACCTTCACCGGAATGAGCCTGGACCTCACCCGGCTGCTGGATTGCACCTTTGGCGTCACGGCGGACGCCGCGATGCTACCCATCGCGCAGGCCCTCGTGGTGGAAATGGGGGCGGAGCCGGTCGCGATCGCCGAGGCCGACCGCACGCTGTACCACGCGGCCCTCGCCCACGGCTCCAACCATCTGGTCACCCTGGTGGCGCAGTCCTCGCAGCTGCTCCGGGAGGTCGGCGTTGAAGCCCCCGAGCGGATGCTGGGGCCGTTGCTGCGGGCGACCCTGGAGAACGCGCTCGCCTCGGGCGAGTCGGCCCTGACCGGTCCGGTGGCCCGCGGCGACACGGGCACCGTGGCCGCGCACGCCGAGTCCCTGCGGGAGCACGACGGCGGCTCCGACGGCGATATTCTGGAGGCGTACCTGGCCATGGCCCGGGCGACGGCCCGCCGGGCGGGACGCCGGGGTCTGCTGAAGCCGGAGCAGCTCGACGCCGTCACCAAGGCGCTCGAGGGCCCGGACGATAATGGCAAACAACCCTAAGGAAGGTCCCTAACTTGGCGATCCACCTCGTGACCACGGCCGCCCAGCTCCGGGCCGAAAGCACCCGTCTGCTCAAGGAAAAGGGCGGCACCTCGCAGGGCCTGGTTCCCACCATGGGCGCCCTGCACGAGGGGCACGCCGAGCTGGCGCGCACCGCCGTCGGGCAGAACGAGGTGGTGGTGGTGAGCATCTTCGTCAACCCGCTGCAGTTCGGCGAGGGCGTGGATCTGGAACGGTACCCACGGACCCTGGAGGCGGACCTGGCGCTGCTGGACGCCGTGGGCGTGGACCTGGTGTTCGCTCCGGACGTGGACGAGGTCTACCCCGGAGGGGCGCCCAGGGTGCGGATCAGCGCGGGCCCGATGGCCCAGAAATGGGAGGGCGCGGCCCGGCCCGGGCACTTCGACGGTGCCCTGACCGTTGTGGCCAAGCTGCTGCACTACGGAATGCCCGGCGCGGCCCCGGGCGGGGATTTGCCGGCGTACCGGGCGTATTTTGGCCAGAAGGATGCGCAGCAGCTGGCACTCGTCCAGCGCATGGTGGCGGACCTGAACTTCCCCGTGGAGATCGTCCCGGTGCCGATTGTGCGTTCCGCCGACGGACTGGCGCTCTCCAGCCGCAACCGCTTCCTCTCCGCCGAGGAACGCGAGGCGGCGCTGGTGCTCTCGCGGGCGCTGCGGCTGATCGAGGACCGGGCCAACGCCCACCAGCCGCTGGACCTTGAGTCCGCGCAGGCCCTCGTGGCGTCCCAGCCGCTCGTTGAACTGGACTACTTCGACGTGGTGGATCCCAACACCCTCGAACCGCTGGCCGAGAACTGCAGGGACACGCCGTTCCGCGGCGAGGGCCTGGCGCTCATCGCGGCCAGGGTGGGCCCGGTCCGTCTGATCGACAACGTCCCGCTGGACTCCTAGACGGTTCCGCTCTCGGCCATGAGCTTCAGGTTGTCGAGGGTTTGCTCCCTGGCCCTCTCCTGGAGCCGTTCCACGAGCACACGGTCTGCGAATTTGCCTATTGCTGCGCCCGGAACGTTGTATTCGATCTCCACGGATACCTTGGTGCCGTTATTCTCGGGCTCGTAGTCCCAGGTCTGCCAGCCTTTAAGCGGCCCGTCGAATTCAATCCGCACGTGTTTGCCGCCGGACCCGGTCTGGGTGCTCTCGACCACCTTGGTCGTGACCGGGAACGGCACCCCGGCCATCAGGTAGCTGTGCTTGACGACGGTTCCGGCGCCGCCGTCGCCCTCCACGTTCTTTGCCTCGCTGAGGTTCACCCACCAGGACGACCAATGGTGGGGGTCCGTGGCGATCTCCGTGACCCGGTCCACGGGTGCGGCGATCTGGATGCTCTGCTGGATGTGGCCCATCGAAAACTCCTTTGAACATGGGGTGAGGGGCAGCTCCCGGTTGGCACGGCGGGCGCTCCCTGCTCTCTCAAGGGAACGCCGCTGAGCGGACCGGGAGTAGGGCAGAAGGTCCTGCCGGACGCAGGGCGCAGTAATCTGTCTGCACCGGCGGGAATTACCTTGGCGCACCGCTGGTTGGCACCTGTTGTAGCGACGACGCTCGCAGACCCCATTTCAAAAACTCCCTGAGGGAACCCCCATGTCTACAGACGTCACTTCAAAGCAGCCCGGCGATCCCGGGCACGCCGCGCACAGCCAGGTTCCCGGCGCGGCTGCTGCTCCGCCTGCGCCGCCGGCGAAGATGTCCCGGGAATCGGTCACCGTCATCGCCACCCTGCTGGTGGCCACCTTCGTGGTCATCCTGAACGAAACCATCATGAACGTTGCGCTGCAGCGGCTGATGGTCGATCTCGGAGTCACCGCCCCCACGGTGCAGTGGCTGTCGACGGGTTTTATGCTCACGATGGCCATCGTGATCCCCACGACCGGCTTTATCCTGCAGCGGCTGTCCACCCGCGCCGTTTTTATGCTCGCCATGGGCCTGTTCTCCGGCGGCACGCTGCTCGCGGCGCTGGCCCCGGGATTCGAAATCCTCCTGCTCGCCCGGATCGTCCAGGCCGGCGGCACGGCCATCATGCTCCCGCTGCTGATGACCACCATCCTGACCCTGGTACCCGTGTCACGCCGCGGCTTCGTGATGGGCAACGTCAGCATCGCCATCTCGGTGGCGCCGGCCATGGGCCCCACGGTTTCCGGGCTGATTCTTGAGCACTTCTCCTGGCGCTTCCTGTTCGTCTTTGTCCTGCCGATCGCCCTGGCCGCGTTCGCCATCGGGGCCAGGTTCCTGACCAACATCGGCGAAAAGGAAAACACCCGGCTCGACGTCCTGTCCGTGCTGCTGACCGTTCCGGCCTTCGGCGGACTCGTCCACGGACTGAGCCAGATCGGCGGCGGCCAGGGCGGTCCCGGCGCCCGCCGTCATCGCCCTGGCCGTGGGCGTCATCGCCATGGTCGCCTTTGTGCTCCGGCAGGTGCGGCTGCAGAAGTCTGAGGCGCCGCTGCTGGACCTGCGCGCCTTCACGTTCCGGATGTTCACGGTGTCCGTGCTGCTGCTGGTGGTGGCCATGGTCGCCCTCTTCGGCGCGGTGATCCTCCTGCCGTTGTACCTGCAGGAAATTCGTGGCCTGACGTCGCTGGAGACGGGGCTGACCCTGCTGCCCGGCGGCCTCGCGATGGGCCTGCTGGGGCCCTTCATCGGGCGGCTCTTCGACAAAGTGGGCCCGCTGCCGCTGACTGTCACCGGCTCGCTGCTGCTGGTGGTGGCCCTCTTCCAGTTCTCCCTGCTCGACGCGGAAACGCCCGTCGGGTGGATCGTCGCGCTGTATGTGGGCCTGAGCCTGGGGCTGGCCCTGATCTTCACTCCCGCGTTCACGACCGGGCTGAACCCGCTGCCCCCGCACCTGTATTCACACGGCTCGGCGATTATGAGCACCCTGCAGCAGGTCGCCGGGGCCGCCGGAACGGCACTGCTCGTCTCCATCTACGCGGTGGTCTCCGCCGGCGCGGGAATGGTCGCGGGCATGCACGCGGCGTTCCTCACGGCATCGGTCATCGCCCTGGCCGCCGTCGTACTGGCCGTCATGATGCGCAAAACTGCCGGAGCGGAGCACCCCGCTTCGCACTAGCCCCAACGCGCTTAACTCAACGCGGGGTCACTTGGCGCCCATCCGGCCGACCGGAATGGGCGCCAAGTGACCCCGCGTTGCTGTCGCTGGGGCTGGCTGCTAGCTGGCGAAGAACTCGCTCAGCGCGGAGATGAGCTTGTCCGGTGCCTTGTTGACGCCGTCGTGGCCCATGCCGGGCAGGATCGTGTAGCTGGAGCCGGAGAGCACGTCGTGGATCTGGGCGCAGGCCACGCCGAAATACGCCGGGCTCTTCTCGCCAACGATGATCAGCGTTTCCAGCGGCAGTTCCAGGAACGGCTCGGCCGGCATGTCGGCGGCGATGATGGCCTTGATCTCCCGGACGCCGGTCTTCATCAGCTCGCGCATCTGTTTGCCGAGCGGCGTGCCAGCAGCCAGTTTGTTCGCCAGGGTCAGCATGGACAGCGGCATCCGGGACAGGGCGCTGCCGGTCTCGAGGCCCCTGAGCAGCACGGCGAGGGCGCGGTCGTCGTCGCCTGCCGCCGTCGCCTTCTCATACTCGGTGGTCCAGTCCGCGGTGACGCTGTGGTTCACGGAGACGGCCGGATCGTACACGGCGAGGCGTTCCACCGGCAGGGTGCGGGCGGCGTGCAGTGCCACCGCGCCGCCGAAGCTGTGGCCGAAAACGTCGGTGCTGGAGGTGTGCTTCATGACCGCGTCGAGGTCTTTGATGTCCACGTCGAGGGTGTAGTCCTCCGGCTGCGGTGAGGAGGAGCCGCGGCCGCGCCGGTTGAAGGTATGCACCGGGCGTCCCAGCGATGCGCTGAGCTTCTGGGCGAAGCGGGTGTAGTCGGCGGCGGTCACCATGGAGGCCGCCACAACGACGACGCCGGAGCCCGCCGAGGCCAGCTCGGCACCCGTGCTGAAAAGCTCGATCGTTCCACCGTCGGGGGTTCTGATGTTCTCGCGGGTCATGGTCAGAGCCTAGCCGAGGCTGCAGCTACGGCGTAGTAGCGTCCCCGGACTGCGAACCTAGCTCCCCAGCCGGCCGCCGGAGACCTCCAGGTAGCAGGAGCCGCAGAGCGACTCGTACCAGACGTCCTGGCCGTCGATCGCGACCTGGTCGCCGTCGAAGACCACCTGGTCCCCGGCCCGGCGGGTGTTGAAGATGGCCTTGCGGCCGCAGCGGCAGATGGTCTTCAGTTCCTCAAGGGTGTGGGCGATCTCCAGGAGGCGCAGCGATCCCGGGAACGCCCGGGTGCGGAAGTCCGTGCGGATGCCGTACGCCAGCACCGGGACGTTGTCCAGGACAGCGATCCGGAACAGGTCGTCCACCTGGGCCGGTTCGAGGAACTGCGCCTCGTCCACCAGCAGGCAGGCCACCGGCTGCGTGTCCACATGCTCCAGCAGGGCGTCCGGGTCGTCTCCATGGGCCTGGGCGGTGAACAGCTCCCGCGCGGACGCCCCTGCCGGGATCAGGAAGTCCACCGAGCGCGTCATGCCCAGCCGGGACACGACGTCGGCGTCACCCTTGGTGTCCACATCCGGCTTGGCCAGCAGGACCCGCTGGCCGCGCTCCTCGTAGTTAAAGGCCGCCTGCAGCAAGCCCGTTGACTTGCCGGAGTTCATCGCGCCATAGCGGAAGTAGAGCTTGGCCAAGGGGGTCCTTTCGAAAGGGTCGCCCACCGATTGTAAAGGCGCGCCCCTCCCGGCGAAGTACTCCGGACTCCCGCCCCCGCTCAGCATCGGAGCGGGGGCACGGACGCGAAGTCCGCCAAATCGGCGCCGGTGTCCAGCGCCGCCCGCATCCGGCGCAGCCTTGGGTCCGGTCCGCAACGGGCCGCAGCCGTGCCGGACCGGCCCGGGCGGAAACCCCGGTAAACTTAGGGATTGTGACTTCCCAAAACACCTCCGCCCCGAACACCGCCGCCGACTCCCACGACGCCAGCGAACAGACGCGCATCCGCATGGAGAAGCGCGCCAGGCTGATCGAGCGCGGCATTGAGGCGTATCCGGTGGGTGTTGAGCGCACACATTCACTGGGTGAAATCCGGGAGAAGTACGCGCACCTCGAGGCCGACGAAACCACCGGCGACGTCGTCGGCGTGACCGGCCGCATCGTCTTCATCCGCAACACCGGCAAGCTCTGCTTCGCCACGCTCCAGGAGGGCGGCACCGACGGCAAGGCCGTCCGTCTGCAGGTCATGCTGAGCCTGGCCAACATCGGCGAGGATGCGCTCGCCGACTGGAAGGCCCTCGTGGACCTCGGCGACCACGTGTTCGTCAAGGGCGAGGTGATCTCCTCGCGGCGCGGCGAGCTTTCGGTCATGGCCGGGTCATGGTCCATGGCATCCAAGGCGCTGCGACCGCTGCCGGTGCTGCACGCCGAGCTCAACGAGGAAACCCGCGTCCGCCAGCGCTACGTGGACCTCATCGTCCGGGACGAAGCCCGCGAAATGGTCTACACCCGTGCCGCCATTACCCGTTCCATCCGCGAGACCCTGCACCGCCAGGGCTACGTCGAGGTGGAAACCCCGATGCTGCAGCTGGTTCACGGCGGCGCCACGGCACGCCCCTTCGAGACACACATGAACGCGTTCGACCAGAAAATGACCCTGCGGATCGCCACCGAGCTCTACCTTAAGCGAACCGTCGTCGGCGGAATCGACCGCGTCTACGACATGGGCCGGGTCTTCCGCAACGAAGGTGTGGACTCCACCCACAGCCCGGAATTCACCACCCTGGAGAGCTATGAGGCCTGGGCCGACCAGTTCGTCATGGCGGACCGCATCAAGGAACTCATCCTTGACGCCGCCGACGCGGCCGGCGTTGGCCGGGTCCTGCAGACCGAAGCGGGGGAGATCAACCTCGACGGCGACTGGGCGTGGATGGCGGTCTACCCGGGACTGTCCGAAACCGTGGGCCAGGAAATCACGCCCGGGACCCCGGCGCCGGAACTGCTGGCGCTCGCCGCCAAGCACGAGGTCAAGGTTGACGCCAACTGGGATGCCGAGAAGCTGGTGGTCGAACTCTTCGGCGAACTGGTCGAGCCGACCCTGCTGAATCCGACCTTCGTCTACGACTACCCGCCGTCGGCCCAGCCGCTGGCCCGCCAGCACCGCGAGGATGACCGGCTGATCGAGGCGTGGGACCTCATCATCGGCGGCATGGAGCGCGGCACGGCCTTCTCCGAGCTGATTGACCCGGTCATCCAGCGCGAACGGCTCACCGAGCAGTCCCGCCGCTCGGCCGCCGGCGACGTCGAGGCCATGCAGCTGGACGAGGACTTCCTCCGCGCGCTGGAGTACGGTGCCCCGCCGATGGGCGGGATCGGCCTGGGCATCGACCGGCTGGTCATGCTCTTCACCGGCGCGGGCATCCGCGAGACCATCCTGTTCCCGCTACTGAAGCCCGAAGGACACTGACCATGGAGTACATCGCCGTATTGCTTCCCTCCGTCGTCGTTGGCCTGATTTTCTGGTTCGCCATGAAATCGATTTTCAATGCCGACAAATCCGAGCGCCAGGCCGAAGCGCGCGCCCAGGCGGAAGCCGACGAAAAAGCCCAGGCGCCTCATACCCTTGGCCGCGGCGACCATTCCGGCGGCCATTCCGGCGGCCCGGACAAATAACGGCCATTTGACCTTGGGTTTTCCTTTGGAAACCATTTTCCGCTTTGACTCGTTGCCATAAAGCAGAGGATACTTTTAAACAGGCAGAACCTGCTTTTCCTAAATACTCATCCTTTTGGAAAGAGAGTCTTTAATGGCACAGAAAGTAAAAATCATCCTTGTTGATGATCTGGATGGGGGATCCGCGGACGAGACCGTGCGGTTTGGCCTTGACGGCGTCAGCTACGAAATCGACCTGTCCTCGGACAATGCCGCAGCGCTGCGCTCTGCAGTTGAGCGGTTTGTAAGCCACGCACGCAAGACCTCAAGCGGCCGCGCGACCCGCACCAAGATTTCATCCGGCCGGAACCAGGACTCCGCCCAGATTAGGCAGTGGGCCCGCGATAACGGCTATGCGGTAAACAGCCGCGGGCGCATCCAGGCTGAAATTCAGGAAGCCTACCAAAAGGCGAATTCTTAGCCAGGGTCCTGCGGCGCCGTAAGCGCCCGGACGCAATATCATCAATGACTTTGCCCCCGCTTTTTGGCGGGGGCATTTTCGTGGTCCCCGCGGCGCTGCCGGAGCCGCCGCGCCTTCCAGCCCAGTTACCGGGCAAAGAAGCGGTCCAGAGCCGTGGACACACCGGTTGCGTCCCGTTCCGGAAGAAGCAACCGGGCAGGAGCGCAGCGCCCGGCATGGTTCAAGCACCCTGCCGGCACCGCAGGGGCCCGGCCGCCCCGCAGGGCGACGTCGCGGGGGCCCGGCTGCGTCCGTTGCGGAGGCCCGGCCGGCCCGCCGTTCGTGCCGTGATGTGACGCGGCTGCGGCGTCCCGGTTTCCCCTGTGGCGAACAAGCCACAATTCTTGAACCCGGACACGTAGCATCAAAGTATTCGTAGCTAGGAGTGTGGCGAAATGTTTGAGCGATTTACGGACCGTGCCCGTCGCGTAGTTGTGCTTGCCCAAGAAGAGGCGCGCATGCTGAACCACAATTACATCGGTACCGAACACATCCTCTTGGGTCTGATCCATGAAGGTGAAGGTGTTGCTGCCAAAGCCCTTGAGTCCTTGAGCATTTCGCTCGACGGCGTCCGCGAGCAGGTGCAGGAGATCATCGGGCAGGGCCAGCAGGCCCCGTCCGGACACATCCCCTTCACCCCCCGTGCCAAGAAGGTCTTGGAACTCTCGCTCCGCGAGGCCTTGCAGCTGGGACACAACTACATCGGCACCGAGCACATCCTGCTCGGCCTCATCCGCGAGGGTGAAGGCGTTGCCGCCCAGGTGCTGGTCAAGCTCGGGGCGGACCTCAACCGCGTCCGCCAGCAGGTCATCCAACTGCTCTCGGGTTACCAGGGCAAAGAAACCACCGGCGCCGGCGTTGGCCCGGGCCAGGCCGAAGGCACCCCTGCCGGTTCCGTCGTCCTGGACCAGTTCGGCCGCAACCTGACCCAGGCCGCCCGGGAGAACAAGCTGGACCCCGTCATCGGCCGCGAGTCCGAAATGGAACGCGTCATGCAGGTGCTTTCCCGGCGCACCAAGAACAACCCCGTGCTGATCGGCGAGCCCGGTGTCGGCAAGACCGCCGTCGTCGAGGGCCTTGCCCAGGCGATTGTCCGCGGCGACGTCCCGGAAACCATCAAGGACAAGCAGCTGTACACGCTTGACCTTGGCTCGCTCGTGGCCGGCTCGCGCTACCGCGGTGATTTCGAAGAGCGCCTGAAGAAGGTCCTCAAGGAGATCCGCACCCGCGGTGACATCATCTTGTTCATCGACGAGATCCACACCCTGGTCGGTGCCGGTGCCGCCGAGGGCGCCATCGATGCGGCCTCGATCCTGAAGCCCATGCTGGCCCGCGGTGAGCTCCAGACCATTGGCGCCACCACGCTGGACGAGTACCGCAAGCACATCGAGAAGGACGCCGCGCTGGAACGCCGTTTCCAGCCGATCCAGGTCAAGGAGCCCTCTGTCGCGCACGCGATCGAGATTCTCAAGGGCCTCCGCGACCGGTACGAGGCGCACCACCGCGTCACCATCACCGACGGCGCCCTCGCCTCGGCGGCGAGCCTTTCCGAGCGCTACATCTCGGACCGCTTCCTGCCGGACAAGGCGATTGACCTGATCGATGAGGCCGGCGCGCGGCTGCGCATCCGCCGGATGACCGCTCCGCCGGAGCTGAAAATCATGGACGAGAAGATCGCCGCCATGAAGCTGGAGAAGGAATCCGCGATTGACGCGCAGGACTTCGAAGGTGCCGCCTCGCTGCGAGACAAGGAGCAGAAGCTCATTGCCGAGCGTGCCGAGAAGGAACGCCAGTGGAAGACCGGCGGCATGGATGACATCTCCGAGGTTGATGAGGACCTGATTGCGGAGGTGCTGGCGAACTCCACCGGCATCCCGGTGTTCAAGCTGACCGAGGAAGAGTCCTCGCGGCTGCTGAAGATGGAAGACGAGCTGCACAAGCGCGTGGTCGGCCAGGACGAGGCCATCAGGTCCCTGTCCCAGGCGATCCGCCGCACCCGTGCAGGCCTGAAGGACCCGAAGCGTCCGGGCGGTTCGTTCATCTTTGCCGGCCCCACCGGCGTCGGCAAGACCGAGCTCGCCAAGGCCCTGGCTGAATTCCTCTTCGGCGAGGAAGACGCCCTGATCACCCTGGACATGTCCGAGTACTCGGAGAAGCACACGGTGTCGCGTCTCTTCGGCGCCCCTCCGGGCTACGTGGGCTACGAGGAAGGCGGGCAGCTGACCGAGAAGGTCCGCCGCCGCCCGTTCTCCGTGGTCCTGTTCGATGAAGTGGAGAAGGCGCACGCCGACCTCTTCAACTCGCTGCTGCAGATCCTGGAAGACGGCCGGCTGACCGACTCCCAGGGCCGGGTGGTGGACTTCAAGAACACCGTGATCATCATGACCACCAACCTCGGCACCCGGGACATCTCCAAGAGCGTTGCCACCGGCTTCCAGTCCGGCACGGACACGCAGACCGGCTACAACCGGATGCGGGCCCGCGTCACGGAGGAGCTCAAGCAGCACTTCCGTCCCGAGTTCCTGAACCGTGTTGATGACGTTGTGGTCTTCCCGCAGCTGACCCAGGACGAGATCATCGAGATCGTGGACATGTTCGTCGGCCGCCTGGAGAAGCGCCTCAAGGACAAGGACATGGGCATCGAGCTCACGCCCGCGGCCAAGATCCTGCTGGCAACCCGCGGCTACGACCCCGCCATGGGCGCCCGGCCGCTGCGCCGGACCATCCAGCGCGAGATCGAGGACCAGCTCTCCGAGAAGATCCTCTTCGGCGAGATCCACGCCGGCGACATCGTGGTGGTGGATGTGGAAGGCGAAGGTGACGACGCCAAGTTCACCTTCGCCGGCAACACCAAGCCGCGCATCCCGGAGATCGCTCCGAGCGTCTAAGCAGTAAATTCAGAGGCCCCGTCCGCTCCGAAAGGAGTTGGCGGGGCCTTTGTGCTGCCCTGGGCCGGTGCCCGCCGGGCCCGGTGCCCGCCGGGCCCGGGGCCCCCGGGCGGGTGTGAAGACAGTGTTTCACTGTGGGTGAAAATGGTGTGATGCGGGGCACAGGGGGTGTTGAATCGGTGCATGGCTTCCAACGGCTCAGCGACCCTGAGCGAAAAACCCGAGACCCCGTTCCACGATCTGGACCATTACCTCGCCATCCCCAGGGTCAGCGGCCTGGCCCTGAGCCCCGACGGCCGGCGGCTGGTCACGACCGTGGCCACGCTCAACGCCACGGGCACCGAATACGGCACCGCCCTGTGGGAGCTGGACCCGGAAGGGCACAAGCAGGCCCGCCGGATCACCCGCAGTGCCAAGGGGGAGGCCGGGGCCGTGTTTGCCGCCGGCGGGGACCTGTACTTCAGTTCCGCCCGCCCGGACCCGGAAAACCCTGACGCCGAGCCTGTCAACGCCCTGTGGATGCTGCCCGCGGACGGCGGCGAGGCCCGCGTCGTGCTCACCCGGGCCGGAGGAATCAGTGCACTCCTGGCCGCCCGGGAGACCGGCGCTCTTTTCGTCAATGCCCCCGTGCTGGCAGGGGCCACGGACGAGGATAATGATGAGGAGCGCCGCAAGGCGCGCAAGGACAACAAGGTCGCCGCCATCCTGCACACTGGCTATCCTGTCCGCTACTGGGACGCCGATCTGGGACCCGCCCAGCCGAGGCTCTTCGCCGTCGAGCCCGGCGAGGAAGAGGAGCCGGGCAAGCCCGCAACGGTTGACGCCGCAGCGCCGCTGAAGCTGCGCAATCTCACCCCCGACGCCGGCGCAGGCCTTCGCGACGCAAGTGCCGTCGTCAGCCCGGACGGCAGGACGATCTACAGCAGCTTCGCCAGGCCGCTCGCGCACGCGAATTCACGGTCGGTCCTCGTCGCGATCGACGTCGCCAGCGGCACCCGCACCGTGCTGCTGGACACCGCGGGAATGAGCTACTTCCCCGGGCCGGTCAGCCCCGACAACGGGACGCTGGTGGTGCTCAGCGAGAGCGACACCACCCCGGAACACGCACCCCAGCTCAGGCTGCACCTGCTCGACCTGACCGGTGCAGCATCCGGTGCTGGGTCCGGACCTGCGTCCGGCGCTGATGAGGGAACCGGCGGATCCGCGCTGACGCCGCTCGTGCACGGCTGGGACCGCTGGCCGCACCCCGCCGCGTGGCTGCCGGACGGATCGGCCCTGCTCGTCACTGCCGATGAGGACGGCGCCTCCCCGGTTTTCCGGATCAGCCTGTCCGGCGACGGTGGACCAGCCCAGGTCACCCGCCTGACCGCAGACAACGCCGCGTACACCGACGTCGTGGTCGCCCCGGACGGCCACGCCGCCTACGCGCTGCGCAGCTCCTACGAGTTCCCGGCCGAGGCCGTGCGGATCGACCTCGCCGGCGGCGGCACCGTCCGGCTCCCTGCCCCGGCCGAACGCCCCCGCTACCAGGGCTCGCTGGAACGCGTGGAGACGACGGCGGCAGACGGCACCCGCGTGCCGGCCTACCTGGCACTGCCTGAAGGCGCCTCTGCCGGCAGCCCGGCGCCCCTCCTGCTCTGGATCCATGGCGGCCCGCTCGGTTCCTGGAATGCCTGGACCTGGCGCTGGAACCCGTGGCTGCTCGTGGCCCGGGGGTATGCGGTGCTGCTGCCGGACCCCGCGCTGTCCACCGGTTACGGCCAGCACCACATCCAGCGCGGCTGGGGTGAATGGGGCAAGGCCCCGTTCACCGACCTGATGGCCATCACCGATGCCGTTGTGCAGCGGCCGGACATCGACGAGACCCGCACCGCGGCTATGGGCGGGTCCTTCGGGGGCTACATGGCCAACTGGGTGGCCGGCCACACGGACCGGTTCAAGGCGGTCGTCACCCACGCCAGTCTCTGGGCGCTGGATCAGTTCGGCCCCACCACCGACGCCGCGCAGTACTGGCTCAGGGAGATGACGGCCGAGATGGCGCTGGAGAACTCCCCGCACCTGCATGTGGAAAACATCAGCACCCCAATGCTCGTTATCCATGGCGACAAGGACTACCGGGTACCGATCGGCGAGGGTCTGCGTCTTTGGTATGAACTGCTCTCCAGGTCCCGGCTGGCGGCCGACGAGAACGGCGAAACCGCCCACCGCTTCCTGTATTTCCCGGACGAAAACCACTGGATCCTGCAGCCGCAGCACGCCAAGGTCTGGTACGGCGTCGTGGAACACTTCCTCGCCCGCAACCTGCTGGACAAGGATCTGCCGGTGCCGGACGAGCTGGGTTTATAGGCCTCACCATCCGGCCCGGGGGCACGGACGATTCTCAGGACACAGGCAGGGCCCCCGTAGGATTGGGCTGTGACTGAGACAATCCGCATCCGCCCTGCCCGCACGAGCGATGTCGGAGCGATCAAGACCCTCGTGGCGCCGCTGGCCGACAAGCGGATCCTGATGGCCAAGGAAACCGTGGCGTATTACGAAAGCCTGCAGGAGTTCCGAATCGCCGAATCGGCGGACGGTGAAGTGATCGGCTGCGGAGCGCTGCACGTCATGTGGGAGGACCTCGCCGAGGTGCGCACGCTCGCCACCTCGGATGCCTGGCGGGGCAAGGGTGTGGGCCACCTGCTGGTGGAGCGGCTGCTGGAGGAGGCCAGGGCACTCGGCGTCTCCCGCGTGTTCTGCCTGACCTTCGAGGTGGACTTCTTCAAGAAGCACGGCTTCGAAGTCATGGCCGACCAGACCGCCGTCGACCCCGTGGTGTATTCGGAGCTGCTGCGCTCCCATGACGAGGGCGTTGCCGAGTTCCTGGACCTGGCCCGGGTAAAGCCCAACACGCTCGGCAATACCCGGATGATCAAGACCCTCTAGTTTCACGCGGCCGGAGGCCGTCCGGGTAACGGGCTCCGGGGACTTCCCATCTGTAAATTTGATGGATAAACTGGCCCCGGTCCAGGGGGTGGACCACCCGACTTCCGGAGGCAAGAAATTGCACGAGCGCGTGATTTTTCCAGATTTCTCTGCTTTCCAAATGACGATGACCGGTGCGGGCGCGGCACGCCGCGCCGGCGCCCGCGGCGCCGGGGAAAATCCCGCTGAGGTCCCCGCGCCCGTACCGCCCGCGCGCCCTGCCGCCGGGCCCGGTCCGGCGCCCGGGAGCAACCGGGGGCAGCATGCCGCGCCGCCGTTCTCCTGGCTCGGCAGCGACGCCTGGCCGAGTTTCCCCCTGTCGGCAGACAAACGAACCTGACGTCCACACCCGCGGATCCCGGGACGGGCGTCGTCCGAGAGCACACGTTCCCGCGTCAGGGGTCGCAAAACCGGAGCCTACCGCTGGCTGGGCGCCGGTAGTAGGGTCAGAGCAAGCAGCCAGGACACCATCCAGGGAGCACCGCCATGAAGAAGCTCATCAATGATCCCCGCGCAGTGGTTGACGAGTCAGTGGAGGGTTTCGGGCTTGCCCATGCCGACCTCGTGACCGTCTTTGCGGACCCCAAGTACATCGTGCGCAAAGACGCGCCGGTGGCAGGAAAAGTCGGGCTGGTTTCCGGCGGCGGCAGCGGGCACGAGCCCCTGCATGGCGGCTACGTCGGAATGGGAATGCTCGACGCCGCCGTGCCGGGCGCCGTGTTCACCTCACCCACACCCGACCAGATCCTTCCCGCCACGCTCGCCGTCAACTCAGGTGCCGGCGTCGTGCACATCGTGAAGAACTACACGGGCGACGTGCTGAACTTTGAGACAGCCTCCGAGCTGGCCGAGGCGGAGGGCGTGCAGGTCCGCACTGTGCTGGTCAATGACGACGTCGCGGTGCAGGATTCGCTTTACACCGCCGGGCGGCGCGGCGTGGGCGGGACCGTCCTGGTGGAGAAGATCGCGGGCGCCGCCGCTGAACGCGGTGACAACCTGGACGCGGTCGCCGCGATCGGCGACCGCGTCAACGCGAACGTGCGCAGCATGGGCGTCGCATTGACCGCCTGCACGGTCCCGCATGCGGGGGCGCCAAGTTTTGTGCTGGAGGAAAACGAAATCGAGATCGGCATCGGCATCCACGGCGAGCCCGGCCGGCACAAGATTCCCATGGAGAACGCCGACGGCATCACCGACCGCCTGCTGGAACCGGTCGTCAGCGACCTCGGCCTGGCTTCCGGGGACAAAGTGCTCCTGTTCGTCAACGGCATGGGCGGCACCCCGCTGAGCGAGCTCTACATCGTTTACCGCCGCGCTGCGCAGCAGCTGGCCGGGAAGGGCATCACCGTGGCACGCTCGCTGGTCGGCAACTACATCACTTCGCTCGAAATGCAGGGGTGCTCCATCACCGTGCTGCGCCTCGATGATGAGATGACTGCGCTCTGGGACGCGCCCGTCCACACCGCGGCCCTCCGCTGGGGCGTCTGACCGTGGGGCTCGACGTCAACTGGGCGCTGCGGTGGCTGACGCTCTCGGCCCAGGCCATGGCGGAGCACCGGGAGGAACTCATCGAACTGGACCGGCCGATCGGCGATTCGGACCACGGCGAGAACATGGACCGGGGTTTCCAGGCGGTCATGCTCAAGATCGCCGAGACGCCGCCGGAAACCGCCGGGGCGGCGCTGAAGCTGACTGCCATGACCCTGATGTCCAAGGTCGGCGGAGCCGCCGGGCCGCTCTACGGCACGGCCTTCCTCCGGGCGGCCACGGCACTGGGCGAGACGGCGGACATCGACGCCGCCACCCTGGCCGCGGCGTATCAGGCCGCGCGGGACGGAATCGTGGCCCGCGGAAAGGCGGAATCCGGCGATAAGACGATGGTGGACGCCTGGACCCCGGCGGTCGACGCGGCTGCTGCTGCCGCCGGTGACAGCGATGTGCACAAGGTCCTGGCCGCCGCCGCGGAGGCAGCCGAAGCCGGGGCCGTATCCACCGACCCGATGCTCGCCCGCAAGGGCCGCGCCAGCTACCTGGGGGAGCGCAGCATCGGGCACCGGGACCCGGGCGCCGTCTCCAGCGCCCTGATCCTGCGCGCCGCCGCCGGGGCGGCCGAATGACGGTCACGCTCGTCGTCGTCTCCCACAGTGAAAAGATCGCCGACGGCGCCGTCGAGCTTGCCGCCCAGATGGCGCCTGACGTGCTGATCCTCCCCGCCGGCGGCACCGACGACGGCCGGATCGGCACAAGCCTCGAGCGGGTCATGGCCGCGCTCGAACAGGCGGGGGACGCCAACCGCGACGGCACAGTCGTCCTGACGGATCTGGGCTCGGCCGTGATGACAGCCGAGTCCGCGGTGGAATTCATGGCGGATCCGTCCTCCGTGCTGCTGGCCGACGCGCCCCTCGTCGAGGGCCTGGTCGCCGCCGCCGTGGCGGCCCAGGCCGGAGCCGACGCCGAAGGCGTGAAGGAAGCCGCGGAAGCCGTGTACCGTCCGCCGGCCGCGCCGCAGCACGCGCACGAGCGCCGGCCCCCGGAGGCGACCGGGGACTTTGAACTCGTCAACAAGGCAGGCATGCACGCCCGCCCGGCCGCGAAGATTGCCGGCGGGCTCTCCGGCATGGACGCCGAGGTGACCGTCAACGGCGTCGACGGAGCGTCGATGACGGAGCTCATGATGCTCGGAGCGGCCAAGGGAGCGGTGCTGCACATAGAAGCCAGCGGCCCGGAAGCCGCAAAAGCCGTGGACTACCTGCGCGGACTGATCACGGCGGGGTTCGGCGAACCCTAGGCTTTCAGGCCGTACCGGCCGCGGGCAGGTCCGGTTCCACCGGGACCTGCCGGGATCCACTCCAGGCGATCCATCCGCCGGCGGCTGCCATCAGCAGGGCCCCGGCGGTCTGGGTCGGCAGGCTGCTTCCCGTCGTCGCCTGCCCCAGGACAACGCCCAGCACATAGAACAACACGGCGCCGGCCGCCCAGAGCACCCCGGACCAGCGCGGCAGCTGGTGTGAGCGCCAGACCGCGATCCCCAGCAGCACGTTGCCGAGGAACGCGAGCAGGAGCCCCAGCAGGAACGCCGCTGTCATGGACCCGGGGAACTCCAGGTCCATCACGTCCTGGTTTCCGGCCAGGTAGGCCTTTCCGATGGCGGGAGTGGCGAAGGTCGAAATCACGGCGGGCACCAGCAGCAGGGCCGTGCCTGCGGCAGCGGTGACCATCGCTGCCAGGGCCAGGCCACCGACCCGGCTGTTGGCAAGGCAGCAGCCCAGGGCAAAGAGGCCGAAGATGGCGAGGACCGTGCCGGCGGTGCTGCCCCACAAGTGGCTCAAGTGGTATGAATCGGAGCTGACAAACCGGGCCCAGGCATCAGGGTCCCGCTCCTGGTCCGGCTGCGGTTCCAGCGTGGACCAGGCAGTGACGAGCGCCGAGACGGGCAGGGCCCACAAGCCGGCCCGGATCCAGCGGCTGATGTTTTTCGCGTTCACGGTGTTCACCTTTTCTCCGCGCGGGCTAGCCGGCCTGGTGGAGACCTTCCGCATCAAGTAGCACTCCGGCTGAGATGAACCTGCCGCACTGCTTTCCGTACGGGTAAGCAACCCGCGGCGTGAACGTCAGGGTCCGGACCGGCAGGGGCAGGCCGCCGGGGCCGGTTCCGCCCACGCTGGCCTCGATCGGGGACTCGGTGAGCGGATCAAGCGTGAGCATCCCCGTCAGGGTGCCGTCAGGGGAGGCGGTCGCCGAACAGGGGCGGTCGTCGCCGTAGGGCCCGGGCTCGCAGCCCTGATCCACCGTGGTGCTGCCCGGGAAGAGCTCAAGTTCAGCCTCCGTGCAGCGCCCGTCCTGGCAGGCTTCGAGCCTGAGTGTTTTCACCGAGGCGGTGTACTCCCGGGCCACGGTCAGCGCAACGACCGGTGCCTGGGCGATCGCCGGGCACGCCGTCTCGGGCTGGCACCCGGTGGCCAGCAGTGCGGTGCAAGCCAGGCCCGCAAGGGCCGTGAACGTGCGCATGCTTCAGGGTAGTTCCGGGAGGTCCGTCCAGCTAGGGGCCCGGCCTTCGGCCGGGATCAGGCGGGCAGCTGGAAGCCGGACGGATGCAGCTCGGCCAGACCGTCGCTGAGCAGTCCGGCCAGCGCGCGGTCCAGTTGCTCCGGCGCGGAGTTGAGCCGGTGTAGCGCGGCCAGCGGGATTCCGATGCCGGCCGGTGCGAAGCCAAGGTCCGCCGGGGCCCGCTCGAACAGCTCCGGGGCCACCGGCGACTCTGCCACGCGCAGCACCGCCAGCACGGCTCCGCGCAGCTGGCGGTCGGTTCCGTGCCAGGACTGCCCTTTCGGTGTGTAGCTCGGCGGCGGCTCACCGGCTGCGAGCCAGGCGCAGGAGCCGCGGACCGGGCATTCCCCGCATTTCGGGGACCGCGCGGTGCACACCAGGGCGCCCAGTTCCATGACGGAGGCGTTCCAGCGGACCGAGGCGCCGGCACCGTCCGGCAGCGCCTGCGCGGCCAGCCGCATCTCCGCGGCGGTCAGCGACTGGGAAGGCAGGGCTGCGCCGGAAAAGAGCCGCGCGTGCACGCGGCGGATATTGGTGTCGACCACGGTTGCCCGGCGCCCGAAGGCGAAGGCGGCGACGGCGGCTGCCGTGTAGCTGCCCACCCCGGGCAGCTCCAGCAGTTCCGGGTAGGTTCCGGGAACTTTTCCGCCGTGGTCCGAACCGATGGCGGCGGCGGCCGCGTGCAGCCGCAGCGCGCGCCGCGGGTAGCCCAGCCGGCCCCAGGCCCGGACGGCTTCGCCGGCGGGCTCGCGGGCCAGATCGGAGGGCTCCGGCCAGCGCCGCAGCCATTCCTCCCAGACCGGCAGCACGCGCACTACCGGCGTCTGCTGCAGCATGATCTCGCTGACCAGAACGCCCCATGGCGTGCATTCGGCTGCCCGCCAGGGGAGTTCCCGGGCGTTCGCCCCGAACCATGCGGCCAGGGCCTCATGCAGGGCGGCCAGCGGAAGGGCTGCGGGAACGGCTTCGGGGCGGGCGGCAGCGGGGACGGCGGGGGAATCGGCTAGAGCTTTGATGGATTCAGCGTAATAGATGAGGGCCACACTCCGCCTGCGGCGTGGGAGGGCCCCATACCCGGCGCGGTTCTCTAGCCTAGAAGGATGGGCAGGCAAGACAATTCCGGAACTCAGGGTTCCCGGCCGAGGGGTTCCGGCAGCGGAGCACCCGCGGCCCACGGCGCGGCGCGAAAATCGGCGCCCAAATCCGGGCGTACCCCTGCCCGGAAGCCGGCCCGGAAAACGGCCAGCCCCGTTTACCGGCGCCGCCGGCTGTTCGTGGGGGCCGCCCTGCTGCTGGTGATCGCCGTCGCGTTCGGGGGATTCGCCGCGGCCTCGGACATCTTCAATGCCGGGCAGTCCGGTTCCGGCGGGGGAGCGGCTCCGTCGGGCCAGGAAACGGGGCAGGCCGCCGGCCCGGAAGCCACGGCATCCCCTTCGGCTCCCCCGACGGGCAACGGCTGCGAGCAGAACCTCGTGACCGTCACGGCCGCCACGGACAAGCCCGCCTACGCTGCCGGTGAGAACCCGCTGCTCACGCTCAAGGTGACGAACGGCAACAAGGTGCCGTGCGAGGTCAACATGGGGACCTCGCAGATGGAATTCCTGGTCATGAGCGGCTCGGACCGGATCTTCTCGTCCACTGACTGCCAGGCCGACAGCACCGACGTCGTGAAGACCATCATGCCGGGGCAAAGTGAGACGGCCAACTTCCCCTGGCAGCGCAACCGCACGGTCCAGGGCTGCCAGCCCATCGAGGCCAGACCGGGAGCGGGCGGCGCGTATTACGTCTTCACCGCGCGGCTGGCCAGCAAGACCAGCCCCAAGGCCGTGTTCCAGCTCAACTGACCCCCGTCGAGTGCTCCGTAAGTGCCGTTTTGAGGGCTTGTCATGTCTCAGTACCTCGTGGACAGTTGATGTCTCAGTACCTCGTGGACGTTTCCTGTCTCAGCACTTCGTGGACGTTTGGTTGGCCATGAAGCCTCGGGGCTTGTTGTTCCCGACGTAGTTTGTGCCTATGGGCGGGCGCGGGTGGGTGATGATTTCCGTTCCGCGCCCGTCGAAGAACATGATCGTGGCCTCGTCGTAGAGGACATGGACGGTCGCGCCGACGTGGTCTTTACCCATGCCGAAATGCATGCCGATGACGGCAACGGAACCGTTTTTCCCGACCCGTCGCTGGACGCTGCGCCTGGTGGCGGGCACGGTGATTTCAGGGTTGGGCGGCTCGGGTGGCGTGGCTTTGGCCGTTGCATACCAGGCCTCCTGCGGGGTGGTGCCTGGTGGCAGTGATTGATGCTCACGTTCGGTGTTGTAGTACCGGTCAAACTCGTCGACATAGGCCTGGAGTTCTGCCATCGTGTGTGCCGGCGGTTGTTGATTCAGATACCTGTGCAGCGTCTGGTGGAAGCGTTCGTTCTTGCCCTGGGTGGTGGGTTTGTAGGGTTTGCCGGTGATCGGCTCCACTCCGTGGGACTTCAGATATTCCACCAACGCGCCGGTCCTTCCGCGTCTGGTCGGGTTCAGCGCGGCACCGTTGTCCGAAAGAAACTTCTGCGGGACGCCGTGGCGGGCGATGGCTGCCGATACGACGCGGATGGCGGCTTCGCTGGTCTCGCCGGTGGCTACCAACGATGCCAGTGCCAGTCGCGAATGATCGTCAATGAGTTGGAAGATCGCGACTTTCGTGTTGCCGGCCAACAGCCACTCGGTCGAGTCGATCTGCCAGCACCCGTTCGGCTCGGGATATACAAACCGCTGATAGGCGCTCCGGGGCTTCTTCCTCGGCTCCGGGACGACGACCCCGGCCCGGGTGAAGATCCGGGCCAGGGTCGCCCGTGACGGTGGTTCCAGACCTTGCCGACGCAGTTTTGCGGCAACGCTCAGTGGTCCGTAGTCGTGGCCCATCCTCTTCAAGGTTTCCCGCGTGTCCAGGACCAACTCGACCATCCGCGGGGTGACTTGGGCCGGGCTGGTCCGGGGTTTCGTGGAGCGCATCTCCATGGCCTTCATCGGGCCCTGAGCGGACGCAGCGGCCTTGATCTTGTAGAACCAGGCCCGGGAGACTTTGTGCTTGCGGCAGAACGCCGTCACTGAACCCCGAGGGGCATCCTCAGGCCACGACGCTACGAGATGACGGACCTTCATATCCAGATTGCGTTCGCTCATGAGATGAGCAAAACGCCATCGAGTGTCCACGATGTCCTGAGACACACTGTCCACGATGACTTGAGACAGAAGTGTCCATTAAGTCATGAGACTCCACAGCCGTTTTGAGGGCTCAAAAGGGCGGTTGCGGAGCACTCGACGGGGTTAATGGAGGGGTCAGACCGGCGGGGGTCAGAGGAAACGGTCCAGCAGGCTTGCCTCGGCCATCCGGCTCAGGCCTTCGCGGACCGTCCGGGCGCGCTGGTCGCCGATGCCGTCCACCGTCATGAGGTCATCGATCGTGGCCGCCATCAGAAACTGCAGCCCGCCGAAGTGGTCCACCAGGCGGTCGGCGACGGCCTTCGGGACGGCCTTCAGTCCGGACAGCAGCCGGTAGCCGCGCGGCTGCACGACGGCGTCGAGGTTGGCCTCGCCGCCGGCGAAGCCCACGATCCCGGCGATCTTGCCCAGGTCGATCAGCTCGGTGGGGCCAAGGGTCACGAGCGCCTTCACGGCCTTATCGATGTCCTCGGCGGAAGTGTCCGGGCCCGAGTAGTCGCGGATGATCACATCGCTGCCGGGCCCGCGGCCCACGGTCAGCTCGTCCAGCTGGAGGGAGAGCAGCCGTCCGTCCTCGCCGAGTTCCAGCACGTACTGTGAGATCTCTTCCGAGATCCTGCGGACCATTTCCTGGCGCTGCAGGGTCACCGCAACATCGCGGACCGTCACCATGGCCTCGATTTCCAGGGCCGAGAGGGAACTGGTGACCTGGTCCAGCCGGGAGCGGTAGCGCTCCAAGGTCGCCAGAGCCTGGTTGGCCCGGGCCAGGACCTTCTCCGAGCCCTCCAGGACGTGCCGCAGCCCGTTCACGTAGAGGGCGATGATCTGCATGGACTGGCTGACCGAGATAACCGGGACGCCGGTCTGGATGGCAACACGCTCCGCGGTCCGGTGCCGGGTGCCGGACTCCTGCGTCTCGATGCTGGAATCCGGAACCAGCTGAACGGCCGCGCGCAGGATGTTGCTGGCATCCTTGTCGCAGATGATGGCACCGTCCATTTTGGCTAGTTCCCGGAGGCGGGTGGGGGAGAAGTCGATGCCGATGTCGAAGCCGCCGGAGCAGATGGATTCGATGGTCCGGTCGATGCCCAGCACGATCAAGGCGCCGGTCCGCCCGCGGAGGATGCGCTCCAGGCCGTCGCGGAGCGCGGTGCCCGGTGCCACTCGGCCCAGGGTCGCCTTGAGTGAATCTTCAGGGCTCCGAGCCATAGATTTTCCCTTCAAAGGTGCAGGCATCGGCCTGCAGGTGCGCCGGTTTCCAGTGGTTCCCGGCAGGATCAAAAGTACTCGGTTCCCCGTTCTCACCATAGTAGAGGTAAAGCAGGTCAACTTCCGCACGGACAAGCCCCAAAGTGGCCCATCGGGACGCCCGCGGGAACGTCCGTGGAATGCCCCCTCGGGCTCCGCTCCGGGACCGTACTTTTGGCCGGCGGAGCTCCCGCTGCGCAGCGGCTTTGCGCCCGCATCGCGGCGGCGGCGCGGACTGCGATAAACTTGAAGCCTTGGGTGTACCGTCGGCTGCCCGTCGCCGCGGCCCCAGCAATCACGCAGAACCCCCCAGCAGAACAAGCAGTGATCCCGCCGGGCCAGCCTGATTCCCGCAGGCCCGGGACCGCAACCATTCAACGCCGCAGCGAAAGTAGCACCGTGTCCCAAGAAGTCCTTAGCCCCGCCCGAGTCCAGGAGATTCACGAGCAGGCGGCCCGGCGTCGGACTTTTGCGGTCATTTCACACCCTGACGCCGGCAAGTCCACCCTGACCGAGGCGCTCGCGCTGCACGCGAAGGTGATCGGCACCGCAGGTGCCTCCAGCGGCAAGGCCAACCGCAAGGAAACCATCTCGGACTGGATGCAGATGGAAAAGGACCGCGGCATCTCGATCAGCTCCGCGGCCCTGCAGTTCTCCTACCGGGACACCGTGATCAACCTGCTGGACACCCCCGGCCACGCGGACTTCTCCGAGGACACCTACCGGGTGCTGGCCGCCGTCGACTGCGCCGTGATGCTCGTGGACGCCGCCAAGGGCCTGGAAACCCAGACCATGAAGCTCTTCGAGGTCTGCAAGCAGCGCAACCTGCCGATCATCACCGTGATCAACAAGTGGGACCGGCCCGGCCTCGACGCACTGGCCCTCATGGACGAAATCACCGAGCGCACCGGCCTCCAGCCGATGCCGCTGACCTGGGCCGTTGGCATCTCCGGTGACTTCCGCGGCGTCTGGGACCTGCGCAATGACCGTTTCGCCCAGTTCACTCGCAACAACGCCGGCGCCAAGATCGCCCTCACCGAGTACTTCAGCCCGGAGCAGGCCGCAGCCAGCCAGGGGGACGACTGGTCCAACGCGGTCGACGAGGCCGGGTTGGTCATCGAGTCCAACCTTGAGTTCGACGTTGAGGCCTTCCACGCCGGCAAGGCCACCCCGATCCTCTTCAGCTCCGCCGCGTTGAATTTCGGCGTCAAGGAGATCCTCGACGCCCTCGTGGACTTCGCCCCGCCGGCCGCACCGCGCCCCGACGTCGACGGCGCCGCCCGGCCCGTCGACGCGCCCTTCGCCGGCTTCGTCTTCAAGGTCCAGGCCGGCATGAACAAGGCCCACCGGGACCACGTCGCCTTCATCCGGGTCTGCTCCGGCATTTTCGAACGCGGCATGGTGGTCACGCAGGGCCGGACCGGCAAGTCGTTCGCCACCAAGTACGCCCAGCAGGTCTTTGGCCGCGAACGCGAGGTCATTGACGAAGCCTTCCCCGGGGATGTCGTGGGCCTGGTCAACGCGTCCTCGCTGCGGGTGGGCGACAGCCTCTTCCTCGAACAGCCGGTGGAGTTCCCCGCCATTCCGCTCTTCGCGCCGGAGCATTTCCAGGTGGCGCGCTCCAAAGACCCCAGCCGTTTCAAGCAGTTTCGCCGCGGCATCGAACAGCTCGAGCACGAGGGAGTCATCCAGGTGCTCCGCTCGGACGTCCGCGGCGACCAGGCCCCGGTTCTGGCAGCCGTCGGCCCCATGCAGTTCGAAGTGGTGGAGGACCGTATGGCGCACGATTTCAGCGCTCCAATGCGCCTGGAGCGCCTGCCCTATTCGATTGCCCGGATTTCGACCGCGGACGCCATGCCGGCACTGGCCAACGTGCCCGGCGCCGAGGTGCTGCTGCGCTCAGATGGCGCATATCTCGCCCTGTTCAATGATGTGTGGGCCCTGCGCCGGATCGAGAAGAACCACCCGGACCTGACCCTTTTGCCCATCGGCACGCACAATCCCGCAAAATAGCGGCCAACAGCCCTGCGGCGGGCAGGAATTGATCCTCCGGAGGTCTTGCCGGATCCCGTTCCCGCGGTATCATAAGTAGCCTTGCTATTTTGCGGGCGCCGGACGGTTCCGGCTTTTTGGAATGATCCGCCCGATTTCATCGGCGGGCCCCGCACCCAAGGGACAACGAACACTCCTTGACTGACCACTACAGAAAACTCGGCATGAAAACAGGCTTCCTGCTGAGCGGGCGCTACCTGATCCAGGGCGTCATTGGCAGGGGCAGCCAGTCCACCGTGTACCGGGCCCGCGACGAACTCCTGCAGCGCGAAGTGGCCGTCAAGCTTTTCCGCGACGACGCGGACGATCTCGAGCACACCCGCCGGCAGGGACAGGAAATCCGCATCCTCGCCGGGATGAGCCACCACTCCCTCGTGACACTGTTCGACGCCGGTGCTGACCTGAGTGACCCGGAGGGGTCCCTGCGCTACCTCGTGATGGAACTGGTCCGCGGGCCCGACCTGCGGCACCGCGCCGCCCAGGGGCCGCTGTCCTCGGCGCACATGGCGGTGATCGGCCACGACCTGGCGGACGGACTCTCCTACATCCACCACCACGGCATCGTCCACCGCGACGTGAAGCCGGCCAATATCCTGCTGGTGGACTACAGCAACGATGACCGGCGCCCCCGGGCCAAGCTCAGCGACTTTGGTGTTGCCATCATGACGGGCAACAGCCCGGCGTCGGAGGACGGCGGGACCTCCGGGACCCCCGCCTACCTGAGCCCGGAGCAGGCTGCCGGCGAACCCGCCGGGCCGCTGAGCGATGTGTATTCCCTTGGCCTGGTGCTGCTCGAAGGGCTGACCGGAAAGATGGCCTACCCCGGCGCGCCCGTCCAGTCCGCCGTCGCGCGGCTGCTCCACGACCCGGACATCCCCGAAGAGCTGGCTCCCCTGTGGACGGCGCTGCTGTCCTCCATGCTCGCCCGCGACCCGGCGGAGCGCCCGGCGGCCCGGGAAGTCTCGCTGGCACTGCGCCAGGAAATCATCAACGGGGCAGCCCGCCACCGCCTGGAAGAGGCTCCCAACACCGTCGACGAGGAAGGCCGGATGCGCGCGGTGGAACGCTACCGGATCCTCGACACCCCGGCCGACGGCGCCTTCGACCGGATCGCAGGGCTCGCGGCCCGGATGTTCTCGGTACCGGTGGCGATCGTCAGCGTGGTGGACCATGACCGGATCTGGTTCAAGGCCCATCACGGCACCGATGTCACCCAGATCGGGCGGGACCCGGGACTGTGCGCCTCCGCGATCCTGCAGGACGACGCCTGGGTCGTTGAGGATGCCACCAGCGACCCGCGCACCCTCACGAACCCGCTGGTGGCGGGCGAGTTCGGCCTGCAGTTCTATGCCGGCGTCCCGCTGCGCACACCCGACGGCTACAACCTGGGCACTTTTTGCATCCTTGACCGGGAGCCCCGGGAGTTCAGCGCCGAGGACACCCGGACCCTGGAGGACCTGGCCGCGATCGTGATGAACGACCTTGAGATGCGGCTGCAGAGCCGGGGAGCCATCGCCGGTTAGCCGGGGCCGGGCCGCCGGCGCCATTCAACGCCTGCGCTGTTTAGCGCCTGCGCCATTCAACGCCTGCGCTGTTTAGCGCCTGCGCTGTTTAGCGCCTGCGCTGTCTAACGCCTGCGCTGTCTAACGCCTGCCGGCGTGGAGCGCCAGTTCCAGTTCGAACCGGGCCTTGGGGTCCTCCAGGGCGTCGCCGAACAGTTCGCGCAGCTGCGCCGCCCGGTAGCCCACGGTCTGCGGGTGGATGCCGAGCTCCGCCGCCACGGGCGCCCGCTGGCCCCAGTGCCGCAGCCAGGACAGCAGCGTCTCCGCGAGCCGCTCGCGCTGGGCCGGCCGAAGCCCCTCCAGCGGCGCCAGCCGGCGGTTGGCCAGTTCCGCGATGGCGGAGGGCGCCGCGCCGAGGATCACCTCGGCCAGGTGGTCATCGGCCCAGATCGGCGGGTCCTCCGGACCTTCGCGGGGCGGCAGCACCGAGGCCGCAAGCACTGCCAGGCGCAGCGAATCGGGGACCTTTTCCCAGCCTCCGGCCGGACCCACGGCCGCCCCGCGGCCCAGCAGCGCCTTTTCCAGGTCCGCCCGTGCGGACTTTGACTTCCGGGCCGGGACCAGGGCGACGGCGTCGGTCTCGCGTTCGATGACCAGCGTCCCCGGGCCCAGCCGGAGCCGCAGCCCCGCGGACCGGTCCACCGGCAGCGTCACCACCACCATCCGCTGCGGCAGGGACCAGTCCGCCATCGCGGCCGTCTGGCGCAAGGCCGCCTCATCCGCCTGTCCCAGCAGGAGCAGGTCCAGCAGTTCGGTGCGCCGCCGGTCCACCGCGCCGGCCCGTTCCGACTGTTCAAAGGCATACGCCTCGGCGCTGACGGCGGAGAGCTCGTCGATGTAGGCAAGGATCGATTCGCCCAGGTCCACCACGACACTCTGGCCGAGGTGGTGTTCCACGGACACCCTGGACATCTCGCGGAAAGTGACGCGGGCGCCCATCCGGTAGGCGCTCAGCAGCGCATCCATGCTCCGGCCCTGCCGGAATTCGCCGCTGCCCAGCCCCGCCACCAGTTGCCGGCTCTCCTCCGACAACGCGGGCAGGCGGGTTCCCGGCAGCTGCAGGAAGCGGTCCAGTGCGGCGGCCACTCCCCGGCGCAGCCCCCGCCCGAAGCGGCCCTCGATCGGCCGGGCGTAGGCAGGCACGAGCTGCGGCACCGCGGCGATGATTGCCTCGACAATGCCGGGCATCATCGGCCGGAGCATGTCGCTGACCTCGCGCGGCAGGGCCAGCCACGGAGGGTCGTAGGCGGGGGAGGCGGAGGCGCCGACCGGGGAAGCATTCATAAGGTCCGTTCCCAAAAGTTGTTGCGGGGAGATAGTTTCTTTGAGTCGATCGTATGCCTTGGATGAAGAAGTATGGCCCTGTCTGACATAAGATTGATGAATGATCCGGCTCCGTAAGCTGGCGCGCGCCGCATCTCTACTGACCACCCCACTAGCTCCAGAAGACATTCTGTCGCTGTTCAATCCTGTGTTTTCCGCCCGCCAGTTGCGCGGCGTGGTTACCCGGGTGGTTCCAGAAACGGCCGATTCCGCCACCATTTTCTTCCGTCCCGGCCGCGGCTGGCAAGCACACCTTGCCGGCCAGTGGGCCCGTATTGGCGTCGAGCTCGACGGTGTCCGCCACTGGCGGTCATACTCGCTCAGCGCGCCCGCCGGCAAGGACCCTGCCATCACCGTCAGTGACATGGGTGCCGTCTCCGGAACGCTCGTGCGCAACACCAAGCCCGGCGACGTGCTGTTCCTGGCGCCGCCGCAGGGGGACTTCATCCTCCCGGAACACCCGCGGCCACTGCTGATGCTCACCGCGGGCAGCGGCATCACCCCGGTCATGTCGATGATCCGCACGCTGGTCCCGCACCGCCCGGACTCCGACGTCGTGCTCATTCACACCGCCAGGACCCCCGCGGATGCCATCTTCCGCGAGGAACTGGCCGAACTCGCTGACCAGTTTCCCAACTTCCGTGTCATCCACTGGTTCACCGGGGAACGCGGGCGGCTTGACTTCAGCTCCGTTGCCGGGCTGGAAGAGCTTTGCCCGGACTGGCGCCAGCGGGCCGCGTACGCCTGCGGCCCGGAAGGCTTCCTGGACGACGCCGAGGCCCTTTGGGAGGCGGAGACCGCAACCGCGGAGTCCGCCCCGGAGACCACCCTCACCATCGAACGCTTCAGCACCAAGCTGGCCGGCGGCGCAGGGCACGACGGCGGTCTGGTCACCTTCGAAGCGTCGGACCGCGAAGTCGAAGCCGACGGCGATACCCCGCTGCTCGACGTCGGCGAGGATGCCGGCGTGCTGATGCCCAGCGGTTGCCGGATGGGCATCTGCCACAGCTGCCTCATCCCCCTCCGGGCCGGCCAGGTCCGTGACCTGCGCACGGACGAAGTCCATGGCGAGCCCGGCCAACTAATCCAGACGTGTGTCTCGGCAGCCGCCGGGCCCGTTAACCTCGACCTCTGAGGAGTACCCGCATGACGATTGTTTCCGACAAGCCTGACCTTTCCGAGGACGCTCCCCAGGGCGCCAACGCGGCCCCTGCCGTGAAGAGGCGGCCCGGCGCCCTCGCCGAGTCCGGCAGCCCGACGGTCCGGCCGCCGGCTGCCGCGCATCTCTCCGACGAGCAGATCGCCGAACTGGGCCGCGAGCTCGACACCATCAAGGACGAGATCCTGGCCAAGCGCGGCGCGTCCGATGCCGCCTATATCCGCCGGATGATCAAGATCCAGCGCGGACTGGAGATCTCCGGCCGCGCCACGCTGCTGGTCAGCAAGCACAAGGCCGCCTGGGTTGCCGGCACCACACTGCTCAGCTTCGCCAAGATCCTGGAAAACATGGAGCTCGGGCACAACATCCTGCACGGCCAGTGGGACTGGATGCGCGACCCGGACATCCACTCCACCACCTGGGAGTGGGACTTCGTCACCCCGGCGCGCGCCTGGCAGCACACCCACAACGACCTGCACCACCGCTGGACCAACGTCGTGGGCAAGGACAACGACGTCGGGTACAACCTGCTGCGGATGGACGCGGACCAGGAATGGAAGCCCTTCAACCTGGGCAACCCGCTCTACAACGCCCTGCTGGCCCCGGTTTTCGAATGGGGCATCGCGATCTACGATCTCGAGCTGAACGACTACAAAGAGGGCAAGAAGTCCAAGGAAGCCCTCACCAAGGACCTCAAGGCCCTCGGCCGCAAGGCGCTCACGCAGTTCACCAAGGACTACGCCGCCACTCCTGCCGTGGCCATGCTGACCGGATCCGGCAAGCAGGCGCTGTACGGCACCCTGACCGCCAACGCGGTCCGCAACGTCTGGGCGCACGCTGTGATCTTCTGCGGCCACTTCCCCGAGGGCACGGACACCTTCACCGAGGAAATGGTGGAGGGTGAGACCCGGGGTGACTGGTATGTCCGGCAGATGATCGGCTCCGCGAACATCTCAGGGTCCAAGTTCATGCACCTGATGACCGGCAACCTGTCGCACCAGATCGAGCACCACCTCTTCCCGGACATTCCGTCCAACCGCTACGCCGAGGTGGCGCCGAAGGTGCAGGAAATCTGCAAGCGTTATGGCCTGCCGTACACCACCGGCCCGATCTGGAAGCAGGTCGGCTCCACCTGGGCCAAGGTCTTCAAGCTGGCGCTGCCGCCCAAGAAGGCCTAAGTGCCGGGGCTCAACCGGCCTAAATGATTGACGTTCGGGGCGTCTGCCATCGCGGCAGGCGCCCCTTTGCGTGCCCGGGCGGGAACGTCACGGGCGCTCAGGGTTTGCCCGCGGCCCCCAGAACGTGCGCCAGCCGCGGGTTGCCCGGGAGGACCGAAAAGCCGAAGCGCTCCAGTCCCTGAACGGTGAGGCCCGCCCCGGCGACCACGGCAACGGTGTCACGGTTCGGGTGGCAGCCGCCCGCCACCCGGCTCCACAGTGGCGTGACCAGGTCCTCGACCGCCCCCAGCACCCGGTGTGCCGAGCGGACGTGCTCGTAGAACAGCAACAGGCCGCCCGGCCGCAGGACCCGGACCACCTCGGCCAAGGCAACGGACTGGTCCGCCACGCTGCACAGCACCAGGCTGGAGACCACGACGTCGACCGAAGCGTCCGCCGCCGGCAGCGATTCCGCCACGCCGTTCACCACGGTGACAGGCACCGGTGCCGTCCGGGCGGCGGCCTGCGCCAGCTCACGGAGCGTGGGGTCCGGTTCGAGGGCCAGCACGCCCGTCACTGCGGAAGGGTAGAACGGGAAGGTGGCCCCGTAGCCCGCCCCGATTTCGACGACGGCGCCGTAGGCCACTTCCAGGAGGCGACGGCGGTGGTCCGCGGCCCCGCGGGCGTCCATCCGCGGACCCATGCGGGCGAACGATTGCCCGAAGGACGGGTGGCGGGGGTTGGTCTCCGGCATGGGGGTCACTTTACGCCGACATCGGCGGGATTCAGTTTCAGGCCCCGCAGCAGCTGCGCGTTGAGGGCCACGACGATCGTAGAGGCGGACATCAGCACTGCGCCGGCGGCCGGAGAGAGGACCACCCCGGCGAAGGCCAGCACGCCGGCAGCCAGCGGCACCGCCACGACGTTGTAGCCCGTGGCCCAGACGAGGTTCTGCCACATCTTCCGGTAACTTGCCCGGGACAGGTCCACCATGGACAGCACCGCCCGGGGGTCGTTCCCGGCCAGGACCACACCGGCGGACTCCACCGCGACGTCGGTCCCGCCGCCGATCGCGATCCCCACCTCGGCCCGGGCCAGGGCGGGGGAGTCGTTCACGCCGTCGCCCACCATGGCCACCCTGAGCCCGCGGGACTGGAGTTCGGCGACCTTCTTGTCCTTGTCCGCCGGCAGAACCTCGGCGAAGACCTCGTCAATGTTCAGCTCGGCGGCCACGGCCTGAGCCACCTGCCGGGCGTCGCCGGTGATCATGGCCACCTTGATCCCGCGGCGCTGCAGGGCCGCGACGGCCTGCCGGGATTCCGGGCGCACCGCGTCCTCAAGGCTCACGGCGCCCAGCACGGTGGTGCCGTCCACCACGTGGAGCACGGCGGCACCGCGGTCCCGCCAGGCTGCGGTGGTGCCGGCCAGTTCCGGGGGTTCCGCTGCCTGCAGTTCCCTCAGCATCGCCGGCCCGCCGACGCGGACCGTCCTGCCGCCGATCGTCGCGCGGACTCCCCGGCCGGTCATTGAAGTGAAATCGCTTGCCTGCGCGACGGTGAGGCCGCGCCCGCGGGCGGCCGCCACGATCGCGCGGGCCAGCGGGTGCTCGCTGTCCGACTCCGCCCCCGCGGCCAGGGCGAGCAGCTGGTTCCGGTCCGTCCCTTCGACGACGGCAATGCCCTTCAGTTCCGGCTCTCCCCTGGTCAGGGTCCCCGTCTTGTCGAACAGCACCACGTCAACCGTCCGCATCCGCTCGAGCGCCATCCGGTTCTTGATCAGCACGCCGGCCCGCGCCGCCCGCTCCGTCGAGATCGCGATGACCAGGGGGGATGGCCAGGCCAAGCGCGTGGGGGCAGGCGATCACCAGCACCGTGACGGTGCGGGTGACGGCGTCGGGCACACTTCCCAACAGTGTCCAGACGATAAAGGTGATGACGCCGGCTCCGGCGGCGAAGTAGAACAGGAAGGCCGCGGCGCGGTCCGCGAGTGCCTGGGCCCGCGAGGAGGAAGCCTGGGCCTCGGCCACGAGCCGCTGGATCCCGGCGAGGGCGGTGTCCTCGCCGATGGCCGTGACCTGAACGCGGAGGCTGTTGTCCGTGGCGATGGTGCCGGCGACCACGGGGTCACCGGGGGAGCGGAGGACGGTTTTGGACTCGCCGGTGATCATCGATTCGTCGAATTCGGCCTGCCCCTCGGTCACGGTTCCATCTGCCGGCATCCGCCCGCCGGAACGGACCAGGATCGTGTCGCCGCTCCTGAGCTCGGATACCCTGACGATCTCGGTTCCGGACTCGGTGATGCGCTCGGCCTCGTCCGGCAGCAGCGCCGCGAGGGCATCCAGGGCGCCCTGGGCCGAGCCGAGGGCACGCATCTCGATCCAGTGCCCCAGCAGCATGATGTCAACGAGCAGGGCCAGTTCCCACCAGAAGTCCAGGTCGAAGCCGCCGATCCCGAGGGTGGTCACCCACGAGGCGGCGAAGGCGACCGTGATGGCCATGGCGATCAGCAGCATCATCCCCGGTTTGCGGGTTTTGAGCTCATTCAGGCCGCCCTTGAGGAACGGCTGGCCGCCGTAGAAGAAGATGACTGTGCCCAGCACCGGCGGAATCCACGCGGAGCCGGGAAAGACCGGCGCCTGGTAGCCGAGCAGGTGCCCGATCATGGGGCTGAAGAAGACCACCGGGACGGCCAGGGCGAGGGTCAGCCAGAACCTGTTCTTGAACATCGCCACGCTGTGCCCGGCATGCTGGCCGCGGCTGTGAACGAGGTGCTCGTCGTCCTGCCGGGGCTCCTCGTGCGGGTGGCCCATTTGCCGGCCGCCGACGGCCTGGCTGCTGTGCCGGTGTTCCATGACGCGCTCCTGGGGAGATTCATCGATGCTCGGATCCAGCTTCAACATACCCCTAGGGGGTATGCTTGGCAAGATATCCCGCAGCTCAGCGGACCTCGATCACGCCCATCATGCCCAGATCCTCGTGATCGAGGATGTGGCAGTGGTAGACCGAGCGTCCGCTGAAGTCGCGGAACGCGATCCTGACTTTGGCGCGCCCGTTCGCCCGTACGTTCACGACATCCCGCATGACCACGGAGTCCAGTGCCCGGCCGTTGTCCTCAATAAGCTGCATCGGCCACACATGCAGGTGGAAGGGATGGTCCATGGGGCTGGTATTGACCAGCGTCCATTCCTCGACGGTACCGGCCGCGACGATCGTGTCCGTGCGCGCCTCGCTGAATTCACGGCCGTTGATGGTGAACCGCATCATGGCGCCCATCCCGCCGCCCATGCCTCCGGCCCCCGCGCCCATGTCCAGGACCAGCTGCCGGCGCGCGGCCACGGCTGCAGTGCGGAGGTCCTCCTGGGCCGGCCGGGCCGTCACGGCACCGGGCGGGGTCGACGATTCGCCCTCCGCCCGAAAGGTCGCCAGCGCCGCCGTCCCGCGTGCGAACACCGGACCGCGCCCCATCATTCCCGGCATGGCGCCGCGGTCATAGGGAAGGGCCTGCAGCACGGATTCCCCGGCTGCGGCAGTCACCAGCACGTCCGCCCGGTTGCCCGGCGCCAGCAGGATTTCGTCCACCGCTTCGGGATCGGCGGAGCGCCCCGAATCCATCCCGACCAGCTGCAGTTTCTGCCCGTCGAGCCGGAGCCGGAGAAAGCGGGCGGCGCAGGCGTTGATGATCCGCCACCGTTCCCGATCACCCGGGCGGGCTGTAATGAGCGGGCTGCTTTGCCCGTTGAGCAGCAGCAGTTCACCTTCCCGGCCCGCCATGCGCTCCATCGGCGACACGGCGGAGATGTTCCCGCTGCTGTCCAGGGTGGTGTCCGAGACCATCAGAACCCGTTCCCTGCTCACGGGGATGGCTTTCGGATCCTCGACGATGATTGCCCGAAGAGTCCGCCGAAGATCTGCCGCGCGACCATGCCGTGGTGATGCGGGTGGTACCAGTACACACCCGGCGGGTGGTCCGCGGGGAGCCGGTAGCTGTAGTCGAACCCTGCTCCCGGCCGGACCCTGGTGAACACGTTGTCGCCGTTGGCCTGCGGGCTCACGTGCAAGCCATGGACGTGCAGATTCGTCGGTTCGTCGAGGTTGTTCACGAGCCTGACGGCGAGCTCATCGCCCGGCCGCAGGAAGAGCGTGGGGCCCGGGAGGGTGCCGTTGTAACAGAGCGGGCTGGCCGTGCGGCCGCCAAGCTCCACCCGTGTGCGGGCCGCCTCGAGGGTGAGTTGCAGCCTGCCGTCCGTGCTGCGAAGTTCCGGCGGGCTGCGCAGCTCGCCGCCGACCTGTACGGGCGCTGCGCCGCCGCCCTGTCCGGGTGCTGCGCCGCCGGGCGGCTGCTGCGCGGAAGCCAGGGACCACCACAGCCCGGCGCCGCCCGCCACTGTGGCCGCCGTGCCCAGGCCGCCCAACAGCAGTGCGTCGCGTCTGCTGACCGGACGCACTACGGCTCCTCGCCGAGTACTTTCAGGTTTTCGCGGTACTGGTCCGCGGTGAGCTCGCCCCGCGCGAAGCGTTCATCGAGGATCCGCCGCGCCTGGCTTTTTCCGCCCGGAGTATACCCCTGCTGGCCGTAGGGCGGCGGGCCGTAGGGTCCGGACTGGGCGGGGCCGCCGCGGCCGCCGGCGAAGAGGCGGACGGTGAGCAGCACCAGCACACCGATTCCGATCAGCAACAGCAGGCCCCAGAGCCACATCCAGCCGAAGCCGTCCCCGTAGTATCCCATCATGGCTGATCCCTCCGTCGGTGACCTTTCCTGGTCCCATGTTCCGCCGGATCCCGTTGCGTGGCTAGGGTCCTAAGTCGCGTTTCGGCACGCGCGGCCCGCAGAGGGGCCGGGCCGGAGGAGACGGCAGCGGGGGGCTCAGCCGATCAGCAGGTCCAGGGCCTCGGCCAGGTGCCCGACTTCCCGCACGGAGAAGCCCGCCGGCACCGGGCCCGGGCCGTTCGGGCTCGCGGGCACCACGGCGTGGGTGAACCCCAGCCGGTGGGCTTCCTGGATTCGCTGGTTGATGCCGGGCACCGGGCGGACCTCACCGGCCAGGCCCACCTCGCCGAAGGCGATCAGCCGCTGCGGCAGGGGTTTCTTGGCCTTCGACGATGCCACGGCCAGCGCGACGGCGAGGTCTGTGGCGGGCTCGCTGAGTTTCACTCCGCCCACGGTTGCCACATAGGAATCATCCTTGTTCAGCAGGCAGCCGGCCCGCTGCTGGAGGACGGCCAGCAGCATCGCCACCCGGGAACTGTCCAGCCCGCTGGTGGCGCGACGGGGCTGGGCATTGGCGCTTTCGGCCAGCAGCGACTGCACCTCCGCCAGCAGCGGCCGGCGCCCCTCCAGGGTGACCGTGATGCAGGTTCCGGACACGGGTTCCTTGGTCCGGGAAACGAACAATCCGCTCGGATCAGCCAGGCCCACGATGCCGTCCTCGTTCAGGTCGAAGCAGCCGACGTCGTCGGTGGGGCCGTAACGGTTCTTGACCGCCCGCAGCAGCCGCAGCCGGGAGTGGCGCTCGCCTTCGAACTGGCACACCACGTCCACGAGGTGCTCGAGCAGCCGGGGCCCGGCGATGGAGCCGTCCTTGGTCACGTGGCCCACCAGCAGGGTGGTCATGTTGCGGCGTTTGGCCGCGGCGATCAGGGAAGCGGCGACCTCGCGGACCTGCGAGACGCCGCCGGCGCTGCCTTCGACGTCGGCGCTGCTCAGCGTCTGCACGGAGTCCACGATCAGCAGGCGCGGCTCCAGCTTCTCCACCTGGCCCAGGGCCTGGCCGAGGTCCGTTTCGGCGGAGAGGTAGAGGGATTCGGCGACGGCGTCGATCCGCTCCGCGCGGAGCTTGACCTGGGCGGCTGATTCCTCGCCGGTGATGTAGAGGACGTCCTGCGCGGTGCGGGCAAACTTGGCCGCGACGTCCAGCAGGAGCGTGGACTTGCCGACGCCGGGTTCGCCCGCCAGCAGGATCACGGCGCCGGGAACCAGCCCGCCGCCGAGCACACGGTCCAGTTCGTCCACGCCGGTGGGCAGGAAGGCCGCGGACGTGGCGTCCACCTCCGAGATCCGGCGGGCCGGCTCCAGCACGGCGGCGGCCGCCGTCGTGCGCGCCACGGCGCCGCCGGTCTCCTCGACGCTGCCCCACGCCTGGCACTCGCCGCAGCGCCCCACCCACTTGGCCGTGGTCCAGCCGCACTCGGCGCATTTGTAGCCCGGCGCTTTGGAAGCCCGGGAAGTCTTGGTAGCCATCGCTCCACACTATCTGCGCCGGCCGACAACCACGCGCCGCGGCAGGGCTAGAGCGGCGGCAGGATGTCCCGGGCTTCCCGGGAATCGACCCCGGCCGCCTCAAGCAGGTCCACCATCAGCGGCCGGAACAGCATGACCACCGTTTCGCCCTCCAGCCGCTGCACGTCCAGCAGCCGCGGATGCAGCCGGCCGGCGATATCCCGCAGGTCCGCCCGCGCCGTCCGCAGATGCGCGCGGCGGGCGCCGTCGTGCACTTCCGCCAGGCCCAGCGACAGTTCGCCGACGGCGTCCGCCGTGTCCTGCAGGACGTCGGCGATGTTCTGGGTGGCCTCGTCGGACAACGCCGCGTGGTTGATGGCGCTCGTCAGCCGGCGGGCGAAGACGCGGCTGTTGCGCAGCGCCAGGTCGATGTAGTCCAGCGCCTGCTCCATCTGGTCCAGCTCCTCCCGGTGCCGGCGGTAGGCGGGCGCCAGCATCGCCACCTCCCCGGAAGCCCGGAGGGACTGCCGCATGCTATCAACGAGCGGCTGGCAGTTCCGCCCCCGGATGAGCGCGTGCCAGGCCTGGGTGGAGTCGCTGTAGCTCAGCGCGGAGGCGCACTCGCGCAGCACCTCGGCGAACTCGTGCAGGAGCTTCTTGACATCGCTGCGTGGTTCCCGGCGCGGGTCCTTCGGGATCAGGACCGTCACCAGCAGGGCGAACACGCCGCCCACGATCGCGTCGATGCTGCGGGTGAACGGACCCCCGGCCGGCGCCGGCAGAAGCACCACCAGCAGGGACTGCAGCCCCAGCTGGGTGGTGAAAATCGTGCCGCTGTCCAGGAAACGTGCCAGCAGGATCGAGAACAGCAGCACAACGGCGGCCTGCCAGATTCCGGGGCCCAGCCAGTGCAGCAGCAGGTCCCCGACCACGATGCCGATGGTGCAGCCCAAGCCGACCTCGATCACGCGGCGCAGCCGGGGGTCCCGGGAAAAGCCCAGGGCGATGAGGGAGGATGTGGCAGCGAAGAGCGGGCCGCTGTGGCCCAGGACGTACTCGGCGAACGCGTAGGCGCCGACGGCGCAGGCGGTCATCTGGATGGCAGGCAGGAGGGAGTTCCGGCTCCGGACCAGGCCGGTGCGGACCCGACCGCGGAGGAAACGGGCGCTTGCGGAGAATCCAATAGCGGGGGCCATGCGCACCAGTCTATGGGCCGTTGAACCCGCGGACCGTCGACGCGGACGCCTACGGCTGTGACGAAGCTTACGCAATGGCGACCCGGCGAATGTCAGCCAATGTCCCGGCGTCGTTAACCCTCCGTTCATCTTGGACGGCAATTCTCTTCATCTGGGGCACCTACCTTCAATAGAGGTACAAACCGTACGCATCCCTGCCCGGCCTTCTCCGGTCCGGCACACGCACAGAAAATCCCTGGAAGGGGTACATCTAAGTGAAGGCACTCCGCTTCGGCCGCAACGCGGCTATCGCTGTCATTTCAGCCGGCGCTCTCGCGCTGACCGCTTGCGGTTCGGACAACGCAACCAACACGGCCCAGACCGCGCCGTCCGCCTCGGGCGCCCAGGTCACGGGCACGCTGACCGGCATCGGTTCATCAGCACAGGGCGCCGCCATGGACGCGTGGAAGACCAACTTCGCCTCCGCGAACCAGGGCGCAACGGTGCAGTACTCCCCGGACGGCTCCGGTGCAGGCCGCAAGGCGCTCCTGGACGGCTCGGCCCAGTTCGGCGGCTCCGACGCCTTCCTCAAGGACGAGGAGTACGCCAGCTCCACCACCCAGTGTGGTCCCGACGGCGCCCTCAACATCCCCGTCTACATCTCCCCGATCGCCGTGGCCTTCAACCTGCCCGACGTCAAGGAACTGAACCTCGACGCCGTCACCGTTGCCAAGATCTTCCGCGGCGAGATCGCCACCTGGAACGATCCCGCGATCGCCGCCCTGAACCCGGACGCCACCCTCCCGGACCTCGCGGTGACCCCGGTCAACCGCTCGGATGACTCCGGCACCACGACCAACTTCACCGAGTACCTGGCCGCTGCAGCCCCCGAGGCGTGGACGGACAAGGCCTCCGGCGTCTGGCCGGCTGCGCTCCAGGGCGAGAACGCCAAGGGCACCTCCGGCGTGGTCAAGACCGTCACCGACACCCCGGGCGCCGTGACCTACGCCGACGACTCCGCCGTCAGCGGCAAGCTGGGCGTCGCGCAGATCAAGGTGGGCGAAACCTTCACGAAGATCTCCGCCGAGGCCGCCGCCAAGGCAGTCGACGCCGGCAAGCCGGTCGAGGGCCGCAACGCCAACGACCTGTCGATCAAGCTGGACCGCACCACCAAGATCGAGGGCGCCTACCCGGTTGTCCTGGTTTCCTTCCACGTCGTCTGCAGCACCTACGCCGACCAGAAGACCGTGGACCTCGTAAAGGCTTTCGAGAGCTACGTGGTCTCGGACGCCGGTCAGACCGCAGCTGCTGAGGCCGCAAAGTCGGCCCCGCTGTCCAAGACCCTGCAGGACAAGGCACTGAAGTCAATCGAATCCATCAAGGTCAAGTCCTAGGGATACCTTGCGCTGGCAGGCATAGTGGAAACACCAGCCTGATTCTGGTTCCCTGCCCCGGTTCGGCTGTCACCGACGGCCACACCGGGGCAGGGAACTGCCGTGTTTGTCCGAAGTACCCAAAGATCTGAAGGATCGTGAAGTGACCACCACCTCCCTGACCACGTCTCGGGGCGCAGGCCGCGCCGGAGACAAGGTCTTTTCCGCAGCCACCTTGGCCGCTGGGTGCCTGATCCTGGCCGTGCTCTTCGGAGTGGCGCTCTTCCTCGTCATCCAGGCATTCCCCGCCCTTGTGGCCTCCCCGGACAAGATCCAGGGCGGCGAAGGCTTTTTCGCCTACATCTGGCCGATCGTCATCGGCACCCTGATCGCGGCCGTCATCGCGCTCGTGATCGCCACGCCGGTCGCGATCGGTGTTGCGCTCTTCATCTCGCACTACGCCCCGCGCAGGCTCGCCTCGGGGCTGGGCTACGTGATCGACCTGCTCGCCGCGATCCCCTCCGTGGTCTACGGCGCCTGGGGTGCCGCTTTCCTGGCCAAGGAAATCTCGCCGGCCTACAACTGGCTGGCCAACAACATGGGCTGGCTGCCGATTTTCCAGGGTCCGGCTTCGGCCACGGGCAAGACCATCCTGACCGCGGGAATCGTGCTGTCCGTTATGGTCCTGCCCATCATCACCTCGCTGAGCCGCGAAATCTTCCTGCAGACCCCCAAGCTGCACGAGGAAGCCGCGCTGGCGCTCGGAGCCACCCGCTGGGAAATGATCCGGATGGCCGTGCTGCCCTTCGGCCGTCCCGGAATCATCAGTGCCGTTATGCTCGGCCTGGGCCGCGCCCTCGGTGAGACCATGGCTGTCGCGCTGGTGCTGTCCTCCGGCGTGCTGACCGCCAGCCTCATCCAGTCCGGCAACCAGACCATCGCCGCCGAAATCGCGCTGAACTTCCCCGAGGCAGGCGGCCTGAAAGTCAACACGCTGATTGCTGCCGGTCTGGTCCTGTTCGTCATCACCCTCGGCGTGAACATGATCGCTCGCTGGATCATCAGCCGGCACAAAGAATTCTCGGGAGCCAACTAAATGACCGCCACCCTGACCCCCGTAAAGAAGCGCTCGGCCCTCACCAAGGGCCAGCTGCCGAAGTGGGCCCCGTACCTGGTTCTCGGCGTCGCCCTGGTTCTCGGCGCCGCGGTTCTGGCCCTGATCGGCTTCAACGCGCTCGGCTGGGGACTCGTCTCCGCCATCCTCTTCGCCGTCGGGCTCGTCGGCTGGAGCGCCGCCGTGGAAGGCTCACGCCGCGCCAAGGACAAACTCGCCAGCTGCCTCGTCGTCGGCTCGTTCCTGATCGCGCTGCTGCCCCTGATCTCCGTGATCTGGACCGTCCTGGTCAACGGCCTTCCCGGCCTGACGGACCCCGGCTTCCTGACCACGTCGATGAACGGCGTCACTGGCGCGTTTGACAACAAGAGCGTCGAGGAGGGCACCCCCGTCGTCGGCGGCATCTACCACGCTCTCATCGGCACGGTGCAGATCACCCTGCTGGCAACGCTCATCTCGGTGCCGGTTGGCCTGCTGACCTCGATCTACCTGGTGGAGTACGGCAACGACCGCCCGCTGTCCCGCGCCATCACGTTCTTCGTGGACGTTATGACCGGCATCCCCTCGATCGTGGCCGGGCTTTTCGCCGCAGCCTTTTTCTTCGCCATCGTCGGACCGGGCACCAAAACCGGTGCCGTCGCCGCCGTCGCGCTGTCCGTGCTGATGATCCCCGTGGTGGTCCGCTCCAGCGAGGAGATGCTCAAGATCGTCCCGAACGAACTCCGCGAGGCCGCCTATGCACTGGGCGTCCGGAAATGGCGCACCATCCTCAAGGTGGTCATCCCGACGGCGATCTCCGGCATCGCCTCGGGTATCACCCTCGCGATCGCCCGGGTGATCGGCGAAACCGCGCCGATCCTGGTCACCGCAGGCTTCGCGACCTCGATCAACTCCAACGTGTTCAGCGGCTGGATGGCGTCGCTGCCGACCTTCATCTACACGCAGATCCTCAACCCCACCTCGCCGTCCAACCCGGATCCGTCCTCCCAGCGCGCCTGGGGAGCCGCCCTGGTCCTGATCATCCTCGTGATGCTGCTCAACCTCGTTGCCCGCCTGGTTGCCCGGATGTTTGCCCCCAAGACCGGCCGCTAGCCCGGCGCCGGTGACCCAGCTCTTCAGCCCGCACCTCCAGCAAGTGAAGGAACATCATGTCTAAGCGCATCGACGTCAAAGACCTGAACGTCTACTACGGCAAATTCCTGGCCGTCGAAGACGTCAACATCAACATCGAGCCCAAGTCCGTCACGGCCTTCATCGGGCCGTCCGGTTGCGGCAAGTCCACCTTCCTGCGCACCCTGAACCGAATGCACGAGGTGATTCCCGGCGCCCGCGTCGAAGGCGAGGTGCTGCTCGACGGCGACAACCTGTACGGCCCCGGCGTGGATCCGGTCACCGTCCGCTCCCAGATCGGCATGGTTTTCCAGCGGCCCAACCCGTTCCCCACCATGTCCATCCGGGACAACGTGCTGGCCGGCGTGAAGCTGAACAACCAGAAGATCTCCAAGGGTGAGGCCGACGCGCTGGTGGAACGCTCGCTGCGTGGCGCCAACCTGTGGAACGAGGTCAAGGACCGCCTGGCGAAGCCCGGATCCGGCCTGTCCGGCGGCCAGCAGCAGCGACTCTGCATCGCCCGGGCGATCGCGGTGGAACCGCAGGTGATCCTGATGGACGAGCCCTGCTCGGCGCTGGACCCCATCTCCACGCTCGCCATTGAGGACCTCATCAATGAGCTCAAGGACGACTACACCGTGGTGATCGTGACGCACAACATGCAGCAGGCCGCTCGTGTGTCGAACAAGACCGCGTTTTTCAACATCGCGGGGACCGGGAAGCCGGGCAAACTGATCGAATACGGTGACACCCACACGATCTTCAGCAACCCCACCGAGAAGGCCACCGAGGATTACGTCTCGGGCCGCTTCGGATAGGCCGCTCCTCCCCGTCGACTGCTCCATGGGCGCCCTTATGAGCCCTCAAAAGGGCACCTGCGGAGCAACCGACGGGGCCTTGGAGCTCCGCGAGGTTCCTTAGAGCTCCGCGAGGGGCGACAGGGACAGGGCCAGCACGAACGCCCCTGCCGCGGTGACGGCCGGGGTGAGCACCCAGAACATCAGGACCCGGATCACCACTTTCCGGTTGGTGGCGGGGAATCCCTGGTTGGCTCCGGCGCCCAGAACGGCCGAGGTGACAGTGTGCGTGGTGGATATGGGCCAGTACAGTCCGATCGCGCCCACCAACAGGATGGCCGAGCTGAACAACTGGGCCACGGAGCCGCGCAGGGGATCCATCCGGATCAGCCGGTAGCCGATGGTGTAGGAAATGCGCCAGCCGCCGGCCAGGGTCCCGGCGGTCAGCAGGGCCGCGGTGAACAGCGCCACCCAGACCGGCATCTGGCCACCGTCGGACAGCCCGGATGCCAGCAGGGCAAGGATCAGGACGGCGCTCGTGCGCTGGCCGTCCTGCAAACCGTGGGCGAACGCCACGGCGCCGACGGCAATGCTTTGGGCGCGCCGGGAGCGGCTGTTGACGACGTTCGGCGGCGTATACCGCGCGGTCCACGTCGCGGGCCAGACCAGCAGGTAGGCGCCGGCGAAAGCAATCGCCGGCGAGAGCAGCAGCGGAAGCGCCACCTGGATGAGCAGGGACGTGTCCACGCCCCCGACGGCGTTCCCCCCGACCGCTGCGCTCGCGATGCCGGCGCCGGCCAGCCCGCCCACGAGGGCATGCGTCGAGGACGACGGGATGCCGCGCCACCAGGTGTAGATTCCCCAGAGCACGGCGCTGAACAGGCCGGCCATCAGGATGCTCAGCCCGTTCTCGCCCGGGGGCAGCTGCACCCAGGCCTGGCTGACGGCAAGGGCCAGGGTGCCGCTCAGCCCGGCCCCGACGAAGTTGAAGAACGCCGCCAGCAGCACCGCGATGGTGGGGGTCAGGGCGCGGGTTCGGACGGCCAGCGCCACCGCCGCGGAGGCGTCCCTGAATCCGTTCAGGAAGGCGAATGCCCCGGCGAAGACCACCACCAGGGCAAACAGGAAGATGGTCACGTCAGGATTCCTTGACGATGATGCTGCCTACCTCGGTCGCGATCCGGCGCATGTCCCTGGTGACGCCGACCAGCTGGTCTGCAATGTCCCGGTTGCGCGCGTACTGCGCCCACTTCATCTCGTTGAGCATGTCCGCCACCCAGACCCGGTGGGACCGTTCTGCGCGCTTGGCGAGGCGGAGGATCTCGATCCAGTAGTCCTCGAGGTCGTCCAGGTTGTCCAGTTTCCGCATGGCGTCCACGGTCAGCTCGGCCTGCCTGCTGATGATTTCGAGCTGGTCCGCGGCGCGTTTGGGCAGGCGGTCCAGCTTGTAGAGGGACACCAGCTCTGCGGCGGCATCGAGCTTTTCCATCGCCTCATTGAGGAACCGGGAGAGCGCGTACATGTCCTCGCGGGGGAGCGGGTTCACGAAGGAGGTCCGCATGTGGGTCAGCAGCGCGAAGTGCAGCTCCGCGGACTTGGCCTCATGGTTGTGCATGTCCTCCACCAGCCGGGCATTCTCACTGGCCGGTGCGCCGAGGATCTCCGAAAGGGTGCCTGTGGCGAGCACAATCTGGCTTGCCAGCTGGGCAAGAAGTTTCAGCCCGGCGGGCTCCTGGGGGAAAAGGCGCAGCTTCACGTGTGATTACCGGTCTTCGGGAGGGAGATGCACGGGTGTTGTCTTCCGGGCATGTGAGCGGATGATGACCCGGGCATGAGGATTACTTTACCGTCCGGCCTGTGAGCGTCGGGAAAGCGCCCCGGCGGCGCCCCGGAAATATGACAGGAGCCGGAGAAATCGTTGCAGGACCAGGGCCGAAACCGGGCAGGAACCCGGCAGGCAACAGGCATGAAAATGGTGCCGAACCGGATACGCCTCTCGGCGGTAGGCCGCTCTAGGCGGCTAGATGTTGAAGCCCGGGGGTTTCGCGGTTCGGCACCGCCTTCAGTTTTCTATGACCTCGGGGACAAGTCAACATTGACAGTCCGTGGGCGGCATGCGTAGCCGGTATCCGAAGGCGCTGGGCCCTGTCAGTCCAGCTCGCCCAGACGCCACGCGTTGGCGGCGTGTTCGAGGTCCTCGGCGGTCTTGACCAGGAGGTGCGAATTGCGGGTGAGCTTGCTCGCGTGGTTCTCGTTGCTGTGCTCGGCACCGTCGGCGAGTGTGGCCTGGCCCAGCGCCACGACGCGGCAGAACGCGGCGGAGCGTTCCAGCGCGACGTCGAACTCGCCGTCGAAGGCGCCCGAGAGGATGGCGTCCGCCATTGACTTCATCTCGTCAGCCCCGGGCGGCTCGGCGGCGCCGGCCACCACATTCGACACCTGGGCGGTGTCCTTGCCGGCCTTGAAGTAGACGGAGATCCGCTCGGGGTCCTGGATCGTGGCCGCGCGGAGGGCGTACAGGCGCCAGAGGGCTCCCTGGAGGGAGCGGGCCGGGCTTTCGGCCCACATTTCGGCGATGGCTTCCAGGCCCTGTTCATCGGCAAGCTTGACGAGCCGTTTGGTCACCACGGGGTCGTCGCTGTCGCGACCGCGGCGCACCAGCGCCTGCGCGGCGAGATGGGCGGCCTCGGAGACGCGGGCAGGATCGGCCCCGCCCGCGAAGGGCTCAAAGTCGATGGGGGCGAAGGACTTCGGCTTGTGGTGCCGGTGCGGTCCGGGGGTGCTGGATCCTGCTTGCTCGCTCATGCCACCACGCTACTCCTGTGCTGCCGGGGAATCGAGCGTAAGGCCCGCCGCGGCCGGACCGGTGCCCGGCTGTCATTTTTCGAAGTCCTCTGCACGGGCATCCGCTAAAGTTCGGGGGTTGTGCGGCCGGCTCTGAACGCTTGGATGTTCGAACCCGCGTGCACAACCTGGCGTTTTGCATCGAAGTGGTCTGCAGCGAACGGTTGCGGCTGCTGCATTAACGCCTTCGCTCGGGGTCCGACGGAAATTCACGCTAAGCGGTCAGGCGGGGTCGCCTGCGCGTTTGATGGCACGGTGAACGGAGACCAGGTGTGCTTCCTGTTCCTTCGAGAGTTTGGGCTGCTTCCCCCGCAGGCGGCCCGTCGCCTCGGCGACGGCCATGCCCTCACGGGATCGTGCTCGGATCAGGTTGGCTTCGAATTCCGTGACCATGGCCACGATGTGAAAGAGGAGCCGGCCTACGGGATCGGTCGGGTCGTGGACAGAGCCGCTGACGCTCAGCTTGACCTCGCGGCGGGTGAGTTCGGCGACTATGTACTTTGCATCGTGCAGGGGGGCCGGGCCAGGCGGTCGAGTTTGGTCACGACCAGGGTCTCTCCGGCCCGGCCCGGCCCGGCATGCGGCCAGCGCTTCGCTGAGTCCGCGGCGTGCCCGGTTGGCGCCAGTCAGGCCTTGGTCCGTGAATGTCTTGTCCGGCGTCATTCCCAGAGCGAGAAGGGCGTTCTGGTGGGCGGTCTTGGTCCTTAGTGGATATGCGGGCGTATCCGATCAGGAGTCCGGCTGTGTCTATCCAGATTCGTGAATCCACCCTGGATGACCTGGAACATGTGAACGCGGTCTGTGATGCCAACGCCCGAACCTGCTGGACCAGAGAGATGATCTGGTACACGGACTTTTCGACGACGATCACTGTGGAGTCAATCGAGGTGACCGGTACGGAAGCGAGCGTCCATTTCAAGGAATTGACCGAGGAACACCAGGCCTCGGTGGCGAATGGGCCAAGCAACGTCCCGTCCGGCTACTCGCTGCCGCAGACGGCCACACCGGCTAAACTGAACACTTTTGTCGCAGTCAGAGGTGGCCGCGGCCCCGCTGCCGCGTCTTGATTGCTGCCCGGCTTAGGGTGGCGATGGCAACAACGACGATGACTTCCATCAAGTTATCAACGGGTTCCAGTCCTCAAGCATCATCAGTTGCCCGTGTCCCTTCAGGATGAGGTGCACAGACTCTACTCCCGCGGACGAAAACCGGACCGGGTTCAGTTGGTGGCCGTGATTCGCGCGCCGTCGGCGGGGCTGGGCCCGCTGGTGGTGGAGTACTTCCCCGACCGCTCGGAGGAATCGCGCTCAGCGCCTCGTCTCGTACCTGGTCAGGACCACGCCGCCGGGAAACGTCCGCGTCTCCACCAGGTCCAGGTTCACCCAGCCGTCCAGCGATGTGAAGAACGGAGTGCCGCCGCCCACCAGGACCGGATGGGTGGCTAGCGCGTATTCGTCGATCAGCCCTGCCCGCATTGCCGCCCCGGCGAGCGTTGCGCCGCCGATGCTCATCGGGCCGCCGTCCCCGGCCTTGAGCCGGGTGATCTCGGCGATCGCGTCGCCGGTGACCAGGCGGGTGTTCCAGTCGACCTTGTCGATCGTCGAGGAGAACACCACCTTCGGCGCGTCCCGCCAGTTCCGCGCGAACTCGATCTCCGCCGGGGTGGCGTTGGACTGCTGGTCGCCGGTCGGCCAGTAGGAGCTCATGGTCTCCCAGAGCTTGCGGCCGTACAGCGAGAGGCTGCTAGCCCGCTCCTGGTCGAGCCACCACCGGAACAGTTCCTCGCTCGGCCCGCTCCAGCCGATGTCGTCGCCGGCCGCGGCGATGTAGCCGTCCAGGGTGAGATTCATGCCGTAGGTCAGTTTCCGCACGGCGCCAGCCTTCCGTCTCGTAGTGGTCGAGGGCGTCATTGAACTCTGTCGTCCCCGCATATGATCGGCAGCATCCTGATCATGGAGCCACCGTAACTGCCCATTATCTGGATGCAATAGCTTTGGTCCGCGTTTCAACTGAGCTGCCCGGTGAAGGATCCTCGTGCGAGACAACCCCACGCACGCTGCGGCGAACCTTTCCCGGAAGACCCATACGACCGATCCGGGTATCAGTCTTTCTTCAGTTTCTCGGCGAGCATCACGATGATTCCGCTGGGACCGCGGAGGTACGTGAGTTTGTATTCGTCGCCGTAGGTCGCCACGCCGCGACGCGGATGGCATCCGTGCTTCGCAGCAACCTCAAGGGCTTTTTCTATGTCGTCGACCGAGAAGGCAACGCGGTGCATGCCGATGTCGTTGGGGCGAGTTGGGTTCGACTCGATCGCTTTGGGGTGGATGTATTCGAAGAGCTCAAGTCGACCATGACCGTCTGGGGTCTGGAGCATCGCTATGTTGGCGTGGTTGCCATCAAGTCCGACGGCAGTGTCGGTCCACTCGCCGCTGACCGTGTCACGGCCGACGACCGTGAGCCCGAGGTCGGTGAAAAAGGCGATTGTTGCTTCGAGGTCACGAACGGCGATACCGACGTTCTCAAGTTTGATGGCCATACGTTGAAGCTACCAAGGCGTACCGATTAGCTCCAGTGACGAGCCGGGACTCGACTGAACAAGCTCCGGCAGCCATTGGGAGCTGCGGCACGGCACGCAACCGATCGAGCACCTCGCTTACGGAACTTCGAGATGACGGGGACCCTCTGGGGCCTCCGGAAGACTGTGAGCATGACGGAACTACTTCAAATGAATCGGCTGATGACCCCGGCGATGGTCGAGCCACGCGAACGGAATCAGCTTTTTGCGCACTCATGGAAGGGGTCGCCCGGGCGGCGACCGAGGATCTCGGACTTGAACAGCTACACCTCGAATTGCGTGTGGGTATGGCTCTCGAGGGCTTCTACCAGTCGTGCGGTTGGCGAGAAATCGGACGATGGCCCGCCGCCCTCCGGATGCCCGCTGGGACGTCGACGAAGTGCTTATGGCGCTGGCCTTGCAGCGCAGCTCTGAACCTATCGGCAGCTAGGCGTCCGGATTACCGGGCGCTGTGATGATGATGTCGATGCCGGCTCAATCAAGACAACCTTGTCGGGGTACAGTGCACGGATGAACGCATTCGGCATGTTCTCCGCCAAGCCCACCGTCGAGGGCCGGCGAGCGAAACTTCGCCCCTTCACACCGGTCGATGTTGAGGCGATGGGACCGATTCTGGCGGATCCGGAGATGCTCCGCCTCCACCGGATCGGTGCATACCGTCGCTGAGACAGAAGGCAGATTGCCACACTTGGACGCAGCCACGCGGCAGTGGTGCGAAACGAGGGCGGATCAGGCAGATCGCCTCGACCTTGCGATAGTGGACCCATCGACCGATACGTGTGTGGGTGAGGTCGTGCTGAATGAATTGAGCGCACACAATGATTCATGCAACTTCCGCATCCTGATTGGAGCGGACGGACGCGATCGCGGAATTGGTTCGGAGGCAACCCGGATGCTTCTCGACTATGCCTTCAGTGCCACAAGCCTGAACAGGGTTGATCTTGAGGTGTACGCGTTCAATCCGCGGGCACGCCACGTCTATGAGCGCTGCGGGTTCGTTTATGAAGGGCGGAAGCGGGCCGCGCTTAAGTTCGATGGGGAGTACGTCGATGCGATATTGATGTCCATGCTCCGCTCTGATTGGGAGCCGGAAACCGACAATCAGTGACGGTCCGCTGACGGTTCCCAATACGGACATGAAGTGGTCCGTGCAGCCGACTCTGGACATTTCGTGCAGACGACTTCGGAAAATGACACCGGCCACGCCCGGGTGAGCGAGGGCGGCATCCGCGCCCGGTGCGAAAAACACCCGCAGGTCTGGGGTACAGTATTAACGTCCAGAAATGGACTGGGCTGATCAGCCTTGGAACAGCGGAATCATCCGCCGTTCCAGGGCCTTTGGCTGGGGCCTTTAGCTCAGTTGGTAGAGCATCGGACTTTTAATCCGTGGGTCGTGGGTTCGAGCCCCACAGGGCCCACTCTTTTAGCGAAGAGTGGCAAAACCCCCGGCATCCTGGCGACAGGGTGCCGGGGGTTTTTGTTGTCCCGGCACCGTGAAAAAACCGCGAGGGCCTGGATATCAGTTCCGCTAGGATTGCCGGATGAACGCGCACAGCCCCTCCGGCTCCGGGTACTGGTTTGGACCCGATGACAGGCTCGACCCGCCCGGCGCGGTGCTGCAGGCCCTGCGTGAGTACCGCAACGTCGAAGCCGCCCGGCGGCGCGCCACCCGGGATTCCATGGGAATGGGCGAGACGGACCTGCTGGCCCTGCGATACCTGCTGCGTGTCCAGGCCGATGGCGGGCAGGTGGTCCCCAAGGATCTCAGCCGCGTCCTGGGCATCACCACGGCCTCCACCACCTCATTGATCGACCGGCTCGTGGGCAGCGGCCACGTCCGCAGGGAGCCGCACCCCACGGACCGGCGCTCGCTGGTGATCGTCCCTACCGTGGCCACCGACTCGGAGGTTCGGGCCGCGCTGGGTGACATGCACCGCAGGATGATGGCCGTGGCGGAGGACCTCGGCGCCGAGGAGGCGCGGATCGTGGTCGGATTCCTGCACCGGATGAGTGACGCCGTGGCGGAGCCGCCGAGCCGCGTCGGGGGTAACTGCCCCCCAAATCGTTAGCCTGCCTAGTTATATGTATGCTTACTAACTATTTTTGATAATCGTTTGTCCGCCGGAACCGTGGCTGAACGGGCCGCGCCCGACAGCGTCCCTTCCATGCAGTCACGGGCCGCGCCAAGCCACTGCGGCATGCCGATGCAATGGAAAGCACCGGACACCGCCACAATGGCCGTGTACTCCTTCGCCCCGGCCGATGCGGCGGCAGTCCTGCCGCCCCTCTGGCGCTGCGTTTGCGGCTTCCAGCTGGACGAAATCGTGCGCCCGGCCAACACCCTGGCCGTGCGCAGCCGTTGAACAGCCCGTATCCTGCGGTGGCCGTCGGGTGCCGCTGAGGCGCGCGGAGCGCCAACGGTCCGGCGCCGTGAGTCCCCGAGCGCCTGCCGGGGGTGCAAGATGGTGCCATGGATGCCGTCGCCGCCCTGAATGAGATTGCCTTCTGGCTCGAACGCGAGCTTGCCCCGACGTTCAAGGTCCAGGCGTTCCGAAAGGCCGCCGGAATCATCGCCGGCCTGGAGCCGGAGGAACTGGCGGCACGGGCCCGGGACGGACGGCTCAAGAGAACCAAAGGAATCGGCGACCGGACACTCCAGGTCATCAGGGAGGCCCTCGACGGCGAAGTGCCGGAGTACCTGAGCGGACTGCGAAGCCGGGGGTCCCAGCCGCTCGTGCCGGGAGGGCACCAGCTGCTGGCCTCGCTCCGCGGCGACCTGCACAGCCATAGCGACTGGTCGGACGGCGGGTCCCCGATCCAGGCCATGGTCGATGCCGCCAGGCTGCTCGGCCGCGACTACCTCGCGCTGACCGATCATTCCCCCAACCTCAAGATCGCCAACGGGCTGAGTGCCGAGCGGCTCGCGGAGCAACTCGGCTTCGTTGCCGGGATCAACGCCGACGCCGCCAACGGCTTCCGACTGCTGCGGGGTATCGAGGTCGACATCCTGGAGGACGGCACCCTGGACCAGACCCCGGAGATGCTGGACCGGCTGGATATCGTGGTCGCCAGCGTGCATTCGAAGCTTCGCTCGGAGAAGCGCACCATGACCCGCCGCATGCTCGGCGCCATCGAAGACCCGCACACAAACGTGCTCGGTCACTGCACGGGCCGTCTGGTTCAAGGGGGCCGCGGCACACGGCCGCCGTCGGAATTCGACGCTCAAGAGGTCTTCGCCGCCTGCGCGGAACACAACGTCGCCGTCGAAATCAACTCCCGTCCGGAACGCCAGGACCCGCCGGGCGCCCTCATTGGGCTCGCCCTCGACGCGGGCTGCCTCTTCAGCATTGACAGCGATGCCCATGCCCCGGGCCAGCTCGACTTCCTGCAGTACGGGGCGGAGCGCGCGGAACGCAACGGCGTGCCGGCAGAGCGGATCGTCACCACCTGGCCCCTGGAGCGTCTGCTGGAATGGGCGGCGTCGGGGCGCTGAAGGCCCGCGGTGTGCCGGCAACAGGCCACCCGCTGCGGGACATGCCCCCCGGCCGCGGTCAGGGCTGGACATAATCCCGTTGTGCCCAGTCCTCGGGGCGAGGAATGGGCATGTCCCCGGCGGCAGCCTCCGGTCCGGGCTAGCCTGGTCCCGGCCGCGCCTGGCGGACCGGCGGGACCAGCGCGGTGGGGGAAGCCAGGACCAGGCTGCCCACGGCGTCACCGGGGAGTCCGCTCTCCGGATCCAGCGGGTACGTCACCACATCCCCGGAGCGTTCGTGCGCCACGTGCAGCCAGCCGTTCCTGACCAGATGATGCCGCGGCCAGTCGCCGCCGCTGGGGATGTCGGCCAGCGGACGGAGGGCGCTGCCGTCCACGTCCACCTCAAGCACACCGATCCGGTTGGAACCGCGCACCCCCACGTAGGCGTGCCTCCCGTCCGCGCCGAGCGCGATCTCGGCCGCGGAGTCCCCGGGAAGCGCGCCGGCGCTGGTGGCCGGTCCTATTCCGGCCAGGCCGAAGTTTCCCGTGTCGGGGGAGCTCTGCACGACCGCCACCTCAATCGAGTATTCAGTCACTACCAGCACGGTCCCGCCGGGATGCTGGACGAGGTGCCGGGGGCCGCTGTCCCGGGGAAGTGCCAGCTCGTGGTCCAGCCGCAGTCCCTGCGAGGGCACGTAGTTCCATACCCGCAGGAGGTCGTGCCCGAGGTCAGTGGTCATCACCCTGCCGTCGTTGAGCACCAGGCTGGCGTGGGCGCGGCTCGGGCGCCCGGTCACGATCGTGGCGGCGGCCGCGAACCGTGCCGAGATGCCGCCGTCGGCGTCCAGCTCATAGAGCAGGACCTGTCCGTCGCCCCAGCAGGCCACCATGAGGAAGCGGCCGAGCGGGTCGACGGCTACATGGCAGGCGGCGTCGCCGGCCGGCCAGGCCCGGCCGGCGGGAACCAGCCCGAATTCGCCGGAGCGGCGGTACGCCCGGACGGTCCGGGACGCCTCGCCCACCGCATAGACCACGTCCAGGGCGGGGTGCACGGCGAGGAACGAAGGTGAGTCCGCCGCGGCGGCTACTCCCAGCCGGCGCAGCCTTCCGTCAGCGCCGGCACGCAGCGCCCCGATTCCGGTCCCGTTCCCGCCGCTATCCGCGGTGTAGCACCCGGTCCAGATCAGCTCGTTTGACGGGACGGCGTTCGCCGGAAGGGGCGGCAATGATGCGGACGTCATTTCTGGGGTGGGCATGGTGCCATCCTGCCACTTCGATAGCATGGGATTCCGGCAGCGTACGCGGGAGGGGGTCCTGGCATGGCGGTCCCTGCTGAGCCCAATCCCTCGGTCATCACCCGGCTCCGGGCGGCCGGCTGCGTGTTTGCCGAGGATGAGGCCGTGCTGCTGGCTGCCGCCGCCACGACGCCGGAGGAGCTCGACGCCCTCGTGGAGCGGAGGGTTTCCGGTCTTCCGCTCGAGCACCTCCTGGGCTGGGCGGAGTTTTGCGGACTCCGGATCGAGCTGGACCCCGGGGTCTTTGTGCCCCGCCGCCGGACGGAGTTCCTGGTCCGGAAGGCCGCACAGCTCCTCGGAGGATCCCGGGGCGCCGGCCCGCTGCCCGTCGTCGTCGATCTCTGCTGCGGATCAGGGGCTGTCGGCGCTGCGCTTGCGGCGACGGCCGGTCCCGTGCAGCTGCACGCCTCCGACATCGATCCCGCCGCAGTGAGGTGCGCAGGCCGCAACATCGTGCCAGCCGGCGGTGCGGTCCACGAGGGTGACCTGTACGAGGCACTTCCGGAGCGGCTGCGCGGGCGGGTCGACATCCTCATGGTCAACGCCCCCTATGTTCCATCGGCGGAGATTGCCACCATGCCGCAGGAAGCCCGCCTCCACGAGCCGCGGGTTTCCCTCGACGGCGGCACAGACGGGCTACACGTCCAGCGGCGGGTGGCCGCCGCGGCGCGGGAATGGCTGGCGCCGGGCGGCTCCCTGCTGGTCGAGACGAGCCGGCGGCAGGCGCCGCGGACCGTCGAACTGTTCACCGGCAACGGGCTCAACCCCCGGGTGGCCAGCTGCCGGGGGTTGGAGGCCACGGTCGTCATCGGGACAGCGGCGATCGGTCCGCCCGTGCAGCCAGGCGGCCGGGTATAGCTGCCCGGTGTAGCTGCCTGATCTAGCTAGGAGACCTTGTCGGGATCGACGTTGGTCGCGGCTCCGGCCGGGGTGGCCCCGCCTTCGTCGGACCAGTCCTGGCCGTGCTGGTCGTTCAGCGCCGGGTCGGACTCGACGTCGGACGGGGCGGATGCAGTGGAGGTTCCGAGGTTCACGGTCTCCGGGGGGGTGCTGTGGGCCGGGATGCCGCCGCCCGCAGCAGTGGCACTGCCCTCGGTCGACGTGCCGCCGGTCGACGTGCCCTCGGAGGCTGCCCGCTCGCTTGGTGTCCGCTCGCTTGTTGTCCCCTTTGGGGTGGTGTCACGGTGGACAGCGGAGGTGATCACAGTCCCGGCACGCCGGGCCGCCTCGCCCAGCTGCTCGGATACCTCGGGTGCCTTTTCCTTAACTGCTTCGGCCGCCGCAGTCACCTTGTCCTGGACCGGCTGGCTTTCCCAGAGGGCTGCCGCGCGTGCCTTGAGCTTTTCGTACGCTGCCCGCCCGGACCGTGATCCAAGAACGTAGCCTGCGGCGATTCCGGCTCCGAAAAGAAGTTTGCCTTTCATGCGGTACTCCTGCTCATTGGTGGTGCTTGAAAAGATGGTGGTGGGTTGCCACGGCTAAAAGGTCCTGGGGCCGTGTGCCAAAAAACCGGCCCCGGGAAAAATCCCGGGACCGGCTTCGGTCGCGAACAGCTTTAGCGGGCTGAACGCTTGGTGATCATGCCGTAAACCAGCAGGACGATGATCGCACCGCCGATGGCCAGCAGCCAGGTCGACAGCGAGAAGAACTCATTGATGCCGGTGCCGAACAGCAGTCCGCCAATCCAGCCGCCCAGAATGGCGCCGACGACGCCGAGGAGCAGGGTGATGAAGATGCCACCACCCTGGCGGCCCGGGAGGATTGCCTTAGCGATTGCACCGGCGATAAGGCCCAGAATCAGAAATGCGATAAAACCCATTTTAATCGTTCCTTCTTCTTCATAGAGGAGGCACCCGGATTGCCGGGTGCGCTTCATCCTTCTGCCTCAATACTAATCATGCTTAGTATAAAAGAGCCAGTCAGGAGCTGGAAAGCCTGCGCCGGGCGACTTCTTTCGGCCCGTCCGGGCTCGCTACAGGTGGTTTTCCCTGATCTCTCGTTGTCCGGTATGGCCGGCCGGTCGGGCTTCCCGGTCACCACGCGTAATCCTCCGGTGCCGTCCGGTAACCCGGGAAGATTTCGTCGAGCCGCTGGAGCGCGCCGGCGTCGAGCGCCAGGTCCATGGCGCGGAGGGCGGCGTCGAGCTGGTCCGGGGTGCGGGGGCCCACGACCGGGGCGGTCACGGCCGGCTGGTGGAGCAGCCAGGCCAGGGCGACGTCCCCGGGCTCCTGGGCCAGCTCGACGGCGAAATCCTCGAAGCGGCGGAGCTGTTCCTGGTGCTGCTTGAGGGCCTCGAGCGCTCGGCCCTCGGTGCGGCGCTCGCCGCCGCGTCCCTCCCTCAGCACGCCGCCCAGCAGTCCGCCCTGCAGCGGGGACCAGGGGATCAGCCCCAGCCCGTAGTGCTGTGCGGCCGGAATAACCTCCCGCTCCACGTTGCGGTTCAAGAGGTTGTAAATGGACTGCTCGCTGACGAGACCGTAGGTGTGGCGGCGTGCGGCGGCTTCCTGCGCCTGGGCGATGTGCCAGCCGGCGAAATTGCTGCTGCCGGAGTATAGGATTTTGCCCTGCTGGACCGCGACGTCGGTCGCCTGCCAGATCTCTTCCCACGGGGTCTTCCGGTCCACGTGGTGGAACTGGTAGAGATCGATGTAGTCCGTCTGCAGCCGTTTCAGGCTCGCGTCCAGGGCGCGTCGGATATTCAGGGCGGACAGCCTCGACTCGTTGGGCCGGTCCGACATGGATCCATAGAGCTTCGTGGCCAGCACGGTCCGTTCCCGCCGCCCGCCGCCGGCGGCGAACCAGCGGCCAAGGATCTCTTCGGTCCGGCCCCGGTGGCCGGTGCCACCGTAGACGTTCGCGGTGTCGAAGAAGTTGATGCCCGAATCCAGTGCTGAGTCCATGATCGCGTGGGCGTCTGACTCCTCGGTATGCGGGCCGAAGTTCATGGTTCCGAGGCAGAGCCGGGAGACTTTCAGGCCGGAGCGGCCGAGTTGCGTGTACTGCACGCGCTGGTCCTTCGCAGGGTGGCGGAACATGCGGACCGGGACTAAAACCGGCGGCGGCGAGCCCGCCGGTGGACGGGACTGAAGGCGCCCGGGCGTGTGCCCGGGCGGCCCGGCGTGGCAGCTAACGTTCCAGCCGGAACCCGAGCTTGATTGTCACTTGCCAATCGGCGACCGCGCCGTTTTCCAGGTGTCCGCGGATTTCCTTGACTTCAAACCAGTCGAGGTTCCTCAGGGTCTTGGCTGCCTCTGCGATCCCGTTGCGGACGGCCGCATCAACGCCTTCGCTCGACGTTCCGACAATTTCAGAAATGCTGTACGTGTGATTGGACAACTTCGCTCCTCATGATCGCCATCGATACCCGGCGGTGGGCCGTTCCTGCAGATTAGCGGACAGATCGCAGCGGGACTAGGGGCCGGAGGCCGGGCCTCAGGATCCGTAAACCGGCCCCGGCTCGGGACGCTTGGGTGTCAGCGGCGGGGCATCTGACCGCTTCCGGACCCGGCCGACCATCCAGGGAAGGAGGTAGTTGGTGAACCAGGCGAGGTCTCCGGCCTTGCTTTCCCGCCAGCTTCCGGCGGGCATGGGCTTGGGCTCCAGCGGGCTCAGGGTGTGGGGGACGTTCAGGGACTCGAGCACCATGGCCGCGATGGTGTGGTGTCCCATCGGCGAAAAATGCAGGCGGTCGGGGTCCCACATGCGCGGGTCTGAGAGCTGCCGCAGGGCCCAGAGATCGGCAATCACACCGTGATGGCGTGCGGCGATGGTCCGGATGTTCTCGTTGAAGACCGCGACCCTTCCCCGGTTATGGCCCAGCAGCGGTGTAGCGCCCCAGTCAGGACCGGTGAACAGCACGATGGTGGCGCCGGTGGAACTGAGAATGCCCACTGCGGCGTCCAGCGTGGCAGCCAGCCGGTCAGGATCGCTCCGATGGAAGACGAGGTCGTTTCCCCCGGCCGAGAGCGTGACCAGGTCCGGCTTCAGCGTGATCGCCGGCCCGAGTTGGCGGTCAAGGATCTCGCGCAGCACGAGGCCGCTGACGGCGAGGTTGGCGTAGCGAAATTCCGGGCTTCCGCCGCTGAGTTCCTCAGCGATCCGGTCCGCCCAGCCCCTCATGCCGCCCGGACTCAGCGGTTCGGGGTCCCCGAGGCCGGCTGTAAACGAATCCCCCATCGCGACATAGCGGCTCCAGAGCCCCATGTTCCACTGCCTGGCATATGGGCCCAAATCCCGGCGCGGGCCCCGGCCCGCGGCAGGGCCACTGGTGCCGGACCGACCGGCGCCAGGATCCAAGAAACCGGCGGCGTTCACATTCCCAGCAATACGCCGATTATTCGCGTTTCGCTAGGTACTTAGGTCCCTAACCGGGCGCTCCCAGCCGGGTCCTGAACCCACCTCCGGGGGCCGCTGAAGTGCTCGTGATCATACCCGGCCGGATAGTTTCTAATACATAGGGGGGTATATCATGGAATCTAACCTTGTGAATCCCGGAGGAACAAAATGGAACTCGATCCCGCTGACATGAAGCCTGTCATCAATCGGCTTCGCCGCGCCCAGGGGCAGCTTGCCGCCGTAACCCGGATGATCGAAGAGGGCCGCGACTGCAAGAGCGTCGTGACCCAGCTTGCTGCTGTTTCCAGCGCGCTGGACAAGGCCGGATTCTCGATCATCGCCACCGGCCTGCAGCAGTGCATGCAGCAGGAGGACCCCAGCCTGGACCGGGCCGAACTCGAGAAGCTTTTCCTCTCCCTGGCCTGAGGCCCCCCTGGGCCTGCCCGCGGCCAGTCAGGCCGGGCGGTCCGCCAGGACATAGGTCTTGAGGTCATCCAGCGTCTGCTGCATGTGCGCGTCCATGGCATCCCGGGCCTGGTGCGGATCCCGCGTTGACAGCGCGTCCACAATCTTCTGGTGATGGCCGATCGCGTGCGCCTGGATCTCGCGCACCTCGGACGTCTGGGTCCGCCGCTTCTCCAGCACCCGGTGCAACGGCGCGAACAGGACGGCAACAAAGACATTTTCCGCGGCGCGCAGGATCAGGTCGTGGAACGCCAGATCTGCTGCCACGAAGGCGGCGACATCGTGCTTTTCGTGCGCCTCGCGCATCGATTCCAGATGCCCGTCAAGGGCCTTGAGCTCGGATTCGCTGATCCGGCCGGCCGCCAGCTCGCAGGCGCCCGTCTCCAGCATCCGGCGCAACTCAATCAGCTGGACAGCGGCCGCCGCATCATTCTTCCCCTCCGACGCTGCCCTGAGTACGGCTTCCAGGGACGCCCAGCGGCTCAGCGGGTTCACAAACGTGCCGCGACCACGCTCCACGGACAGGATCTGCTGAGCCTCGAGGGTCTTCATCGCCTCGCGGACCGTCATGCGGCTCACCTCGTGGCGGGCGCTTAGCTCCATCTCGCCGGGGACGGACGCCCCGGGCGGGAATTCGCCGGCAATAATGCGGTCCAGCAGTTCGTCTGCCACGACGCCGACCAACGATTTCCTAGCCAATTTTCCCCATTTGCTGTCGCCGACATGCCTGATTGACCAGTCTACTTGCGCGTCTTTGTGCCGTATGCCACACTAGCATTCAAATGTTAGATGTCAGACATCTTACAAATATCCCTCACGCAGCAGAGTTCCCACAATGGAGTGCAAGTGCCCTTTGAATCAGAGCTTTTCGAAGCAGATGTGCTGGCCGCCTTCCCGGCGGAGGTCCGGATTCCCGCCCGGACGGTCGCCGCGGCCCTGGAATCCGCAGCTGAGTCCTCACCCCGGATGCTGGTGGTGCTCGACGACGACCCGACTGGGACACAGTCCGTCGCGGACCTGCCGGTCCTCACCCGCTGGGATGTCGCCGACTTCACCTGGGCTTTCAGCCACCGCATCAACGGCCGCCGCCCGGACGCCGTCTACGTCCTGACAAACACCCGGAGCCTGGACCCCGACGAGGCTGCCGTCCGCAACGCGGACGTGGTCCGGAACGCCCTCGCGGCGGCCGCCCTCGAAATCGGGCTGCGCCTCGGTTTCGTCAGCCGCAGCGACTCCACACTCCGCGGCCACTATCCGCTGGAACCGGACACAATTGCGGCGACCGTCGCCGCCGTCAGCGGCGAGGTGACGGACGGCGTCGTGATCGTCCCCGCGTTCCCCGACGCCGGACGCGTGACGATCGGCGGCGTGCACTTCATGCGCGGCACCGGCGAGGACAAGGGCAAGCTCACCCCGGTGGCAGAGACCGAATTCGCCCGGGACGCGAGCTTCGGCTTCGCCAACTCCGAACTGGCCAAATACGTCGAAGAGAAGTCCAAGGGCCGTTTCCCGGCGGAATCCGTGATTGTGCTGTCCCTGGACGTAATCCGCGCCGCGGGCCAGGACGGCGACCCCCAGGTCTCAGCGAAAGCCATCGCGGACGCCATCGACTCCGCCACGGACTCCACCCCGATCGTGGCCGACATCGTGACCGAAAACGACCTCCGGGCCCTGGCGCTCGGCCTGGAGGAGGCCGAACGCCGCGGCAAGAAGCTGCTCTACCGGGTGGGTCCGCCGTTTGTCCGCGGCCGCATCGGCCAGGAAATCCGCGCCGAGCTCAGCGGCGAGGAGGCGTACGCGGGCAACACGCCCTCCGAGGCCGGCGGCCTGATCGTGGTCGGCTCGCACGTCGGTGTCACCACCCGCCAGCTCAAGGCCCTCGTCGAGCAGCACGGCGCGGCCCGCATCGTGGAGATCGACGTCGAAAGGCTGCTCGGCGGCACGGCTGACGGGTACCTGGACGAAATCGTCCGGACCGTCGTGGAGTCCCTGCGCAGCGCCGACGTCATTCTGCACACGAGCCGCCTGCTCATCAAGACCGACGACGCCGCCGAGAGCCTGCGGATCGCCCGCACCGTGTCCGCCGCGGTCGTCGCAGTGGTAAACCGGACCCTGAAGACGTTCCCGCCGCGCTTTGTCATCGCGAAGGGCGGCATCACCTCCTCGGACGTGGCCGCCCACGGCCTGGAAATCCGCCATGCCATTGTCCGCGGCCCCATGCTGCCGGGCATCGTCAGCCTGTGGGAGCCGGTGGACGGACCCGCGAAGGGCATTCCCTACGTCGTCTTTGCCGGCAATGTCGGTGACGACCAGTCCCTGGTCCAGGTCACCCGCAAGCTCAGCAACACCTTCTGACCCCCGCCGCCTCATTTCAACGGAGTAAACCATGAACTACAAAGTCACCGTCCTTGGCCTGGGCGCCATGGGACTGCCCATGGCCACACGGCTGGCCACCCGGCTGACCGTCCACGGCTTCGATATCGCCGAGCCGCGCCTGCGGCTCGCCGAAGCCGCCGGGGTCCGCACCTTCGCCTCTGCCCGCGAAAAGCGTCCGAGGGCGCCGATGCGCTGCTGCTGGCAGTGCGCAACGGCGAGCAGCTGGACGACGTCCTGTTCGGCGAGAACGGCGTCGCCTCCGTGCTGAAGCCGGGCGCCGTCGTGATCCTCGGCAGCACCGTCGGCACCGACGCCATTCCGGCCGCCGTCGCCCGGCTTGCGGAATTCGGGGTGGCCCTGGTGGACGCGCCACTCTCCGGCGGGCCCAAGCGCGCCGGCGAAGGTGATCTGCTGATCGTCGTCGGCGCCGAACCGCAGGCGCTGGAAGCGGCCCGCCCCGTCCTGAAACTGCTCGCCTCCACACTGACCGTCGTGGGGGACAAGCCCGGCGACGGACAGGCCCTCAAGACCGTCAACCAGCTGCTCTGCGGGATCCACATCGCCGCAGCAGCCGAGGCGATGGCCCTTGCGGACGCCCTCGGCCTGGACCAGGCCAAGACCCTCGCGGCCCTGGAGGCCGGCGCCGCCGGGTCCTTTATGCTGTCCAACCGCGGACCCCGCATCCTGGAGGCCTACACGGAAAACGGCGCGGAGGTCCTCAGCCGCCTGGACATCTTCGTCAAGGACATGGGCATTGTCGGCAAGGCAACCCGCGCCGCCGGCCTCGCCGCCCCGGTCGCCGCGGCCGCCGAACAGCTGTACCTCCTGGGCCAGGCCCAGGGCCTCGCCGCCGCCGACGATTCCGCCGTGATCAAGGTCCTCGCGCCCACGAAGCGCACCGCCTAGTTCCTGCCCCCAGCTCGGCCTGTAGTTCCCCAAAAACCCGGCGACGGCGGCTCCCCCTCCGCCGTCGCCGCTGAACCCCATCCCGCCGGTCGTCCAACCGACTGGCCCGTCAAAGGAGACACCCGATGAGCGCTCTCGCTCTCCTGGCCATCGCGGCAGCAGGCGTAGCCCTGCTGCTGCTGGCCGTCATCAAGTTCAAGATCCCCGCCTTTCTGGCGCTGCTGGTTGTCAGCGTCAGCGTGGCGCTGGCCGCCGGGATTCCGCTTCCGGACATCATCAAGACCGTCACCGAAGGCATGGGCGGCACGCTCGGCTCGGTCGCCATCCTGGTTGGCCTCGGCGCGATGCTCGGCAAAATGATTGAAATATCCGGCGGGGCCCAGGCCCTGGCCGGCAAATTCACCCAGCTGCTGGGACCCCGCCGGGTCATCGCAGCCCTGACCTCGGCGGCGTTCCTGCTGGCCATCCCGGTCTTCTTCGACGTCGGGTTCATCATCCTGATCCCCATCATCTACGGCTTCTCCAAGGCCGCCGGGGTCAACCCCGTCAAGATCGGGCTGCCCGTCGGTGCCATCATGCTGGCAATCCACGTCGTCGTCCCGCCGCACCCCGGCGTCGTCGGCGGCGCGGGGATCCTCAAGGCTGATATCGGCTGGACCACCATCATCGGCCTCCTGATCTGCATCCCCGTCGGAGTCCTCGGATACTTTGTCGCGAAGAAATTGAACCGCCGCGAATACAGCATGCTGTCCGGCACCGCCGAGCAGTTCCGCCTCTTCGGCACCGGCAAATCCGAGGTCGAACAGGATGCCACCGCCGGCGGCGGCGTGGCCGTCAAGACGGCGGCCAAAACCGCCCCCAGCCCGGCCATGATCATCACGCTGATCGTGCTGCCGATCCTGATGATCATGGTGGGAACTGTCGGAGCCGTCCTGCTGCCCAAGGGCAGCCTGGCGTCCGACGTGGCTGCCTTCGTCGGCGCACCCCTGATCGCCCTCCTGACCGCCCTGGGACTGGCCTACTACTTCCTGGGCATCCGCCGCGGCTGGTCTTCCCAGCAGACCGGCGAGGTCATGGACTCCGCACTCGCCCCCACCGCCATTGTGATCCTGGTGACCGGCGCCGGCGGCGTCTTCGGAAAGGTCCTCACCGTTTCCGGCATCGGCAAGGCACTCGCCGAGGGGCTGCAGAGCGTGGGCCTGCCGCTGATCCTGATGGCGTTCATCCTGGCCGCGGTGCTCCGCGCCTCGCAGGGATCGGCCACCGTAGCCATCATCACCACCGCCGGCCTGCTGGCCGCGTCGGTTGCCGACGGCGGCTACACGCCGGTGCAGACCGCCCTGATCCTGGTGTCAATCGGCTTCGGCGCCTTCGGCCTGAGCCACATCAACGACTCGGGCTTCTGGATCGTCACCCGGTATCTGGGGTTGTCCGTTGCTGACGGCCTGCGCACGTGGACCGTACTCACCACGATCCTCGGCGTGGCTGGCTTTGCCCTGACGATCCTTGTCTGGACCCTGGTGGGAGGCCTGAGCGCCTGATGCGTGCCCGCCTCGATCAGTTGGTAGTCTCGGCCCTCCAGCAGGGATCGGCCGTTCCGGCCTTCACCTGCTACGACTTCACCACCGCGCTCGCAGTGGTGGCGGCGGCGGAGGACGCCGGCCGCGGCGCCATTCTGCTCATCTCGCCCAGCACCGCGGCCACACCGAACGGACTCCGGCTGATCGGGGCGCTGCGGGGCCTCGCCGACGGCGCCAGCGTTCCGGTTGCCGTGCAGCTCGACCACGCCTCGGACCTCGGGGTGATTGCCGACGCCGTTACCGCGGGGGCCGACTCCGTCCTGGTGGACGGATCATCGCTTCCCTATGAGGACAACATCGCGCTGGTCCGGGCGGCGCGCGCCCTGCTTGACGGCGCCGGCTCCGCCCAGGGAATTGTGATTGAAGCGGAACTAGGCGGGCTCGCCGGCGACGAGGACAGGGCCTTCGGATCCGACGCCGCAGGCAGCGCCCCGGCGGCAGGCACGGCCGGCCTCACCGACTCCGCGCAGGTGGAGGACTTCGTGGCCCGGACCGGTGCCCAGCTGCTGGCCGTCGCGGTGGGCAACGTCCACGGCAAGTACCAGGGCGAGCCGGAGCTGCGATGGGACGTGCTGCAGGACATTGCCGTGCGGACCCGCATTCCCCTGGTGCTCCATGGCGCCTCGGGAATCCCCGCCGCCGAGCTCGTCAAAGCTGCCGCCATGAACGTGGGGAAGGTCAATTTCAACACCGAGCTGCGTACCGGCGTGCTGGAGACCCTCGAGGCACACACGGCCTCGCACCGGAGGGATGGCGAGAACCTCCAGGGATTGCTGGCGGAGTGGGACGCCTCGGCAGGGGCGTTCGCGGCCTCCGCGCTGGCGACGCTCTCACGCTGATTCTCGCACGGGCCGGAAACCGGCAGCAGGGCCCGGTGCCCGCCGGCACTGGCCCTCCGCATGGACAAGGCCGACAATGGAGCAACGCAGCAGCGTGCACGCTCACCACCCGGGCGTGCCGGCAGGTTTCCTAAGAGGCTCCATGGTTCCACGGCAGCGGGCAGCGGGAGGGCAGGCAGTGCGGCCCGACCGTGACCTGGTGATCGATCTCGCCAGGTTCTACTGTCTTGCGCTCGTGGTGGTGGGGCACACCATGATGGTCAGTCCGGTGCTGCACCCGGACGGTACCGTAACCTCTGTGAACACCCTCGGCAACCAGCGCTGGTTCGAACCGGTGATCTGGGTGCTGCAGGTCATGCCACTCTTCTTCGTCGCCGGCGGCATCACCGGTCTGCAGGCCTGGCGCCGCCTCCGCGCCCGGGGCGGCAACGCGTTCGACTTTATGCAGGCGCGGATGCTGCGGCTTCTGCGCCCGGCCGCCGTGCTGCTCGCCCTCATGTTTTCCGGGCTCTGGGCGGCGCGGCTGGCCGGCGTGGACCCGCAGGTTGTCCAGTTGCTGGTTGCCGGAGCCGGCATGCCGCTGTGGTTCCTTGCCGCATACCTGGCGGCGCAGTTGAACCTTCCGCTGCTGGCGCGGCTGCACGCACGGGCGCCCTGGCTGACAATGGCGGGGCTCACGTCGCTGGTGGTGGCGGTGGACTGCCTGCGGGGGACGGTGCCGGCTCTGGCATACCTGAACATGGTCTTCCTGTGGTGCGCCGTGCAGCAGCTTGGATTCCTGCTCGCCGACGGCGGACCGCTGGCCCTCCGGCGCCCGGCGCTGGCCGGCATGATCCTGGGCAGCAACCTGGTCCTGGGGCTGGTGGTGTGGCTGGGGCTGTACTCCGGGAACATGCTGGTCAACCTCAACCCGCCCAACCTGACCCTTTTGCTGCTCGGGGTTTCGCAGGCCGCCACCCTGCAGCTCTTCCGGCCTGTGCTGGCGGGACTGGTTTCACTCTCCCGGGTGCAGGCTTTCATTGCAGCGGCCGGGCGGCGGTCGATGACCGTCTACCTGTGGCATCTGCCCCTCCTCGCGGCGATGTCCGGCCTGCTGCTGCTGACCGACTTTCCCCAGCCGGCGGGGGGAACTGCCGCCTGGTGGTGGGGGCGGCCGCTGGTGCTGCTGGCCCTGATCGGCCTGCTGCTGCCCGTGCTGGCGCTCTTCGGCCGGCTCGAAGAACGCCCCACGACCCCCGCCTCCGCAAGGCGTCCGGCGGCCGCCGTGGCGACGGCAGCCGTCGCCGTCTATGTCCCGGTGGCCGACGCCGCGCTCAACGGATTGACGCTGGGACTGCTCGGCGGGGGAGCGGCGTGTTTTGTGCTCGCGGTCCTGCTGCTGGGGCGGATCCCCGCCCGGCTGGTGGCCGGTTCGGGCCCGGGCAGTGCGGGCCCGCCATTGCCACGCCCGCCTTTAAGTGCCAATGTCGAACCATGACGGAGAACTCGGCAGCCACTGAAGACACGTTCAGCCCGGACGTATCCACCACCCGCAATGATGAGCTGCACCGCTACGAACTCCACGTTGGCGGGAAGCTGGCCGTCCAGATCCGTTTCATAGACGAGCCGGGCCATGTGGACTTCATCCACACCGATACGGAGGAACAGTTCCAGGGCCAGGGGCTCGGCAAGGTGCTGGCCCACTTCGCCCTTGATGACGTGGTGGCGTCGGGCAAACGGATCATCCCGAATTGCCCCTTTATGTACCGGTACCTGCGCAAGCACGATGCCTACAACCAGTACATCGACTGGCCGGAGCATCCCCCGGAGGGAGCCTGAACTCCACGCTCCTGGCGGCCGGGGCTGCCGGGGAGCGCGCCGCCTTGTGACCGGGGCAACAACCGCATAAAGTTTGAGCAGAGTTATGCAGCCGGCTCTTGGACGTGTCCCTTTGGAGAACCCATGAACCACAAACTGCGTGTGCTTGTCCGTGTGGATGTCGATCCCGGACAAGTGACCCTCGAAGTCACCGGCTGCCTCACCCAAGCTGATTCCCCCGCCCTGCTGCACATCATGCGGAGGGCGGGCCGGCTCGGTGCCGGCACCGATGTCATGATCGATCTCCACAGGTCGTCCCATCTGGACCCGGAGATCCTCCTGCAGCTGCGGTCGATCGCCGGTGCCAGCGTGGCCGCTGCCGCGCCGGGCGCCGCGACCCCTGCCGGGGCGGAGCCGTTCCGCGTCACCCTGGCAGAACCCGCGGAACTCCCGATCTGCCTGCTGCACGTCGGATCCGACGGCGAAGTCCTCGCCGGACTCGAGGGGCAGATCCCGGCGGTGCCGCTGTTTGATGTCGCTTCCGACTCCCTCGCAGAACGCCAGATGGAGGTCTCCGCTGACCGTACCTCCGGCCTTGGCTCCGCGGGTGGGCTGACGCCGGGACTGAACGGGGCCTGCAGCCCAATCCCGGATGAGCTCAACACCATCAACGGCCTGGAGCTCTCGGAGTACTTCGAAGGAACCCTTGACCCGGCCGCCACGGTCCGGGCATTGTCCGACGTCGCCCTCGGCCAGCTGGCCGATGCCCTCTACCGTCACCTCGACACGCCCAGCCCGTCCTTTGGCGCGCACACCTGGTACGAGCTGGCGACCGAAGAGCTGCAGAACCGCAAACGGGACCGCGCGGGCGGCCCCGCCGAGGGCGAACTGGCGACCGGGCAGGCCCTTGCCTGAGGCAGGAACACGCCGGGTTAGGCTGTCGCCATGACATCTGAAGCGATGCCGGCCGGCACGACTGCACTGATCACCGGAGCGACCGCCGGGATCGGGGCGGAATTCGCGCGCCAGCTCGCCGAACAGGGGCACAGCGTGGTCCTGGTGGCCCGCGACGCCGCGCGGCTGAAGGCCACCGCGGAGCAGCTGGAGCGGCGGTATGGTGTCCGCGCCGAGGTGCTCGCCGCTGACCTGGCGGACGACGCCGGAGTGGCGGCTGTCGTCGGCCGGCTCACGGATCCGGCGCGTCCGGTGGAAATCCTGGTCAACAACGCCGGGATCGGCCTGCTGCGTTCCTTCGAGGAGAACGACATCGCGGAGGAGGCCGGCCACCTCAAGCTGCATGTCGAGACTGCCATGAAGCTGACCCACGCCGCACTGCGGGGCATGCTCAGCCGGCACTCGGGCCGGATCATCAATGTCGCCAGCGTGGCGGCGTTCGTTCCCCGGGGCAGCTATTCGGCGGCGAAATCGTGGCTTGTCAGCTTTTGCCGCTGGGCCAACCTTGCCTATGCCAAACAGGGGGTCAACGTGACGGCGGTGTGCCCCGGGTTCACCCATACCGAGTTCCACGACCGGATGGGCATGGACAAAACGGTGACCCCGCGCTGGATGTGGCTGCAGGCCGAGCGGGTGGTGCGTGAGGGCCTCGCCGACAACGCCCGGGGCAAGGCCGTCTCCATCCCGACCAAGCGCTACAAGGTGCTGACCGCGGCCGCCCGCATCCTCCCGGACCGGCTCGTTGCCGGCCCGCCCCGCCGCGCCAAATAAGCGGGGCAGCCGCAGGCGGATCAGGGGCGGGCACCCGACTGTTCGCGCGGGGCCCTGCTGCCGGACACGCCTAAGGCCTGCCCTGCGTGCTTGCCCCAATGGGTAATCACGTAAGGCAGGCCTCAAGGGCGGGGCTTTTGCTACAGAATCCGGATTAGCCGGCCGGGCTCAGGATGAACCCGACCGGGCTGCCAGAGGGGCAAGCTCAGGCCTTGGCCGGAACCCTTTCGGCGTCACGGGACGCCGTCGAATCAGCACCTGCATCCGCCGCAGCTGCGGCGAACGGCATGTCCATTTCCACCAGGTCAATCAGCGGGTTCTCGTCCTGGTTTGCGACCAGTTCCTTGGCCTCAGCCTGGGAGTCCACGCTGGGCATGGAACCCGGCAGAGGGCGCTGGGCCGATTCCTTGAGGAAGTAGATCGCCACGGCACCGATCGCCGAGGTGGCCATCAGGTAGTAGGCCGGCATCATGTCATCGCCGGTGACGCCGATGAGGGCCGCGACGACAAACGGTGTGGTGCCGCCGAAGATGGCCACCGAGAAATTGTACGCGATGCCCATGGCGCCATAACGGCTCGCCGTCGGGAACTGCGCCGGCAGGGCCGAGGCCAGGTTGGCCACGTAGAAGGTGACCGGGAAGGCGATCATGCCCAGGCCCAGGAGAGTGGACCAGATTTCCCCGACGCCGATCAGCATGAATGCCGGGGCGGCCAGAACCACGGTGCTGAGCGCACCGATCCACAGCACCGGGCGGCGTCCGATCCGGTCGGACAGCTTTCCGGTGAGCGGGATGCAGAGGCTCATGATCACGAGCACGGGGATGGTCAGCAGCGTGCCGTGGACGGGATCGTAGCCCTTGGACTCGGTGAGGTACGTCGGCATGTAGGACGTCAGGGCGTAGCCTGCGGTGTTCGCCGCTGCCACCAGGATCATGGCGACGATGAGTGAACGCCAGTAGGCCTTGACGATGCCCACCGGGCCCTTGGAGGCGGCGGCGTCGGAGGCGGTCGCGTCCTTGGCGTTTTCCTCCTGGGCGTCCAGGGTTGCCTGGAACTGGGGGGATTCCTCGATCTTGTTACGGAAGTAGATCGCGATCAGGCCCAGCGGGCCGGCGATGAGGAACGGGATCCTCCAGCCCCATTCCTCCATGGCGCTCTGGCCCATGGTCAGCTGCAGCCCGGAGACGAGTGCGGCGCCGATGGCGAAGCCGAGGTAGCTGCCCATGTCCAGGAAGCTGGCGAAGAAGCCGCGGCGTTTGTCCGGGGAGTATTCGCTCACGAAGGTGGTGGCACCGGCGTACTCGCCACCGGTGGAGAAGCCCTGGACGACCTTGAGCAGGACCAGCAGGGCAGCAGCCCACATGCCGATCTGCGCGTAGCCGGGCAGAAGGCCCACGGCGAAGGTACTCGCGGCCATCAGCATCAGCGTCCAGGCGAGGACCTTCTGGCGGCCCACCTTGTCGCCGAGCCAGCCGAAGATGACTCCGCCCAGCGGGCGGGCAATGAAGGTGGCGGCGAACGTTCCCAGCAGGAACAGGGTCTGCACGGACTTGTCCGCATCAGGCAGGAACACCGGTCCCATGGTGGTGATCAGGTAGCCGAACACGCCGACGTCGTACCACTCCATGGTGTTACCCACGATGGTGCCGCCGAGTGCTTTCTTGAGCATTGGCTTGTTGACTACGTTGACGTCGGACTCTTTGAGTCGGCGGCGCGTCCGGAGCTTTGGTTTCCTTGCACCCTTGGGTGCAACTTGGTTGGTTCCGCCGGCGTTCATAACGCCTGCTGAAGAGTCGGTCGTGCTTCGGTCTGTGGGCATTTGGGCCGCTCCTATGGAGGTCATTTGCTTGCGACTTGTAGCTGCCCCGCTCTGGGCAGGCCTTCAATTTTACGCGATTTCTATGGTGTTTCCGAGTTTGGTGCCGTATCATCCGGTAATTCAGCCCCGATTGGGGGTCGGTTAGCGGATTTCTTTTCCGCCGTCTCGCCGCGCCACCGCTGGAATATCCCGTCTTCACCGGGGCCGGCACAAACTTTTTCCCGGCAACCCTGCCGACAGCGGGTTTTCCCGCCGGAACCACGCCTTTTGGGCCGCCCTCCCGCGCCCCCTGACACCCCGCAACACCGCGCAGAAAGGGTACCCAAGGGGTCCGGCAAACGCTTAGGGTTGAATTCAGCGGAGTGCTGAACACAAAGCCCCAAAAGGAGAGCAGTCCATGACTGGCAAAGAGAGCAAGAAGAGCACTAACAGCGGAGCCGAGGCGGACACCAAGTCCCAGGCCAAGCAGGAGGAAGGCAAAGGCATCAAGTCCCGCCTCACGGACGCCCAGAAGGAGATGCTCGCCAGCAAGTCGCGGGGCGGAGCCGGCTCACAGAGCGTCGGCCACAGCCACAAGCCCACGCACGTCAGCGGCAAGCAGGGTCCGGCCGAGAAGAAAGTCCGCTGGTAGCCCTACAGACATCGCCGGCCGGCCGACCTACGATGGTTGGACACTTCATTCCACAGCGGTAATTGCACACGGAAAGGAAGAACAATGGCAGATCATCACTCAGGAGACGAGATCGAGCCGGAGGTGGCCAGCCACCTGGCCGACTCCATGGATGAGGCTCCGGGTCCCGAGCCGGTGCATCACCTTCCGCCCCCCGCATCCGAGGGGCATTCCTGGCCGGATGGCAGCGGCAAGCACCGCCACCCCAAGGACCAAGAGGATGTCCGCAGCCAGCACGTCGTGGAGGCCGCTGAGCACCGGATCAGCCGTCCGGACATCCCGCACCGCGACAAGTGACAGGGCGGCTCGGCTGGCGTTGAGCCCGGCGCGGCCCTATTCGAAGACCACGTCCTCAGGCTTCTTGTCCAGCCGCCAGCCGCGCCACACCGGGTGCCGGAGCTTGCCGGTACCCGTCCATTCCCCATAGGTGACCTCTCCAACAAGCCGGGCGCTCACCCAGTGGGCGTCCGAGGCATCGGCCGCCGGAACCTCCAGGAACGGCGAGGTCTTCCGCGGGAGCGCATCAAGCTGCTGGCGAAGCTCCTTGAGCTCCCGGTCGCTGAATCCGCTGCCAACCCGCCCGACGTAGCGCAGCTTGGAACCGTCCGGGATCCCCAGCAGGAGTGAACCCACGGACTGCCCGCGTCCGCCCTTTCCCGGCCGCCAGCCGCCAACCACCACCTCCTGGGTGCGTTCGAACTTGAGTTTGAGCCAGGACCTGCTGCGCTGCCCCACGTACCGGCCGCCGGTGCGCTTGGCCATCACGCCCTCCAGCCCCAGCTCCTCGGCGCTTTCCAGGATGTGCCGGACATCGCCGTCGATCAGCGGGGAGAGTTCCACCGGGCAGCCGGAAGGGGTGAAGAACGCTTCCAGCCCGGCCCGCCGTTTGCTCAACGGGAGGCGGCGCAGGTCCCTGCCATTCTCGGACAGCAGGTCGAACAGCATCAGCCGCACCGGCGTCGACGCCTGAGCCTTCGCAATGTCGGAGGCTTTGGTGAGCTTCATCCGCCCCTGCAGCAGCCCGAAGTCGGGGCGCCCCGAACCGCCGACGGCGATGATCTCCCCGTCGGCGACGAAATCCCGTTCCGGCCAGCAGGAACGGTCCGTCAGTTCCGGATACACCGCGGACATATCGTTGCCGTTGCGGCTGATCAGGCGGATTTTTTTCGTGTCACCGACGATCAGGGCACGTACCCCGTCCCACTTGAGCTCGAACTGCCATTCCTTGCCGGACAGGTCGGCGGGGGTTCCGGCACTGGCCAGCATCGGAGTGAAGTCCGACGTGCCGGGGGCGGCACTCTCCCGCGCTGCCGCGCCGGAGAGGCCCGGAGCGTCGTGCTGTGCGTCGTCGTCCGGCGCCCCGGCGGAGGCGTCCGACGCCGACGCCTCCGCTTGAGCGTGCCCCTTCTTAGAGCCGGGCGGGTCCATCAGGTGGATGAGCCATTGGTCGTCGGCCCGGCCGGTGTGGATCAGCGCGAACCTGCGGGTCCCGCCCAGGCCGCCCTCGTCCTGCCCGGTGAGGGTAACGATGACCTCTTTTCCGGCGATCCACTTCTCGCACTCGTAGTAGCCGCGGTCCCAGATGCTGACGGTTCCGGCGCCGTACTGGCCCTTCGGAATGGTGCCCTCGAAGTCCGCGTAGTCCATCGGGTGGTCCTCGGTCTGGACCGCCAGGTGGTTCTTCGTTTTGCTCGTGGGGACACCCTTGGGCAGCGCCCAGGACACCAGCACGCCGTCGCGCTCCAGCCTGAAGTCATAGTGCAGCCGGCTGGCGTGGTGTTCCTGGATGACGAACTTCTCCCGGACAGTGCCCTCTGCGGCCTCGGCGCGGTACCGCTCCGCGCTGAACGGCTCCGGGGTCGAGGCCGAGTCCCGCTTGGTCCGGTACCTTTCCAGCCGCGGATCGGTGTCGCCGCCGTCACCGGGTGCTTCCCCGGGAGCGTCGCCCGGATGGCCGTTATGCCGGGCCCCCGGCCGCCCCCGGCCGGAAATAACAGCGAACGGATCCTTGCCGGACTTCACCCGCTGCAGGACCTCCTGGTAATCGAGCTGGTGCAGCGACGGCGAGCTGAGTTCGCGCCAGTACCGGGGCGCCGCCACGGTAGGCCGGAGCCTCCCGCGCAGGGAATACGGGACGATGGTTGTCTTCGCGGCGCTGTTCTGGCTCCAGTCCACCAGGACCTTGCCGGTGCGCAGGGTCTTCTTCATGTCGCTCACGGCCAGTTCCGGGTGGTCGGCTTCCAGCGAGCGTGCCAGTTCATGGGCAAAATCCGAGATCTGCTCGGAGCTCTGCGTGCCGTCGAGGGCGGCGTACAGGTGGATGCCCTTGCTGCCGCTGGTTACCGGCACAGGATCCAGGCCCACGTCCTGCAGGATGGTGCGGGCGAGCCTCGCCACCTCGGCACATTCGGCCAGCCCGGCCCCCTCGCCGGGATCCAGGTCCAGCACCAGCCGGTCCGGGGGCAGGGCATTTCCATGCGAGTCGACGCGCCACTGCGGCACATGGATCTCGAGGGCCGCGATCTGCGCGAGCCAGGCGAGCGTGGCCGGATCATTGACCAGCGGGTACTGGATGGTCCTCTCCTTGTGCATGATGGAGGCCCGGGGCACCCACCCCGGGGTCGAATGGTCAAGGTTTTTCTGGAAGAACATCTCGCCGGGGGCATCGGCCGTCCCGACGCCGTGCACCCAGCGCTTCCGGGTGGCCGGCCGGTTCGCGGCGGCCGCGATCAGCACGGGCGCCACCGCGGCGTAGTAGGCCAGAACGTCGGCCTTGGTGGTGCCGGTCTCCGGATACATCACCTTGTCCAGATTGGTGACCACCAGTTCGCGGCCGCCTACCCGGACGCGCTCCCTGGTCCCGGCCGGCGTCCGTTCAGCCAAGGGGCTTCACCTCCACGCAACTGTGATGTTCACTTGATCCATGAGAGCCATCTGGAAAGGCGCGATTGCGTTCGGGCTGGTCAACGTGCCCGTCAAGGTCTACAGCGCGACCGAGGACCATGACATCAGCCTGCACCAGGTCCACAACGCCGACGGCGGGCGGATCCGCTACCAGCGCCGCTGCGAGGTCTGCGGCGAGATTGTGGACTACGAGGACATCGACAAGGCCTACGAGGACGACGGCCGCACGGTGGTCCTCAGCCGCGAGGAGCTCAAGTCCATCCCGGCCGAGAACAGCCACGAGATCGATGTGGTGCAGTTCGTCCCGGCAGAGCAGCTCGACCCGATGATGTTCGAGAAGAGCTACTACCTGGAGCCGGACTCCAAATCGCCCAAGGCCTATGTCCTGCTGCGCCGGGCGCTGGAGGACACCGACCGGGTGGCCATCGTCCAGTTCGCGCTGCGGGACAAAACCCGGCTGGGGGCCCTGCGGATCCGCGGCGACGTGCTGGTGCTGCAGGCTCTGCTCTGGGCCGACGAGGTGCGCGAGGCCAGCTTCCCCGCACTCGAAACCACAGTCCGCATCTCCGCCCAGGAGCGGGAGATGTCCGCCGCGCTGGTCGATTCGATGGCGGCGGACTTTGAGCCGGACCAGTTCACCGACGACTACCAGATCCAGCTGCGCCAGCTCATCGAGGCGAAGCTGGAGAAGGGCGAGTCGCTGGACACCGAGGAGACCTTTGGCGTCCCGGCTGCCGAGGCCGGCAGCGGTGAGGTGATCGACCTGATGGAGGCACTCAAGCGGAGCCTGGAGAAGAAGCGCGGGGGAGCGGCGGCATCCGCGGACGACAAGGCCGGCACCGAGTCCGCCACCAAGCCCGCTGCAAAGTCCCCCGCCAAGCCGGCCGCGGCCAAGGCGGCTCCGAAGACGGCTTCCCGGGCGCCGGCCAAAGCCGCGCCCAAGACTGCGGCGAAAGCCGCCGGCACCAAGGCCGCTGCCCCCAAGCCGTCCGTTCGGAGCGCGCGGAAGGAGGCCTGAGCCGTCGGCTGTCCGGCCGGTGGCCACCGGGATCAGGAATTCCTGAGCGCGGAAATGAGCTCGCTTTTCTTCTTGCCCGAGTAGCCTTTAAGGCCGATTTCCTTGGCGCGCTCCCTTAACTGGGGGACGGTCCAGTCCTCGTAGTCGCCGGCCTTGCCGCCCTTGCGGCCCACGGCTGAGCGGCCTTTTTTGGCCGCGGCGTTGGAGATGCGGGCGGCTTTCTGCTTCGACGCCCCGTCCTCCAGCAGCTCCTCGTAGAGTTCCGGGTCCTTGATGCTGGGGCTCTCGGAGCCGCGCGGGGCATTCTTCTTCGTGGGCACGGCTACCTCGGCAACGGGTTGCCGGTGGACCCGGTGGGGTCGTCCACCTCGCCCCGGTCGACCGAGGACCGCCATTGACCGGTCTCGCTCCCGCGGGATTCGATGAACTCCTTGAAGCGGCCGAGGTCCGCGGTGACCTGGCGGCTGTCCGCCCCGACGGCCGAGCCGGCCTTTTCCACCAGCCCCTCGGGCTCCCACTCCAGTTCCACGTTGACCCCGGCGCGTTCGGTGCCGAGGGGTTCGAAGGTCACGGTGCCCGCATTGCGCGGTTTGTCCGTGCTGACCCAGGCGATCTTCCGGTCAGGGGTCTGCTCGGTGATCTGGGCGAGGTATTCACGCCGGACCCCGGCGATGTCGGTGCGGAACTGGAGTGAGGTCTCGTCGATCTGCTCGACGGCCTCGACGCCCTCCATGAACTGGGGAAACGTCTCGAACTGCGTCCACTGGTTGTACGCGGTGGACACCGGAACGTCGACTTCAATGCTTTCCTGCACGCTTGCCACGGGGGTGACTCCTTCTGCCGGGAACTCGTCCTGCGGCAGGCCACGGGGGGTGGTGCCGCGGTTTCCAAACTAGCGGCGGCGCCGGGCCGTGACAAGCACTTACTAAGTTTGCTGAGGAACTCCGGGATCCCGGAAGCTCCGGAACACAAAGGCCCGGCCGCACCCTGTCCAGGGTGCGGCCGGGCCTCGTTGTCCCGGGCCTCGTTGTCCCGGGCGGCAGTGCCGCCCGGGAGGTGACGCTATTCGGCGTCGTGGTCCGTTTCGAGGATCTGGACCAGGCGTTCCAAGGCGGCATCGGCGCCGTCGCCCTCGGCGCGGAGGACCACAACTTCACCGTGCGACGCGCCCAGGCTCATGAGGGACAGGATGCTGGCGGCATCCATGGCCTCGTCAACGGGTTCACCCAGCCGGGCGATGGTGATTTCGAGATCGAACTCGCCTGCAGCCTCCGCGAAGATGGCGGCCGGTCGGGCGTGCAGCCCTACTCGGCTGGCGATGGTGGCGTTTCGTTCGGTCATTTCTGCTCCTTGTTTCAGCGTGGGACTATCAGCCGGATTGTTCGTTTTCCTGGGCGGCTCAGGCGGCTACGGGAACCGGTTCAACCGTATCAACGGTCTTCTTGGCTGCCCAGCGCTTCAGGGCGACGACGGCCAGGGCACTGACCACGGTTCCGGCGAGGATGGCAACGACGAACATCACCAGGTTGCCGATGGCGAAGAACACGAAGATACCGCCGTGGGGTGCCTGCGAGGTCACGCCGGTGGCCATGCAGAGGGCGCCGGTGAGGGCGCCGCCCACCATGCTGGCCGGGATGACGCGCAGCGGATCGGCGGCAGCGAACGGGATGGCACCTTCGGAGATGAAGGACGCGCCCAGCAGCCAGGCTGCCTTGCCGTTTTCACGCTCGGCGAGGCTGAAGAGCTTCTTGTCCAGGACGGTGGCCAGCGCCATCGCCAGCGGCGGGACCATGCCGGCAGCCATTACGGCTGCCATGATCTGCCACGGCGCCTGGTTGGTGGCGCTACCGGCGCTCAGGCCTGCCACGGCGAAGGCGTAGGCAACCTTGTTGACCGGACCGCCAAGGTCGAAGCACATCATCAGCCCGAGGATGATGCCGAGGACGACGGCGGAGGCGCCGGTCATGCCCGAGAGCCACTCGTTGAGAGCTTTGGTGAGGCCCGCGATCGGACCGCCAAGAACCAGGAACATCAGGCCGGAGGCAAAGATGGAAGCGAGCAGCGGGATGATCACCACGGGCATCAGGCCGCGGAGCCAGCGTGGAACCTGCCAGGTCCCGATCAGGTGCGCCATGTAACCGGCGAGCAGGCCGCCGACGATGCCGCCGAGGAAGCCGGCACCCATAAAGCCTGCCACCGCACCGGCGACGAAGCCGGGGGCGATGCCCGGCCGGTCGGCGATGGCGTAGGCGATGTAGCCAGCCAGTGCCGGAACCAGGAAGCCCATGGAAAGGGCGCCGATCTTGAACAGCACAGCGCCGAGGTAAATCGCGAGCCCGCCCTCGGGAAGGTTGCCGAAGTTGTTCTCCACGACCACTTTGTCAGCAACATCGGTGATGTCGTAGCCACCCAGGAGGAAGCCCAGGGCAATCAGCAGACCGCCGCCGGCGACGAACGGGATCATGTAGCTGACACCGGTGAGCAGTGCCCGCTTCAGCTTCTGGCCGATGTGTTCACCCTTCTCCTCGGCCTCGTGCTGGGCCTGTTCCTCGGCACCGAAGTGCGGGACGCGCCGGGCGTTGGGGTTGTCGGCCGCGGCGAGAGCCTCCTGGACCATCTTGCCCGGCTCGTCGATGCCACGCTTGACGGGCGCGTTGATGACGGGTTTGCCGGCGAAGCGCTCCTTGCCGCGGACGTCCACGTCCACTGCGAAAATCACGGCGTCGGCAGCAGCGATGACTGCCGGATCCAGCGGCTTGGCGCCGGAGGAGCCCTGAGTCTCGACCTGGAGGTCCACGCCGACTTCCTTGGCCGCGGCCACGAGCGAATCGGCGGCCATATAGGTGTGGGCAATGCCGGTGGGGCAGGCGGTGACAGCGACGAGGCGCTTGGGGCGGGCTGCCCCGGCGGTTTCCGGCGCTGCGGACGAGGCTGCTGCACCGGCTGCGGCCGCTGCGGGGGCAGCTGCGCCGGCTGCGGCGGCGGGCTTGTCCGCGAGTGCGCCTTCGACGAGCTCGACGACCTCGGCCTCGGAGCCGGCGGCACGCAGGGACGCGGTGAAGTCCTTCTTGATCAGCGAGCGGGCGAGCCTGGAGAGCAGCTTGAGGTGGTCCTGGTCCGCGCCTTCGGGGGCGGCGATGAAGAAGATCAGGTCCGCGGGGCCGTCCTTGGCGCCAAAGTCGACCGGCTGGGAGAGCCGCGCCATCACGAGCGTCGGTTCGGTGACCGCCGTCGAACGGCAGTGCGGGATGGCGATGCCGCCGGGCACGCCGGTGGCGGTCTTCTGTTCCCGGGCGAAGGCGTCGGCGAAGAGGCCTTCAACTTCGGTGGCGCGCCCGTTGGCCGCAACTTTGCCGGCCAGGTGCCGGATCACGTCCTCGGGCGAGCTGCCCAGGTTCTGGTCGAGCTCGACCAGGTCGGTAGTAATGAGCTGAGTCACAGTCAATCCTTCTTCAGGGCCGTGATGGTTACGGCGTCGGGGGTGGTTTGGTGGACCGCCGGGACTGTGGAGCCCGGCAGCGAAGCGGCGGCGGCACCATGGGCCACAGCCTGACGGAGACAATCGGCCGGGGCGGCGCCCTGGCTGGAGGCGAGCAGGTAGCCGGCCAGCGAGGAATCGCCGGCGCCCACCGTGCTCACCGCGGTGACCGGCGGATGCGTGGCCAGCCACGCGCCGTCGGCCGTTACAAGCACCGCACCCTTGGAACCAAGCGTTGCGAGCACGGCACCCACCCCGGATCGCACGACGGCGGCGGCGGCCACCGCGACAGCCTCCGGATCCGCTTCGAGCTCCTCGGCGGATTTGTGCGTGGCGAACCCGGCTGCGGCGGCCAGTTCCACCAGTTCCTCGGCGTTGGGTTTCAGGAGATCCGGTTTCCCCAGCGCGTCGCCGGAGATCGCGGCGGCGAGCGGTTCGCCGGAGGAATCGACGGCGATGAGGGGGGCCTCGTTGCCGTGATCCATGGAGCGCAGCCGCCGGGTGACGGTGGCGTAGAAGTCGGCCGGGACCCCGGGTGGGAGCGAGCCGGCCAGGACAACCCAGCTGGCGCCGCGGGAGTGGTCCAGCAGCAGCCCGATCAGGGCTTCCTGCTGTTCCTCACTGAGCACCGGGCCGGGTTCGTTGATCTTGGTGGTGACGCCCCCGGGTTCGGTGAGAGCCACATTGCTGCGCAGCGGCGCGCCTATCGGGAGGGCGGCAAACGGGACGTCGCCTTCCCGGAGCCCGGCGAGGACCGGGTCCGCCTCGGCTCCTGGCAGTACGGCGACCGTTTTCAGGCCTGAGGCGACGAGGGCTCGGGAGACGTTGACTCCCTTGCCGCCGGATTCCTGCGAGACGGAGACGGCCCGCTGGACTTCGCCGCGGAGCAGCGGGCCCGGCAGTGCCACGGTGCGGTCCAGGCTCGGGTTGGCGGTCAGGGTGACAATCATGCGACCACCACCTCGACTCCGGCATCGGCGAGGGCGTCGGCCAGCTCCTGGCTGGGTTTCGTGTCAGTGACCAAAGTGTCCAGATCTTTCAACGAGGCGAACTGGACCAGAGTTTCGGCGTCCAGCTTGGAGGCATCAGCCAGCACCACAATGCGGCGCGCTGATTGGACGAAGGCAGCCTTGACAGCGGCTTCTTCAGGATCGGGGGTGCTCAGCCCGAAGGCTGCGTGGATGCCGTTGGTGCCGATGAAGGCGATGTCCGGGCGGATCCGGCGGGCGGCCTCCACGGTGGACTGGCCCACCGCGGCCTGGGTGATGCCGCGGACCTTTCCACCCAGCAGGTGCAGCGCGATGCCGGGTTGGCCGGACAGCTTTGCCGCGATGGGCAGCGAATGGGTGATGACCACGAGTTCCGCAGCTGGCCCCGGCAGGGCGGCGGCTGCTGCCGTCCTGGCGGCCAGGAGTTCAGCGAGGGACTCGGTGGTCGATCCGGCGTCGATCAGGATGCTGCCGGTCCGGTCCTGCGGGATGAGCGCCAGGGCGGCCTCCGCGATCCGGGTCTTTTCCGGCTGCCTCCGGTCGGTCCGGACCAGGACGCTTTCCTCGTTCGTGCTGAAGCGGTCCGGGGACACCGCGCCGCCGTGGACCCGGCGCACACTGCCTGCGGACTCGAGGGCGGCAAGGTCCCGCCGGACGGTCTCGGTGGTGATACTGAAACGCTCGGCGAGGTCCGTAACGCTGGCACGGCCGCTGGCGGTAATGAGCCCAACGATCAGCTGTTGGCGTTCTTCGGCGAACACTGGCTCTCCCTTGCGTCAGTACTGCGGGCTTTCCTGCCACTTCAGTGATAACCATCACAGGTAGTGGAGTTGATTGACTTTATCTTTGAATCTGTGGCTTTGTCAATGGAAAACAACATGATCGCAGAAATCTCCCGGCCCCGCCCCGGGGGGACATGTCCGGTCCTCGCGCCCTGGGCTGGGCACATTGGCATTATGTCCATTCGTGGCCGCGAAGGCTGGGCATGCGCGCGCCCGGGGTTGGTGAAGCCTTGGACATGTCCGGTCCTCGCGCCGTGGGGTGGGCATATGGCGCTATGTCCATTCGTGGCTGCGGCGGCTGGGCATGTCCCGCGGGGCGGGCGGCGCGAATGGCGGACGCCGGGCCAGACCTTGGGTCCGGCCCGGCGTCCGGGTCGTTCGTCATTCGTGTGGCGCACCGTGGTGCAATCTGGTGCCCTGGGGCTAGAGGCCGGCGTCGCGGCTCTCGTTCCGGGTGATGGTTTCACCGGTGTTGGGATCGACGACGGAGCGGGTTTCGCTGACCCGGCGGGTGCGGCTGCGGCCCGGGGAGGCCAGGACCAGCGAGGCGATCAGTCCGATCACGCCCACCGCCATCAGGATGTAGCCGATCATGGTCTGGTCAACGTTGGGGATCAGTCCGGGGGTGATGGCCCACGCCAGGATGGCGCCGAGGGCGATGAGGAAGATGGAGGAACCGATTCTCATGACTTGCTCCTTGTGTCCGGTGGGACGGATAGGTACTGCTAAGCATGCTGTCCAGCGTCAGGCTACAGCCCGGTCTGTGTTGTTTCAACGATCCGGCCGCCGCGCCGCGCGGGGGCCGGACGAGGACGATCACCCGTATTCTTAAAGGGCGCAGGGCGGCAGCACCCGATGCACGCCGCCCCGCCAACCCCGAACTCACGCCTCCGGATGCCCGCACTCCCCGCGGATCTTCTGGTGGGCCTCACAGAAATACCGGTACCCATGCCTGAAGTTTCACCCAGAGTCGTTGTCACCGGACTCGGGGCCGTGACCCCGGTAGGCGGGACCGCGGCCGAGACCTGGGACTCGCTGCTGGCCGGCCGCTCCGGAATCGTGGCACTCGACGACGACTGGGCCCAGGCGTTGCCCGTCCGCATGGCCGGCCGGGTGAACGTTGACGTCGCAGCACTGCTTTCCATCCCCGAGTACAAGCGGATGGACCGGTGCGGGCAGTTGGCCCTGATTGCAGCCCGCGAGGCATGGGCGCAGGCCGGCCGTCCGGAGGCCGACCCGGAGCGACTGGCCGTGGTGATCGGCTCCGGCTACGGCGGCCTGGACACCACCCTGGAGCAGAACCGGACGCTGGACGCCCGCGGCCCGCGCCGGGTTTCCCCGCATACGCTCACCCGGATCATGGCCAACGGCCCGGCCGCCTGGGTGTCCATCGACGTCGGAGCCAAAGGCGGGGCGCGCACCCCGGTGAGCGCCTGCGCCTCCGGAGCCGAAGCCATCTCCCAGGCCGCAGACATGATCCGGGCCGGGGCGTCGGACGTCGTGATCGCCGGCGGCGTCGATTCCTGCGTCAACAGCCTGATCATCAGCGGTTTCGCGCAAATCAGGGCCCTGTCCACCCGCAACGACGACCCGCAGTCCGCATCCCGGCCCTTCGACCGGGACCGGGACGGATTCGTGCTGGCTGAGGGCGCCGCCGTCCTGGTCCTGGAACGTGAGGATCATGCCCGGGCCCGTGGAGCCGAAATCCTGGGCGTCGTGGCCGGCACCGCGGTGACCTCCGACGCCGTCGACATCGTCGCCGCTGATCCGGCCATGCAGCGCCGGGTGATGGAAAAAGCAATCGCGGCCGCGGGCCTGGGGGCCGGTGACATCGGCCTGGTCCACGCCCACGCAACCTCCACCCCGGTCGGCGACCGCCTGGAAGCGGGAGCGATCAGGGCCGTGCTCGGAAACCAGGTTCCCGTCACGTCCACGAAATCCCTCACCGGGCACCTCCTCGGCGGCGCCGGCGCCCTCGGGGCCATCGTTATGATCCAGGCCCTGAAGACCGGGGCCTTCCCGGGCACCGGCAACCTTGCCCGACCGGATGACGGGATCGACCTCCACCTTCTTCAGTCGACAGTTGAGGGGCAGCGGGCCGGAGCCGGCATTGCCAACGCCTTCGGATTCGGCGGGCACAGCACCGCGCTGGTGATCACCGAAAGCTAGGCTGTTCCGATGGAGACAGTCGTCTGGTCCAAGCCGGAACACGAACGCACCGGAACGCCGCTGCTGGTGATGATGCACGGCTACGGCCGGGACGAATCGCGGATGGTGAAACTCTTCGACCGCCTGCCCTCCGGGTTCAGCTGCGCCGCGCTCCGCGGCCCCAAGGTGATCGGGGACGGCTACGGCTGGTTCCTGCTGGACTATTTCCTGACCCACGACTTCGCCGACGTCATCTCCTCCACCAACGCCGTCTTCAGCTGGATCGAATCCGTCAAGGCCCGGCACAGCAGCGTCAGCCTGTTCGGCTACTCCCAGGGCATGGCGATGGCCACCACCCTGCTGCGGCTGCGGCCGGCGCAGTTCCAGGCCGTCGTCGGGCTGTCCGGTTTTGTCCTGGAAAACGAACTCCTGGCGATGAGCGAATCGTTCGATTCCCGCCCGCCCTTCTTTTGGGGCCGGGACCGGGACGACCTGGTGATCAACGACGCCGCCACGGAGCACACCGAGCAGTGGCTCCACGAGCACACACAGCTCACGGCGCGGACCTACCCCGGAATGGGGCACGCGATCTCGTCGGCTGAAATGGTGGATGTCAGCGCCTTCCTGCGTCATTACGTGCCGCGCCAAGACGACTGAACCGGCGCCGGAGGCAGCCGAGGACGCGCCGGCACGACAGGGCCGAAGGGCCTTACCTTATTAGTCCACTTGCGCGCCAATTTTCTGCCTTTATACTTAACGTTGGCCGTCTTCACGGCCCACTACTTCAGGGGGAAGAAAGGGCTGAGCCCCGTGCTGCAGGCTGAAACGCCGGTATCACCAACCAGGATGCCGCCGCACTTGCCATCTGCACCGCCTCCCGGCCCCTCCGGAACCGCCCCCAAGGCTCCCGGCCAGCCGCCGGTCCGGGCGCCCTCGGCGCCCACCTGCTGATTGAAAGACTCCACCTCACGGGACTTCCAAATTCCCCATTCAGCCGCGTGCTGGAGACCAGACTGATCGAGCGCAGGAGCCCCCGCCGCCGGGATTGAACCGCGCCCGGTCCGTGGGCCGTGGTCCGCCCCGGCCGAAACTGACACCTCCGGAACCTTTCGCCGTTCCGGAGCGCCTTCCACCGCTGGCCCGCCGACGCGCCGCACCCACCGATTTTGCTACCGCCGTCTGAAAGGACAATCGCATGACTGAGCTTCCCAACAGCACCCCGCCGAGCTGGACCGGGGCCGCCGCGATCCTTTTTGACCTTGACGGCGTCCTCACCCCCACCGCCATCGTGCACGAGCGCGCCTGGCAGGAACTCTTCGACGGATTCCTCGCGGCGGTGCCCGGGGTGCCCGGCTACCGCGAAAGCGACTACTTTGACCACATCGACGGCAAGCCGCGCTTCGACGGCGTCCGCGACTTCCTGGCCTCCCGCAACATCGTCCTGCCGGAAGGTCCGCTGGACGACGATCCGGCGCACAACACCGTCCACGGCCTGGGCAACCGCAAGAACAAGGTCTTCAACGACATCGTCGAGGCCGGGGGCGTCAAACCCTACGAAGGCTCCGTGCGCTTCATCGACGCCGCGCTGGCCCGCGGGCTCAAGGTCGCAGTAGTCTCCTCCTCCCGCAACGCCACCGCCGTCCTCAAGGCCGCCGGGCTCTCCGACTACTTCCCGGTGGTCGTCGACGGCGTCCTCGCCGTGGCCGAGGGGCTGCCCGGCAAGCCCAGCCCGGCGACCTACGAGTACGCCGCCCGGCTGCTGGGCGTGCCCAGCGAGGACTGCGTGGTCGTCGAGGATGCGGTCTCCGGAGTCCAGGCGGGCCGGGCCGGGCGCTTCCATTCGGTGATCGGCGTTGACCGCGGCGCCGGCCGTCAGACCCTGCTGGACGCGGGCGCCACCCTCGTGGTCAACGACCTCGAAGAGCTCCTCTAGCCGCCTCGCCCCGCGCCGCACGGCCCGCACAGCCCCGCAGACACTTTCACCGCAAGACTTCACCGCCTCAAGGAAACCCCACCATGGCTCTCATCACCTCGGACCGCGCACGGTTCCCCAACAACCCCTGGCAACTGGTCGAGACCGTCCATCTCCCCGACAACGCCGGCGTGCTGGAGACGCTCTTCAGCCTTGGCAACGGCCACCTCGGCATCCGCGGTGCCCACTGGGCGGCCGCCGACGCCGAGCTTCCGGGCAGCTTCATCAACGGCTTCCACGAGACCTGGGACATCAAGCACGCGGAGAACGCCTACGGCTTCGCCCGCACCGGCCAGCGGATCCTCTACATCCCGGACGCCAACAACTTCACCGTGATCATCGACGGCGAAACCCTGAGCCTGGACGAAACGACCGTGCTTGACTACCGGCGGAGCGTGGACTTCGCCACCGGCGTCTACGAGTGCCGGATCACCTGGCAGTGCCGCTCCGGCGCCACCGTGACCACCACCGAACGCCGCGCCGTCGGCTACCAGTCCCGCGGTGCACTCGGCATCTCGCTGGAGCTCGCCGCGGACCGCGACATCTCCGCGGACGTAACCTCCTCGGTGATCAACCGCCAGGACCAGCCGGTCGACGACCACTCGGCCCATGACCCGCGCCGCGCCGGCCGGCACGCCGGCCGTGTGCTGCTGCCGATCCGGCTCGACGGCGGCGACGGCTCGCTGCGCCTCTCCTGGCAGACCGCAGAATCCAAGCAGCGCATCGGCCTGGCCGTGGACCACTGGACGAATGCCGGAGTGCAGCCCTTCGACACCCAGGTGCATGAGGATGACAGCAGCGTCCGCTACGTCCTGGCCGTTGGTGCCGAGGAGCCGTTCGTCCTGGAGAAGAGCGTCAGCTACGCCGTCGGGCAGGCGTCCGAAGACCTGGCCGACGACGCGGAGGCCGGGCTGAGGCCGCTCGCAGAGATCTTCGCCGAAAGCGCGGCGCACTACCGCGACTACTGGACCACCAGCGACATCGTCATCGCCGGCCAGACCGAGCTGCAGCAGGCCGTCCGCTGGAACCTCTTCCAGCTGGCCCAGGCCACCGCCTGCGCCGACGTCGCCGGCATCCCGGCCAAGGGCGTCAGCGGATCCGGCTACGAAGGCCACTACTTCTGGGACCAGGAGGTGTACCTGATGCCCTTCCTGACATACACCAGCCCGGGCAACGCCCGCCAGGTCCTCGAGTTCCGGCACGGGATGCTGCCCGAGGCCAAGATCCGCGCCCAGGAACTCAGCGTGGACGGCGCCCTTTTCCCGTGGCGCACCATCAACGGGCTCGAGGCCAGCGCCTACTACGCTGCCGGGACCGCGCAGTTCCACATCGCGGCCGCGATCGCCTTCGCGACGAACCGGTACATCTGGGCCAGCGGCGACACCGCTTTCCAGGAAACCCTGGGCTCCGAACTGCTGATCGAGACCGCCCGGATGTGGGTCTCACTCGGCTTCTTCGGCAAGGACGGGCTGTTCCACATCCACGGCGTCACGGGCCCGGACGAGTACACCGCCGTCGTCAATGACAATCTCTACACCAACGTTATGGCGAGGTTTAACCTGCGCGCCGCGGCGGCCCTTGACCATGCGGAGATCGACGACGCCGAACGCGAGCTCTGGGTGCAGGCAGCCAACCGGATGCAGCTGCCCTACGACGAGGATCTCCAGGTTCACTCACAGGACAACGACTTCATGACCCTGGAACCATGGGACTGGACCACTCCCCGTTCGAAGTACCCGCTGCTGCTGCACTTCCACCCGCTGGTGATCTACCGCCACCAGGTCCTCAAGCAGGCGGACAGCGTGCTGGCCATGTTCCTGCAGTGGCAGGACTTCAGCGCCGAGGAAAAGCGCCGCGCCTTTGACTTCTACGATCCCATCACCACCGGCGACTCCACCCTGTCCGCCTGCGTGCAGGGCATCATGGCTGCGGAGGTCGGCTACGGCAAGGCCGCACTCGACCACTTCACCCACGCCTTGTTCATCGACCTGGACGACACCCACGGGAACACAATCGACGGCGTGCACATCGCCTCCACCGGCGGCGTGTGGAGTTCGCTGGTCAGCGGTTTCGCGGGCCTGCGCGACCAGGGCGAGTTGCCGTACTTCGACCCGCGGCTGCCCGCCGAATGGGACGGACTGTCCTTCCACCTGAAGATCCAGGGCCGGCTGCTGCAGCTCGAACTCGTCCAGGGAGCGATCAGTCTGACCGTGCGCACGGGCGAACCGCTTGCGGTCGACGTGCGCGGTGAGCAGCTCACCATCGGCGGCGATACGGTGCGGGTCCAGCTGGCGCCGGTTGCGGCACCGGAGCCCACGATCTTCCCGAGCGGACTTCCGACGGCGTCCATCCCGATTGTGCGCGCCGCGGTCTAAGCGCCGCCAAAGCAACGCGGGGTCACCTAGCGCACATGATCCCCACTGACATGGGCGTTACGTGACCCCGCGTTGCTTCAACTGCCCGCGCGGCGGTCGCCGGACCGGTTTTCGGCCCCGCCGTCGCCGGCGCGCTCCGTGGCATCCGCGAGGCCGTCCATCTGGTGGTCCAGCGGATGGGCAAGTTCGTCCGCAGGCATCCGAGCCGCGACTGAGGCGATAACGGCCATCACCGGGCACACCGAACCGGCGACCAGGAAGATCAGCCACACCGGCAGCACCTCGGCGGCGGGACCGGCGAGGGCCATGGAGACCGGCATCAGGGCCAGCGAGACGAAGAAATCCAGGCTCGAGACGCGGCCCAGCAGGTGCGGAGGCACCCGACGCTGCAGCAGGGTGCCCCAGATGACCATGCCGACGCCGCCGGTGGCACCGAAGATGAACAGCGCCGCGGCCACCGCCCAGAACTCGTCCATGATCCCGACGGCGGCGAGCGGCAGGCTGCCCGCACCCCAGGACACCATCATCACGGTCAGGTAGCGGCGGGGGAGCGGGAACGAGGCCGTGGCCAGGGAGGCCGCGGCGCCCCCGACGCCCATGATCGCAAGCAGGAAACCAAACATTCGCGAGTCGCCGCCGAGCTGGTCACGGACCACGAACGGCAGGAGCACCTCAATGGGGCCGATCAGGAACAGTACCGAGATGCAGGCCCACAGCAGGGTCCACAGCAGCCAGGGTGTGCGGACCGTGTAGCTGACCCCCTCGCGGAGATCGTGCAGCAGGGACGTCCGCGCGCCTTCGCCCGGACCCGGACCGGCGCTGCCCTCCGGGTGCTGACCGCCTGCCGCAACCGCCCCCGGCCGGGGCTGTCGGCGGAGCAGGTTGAGGATGGAGAAAGCCAGCAGGTGGCAGGCGGCCACCCCGGCCACAGCGTGCGCGGGGGAGAGCGCGGCGACCAGGACGCCCGCGACGGCCGGGCCGGCGGCCTGCTGCAGGACGGGCCTCATGGTCCCTTCCATCCCGTTGGCCGCCAGCAGGTCCTCCGGCGGCAGGATCCTGGGCAGAATGGCGGAGTAGGCGGGGAAGAAAAACGCGGCCCCGACTCCGAGCACAAACGCCCCGAACGCGAGGTGCCAGAGCTGCAGCCAGCCAAGGATGGCGAGCCCGCTGATGCTGGCGATGACGGCCAGGTTGGCACCCTCCACCGCGATGATCAGGAGCCGCTGCGGGAACCGGTCCGCCGCGATGCCGCCCGCGAGCACAAATGCGACAAGGCCCACGCTGCCCGCGGCCGCCACGAGGGAGAGCTCCAGCGGGCCCCCGCCCAGGTGGATCACCTCGTAGACCATCGCCACGGCCCACATCCCGGAGCCGAAAATGGAGATGGACAGGGCCGCAATCAGCACACGGTATTCCCGGTGCGCAAACGGACGGAGGGCCCTCGGTGAGCGCATGGCTCCAGTCTAGGTGCCCGGTGCAGGCCCCTGCAGAGGGATCGCTGCACCCGATACTCCGCCACCCGGAGAGCTGTGGCCTAGTGTTAAGGCTTGCACCGCAGCAGTTCAGGTTCAGACGAGAGGCGATGATGGCCAAGCGAAGCAACCCGGCAATGAAGATGGCCCAGAAATCAGCACACAACGCGATGTTCGACGCCGAGGGCAAGCCCAAGCCCGGCGTCCACAACGTGCTCCTGCGGGCCGTTGAAGTCCAGCGCCCGCTGGTGCTGGCCAACCTCCGCAGGCTCCAGCGGCGGCATCCGCACGCGACGGCGGCGCAGCTCGCCGCGATGCTGGAACGGGACTACCTCCTGGCCGTCACCGGCGGCGGCGCGCTCGTGGGCGGGGCCGCCGTGATCCCCGGTGTCGGGACCGTCGCCGCGCTCGGCCTCTCGGCCGCCGCCACCGTGGGCTTCCTCGAAGCCACCGCACTCTTCTCCACCTCCCTCGCGGAACTCCACGGCGTGCGGATGGTGGACCCCGAGCGGGCCAGCACCCTGGTCATGGCGATCATGCTCGGCGAGGAGGGCACCGCATTGCTGAGCTCGCTGAGCGGCCAGGCCGCGGGGCAGGGCAAGGGCCCCACGCAGGCCTGGGGCTCGCTCTTCGCCCGCCGGGCTCCGCTGGCCGGCTTCGGTTCGGTGCGCGAACGGATCCAGTCGATGTTCCTCCGGACCCTGCTGAAGAAGCAGGGCACGGCCCTGCTGGGACGGGCTCTGCCGTTTGGCATCGGCGCCGTTGTGGGCGGGGTGGGCAACCGGATGATGGGCCGCGCCGTCATCGCGAACGCCAAGGAAGCGTTCGGCCCGATGCCGCTCGTTATTCCCGGCGAACTGGGGGACCTGGCGAAAGCCGAGGCCCCGGCAGCGGTGCAGGGCCGGGACGCCAAGGACACCAAGGACGCCAAGGACACCACGGACACCGCGGGCAATACGGACACCGGGGACACCGGGAACAACACGGCGCAAAAAGGCGGCAACTTTTGGATCTGAACGCTGACCTGGGGGAGTCCTTCGGGACCTGGACCATGGGCGATGACGCCGCGATGTTCCCGCTGGTGACCAGCGCCAGCGTGGCCTGCGGGCTGCACGCCGGCGACCCCGTGACCATGCTGGACACCTGCCGCACCGCCTTCGAGCTCGACGTCCGGGTTGGCGCCCATCTCGGCTACCCGGACCTCGCCGGGTTCGGCCTCCGCGCCATGGACATCACCTTCGATGACCTCTTCGGCGCCGTGCTGTACCAGCTCGGCGCCCTGGATGGTGTGGCGCACGCCGTCGGTGCGTCGGTGGACTACATCAAGCTGCACGGGGCGCTCTACGACCGGACGGTGCGCGACGCCGAGCAGGCCTCCGCCGTCGTCGCCGCCATCCAGGCCTACGATCCCGGACTCCCCGTCCTGGGCTTCCCGGGCTCCGCCCTGCTCGGCATCGCCAAGGAGGCCGGCCACCCGGTCTTTGCCGAGGCTTTCGCGGACCGCGCCTACCTGCCGGACGGCACCCTCGTGCCGCGCTCCCAGGACGGCGCCCAGCTGCACGACGTCGGCCAAATCACCGAACGCGCCGTGCGCCTCGCGACCCTCGGCGAAGTCGGGGCCGTGGACGGCACCGTGCTCCGGATCGAACCGCACTCGCTGTGCATCCACGGCGACACTCCCGGCTCCATCGCCACGGCCACCGCCATCCGCGCGGCCCTGGAAAGCGCCGGCGTGGAACTGGAGAGCTTCGCCTGACCCCGGCTGAAGGGCGCCGGCAGGAAGGACACCGCGGGTGAATCCCGGCTTAACGGCACCTGGCCAGTGCCGTAGGGCCCTATCGAGGCCGGAGTGCGGCCCATAGCTTGAGGGCATGACTGCCGGAGGCCCCGCGGGGTTAGATGGACCCGCCTCGGATGCAATGTTGAAGCTGGGCCGATTTTTCACGAAATGGGACCAGACCGCCGACGGCAGGGCGGTATTCCGGGAAGGCGGCCGCAAGGGCGACATCTTCTACCGGGACCGGTGGAGCCACGACAAAGTGGTCCGGTCCACCCACGGGGTGAACTGCACCGGTTCCTGCTCCTGGAAGGTGTACGTCAAGGACGGCATCATCACCTGGGAATCCCAGCAGACCGACTACCCCTCAGTGGGCCCGGACAGCCCGGAATACGAGCCCCGTGGCTGCCCCCGCGGGGCGGCCTTTTCCTGGTACACCTATTCACCCACCCGGGTCCGCTTCCCCTACGCCCGGGGTGTCCTGGTCGAGATGTACCGCGAGGCCAAGGACCGGCTGGGCGACCCGGTGCTGGCCTTTGCCGACGTCGTGGGGGACCCGGAACGGCGGCGCCGCTACCAGCAGGCCCGCGGCAAGGGCGGGCTGGTCCGGGTGTCCTGGCAGGAAGCGATCGAGATCGCGGCCGCCGCCCACGTTAACACGATCAAGAACTACGGGCCGGACCGCTGCGCCGGCTTCTCGCCGATCCCCGCGATGTCGATGGTTTCGCACGCGGTCGGGACGCGCTTCATCCAGCTGATCGGCGGGGTGATGACCTCGTTCTACGACTGGTACGCGGACCTTCCCGTGGCCAGCCCGCAGGTCTTCGGGGACCAGACCGACGTCCCGGAATCCGGTGACTGGTGGGACGCGGGCTACCTCATGATGTGGGGCTCCAACGTCCCCGTCACCCGGACCCCGGACGCGCACTGGATGGCCGAAGTGCGGTACCGCGGCACCAAGGTGGTCACCGTCAGCCCGGACTATGCGGACAACACGAAGTTCGCCGACGAGTGGCTTCCCGCGCAGGCCGGCACCGACGCCGCGCTGGCCATGGCGATGGGCCACGTCATGCTCAAGGAATTCTTCGTCGAGCGTGAGGTCCCGTTCTTCACCGACTACGTCCGGCAGTATACCGACCTGCCGTTCCTGGTCCGGCTGGAACGGCGCGACGACGGCACCCTCACCCCGTCCAAGTTCCTCACCGCCAGGGACATCCCGGCCGAGTCCCTGGCCGAGGACGCGGCGTTCCGCACCGTGCTGTTCGACAAGAAGTCCGGACGCCCCGCCGTTCCCAACGGCTCCATGGGGTTCCGCTACGCCGGCAGCGGCGAGGGCAAATGGAACCTGGACCTCGAGGGGATCGAACCGGCGCTGTCGCTGCGTGAGGTCTCCGGCGAGAACGCCGAAATCCTGCTGCCCTGCTTCGAGCAGGCCGACGGCAGCGGCAGCGTGCTCCGCCGCGGGGTGCCCGTCATCGAGGTCGAGGGCCAGCTGGTCACGACCGTGTTCGACCTCATGCTGGCCCAGTACGGTGTCGGCCGCGAAGGGCTCCCGGGGGACTGGGCCGCCGGTTATGAGGACGCCGCGACGCCCTATACCCCGGCCTGGCAGGAGGAGATCACGTCCGTCCCCGCGCAGGCCTGCATCCGGGTGGCGCGGGAGTTCGCCCGGAACGCCGAGCAGTCCAAGGGCCGCTCGATGATCATCATGGGCGCCGGGATCTGCCAGTGGTTTCACGGCGACACCACCTACCGGGCCGTGCTGGCGCTGGTGATGCTGACCGGCTGCATGGGCCGCAACGGCGGCGGCTGGGCCCACTACGTGGGGCAGGAAAAGACCCGGCCGGTCACCGGCTGGCTGTCGCTGGCCAACGCCCTGGACTGGTCCCGCCCGCCGCGGACCATGATCGGCACCGGCTACTGGTACATGCACACCGACCAGTGGCGCCAGGACGGGTACTCCGCGGATGCGCTGAAATCGCCGCTGTCCACCGGAGCCCTGGACGGCATGCACACCGCGGACGCGCTGGCCCAGTCCGCCCGGCTCGGCTGGATGCCGTTCTACCCGCAGTTCGACCGCAACCCGCTGGACCTCGCGGACGAGGCGGAGGCCGCCGTCGCCGCCGGGACCGCGCAGGACACCCCCAGCTACATCGCGGACGCGCTCAAGAACCGCACCCTGAACCCGGCGATCGAGGACGTGGACGCCCCGGAGAACTGGCCGCGGACCCTCGTGCTGTGGCGCTCCAACCTGTTCGGCTCCTCCGCGAAGGGCAACGAGTACTTCCTGAGGAACCTGCTCGGCACCCACAACAACGTCCTGGGCAAGGACCACGCCGAAGGGCTCAAACCCCGGGACGTGAAATGGCACGAGCAGGCGCCGGAAGGAAAACTGGACCTGCTGGTCTCCGCTGATTTCCGGATGACCTCCACCACGCTGCTCTCCGACGTCGTGTTCCCGGCCGCCACCTGGTACGAGAAGCATGACCTGTCCTCCACCGACATGCACCCGTTTGTGCACGCCTTCACGCCCGCGATCGACCCGCCCTGGGAGACCAAAACGGACTTTGACATGTTCCAGCTGCTGGCCCAGGAGTTCTCCCGGCAGGCCAGAACCCACCTGGGCGTGCGCCGGGACCTCGTCAGCGTGCCGCTGCAGCACGACACCCCCGGCCAGCTCGCCCAGCCCGGCGGGATCGTCCGGGACTGGCGGGAGACGTCCATCCCGGCGGTGCCCGGGCAGAACATGCCCATCTTTTCCGTGGTGGAGCGGGACTACACGGCCATCGCGGACAAGCTGGCCGCCGTCGGGCCGCTGGCCGACAAGCTGGGCTTCACGGTCAAAAACGTCACCTACAAACTCGCCGGCCCGTTGGACCGGCTCAGCCGCTCCAACGGCGTGATGCTCGGCGGCGCCGCGGACGGCCGCCCGGCGATCGACACCGACGCGAAAATGGCCGAGGCCATCCTGGCGTTCTCCGGCACCACCAACGGCGCGCTGTCCGTGCAGGGCTTCAAGGACCTGGAACTCCGCACCGGCCGGAAACTGGCCGACCTCTCCGAGGGTTCCGAGGAAAAGTTCATCACCTTCGCCCAGACCCAGGCCGGGCCGGTCCCGGTAATCACCTCGCCGGAATGGTCCGGTTCCGAAACGGGCGGCCGGCGCTACGCCCCGTTCACCATCAACGTGGAAAGGCTCAAGCCGTTCCACACCCTGACCGGAAGGATGCACTTCTTCCTGGACCACGACTGGATGATCGACATCGGCGAGGCGCTGCCGATCTACCGGCCGCCGCTGGACATGCACCGGCTCTTCGGCGAGCCCAAACTCGGCGGGAACGGGCAACTGGAGGTGGTGGTCCGGTATCTGACCCCGCACTCCAAATGGTCGATCCACTCCGAATACCAGGACAACCTGCTGATGCTCTCGCTCTCCCGCGGCGGGCCGACGGTCTGGATGAGTCCCGCCGACGCGGAGTCCATCCAGGTCAAGGACAACGACTGGGTGGAGTGCCTGAACATCAACGGTGTCCTGGTGTCCCGGGCGATCGTCAGCCACCGGATGCCGGCCGGTGTGGTCTACGTCCACCACGCACAGGAACGCACCATCGACGTGCCGAAGTCCGAGGCGACCGGACGGCGCGGCGGCATCCACAACTCCGTCACCCGGCTCCTGGTCAAACCCTCGCACCTGATCGGCGGCTACGCCCAGCAGGCCTACGCGTTCAACTACCTCGGGCCCACCGGAAACCAGCGCGACATGGTTGCCACCGTCCGCCGTCGCTCCCAGGAGGTGCAGTACTGATGCGTGTTATGGCTCAAATGGGCATGGTCATGAACCTGGACAAATGCATCGGCTGCCACACCTGCTCCGTGACCTGCAAGCAGGCCTGGACCAACCGTGCGGGCACCGAGTACGTCTGGTTCAACAACGTCGAAACCCGCCCCGGTCAGGGCTACCCGCGCCGCTACGAGGACCAGGACAAGTGGCGGGGCGGCTGGGTGCTGAACAAGCGCGGCAAGCTGGTGCTCAAGGCCGGCGGCCGGGTGAAGAAGCTGTTCGGGATCTTCGCCAGCCCGGTCCAGCCCGAGCTCAAGGACTACTACGAGCCCTGGACCTACGACTACAAAACGCTCGTCGACGCGCCCCTGGGCGACGATTTCCCGGTAGCCCGGCCCAAGTCCCTGATCACCGGGGAGGACACCAAAATCACGTGGTCCGCGAACTGGGACGACGACCTTGGCGGTTCCACCGAGTACGGCCACCTGGACCCGATCGTGGAGAAGGTCCGGCGGGAATCCGAGGACAAGATCAAGTTCGCCTACGAGCAGACCTTCATGTTCTACCTGCCGCGGATCTGCGAGCACTGCCTGAACCCGTCCTGCATGGCCTCCTGCCCCTCCGGCGCGATCTACAAACGGGTGGAGGACGGGATCGTGCTGGTGGACCAGGACAAATGCCGGGGCTGGCGGCAGTGCGTCACCGGCTGCCCGTACAAAAAGATCTACTTCAACCACAAGACGGGGAAGGCCGAGAAGTGCACCTTCTGCTACCCGCGGGTCGAGGTGGGACTGCCGACGGTCTGCTCGGAGACCTGCGTGGGCCGGCTCCGGTACCTGGGGCTGTTCCTGTACGACGCCGACGCCGTCACCGAGGCGGCGTCCGTCACTGACCCCCAGGAGCTCTACGACGCCCAGATGGACGTGCTGCTGGACCCGAACGATCCCGCCGTCCAGGCCGAAGCCAGGGCCCAGGGCATCCCGGAGGACTGGATCGACGCCGCCCGGCGCTCGCCGGTCTACGCCCTGGCCAAGGTCTACAAGGTGGCCCTGCCGCTGCACCCGGAATACCGGACGATGCCGATGGTCTGGTACGTGCCGCCGCTGTCCCCGGTGGTGGACCTGCTGCGGGACCAGGGGCACGACGGCGAGGACGCCGGCAACCTCTTCGGTGCCATCGACGCGCTGCGCATCCCGGTGGAGTACCTCGCGGAACTCTTCACCGCCGGCGACGCGGACCGGGTCACCGCGGTCCTGAAAAAGCTCGCGGCGATGCGCTCCTTCATGCGCGGCATCAGCATGGGCAACGACCCCGACGAATCCATCCCCGAAGCCGTGGGCATGGACGGGCAGACCATGTACGAGATGTACCGGCTGATGGCGATAGCCAAGTACGAGGAGCGGTACGTCATTCCGAAGGCCCACGTGGAACAGGCCCATGACCTGGAGGAAATGGGCTGCTCGCTGGACTTCGAGGGCGGGCCGGGCATGCAGGATTCCTCCCCCTTCGGCGAGGCCAGCGGCAGGCCCGTTCCGGTGGCGGTGGAAACCTTCAACGCCCTGCGGGACCGGCAGACCTCCGGCTCGGCCCCCGGTGAAGCGACCCTCCGGGGGCGGGTGAACCTGCTGAACTGGGACGGCACGGGGGCACCGCCGGGTCTGTTCCCGGAAAAGGCGCTCGTTCCGGAGGAGCCGCCCGCACCCGTTCCAGGCACACCGGCGTCCCCCGGCACACCGGGGGAACGGCCGTGAGCCGGCGCCAGCAGGTGATGTACCTCGCGGCGGCCTGGTGCCTGTCCTACCCGGATGAGGAACTGATCGGCCGGGTGCCGCTCATGCGGGCCGCGCTGGGCGAGTTCCCCGGCGCCGTCGCGGACTTCCAGGAGGTGCTGGAGTCACTGGAATCCACACCGCCGATTGAGAGCCAGGCCCGTTACGTGCGCGAGTTCGATCTCGGAAAGCGCCACGCCCTGCACCTGTCCTACTGGACGGACGGGGACACCCGGCGCCGCGGTGAAGTCCTCGGCAACTTCAAAACGACGTACCGGCAGAGCGACATTCTGGTGGACACCCACGGGGAACTGCCGGACTACCTGCCGATGGTCCTGGAGTACGCCGCCCTGGTGGACCTCGCTGCCGGCCGCGGGCTGCTGACCCGTTTCCGGGCGAGCCTGGAGATGCTCCGCTTCGGGCTGCTGCGGGATGAGCTTCCGCACGCCCGGATCCTGCAGGCAATCTGCGACACCCTGCCCGGGAAGTCGCCGGCGGACGAGCAGGCCGTGATGCGGATGGCCGGCTACGGTCCGCCCGCCGAAGCGGTCGGCCTGGACCCTTACGATTCGCGCCTGCTGCCAGTGAAGGGGGCCTGACCATGCCGGTGTCCGAAACCGAGCCCGGATCCGCCGTCGAAATCTCCGCCCTGGACATCGTGCTCTGGGGCGTCCTGCCCTACGTGATGGTCGTGGTGCTCGTGGGCGGCCTGGTCTGGCGCTACAAATACGACCAGTTCGGCTGGACCACCAGGTCCTCCCAGCTCTACGAATCCCGGCTGCTGCGGATCGCCTCACCCCTGTTCCACTTTGGCCTGCTCGCCGTGATCGCGGGCCACTTCTTCGGCCTGGTCATCCCGATGGCCTGGACCCAGGCGGTGGGCATGAGCCAGGACTTTTACCACTTCAACGCCCTGTTTGTGGGCGGAATCGCGGGGGTGGGGACCCTGGGCGGGATCCTCCTGCTGATCTACCGCCGCCGCACCACCGGGCCGGTTTTTATGGCGACCACCAAAAATGACAAGACGATGTACGTGGTGCTGACCGCCGCCATTGTGTTCGGCCTGTGGACCACCCTGGCCAGTGTCTTCGAAGGCGAGCACGGGCACAATTACCGCGAGACCGTGGCCCCGTGGTTCCGCTCCCTGTTCATCTTCCAGCCGGACCTGGCGGCCATGGCGGCCGCACCGTTCTCCTTCCACCTGCACACCCTCGTGGGCATGGCGCTGTTCTTGATCTGGCCCTTCACCCGGCTGGTCCATGCCTTCACGGCCCCGTTCCACTATCTGTTCCGTCCCTACATCGTCTACCGCTCCCGTGACCGGGACAGGGACGGCAGCAAAGCCGGCGCCGCGTCCGCGCGGAACTCCACCGTCGCCGCCCGCCGCGGCTGGTCCGCCGTCGGAACCCGCGACCGGGACACCCGGAACCGCTGACCCGACCCAAAAACTGACCCGGCAATCGACTGAAAAACTGACCGAACTGAGAGGAACCCCAGTGGCCGGATCCGCGCCCCTTCCTTCGGCCGTCCCCGCGGGGCGGACGCTCAACCTGGTGCTCGCCACCTCCGCGTCGGTGGTCGGGTTCTGGGCCTGGAACTCGGTGGCGACCCTCGGAGCCTTCTATACCCAGAACCTCCAGCTGAACCCGGCCGCCACCGGCGTGCTCGTGGCCATGCCGGTGTTCGTCGGTTCGCTGGGCCGGATCGTTGTCGGCGCCCTGACGGACCGTCACGGCGGCCGCGTGATGTTCACCTTTGTGCTGCTGGCCTCGATCCTGCCGATCCTGCTCGTGGCCGTCGGCGGCACCCTCAGCTCCTTCGCCCTGGTGCTCGGCGCCGGGCTGCTGCTGGGCGTCGCCGGAACGGTTTTCGCCGTCGGGATCCCTTTCGTCAGCGCCTGGTACGAGCCGTCCCGGCGCGGCTTCGCCACCGGCGTCTTCGGCGCCGGGATGGGCGGCACGGCGCTGGCCGCGTTCCTGAACCCGCGCCTGGTCGCCGCAATCGGCTACTTCCCCACACATCTGCTGATCGCCGCAATCCTCGCCGTGATGGCGGCGCTGGTGTGGTTCCGGATGAAGGAGGCCCCGGGCTGGACCGGCAACAGCCTCCCCGTGCTCCCGAAGCTGCTTGACGCCGCGAAGACCCCCGTCACCTGGAAGATGTGCTTCCTCTACGCCGTGGTCTTCGGCGGTTTCGTCTCCTTCGCCACCTACCTGCCCACCTACCTCCGCGACGTCTACAGCTTCGACCCGAGCGGCGCCGGGGCGCGCACCGCAGGATTCGCACTGGCGGCCGTGCTGGCACGGCCGGTGGGCGGTGTGCTCGCGGACAGGTTCGGGCCCAAGCCCGTGGTGCTCACCTCACTGGCAGGCGTCGCGGTCCTCGCCTGGGTGGTGAACCTGCAGCCCGACGGCGAGGTCCCCGCCGGCCTGACGTTTGTCGCCATGGCGGCGGCACTGGGCCTCGGGACCGGCGGGGTTTTCGCCTGGGTCGGGGTGCTCGCCCCGCCGGGAAAAGTCGGCAGCATCAGCGGAGTGGTGAGCGCCGCCGGAGGCCTGGGCGGGTACTTCCCGCCGCTGATCATGGGAGCCACGTACGACGCCGCGACGCGCAGCTACTCGATCGGGCTGCTGCTGCTGGTGGTCACCGCACTTGCTGCGCTGGCCTTCACGATCTTCGCAGTGCCGGGCCGGACGAAGGCGAAAGTCGCGGCCGCCTAGCCGGCGCTGCGGCGCGCTGTCAGCCGAAGGCCAGATGCGCCACGCTAAAGATCGCGAGCCCGGCGAGGGCGCCCACCACGGTGCCGTTGATCCGGATGAACTGCAGGTCCTTGCCGATCTGGAGTTCGATCTTCTGCGAGGTTTCCTCGGCGTCCCAGCGGGCCACGGTATCGGTGATCACGCCCGCGATGTCCGAGCGGTAGGTCCTGACAAGGTACCCGGCGGCGTCGCCGATCCACTGGTTCACCTTGCCGGCCAGTTCGGGGTCAACCACCAGCCGGGTGCCGAAGTCATGGACGGCAGCCTTGAACCGGACGGTCAGTTCGCTGTGCGGATCGTCGACGGCGGAGAGCAGCGCGGCCTTGATGGTGCCCCAGGTGCGGGAGGCAAGCTCACGGATCTCCGGATCGCCGAGGACCTGGGCCTTGATGCCTTCAGCTCGGGCGATCATCACCGGATCATGCTGCAGGTCCTGGGCAAGGTCCTTGAGGTACTTATCGATGGAGAGCCGGACCTGGTGCCGCGGATCGGACTGCACGGCGCGGGTGAATTTCAGGATCTCCACATAGACCTTGTCGCCCACGAGCCCGTCCACGAACGACGGCACCCACGTCGGGGAACGGTCGGTGACAAGCCGGTTGACCGTGTCCTGGTTGTCCCGCACCCAGTCCACGGTGCGGTCCACGAGCACGTCCACCAGCGCGTGGTGGTGGCCGTCCTCGAAGATGCGCTGGGCGACCCGCCCCACCGGCGGCCCCCACGGCGGGGTGAGCAGATGCCGGCGGACCATGCCCTCGATCACGGCCTGGACGTCGTCGTCGTTCAGTACCGTAAAGGCGCCGCGGATGACGGCGGCGCCTTCCTTGGCGACACGCTCGGCACCGCCGGGACCGGAGAGCCACGCGCCCGCCTTGCGGGCAATGTCAACAGAGGCCAGTTTTTCCTGGACGACCTGCTCCGAGAGGAAGTTCGTCTCCACGAATTCTCCCAGCGAGGCGCCGATCTGGTCCTTGCGCTGGGGAATGATGGCGGTGTGGGGGATCTTGAGGCCCATCGGATACTTGAACAGGGCCGTCACGGCGAACCAGTCGGCGAGGGCGCCGACCATGCCGCCCTCGGCCGCGGCCCGGACGTATTCGAGCCACGGATACTGCTTCTGCAGGGCGAAGGCGACCACAAAGATGATGGCCATCAGGATCAGCAGCGCAAGCGCCAGCAGCTTCATCTTCCGCAGCGCGGACGCCTTCTCGGCGTCGCCGGCGGTCACGGTCTGGCGGCGGCCGGGACGCCCGGCCGCGGCAGCTCCGGCGCCGCCGGGGCCTTCAGAACGGGTACTTGGCTCAGTATTCACGTGCATGTGCCCAGCCTAGTCCCGCTTTCGCAGCGGCTGTCGGCTAACGTGTCAGCATGACGACTGACGAGTCCGCCGCAGCCCGTCCGCTGGTCTACGCCCACCGCGGTTCAAGCGAGACTTTCGCCGAGCACACCCGGGCCGCCTACCTGCAGGCAATCGCCGACGGCGCCGACGGCGTGGAGTGCGACGTCCACCTCACCCGGGACCAGCACGCGGTGCTGCTGCACGACGCCAACCTGGACCGCACCTCGGACGGCACCGGCCCGGTGGCGGACCGGACCCTGGAGGAGCTCCGGCAGCTGGACTTCTCCTCCTGGAAGGGCGTCCGGATTCCGGACGCGTACGGCGCCAGGTCCACCCAGCTGCTGACCCTCCCGGAGCTGCTGGCCCTGCTGCGGACCGCAGGCCGGGAGATCGGGCTGGCGATTGAGCTCAAACACCCCAGCCCCTTCCAGCTCAGGCTGGAGGACCGGGTGCTGGCGGTCCTCAGCGCCGCAGGCTGGGATTCTGCGACGTCCCGGCTCGGCAACATCACGGTGTCGTTCATGAGCTTCAGCCCGGACTCGGTGAAGCACCTGCTGAAATCAGTCCCGGCGTCCGCCGTCTGCCAGCTCGTCGATGACGTCAACGTCGAGGAGATCCGCGAGGAACTCGGCCTGGGTGCACTCACCGGCGGGGCGCTCGCGAACGTGATGAAGGCCGCGCGAACCGAAGCCGAGCGGATTCTGGATGACTGCGAGACCGGGCTGGCCGGGCCGGGCATCGACTACGTCCGCGAGCATTCCCGGACCATCCGGCGCTGGCTCCACTCCGGCCGGCGCTTCAGGGTATGGACCGTGGACTCGGAAAACGACGTCGCACTCTGCCAGCAGCTCGGGATCCACGAGATCACCACGAACCGGCCCGCACAGGTCCTCGCCCAGCTGTCGGCAGGGTCCCGGAGTCTCCGCTAAGCCCGCACCTTCACGGCATTAGGCTGCGAGATCGCGGCGCCGCCAACCGGCGTAGCCCAGTGCCGCGAGAGCTGCCGCGGCCACGATGAGGCCCGCCAGCGCCGGCACTGCGTCGGAGTCCACCGGGAGCAGCGGGGAGTGCCGGAACGGCGAGAGATCCATGAGCCATTCCGGGGCATTCCAGAGCACCCCGAATTCGCCCAGGGCGACCAGGCCCAGCAGGAGTCCCCAGACCGCCCCGGCCAGCCGGGGCGCCCAGCCAAACACCGCCAGCGCGGCACCGGTTACTACCCACGCGGCAGGCACCTGGGCCAGGGCGGCCACGGTGCTGCGGCCCACCAGCGCGGCGTCGCCAACGGCGAAGGCGGCGCCGGCGCCGATCGAAACCCCCGCCACCAGGAGCAGCGCAGCGACCGCGGCCAGCGCAAACGCGAAGTGGCTGCTGGCCCAGCGGATGCGGGTGGCAGCCGTGCCCAGCAGGGCTTCGGTGTGGCCCGCGGCCTCCTCGCTGCGCAGATGGTTGGCCGAGGAGACCCCATAGGCAGCAGCCAGCAACCCCATGATACTAATCTCCGCGGCCAGGAACGCGTCCGTCAGGGCCTCCCGGCCGCCCAGCACCTTGATCAGGTCCTGGGCGGTCGGTGAACTCAGCAGCTCTCCCACGTTGCTGACCAGGGACCCGATGACGACGCCGAAAATGAGGAATGCCACGGCCCAGGCCAGCAGCACGCGATACTGCAGGCGCACCGCCAGGTCCCAGACGCCGGAGAGCGAACCGACGGCGGGCCCCGGGCGCTCGGTACGCAGCCCGGTGCCAAGGTCGCGCCTGGCACGGAGCGCAAAAGCGGCCGGGACCAGGACCAGACACAGGCTGACCGGCAACACCAGCACCCACCAGCGGTCCCCGGCGAACGCCCGGATCTGCTGGTTCCACCCGATGGGCGACAGCCAGGAGAGCACCGACGGCCCCGGTTCGGCCAGGTCCCCGACTGCCCGCAGCGCGTACGTGACGGCGACGACGCCGATGCTGAGCCCGGTGGCGGCCCGGGCGCTGGCGGTCACCTGCGCCGCCAGCCCCGCCACGGCACTGAACGCCATTCCGGTGGCGGCCCAGCCCAGACCAAAAGCGAGGGAACCGGCCGCCGGCAACCCGCCGGCAGCCAACGCGGCCGCCGAGAGCAGTCCGAGTACCACATTGGCGCCGAGGCTGATCGAGAGCGCGGCCGCCAGCGGGGCGTCGCGGCCCAATCTGCCGCCGCCGAGCAACTCCAAACGTCCGGTCTCCTCATCGCTGCGGGTGTGCCGGATGACGAGAATGACCATCAGGACGGCGAGGATGGCGGTCATAAAAGCGGTGTACTTGATCAGCGAGAGCGCCCCGATGGAGGCGGGATCGTAGATCCGTCCGAAGAGCGCGACCATCGAGGCGGTCGCGTTCACGGCGGTGGAGGCCTCGATGCGGCTCGCCACGTCCGGGTAGAGCTCCGCTCCGGCCAGGGCCGTCGAATAGGCGATCAGGGCGAAGCCGGCGATCCAGACCGGCAGCAGCCAGCGGTCCCGCCGCAGCCCGAGCCTGATCAGGGCACCCGTTCCGGCCAGGGTCTCAGGCATCGCCGGCCCGTCGCCCGCCCGGCCCGGGGGAGCCCGTCCGGCCCGGCGACGCGCCGACGGCCGCGGCCGGAACCCCGGCGGTGATGTCACCGTAGTGCCGCAGGAACAGATCCTCCAGCGTCGGCGGCTGGCTCGTAAGGGCCGTCAGCCCCGCCGTCGTCAGCGCCTGCATCAGGTGGTTCAGTCCGGCAGGCTCGACCTGGGCAGTGACCCGGTGGTTGGTGATGACGACGTCGTGGACGCCGGGCAGGAGGTCCAGCCCCGGCGGCACGGTTGCGACGTCGGCCGTGACCGAGGTGCGGGTCAGGTGCCGCAGCTGCTCCAGGGGGCCGGTCTCCACCACCCTTCCGGAGCGGATGATGCTGACCCGGTCGGAGAGCGCCTCGGCTTCGCTGAGGATATGGCTGCTGAGCACAACGCTGCGGCCCTGCGCGCGCAGTTCGCGGACGCAGCCGCGGAACGCGTCCTCCATCAGCGGGTCCAGCCCGCTCGTCGGCTCGTCCAGCAGGAACAGCTCGGCGTCGGTGGCCAGGGCGGCAACGAGGGCCACTTTCTGCCGGTTTCCTTTCGAGTAGGTGCGCGCCTTCTTCGTGGGATCCAGCTCGAACAGTTCCAGCAGACGGTCACGCCGGGCGCGGTCCTGGCCGCCCTGAAGACGGCCCAGCAGCTCGATCACTTCGCCGCCGGTCAGGTTCGGCCAGAGGGCCACGTCCCCGGGCACATAGGCCAGCCGGCGGTGCAGGGTCGCCACGTCGCGCCACGGGTCCAGCCCAAGCACCCTGATGGAACCGGCATTGGAGCGCAAAAGGCCCAGCAGGAGGCGCAGGGTGGTGGACTTGCCGGATCCGTTGGGGCCGAGGAAGCCGTGCACCTCGCCGGCAGCGACCTCGAAATCGAGTCCGTCCAGGGCTGTCACGGCCCCGAACCGCTTTACGACACCGGTCATTTCCACGACGCTGCTCATAGTCAACAAGGTACGCCGGATTAACGGGCGCGGACCCCTGCGGAAAGTCCTGTTTCTTCGCCGCCGGGCGCGGTTAGCGGCGCGTCCATGGCTGTGATTGAGTTGTTCCATGCCATCTCGCTGGTCCCGCCGGGACACCCAGATGCTCTCTGCCGTGGCGATGAGCGCACTGCTGCTGGCCAGTGCCGCGAAGCACTTCAACGATCCCGGGTTCTTCGGGCCGGTCGTTCCGGATTTCCTCTGCCGCGACGACACCGGCGAACAGTCCAACAGCCCCGTCGCCGTGCTGTCCCGGGACGAATGGGTGGCGCTCAGCGGTCTGCTGGAGGCGGGTGCCGCCGTCGGACTCCTGATTCCGGCGACCCGCCGCGCCGCCGCCGGCGGTGTCGCGGCCATGTTCACCCTCTTCCTCGCCGGTCACGTCGCCGCCCTCCGCAAGGCCTACGGCCCGGACGGCACGCCCGGCCAGCGCCGCGCACACACCCTGCGGCTGCCGCTGCAGGCGCCGCTCATTGCCTGGGCCTGGAGCCTGAGGAACGCGGTTCCCAGGACGCCTCACCCGCGGAAACCGGTCCGCCAATGAATCTCCTGCAGTCCCCGGCCGTGCGCGTCGGGCTGTCCATCAGCATCGCCACCGGCCTCTATGGCGTCTCCTTCGGCGCACTGTCCGTCACCTCGGGACTCGACTTCTGGCAAACCATGGCTCTGAGCCTGCTGCTGTTCAGCGGCGGCTCGCAGTTCGCCTTCATCGGGGTGGTGGCCGGTGGCGGCTCCGGCGTCGCCGCGATGGGGGCAGCCACCCTGCTTGGCATGCGCAACGGTATCTACGGGATGCAGGTCAACGCGCTGCTGCAGCCCCGGGGCTGGCTGCGGTTCGCCGCCGCCCACGTCACCATCGACGAGTCCACCGCCACGGGCACCGGACAGGCGGACCCGCTCGAGCAAAAGCGCGGCTTCTGGACCGCGGGGCTGGGCATCTTCGTCCTCTGGAACCTGTTCACCGCCGTGGGTGCGTTGGCCGGAGGGGCCATGGGGGATCCCAAGCAGTGGGGCCTGGACGGTGCCGCCGTGGCGGCGTTCCTGGGCCTGCTCTGGCCACGGCTCAAGGGCCGCGAACCTGTGGCGATCGCCGTCGTCTGCGCTCTGGCCACCGTGCTCGCCGTACCTTTGGTGCCCGCCGGCGTGCCGATCCTGGTGGCCGCGGTCGTTGCGGCAGTAATTGGCTGGTTCAGCCATGGCCGCAGCGATGAAGGGCTGGAACCGGACGTGGATCCTTACGCCGAACACCCGCATGCGCGTCCCGGCGGGAGTGCCGCATGACGCTGTGGATGTGGCTGCTGCTCTCCTGCCTGTTGGCGTACGCCTGGAAACTGCTGGGCTACCTGGTCCCGGCCAGCGTGCTCCGCGATCCCCGGATGTCCCGGATCGCCGGGACCATGACCATCGGCCTGCTGGCGTCCCTGACGATCGTGAACACCGTGGCCTCCGGACAGACGCTGGCACTGGACGCACGCCTGGGGGCACTGGCCGCGGCCGGCCTCGCCCTGGTGTTCCGGGCACCCTTCCTCGTGGTCGTCCTCGCCGGAGCCGGCGCGGCAGCCGGGCTCAGGCTGCTGGGCTGGGGCTAGCGGTCCCGGCCGTGCCGGTCCAAAACGGTCTTTAGTCCCTACTTGCCGGCGAGGCCCCGTGGGAGCATTCGGGTATGAGCGACACTGACGATCCGGATACTCCTGCGCCCGGCAAAGGCCACCACTCCAAGCCGCACGAACCGTTCGTTCCGCCGGGAGCAGAGTCCACCCGCGAGCTGCGCGAGATGGCCCGGCGCCGTCGGGAGGCTGAGGAAAAACTGCAGCACCACCTGCAGGAGGCCAAAGAGAAACCGGCGGAAGACGACTGAGCTTCTAGCGCGGCGCTCCGAGGCCCGCGAGCCTGAGGACGAGCCGCAGCCCGTCCGGCGTTCCCGGCCAGTTCCGGCTCAGGGCCTCTTCGCCCGCCCGCGCAATCACGGCGCGCAACACGAGAGCCACAATGATCACATCGTCCGCGTAGCCAATCACGGGCACAAAATCCGGCACAAGGTCGACCGGTGAGAGCAGGTAGGCCAGCAGCAGGGCAAGCCGAATCCGCACCCCGGCGCCCAGCGTCTTGTCAGCGAGCAGCCGGCGCAGAAGTCTGAGCAGGTCCGGCAACAGCCGCAACGCGTCCTTCATCGTCACCGTTTCCGGGTGCCTGCGCGCATAGCCCCACAGCAGGAGCAGCAGCACGATGTAGACCAGCAGCAGGCCGCCGACTGCGCCTGCCACAGCTTCCCAGGGCACTGGTCCTAGCCGAGCACGGCGTCGTAGGCGGTGCCCGGCAACGGGGCCTGCGGCGGCAGCGGCCGGTGCGGGCGCTCCGTTCGGATGGCGTCCTCGACGAGGGCGACCGGGCGGCGCCAGGCATCCGAACCTGCCTCCATCGTGTCCACGACGCCGATCAGCATGGCAAGCAAACGGATCAGGTCCGTCATCGAAATGTCGCTGCGCAGGGTTCCCTGGCCCTGCCCGCGGCCGAGGAGCACTGCCACGGATTCAATCAGATCGCCGGTGATGCCGGTGAGCAGTCCGCGCCGGCCGGCGACGGCTCCCAGCAGGTTGGCCTCTTCGCTGGCCACCCCCATGAGCGCGTCAATGACACGGAAGAGACCGTCGGCGGCGTCCGGTCCGGCGAGGGCCTCCTCGATGACGGGGTTGACCAGCAGGCCGAGCTGCCGGTGCAGGGTCGCGAGGACGAGTTCTTCCTTGTCGGCGAAGTTCCTGAAGAGGGTGGCCGGGCCAACCCCGGCGGTAGCGGCGATGGTCTGAAGCGGGACCTCGGGGCCGTGTTCGCGGAAGCACTGGCGGGCGGCGGTGATGATCTTGTCCACATTCCGCGCGGCATCGGCGCGGAGCGGCCTTCGGTCTGCTACCCGGTTCATTTGCCTAGGTTAGCAACGCACGGCTGGGGCAGGGAGATTACTCCCGGGTATTGATTTATGTGACGGATCCGGTAGCCTGCCCCGGGCCATGGCCGAGCCCGGGAACCGGTCATTCCGGGGCTCCATCGCCACTGTCAGGCCGACGGAACACGTGAAAGACTGGTGCCATGTTGCTAGCATTCTCCGTCGCACCCTCAGGCCGTCCCGCGCGTACGGCCCCGCATTCCTCCGCCGGTTCCGCAGCCGTCCCAACCGACGAGGCGTCGGTCCACGACGCTGTCGCCGAAGCGGTGCGGATCGTCCGGGAGTCCGGCCTGCCGAACCACACCGACTCGATGTTCACCACGATCGAGGGGGAGTGGGACGAAGTCTTCGACGTCGTGAAGCGCGCCACCGAGGCCGTGGGCCGCTACGGCAGCAGGGTCTCCCTCGTCATCAAGGCGGATATCCGGCCCGGCTTTACGGGCGAACTCAGCGGAAAAATGGAACGCCTGGAAGGGGCCCTTCGCGACTAGGGCCAGGCTCCTGGCTCCTGGAGCCAGATCGTGATTGCGCGGGACGACTCCGCCGCTGCGGGTGGCGGAGCTGCGACATTGCCAGAACGCGTCATTGCTTGAAGATGCCGAACCGTCCGACGACGTCTCGTCGCTTGAACCTTTCCTTCACCAACCGCAGCGGGAGCGGCCCCAAACGCGGTCAGGCGCCGGGTCAGGAGGCTTTCCGGAGGGGGTCGTTGAGGGTCTCTGGCCAGTTCGGGGCTGCCGTGTCCGCGGTGGGGGACGGCTGCCCGGCCGTGGACAGGTACCAGTCGGGGAGGGGGTCCGCGGGCAGTTCCTGTTCCTGTTCTGGATTCGGGCCGGGGTCCGGGGGCAGGCCCGTGTCGAAGTCCAGGTCGACGTCCGGGTCCACGCCCGGTGGCGAATCCATGCCCGTGCCTGTGTCCAGGTCCATGCCCGTGGCCGTGCCTGTGTCTGATTCTGATCCCGAATCCGGCCAGTCGTCCGGCCAGTGGGGTGGTTCCCAGTCCTGCTGTTCGCTGGGGTAGTTTCGCCCAGAGGGGGAGGTCCAGCCGGGCGGGGCGGTTTTGCTGGCCCCGGCCGGTGTCCAGGCTGAGTTGTGTTTGAGCTTGTGGTGTTTGCGGCAGGGCTGTCCGAGGTTGGTGATCCCGGTGGTGCCTCCGTCGGCCCAGGCCAGGAGGTGGTCCGCTTCGTTGTCTAGGGAGTGGTTGTTGCACCCCGGGAACGGGCATCTACCGTCACGGAGCATCAGCCAGTGCCGCTGGGCTTTGGTGAGGCGGTAGCTGGTGCGGCCGATTTCCAGCGGCGCCCCGTCGCGGGGGTCGATCAGGACCCGGTGGAAGGACCCGGCGCCGTCGGTGATCAGGCGGCGGGCCATCGAGGGCGGGATCGGCCCGTATCCGTCCAGCATCGCCGGTTCCTGTCCGGCGCCGAGCAGGGACAGGACCGGGACGGTGATCAGGACCTGCGCCCGCGGCGACGGCACACCCCCGCCCACCGCATCTCCGCACACCGCACCCTCCCCACCAGCGCCGGTGGTGCCATTGTTACTGGTGGCGCCGGTGGTGAGGAGCCAGGTGGCGGCGATGTCGGCGCGGAGCTGGGTGAGGGTGCGTTCCTCGTCCGGGCCCTGCAGGGCGCGGGCGGCGGCGGTGGTCCGTTCCCAGATCCCCGCGGCGGTGTCGGCCGGAAGGTAGGCGGAGAACCAGGCCATCCCGTCAGTGTCCGGGCGGAACTCGACCCGCCGGTCCGCGGCGCACCTGGCATGGCGCTGTTCGATGCTCTCCCGGTGGTGGCGTTCACGCCACGTGCGGGCCTTGGCCCGGAACCTGCCCGGGACCAGCTCCCCGGCCGGGCACCCCCGGGCCGGGTTCGGGGCGGCCGGGTCCAGGAAGTGCGCCTCCAGCGCCGCCGCCCCGGCCGGGTCCAGGCTGGTCGTTTCGTCCACCATGATCCGGGCGTGCGCCCAGGAAATCGTGCCCGCCGTCAGCGCCGCGAGGGTCAGCGGCAACGTCTTCGTCAGCGCCAGGCAGTCGCCCAGGAACGCCCCCGCGGTCTGCTCGCTCACCGTCAGGGCACACGCGATCTCCGCCGTCACCGCCATCTCCTGGCCCATGTTGTCGTGCAGCGCCACCGCCGGTGGCGCCAGAGCGTCGGCGGCCTGCAGATAGGTCGCTGCCAGCCGCACCTTCAACGCAGCGGCGCGCGCCTCCCACCGCGCCATGACGGTCAGGCCATCCAGGCAATCATCCGCCAAATCCCGCAACGGATCCTCCCACAACGGATCGACCCCTGACGAACCCGTCAGAACAGCACCTGACGGACCAGTCTGAACAGCACCCGGCGGACCCGTCTGATCAGCACCCGGCGGACCAGCCGGATCAGCGTCAGCGCCGGCCGCGGTGACGGAATCCAGCGCCGCAGTCAACGCCGCAACAGCCGCCAGCGCCGCCCTGCCCTCCGCACACCAGTCAGTGCTTTCCATAAACCCAGATTCTCAGATGGCACCGACAATAATGACGAATGACGAAGCCGGCCGAGGCCATCCCCAACCGGCGCCTGGCCTGGCGCATGACCGGACGCCCCGCCCTGCGCCCTACCTCCGGCGGCCTACCGCCACGCCCGGTCAGCTGGGACACTGAGTCATGATCGAGCATCAGCCCACTGCCCGCTGGATTGCCGTCGAGGACTTCCTGTCCGAGGTCGTGGTCCGCCCGGACAACACCCTGAAACGCGCCGTCACCACCGCCCTCGAGGCGGGCATGCCGCCCATCGAGGTCGCCCCCACCGCCGGCAAGCTGCTCAAGCTGCTGGTCCAACTCTCCGGCGCCCGCCGCGTGCTGGAGATCGGGACGCTGGCCGGCTTCAGCACCATTTGGATGGCCCAGGGGCTGCCCGACGGCGGCCGGCTGATCACGTGCGAATACCTCCCCAAACACGCAGACGTGGCCCGCGCCAACGTCGACTTCGCCGGGCTGGGCCACGTCGTGGAGATCCGGGTCGGTGCGGCACTTGAGACGCTGCAGGAACTTGCCGACGAGGGCGCCGAACCCTTCGATTTCGTCTTCATCGACGCGGACAAGGAAAACAATCCCCACTACCTCGACTGGGCCATCCGCCTGGGCAGGCCAGGCACCGCGGTGGTGATGGACAACGTGGTCTGGGAAGGCTCAGTGCTGGAACCCGCCCTGGACCCCGTCAACGCCCCGGGCATCATCAGCGCCCTGCAAATGCTCGGCGACAACCCACGACTGGACGGCACCGTGATCCAGACCGTGGGCTCCAAGGGGTGGGACGGATTCGCGCTGGCCCGCGTGGTGTAGCAAACCGCGCGCCCCGCGCCGGGAGCGGCTGCCACCGGAATCCCGAAGTGCTAAGTGTGCTTAGATTTACTGAGCGACCAAAAATTACCGGGCAGTAGCCCGCCGGCAGGCATGGACGCCGATAGCATCAGGCACACTTTAAAAAGGAGCACAGGCCACCGAATGAACCGGACTCCCGATTCCCAGCGGCACCTCGTAAGGATCAGCTCTGCCCCGGAGGACCTGGCCGGACTCAGCACCCTGCTGGCGGCTGCCGGGTCGGCCGTCGGCGACGTTCCGGCGCTGCTGGAGCTGGCTAAAGCCGCCGCAGCAGCGGCCCCGAACCCCGGCGAGGGCCGGACGGCGTTCCTGTGGGAAATCCTGGCTTCCGTCACCGCCGTCGATGTCGCAGCCGGCCGGGCCATCGAACCCCATCTGGACGCCTCAGCGATCCTTGCCCAAGCCGCAGGCCAGGCGGCCATAGCGGGCTGGGACTGCCCGGACTTTGACGACGTCCCCTTCGACGGCGCCTGGGGCGTGTTCGCCGCCGAAGCCGCCGGCCTGCGGCTCAAGGCCCAACCCGCGGACGGCTGTTTCCTGCTACACGGTTCCAAACCCTGGTGCTCCCTGGCCGCCCAGCTCGACCACGCCGTCGTGACCGCCCATCTGGACGACGGCACCCGGGCGGCCTTCGCCGTCGACCTCCACGCCCCCGGCGTCAGCTTCGATGATCCGCAGTGGACCAGCCGGGGACTGACGGAAATCCCCAGCGGCACTGTGCACTTCGACGCCGTCCCGGCCGTGCCGCTGGGCGACTCCGGCTGGTACTACCGCCGGCCCGGCTTCGCCTGGGGCGGCATGGGCGTGGCGGCCTGCTGGCTCGGCGGCGCCGTCGCGGTGGCCCGCGGCTTCAGGGATTCGTTGCTCAAGGCGGCCGGCGGCGGACGCGAACCGGACCAGCTCGCGCTGGCGCACCTCGGCGAGATCGACCGCATGCTCACTGCCCTGACCGGATACCTCGCCCGGACCGCCGCGCGGATCGACGCCGGGGAACTCGCGGACACCGGCGCCTGGAGCGAGGCCCTGCGCGTCCGCGGCGCCGTCGCCACCGCCGTCGAACGCATCCAGACGCTGGTTAGCCAGAACCTCGGACCGGGCCCGCTCGCGTTCGACGAGGTCTACGGAAAGCGCATGGCCGACCTCTCGCTCTACATCCGCCAGCACCACGCCATGCGCGACGACGCCCAGCTTGGTGCCCTCACGCTCAAGGGGGACGATCCATGGTGAGCTTCACCCATCAGGACGCCGGAACCGGCGAGGACGCCTGGGCAGCCAGCGGACTGGCAGCCCTCCCGGAGCTGCCGCTCGACGCCGGGGAGCTCGCCGGCCAGGCATTCATCGTCCTGGCCGCGCATCCGGACGACGAATCCCTGGGTGCCGGCGGGCTGCTGGCCCGGCTCCGGGGACTCGGCGCCCGGGTGACGGTGCTGTTGTGCACGGCGGGGGAGGCCTCGCACCCGGACTCACCCACAACGACGCCGGAACAGCTCGCCGCCGTGCGGCTCCAGGAATTCGGCGGCGCGCTCACGCACCTGCTGCCGGACCCGCACTGGCGGTTCCTCGCCCTTCCCGACGGCAGGCTCGCCAATCACCGCACGGAACTGCACGCCGCGCTGCAGCACGCCATCGCCGAGGCAACGGCCGCATCGGGGCTGCCCGCGGAACGGATCACGCTTGTGGCCCCGTACCGGCACGACGGACACACCGACCACGAGGCACTCGGCTCCGCCGCCGCCGAGGCAGCCGGCGCCGGCGGCCACGGACTGCTGGAATACCCCATCTGGTACTGGCTCTGGGCCGATGGCACGGACCCGGCCTGGCAGTCGTGGCTGCGCCTGCCGCTGGACCCCGTGGAACAGCGTGCCAAGGCGGCGGCCATGGCCTCCCACCTCACCCAGGTCCGGCCCCTGTCGGCTCAGCCGGGCGATGAGGTGCTGCTCCCGCCGGCCTTTCTGGCACACTTCGAACGGCCGTTCGAGACGTTCGCGTGGCAGCGTCCGGCCGCTGGCGCGTCCGGCGGCTCCTACGCCGCGGCCGACGCCGAAGGCGTATTTGACGAGGTGCACACCGGAACCGACGACCCCTGGCAGTACACCACCAGCTGGTACGAACACCGCAAACGCTCCCTCACCCTCGCGGCCCTGCCCGGCCTGACCTACACCGCAGGACTCGAAATCGGCTGTTCGATCGGGACGCTCAGCGTGGAACTCGCGCAACGCTGTGAAAGCTTCCTGGCCGTCGACGCCAGCAGCGCCGCGCTGGCCCACGCCGCCCGGCGCCTCGAACCCCTGCCCGCGGCCAGGACCCGCCACCTCACGGTCCCGCAGGACTGGCCGGACGGCCGTTTCGACCTGATCGTGGTTTCCGAGGTGGGCTACTACCTCGCACCCGGCGAGCTGGCTGAGCTGTTCGGGCGGGTCGAGGCGGCGCTCCTGCCCGGCGGCACCCTGGCCCTGTGCCACTGGCGGCACCCCATCTCCGGCTGGGAGCTCGACGGTGATTCCGTCCACGCCGCCGCACGCCGCCAGCTCGGCTGGGCCGACGCCGGGCTGTATCGGGAGCGCGACTTCATCCTGGAGGTCCTGATCGCGCCCGGCTCCGGCGAGGACCCGGGAAGGGCAGCCGCCAGCGTCCCGGGCCCGGAAGGCTAGGCGGAATGGCCGCCCTTGCCCTGCCGCTGCCCCGCGGACACAGCATCGACCGGATCGCCGTCGTGCTGCCCGCCCACAATGAGGAAGAGCACCTCGGCCGCGCCCTGCAGGCCGTGCAGCGCGCCGCCGACGCCCTGCGCCGGCTCCGGCCCGCAGTGGACATCCACGTGACCGTGGTGCTGGACAGCTGCACCGACGGCTCCGCCGCCATCACGGCCCGCTACGCCGCGGCAGACCCGCGCTTCAGCGGCCTCGAAGTGTCCTTCCGCAACACCGGAGCCAGCCGTGCGGCCGGCATCCGGGCCGCCGGCATCGGACCATCCCGACGGAGACCGCCCGGCAAACGCTGGACGCCCCCGCCGTGGGCTGGACGGACCTGGCTTGCCAACACGGACGCGGACTCGCAGGTTCCGGAAAACTGGCTGCTCCGCCAGCTGGAATTCGCCGAGGCCGGAGCCGACGCCGTGCTGGGCTCGGTGGAGCCGGACCCCGCCGGCATGGACCCGGAGCTGCTCCGGCGGTGGCTGGAACGGCATCCCTTCGAGGAGGACCACCCGCACGTCTACGGGGCCAACTTCGGAGTCAGGGCCTCTGCCTACCTGGCCGCCGGAGGCTTCCCGAAGCTCGCCTCCCACGAGGACCGGACCCTGGTGCAGAGCCTCCGCAACCGTGCCTTCACTGTCACGGCCACGGACAGTATGCGCGTGCTGACCTCGGGCCGGATCCACGCCCGCGCGCCGCACGGCTTCGGCGCCTACCTCCGGACGCTGGGACGGCGCCGGCCGCCCGCGGTCGACTGACGCGGACCGGCACCGGCGACCGGTCCAGGCCCCGGAGGGCCAGCCTGCACCGCTGCTGTGCCCAATCGGCCGGCTCGCACGGCTCAAAGGCCGGCCATCCCACCATTTGATTCCAGGCCGGCGTCGCAGCCTGGCAGTGGCGCCGGACTCGGAAATCAGCAGCGGCGCTACAGGATGGAGCTACTTCGCCTGAAGCGCCGGACTCGAAGGGGTTCCCTGCCCGCTGAGACTCTGCTCAGCCAGGTATGCGAACAGCGAACGGATGCCGAAGTCCCATGGCGGCAGCTCTTCCGCGACGCCGGTGGTGTTCACCAGGGCACCCAGGTGCGGGCTGCTGATGGTCACCACGTCACTGGGATGGTGGGTGAAGCCGAGCCCCGAGGTGTCGCGGTCCTGCTTGGGGGCGAATAGTGTGCCGGTGAACAGTGCGAAACCGTCCGGGTACTGGTGGTGCGAACCGTACGTGGCAGCAACCAGATCCTCGAAGGGACGGCTGATGCGGGACACGCTGTTCCGGCCCTCCAACACGTAGCCGTCCTCGCCGGCAACGGTCAGGCTGATCTCCTCGGTGCGCAGCGTCTCCACGCTGAAGGGACCATCGAACAGCCGGATGAACGGGCCCAGCGCGCTGGACGCGTTATTGTCTTTGGCCTTGCCCAGCAGCAGCGCGCTGCGGCCCTCCACGTCGCGCAGGTTGACGTCGTTGCCCAGCGTGGCCCCGCGGAGGTTCCCTCGTGAGTCCGCAATCAGCACCAGCTCCGGTTCCGGGTTGTTCCACGAAGAGAACGTCGGAATGCCGATCCGGGAGCCGAAACCGACCGACGACAGCACCGGGGCCTTGGTGAAGACCTCGGGGTCCGGCCCGATCCCCACCTCGAGGTACTGCGACCACATGCCCTGCTCGATCAATACTTCCTTGGCATGGGCAGCCTCCGGCGACCCGGGACGAAGGCCGCCGATGTGCCCGCCCAGCGCCAGGGCCACTTGTTCGCGGACTGCCGCGCCCCGGGTGGCGTCCCCGGCACAGCGCTCCTCGATGACGCGCTCAACCATGCTGTCCACGAACGTGACGCCGCAGGCCTTCACCACCTGCAGGTCGATGGGGGCCAGGAGGAACGGCCGGAGACCGTCCTGCACCAAGGACGCGCCCACCAGCTCGTCCAGCTGCCAGCGCGGAACATCTCCGGCCTGAGCCAGGACGGTCAGCGGATCGGCGTGGTCCAGCAGCTCGGAGACGGTGGAGACAAGGTGCGTGAGGTCGACGACGCCTGCACCGGTCCCGCCGTTCGATGTCACTGCGACCACGCGGGGCCCGCCGGACTCCGGATCCCAGACCCGGCCGACCCAATGCCCGGACGCGTAATCTGCCGGCAGGATGTCGGCGGCAGCTGAAGAAGTCGCCGCCATCTCATTCACCTTCCCTGCTGGTAGGAGAAGCAGCCGGAGCGCCGGGACCCGGAGCCGGTTTCCACACTCCGTCCACCCTGCGGGTGATGCCCCACGGGTTGCCGTCCCGCAGGGCGGGAGGCAGCTGCGGTTCGGGGAAGGAGTCGTACGCCACCGGCCGCACAAAGCGTCCGACGGCGGCAGTCCCCACCGAGGTGGTGCCCGCAGCCGTTGTGGCCGGGTAGGGTCCGCCGTGCTGCTGCGCGTAGCTGACCGTGACGCCGGTAGGCCAGGCATTCCAGAGCAGACGTCCGGTCTTCTCCCGAAGGACAGTGATCAGTTCCGCCAGCTCCTCGTCGGGTTCGGCCTGCACGGTGGCGGTCAGCTGGCCTTCCAGCAACCGGGCAAGCTCTGTCAGGTCCGATCCGGGCGGGTACCGGATCAGCAGCGTGGCCGGGCCGAACATCTCCTGCGCCAGCAACGCCGGATTACTGGTCACTGCCTGCGCGGTGGTGGCCAGCACGGTGGGGCGCGGCGCTTCGGCCCGGTCGCCGGGGACCAGGACCTCAACGCCGTCGCTGCCGGCAAGGCCGGCCAGCGCCTGGTCGAAACCCTCGCGCAGCTTGGGGCTCAGCAGCGGGGCGCTGGGCTTGTCAGCGAGGTAGCCGCTCAAGGCGGTGCCGACGTCGTCCGCGTCAATGTCCGGGACGAACAGCAGTCCCGGCTTGGTGCAGAACTGCCCCATGCCCATGGTGAAGGACCCGGCATAGCCGGAGAGGATCGCGTCCTTCCGTGCAGCCCAGGCCTTTTCAGTGACGAACACCGGGTTGATGCTGCCGAGTTCGCCGTAGAAGGGGATGGGCTCGGGGCGGCGGTTGGCGCGGTCGAACAATGTCCGGCCGCCGGCGCTGGAGCCGGTAAAGCCGATGGCCTTGACCAGCGGGTGGTCCACCAGGGTACCGGCAGCGGCACGGCCGGTGACCGTGGAGAACATGCCGGCGGGAGCGCCGGCGTCGGCCAGTGCCTGAACCACCACTTCGCCGGTCCGCAGGGCCAGCAGCAGGTGTCCTTCGTGGATTTTGTGCACGACGGCGCAGCCCGCGGCCAGCGCCGAGGCCGAGTCGCCGCCCATGACGCTGAAGGCGAAGGGGAAGTTGGAGGCGCCGAACACGCCCACCACCCCGAGCGGCACGTTGACTCGCCGGATATCCGGGCGGGGACCCATCCCCCAGTCCGGGTCGGCATGATCGATGGTGGCGTCCAGGGGTTCGCCACGGAGCACTTCCCGGGCCAGGAGCCGAAGCTGGAAGACGGTGCGGCGCAGCTCAAAGCGGAGCCGGCCCTCGTCCAGATGGGTGTCCGTGATACCCAGGGCCACCAGCTCGTCGGCGCCGGTTTCGAGGCCGGCGGCCACTGCTTCCAGCCAGGAGGCGCGGGTGGCGGGAGCGGCGTCGCGGGACTGCTCGCAGGCCCGGTGGGCGGCCAGGATCTGCTGCGCCGCCTGTTCTGACGTGGTCTGTTCCATGGCGTTTGGGGTCGCCTCGAGGGCAGTCTTCGTGTTGCTCATCAGCTCACTCCTGCGGTAACAGCGGCGCGGCCGCCGAGTTCCAGCCAGCCCTGGCCGGCGGGGAAGGTCCAGCGCTCCCGGGAGGCCGGGTGCATTTCCGCGCCGGAACCGGGCCGGCGCGGCGCGAGGTAGCGGCCGCCGTCGATCCTTACCGGCTCGGTGAAGTGCTCGTGGAGGTGGTCCACGTATTCGATCATGCGGTTGTCCATGGTGCCGGTGACGGCGGCGTAGTCGAAGAAGGAGAAGTGCTGCACCAGTTCGCAGAGGCCCACGCCGCCGGCGTGCGGGCAGACCGGGGTATCGAAGCGAGCAGCGAGCAGCAGGGTGGCCAGGTTTTCGTTGACGCCGGCCACGCGGGTGGAGTCAATCTGGACGACATCGATCGCGCCGGCCTGCAGGAGCTGCTTGAAGACGATGCGGTTGGCGACGGCCTCGCCGGTTGCCACCTTGACGGGGGAGACGCCCTTGCGGATGTCGGCGTGGCCCAGGATGTCGTCCGTGCTGGTGGGTTCTTCGATCCACCAGGGGTTGTACTCGGCCAGAGCGTTGACCCAGTCGATGGCTTCTCCCACTTCCCAGCGCTGGTTGGCGTCGATGGCGATCCGGATGTCCGGGCCCACTGCTTCGCGGGCAAGACGCATGCGGCGGCGGTCCTCGTCGAGGCTTCCGCCCACCTTGAGCTTGATGAGTCCAAAGCCGTCTGCCACGGCCTCCTTGCTGAGCCGGACCAGCTTTTCGTCGCTGTAGCCCAGCCAGCCGGGGGAGGTGGTGTAGGCGGGGTAGCCGCTCTGCTGGAGCTCGGCGATGCGGGCTTCCTTTCCGGCGGCGCCGCGGCGCAGGATGTCCAGTGCGTCGGCCGGGGTGAGGGCGTTCTGGATGTGGGTGAAATCGATCGCGCTGACAATCTCCTCCGGCTGCATTTCGGCCAGGAGCAGCCACAGGGGCTTGCGTTCGCGTTTGGCGCGCATGTCCCAGAGGGCGTTGATCAGGGCACCGCAGGCCATGTGGGAGACGCCCTTTTCCGGGCCGAGCCAGCGCAGCTGGGAGTCGTGAACCAGGCGGCGGGAGGCGGCGCCGAGGTCGTTGACCAGTTCGTCGGTGTCCCGGCCGATCAGCAGCCGGCCGTAGGATTCGATCGCCGCGGTGATGATCTCATTGCCGCGGCCGCAGGTGAACACGAAGCCGTGGCCGCTTTCGCCGTCGTCCGCGGTGATGGTGACGTAGGCGGCGGAGTAGTCGGGGTCCACGTTGACGGCGTCGGAACCGTCCAGTTCCAGGGAGGTGGGGAACCTGACGTCCTGGGTGTTGACGGAGATGATTCGGGACATGGTGGTGAGCCTTTCAAAACGTTAGTGGAAACCCAGCAGCGTGGGCAGCCAGAGGCTGAGCGCGGGGACGAAGGTGATGATCACCAGGGTGGCGAGCATGGGAATGAAGAACGGCATAACGCCCTTGATGACCTTCGGAACGGGGACCTTGGTGACGCTGGAGAGGACAAAGAGCACCAGGCCCACGGGCGGGGTCAGCAGTCCGATGAGGAGGTTGAAGATGACCACGACGCCGAAGTGGATGGGGCTGAGGCCGAAGGTTTCGGCCACCGGGCCCAGCACCGGGACCAGGATCAGGATGGCGGCGGTGGGTTCCAAGACGCAGCCGATCACCAGCAGGAGCAGGTTGACCAGAATCAGGAACACGATGGGGTGGTCGGTGAAGCCGAGTATAAAGTCCGCGGCGAGCTGGGGTGCCTGTTCGCGGGCCAGGACCCAGCCGAACAGTGATGCCGCGGCCACGATCAGGAGCACGGAGCCGGATGTCTCCACCGAGCCGAGGAGGATGCGGTAGGTCTTGCGCCAGGTCAGGGACTTGTAGAGCAGCGCCAGGACGAAGATGTACAGCACGCCGATCCCGGAGGCTTCCGTGGGGGTGAAGATGCCGCTGAGGATTCCGCCGAGGATCACGACGCCGGCGCCGAATGCCGGCAGGGCGCCGAGCAGGGACTTGCCGCGCTGGCCCCAGGTGGAGCGGGGCATCACCAGGTGGTGCTGCTTGCGGGTGAGCCACCAGACCATGAAGCACAGGCATCCGATGAGGATCAGGGCCGGGACAATCCCGGCCATGAACAGTGCGCCCACGGAGACGCCGGCGGTGACGGCGTAGATGATCGCGGGGATGCTGGGCGGGATCATCGGGGCGATCAGCGAGGAGGCGCCGGTGATGCCTACGCCGAATTCCTCGGAGTAGCCGTGTTTCTTCATGGCCGGGACCTGGATCTTTCCCATGGCGGCGGCGTCGGCGATGGCCGCCCCGCTCATCCAGGAGAATCCGAAGCTGGTGGCGATGTTGACGTAGCCGAGGCTGCCGCGGATGTGTCCCAGGTAGGCGACGGCTGCGGTGTAGAGGCGGTCCGAGACGCCGGAGACGTTGGCCACATTGCCGAGCAGGATGAAAAGGGGAACGGCCAGGATGGCGAAGTTGTTGACGCCGGAGGTGGTCTGCTGGACGGCGATACCCAGGGTGGCGGACGGGTCAAGGACCACGTAGGCCAGGGCGGGGACCAGCAGGGCTATGGCCACCGGAACACGCAGGGCCAGCAGGCCCAGGAGGGCGGCGAGCATGAGGGTAAGTGTCATTGCGGGTCCTCAGAAGGCTTCTTTTTCAAGGTTTTCCATGGCGCCGGGAACCTGGTCCGGGTGCTTCAGGTTGACGTAGGTGTTCAGCAGCCCGTGGATGAAAATCAGGGCGAAGCCGACCGCGGCGGCCGTGTAGACGACGCTCATGGGCAGCTGGGTGGCGGGTGCTTTCAGCCGTGCCGCCGTCAGCGCGAACTGGAGTCCGGCGTAGGCCATGGCGCCGGAAACCACCAGGACCACCAGCATGGCGAAGGAATCCATCACCAAAGCGGCGCGTTTGCCCAGCTTGGCGGCCAGAAGGTCCACGGTGACGTGGAGGCGGCGGGCCATCACGAAGCCGGCGCCGATGAAGGTCAGCCACACCAGGGCAAACCGGGCGAGTTCCTCCGTCCAGGTCAGGGGGCTGGAGAAGATGTACCGGCTGGCCACCTGGCTTAGGACCAGGACGAAGACCAGGACCAGGAAACCGGCGGCCAGGATGCGTTCGGCATTGACCAGCGCCCGGACCGCGCGGCTCTTGGCCTCCAGGAAGTCGGGCTCGTCAGGATGGTCCGGGACGGCGGGTACTGTCCGCGACGGTGCTTCGGTGAGTTCGCCTGTCACTTGCTGGCCTGGATTTCCTTGTAGAGCTCGCCCCAGGAAACCTGGCCGGGCAGGGCCTCGCGGGCCTGGTCCATGAATGCTGCGCGATCCACGTCCTCATTGACCTTGATGCTGCCATCCTGCTTCCACTTGGCCAGCGTGTCCTTCTCCGCGGTTTCCACACATTCGCGGACACTGGCGGCGGCGGCATCCATGGCCTTGTCCAGGGCGGTCTGCTGGGATTCATCCAGGGAGTCGAAGATGGAGGCGCTGGTGACCACGTTGACGGCCTGGACCAGGTGCCCGGTGAGGCTGACGTAGTCCTGGACCTCGTTGAACTTGGCGGTGGCGATGGTGGGGATCGGGTTTTCCTGAGCATCGATCACGCCCTGCTGCAGGCCCAGGTAGACCTCGCCGAGGGCCATCGGGGTGGCGGTGCCTCCCATGATCTTGGTATTGAGCATGTACTGCGGGGCGTCCGGAGTGCGGATTTTGAGGCCCTTCATGTCCTCCGGGGTGTTGATGGGTTTGTTCGAGGTGACGTGGCGGGTGCCGTAGTACCAGCCGGAGAGGACCTGGAGGCCGGACTCGTCCTTGAGGTCCGAGTAGATTTTCTGCATCGTGTCGCCTTCCAGGGTCTTGGCGAAATGGTCCACGCTTTCGAACAGGTAGGCGCCGTCCAGGACCGCCGCCGGTTCATGCCAGACGCCCAGGAAAGAGGGGCCGGCGATGGACATGTCCAGCGCTCCGCTGGCCACCTGCTCCAGGGCCTGGGCCTCGCTGCCCAACTGGCCTCCGGGGAAGCTCTTGACCGTGATGCCGCTGCCAGCCAGTTTCTCCGTGAGGGTTGTGACGCCGCACTTTTCCACGGGGTGGCCCGCGTCGTAGACGTGTGCGAGTTTGAGGGTGCGGCCTTCGCCGGCGGCGGAGGCGGCCTCGCTCTTCTTGCTGGCGTCCACAGGCCCGCCGACGCCGCAGCTCGCCAGGGTCAGGGCGGCAGCGGCAGCCAGGGAAAGCTGGACGCCGCGGTAGATTCTGCTGGTGGTTTTATTCATGGCGGTTCTCCTTTGAACGGGGATGGATCGAGAGGCTTTCGGGTGCTCTGGGCTGCAAGGGCCCTGCCCGGCCCGGCGAATTCCGAAGAAATATAGGATTCGTGAAAAAACTATATATGATGAAGTTCACATTGCAAGCGCGGTGTGGAAAGTTCTTGAGAAAGGGTTGCGACGTGGCAATCTCAGCAGAGCTGCGGAGGCAGCGGCCGGCCGGCGGCGTCTATGAGGCGCTCAAGGAGCAGATCCTGGACAACAGGATCCCGCCGGGCACCAAGGTCAATATCGACGGCGTCGCCCGCGAGCTGGGCGTCTCACCGACGCCGGTGCGGGAAGCCCTGCAGCGGCTCCAGGGGGACAACCTCGTGGTGGCCACCTCCGGGCGCGGGTACAGCACGACGGCCCTGCTCGACGCCGGCGGGCTGCGGGATCTCTTCGAGTTCCGGCTGCTCGTTGAACCCTGGGCGGCGCGCACCGCTGCCGTGGACCGGCTGGACAATCCAGCGCGCCGGCTCGACGTCGAGCTGGCGGACTTCCGGGAGCGCAGCCGTTCCGGCGGGGATATCCGGCAGGACCTCGTCACCCACGACACCTCGTTCCACGAGCAGATCCTGGGGGCCTCCGGCAACGGCGTGATCCGCAACGCGTTTGGCCAGACGCACTGCCACCTGCACCTGTTCCGGCTTTATCCGGCCGACGTGGACGGAACCCTCACCATCGAAGAACACGGGCACGTGTGGGAAGCCATCCGCGACTGTGATCCGGCCCGGGCCGAGGACGCCATGTACCGGCACCTTACCGCCGCCTATCGCCGCTTTGCCGAAGCGTTCGACGGCGGCAGTGCAGCCGGGCTGGGAGCGCGGCGGGCGCCGCGGATGGCGGATGTGGGGTAGGGGTTGTGGGTGCGGCGTGGGTTCTCGGTTATGAGCCGTTTCGCACGTCGTTGGCTGCAGCTCGATGGGTACGACGTAATTCTTGTCAGGCCGGCTTGACGGCGTCGCCCCGCCGTGACCTTTGGCCCTAACGGCCCGCACCCGCAGGGCGCACCCTCAATCCATGAGCTACCTGACCCGGGCCGGTCTGCGGTGTTGCGCCTAAACGGCCCCGGCCAGCCGTGACGCCGGAGGCTCCCACCGGGGGGCCAAGCGCCGGGGCGTTGCCGGGTGTTGCCGGCCTGAGCTCCGCCGAGGCGGCCCGAAGGCTCACACAATTCGGGGCCAACAAGCTCCCGGAGACCGGCACCGTCCCTGGCTGGCGGAGGCTGCTGGGCGAACTGACGCACTTCTTCGCCATCCTGCTGTGGTGTGCCTCCGTCCTGGCCTACCTGGCGGGCATGCCGCAGCTGGCCATAGCGATCGTCGTCGTGATCCTGGTGAACGGGATCTTCGCCTACATCCAGCAGGAGCGCGCCCAGCATGCTGCCGCGAAGCTCCGCGAGCTGCTTCCGGCGATGGTCTCGGTCCGCCGGGACAACCGCATCATCAAGGTCCACACCACCGAACTGGTGCCGGACGACGCCGTCGTGCTGGTAGCCGGCGACCGGGTCCCGGCGGATCTCCGGCTGGTGCTGGCGGCAGGCTGTTCCGTCGACGAGTCAATGCTCACCGGTGAAAGTGAGGCGCTCGTCAAGGTCCCCGGCGACACCGTCTTTGGCGGGACCTTCCTGGTCAACGGCCAGGCTGAAGGTGTGGTCGCGGGCACGGGCGGGAAGACCCGGCTCGCCGAAATCGCAGCCCTGACGGGCAAGGTGGAAGCGCCGCCGAGCCCGCTGGCTCGGGAACTGCAGCGCATCGTCCGGATCACCGCGACGATGGCCCTGGGCATTGGTGCGCTGTTCTTCGTGCTGTCCCTGCTGGTCGGAATCTCCTGGCGGGACGCCTTCCTGTTTGCCATCGGCGTGATGGTGGCCCTGGTGCCCGAGGGCCTGCTGCCCACGGTCACGTTGTCCCTGGCCGTCGGGGCGCAGCGGATGGCACAGCGGAACGCACTGGTCCGGAACCTGGAGGCGGTGGAAACCCTCGGCTCCACCACGTTCATTTGCACGGACAAGACCGGCACGCTGACCCAGAACCGGATGAACGCTGTCGAGGTCTGGACCCCGGCCGGGGTGCTCAGCGTCATCGGAGCGGGGTACGGGCCGGAGGCTGAGGTCACCGGGGCCGGAGCCGGGGAAGCGCAGCACCTCAGCACCGCCGCGCTGGCCGCGTCCGTAGGCCGCGCGGTCCTCCACGAGGGCAAGTGGATCGCCGAAGGCGACCCGATGGAGGCCGCCATCGCCGCGCTGGCTGCCCGGCTGGCCGGTGCGGGGCCAGATCCCGGGTCGGGTCCCGCCGAGCCGGCGGTGTCGCACCGCTTTGCCTTCGATCCCCGGCGGCTGCGGGAGTCCGCGATCGTCGGCACCACGCTGTACGTCAAAGGGGCCCCGGAGTCCGTGATTCCGCTGTGCGTGCACGGCGGCGGCGACGCCGGTGAGGCGGCGGGCGCCGACCGCGCCCGGCAGATGGTCGATCAGATGGCGTCCCACGGGCTACGGGTCCTGGCCGTGGCCGAGCGGAGCCTGCCCGGCCTGCCGGGCGCCAGCTTCAGGCTCGAGGAGGTGGAGAGCGGCTTGACGCTGCTGGGGCTGATCGGCCTGCACGACCCGCCCCGGGCCGAGGTCCGGCTGGCACTGGAAGCGGCCCGTGAGGCCGGCATCAAAGTCGCCATGGTCACCGGGGACCATGCCTTCACCGCGGCCGCCATCGCCCGGGAAACCGGGCTGATCGGAACACCTGAGCTGGTGCTGGAGGGACACGACCTGCCGGAGGACGATGCCGTCCTGGCCGCGCTGCTGGACCGCGACGGCGTCGTGGTCAGCAGGGTCACCCCGGAACAGAAACTCCGGGTGGCCCGCCTGCTCCAGCGCCGCGGCCACGTGGTGGCGATGACCGGCGACGGCGTCAACGACGGCCCGGCCCTCCAGCAGGCCGACATCGGTGTCGCCATGGGGCTGAGCGGCACGGACGTGGCCCGCGAGGCGGCCGACCTGGTTCTACTGGATGACGACTTCGCCACCATCATCGCCGCGGTGGAGCAGGGCCGCGCAACGTACGCGAACATCCGGCGCTTCCTGACCTACCACCTGACCGACAACGTCGCCGAGCTCACCCCCTTCGTGATCTGGGCGCTCTCCGGCGGGCGGTTCCCGCTGGCCCTGAGTGTGCTGCAGATCCTCGCCCTCGACATCGGCACCGACCTGCTCCCCGCGCTGGCGCTGGGCAGCGAGGCCCCAAGCAAGGGAACGCTGAAACGTCCGCCGGAGCGGAGGCACCTGATGGACCGGGCCCTGATGTTCCGGGTGTTCGGGCTGCTGGGGCCGGTCGAGGCGCTCTTCGAAATGACGGCCTACACCGCGGTCCTGCTCGGCGCCGGCTGGACGCCCGGGGCGGAACTGCCGGCGGCAGACGTGCTGATGGCCGCCTCCGGCGCCGCATTCACCACCGTGGTCCTGGCCCAGCTGGCCAACGCCTTCGCCTGCCGCAGCGCCTCCGTACCCCCGTGGCGGCTCGGCTGGTTCACAAACCGGCTGCTGGTCTGGGCGGTGCTGGCCGAACTGGGACTGCTGGCGGTGTTCCTGTTCCTCGGGCCGCTGGCCACCCTGCTGGGCCACACCCCGCCGTCGCCCGGCGGCCTGGCCGTGGCGCTCGCCGCCATTCCTGCGGTGCTGCTCGCGGACTGGCTATACAAAATCGCCCGTCACCGCCGGGCCGCCAGGGCCATACCGGCCACCAAGGTCCAAAGCCTCTGACGTCGGAAGGCCCGCCGCCACAGGATGGGTCCAGAGGCGCCGGACGGCCGTGTCCGGCGCGTTCTTTCCTATTGCCGAAAGCAGGAGCTGCGACATGGCTGAATCCCCGGTGCTGTGGTTTGAAGAGATCGGCATGGGCGATGTCCCGCAGGTGGGCGGCAAGAACGCCTCCCTCGGCGAACTCATCCAGTCCCTCAAAGCCAAGGGCGTGCGGGTGCCGGACGGCTTCGCCACCACCGCGGACGCCTACCGCCGGTTCCTCGAGGCCAACGGGATCGAGTCCGCGATGCGCTCGCGGATCCAGTCCTACCGTTCCGGCGAAACCTCCCTGCGCGCCACCGGGGAAGCCATCCGGGAAATGTTCCTGGACAGTGAGTTCCCCGAAGACATTGCCGAGTCCATCCGCTCCCACTACCGGGAACTGGGGGAGCGTGCCGGACTCGACCGGCTCTCGGTCGCAGTCCGCAGCAGCGCCACCGCCGAGGACCTGCCCGACGCGAGCTTTGCCGGGCAGCAGGAGACGTTCCTGAACATCTCCGGGGAACGGGAGCTGCTGGACGCCTGCCGCCGCTGCTACGCCTCGCTGTTCACCGACCGGGCCATCAGCTACCGCGAGGTCAAGGGTTTCGACCACCTCGACGTCGCGCTCTCGATCGGGGTGCAGCGGATGGTGCGTTCCGACGTCGGCGCCTCCGGCGTGATGTTCTCGATCGACACGGATTCCGGGTTCCCCCGCGTGGCCGTGGTCAGCGCCGCCTGGGGCCTGGGCGAAACCGTGGTCCAGGGCACCATCAACCCGGACAAATACCTCGTGTACAAGCCGCTCCTGGCGCAGCAGGAGTTCGCCCCGATCATCGAAAAGACCCTCGGCTCCAAGGACCGGAAAATGGTCTACAGCCGGGGCGGCCATGCACGCACCAAGATGGTGGACACCTCGGACGCGGAACGCCGCGCGTTTGTCCTGGACGACGCCGAGATCCTCGCGCTGGCGCGCTGGGCGGTAAGCGTCGAGGAGCACTACGCCCGGCCGATGGACATGGAGTGGGCCAGGGACGGCGTGACCGGGGAACTGTTTATGGTCCAGGCCCGGCCGGAGACTGTCCAGTCGCAAAAGACGGGTTCCCGGTTCACCCTCCACCACCTGCTGGAAACCGGCACGGTGCTGGCACGCGGCGCCGCGATCGGCGACTCCATCGCGCACGGCACGGCATGTGTGATCAGGAGCGCGGCGGACATCGAAAACTTCCGCGACGGCGCCATCCTCGTCACCGAGATGACTGACCCGGACTGGGTCCCGATCATGAAGCGGGCGGCCGGCATCGTGACCGACCACGGCGGTCCGACGAGCCATGCGGCGATCGTGAGCCGCGAACTCGGGGTCCCCGCCGTTGTCGGAACCGGCAACGCCACCACCGTCCTGGCGGAAGGCCTGGACGTGACGATCTCGTGCGCCGAGGGCGATGAAGGCCGGGTGTACCGTGGCAGCCTCGCGTTCGAAACCGAGGAGGTGGATCTCGGGGAACTGCCGGAGACGCACACCAAAGTCATGGTCAACATCGCCAGCCCCGCGGCCGCGTTCCAATGGTGGCGGCTGCCGGCCGACGGCGTCGGGCTGGCACGGATGGAATTCATCATCAGCAGCCTGATCCGGGTCCACCCGATGGCGCTGGTCCATCCTGAGCGCGTGACCGACCCCGGGGAAGCCGCGCAGATCCGAGCCCTGACGAGCGGCTACGCGGACCCGAAGGATTATTTCGTGGACGCCCTGGCCCTCGGCATCGCCAAGATCGCCGCGCCCTACCATCCGCGGCCGGTGATCGTCCGGCTCAGCGACTTCAAGACGAACGAGTACGCGCACCTGATCGGCGGTTCCGCCTTCGAGGAGCCGGAGGAGAACCCGATGCTTGGCTTCCGCGGCGCCTCCCGCTACTACGACGAGCGCTACCGCGAGGGATTCGCCCTCGAGTGTGTGGCCCTCAAGCGGGTCAGGGAAAAGCTCGGGTTCGGCAACATCATCGTGATGATCCCGTTCTGCCGGACCCCGCAGGAAGCGGACCGCGTGCTGGCGGTGATGGCGGAGAACGGCCTGGCCCGGGGGGAGAACGGCCTGCAGGTCTACATGATGTGCGAGATCCCGTCCAACGTGGTCCTGGCCGAGAAGTTCGCGACCCGCTTTGACGGCTTCTCCATCGGCTCCAATGACCTCACCCAGCTGGTCCTGGGTGTGGACCGGGATTCGGGGCAGCTGGCCGCACTGTTCGACGAGCGGGACGAGGCCGTCATGGCGATGATCAGCGAGGCCATCCGCAAGGCGCACGCCGCCGGGATCAAGATCGGCATCTGCGGCCAGGGCCCCAGCAACCACCCGGAGTTCGCGGCGTTCCTGGTCAGCGAGGGCATCGACTCGATCTCACTGAACCCGGACAGCTATCTCAGGACCGTTCCGCGGATCGCGGAAGCCGAGAAACAGGCGGCGGCCCGGTAGCGCCGCCGGCGGCCGTTTGCCCCGGCGCCTTTGTTCCGGCCCGCTGCTTGCCGGGGCTGAGGGCGCGCAGGGCATTGAGGATCGTGGCCAGGTCCACGAGTTCCTGGGACAGCGCGCCGGCGATGGCCGGGATGTAGCCGGCGGCCGCCGCGACCATCAGCGCGACGCTCAGCGCGATCCCGATCCAGATGCTCTGCAGCGCCACCTTGACGGTGCGCTGGCCGATCCGCACGGCGGAGGCCGCCTTGGACAGGTCATCGAGGATAATCACGACGTCGGCCGACTCGCCGGCCGCCGTCGAGCCCCGCGCCCCCATCGCGATCCCGACGTCGGCGACGGCCAAAACCGGGGCGTCGTTGACGCCGTCGCCGACCATCATGACCGGGCGGAGGGGCAGGGCCCGGACGGCTTCGACCTTGTCCGCCGGCAGGCACTCGGCGCGGACATCGGTGAGCCCTGCCTCGTCCGCGATGTGCCTGGCCGTGGCGAGTGCATCGCCGGTCAGCATGACCGTCCGGGTGACGCCGAGTTCCGTGAGCTCGGCCAGGGTACGGCGGGTTTCCCGCCGGATCGGGTCGCTCATCACGAGGGACCCGGCGAATTCCCCGGCCACGCCCACGTAGATGGCGAGTTCGCCGCTGGCCAGCTCCGTTTCCACGACACCGGGGGCCGATTCAGCCACGAAGTTGGGCTTGCCGACCACCACGTCGCGGCCGTCGAAGCGGGCCCGGACGCCGTGCGTGGCAAATTCTGTGGCCTCCGTGGCGGTTTCGAACATCAGCCCGCGGGTGCGCGCGGCCTCCATCACCGAAGCGGCCAGCACATGGGATGAGTACTGTTCGGCGGAGGCCGCCAGGGCGAGAACCTCGTCCTCGGTGAAGGACCCCGAGGTCCGGACCCCGACCAGGGACGGCCGGCCGTAGGTCAGCGTGCCGGTCTTGTCGAAGGCGACCGTCCTGATCCGGCTCAGCTGTTCCAGGACCCCGGCGTACTTGACGATGATGCCGCCGCGCGCGGCGCGGCTCATGCCGCCCAGGAAAGCAACGGGGGCGGCGATCAGCAGCGGGCACGGGGTGGCCACCACCAGCACTTCCGCGAACCGGGCCGGGCTGCCGCTGACGATCCAGCCGACCGCGCCCAGGAGGTAGGCGAAGGCCGTGAACGGAACGGCATACCGGTCAGCGAGCCGCACCATCGGAGCCTTGCTGTCCGCGGCTTCCTTGACCAGGGCGACGATGCGGCTGTACTGCGAATCCTCCATCCGGGCCGTGACCTGCATCCGGACCGCGGCTTCGCCGTTCAGCGAGCCGCTCATCAGTCCCTCGCCGGCGACCCGATCCACCGGCAGGCTCTCCCCGGTGAGTGAGGATTCGTCGAAGCTGCCGGATTCTGAGAGCAGGATCCCATCCAGCGGCACGACTTCACCCGGCCGCACCAGCAGGATGTCACCGATCCGGACGTCGGTGGCGGCAACATCCTCGTGCTGGCCGTTTGCGCGGGTTCCGGCAGTGTGGGTTCCGGCGGCGGAGCTGCCGGCGCGTTCCCGGTGGGCCGTCTGCGGGACGCGTTCCAACAGGGAGGTCAGTTCTTTTTTGGCGCGGCCGGCCGCGTAGTCCTCGAGGGCTGTGCCGCCGGCCATCATGAGGACGATAATCATGGAGGCGATGAACTCGCCCACCAGCACGGTGCTGACGATGGCGGTGACCGCCAGGATGTCGATGCCCCATTGGCCGCCGATCAGCCGGCGGATCATGCCGACGGCAAGGTAGGCGGCCACGGCGAGTGCGTAGAGGCTGGCGGTGAGCTGCGCAATCAACGGCTGCCCGGACAGCAGCAGCACCAGCACCGCCACCAGGACGGCGAGAGTGCCCGCAACGAGCGGATACCGGAGCAAAAGTTTCACGGGGGAGCCGACCTTAGATTTCGCGTCCTGGACTACTTGCATCCTACTGCGGAGCCCTCCCGTGTAGGGCGGTAAGGGGGCAGGTTACGCAGCGCCGGCGGGCCGTCCCCGCATTGGCATGAGACGCTGGAGCCGGGCGGGATCCGTCCCGGCCAAACCGGCCCGCATGTTGGGGCCCTGGCCGGCGAACGGCCGAGCCACGTGTTCTACACCGCGTGGTCACGGATGAACACGGAACAGGAAAACATCGAGACCAACGCGGCCATGCTGCGGAACCTGCTCGCCAGCCGGCCTGCCGGTTTTAACGGGTACCGCCGGACGGAAGACTCCTTCATCCGCCTGTTTGACGGGTGCCGGGCCGACCGCCTGATTCCCGCAGGGCCCCCGGGCCCGGCCTAACAACGCGGGGTCAGATCGCGCCCATCCGAGGGGTCAACATGGGCGCCAGGTGACCCCGCGTTGCTTGGGGGATTTTGTTGTGTACCGGGCACTTCAGCCCTACTCCTGCTGTGGCCGGTGGCGCGACAGTGGAGCATGTGGGCGATCTTCACGGGGGACCGGCGCCGGTGGCTGGCGGCCGCGGCTGCGGTGCTGTTGCTCGCCGCCGGGGTGGTGCTGGCCGTCGTGCTTACGGCGGTCCCGCCCTCGTCCGCCCCGACGCCCTCGCCGTCACCGTCTTCGCCGTCGCTCCCGGCCAGCGCCAGCCCGTCGAGTAGCCCGTCGGAGAGCCCTGCGCCGGCGTCGCCGTCGGACACTCCGGTCCCCACCGAAACGGTTCCGGCCGGTCCCGCGCCGGTTCCTCCCGTTCCGCCGCCCGCACCTCCGGCGCCCGCCCCCGCCCCCCCGGCGCCCGCCCCCGCACCCCCGGCACCCGCACCTCCGGCTCCGTTCCCCGCAGCCCCGTTCCCCGCAGCCCTCGCCGGCCGCGACCTCGAGGTGATCCCGGGCGCCGGGGCGGTGGTGGCGCTGACGTTCGACGCGGGAGCCAACTCGGCAGGGCTGCCCAGCATCCTGCAGACCCTTGCCGGCACCGGAGTGCGCGGCACGTTCTTCCTCACCGGCAACTGGGCCGCCGCCAACCCCGCGGGGGTCGCCTCGATCGTGGCCGCCGGCCACCGGGTCGGCAACCATTCGATGACCCACCCGGGCTTCACCGGGCTCTCCGATGCCGCGATCGGGCGGCAGCTGTCAGCAGCCGAGCAGGCCATCCGGGCCGGCGGCGGCGAACCGCGGCCGCTGTTCCGCTTCCCCTTCGGCGAACGCGACGCCCGGACCATCGCCACCGTCAACGCCTACGGCTACCTGCCCGTCCGCTGGACCGTGGACACCCTGGGCTGGAAGGGCAGCAGCGGAGGGATCACGGCGCAAATCGTGGCGGACCGGGTGCTCGCCCGGCTTCAGCCGGGGGAGATTGTGCTGATGCACATCGGATCCAACCCCGACGACGGGACCACCTTGGACGCCGACGCGCTGCCCGGGATGATCGAGCGGATCCGCCAGGCCGGCTACGGCTTCACCACCCTCGACGCGCTGCTGGGCTGATGGCCGCCCTTAAAGCTCTGGAACGGCCGGAGATTGCGGCAGAAGGCCACTGTCGTGGTGACCGGATGCCTGATACGACTGAGGCATGACGGAGTCGCCCACCCTTGCCGCCGCCCTGGCGCCGGTCGATGCCGTGATCTTCGACCTGGACGGCGTGGTCACGGACACGGCGGAGCTCCGCGCGACGGCCTGGCAGCAGCTCTTCGACGAGGTCATGCAGGACCCGCGGCTTCCCGCCGGGACCCGCCGGGATCCGTTCAGCACCGGGGACTACCGGGACCTGGTCGCGGGCCGGACCTGGGAGGACGCCGTAACAACCTTCCTCGGCTCCCGCGGCGGAGCCATCCCGGCGGGCTCACCGTCGGATGGCTCCGGGGACTGGACCGCCTTCGGCCTCGCGGCACGCCACAGCGAACTTTTCGAAAAACTGCTCAGCAACACCCCGGTCCGGGTCTTCCCCGGCACGGCAGACCTGCTCAGCAGGCTGAAGGCAGGCCGGATCCCCGTGGTGCTTGCCACGTCCGCCCGGAACGCGGGAGCGCTGCTGTCCGCCGCCGGGCTCGGGGACGTCTTCGACCACATCATCGACGGGCAGACAGCGCTGGACCGCGATGTCGCGGGCAAACCGGCCCCCGCACTGTCACTGGAGGCGGTGCGCCGGCTCGAGATCCCGCCCGCCCGGGCCATGGTCATCGAGGAATCAGTCGCCGGCGTGGAAGCCGGCCGGCGCGGCGGCTTCGGGCTGGTCGTCGGCATCGACCGGTACGGACGCCGGGATCCGCTGGAAGCGGCGGGCGCCGACGTCGTCGTCGAAGATGTCGGCCAGCTGGACATTGGACTTGCCATCACGCACCCGTGGCTGCTGGTCTACCAGGGCTTCGACCCGGCGCACGAAGGCCACCGTGAGGCCCTCACCACCCTGGGCAACGGTTACCTGGCCACCCGCGGTGCCGCCCCCGAACACCGCGCGGGGGCGGTGCACTATCCCGGCAGCTATCTCGCCGGCGTCTACAACAGCCTGCGCAGTGTTGTTATGGACCAGGAAACCGTCGACGAACACATGGTCAATATCCCCGACTGGCTGCCGCTGGACCTCCGGATCGGCGAGGGCGCGTGGTGGTCCGAGGGCGGGCTTTCCCTCCGCAGCGAGCGGCGCACCCTGGACATGAAGCACGCAGTGCTGATCCGCGAGGCGCTTCTGGAGGACGACGCCGGCCGCCAGCTCCAGCTGCAGCAGCGCCGACTCGTGTCCATGGCCACGCCGAACCTTGCCGCCCTGGAAACCGTGATCACCGCTGTCGGCTGGGACGGCGCCGTCAGCATCCGCAGCGGCTGCGACACGGACGTCACCAACGCCAACGTCCCCGATGACGAGGCGCTGTCGAACCGGCACCTGGGGTCCGTCAACATTGCCGCTTCCGAGACCGGTCCTGGCGCCGCCGACCTCACCGTGGAAGTCCGGACCGTCACCAGCGGGATCGGGATCGCCCTCGCGCTCCGGACGGAAGTCTCCGGGTCCGATCGGCCGGCCGGGGCAGGGATTCCCGAAGTGCTGGGCGGGCTGCACGCGCACCGCTTCGAGCTTTCCCTGGCTGCCGGGGAGCAGCTGACCGTTCTCAAGACGGTGGCCGTGGCGTCCTCGCGCGACCACGCCATCGCCTCGCCGCTGGCGGCAGCCAGGGCCGTCCTGACCCGCGCCCCGGGCAGTTTCGCGGCGCTCCTGGCCGAACACGAGACCGCGTGGGCGATCCTGCTCGACCCCTTCCTCATCGAGCTCGAGGACGGCTCGCAGACGCAGCTCATCCTCAACCTGCACGTCTTCCATCTGCTGCAGACGCTCACCACCCACACCGCCGAACTGGACGCGGGCGTGCCGGCCCGCGGACTGCACGGCGAGGGCTACCGGGGGCACGTCTTCTGGGATGAACTCTTTGTGCTCCCGCTGCTGAACTCCAGGTTGCCCTCGCTCGCACGGGAACTGGTCGACTACCGGTGGCGGCGGCTCGGCGCAGCACGCGACGCGGCCCGGGCCGCGGGGCTGAAGGGGGCGATGTTCCCGTGGCAAAGCGGCAGCGACGGCACCGAACAGACGCCCAAGCTGTTGTTCAACCGGCTGTCCGGGCGCTGGATGCAGGACCACTCCCGGCTCCAACGGCATGTTGGCCTCGCCGTCGCCTACAACGCCTGGCAATACTTCGAGTCCACCCAGGACCGCGGCTGGCTGACCGAACATGGCGCGGAAATCATCGTCGACGTCGCCCGGTTTTTCGCGTCGATGGCGGAGTTTGACCCGGCGGAAGACCGCTTCCACCTCCGGGGCGTCATGGGCCCGGATGAATACCACACCGGAAACCCGGGCGACCCGGGCGGCGGACTGAACGACAACGCGTACACCAACGTTATGGCAGCCTGGGTGTTCGATCAGGCGGTCTGGATCATGCATTCAGTCCGGGGTTTTGACATGGAGGAACTGCGTACCAGGCTGCTGGTCACCGCCGCCGAGATCGAGGACTGGGAACACCTCAGCCGCCGCATGTTCGTTCCGTTCCACGCCGACGGCGTCATCAGCCAGTTCGACGGCTACGAGGCACTCCGGGAACTCGACTGGAAGCATTACCGCCGGACTTACGGGCTCATCGAGCGGCTGGACCTGATCCTGGAGGCGGAAGGGGACAGCGCCAATCACTACCGGCTGGCCAAGCAGGCCGACGTCCTGATGCTCTTGTATGTCCTGGGCGAGGACCAGCTCATCCAGTTCCTGGCCCGGATGGGCTACACCGTCACCTCCGCCCAGATGGCCGCCACGGTGGACTTCTACCTGGCCAGGACGGCGCACGGATCCACCCTCAGCCGGGTGGCCCACGCGTCTGTCCTGGCGCAGCGGGATCCCGAGCGGGCGTGGGCGGTGTTCCGGGAGGCCCTGGACGCGGACCTGGATGACACCCAGGGCGGAACCACCAGCTCCGGCATCCATCTGGGTGCGATGGCCGGGACGATCGACGTTATCCAGCGCAGTTTCGCCGGGCTGCGGATCACCAGGGATGCCCTCGACTTCGCGCCCCGGCTGCCCAAAGAGCTCCGCCGGGTGAAATTCCATGTCCGCTACCGGGACCAGATGCTCGCCGTCCATCTGGAACTCGACCGCCTGCTGGTGTCGGCGGCCCCCGGCGACGCCGCCCCGGTGCTGGTGCGGGTCGGTACGCAGCGGGTGCTGCTCCGGGCCGGCCAGGACCATGTGTTTCTGCGCCAGGACAACTGAACCGGCGGGCCCCGGGCCGGCTACGGGGAGTCCATCCGGAGGACGGCCGCGCCCGTGACCCGGTCCTCCGACAGGTCCAGCAGGGCCTGGTCGGCGGCCGAGAACGGATAGGACACCGTCGTGGGGCGCAGCGGGATCTCCGCGGCGATGCGGAAAAACTCCTCGCCGTCGGCCCGGGTGTTGGCAGTGACACTGCGCAGCTGGCGTTCCTGGAACAGGTCCGTGGCATAGTGCAACGGCGGAATGTCGCTCAGGTGGATGCCGGCGACGGCGAGGGTGCCGCCCCGGTCCAGGGCCCGCAGGGCCACCGGAACCAGGCCGCCGGCCGGAGCGAAGAGGATGGCGGAGTCCAGCGGATCCGGCGGCTGCTCATCGGCGCCGCCGGCGAAGGTCGCCCCCAGCTCGAGGGCGAGGCTGCGCGCTTCCTCGGACCGGGTCATAACGTACACGCGGGCACCCTGGAAGAGCGCGATCTGTGCCGCCAGATGCGCGGATCCGCCGAAGCCGTAGATCCCCAGCCGTCCGCCGATGGGCAGCTCGGCACGGAGGAGCGCGCGGTAGCCGATGATCCCCGCGCACAGCAGGGGCGCCGCCTCCTCGTCCGAGAAGCTCGGCGGCAGCCGGTAGGCGAACCTCTCGGACACCGTGATGAGTTCGGCGTACCCGCCGTCCCGGTCCCAACCGGTGAACACGGGGGTGAGGCAAAGGTTCTCCGCCCCGCGCAGGCAGAAGCGGCAGGTGCCGCAGGTCCCGCCGAGCCACGGGACCCCGATCCGGTCGCCGGGGGAAAACCGTGTGGCGCGGGACCCGCGCGCGATGACGTCGCCGACGACCTCATGGCCCGGGATGACGCCGGGGCGCCGCGGGGCGAGGTCACCCTCGGCCAGATGCAGGTCCGTGCGGCAGACTCCGCACACGCGGACCCGCAGCAGCACTTCCCCCGGGCCGGGCCGGGGATCGGGGCACTCGTCCGCCACCAGGGGGCCGCTTTTCATCGGCCCGGGCTGTCCTACCCGCCAGGCTCGCACGGGTGTCCTCCTCTGTTAGAACCTCCAGCTCCCCTCTGAAGGCGGTGGTCCGGTAGAGCGGGTCAGCGCGTGATCAGGACGTTGCAGCGCGCCTTGTTCAGGACGGCCGTGACGGTGTTGCCCGGGCCTCCCGTCCGGTTATGGGTTCCAATCACTAGTGCCTCGGCGTCGCTGGCGGCCGCCAGCAGTTCTTTGGACGCCGCGTGGCCTTCCCGCAGGTCGACTGAGATCGACAAATGCGGGGCGAGGTTCCGGGCCTCCTCAAGGGTGTGGTCCAGCAGTTCCTGCCCGTGCAGCGGGCCGTGGCGTCCGTGCCCTTCCCGGGCTCCGCCGCGGGTCTGGTCGATATGGACGATCCGCAGGTCCGTGCCAAGAAATCCGGCCAGCCGGGCGGCGGCGGCCAGCGCCGCGGAACTCCGGGAGCTCCCGTCGACGCCGACGACGACCGGGGCCGCCGGTTCGCCGGGACTGCGCACCCGGCGGATGACCATCAAGGGACAGGGGGAGGAGCCTGCCAGAGCGAGGCAGACCGATCCGGCGAGATGCCCCAGCACGCTTCCGAGCCCGCGGCTGCTGACCACCAGGAGCACGGCATCGCGGGCCGCGCCGCGCAGCACCGGTGCCGGGAGCCCGGTTTCCATGAGGCCTTCGACGGCGGGACCGGTTTCGGCCGCGGGTCCGGCGGGGGCGGGTTCCGCGTCCGCTGGTGCGGCGGCGCTGCGGGCGGCGTCGAGGGCTGTGCGTGCCAGTTCGATGCCTTCCGCGAGGATCGCCTCGGCTGCGTGCCGCAGTCCGCTGCCTTCCACGCCTTCGACCGGCCCGAGTTTCTTGGTGAACATGGGCCACACCCAGGCATGCACCACCCGGAGCCGGTGACCTCCGGCGGCCGCGTATCCCGCGGCCCACCGGACGGCGTCTTTCGCTGCATCCGACCCGTCGTAACCTACGGCCATGGTGGTGCGTTCTTGCCCCGCAGCGGGTGCCGTCATGCGTCCTCCCGGTCAGCCGTGTCCGCCTCCGGGCGGTACTTTGACCCCAGTAGAACGCGGTGGCCGGGAAAGGGCTAGGGGCTTTGGTCCCGCGGGTTGCGCGGGTCCGCCTCCGGGGTGTGCCCGGTGCGCGCGGCGGCCTCCGCGTCCGCCCCGCCGCTCCGTTCACGCAGTTCGCGGCCACGTTTGATGTCTTCCTCTTCGCGCGCCTGCAGCTTGTCGCTCTGCTTGGTATCCCGGGGCGGCAACTGGATGGTTTCCTCGGCTTCGATCCCGGCCTGGAGCTGGCGGCCGCGTTCCATCTCGGCGTCGAATTCCGCTCCGAACAGCAGCGACATGTTGAGGATCCAAAGCCACAGCAGCGAGATGATGACGCCGCCGATCGTGCCGTAGGTCTCGTTGTAACTGCTGAAGTTGGCGACGTAGAACGCGAAGGCCAACGAGGACAGCAGGAAGATCACCAGGGCGATAAAGGATCCCAGGCTCATCCAGCGGAATTTGGGCTGCTTCACATTGGGTGTGGCGTAGTAGAGGACGGCGATCGCGAGGACCACGAGCAGCAGCATGACGGGCCACTTGGCGATGTTCCAGGCAACGAGGACGGTCCCGCCCAGGCCCAGCGCCTTGCCGACGGACTCTGCCACCGGACCGCTCAGGACAAGCATGGCGGCCAGCAGCAGGACAATCAGCACGGTGGCGATGGTGACGCCGAGCATGGTGCCCCGCAGCTTGATGAACGGCCGGCCCTCGTCGACTTCGTAGATCCGGTTCATGGCCCGGCCAAACGCCCCGACGTAGCCCGAAGCGGACCAGAGGGCAGTGAGGATGCCGATGACCAGGGTCAGGCCGGCCGCGGAGGAGCTGCTGAGCTGCTCGACCGGCTGGCGGATGGCATCCACCGTTTCTGCGGGCGCGAAGCCCTGGACGATCTCCAATAGTGCGGACGTGGTCTTCCCGGCATCCCCAAAGATGCCCACCAGGGACACGAGGGCCAGCAGCGCCGGGAAAATTGAGAGAACCGAGTAATAGGTCAGGGCCGCGGCAAGGTCCGGGCACTGGTCCTTGGTAAATTCGCGCAGTGTCTTCTTGCCGATGTACGTCCACGAGGGTTTGGTGACATCGGTGGGGCTGTCCGGTTTGCGCGAGTCGTCGGGAGCAGGCGCCGTGCGGGCCTTGGCGGTGCTGCTCTCCTGGGTTTCGGCGTCGGCTGCAGGGTCTGCCGCGGCGGGGTTCTTGGCCATGGGAGTTCTTCCTTCGGGGATTAAGTGCCACGGCCGGCCGTACGGCGCGTGAGCGCAGGACGGCCGGCCGGGTTGGAACGGAATCAGACGTGCCGGACGTTGTCCTTGGCTTCGGCGGTCCGGTCCTTGACGTCCGTCACCGCGCCCTGGCCCTCGGCCTTGACGTGCTCGGTGGCGTCAGCGGCGGTGGCCTTGACGTTTTCCATGGCAGCCTGGGCGGGCTCCTTGAGTCCTTCCGCCACGTGCTTGGCGGCCTCGGTGAGTTCCGTGGTGAGCGGCTCGGCCGCGGTTTTCAGGGCATCCGCGGCTTCGCGTTCCTTCTGGCTGGGCGGGATCAGCGAGGAGACCAGCAGGCCGGCCCCGAAGGCCATCAGCCCGGCGGCCAGGGGGTTGCCCTGGGTCTTGGTCTTCACCTGGGTGGGGGCGTCCCCGATCGCCGAACCGGCGTCGCTGAGGCGCGCACCGGCGGTGCCCGTGGCGGAATGGACATTGCCCGCGGTGTGGTCGGTAGCTCCCATGACTTTCTCCTTCACTCCGAAGACGGCGTCGCGCACGTTTTCTTTGACTCTGTCCGTTTGCCGCTGGACGATGTGGGACGGGGTGACCTTGTCCGCCACGGCGTCGACGTTCGTGCCCAGCCGCGCGCGGGTAGCTTCAATATCTGCTCGGATGACATCCGGGTTTTCACTCATCGTGTTTTCCTCGCTGGATCTAGGTGGTGGGTTTGAGCGTGGGCGGGATTTCCTGAAGCGTCTCCGCGGTCTGGGGCATGCCCTTGATCGCGTTGAGTTCCTTCCGGCCCAGGGCTGCCAGGACTGCGGCGACGATTCCCCAGATGACTGCGACGACGACGGCAGCCCAGCCCAGCCCCATAACGGTCCCGAGGGCCCACCAGAGCGCCAGGGACAGGAAGAGCAGGACGAAGTGCCCTGCGACGCCGGCCCCGGCCAGCATCCCGCTGCCCTTGCCGGCGCGGGTCGCGGACTGCTTCAGTTCGACCTTGGCCAGTTCAACTTCCTGGCGCATCAGGGTGGACATGTCCCGCGTGACGTCACCCAGGAGATCGCCCAGGGACGTGGTGTCGGCCTTGGCGTGGGCCGCGGTGTGAGGGACTTCGCTGCTCATCGACGGCCACCGTCAAAAGGGTCCTCGCGGAGCGGGTCCTGCCGGAGCGGGTCGGTCACCACGGGCTCCGGGTCCCAGCGGTCCTGACGGCTGCCGCCGGCGACCGGGTCGGTGCCGCGCGGAGCCGGCGGGTAGGTGTCCGCGAAGCCCGCCGTCGTGGTTTCCGGGGCAGGCATCTGCACGGGCTGCGGCGGAACCGCCATGCCGGTGTCAGGAACCCGGGTGGCCGGCATGCCCGTACCGGCCTGCGCGGTGGCCGTGGACTCGGGGGCGCCTGCGCTGAGGCTGCGGCTCAGCCGGCCTGCCAGCACACCTGCCCCGGCAGCGAGCAGCAGGAAGGTGCCGGGGCGCTGACGGGCAAAGGACTTCACCTCGGTCAGCAGGGAACCCGGATCGCGGCCGTCGAGCCAGCCGGCTACGGCGGAAGACCGCTCGGCCACCTGGCGCACAAGGTCGGTGGCGACGCCGGGCTGATCGGAGGCGGCGGCCATGGTGTGCAGTTCGGTGGAGATGGAGCGCAGCCCCTCGGCGACTTTGTGCTGCTGTGTGCCGGCCTGGTCAGTCAGGTCGGATTTCGCCTGGTACAGGAGATCCCTGGCGTTCGTCTTGACCTCTGCGGCGACATTGGCGGCTTCGGTTTTGGCCGTCTCGGCCACGTTCTGGGCGGAATCCGTGGCCTGGCGCTTCAGTTCCGCCGCCTCGTCCTTGGCGGCGTCGGTTCTTGACGCCCCGCTGTCGGGAGTGGTGCCGTAGGGGCTGCCGCCGGTGGCTGGCGGGAGGGTGGTTTCGGCCTGAAGGGGAGTCTGCTGGGTGGCCATCGGTGTGCCGTAGCTTCCGTCCTGGGGCCATTTGTTCTCTGTCATCTTCGCTCTCTTTTCAAGATCGGCTGCTGATCACAAACCAGCAATAACTGGAGACTAAATAGTAAGCATGATTACTAACAAATGGTAAGTACCCTTGGTTGTTTTCTTTCCGTTGGGGACGGCCGCGGCGGATGCGCGGCGGCCGTGAAGGATGCCCCGGCCGGTGAACTAGGCTTGAAAGATGAGCAAAACGGTGGCTGGCTGATGGCGAAACGGGGCAGGGCCGCAGGCCGGAGCAACACCGAAAAAGCCGCGGGAGTGGTGGACGTACCCAGGGGAAGCCGCCCCGAAGGGCCCCTGGAGGGCGTCTACTACATCGATACCGGTGACTGCGAACTGATCGCTGACCAGGACAACTCCAATGGCTGGCTGCTGCGGATCAACGGCGTGATGAGTTCGCATATCGACCTGGCCGATCCGTTGTTCCTCGACTTCGAATACATGCGCTGGATCTCGGCCCTGGTGGAATCGCGCTGGCCGCGCGAATCCCGGCCCAAGCTGCGCGCCCTGCACCTTGGCGGGGGAGCGTGCTCCCTGGCGCGCTACTTCCACGCCGCCTACCCGGAGGCCCGCCAGGTGGTGGTGGAACTCGACGGGAAGCTGGCGGAGTACGTCCGGGGCTGGTTCGACCTGCCGAAGGCGCCGCTGATGCGCCTGCGTGTGGGCGAGGCCCGCGAGGTGACCGAAAGCCTGACCCCGCAGACCCGGGACCTGATCATCCGCGATGTTTTTGCCGGCTCGCTGACGCCCCGGCCGCTCACCACCAAAGAGTTCAACGAACAGGCACAGCGTGTCCTGGCCCCCGGCGGGATGTACGTGGTGAATTCCGGTGACGCGCCGGACCTGAGGAATGCCCGCGAGGACGCTGCGACCATCGCGGACGCCTTCAAGCACACGGTGATCATCGCGGACCCGGCCATGCTCAAGGGCCGGCGCTACGGGAACATGATTATGGCCGGCAGCGACGAACCGTTCGACGACGACCCGGGGCTGGCCCGGCGCCTGCTGGGCGGCGCGGTGCCCGCCCACATCTGGAATGACGCCAAGGTGAGGGCCTTTGCCGCCGGCGCCCCGGTCCGCCACGACCCGGAGACGGTGGACCCCCCGCCGTCGGCTGCTCCGTAACGGCCCTTTTGCGGCCCGAAAACGGCGGTTATGGAGCAGTCGATGCGTACCCGCCCCGCCCCATCAGCGCCTGACGGTGGGACCTCGTCTGTTCGCGCAGCGCCTGCACCAGCGCCGCGACGGCGGGGCGGCGCATGGAGTCGGGCCGCAGCACCATCCAGTACGGCAACAGTTCGGCGAACTCCTCCGGCAGCAGCCTGACCAGGTCCGGATGCAGGTCCGCCGCGAAACACGGCAGGAAGCCGATCCCTGCACCGGCGCGGGTCGCCTCCACGTGGACGAAGACGTTGGTGGAGCTCAAACCGTCCCGCATGGTCGGTACAAGACGGCGCGGGGCATCCAGATCGTCCACCTGAAGCATGGAATCCACGAAGTAGACCAACGAATGGGTGGTCAGTTCCTCGACGGTCGTGGGGGTGCCGTACTCGGCCAGGTAATCGCGGGAGGCATACATGCCGAGCATGTACTCGCCGAGACGGGCCGCTGCGGCCCGGTGCACCTGCGGTTCACCAACCACTACTTCGATGTCCAGTCCGGAACGCTGCTGGAGCGCCCGCCGGGTCACGGTGATGATCTCGACGCTGAGGCCCGGGTGGTCCCGGCGCAACCTGGCCACGGCGGGGGCCGCGATGTAGGCGCTGAAACCGTCCGTTGCGGTCATCCGGACGACGCCGGTGATCGGGTCCGGGACACGGCCGGGCTCCTCCAAGGTCCGGATTGCCGCTTCCACCCGTTCAGCCACCTGCACCGCCTCCACGCCGAGATCCGTGAGCTCCCAGCCGCCCGCGGCGCGGGACAGCACCCGCCCGCCCAGGGCCTTCTCCAGCGCCGCGATCCGGCGCGACACGGTGGTGTGGTTCAGCCCCAGACTCTGCGCCGCCGTGGTGAACTTCGCGGAACGGGAGACGGCCAGGAGCACGAGCAGGTCATCCGGGTTTGCGTTCATATCTGCAATTCTGCACATACGGGGTGCCGGTTTGACCATTGAATCGCCAACTTTGTGCGGCAATACTCAGTGAAGCTGCTCAGCGCTGTGCACCGCACCTCCTCTGGGCCGTTGACGACCGCGAACTTGAGGAGAGCAGACATGGAGAGCAGCTTGAACGGGCGCAAGGCCCTGGTGACCGGCGGAGCCGGCGGGATCGGAGCGGCCAGCGTCCGCGCCCTCGCCGCGCGGGGCGCCAAAGTGGTGATCGCGGACGTGGACGAGGCGGCTGCCACGGCCCTCGCCGACGAGGTCGGCGGCACCTCCTGGGCCGTCAACCTGCTCGACGTCGAATCCCTCGAGGCCATCAGCCTGGACTGCGACATCCTCGTCAACAACGCCGGCATCCAGCGGATCAGCCCGCTCGAGGACTTCGAGCCGGCGGACTTCCGCCGCCTCATCACGCTGATGCTGGAGGCGCCGTTCCTGCTCATCCGCGCAGCGCTGCCGCACATGTACGCGAACGACTTCGGCCGGATCATCAACCTGTCATCCGTGCACGGGCTCCGCGCCTCGCCGTTCAAGGGCGCCTACGTCTCGGCCAAGCACGGGCTGGAAGGCCTGAGCAAAGTCACGGCGCTGGAAGGCGGCGCGCACGGCGTCACCTCCAACTGCATCAACCCCGGTTACGTCCGGACACCGCTGGTCGAGTCCCAGATTGCTGACCAGGCCAAGGTGCACGGGATCCCGGAATCCGAGGTGCTCACCAAGATTATGCTGACCGAGGCGGCCGTGAAGCGCCTCGTCGAACCGGAGGAGGTCGCTTCCCTGGTGGCCTGGCTGGCCTCTGATGACGCCGGCATGGTCACCGGCGCTAGCTACACGATGGACGGCGGCTGGTCCGCGCGGTGACGAGCCGCTGATCAATCCGCTGGCTTGTCCTCTTCCGGTTCCTGGGTGGCAGGCTCGGTGGAGCGGCGGATGTAGTCGTTGACGGCTTCCTCGGGAACCCGGAACGAACGGCCCACCCGGACGGCCGCGATGGCGTGGGCTTTCACCAGCCGGTAGACGGTCATCTTTGACACCCGCATGGCCGCAGCGACTTCCGCGATGGTCAGGAAATGGGAGGAAACATTCGCTGAGCTCATGTCTTCTGGCCCGTCCACTATTCGGGGTACCGGAGTTGCCGGTAATCGTAGAAGACGACGCGCCCCGGAGCGTGGCCGGCGGTCCGCAGACCAACGTAAGGGGTCTCGATCACGGCCACTGTGCCCAGATGCCGGCCGTTGAACGGATCATCCCCGATCAGCACCTGCCCCACCCGGAATGGAATCCGCGGGGTTCTGGCGCGTCTCACGGTGTCCGACAATAGACGGGCCATTCGGCGTCGTTGGTGTTGTGCCTGCTGAGATGCTGGGGACCCCATCGGAACCACTTCCTTCGGAATGCATGCCACTCGGACTGTCGGCGGGTTCCGGGCCAGCTTTGGGAGGGCTCCCCAGCCAGCGTCCCCGCCGGTCCGGTGCCGCCGTGAAGCAACTGTAGCCCCCAGCCCCTTTCGCAACACGAGTAACTTCTACCCCCGCCGGACCGGGCACCACTTAGGCGGCAGCACCGACTACTTGCCGCAACGGTGGCTGCGCCCCCGGTCCGGGCGCCCGGGGCCTACCGGAGGGGTTCCTGCCGTGGTAGAACCGACCCGGGCCAGGAACTCCATCCGACAGTGCAGGAGATGCGCCATGAAAGCGATTGTCCAGGACGTGTACGGCTCCACGGACGTGCTGGAACTGCGCGACGTCGGCCAGCCGGCACCCGGCGACGACGAGGTGCTGATCCGGGTCCGGGCCGCCGGCGTCGAGCAGGGGGTCTGGCACCTCATGACGGGAATGCCCTATCTGACCCGTGCGTTCTTCGGGCTCAAGGCACCCAGGAACCCGATCCGTGGCAGGGAAGTCGCCGGCCGGGTGGAGGCAGTGGGGCGGAACGTCGTCGGGTTCCGTCCGGGGGATGAAGTGTTCGGGACAGCCGAGGGTACCTTTGCCGAATTTGTCTGCGCCAAGGAGGGCAAAATCGCCCGGAAACCGGCACGCCTCAGTTTCGAACAGGCGGCGGCCGTACCCATCTCCGCCACCACAGCGCTGCAGGGCCTGCGCAACAGCGGCCGGCTCCAGCCCGGCCAGGACGTCCTGATCATTGGCGCCGGCGGCGCGGTGGGCTCCTTTGCCGTGCAGCTTGCCAAGGCGCTCGGAGCGCAGGTCACCGGGGTGTGCAGCACCGCAAAGCTGGACCTGGTCCGCTCGATCGGCGCCGACCACGTCATTGACTACCGGCACGACGACTTCGCGGACGGAGCGAGGCGCTTCGACCTGATTCTCGATACGGCCGGCAACCGCCCGCTGTCAGTTCTGCGGCGCGCGCTCAGACGCCGGGGAACCCTCGTGATTGTCGGCGGCGAAGGCGGCGGCCGATGGACCGGAGGATTTGAACGCTCCCTCCGGGCCGCTTTGCTCACCCCTTTCGTGGGGCAGAAACTCAAGGGCCTGATGACAGCAGAGCGGCAGGAGGACCTCCGCTACCTTGCCGAGGTCATCGACGCCGGATCTGTCACCCCCGTCATTGACAAAAGCTATCCGCTGCGGGACGCTGCGGCGGCGATTCGGCACCTGCGCGACGGCCACGCCCGGGGCAAGGTGGTCATCACGGTCTGAGGACGCCCGCGTCAGGCCTGCTGCAGCGCGAGCACGATGATGGCGGCGTTGATCCCGAGTCCGATCAGCCACCAGCGGTTGAAGGTCAGGAGCAGCAGTGCGGCCGAGGCCGCGGCGCCCGTGACCGTGACGGGAATCCACCAGGACGCGTCCCCGATCAGGCCGATCCCGCCGAGCGCCAGGATCACAGCGGCCGCAATCGCCAGTGCGGATGCCAGCCGGCGGACATTGCCGGCAAACGGCGAGCGGCCGACGTCGAAGGGTGCCTTCTGGTCCGGCTTCGGCAGCCAGATGGCCAGATGGACCAGGCCGTGCGCAATCACGAACAACCCCGCAATCCAGCGCATCGCGGCCCTCCTCGCCTCCCGGCCGACCAGTCCATGAAAGCAGTGCCGCCGGGGCGCGGCAAGAGGCGGAAGTCCCTCCGGCCGCGGCGGAGCCCCGGATCCTGCGGCCGGCAACGGCGAACATGTCCGGTATGCCAGACAAGGGAGGGCGGGCCGGTCGGTTCTGGACGCCGGCCCGGGCGCATGCTTAAGTACGGGATACCGGACACCGCGCGATGAAGAGGATCCATGCCAGCCACCAGCACTACCCCGACCGCCAGCGAGGCGACGTCCAGAGCCGCCCCGGCGAAGGCGACCTCCAAGGTTCCGGCGGCGGAGAACACCCTGCGCATCCTCAAGCTGCTGGCCTCGAAGCGGGGGCCGATGGCGGCGTCGAACATTGCCACCGCACTCGGGCTCCCGCGCTCCAGCGTTTACCACCTGCTGGGCGTGATGGAGGCCAACGGCTTTGTGCTGCATCTGCATGAGGAGCAGCGCTACGGGCTGGGGATCAGTGCGTTCGAGCTCAGTTCGGCGTATTCGCGGCAGGAACCGCTCTCCCGCCTGGGCCGGCCGATGCTCGCCTCGCTGGTGGATGTGATCGGCGAAAGCGCGCACCTCGCCGTGCTGCACGGCCGCGATGTGCTCTACATCGTGGAGGAACGGGCCAAGAACCGCCCGTCGCTGGTGACCGACGTCGGCGTCCGGCTGCCCAGCCACCTCACCGCGAGCGGCCGGGCAATCCTGGCGGCGCTGCCGAAGTCGCAGGTCCGCGCGCTCTACCCGAACGCGGCCGCCTTCACCGCCCGGCACGAGACCGAGTCGCCCATCATGAAGTACTCCGCGCTGTCCTCGCATCTGGATCAGGTCCGGCAGCGCGGCTACGCGACGGAACACGGGGAGGTGACGCCGGGCTTCGGCTCGATCGCCGCCGCCGTCACGGACCACGTGGGCTGGCCGACCGCCGCCGTCGCCGTGACCTTCCTGGAGGACAAACTGCCGGCCGGGGAGTGGCCCGCACTGGCTGCCCGGGTGCAAAAGGTCGCGGACGAACTCTCCACGCGGATCCACGGCCGCCCCGCCACCTGATCCGGGCCGTCAATGCCGGGGCGGGGAGGCGAAGCCAGGGTCCGGAATCCCGGACAGTACCCTCCCGCAGGCCCTATTTCCGCAGCCGCGGACAGGCTTTAGTTGATACAGAACAGCATTTCCCCGACCCACCAGGAACACGAAGGAGCCCTCATGGCACCCGCCGATTTCACCACCGGTGCCCGTCCGGTCAAAGCAGCCCGCGGCACCGAGCTCACCGCCAGGAGCTGGCAGACCGAAGCCCCGCTGCGCATGCTGATGAACAACCTGGACCCCGAGGTCGCCGAACGCCCCGATGACCTCGTCGTCTACGGCGGCACCGGCCGCGCCGTCCGGAGCTGGGCGGCGTTCGACGCGATCACCCGCACCCTGGAAACCATGGAAAAGGACGAAACCCTCCTGGTCCAGTCCGGCAAGCCGGTCGGCGTTTTCCGCACCAACGAATGGGCGCCGCGGGTGCTGCTGGCGAACTCCAACCTCGTCGGCGACTGGGCCAACTGGCCCGAGTTCCGCCGGCTCGAGGCCGAGGGCCTGATGATGTACGGGCAGATGACGGCCGGGTCCTGGATCTACATCGGCACCCAGGGAATCCTGCAGGGCACCTTCGAAACCTTCGCCGCGATCGCCCGCAAGCTCACCGGGGACGACAACGGCACCCTCGCCGGCACCCTGACCCTCACCGGCGGCTGCGGCGGCATGGGCGGCGCGCAGCCGCTCGCCGTCACCCTCAACGACGGCGCCTGCCTGATCGTCGACGTCGACGAAAGCCACCTCCGCCGCCGCCTCGGCAAGCGCTACCTCGACGAGGTCGAGACCGACCTCGACGCCGCGATCGCCAAGGTCCTGGCGGCCAAGGAAGAGCGCCGCGGCTGGTCCGTGGGCTACGTCGGCAACGCCGCCACCGTGTTCCCCGAGATCCTGCGCCGCCACAACGCCGGCGAGCTCACCGTTGACATCGTCACGGACCAGACCTCCGCCCACGATCCGCTGAGCTACCTCCCCGAAGGCATCACCGTGGCGGAATGGCACCGCGAGGCCGCCGCCGATCCGGAGGGCTTCACGAAGAAGGCCCAGGCCTCCATGGCCAAGCACGTCCAGGCCATGGTCGAGTTCCAGGATGCCGGTGCCGAGGTGTTCGACTACGGCAACTCCATCCGCGACGAGGCCCGCAAAGGCGGTTACAACCGCGCCTTTGAATTCCCCGGCTTCGTCCCGGCCTACATCCGGCCGCTGTTCTGCGAGGGCCTCGGCCCGTTCCGCTGGGTGGCGCTCTCCGGTGATCCGGAGGACATCGCGGTCACGGACAAGGCCATCAAGGAACTCTTCCCGGAGAACAAGCACCTGCACCGCTGGCTCGACGCCGCCGCCGAGCGCGTCGAGTTCGAAGGCCTGCCGGCCCGTATCTGCTGGCTGGGCTACGGCGACCGGGCCAAGGCCGGGCTGCTGTTCAACCAGCTGGTCAGGGAGGGCAAGGTCAAGGCGCCCATCGTGATCGGCCGCGACCACCTGGACTCCGGCTCCGTCGCGTCCCCCTACCGCGAAACCGAGTCCATGGCCGACGGCTCCGACGCCGTGGCCGACTGGCCGCTGCTGAACGCCCTGCTCAACACCGCCTCCGGCGCCACCTGGGTCTCCATCCACCACGGCGGCGGCGTCGGCATCGGCCGCTCCATCCACGCCGGCCAGGTCTCGGTCGCCGACGGCACCGACCTTGCCGCGCAGAAACTCGAACGGCTGCTCACCAACGACCCAGGCATGGGCGTCATCCGCCACGTCGACGCCGGCTACGACCGCGCCGTCGAAGTCGCCAAAGAACGCGGGGTCCGCATCCCGATGTCAGAAACCCGTTAGGCACGCCCCACCCCCCATCGATTGCTCCGTAACTGCCGTTTTGAGCCCCCCAAAGGGCACCTGCGGAGCAACCGATCCGCACGAGCCCCCTGGAAATAGGAACACCCCATGACTGTCACAACCCACGAACCGCTCACCGTCACCCTTGGTTCCAGCGGGGTCACCCCCGAGGACGTCGTCGCCGTCGCCCGCCATGACGCCCGGGTGGCCATCTCCCCGGACGCCCTCGACGCCGTCGCCAAGGTCCGGGCCCACATCGACGAGCTGGCCCACAGCGAGGTCCCCGCCTACGGCATCTCCACCGGCTTCGGGGCGCTGGCCAACCGGCACATCCCCAACGAACTGCGCACCCAGCTGCAGAAGTCGCTGATCCGCAGCCACGCCGCCGGCATGGGCCCCGCTGTGGAGCGCGAGGTGGTCCGCGGCATCATGTTCCTGCGCGCCAAGACCCTCGCCTCCGGCCGGACCGGCGTCCGGCCTGTGGTGCTGCAGACCATGGTGGCGGTGCTGAACGCCGGCATCACCCCGGTGGTCCGGGAGTTCGGCTCGCTTGGCTGCTCGGGTGACCTCGCACCGCTGTCCCACTGCGCCCTCGTCCTGATGGGCGAAGGTGAAGCGGCCGGCCCGGACGGCGAGCTCTACGGAGCAAAAAGCGGCACCAAGGGCGCCCGCCCGGTCGCCGAGCTCCTTGCCGAGCACGGGATCGAGCCCGTCACCCTGGCCGAGAAGGAGGGCCTGGCGCTGGTCAACGGCACCGAAGGCATGCTCGGCATGCTGCTGATGGCCATCGCGGACATCCGCCAGCTGCTCACGACGGCGGACATCACCGCCGCATTGAGCGTCGAGGCGCTGCTTGGCACCGACCAGGTGTTCCTGCCCGAACTGCACGCAGCACTCCGTCCGCACCCGGGCCAGGCCGCCTCCGCGGACAACATGCTCCGGGTGCTGTCCAATTCCCCGATCGTGGCCTCGCACCGGATCAACGACACCAAAGTCCAGGACGCCTACTCGCTGCGCTGCGCCCCGCAGGTGGCCGGTGCGGTCCGCGACACCGTGGACCACGCCGCGATGGTCGCCTCCCGTGAGCTGGCCGCAGCGATTGACAACCCCGTGGTCCTGCCGGATGGCCGGGTCAGCTCCAACGGAAACTTCCACGGCGCCCCGGTGGCGTACGTGCTGGACTTCCTGGCCATCGCCGTCGCGGACCTGAGTTCAATCGCCGAACGCCGGACCGACCGCATGCTCGACCCGGCCCGCTCGCACGGGCTTCCGGCTTTCCTGGCCGCGGATCCCGGCGTCGACTCGGGCCTGATGATTGCCCAGTACACCCAGGCCGGGCTGGTCTCGGACAACAAGAGGCTGGCTGTCCCGGCGTCGGTGGACTCGATCCCGAGCTCCGCGATGCAGGAGGACCACGTATCGATGGGCTGGCACGCGGCACGAAAACTCCGCCGCGCGGTCGAGAACCTGCGCCGCGTCCTGGCGATCGAGCTCGTGACGTCGGCCCGGGCGCTGGACATGCGCACGCAGCTCTCCGGCGGCGAGCTCACCCCGGGGCCCGCGGGCGCCGCCGTGGTCGCCGCCCTCCGCGAGGTCGTTGACGGTCCAGGTGCCGACCGGTTCCTCTCGCCGGAACTGGAAGCGGCTGACCTCCTTGTTGCTTCGGGCAGGATCCGCGCCGCGGCCGAATCCGCCGTCGGAAATCTCGCCTGAGGGAAAACAAAATTCAGTTTGGCTGAACAAAATCCAGTGCCCCCGAAATAGTCGGCAACACACCCGGCGGGGGCCCTGGAACTGTAGTACAAATGGAAAGTCACACCAACGAAGTTGTGACAACGAACTCATACAAAGGGGTAAAAGTTCATGAAAGCACGCGGGACGGTAATGTCCGGGCGCCTGGCATCGGCATCCACGGTCTCTGACTGGCGGAGCCTGAAGGCCGGCGATCGGGTCGAAATTCTCAAGCACGCACAGGTTTTGGCGGCCGGTGAGGTCGAAGAAGTCTCACTGAGTGGCAATGTTCTCTGGCTGGTCCAGACGGAAGCGGCGGTCCCGTCTGAGGCCGGGCTGTTCCTGAAATCCGACGGAGTGGAGGTGCGGCGCAGCTAGCCGCACCCGGCGTTCGCGCCGCGCACGCGTATCTTTGGGAGAGGGGCGCCGTTCCGCAGGGACGGGGCCCCGACTCATCCCCGGGCATCCGGGTTCCGGCAGGAGGATACGCAGTTGTTTGAGGCACCCAGCATTGTTTTTGCGGCGGCAGGCATGGCCGTCTTCGCCGCCGCAATTCTTCCCAAGCTGCTGCGCAAAGCGCCGCTGTCCATGCCGATGGTCTTCCTGGGCGCCGGAATGCTGGCCTTCACCCTGATCCCGCAGCTGCCGGACCCGGACCCCCTGCAGTACGGGGAGTTCACCACCCACCTGACCGAAATCTGTGTCATCATCTCCTTGATGGGCGCCGGCCTGGCGCTCGACCGGCCCGTGGGACGACGCGAATGGTCCACCACCTGGCGGATGCTGGGCGTGGCCATGCCGGTCTGCATCGTTGCCCTCACGCTGCTGGGGCTCTGGGTGCTGGGGCTGGGACTCGGAGCCGCGCTGCTGGTCGCGGCAGCGCTCGCCCCGACCGACCCGGTGCTGGCCTCCGAGGTCCAGGTGGGGGAGCCCGCCGACGACGAGGACGAAAACGAGCGCGGCGAAGACGAGATCCGCTTCGGCCTCACCTCCGAAGCAGGCCTGAATGACGGGCTGGCTTTTCCGTTTGTCTACCTGGCCATCGCCATCAGCCTGTTCGGCTCCTCGCCGTCCCAGTGGTTTGTTCCCTGGTTCGCCACCGATGTCCTCTGGCGGATCTGCATCGGGGTGCTCCTGGGCTGGCTGACCGGGAAGGCGTTGAGCCTGCTGTTCTTCTCCGCCCGTGACAGCATCCGGCTGTCCAACCACTCGGAGGGCTTCGTGGCGCTGGCGGCGACCTTCCTCGCCTACGGGGTGACGGAAATGCTGGAAGGCTACGGGTTCATCGCCGTCTTTGTGTGTGCGGTGACCATTCGGGCCGCGGAACGGACGCACGGGTTCCACCGCGTGATGCACTCCTACGTCGAGCAGCTTGAACGGCTCATGACGGTGGTCATCCTGGTGCTCCTGGGCGGTGCGATCGCGCGGGGCCTGCTGGCCGGCATTGGCTGGGTCGAGATCCTGGTGGCGCTGGCGTTCCTGCTGCTGGTACGTCCGCTGGCCGGCTGGGTCGCCCTGGCGCGGGGCAAGACCGGACCGCGGGAACGGATCGCCATCGCTTTCTTTGGCATCCGCGGCATCGGATCGCTCTACTACCTCGCCTACGCGCTGGGCAAGGGCGACTTCAACGCCCAGGCCGGGCAGCTGTGGGCCTTCATCGGCCTGGTGGTGGCGATGTCGATCGTGCTGCACGGGGCAACCACGGCACCGATCATGAACCGGCTGGACCGGCTCCGCGAACGGCGGGCCGTGCAACAGCACGGCGATGAGGACAAGGCACCGAAAACACCCATCTGAGCCGGCCGCAGGCCCCGCCCGCCGGGCGCCCGGTTACCCCAGCAGCGTGGTGATGAGCCGCGCGGCCACCTTTGCCGTGCGGTGGTCCACGTCCAATTCCGGGTTCAGCTCGGCGACGTCGAGATGCAGGAGCTTTCCGCTCGCGGCCACCTGGCGGCATACTGCGCTGATCACCGGCAGCGGCACGCCGTACGCTGCCGGTGCGCTCACGCCCGGCGCCACCGCGGCCGGCAGCACATCCAGGTCGATGGTCAGATACACGGCGTCCACCTGCGCCAGGAATGCTGCCACGAACACGCGCGCCGCCTCGGCCGAGCAGTCCTCGTCCAGGAGGTAGTCGACGCCGAGGTCCTCGGCCGTGCGGAACAGCGCCCGGGTGTTGTTCGGCTCGGAGATCCCGACGACGGCGTACTTCAGTTCGCGGCCAGCGGCGGCTTCCGCGCGCGCCATCTGCAGGAACGGGGTACCGGAACTGGGCATGGCCTCGTCGCGGAGGTCGAAGTGGGCATCCAGGTTCAGCACGCCCACCTGCAGGCCCTCGCGGACCTCCGCCGAGCCGGCCACGCCCAGGTAGCTTGCGAAGGCGGTCTCGTGGCCGCCGCCCAGCACCACGGGAAGCAGCCCGGCGTCGAGCAGACCGGTGATGGCCAGCCCGGCACGGGCCTGCCCTGCCTCCAGCGCATCCCCGGAAACGGTGACGTCGCCGGCGTCGTGGACTTCCCGCCCGAGGTGGAACGCGAGCGGACCGAGGGCGGCACGGATCGCTGCGGGCGCCGCGGCAGCACCGGCGCGGCCCTTGTTGCGGCGCACCCCGGCATCGCTGCCGAACCCGAGGATGACGGCAGGCCGGGCGGAGGCTGACGCGCCGGCCCGGGCACGGCGCGGGGTGTACGGCGTGACGGCCTGCCACCAGCGGCGGTGCTCGGGACCCTCGCCGTCGAACCGCCCGGTCCAGGGCTGCGGCGGGACATCAACGGGGGGCACGGAAGAAACCATGACCCTAGCTCACCGCAGCGCGGGCCGGAAAACCAGCAGCGCCGCCGTTGTGCTGTCCGGAATTCCGGAATCCGCACCTGAAACACCCCCACCACAACGCCGAGGTGACATTTCGCGCCCATGTCGTGGAGGAACATGGGTGCGAAGTGTCACCTCGGCGGGAGTTGACGGCGCGACGGCGGGGAGGGGTGGGGCGTGCGGCGGGATGGTTGGGGCGTGCGGCGGGATGGTTGAGGCTTAGTGCATCCCCAGCGCGGCCTCGATCGGGCCGATCGCGAAGAACAGCAGGAAGGCCGCGGCCACGGCCCACATCAGCGGGTGCACCTCACGCGCGCGGCCCTGGAAGGTGCGGATCAGCACGAAGCTGATGAAGCCGGCACCCAGGCCGTTGGCGATCGAGTAGGTGAACGGCATCAGGGTGAAGGTCAGGAACGCCGGGATCGCAATGCCCAGGTCCTGCCAGTCGATCTTGCCGACCTGCGAAACCATCATGAAACCGACGACGACGAGCGCCGGGGCCACGGCCTCGAACGGCACGAGGTTGATCAGCGGGGTGAAGAACATGGCCACCAGGAACAGCAGGCCCGTGACGATCGAGGCGAGGCCGGTCCGCGCGCCTTCGCCGATGCCGGCGCCGGACTCGACGAAGATCTGGTTGGAGGAGACGGACGCGCCGCCGCCCACGATTGCGCCGAGCGCATCCACCTGCAGCACGCGGTCAACGTTGGGGATGTTGCCGTCCTTGTCGATGCTGCCGGCCTCGGTGGCCAGGCCCACCATGGTGCCCATGGCATCGAAGAAGATGCTCAGCAGGATCACAAACGCCAGCAGGGTCGCGGCGACAAACCCGAGGTGCTCGAAGGCGCCGAACGGGTTGGCCTTGCCGATCAGGGAGAGGTCCGGGGCCGCCCATTCGGAGAACTGCGGGGCCACAAGGGACCAGCCCTGCGGGTTGTAGGTCTTGCCGTCGAAGCTGGGGCCGATCTTCAGGGTGAATTCCAGGATCACGGACAGGATGGTCGCGGCGATGATGCCGATCAGGATCGCGCCCTTGACCTTGCGGACCACCAGGGCGATGGTCAGGATCAGGCCAAGGACAAAGACCAGGGTGGGCCAGCCCACGAGCTTGCCGTCGAAGCCCAGCCCGACCGGGACGGTGGTGCCGGCGACATCCGGGATGCGGCGCACGAAGCCCGCGTTGACCAGGCCGATCAGGGCGATGAACAGGCCGATACCCACCACGATCGCGGTTTTCAGCCCTTCCGGGACCGCTTTGAACACCGCGGTGCGGAAGCCGGTGAGGACCAGGATCAGCATGGTGACGCCCGAGAGCACAACGAGCCCCATCATGTCCGGCCAGGTCAGGCCGGGGTTGGTGGCCACCGTAACGGCGACGAAGGCGTTGACGCCGAGGCCCGTTGCCAGCGCGAAGGGGTGCTTGGCCCACGCCCCCATCAGGATCGTCAGGATGCCGGCCGCGAAGGCGGTGACGGCGGCGACGGCGGCGAAGCCGAGGGTCGCGCCGGAGGAATCGGGACCCGAGAGGATCAGCGGGTTCAGCACCACGATGTAGCTCATGGCGAAGAACGTGGCGAAGCCGCCGCGGATCTCGCGGGAGACGTTCGACCCCCGCTCGGATATCTTGAAGTACCGGTCGAGTGCAGAGCCCTGCTTAAGCATTATTCCTCCGGGGAAGTGGGTGTTCCTTGAATCCTATTAGGCGCGCCAGCAGCGTCCGGCCGATTTCCCTTACTCTGTAAGGAAGCCAACACAAGGAGCAGCTTTTCCCATGCGCCCCATCCGCCAGTTTCTGAGCGCCCTGCTGGGCGCCGCGGTCCTCGCCGCCGCCCTGCTGGGTGCGCTTGCTCCGGCCTCGGCCCACGACGCCGCCGAGTCCACCAGCCCGACCTCCGGGGCGACGGTGGCCGCGCCGCCCGAAATCGTTTCGGTCACCTTCAACAAGAGCCCGCTGGCGCTCGGTTCACAGATTCTCGTCAAGGATGACGCCGGCACCAACTGGGCCGACGGCGCTGTGGAGATCGTGGACAACGTCGCCGCGCAGAAGCTCAGGCCCGGCGCCCCGGCAGGGCTCTACACCGTCGCATGGCGCGTGGCCAGCTCAGACGGCCACCCCATCGAGGGCAGCTTCACATTCACCGCCACCGTCGGAGCTCCGGGCTCGACGGCGGCCGCGGCCGTCCCCACGATGGGAACCGCCCAGCCGGGCATGACACCGGCTCCGCAGCAGCCGGCCAGCTCATCGGAGCCGTTCCAGTGGAGCATTGTGATCTTCCTCGGAACGGCGGTCGGCATCCTGGTCGTCCTGGGCCTGATGGCCAGAAGCCGGCTCAAGCCCGGCTCCGGCAACAACACCGAAAGCTAAACCGAAACAACGCGGGGTCAGATACGGCCCATCCGACGCCTTTTGATGGGCCGTATCTGACCCCGCGTTGCGGCCGGCAAGCGCGTGACTCCGCGGCGTGACTCCGTGGCGGGTGCGCCGCTTAGGCCGGCGCGGCGAGGGCATAGCCCGCGGGCAGCACGGGGAAGCCGTCGGGGTAGACCTTGGCGGAGATCGCCTGGCCCACCACCTTGGCCTGGCGCAGCACTTCTTTGGGCGTCGGCGTGATGAGACCGCCCACGCCCACAAGGTACATCCCGAGGGCGTGCATGGCCGCCATCAGGTTCTGGCCCGCTGCCATGCCCAGCTCGGAAAGCATCCGCCGCAACTGGCTATGGGCGCAGCGGGTCAGGACCAGATGGTCCGCCAGGAGCACGCCGCCGGGTGTGCGGACCGCCCACTGCTGGGTGGCCCCACCGACCCCGGCCTCCACGTGGTCCAGCTGCAGGGCCCGGATGTCATGCCGGACGTCCAGCTTGTGGCTGGCGGCGTAGTTTCGCAGGTGCCGGAGGATCTCGTTGCGCTCCCGCAGGCTGGCGGCGTCGGCGGCGTCGCAGCGTTGCAGGGAGGACGTGTTGGCCGGATGGCCGGCGCCCAGCAGATCGAGCCCGTCCACAATGATGGAGTCCACGCCGCGCCGCTGCAGCTCGCTGGCAACCGCCAGCCCGGACAGACCGGTGCCGATCACGACGGCGTCGGTCCGTTCGATTCCACCGGACATTGGCATGCTCGACACTGCAGGGTCCCTCCTCGAATGGTGCCAGTTGCGGGGCCGATGCCCCGGACGCGCGGCCCGCCCCGAACGCAGGCTCCCCACGCCGTACCAGCGGGAGCCGCGTTCTGAAACACGAGTCTCGGTTCAGCAACGCCTCGAAGACTACCTAACATTTCCTGCCTTGGGTAGAGCAGCTGAAACTTTGCCCTGTCCGGGTATTCCCGGGCTTTTCGGGCGGCGCAGAGGACTCGAACCGGCCTGATCAGGGCGTCACCGGAAACCGTGTAAACACTGGGTAAAACTTGGGCGCCGCTCGTCCGGTTGGGCCCTGTTCCGGCCTGCTTGCTTGTTCCCGGCAAACCGAGAATAGTGAGGAAAACCAGGGGTTCTGGCCGCAGATTGTTCGGGCGCCTTGCCGGTGGACGCTGCACGGTGACACGTCTGGAAGAATAGCCGCAACATCAGGCAAGAATCGCAAGGAGGCGGACCCCATGGGCCGAGAACAGGTGCATCCGGATCCGGCACGGGACGGCGACGGCGGGTCGGCAGCTCCCCGGGGGATCGTGGTCGGCGTCGACGGTTCAGACCACAGCAAGTGCGCACTGGTATGGGCCGCCCGCGAGGCCCAGCGCCGCCGCCGTCCGTTGCACATCGTGACTGCCTATTCCGTTCCGATCTTCGCCGCATCGGGGCTCGACGGCGGTTACGCAACCGTCGACGACTCCGTGATCCGCGAAGGCGCAGAAGCCATCCTGAAGCAGGCCGTGAACAAGGTCGCGGGGTACGGCATCGACGTCGAAGCCTCCGTCGAGAACGGCGACGCCTCCGGCGTCCTGCTGGAAATGTCCGAAACCGCGGAGCTGCTGGTCTTCGGCACCCGGGGACGGGGCGGCTTCGTCGGCCGGCTGCTCGGCTCCGTCAGCAGCGCCCTGCCCGCACACGCCAAATGCCCCACGGTCACCGTGCCCCTGATCTGCGCCGACCGCCTCGGCGAAACCACCGACGACAAGCATGTCCTCGCGGAGCAGGCGAAGTCCGGGCACGTCCCGGTCGAAAACGCCGTGCTGGTGGGGGTCGACGGCTCCGAACAGGCCCGCGTGGCGGTACTGGAGGCGGCAGCGCAGGCCGAGCGGCTCTCGGCGCCGCTGCGCGTGGTGTGCGCCGTCCCGCAGTACAACGGGTCGCTGGCCTGGGTCCCGGCGCCGATGGACCGGGAAGCGCTCTTCGCCGACATCAGGATCCAGCTCGATGCCGGCGTCGCCTGGATCAAGAGCCACTTTCCCCGCCTCGCGGTGGAGACCCAGCTGGTGGATGGCTCGCCCGTGGACATCCTCGTTGAGGCCAGCCGGCACGTGGAACTGGTGGTCGTTGGCACCCGCGGCCGCGGCGGTTTCGCCGGGATGCTGCTCGGTTCCACCTCCGACGGCATCCTGCATCACGCCAAGGGCCCCGTCATGGTGGTCCCGGACCGGGACGATCCCCGGCTGGCGGACCGGGTGAAATTCGGACCCATCCTCGGGGACTCGTAGCCCGGACAGACCGCAGTGCGGGTTGAAGGGAGGACCGGCGGGTGGAGCAACTCCCCAGCCCCGGTGCGCCGCAACAGGAACCGCGGCCGGGGCTGGTGCTCGCACTGGAGCTGGTCGGCGCGGAGCTGCTTCCCGACGTCGGGGGCAAGGCTGCGAACCTTGGTGAACTGATACGGGCCCGGTTGCCGGTTCCGGCCGGTTTTTGCCTGACCACGCAGGCATACCGGCGTGCCACCGCGCCCGCCGGGCTCGACGCAGTCCATGCGGACCTGGCCTCGGCCGCCCCGGATGACCTTCCGGGGCTCGCCGGACTGGCTGCCGCTGCCCGCCGCGCGGTCCTGGCCGCGGACATTCCCGCGGACATTGCCGACGCCGTCCGCGACGCCTACACGGCGCTGGGAACGGACGTCCCGGTGGCGGTGCGCTCGTCCGCGACCGCCGAGGATCTGCCGTTCGCCAGCTTCGCCGGGCAGCAGGACACCTTCCTGAACGTTATCGGCCCCGACGCCGTCCTGGCTGCCGTCCGGCAGTGCTGGGCTTCGCTCTGGACGGACCGCGCCGTGAGCTACCGAGCCACCCAGGGGATCGGCCCCTCGACGGTGGCGCTGGCCTTGGTGGTCCAGCGGATGGTGGACGCAGCCGTGGCCGGGGTCCTTTTCACCGCCAATCCGGTCACCGGGAGGCGGCACGAGGCGGTCATCGATGCCAGCCCCGGGCTCGGTGAGGCGGTGGTCTCCGGGGCGGTCAACCCGGACCACTTCGTCGTTGACAGCACCACGCAACGGATTCTTCAGCGCCGGATCGGGAGCAAAGCGGTGGCGATCCGGCCGCTGCCGGACGGGGGAACGGAACGGATCGACCTCGCCCGTGCCGGGCCGCAGCCGTGCCTGGACGATGCACAGCTTGCGGCGCTGGAGCTCCTTGGCCGCCGTGCGGAGGCGCATTTCGGCGCGCCGCAGGACCTCGAATGGGCCATCGACGGCGGCGGACAGCTGTGGCTGACGCAGACGCGGCCCATCACGACCCTCTACCCGATGCCGGAGCGGCGGGGGATCCGGGCCGGGACACGCGTCTACCTGTGCTTCAGCCTGGCCCAGGGCCTGACCCGCCCACTGACCCCGATGGGGCTGGCAGGCTTCCGGCTGATTGCTTCGTCCGTGGCGCTCGCGGCGCATTTCGACGTCCCGGTTCCTCACGAGGGCCCGCCGCCGTATGTCCAGGCCGGTCAGCGCATGTTTTTCGACCTGACTCCGGTGGTGCGCAGCGCCCTCGGACGCGCGGTCGTGCCGCGGGTGTTCGATGTGATGGAGGCCCGCTCCGCGGAGGTATTGCGCCGGCTGTTCACGGACCCGCGCTTTTCCGTCACCAACAGGTCCCCGTGGCGGGCGCTGCGCCACATCGGCCCCGTGGCGGCGCGGGCCAGGGTCCCGGAGTCGCTGCTCCGCGCCCTGTTCCGGCCCGAGGCCGCGCTGCTTCGGGTGGACCGGTTCGGCGAACGGTTCCGGGCCGCCCTCGTCGTTCCGGCAGGGTCCACCCCGGCGCAGCGGCTGGACCACGTCGAACGGATCCTGGGGCAGGAGCTCTTCCCGGTGGTGCCCAACATCCTGCCGCTGCCCGCCCTGGGCTTCGCCCTGCTGGCCGCCGCCGGCAGGCTGCTGGGACCAGGCGCCGGCACGGGGGCGCTGCAGCCGGTCCTGCGGGGACTTCCCAACAACGTGACCACCGAAATGGATCTGGAACTCTGGCGGCTTGCCTCCGTCATCCGGGCCGACGCCGGATCCGCAGCGGCGTTCGACGGCGCGGCAGTGCCGGAGCTGGTCCGCCGCTACCGCGCCCGTGAGCTACCCGCCGTCGTGCAGTCGGGACTGGCAGGCTTCCTGGGCCGCTACGGGCACCGGGCTGTGGCCGAAATCGATGTGGGGATGCCCCGCTGGTCCGACGACCCGGCCCATATCCTCGGAGTCCTGGCCAACTACCTGCGCCTGGAGGACCCCGGCCGGGCCCCGGACCGGCAGTTCAGCACGGCGGCACGCGAGGCCGAGTCGCAGGTGGAACGCCTTGCCGCCGCAGCAGGGGAGCGGAGCAGGCTCCGTGCGGCGCTGGTGCGTGCGGCCCTGAAACGCACCCGGATGTTCGCCGGGCTGCGGGAACTGCCGAAATACCACATCGTCGAAGCCCTGGCCGCCGTGCGCGGGCAGCTCCAGGCCATCGGGACGGAACTGGCCGCCGCCGGCCGCATCGCCGAAGCGGATGACGTCTTCTTCCTCGACCTGGCCGAGACCCGCCAGGGCCTCGCGGGGAAGCCCCTGCACAACGTCGTGGCGCAGCGCCGCGACGACTACGCCCGGGAACTGGGCCGCCGGCACATCCCGCGGGTGCTGCTCTCGGACGGGACGGAACCGGAAGCACTGCAGGCCGCCGCCGGGGCGGATGCCGGACCCCCCGGGGTGCTGACCGGCACCCCGGCTTCGGCCGGGACGGTCAGTGCCGCGGCCCGCGTCATCCTGGAGCCGCAGGGTGCACATCTGGAGCCCGGTGAGATCCTGGTGGCACCCTCCACCGACCCGGGCTGGACGCCGCTGTTCCTCACCGCCGGCGGACTGGTGATGGAAATGGGAGGACCCAACTCGCACGGCGCCGTCGTCGCCCGCGAGTACGGGATTCCCGCCGTGGTCGGGGTCCCCGACGCCACCTCGCTGATTATCACCGGGCACCGCATCACGGTCGACGGCGCCGCCGGCACCGTTGTGCCCGTTCCCGGCGCAACCCAATCCGCCGTCCAGGGGTGAAGCGGGCCGCTTCCGGGCGTAATGTTGAATCATGAACTGCAAGGTTGGAGCGCGGTCACAATGACCCGCAAATGGCTGCGTTGGATTCCCGCCGCGGCGGTGCCCGCTGTGATCGCGGCCGGCGCCCTGTCCGGATCCCTTCCCGCGAGCGCCGGAGACCCGCTGCCGGAGAAGACACCTCAGCAGGTGCTGCTGATGATCGCCGAGCACGGAGAGAAGTCCCTGTCCGGGACGCTGGAACAGAGCTCCCAGATCGGCCTGCCGGAACTTCCGAAATCCGGGCCCGGCGCGGGGTCCCCGGAGACGGCCTGGCTGGAACTGCTGACCGGACCCCACACCGCCCGCGTCTACCTTGACGGGCCGGGGAAGGCCCGGGTGCAGGTCCTGGACCGGATGGCGGAGCGGGATGCGGTCAGGAACGGCAACGACCTGTGGTTCTACAACTCCAAGGACAACACGGCCGCGCACGCCCAGCTTCCTGCCGGTGCTGCCGACCGCCACGTGGCCCGCCCCGGAACGCCGACCCCCGGGGAGTTGGTTGACAAGCTGCTCGCCAAACTCGACGCCAGCACCGAGGTCACCGTCGGCCCGGACGCCGAGGTGGCCGGACGCGCGGCCTATAACCTCGTGCTCACCCCGAAGTCGGACGTCACGCTCCTGGATTCCATCGCCATCGCGGTGGACGGCGAAAGCGGACTGCCGCTCGGCGTCGAACTGAAGGCCCGCGGACAGTCCGAACCCGCCTTCAACGTCGCTTTCACGAGCCTCAAGCTTGAGGCCCCGGAGTCCTCCATCTTCAACTTCACCCCGCCGCCGGGAGCCACCGTGGAGGAAATCCCGGTGCCGGACCATCAGGCCATCGCCGGCACCCCGCCGCCGGACCCGGCCACAGCGAAGGCCGCAAAGCGGCCCGCCGTCACCGGAAGCGGCTGGGAATCGGTGCTCGAATTCCCGGCGGGTACCATGGCGCTTCCAGGCCGAACCCCGCCTCAGACCGGAGCGCCGGACCCGGAGACCGCCAACCCGCTGCAGCCTGACCCCTCCGACCCGGAGGGAACCCGGTCCGGCGCCGCCGCCCTGCTGGAGCAGGCCGCAGTAGCCGTCCCGGGCGGACGGCTCGTGTCCACGTCGCTGGTGAACGTGCTGATCCTCGACGACGGGCGTGTCCTCGCCGGTTCCGTGCCGTTGGAGCGGCTGCAGGCCGCCGCCACGGCGCGGTGAACCACCCGGTGACCGCCGCGTGACCGCCGTCGGGGAGGGGACGGAACTCAGCATCGAGACCTCCGGTCTCAGCAAGCGCTTCGGCCACCAGTTGGCAGTCGACGGCGTCGATCTTGCCGTGCCGAAGGGCTCGGTCTTCGGCTTCCTGGGCCCCAACGGCTCAGGCAAGACCACCACGATCCGGCTCATGCTCGGACTCGCCACGGCCACGTCCGGCTCGGTCCGGCTCTTCGGCCAGGAGATGCCGCAGCGGCTGCACCAGGTGCTGCCCCGCGTGGGCGCCCTGGTGGAGGGGCCGGCCTTTTACCCTTTCCTCTCCGGCGCGGCCAACCTGCACCGCTTCGACGCCGCGGACCCCCAGGTTTCCGCAGCCACCCGGAAAGCCCGGGTCCAGTCGGCGCTGGAGCGCGTGGGGCTGACGCACGCGGCCGACAAGAAAGTCCGGGCCTATTCGCTGGGGATGAAGCAGCGGCTGGGCATCGCCAACGCTCTGCTGGCGCCGCGCGAACTCCTGGTCCTGGACGAACCGACCAACGGACTCGATCCGCAGGGCACCCGGGAGGTCCGCAGCCTGGTGCGCTCGCTCGCGGCCGACGGCGCCACGGTGTTTGTCTCCAGCCATCTGCTGGCCGAGGTGGAACAGATCTGCACGCACGCGGCCATCATGAGCGCGGGACGGCTGGTTGCCCAGGGGACGCTTGCGGAGCTCCGGCAGGCAGGGCAGGCCCGGATCCGGGTGCTGACGCCCGACGCCGGGACCGCGACGGAGGTGCTGGCCCGGCTGGGCCTGAGCGCGGCCGTGGACGGCCCGGCCGGCGCCAGGGTGCCCGGCGGCACGGATTCCAACGGTGCCGGCGAAGTGCTCTACGCGCCGCTTCCCGCAGGGGCGGGCACCGGAGGCCCGGCGCCGGAGGCGGTTGTGGCCGCCCTGGTGGCGGCCGGCGTCCGGGTCCGGGGCTTCGCGGCCGAACAGGTCAGCCTGGAGGAGCGCTTTGTGGCACTGACGGGGGAGGGCTTCGACGTTGTCCAATAAAGAATCCGGTACCGGCGAAAGGGCCCCGGCGGGTGGAAACCCCGGTCCCGGCCGCGGCGGCGGCCCGGGCGCGGCATCCACCCGGCAGGGCCGGCAGGGGCGCGGTCTGCTCGCGTCCGAACTCGGGGTGCTGTTCCGCCGCCGCAGGACCTGGGCCATGCTGTGTGCGCTGGCGGCCATTCCGATCCTGATCGCCGTGGCGGTCCGGCTGTCCTCCGCGGTTCCGGCCGGCCGGGGTCCGGCGTTCCTGGACCGGATTTCGCAGAACGGCCTGTTCGTCGGCGTGACCGCCATGCTGGTGTCCGTTCCACTGTTCCTGCCGCTGACCGTGGGGGTGGTGGCGGGGGATACCGTGGCCGGCGAGGCCGGGCTGGGAACCCTGCGCTACCTTCTGGTGGCGCCCGCGGGCCGGGTCCGGCTGCTGCTCGTGAAATACGCGGGGGCGGTGGCCTTCGCGGTCGCGGCGCCGCTCGTGGTGGCTCTGGTCGGGGCCGGGATCGGCGCGGCGCTCTTCCCGGTGGGGCCGGTTACGCTGCTCTCCGGGGACTCGATCGGAGCGGCCGAGGCCTTGCTGAGGCTGCTGCTGATTGCCGCCTACCTTGCCGTCTCCCTGCTGGGCCTGTCGGCGATCGGGCTCTTTATGTCCACGCTCACGGACGTCCCCGTGGGAGCGATGGCGTCCACGGTCGTGCTCTCGGTGGTTTCGCAGGTCCTCGACGCGCTGCCGCAGCTGGAGTGGCTGCACCCGTGGCTGTTCAGCCACTACTGGCTGGACTTCGCGGACCTGCTCCGGCAACCCGTCGCCTGGGATTCCTTCCTCACCAACTCGCTGCTGCAGGGCGGCTACGTCGCCGTTTTCGGCGCGCTCGCCTACGGCCGGTTCGTCACGAAGGACGTGCTGTCCTAGGGTGCAGTTCCCGGCTCAGGCGTGCTGGTGCGATTCGTGCTCGGCGTGGGAGACCGGCTCCAGCTGGAAGGTGCAGTGCTCGGTGTCGAAGTGCGAGCCCAGGCAGCTGACCAGCTTGTCCAGGACCTGGTCGGCGCCGCGGGCACCCAACGCCGCATCCTCCACCACCACATGGGCGGAAAACACGGGCACGCCCGAGGTGATGGTCCAGATGTGGATGTCGTGCACGGACACCACACCCTCCACGGACAGGATGTGCTCGCGGATCAGCTGCACTTCCACGCCCTTGGGCGTCGCCTCGAGCAGCACGTCCACCACATCGCGGAGCAGGTGCCACGCCCGCGGGAGGATCATCAGCGCAATCACGATCGAGGCGATGGTGTCCGCGGCCTGGTAGCCGGTGACCATGATGACCACGGCGGCGGCGATCACGGCGAAGGAGCCGAGCAGGTCGCCCAGGACCTCGAGGTAGGCGCCGCGGACGTTGAGGCTCTCCTTTTGGGCGCCCCGGAGGATCAGCAGGGACACGAGGTTGGCGACGGCGCCGAGGACGGCCGCGTAAAGCATGACGTCGGTTTGTACCTCGGGGGCGGAGCCGAACCGGCGGACGGCCTCCGTGAAGATGACCACCGAGATGACGATCAGCACCAGGGCGTTGGCCAGGGCGGCCAGCACCTCGGCTCGCTGGTAGCCGTAGGTGCGCAGGTCGCTCGCCGGCCGGGCGGCGATCCAGGCGGCCAGCAGGGCGATGAAGACTCCGGCCGCGTCGGAAAGCATGTGGCCGGCGTCGGCCAGCAGTGCCAGGGACCCGGAAATCAGCGCGCCGATAATCTGGATCAGGACGACGGTGAGGGTGATGGCCAGCACGGCGATCAGGCGCTTCCGGTGCTTTGCGGTGCCGGTGGCCGAGATGCCGTGCGAGTGGCTGTGGTCGTGTCCCATGCCTACTAGGCTAGCCCCAGCCGAGCTCGTGCAGGCGGTCGTCGCTGATGCCGAAGTGGTGCGCGATCTCGTGGACCACGGTGATCGTCACCTCCTCGATCACGTCCTCGCGCGATTCGCAGATGTCCAGGATCGGCTGGCGGTAGATGGTGATCCGGTCCGGCAGCGAGCCGGCGTCCCACCACGAGTCCCGTTCGGTCAGCGGAACACCCTCGTACAGGCCCAGCAGAACGGTGTCCGGGTCCTCGCCGGGCTGCGGCGTGTAGTCATCCTCGATGAAGATGGCAACGTTGTTCATGGTCTTGGCGAGGTCCGGGGGGATCCGGTCGAGGGCATCGCTCACTGCGGCCTCGAAGTCGGTTTCGGACATCGGGAACGGTGTGTGATCGTGGCCGTCGCCGTTCCCGCCGTCGTCCGGGCTGTCCGGGATGATTGGCAGGCCTGGCGGCAGGGAGGCGGGCATAGCTGAAACTCTAGCCCCGAATCAGCGGGACCGGCGCCGGGTCAGCCCCACGCCGACGAGGCAGATGGCGCCGCCGACCAGTCCCCAGACCGTGGGGATCTCGCCGAGCACCAGCCAGGAGATCAGGATCGTGGTGCCGGGCACCAGGTAGGTGGTGGCGGCCAGCCGGCCGGCGTCGATCAGGGACAGCGCATAGGCCCAGGTGGTGAACGCGACGGCGGTGGGAAAGACGCCGAGGTAGGCAAGTCCCAGGGTGGCCGGCAGCGGGGCCGCCTGCAGTTCGGAGACCAGCTGGCCGCTGAAGGGCAGGCAGCAGACGGCCCCGACCATGATCCCGAACCAGGTGGCCTGGGCCGCGGGGAATTTCCGCAGCACGGGCTTCTGCACGATGACACTCACCGCGGCGAGGGCGGCCGCCAGCAGGCAGAGCAGCACCCCGGCGACGTCCGCCGTCGACCGCTGGCCGGAGCCGAGCGCGATCAACGCGACCCCGCCGAACGCGACGAGGCTGCCGATAATCAGCCAGCGCGGGAAGCCCTCCTTGAGGATGACGCCGGCCATGATGGCGACCAGGATCGGGTTGACGTTGATCAGCAGGGCGGCCGTGCCGGCATCGAGGAGGTGTTCGGCGGCGTTTAGCGCCACGTTGTAGCCGCCGAACCACATGACGCCGTAGGCCAGGATGGGCCACCATTCCCGGCCCCGGGGGATACTGCCGGGCCTGCGGTTCTTGCTCAGTTGGGGCAGCACCACAAGGCCGAGCACGACGGCGGCAATCGCCAGCCGGCCCAGGGTCAGGGAACCGGGGGAGAAGCTGGGACCGACGGCCCGGATGCCCACAAAGGCCGACGCCCACAGCACCACGGTGACTACCACGGCGGCGATGCCGAGCCTGCTGATCCGGCCCGGCGGCAGGGCCTGCCTTGCGGCGCGGGCGGCGGGAGCGTGCGGCGGCACGTCGTGGGTGCCGTCCGGGTGGGTGCTGTCCGGGTGCGGGGAGCCTGTCGGGGCGGTTGTGGCCATGCTGCCAATCTAGTCCGCGCAGCGGCCCGGGGACTGGCGGGAATCGGTCACGTCTGCTCGAATTTCTGCCAAAAGCGGCGCGGCCGCCCCTGCGGGCTCACCGGAGCGGGCGTGCGGCGGCCTGGATTGCGGCGGCGACCTCGTCGAGGGCAGCCGATCCGTGCCGCCACTGCTGCCAGTGCAGCGGCACGTCCACGTGCGCCGCGGGGTCCAGGGGGACCAGTGTGCGGCGCCTCAGCTCCTCCGAGACCTCGATTTCCGGGAGCAGTCCCCAGCCCATGCCCCAGCGGATGGCCTCGCCGAACTCGTGGGCGGCCGGGACATAATGCCGGGGCGGCTGGAGTGCTTTGCGGCTCACGGAGCGCAGGTACCGGTCCTGCAGGTCGTCCTTGCGGTCGAAGATGATCACCGGGGCGGCGGCGAGCGCATCCACCGTTGCCCCGCCGGGGAACCACCGGGCGGCGAAGGCCGGGGTGCAGACCGGCAGGTAGCGCATGACTCCCAGGCGCCGGGAGGAACAGCCCGGCGCCGCCTTCGCCGTGGTGGTGATGGCTGCGGCTGCGGCGCCGCTGCGCAGGAGCTCCAACGAGTAGTCCTGGTCCTCTCGCAGGATCTCCAGCTGGACCTTGTCCGCCGCGGCCGCCAGCCCGGGCAGTGCCCAGGTGTGCAGGGAATCGCTGTTGATGACCAGGGTCAGCCGGACACTGGCGGGCTGCGCGCCGGGCTCCAGTTCTTCGGCCAGATCGGCGGAGAGCATGTCGAGCTGCCGCGCGTACCGCACCACCGCCTGGCCGGAGGGGGTGAGTTCAACGGGGCGGGTCCGTTTCAACACCGGCCGGCCGACGGCCACTTCGAGGGCACGGACGCGCTGGCTCACGGCCGAGGCTGTGATCAGAAGGTGGCCGGCGGCTGCCTCGAAGCTTCCGTGGGCCACGATGGCCGCGAGCGTCCGGGCCTGGTCAGGGTGAATGTCGATCATTAGCCCATCTTATGTTGGCCCAGAATGATTAAGTGGCTTCATGTTTCTGAGCCCTCTAGCGTGGAACCCGTGATCCTCTCTTTGCTTTCAGGCCTGGCAAGCGGGCTGTCCCTCATCGTCGCCATCGGTGCGCAGAACGCCTTCGTGCTCCGCCAGGGCGTCCAGCGCTCGCATGTTCTGCTGGTTGTTGCCGTGTGCGCCCTGTCCGACCTTGTGCTGATCGTGCTGGGGGTGGCCGGGGTGGGCGTCCTCATTGAACGGGCCCCCGGTGTTCTCGAGGTCGTGCGCTGGGCGGGTGCCGCCTTCCTCCTGGCCTACGGCGGCATGGCTGCCTTGCGGGCCGTCCGCGGAACGCAGGCGTCCCGGCCGGTGGTCGGACAGAAAGGAACCTGGGCGGCCGCACTGGGGACCAGCCTCGCGCTGACCTGGCTCAACCCCCACGTCTACCTGGACACCGTCCTGCTGCTGGGATCCCTGGCCGGCACGCACGGCCCGGACGGGCGGTGGTGGTTTGCCGGCGGCGCCGGTCTGGGCAGCGTCGCGTGGTTCGCCGCCCTCGGCGCCGGTGCCCGGTTCCTCGCGCCGGTGTTCGCACGGCCGGGCAGCTGGCGTGTGCTCGACGGCGGCATCGCCTTGGTCATGGTCACCCTGGCTGTCATGCTCGTAGCCTGAGCTTGTCAGCCGTCCCGCACGGCACTTCACCACATACTCACGAAGGAAGAGCTCATGTACGTCCCCTCGCATTTCGCCGCCGACCAGGACGCCATACAGGAATTGCTCTCGAACCCGGGGGCAGCCAACCTGGTGACATCGACCGAACGCGGACTCATCGCCACGCTGCTGCCGTTCGTCTATGACCCGGTGGCCGGCGAGCACGGGGCACTGCTGGGCCACGTTGCCCGCAACAACGACCAGTGGCTCTTGCCGGCGCTGGGTGAATCCCTCGTCATCGTCCAGCGCCCCGATGCCTACATTTCCCCGTCCTGGTACCCCTCCAAAGCCGAACATGGCCGCGTGGTTCCCACCTGGAACTACACCACCGCGCACGTCTATGGCCGGCTGGTCATTCATGACGATCCGGCCTGGGTGGAAGGCCTGGTCCGGCGGCTGACCACACTGCATGAGGCGTCGTCGGCCGAGCCCTGGACGGTGGACGATGCGCCGGCACGGTTCGTCGCCGGTCAGCTCCGGGCGATTGTCGGCGTCGAACTTGCCATCACGAGGGTGGAAGCAAAGAGAAAGCTCAGCCAGAACCGGCCGGCCGCCGACATCGACGGCGTCATCGCGGGTTTGCGGGCGAAGGGGGAGCCGGATGTGGCGGACGACGTCGAGCGGGCGCAACAGGTCCCGGGCCGGCGGACCTGAGTGGTTCGGTCAGCGGCGACCGCCCCATTTTGGATAATCCGGGGGTCTGCCCTTATAGTTTTATAGTCCAGTTCGGAGGAACCCGAAAGGACAAAAACGGAAGGCTTCGGCCCTTAATTTTTGTCTTGTTTCAGTGGGTTCAACCGGATGGCGTTCTGGCCCCCATCGTCTAGCGGCCTAGGACACCGCCCTTTCACGGCGGCGGCACGGGTTCGAATCCCGTTGGGGGTACGCAAGGAACTGGTCAAACCGGATGTGAAAGTCTGGTAGGCTAAAGGCCTTGAAAAATTGCAGTAGCGATACTGCAGAGAAGCAAGAAAATAGCAAGGCCCTGTAGCGCAGTTGGTTAGCGCGCCGCCCTGTCACGGCGGAGGTCGCGGGTTCAAGTCCCGTCAGGGTCGCTCTGATTGCCAGAAGAAATTCCGGCTCTCATGGTGACGTGTCACCTAGGCTCTGTAGCTCAGTTGGTAGAGCGTTCGACTGAAAATCGAAAGGTCACCGGATCGACGCCGGTCGGAGCCACCAGCTAAAACCCCGCAGTTCCCAGTGTTTACACGGGAAGGGCGGGGTTTTTTCGTTGGACGATCGTTGCCCCTTTTCAGCCTTGTTCAGGTCGAATTCACCAAGCTCCCGTGCAGACCTCTGGTATTCCCTTGGTAGGATCCTCGCTGTCGTGAGGCCACCCGCGCCGACATGCCAGGGGCTCCGGACCATTGCATGCCGAGGCATGGCCCCCTCGAAGGATCGCGCCCAGGCTTCGCATGCCAGGACAGCGGCTCTCGGTAGTGCCCATTAGCGTGGTGTAACGGCCCGGACCCGGGCGTGTTGCTCCCGGACGTGAGGCGGCCACCGCGTGATTCTTGAAACGACCTACCAAAGTACGTTTCGAAAGAGAGCCCACGCGATGACCGCACCCCATGTTATCGATCCTGCCCGTTTCCTGTCAGAGCAACTCGAGCAGGCCTCCCCGGATCTGATGCGATCCATGCTGACCACCTTCATCAACGCGCTGATGAGCGCCGAAGCGGACGCGGTCTGCGGCGCCGAATACGGTGTCCGCTCCGAGGCCCGGACGAACTCCCGCAACGGGTACCGGCACCGGGACTTCGACACCCGCACCGGCACCCTGGACGTCGCCATTCCCAAGGTCCGGCAAGGCTCCTACTTCCCGGACTGGCTGCTCGAACGCCGCCGCCGGGCAGAGGCCGCACTCACGAGCGTGGTCGCGACCTGTTACCTGCTGGGGGTCTCCACCCGGCGGATGGAAAAACTTGTCGAGACCCTGGGCATCACCCGGCTCTCGAAGTCCCAGGTCTCGGTGATGGCCGCGGACCTCGACGCCCAAGTCGAGGCGTTCCGGACCCGCCCGCTGGACGCCGGCCCGTACACGTTCGTGGCCGCTGACGCCCTGGTCCTGAAAGTCCGCGAAGGCGGGCGCGTCGTCAACGTCCACGCCATGGTCGCCACAGGCGTCAACGCCGACGGGCACCGGGAAGTCCTGGGGATCCAGGCCACCTCCGCCGAGGACGGCGCCGGCTGGCTGGCCTTCTTCCGCGACCTGACCGCCCGCGGCCTGACCGGGGTGAAACTGGTGACCTCCGATGCGCACGCCGGGCTGGTCGCCGCGATCGGCGCGACCCTGCCCGGGGCCGCCTGGCAACGCTGCCGCACGCACTACGCGGCGAACCTCATGGCCGCGACACCCAAGAGCAGCTGGCCGTGGGTGAAAACCCTGCTGCACTCGGTCTACGACCAGCCCGACGCCGCCGGCGTCCAGGCCCAGTTTGACCGGGTTCTGGATGCCCTCGCCGAGAAGCTGCCCCGCGTCGCGGACCACCTCGACGCCGCCCGGGCGGACATTCTCGCGTTCACGCCCTTCCCCAAAGGCCTCTGGCGCCAGGTCTGGTCCAACAACCCGCAGGAACGCCTCAATCGGGAAATCCGGCGCCGCACCGACGTCGTCGGGATCTTCCCCGACCGCACCGCGCTGATCCGGCTCGTCGGCGCCGTCCTCGCCGAACAGCACGATGAATGGATCGAAGCCCGCCGCTATCTCAGCCTGGACCTCATCCAACAATCACAGACCGTCGGCACCGCGCCGGCGCCCACCACGGAACAGGAGGAAACCAACCCCGAACTGGCGCTCAGCGCCTAACCAAAATCAAGAATCACGCGGCAACCGCGTTACACCACGCAAATGGACTTGACCGCGGCTCTCGTCGCGTATCACCCTTGATCGAAGCGTCCTCTGACGACCGTGAAGGCGAGCTGGACATGCGGTTGGTGGATTCCGTCATGACTCCAGCGGGCGTGACCAAGGTCAGCGCGCGGCTGAGCTGCTGGCCAACTAGGACGGCATCTGCAGCGGCCCGGTGACACGGGAGTCGGACGGGTACGCGGTGCCTCTAGATCGGCTTCTGCGACCCCGGGGCCCCTCGGAACGCTGGAAACGCTCAATGTCGGATGTTGGCCCTAGTCTTACATCGGCTCTCAAATCTGTGGGCCGACGTGTGGCAAGAGTTCCGTCGCTCGTGACGTGACAAGGAGTACATGTGCTCAGGAGGACTGTCATGGCCGGTCAGCTGGTCGAGGTGGAGGGACGCTCGATCTCAGCAGCATCTTCGAGCTTGATCTGATAGCGGAACTACAGCTGCGGGCTCAGGCCCGGGCTCAACAAATGGGGGAATGAATGAAACGACTGATCATAACTGGAGCCGTCGCCGCAATGGGGCTTGCGCTCACCGGTTGTGGCGGGGCGGCGCAAGCTGAGCCGTCTCCGACTCCGACTGACACTAGGACCACGCTGCAGAAGGCGACGTCCGAGTGCATAAAGGGGGCAACCGTCGGGATGGAGCTGATGGACGCAGGCAAGTCGGTGGAGATGCGCACCGCGGGGGAGAAGTCGCCCTACCTGACGGGCCTCAAGCAGGCTGAAGTGGATTGCGTGCTCAAGGCAAGCGGGGCCTCATCCGCCGTCCTGGCCAAGATGGGCAAGACGCGCGCTCTTGACGGAACCCGGACGGATTCCTGGAGCAACTTCGAGGTTTCGTACAGCTACCACCCCAACAGCGGATTTGCTGTCATCCTAGAGGAAAAGTAGCCGGAATCACCCCGGTCGTTACCGTAGTCAAGTGCCCACGTGGAGCCCCGGCCCTGAAAAGCTGGGGTTTTCCATTCTGGCATTCACTTTGCCGGGGGCGGCGGAGAATCTGCACGTGATCATAAACTTGCCGCCTCGTTGGCCGCCGGGAGCACGTACGCTCTGCGCGGCCAAGGTTTTGTTACCATTGCTGCGGCTCGAATGCGTCCAGCCACCCTTGGATTTGGGGCCATGACCGCTTGCGGCGGCTCGGCCGCAGAGTACGCATGATCTTCGGATAATTCGGCGAAATTTGGGAGCGGGTCTCCGGTCCGTCACTGAGGGGCTGGACACGACCTTTCCCATGGGGACCGCGATGCTGACGTGGGTTGTGGAACAACGTACGGGACGGCCAGGTTACGCGTCGGCTGCGGTTCGCGGTTAGCGGGAGAGCGTCCTAGGATCGCTGTTCCGGTTCTAAGAAGGTCCCGACGTCGATTGATGAGCCAGGTCGCCAAGGCCCGATCGCGGGCTGCGGGGGACTTGGATGAGGGGAGGCGGCCTTCGGCTTTGTAGAGGGCGAGGGTGTCGCGGAGGTTTTGCAGCGGTGATGCGGGTGGTCCGTGTGGGGCGGGTGGCGTTGCGGTGGTCGTCCCTTAGAGGCGGTTCGGCCTTGGCTGCCATGGCCAAGTGGTAGCGGACGGTGCTTTTTGGGCGGCCCCGGCGGTTGCGGCGATCTGGGTGCTGCTGAGGCCTTGCCGGTCTATCTCATGTTTAATGAGGGCTATTCGGCTACCGGCGGCAGCACCTTGATCCGCGGGTCTCTGGTCCGGGAAGCGATTCGCCTCGCCCGGTTGCTGATTGTGGTGCTCGAGGGTTCTCCGCAAGAGCCCGAGTCTCTGGGACTGCTGGCGCTAATGCTGTTCCACGACGCCCGGCGACGGGCGCGGACAGACGCCGCAGGGGCCCTGGTGACACTGGAAGAGCAGGACCGCGGATCCCGGAACCATTCTGCGATTGCCGAAGCTGCCGCGTTGCTGGCGGTCGCCGATAACCTGGACATCTCCCGCCATCGCGGCATGCCACATGACTATTTGTAAGGAAGTCAGCATGGCCAGGCGGGACATCTTATACATCAGGGTCAGGCTCGCGCGGAGCTTGGTGAAGTCGATGAGGACAAAGGTTGTCCCGCTCGAGTTGTCTAAGGAACAGCTGGTCAACTAGCAGAACCGAGGCCAGAACTCGAATAAGTTCCGGCCTCGGGTTTGCACTTTAGACGGTGCTCAGTGGGGTTCTGTTCTTGACCTACCCATATCGGCCGGCTGAACTCCGGATCTGGTGGTATGGCCCTTAGTGCGCGGCTTCGTACTTTTCCATGATGTCAGCCTGGATGCGGCCGCGGGTATTGACTGGCAGTCCTTGGTCTGCTGCCCAGAGCCGGACTTCGCGGGCGTTGGAGGAAGAAGGACGAGCTGTCCGAGCCCGCCCGCCGGTCTTCCTGGCCGCTTTGGTGTAGCGGCTGAATACTTCACGCAGTTCGCTTGCATGAGCATCATTGAGATCGATTGCATATTCGACGCCGTCGAGGGCAAACGAGAGTGTCTCACTTGCTTTGGAGCCGTCGAAGTCGTCTTCTAAAAGGGTTACTACTCTTTGTGCCATAAGAAAAGCATAGGTCTTCGAGGTTGTCTGCTCAGAGGCACGGGACTCCAATAACGTCGTACAGGTACTGTTCCGCGACGACCGGTATCCCATACAGGCGTGCCTTTGCGGCTTTTCCGGAGAGGCTGTCGGGATCTGCTGCGACGACGAGATCGGTCTTTTTGGTGGCTCTGTCTGCTACGTTGTAGCCCATTTCGGTGAGGAACCCCGCTAACTCGTTGCGTTCTCTCGTCATTGCCCCTGTCAGTACGATGACGGCGCCGTGCCGGATTGCTCTCGGAGGTTGAGCCGGCGAAGCATCAGTCGTCGGGGCAGGAGGCTCTGAAAGGTTGACGTCCACGAAGTCTCTTTCAACCGCCAGGAGATCCGCGGCTGTGTAAAGGTCTCCTCGTTCTTGGGCTGTTATAACTCCATCGGCCCACGCGGCCCTGACGAGCTGTTCGAGGTAGTAGATGTGAAGGGTCCGGCAGCGCTCCTGACTGATGCCGAGTTCATCGGCGACACGTAGCAGGGCGCGTGTCTCATGGACGGAAAGCTGCAAATCAAGCATGGCCTGTGAAAGTAGCGCCAGATACTGGTCGTGTTCTTCAGGTCCGGTGAATTCGGGCATATGCGAAGTAATTCGGGACAGGAAGTGCTTTTCGACGCGGTTACCGGTCGCCCGGATCACGGGGGAGAACGGCCGGGGACTTGCAGCGTACGAGGGCCAGGAGATGCTTCGGGCAGTCTCCAGTGCCCGGGTCCAGTCATGGCGGTCAGGGTCCATATCGATGTAGCGGCCAAGAAGGCCCGCGGCGGCCATGGCGTCATCGCCGGCGCAGTGGGCCCGATCATTGGCGACACTGAGGAACTCGCAGCAATGAGCCAGAGAGCGGGCATTTCCGATGACGAAATCGTGGGCGAGGCGCATGGTGCACAATCCGCCGAGGAACGCTTCCGGTAGTGACAGATCAGCCTTACGGAATTCGTGAGCGAGGAAAGCTGCATCGAAACTCAGATTGTGGGCGACCATGATGCTTCCCTGAAGTACTTCCGCCAGGGCCGGAGCGACTTGGCTGAAGGTTGGGGCATCGAGGATGTCGGCGGCCCGGATGCCGTGAATTCGCTGCGGGCCGAGATCTCGTCCCGGATTGACCAGGGTTTCCCACCGGTCAACGATCCGGCCCGCAGCGTCTACCCGTACGACACCGATCTCTGCGACGCGGTGGTTCATCGCAGTGAACACCCCGGTCGTTTCCACGTCCACAACGGCGAACATCGGCTCAGGCACTTGGCGCTCCTACCGCCGTCGCGGGAACTGGCCAGGAACGAACCGCCGAACCACCGACGCCGTTGAAGTACTTTCGGGACGCGCGCGAGCGGTCATTTTCGATCTCCAGCCAATAATTCAGGAGTTGGATGCACCCGTTGGCGACCCGAAGTGCTTCCGTATTCACTGGCTCGACACATTCCACCGAGCTTGCCCAGACTGAGGGGAGTGGTGGCGCCGGCCAATCGATGTCCTGAAGCGGACCTTGTCGCTGGTATTCCGGAAGGGGTTCGCCGGCGGCGCGGGCCTTCTTGCGTGCTTGAACCTTGTGGGAGTTGTGGGAGGCCCGTCGGTCATTTTCTGCCCAGAACAGGTCCTGGAGCAGATCTACCCAGGACGTGCAGTCGCTGACAAAGACTTCCGGATCGAACTCCGGCGTTTCCAGCACAACCGCTTCCGTGCAATGCTTCCGGGCCCGCGAAGTCAGAAGAACGGGACGCTTATACGAGAGGCTGCGAAATGCCCTCTCATCAAAACCGTCAGTAACTACGGCATTCGTGGCAGATGCTCTCAGTGAACCAGTCAGGGACATTGCTGAAACCTGCCAGATAGCCCATTTGTCTTCGTGGATATCGAGGACCGCAATTCCGTGTACGACAGTTTCAGATGTCGGCATCTATTCCCCCATGGTTGAGACCTGTGCTCATCCTAAGCCTAGGAAACTGCAGAGAACGGCCAGTATGAAAAATGACGCGCAGGTCTTCCCAGTAGTCGGCATGCCCGGGGGCTCATCTTTCCGGTTCGAAGATCCAACGCTCAGCACCGAAGAGTCCGGTAACGATCTTCGTTTAGAAAGAGCGGAGGGCAAGGTTTCCTCGATTCCGAGCCGCACGCCTCAATGTCGCACCCTCAAGTTACGCTCCGCTCATGACTGTAGATTCAGTAATTTCAGGAGCCCTCGAATGGTCCGACTCTTCGTTGGGCGATGGCGTTCTTGATGGCGTTCTCACTGGGGTTATCGTTGCCGGGGTATTTTCTCTGCCACGCCTCATCCGTCGCTTCATTCGCGGCGTCATCAGTGCCCCGGAGCGGATGCTAATGGGTGCCTTGAACATCATCGATCGAAGGACCTCATCCAGGAATCAGGGCTTGCTGTAAGGAGACACTCAGCTTGTCTTGGTAATCATTCGCACGGACGGCTGCGGTAATTCTGGAGTTCCAGGGTGGCGCAGTTGGCATGCTGTCGTATTCTGAACCAACAAGCGAGTTACTTCGCTGATATCCCTCAGGAATTAGGCTTAGCTTCCGGTATTGAGAAGAGGGTAGGGCCATGTAGGTCGAAGCCGGCCAGTAGGGGCGATGGCGCCCGGGTCGTGTATGAATGGAGAGGTTGTTGGGTGCGGGTTTCGAGCCGGCGCGATTTGGGGAGTGGATGAGCTCGTGACCATGTTTGATAGTTGGTGCTTAAACGGGGGGCTGACCTCGATCGCCGGCCAAGCAGTTGGCAAGGTAGTCGGCAAGATCGACTCTCATGACGACGCCACGGGCGTCGAGATCGTAGCTGCCAAGCTTCCTGATGCCTACGCCGACACGACGGCTCTCGCGTTGATCGCTGAGCGGCATGGAAAGCCTGGGCTGGCGACTTTTCTCCGCCATCGGCTTCCAACGAAGAAGAGCGCTCGATCCGGCGATATGGGTGAGATCCTGGCAACGGCGTATCTCGCCGAGGAGCACGGTTACGTCGTCGGGCCTAGTCGACTCATCGACCGAGACCACCAAGAGTGGGCGATGAGAGGTGACGACGTGCTGGCCGCCAAGATTCATGACGGCTCAAAGTTGCACCTCGTCAAAGCCGAAGCCAAGAGTCGCATTACCCTCGGTGAAGCAACAGTCAAGGAAGCCAGAGAGGGGCTCGCCCGGAACGACGAAATGCCGTCCCCACATTCGCTGTCCCAGTTCGCTACCCGACTCCTGAAGACATCTGATCGCGAGATTGGTGAGGCCGTGCTCGACGTGCAGCTGACTGACGGGGTGAGGTCGGACCGCGTAGGTCATCTGATGTTTCTGCTAACGGGTGGCGACCCAAGCGCTCACGTGGGCGCAGATCTCAACGCATACTCTGGCACGGTTCCCCAGCTGACAGTCACGCTCCGAGTCCAGTATCACCAAAAGTTCATCAACGACGCTTACGACAAGGTAGTCGCCGATGTCCCGTGACGCACAAGCTCTAGTCGCTGCTCTCAACGCCGCCACAGACGCGGGCTTCCGTAGTCGCCTATTGGCCCGCGGACAGGCCCAGTCAATGATTCGCCGGGACGGCGTGCTTCCGAACGGCTCGCCGGAGTTCAGCCCCCTCCTCGACGCCGACCTCCTCAACTATGGCTACGCGCTACTCGCCGACGGAATGGACCTACTCGAGGAGTTAGAAGCAGACGGCGACGGCGAAACGACCAGCCAAGTCGAGGTCGCCCGGCTAGCGTTCATTCAGAGCTCATACGCTTTGGAAGCGGCCACTCGCAACGCCGCGGACGTTTCCGACAAGATGTTTCATCGACTCATCGCGGGTGCGGCTAGCCATCTCGGTGGTTACGCCGCCCGTGCATTCTCGCTGATGGAAGGGAGTCGGGAATCCGGCCAGTTGACGCCTATGGAGCTCACCCTGGCTGACCTGACAATGCGCAATCTCGGCGCCATCGAGGAACGAACACGGCTGCTGCGCTCTTCCGAAAAAGTCTCTGACGACTCCCTGCTCGCATCCCTCTCCGATGAGGACACCCGTGAGGTGGATACGCTCGGCCCCATCGCCCTGCTGCTCAGCGAGAACTACCTCTCGGCCGTGTGCGCAGGTCTCTTTGCAATTGAGGTCGGTGACCGGGAACTTCTGGACAACGCATTGGAGGATGTGACCCTGGGTGAGCGGGCCTCAATGGACGTTAGCGCTCCCGGACCCTGGTGGGTGTATAGGCTCACTCGTCGGATGCTCGGCGACTTGTTCGCCACCAGCATCGACACTAACGTTCCGGTCGACCCGCCAATTGGCGGCGGGGGCGAGGTCCCCCGTTGGCGTTACTTGCGCCGTACTTTCATTGAAAATCTCCTTGCACGAGAACGGTCCGAGATCGATTTATGGCCGTCGCAGCTCCACGTCGTGGACCGCATTTTCGCCGATGCGCGCGACCTAGTCGTCGCCCTTCCGACCAGCGCTGGCAAGACTCGCATTGCCGAACTATCCATACTGGCGTGCCTGGCACAGAGGCGGCGTACCGTCTACGTCACCCCGCTCCGGGCTCTCTCTGCCCAAACTGAGCAGGTCCTGACGAGGACGTTCAGTCCTCTCGGCGTGCGAGTGTCGTCCCTGTACGGCAGCGCGGGAATCAGCGACGTAGACGACGACGCGTTGCGCTCCAGCGAGATAGTTGTCGCCACCCCGGAGAAGTTGGACTTCGCGCTTCGGTCCGATCCCTCTGTGTTGGACGACGTCGGGCTGGTCGTTCTTGACGAGGGCCACATGATCGGCGCGTCTGAGCGCGAGGTGCGCTATGAGGCCCAGATTCAGAGGCTCTTGCGGCGCCCCGACGCTTCAACCCGTCGGATCGTCTGTCTGTCCGCCGTGTTCCCTTCCGGTACAGATTTGGAGGACTTCGTTGCTTGGATCACCGACGACGACCCGAAGGGCCTGCACCACGAGACTTGGCGCCCGACCCTGCAGCGGTTCGGCCTCGTTGAGTGGCAAGGCGACCATGCGCGGCTGGCGATCACCCTCGGGTCTGACCAGCCGTTCATCCCCCGCTACTTCGAGGCACGTCGACCTACCGGGAGGCGCAAGAGGCAGTTTCCCGCGGACCAGCGCGAGTTGGTGATCGCGACAGCATGGCGCTTGGTCGATGAGGGCCAAACCGTTCTTGTCTTCTGCCCGCAGCGCAACTCGGTTGAACCCTATGCGCGCAAAATCATCGATTTACACAATCGAGGCCTCATCACCACCGTCCTGCCTGATCACGTCGACCTAAGCGGAGCGCTCGTTGTAGGAGCGGAGTGGTTCGGCGCCGATCACCCGATTCTGAAGTGTCTCGAGCTCGGCGTCGCCATTCACCACGGAGCCCTTCCGGCGCCGTTCCGCAGGGAAGTGGAGAAGCTCCTCCACGATGGCAAGTTGAAAGTCACTATCGCCTCACCGACGCTTGCCCAGGGACTCAACCTGTCGGCGTCGGCAGTGCTGTTCCATGGTCTCAAACGTGGCCGCGAATTGATGAAGGGCTCCGATTTTTCCAACGTCATCGGTCGTGCCGGGCGCGCGTTCGTCGACACCGAGGGACTGGTGCTCTACCCGATCTTCGAGCCGCAACCCCGCCAACGCCAAAATTTACGGCGGGAATGGCTGCAGTTAACGCAAGGTGAGGGAGGTAAGGCGCTCGACTCGGGACTCATCCAGGTCGGCCTTACGCTGCTCAAGCGCATGTACGCCTCGCGCGGGGCCGGACCCATCGAGCCCTTCCTGGACTACCTGACAGGTGGGCCGGACTGGAGCCTTCCAGTCCTGCAGCAGGAGCCAACTCCAGACCAGGTGAAAGCCGCGGCCACGTGGAGATCCAACCTCTCATTGCTGGATATCGGAATTCTCAGCATCATTGGGGACGGCGCTTACGACTCCGACCCGGACGCTGCTACGCAGGTCCTCTCCGATGCTCTTGTTGACTCGCTGTGGGAGCGCCAGCTACGCCGCGGAGAAATCGGCACCGCCACGGCCGTTCGTGAATTAGTCATGGGTCGGGTCCGACATCTATGGCGCACATCCACGCCGTCTCAACGCCGCGGCTGGTATCTCGCTGGGCTGGGAGCCGACGCCGGGGCGAGCCTGTCCGCGATCTCAGGGCATGTGATCGACCTGCTGGACCAAGTCGAAGTCGACCTCGTCGATGACGATCACGTCGCTGCGGCCGATCGTCTCGTCGAGATCGCTAATGCCGTCTTTAGCCTGGACACATTCGCCCCGGAAGTCTTGGTTGACGACTGGAGCGGCGTGCTTCGTCAGTGGGTCCAAGGACTGAGTCTTGCGGACCTCCCGGGGGATCGCGTCGCGATCGCGCGATTCATCGAATCAGGGCTGGTCTATGGATTGGTCTGGGGCATGGAAGCCGCCCGGGTCTTCGAGACAGCCCAAGGCAATGTCCTCGCCGAGACGTTGAATGGTGCAGCCGTGACCGCAATCGAAACCGGGACTTTTAACTGGTCGGCATCGGTCCTCATCCGTTCTGGCTTCGACCATCGACTTGCCGCTGTAAACGCCGTCGTCAGCACTGGAGCCGACTTCAACTCGGCGGCAGACATGCGCCAATGGATAGACGACCTCGACCCCACATACGCATCGAACGAAACGTGGCCAGGCCGTGAATCTCGGTCGGCGTGGGAGGAGTTTGCGTCGCACGTCCGCCGACCGAGATTCCGGCAATGGACGCGTACAGATGAAGACATTGAAGATGTGGCTCTCCTGACGTGAATGTGGGTTCGGTTATGTCTGGTATGGGAGTTTGATTTCGACGGGTCCGCAGGCGAGCATGATCAGGGCGAGGGCGGCTTCGGGGGTGTGGAATCCGTAGGATCTGCGGGTCATGGTGCGGATCTTGTTGTTCAGTCCTTCGTGGCGGCCGTTGGAGAGTTTCCTGGTGACTGCTGCGTGGATCCCTTGGGTGTGGGATCGGATCGTGGCGGCGGCCCTGGCGAACTCGCGGATGTTGGATTTGGCGGCGAGGTCGCACCAGGTGGTGATCATCTCCATCACGTCATCGGGGTTGAGGTCGCCGGCGAAGACCTCCCGGAGGGATTCCTTGAGCTGGTAGGCGTCCCAGAGCAGCCCTCCGGTGCGTTCGAGCCCGGCCAGGGTGGCTTGTTGTTTTTCGGTGAGGTTCTGCGGGTTTTTCAGCAGCACCCAGCGGGTTCCTTTGAACTTCTTCGCGATGTCCTGATCGGGCAGCTCACGGGTCCGTTGCCAGATGGAACGGCGGAAGGCTTCCAGCGCGTTGGTGGCGACCTGGATGACGTGGAACGGGTCGTAGCAGATGACCGCGCCGGGTGCGTTGGTCTTCACGGACTTGGCAAAAGCCGGGCCCATGTCCATGCTGACGGCCTCTATCGCCGCCGTGTTCACCGGTCCGATCTCCTTGAAGAATCCATCCAGTGTCGCCGCGTTCTTTCCCGGTGCGCCCCAGACGATCTTCGAGGTGGCGTGGTCCGAGACGAGGGTCAGGTAGCGGTGGTGTTTGCGCCAGGAAATCTCATCCACGCCGATATTGACCAGGCCTTCGAAGCGGCTCTCATCGAGTTGTTCGGCCACGACGCGTTCACAGATCGCCCCGACGGTCCGCCACGCTATCCGGGCGAAGGTGGACACCGTGGTCTTGTCCGCACGGGTGACCAGCCAGGCGATCATGTCCTCAAATTCCGTGCTGAACCGGGAGCCGGGCCGGGCGAACGGCACGCCCTGCACCACGACGCCGTGGCTGGGGCAGACCAGCCGCCGGCGGAGCATTGTGAGCACCAGGACCCTGCCGGCGAAATCCAGATGCCGCCACGACGATTCCGCCCACCGGGTGTCATACCCGGCCATCGTTGAGTAGCTGCAGTGCGGGCAGTCCAGGCGCTTGCGGGCCTTCAACGCCACCCGCACCAGCAGCGGACCCCCGGCGCCAGGATCAACGTCAACAACCCGGACCCCGGCCAGATTCAAGACGCCGTTGAGTAGAGTAGTAGCACGCATGGGTAGCTCCGAAATTTGGACAGTGTGAGAACTCCCAAATCTACCGGGCTACCCATGCCTCATAACACGCAAACCCTGACCCACACTTACGTCAGGAGAGCCGAAGATGTTAGGTGGCATGGAGATGTGCCTGCCCAAAAAACCTGGCTCCGGGCCACCGTCCGGGACGCAAACACTATCCAAATCTGGACGCCTGGCTTTGACCTCCTCGGCGAGGCCAATGTCCGAATAAACCCCGAGCGACTCGGGATTCTTCGCGCCCAACGTACGCCGCACTCTCAAGGGATCCGTTTGAAGTATCGCGGCCCCCGGGACCTCTTCCCTTCCACAGGCTCAGAGAGTTCGGGCCAGCCCCATTAGCACGCTCTTACTTACGGGGTGCGAAGTCCCCTTTTTAGACCACGCCGCCTTCTGAACTCGCCTGCTGCAACCTGGTCAGCTCAGATGAAGTGTCGTAGTTGATCAGTCGCCCAGACGTCGTCCATACAAGTACTGCGCAAGGCTCCTAGCTGGGCCGAGACCGGGGTGAAGGCTCACTCACTACCATCTCGGTCAGATGACAACGGTCGGTGCTTAAGCCGAACCAAGAAGCATCGCAACATCAGCGATTTCTATCAGCTGAAGTGATGCCGACTCTGTTCATCTAGTCACATATCTCGCTGCACTCAAGGCGTTACAAGTCCCGGACGAGACTTTCCGGGGTAGGGCGGAACAAGAAGAATGATCACCGACACGACGGCGAGTCCGGCATGACCAGTCCCGCACCGATCCGAATTGTTCCATCCCGCGCCGAAGTTTCCATGAACCACTGTCAGGGAGACTTCGTCCCCTTGACGGTTCCGCATAGCATCTCAGGTGATCTCCGCCGGAGACAACATCCAAGTGTCTGCCAGCGCCTACGATCGCTTGGGCTGGTACTTCCGTAAGAAGCTCGTTTGGGGGGAGGACGTAGTTGACCGAAAACTGATCGATCTTCGGAATACAGTCCGATCGGCCGCCAACAAACCGACACTCCCCAAACGAAAAGCGACCTTCAATCCCTAGACTCAAGCGGTCCTGTTAGGCCTTGCATTCGGACAACCCACTCTCGATAGTCCGGATAAGAAGACGCGCACGAGCTGCCGCATGACCGGTTCGGGGTCTTCCATCAGCTCGGAGAGACGGCGGCAGACCTGCTGCAGGGTCGGCAGTGCGAACTCGGGTCGGATTCTTTCCCACGTGTGATCGCTGATGGGTTGGCGGTTCAATTTTCGGTGGCCTCGTGGCAGTCGCTGATGCTGTCCAGGAGCCACTGCGTGGAGAGAGGTTCCCGGCGGAGCATCACGGTTCGAAGAGCGGAGCTGGAATCGGTCCGTACCTGGACCCGCCAGAATTCGATGCTGACCAGGTCGCCGCTACCTACGGCGGCGGTGCGTCGGGTGTCCCACCAGGCGTCCCGTCCGAACCAGTGCTGAGACTCCGTGTCGGGATCGACAAGCCAGATCCGTCCGTCGTGGCGGATGGCGAGGGGTTTGCCTGCCGGGTCGGTCCGGACCTGAAAGTCGTTGGTTTGGGTGGGCGCTTCGATGGTGGTGGTCATGGGGTACGTTCTTTCGTGGTGCGGTCGTGCGGGTGAAGTTTGGTTTAGGCGGCTTTGACGAGGGGGAGTTCGTCCCAGTGGGTGGTGTAGCGGGGGGAGAGCATGTCCCGTTTCATGGTCCAGTCCGGCCCGCCGCGGATGCCGCCGTGGCCCAGTCCGATGGATCCGCGCCCGTATCGGCGGGTGATGTCTTCGAGGAGGGTTCCGACGTGGCGTTCCTCGTGCGGGTTCTCGAACAGGGCCAGGGGTGCCTGGTTGCCGCTGGGCCTCAGGTCGGTGACCATGATCCCGGCCCTGGCGTACCGGATGCCCTCGCAGATGCGGGGCAACAGGGCGTGGGCGGCCTTGGTCAGGATCACCGGGTCTGCGGTGGGCATCGGCAGCGGCACGCACACCGAGGGGTAGGAGGTGTCTTTCGGGTTGAAGTGTGAGGTCCCGGCGAACGCGGTGAGGACTTTGGCCTGGAGCCCGTGTTTGGCCAGCCTTGCCGAGGCCTGCTGGCCGTAGACGCTCATGACCTGCCGGATCCCGGCAGCGGTGGTGATCGGGGTGGCGAAGGAGCGGGAGAAGATGAGCTGGTCCCGGCCGATCCGTTCTTCCTCCATCGGGATGCAGGGGGTGCCCTGCAGTTCCAGGACGGTGCGCATCATGACCACGGAGAAGCGGTCCCGGATCATGACCGGATCAGCCCGGGACAGATCAAAGATGGAATGAATCCCTAAGGCGTTGAGGCGTTTGGTCAGCCGCGCGGCGACACCCCAAATCTCAATGACGGACAGGCGGCGCATCAATCCTTCCCTGTCCGGGGCGGGCACGGAGTCCCAGTGGCAGACCCCGTCGAAGGCCGGGTTGTTCTTGGCCCATTTGTTCGCCAGCTTCGCCAGGGTCTTCAACTATGGACTGTTGCATCAGATGTAACTGGCCACCATATGAATCGTGATCTATAGGCACGAACGCGCCCGTTAGGCGTCCCCGTAATCAGCGTACTAGCAGGACAGCCGGTCCGGTTTTTGATGATTGTTGCATCTGTCCATACACTTTCGTATTAGATGCAACATTTTCTGGGGGTCAGTCAGCTCCGCCGGACGTTCGGATCCGACGACGGCGTCGACTTGCTGCGCCCGGAGGAGGCGGTGTACCAGTCGATGCTCGGGTCCTGGGGGCAGCAGCAGCGCAGCCGCAGCCTGGCCTCCGACACGATCGAGAGCCGGGTCCGCATCGTGAGGCGTTTCTCCGACTATGCAGGGTCCTATCCGTGGCAGTGGCAGGCCTCCGATCTGGATGAGTACACAGGGCTCCTTCGGTCCAAGGGCCTGGCCGTATCGACTATCCGCCAGATGCACGGGGCGTTGAGCCTGTTCTGCGATTACCTGACGAGCCCGGCGTACGACTGGGTGGAAATCTGCGAGTCCCAGTTCGGTGACACCCCGTCCCAGATCTGCCTGCCGTGGAACACCACCAAGCATGTGCAGGACTACGAGGGCCACCCTTCGCGGCGCGCGTTGACGTTCGACGAGCTCCAGCAGCTCTTCGACTACGCCGACTCGAGGGTGGAGTCCGCGATGAAGCAGGGCAGGAAGGGGGCGCTGGCGGCGTTCCGCGACGCCCAGATGTTCAAGACCGCCTACGCATTCGGGCTCCGGCGGGCAGAGCTTCGCGGCCTGGACCTGCCCGATCTGCACTTCAACGCGAAGGTCCCTCAATGGGGCCAGTATGCTGCCCTGCACGTGCGCTGGGGAAAGGCGAGCAAGGGCAGCGCACCGAAGCGCCGGACGGTCCTTCTCGTGCCGGAGCTGGCGTGGTGGATCGATGGAATGCGTCAGTGGGTTGAGGATGGCAGGGCCCTGTTCGCCCCCGGTGACCTCCCCGCGATGTGGCCGACCGAGCGCGGGACGCGCGTGTCGCTGGAGTACATCGACCGGCGGTTCACCGCCCTGCGCCGTGAGCTGGGTCTGGACCCTGCGCTGAAGTTGCACTGTCTGCGCCACTCTTATGTGACCCATCTGATCGAGTACGGGTATGCCGATCGCTTTGTCCAGGAGCAAGTCGGCCATCGGCATTCGTCCACGACCTCGATCTACACTTCCGTCAGCGGGGACTTCAAGAACCGGATTTTGGCAGATGCCCTGCGCCGCTTCAAGACACTGGAGGTGCCATGAGCACGGGAATCGAGACTGTCTGGCATTTGCGCCGGATTATGGCCGAGCACGGACTCTTCAAGACCACGGAGCTGATCCCGCTCTTGGAGAAGTATGGGGTCCACTTGTCGCGGGAGCAGGTCTTCCGGCTCGTCACGCAGACACCCGAGCGTGCAAACCTGCACGTGATCGGGGCAGTCTGCGCCGCGCTGGGATGCACTCCTGCGGACCTGATCGAAGTGCGGATTGTGGAGGAGAAAGCCGTCGCGTTGGAACAGACCCGCGGGTCACTCGGAAGCCTTCGGCCAAAACCCGCGCGGATCCACCGCCCGCGTTCGGTTTCACCGGAAGAGTGAGCGCCGCGACCGCGGGTGCGCCCGGGAATCTCGCAGTGATCGTTCGTGCGTGCCAGGCGGCGGTGCCGGAACTGCCGGAGTCGGCCATCATCGCCACCGCCCTGGACTCGGGCGGCCGCAGGGCCCTGACCAGGCTCGCGGGCGAGCTGGTTTCAAGGCCGGACCTGCTCGTCTCGGGCCGATCAGATGCCTCTCCGACCGCCCAGCGTCTGATCCGGGGGCTGCGTGCTCAAGGCTTTGATCGATTGCAGCTGCCTCGGTGCTCGTCCTGCGGGCGGGCAATGTGGCTCTCCCACCGCGACGGCAAGGGCGGCAAGCACTGCGACAAATGCAACCGTGATGCCCGCAACCGGGCGTGCACTTCGTGTGACCAGAGGCGCCCGGGCGGCTACCGGATGCTCGACGGGCAACCGTTCTGCAGGACGTGCTTTCGTCGGGATCCCCGCAGCCGCGAGACGTGCAGCGTCTGCGCGGAGAAAGGGGAGCCCCAGGCCAGAATCGACGCGGGCCCGATCTGCCGACGGTGCTACTCCGCGCCGCCGCTGATCTGCACGCTATGCAGGCGTGAACGCCCCGTCGCCACCAGGCGCGACGACCAGCCGCTCTGCATGAAGTGTTATCAGGCACTCCGCCGCACTCCCCGAACCTGCTCGGGCTGCGGGGAACGACGGATATCGCCCCACCTCAGCGAGCAGGGGCCGATCTGTGCCCCGTGCGCGGGCACGGACCGTTCGGGCGGCTGCGTCGGCTGCGGCGACGACCAGCGCCGGCTCAACGGCATCTACTGCGCCCGGTGCATCATTCCGGGCAAGCTCCGGTCACTCATTTCCGACGGTCAGGGCCGCCCGCACCGCCAACTGTTTGCTCTCGAGCAGTACCTGCTCCGCGACGAGGAGAACGCAGAGGCTGTCCTGTCCTGGATCAGGCGCAGCCCGATGTCCAGGGTCGTCCATGACATGGCAGCGGGGCGTACCCCGATTTCGCTCCGTGCCGTGGCTGAGCTGCCCGCGACGGGCGCCAGTGGCTACCTCGCTGCCTTGCTCATGGAATCCGGGGTGGTCCCGATAGAGAACTTCGACCGGGTCCGTCTGGAGGTGTGGGAGCGGGAGTTCCTCAAAACCCTTGTAAACCCGGACATACGGGCAGTGCTCCACCGGTATGCGGCTTGGATTGTTAACCCGCGCTTCTCCGATAAGGCCCACCTGAGCAGGTCAGACGACAGCCGTCGCCTCGGGGCCTCGAAGGCGCATCTGACCGCTGTGGCAGAGTTGCTGGAGGCGCTCGACGCCCAGGGACTGGATCTCGGCACGGTACCGCAGCGCAGTTTCGATGACTACGTCGTCGCCCGCGGGCGCAAAGGAAAGGAACTCACTCCGTTTGTCCGGTGGGCGCGTTCCCAGCAGCTGACCCGACTGCGCAGCGAATACCTCCAAAGCAGTCCCGGCGCTCCAGCGTTGTCAGAAGACCAGCGCTGGGCATGGGTGAAGGACCTCTTGAACGCGGACGACCTGGGGATCGCCTCGCGCGTGGGGGGACTTCTAATGATCGTCTACGGCATCACGGCAACCCGATCTGTCTCGATCCGGCGCGACGCGGTCGATCTGGCCGGCGGCAGGACGCGGATAACGCTTGGGACCGATCCGATCGAGCTTCCCGACGCGATTGGCGCCCTTGTCCGGCAGTTGATAGATACCGGTCCGGCACTCTCGAAGACGGACAGCATCTGGCTGTTTAACGGCCGCCGCGCGGGCCGCCACCTGACCACGGCTGCATTGAACGGTCCGCTTGCGAAGAGAGGCATCAATCTCCGGGCCGGAAGGAGCGCGGCCCTGCTCAACCTCGCCCGCGATGTCCCGGCGTCCGTGCTGTCCGATCTGCTCGGGATCTCCATTTATGCCGCCGAACGATGGGGCTCCCTTAGCGGCCGAGACTGGGTCGACTATCCCAGGACGCGGCTGACGGAAGTCGGCTCCTCAGTAGTTGGCGAGGCTGGATTATCTGAGGACCGCGGCAGCGATTGGGGCCACAGACGTAATTATGCGGAGGAACCCGCGCTCATAAGCTGCCATCCTTCGGCCGGTGTGTGAGGCCAGAGGACCATCGTGGAGGGAGAATCGCCTATTGGGATCGTGGTCATCCACACTCCTGTCAGGCCCGATGGGACGGCCCTATCGGCCAGACTCGTTAGAGACCGCTTCTTGAACGAGAATAGAGGCTGGAGGCAGGAGGGAAACTTCACCATGAATACATCCACACCAGCAGGGACTGGACAGCCCGTACCGGAAGAAATAGCCAGCCAGGACCAAGGATCAGCGGAGCAGGGCCCGCGTTCCAACCGGTCGGCACGCAGGACCTTTACCGCCGAGTTCAAACGCGCGATCGTCCAGGAATACGATGCGGCACCGAACGGTTCCAAGGGCGCAGTGCTACGCCGCGAACGGCTCTACGATTCCCATATCCAGGAATGGCGGGCCGCGTTCGATGCGGGCAGGCTCGCGAAGCCGGCGGCACGCCGGGGCCGGCCGAAGAACACGGACGAGCAGGCCCAGATCGCCCAGCTGACCAAGGACCTGGTCGCGGAGCGGGCCGCACACGAGCGGACCCGCGGGAAGTTGGCTTCCTCGGATGCCGCCCTGGATACCTTGGGAAAAGGAGTCGCGTTCTTGGAAGCTCTCTCATCGAAGAACGCGCAATCACCAGCACCGCACACCAGTCGTGGCAATCAGCAACCGCAACGGAACTGACCGGGCACCTCGGGGTGGTGAGGGCCTGCAGGCTGGTGGGCCGCTCCCGGGCCACCCATCACCGGCAGGCCGCGCCCAAGCCCCGGATGCACGGGCCCTGGCCCAAGGCCCAGCACCCGGCGGAGCTCTCGCCGGCCGAGCGTGCCGAGATCCTGTCGGTGCTCAACCGCCAAGACTACGCGAACCTTTCACCGACCCAGGTCTATGTCCGTGAGCTGGACGAGGGGCGGTACTGGTGTTCGCAGCGCACCATGTATCGCGTGCTGGCGGACGCGAAGATGGGCGGGGAACGCCGACGGCAAGCCACTCATCCGACCAAGGTGATTCCGGAGCTCATGGCCACAAAACCGTGCGAAGTGTGGTCCTGGGATATAACGAAGATGCGTGGCCCGGCGAAGGGAATCTGGTATCACGCCTACGTGGTGCTGGATATTTTTTCCCGTTACGTGGTGGGCTGGCGCATCGAGCGTATCGAGGACGGCCAGCTGGCCGCGGACCTCGTGCAGGAGATTGTCGCCGAGACCGGTGGTAACCCTCCGGGGTACCTGCACGCCGATGGTGGGGCGGCGATGACGTCCAAAGCCCTTGCCTCGATGCTGGTGGACATGGATATCACCAGGTCGCATTCCCGAGCCCATACATCGAATGACAATCCGTTCAGCGAGGCCCAATTCAAGACCATGAAATACACCTCTGACTACCCGGAACGGTTCGACTCCGTGAACGAGGCCAGGACCTGGATGGAAGGATTCACCGCCTACTACAACCACGAGCACAGGCATTCCGGGATCGGCTATCACACCCCGGCCAGCGTGCACTACGGCACAGCCGAGGACGTGCGTGAACAACGCCAGCACACCCTGGACCGGGCGTACGGCGCGCATCCCGAGCGGTTTGTCCGCCGTCCTGCCGCACCTCCGCTGCCGCTGAAGGCGGCGATCAACGACCCGGCAAAAAGAGCCGCGCCCTCGGTGCATTTACAACAACCACTACGTCTCATTTGATTTGACAAATTCCGCGGACGCCGCGCCGAGAGGCATGGCCGAAGGATGGTCGGGAGTTGTCAGCGCGCCTCGGAAATGCACTGTTCGGGGCGTTCCGCCAAACCGGACGAACATCTCCGATAGCGCGGTGCCGCTCCAAGATCCGCGTCGTTGAGTGCGTACTTCATCTTCCCGACGTTGCAGCCCTTGCCGAGTTCTCGGTTGAGCTCGTCGACGATGTCAGGCCTGAAGGTGCCCACGATCTCCTGTTCGACGTGAACTCGGCCGGCCTCTCCAGGGCGGGGTCGGATCGCCGGCCCCGAAGATGGCCTCCGAAGAACTGAGGAACGCAGGATGGCGCGACCTGCTACAGCGATTTCCCTGAGACTGACTGCCGACGAGGTTCTGGACGGGTCCAATGTCTGTACTGGAGAAAGGACTGATATTTGTGCGGCAGATTACAGACCAGTGGCTTACGCAGTCCTAGGTTGGAGCGACAGGCGTGCGCCGCACGTTTCCGGCTTCAAGGAGGAAGAATCCCGTGCAGTTTGATAGTTCTACTACGGCCCTTGTCCTGACTGATCCCCAGAATGATTTCCTGAGCCCCGACGGTGTGACGTGGGAGCTGGTGGGGAAAAGCGTCGAGGAAAACCACACCGTCGATCACATTGAGCAATTACTGGTGGCCGCGAAGGCAGGCGGCTACGGGGTGTTTGTGTCCCCCCACTATTACTTTCCGCACGATCATCAGTGGGAGTTTGGCGGGACGCTGGAAAAGAAGATGCATGAGATTGGGATGTTTGACCGTTCCGGGCCCCTCGATCTCGGGGGTTTCACGGATTCCGGGGCGGACTGGCTGGATCGGTATAAGCCTTACCTGGAAGATGGCAGTACTGTCATCTGCAGCCCGCACAAGGTCTACGGGCCTGAGCAGAATGATCTGGTCCTTCAGCTTCGCAAACGGGGTATCAGCAAGGTAATCCTTGCTGGCATGTCCGCCAACCTCTGCGTTGAAAGCCATTTGCGTGAACTCCTCGAACAGGGTTTTGAGGTAGCCGTCGTGGCCGACGCCACGGCCGCAGCGCAGCATCCTGAACTCGGAGACGGTTATGAAGCGGCCCTCATTAACTTCAACTACATTGCCGGGGCAGTGCTTTCCACTAAGGATGCCGTTGAGCAACTCGCTGGTTAGCCGGGATGACGGGCGTCCCTGGCTGGCGGGCAAGCGCCGCGTCTTCGCCTTGCTGAAGCGGACCGGGTCGGTCAGGCTGTGACGATGACCAGTAGCCGTATCGCAGATTATGGCCTGCTCTCTGACTGCCGGTCCGCGGCGTTGGTGAGCGCTGAAGGATCTGTGGACTGGCTGTGCCTGCCCCGGTTCGACAGTCCTTCGGTTTTTGGCCGGCTCCTGGGTGATGAAGCAGGGTTCTGGTCGATCCGTCCTGTTGCTGACTTTACGTCCACCCGGCGATACGTCGGTCCCAGCATGGTTCTTGAGACCTCTTTCCGCACCGACAAGGGGGAGGTCACCTTGACCGACGCCTTGGTTCTTGGAAACGGGAACAGGGGTCATGACCTCGGTGCTGGGTCACCGGGGGCGCTGTTGCGGCAGGTTTCCTGCACACGAGGAACGGTTGAGGTTGACGTCGTCTTTGTGGCGCGTCCGGAATACGGGTCGATACGGCCTTTGGTCCGCCCGGGATCAGGTGGGTTGCTGATTAGAGGAGGCGCCGCGATTCTGTCATTGTCTGCCCCCGTTCCGCTGACGATCGAAGGCGATGTCGCCCGGGTCCGCATTCTTGTGGGAGAAGGTGATGCTTTTGGATTCGCCCTTGAACACGCGAACAGCTGGGAGGATGCGCCCGGCTTTTGGGCGCAGGAGGAAATCAGCCGGCGGCTTGCCGACACCGTTGAGGGCTGGAGCAGCTGGTCGGGGATGCACCAGAACTACGCCGGCCCGTGGCAGGACCTGGTTGCCCTGAGTGGCCGGGTGCTGCAGGCGTTGACGTTCTACCCCACCGGAGCGATCGTGGCGGCGCCTACCACGTCACTGCCGGAGGTCATCGGAGGCCAGCGCAACTGGGACTACCGCTATACATGGATACGGGATGCAAGCATGACCCTGCAGGCACTATGGGTTGCTGCCTGCCCGGACGAGGCGGGAAAGTTCTTCCGTTTCCTGGCGACGGCTGGCTCCGGCCAGCTGGGGGAGGGTGAAGAGTTGCAGATCATGTACGGGGTCGGCGGTGAACGGGACCTGTCAGAACGTGAACTGTCCCACCTTCCGGGTTGGCGTTCAAGCGCTCCGGTCCGGGTGGGGAACGCCGCGTGGCAGCAGCGCCAGCTCGACGTCTATGGGGAACTGCTGGACGCTGCCGCAACACTGCCGGAATACCTGGCAGACATGGACCCCGACACCCGGCGTTTCCTTGCTGACGCCGCCGACGCGGCCGCAGGCCGGTGGCAGTCCCCGGACCAGGGGATCTGGGAGGTCCGCGGTGAGCCGCGCCACTACCTGTACTCAAAGCTCATGTGCTGGGTGGCCGTGGACCGTGCGATCAGCATTGCCGACCTCCTGGACGCAACTGACAGGGTCCCGTATTGGCGGGACGTGCGGGAGCAGATCGCCGCCGCAATACGAACCAATGGCTGGAGTGAGACTGCGAACGCCTACACCCAGGCGTTGGGCTCCGATGAGCTGGACGCTTCAGCTCTGATGCTCTCCATTGTCGGCTTCCTGCCGGGGGATGACCCACGGATACTGGCAAGCATTGACGCGATCCAGCGGCATCTGACGGACGCGCGGGGCCTGGTGTACCGGTACGCCGGCGAAGACGGGCTCCCCGGGGCTGAAGGGACGTTCCTGCTGTGTACGTTCTGGCTCGCCCATGCCCTCGCTCTTGCCGGTTCCGTTCAGCGCGCCCGGGAAGTTTTCGAAGCCGCGGCCGGCTTCGCTACAGAGCTGGGCCTGCTTTCTGAAGAGGTCGCAGCCGGCAGCGGCGAGTTGCTGGGGAACTTCCCGCAGGCGTTCAGCCATATCGGACTGGTCAACGCTGCCTGGGCGATCAGCCGGGCCGAAGAAAAGGGCCACGGGCCCGGAAACCCACCCAGCAGCGGAGCACAGGGCTAGCGGGTGGCAAGTTACATGAGGGGCCGCCGCCGGGCTGTGATCCGCCTGGCATGGTTGCTGGTTTTCATTGCGGCCGCGACTGTGGCCGCACTCCTGTTCCCTGTCCCGGCCGTGGATGCTCTCCAGCAGTACTTCACGACCACCCGGTGGGGTCCCACAGTTTTTGTCCTGGGCTACGCTGTGCTGACGCTTTCGCCAGTACCGAAGAACGTTCTGTCCATTGGTGCCGGGGTGGTCTTTGGCTTTGCCGGCGGAATAGGTGTCGTGGTGGCGGCGGCCCTGTTGGGTGCGACGGCCGCTTTCTGGCTGGGCCGCTGGCTGGGGCGTGAGGCTGTTGAGACTTTCACGGGAGCGAGGGTGGAGAAGCTGGATCAGGTGCTTCGACGGAGGGGGTTTGCCGCGGTGATCGGCGTGCGGCTGGTGCCCGTGCTGCCGTTCACTGCCATCAATTACCTGGCCGGTCTGACTTCGGTTCCCTGGTGGCCCTATCTCGCCGGCACGGCGCTCGGCATCCTGCCGGGCACGGTCAGTTACGTGACCCTGGGCGCGTTCGGCATGCAGTTCGGCTGGCAGGTCCAGGCCGCTGCGGCCGCCCTCGGTCTGCTGACCCTTGCCGGGCTTTTCGTGGCTGTGCGCAGGCGGCGGAAAGGGGCCTGGAATGTTTGATGCCATGCTGCGGACACGGACGGCGCCCGTTCTTGACCGGGTGGCTTCGGCGTTGGACCGGCCCTGGGTCACCCCCGACCGTTTGACCGGGCTGAACCTGGTGCTGGGCCTTGCCAGCGCGGGCCTGGCAGCGGCGCAGTGGTGGCTCCCGGCGCTGGCTGCGTGGTTGTTGTGTCGGCTGGCTGATGGCCTGGACGGGCCGCTGGCCCGTCTGAGGCGCCGCCGGTCAGGGCAGGAGGATCCTGGTCAGGGCGGCTTCTGGGACATCAGCGCGGACTTCGTGGTCTACGGCGCCACCGTCGTTGGTGTGGGCATAGGCGCCACGTCCGCGTTCGCCGCCCCGTGGCTGCCGTTCGTGCTGGTTCTCTTCGCCTATTACATCAACGGTGCGGTCTTCCTGGCCTTCTCTTCAATCGCCGAGAAGACCGGCCGCCAGATCGACGACGGAAGGTCGCTGTCGTTCTTGGCCGGACTGGCTGAAGGGGCTGAGACCGTGGTCGTGCACAGCCTGTGGCTGATTTTCCCGGAGGCTGCCTGGCTGATCGCCGCCGTCTGGGCCCTTCTGGTGGGGATCAGTGCCGCCCATCGGATCCTGGCGGGGTACCGGGCTTTGAGCTGATCCGGCGCCTGTCGATGGCCAGCCGCCGGATCCTGCTCAACACCTTGATGGCAGTGCCCGTGAGCGGGGAGCGCAGGCGTTCGCGGACATCCAGGACGGCGGCGTTCCACACACCGTCGGAATACGTGGGGTAGGCGTGGGTGGCGCCGGCAATGTCTGAGGTCCGTAGCTTCTTGTGCACGGCCAGGGACAGTTCGGCTAGGGATTCCCCTGCCCGGGGGCCCACGATGGTACCTCCGATGATGCGGCCGCCGCGGCCCACCAGCAGGCGCGTGAAGCCGTCGGTCTTGTCCTCGGTGATGGCCCGGTCCAGATGGGAATGCCGCACGGTCCGGGATACTTCTGACTGCCCCTCCTCGGATGCCGTGCTCACGGCGGCGATTTCCGGTGAGGTGTACGTGACCCGCGGGACCGCGGTGCTGATCCGGCGTCGGAGGCCGAGCACCGCATTGGATGCTGCCACGCTGGCGTGGACACCGGCAAGATGCGTGAACTGCGGGTGTGTGGTGACATCTCCTGCCGCCCAGATCAGGGGATTGGAGGTCCGCATGTGTGAATCAGTGATCACATGCCCGCGGGCGTCAAGGCTGACGCCCACGCGTTCGAGCCCAAGGCCAACGGTCCGCGGCGTGCGGCCCGTTGCCAGCAGCACGATGGAAGCGTCCATAGCCGTTCTGTCCGCCAGTTGCAGCCGCACCCCCTCCCCGGTACTGCTTGCCTTGGCGAGGGTCGTGTTTTCCAGGATCTTCACGCCGTCGGCCTTCAGGCTTTCCCGCACAAGGTCCACCGCCTCCGGGATCTCTTTGGCCAGGATCCGGGAGCGGACGATCATGGTGACATCAGATCCCAGCCGGGCGAAGGCCTGGCCCAGTTCACAGGCAACCGGTCCGCCGCCCAGGATGGCAAGCCGGTCCGGCAGTACGGCGAGGTCCCAGACCGTTTCGGAGGTGACGGTCAGGGCAGGGTCCAACCCGGGAATGGGTGGCCGGGCGGGCTCCCCGCCGGTTGCTATCAGCGCCTGCCGGAACCGGAGGGGGCGTCCGTCCAGGTCCGCGATCCCGGGACCGGTGAACCTCACCCGCCCCGGGAGGACTTCGACGCCGGCTTGTTCCAGAGCCTCCGGTGTATCCACGGGCTCGATGGTCCGGATTGCTGTGGCGATGCGTTCCCGCACTGCGGGGAAATCCGGTTCCTGGCCGGCCTGCATCCGCAAGGTCCTGGCCTGCGCCGCAGCGGAGAGGAGCGTCTTGGAGGGGACGCAGCCGGTCCACAGGCAGTCCCCGCCGGTGCGTTCCTGCTCCACGAGGACGGTGCGGGCGCCGAGGCCGGCTGCGGTCTTGGCCCCGACGATTCCCGCTGTGCCTCCGCCGAGGACCAGGAAGTCAATAATTCGGTCAGTGGGTGTCATGATGAAGGTCCTTACGGTCGTTGCCGGATGCTGCCGTGGAGGACGCCGGCGTCCCGGTGTATTCCCTTGATCAAAGGAGCGGGTTATCCCCGACAAGTACACAGCATTCGCGCCGTTTTACGATGCCCTCTCCGGCGAATACCCGGTGTACCGTGCCGGAAGGGTCCGCGGAATCGGTGCGCTGACGCTACGGCCGGGGGAGCAGGTCCTGGACCTGGGCTGTGGAACCGGGCTCAATTTTCCGTTGCTCCAGGACCGGTTAGGCCCCTCGGGAACGATAGTAGGAATCGACCGCAGCGCCCGGATGCTGCAGCAGGCCCGCCGACGCGCCATCAAGGCCGGATGGGACAACGTCATCCTCATCCAAGCCGACGCCGTCCTGCTGGATCCGGCAGAACTTTGCGCCACGATCCAAGGGCAGGGAGGATCCGGGACCTCCGATGCCGCCCTGGCCACCTATGCGCTCTCGCTGATGCCGGAATGGCGGAAAGCCTGGGCCAATCTGACGCAGCTGCTGCGCAATGATGCCAGGGTGGCCGTGGTGGACATGCAGGACCCGGTCGGATGGGCGCGGCTGCTCACTCCCTTGGCCCGGGCCGCGTGTGCCCTGGGCGGCGCGGACATAACAGCACACCCCTGGCAGGCCGTTGAGGAGGACTGCACCGGCGTCATCCGGGACTCAGCCCGGGCAGGACATCTGCAGATCCGCGCAGGCACGCTCGGGGGCCCTGCCTGAACACTTGCGAAGGAGCATGCCTTGTGTGCCCGAGATTACTTAACCGTGCTGCGGCCGGGCCGTAATGTTGCCGGTATCACTGCGGCAAGACGAAAGGCAGGCCATGACTCCGGGAGCCACCGTCCCGCACCGTTCGCGTCGGCCTTGGCTGAGCCGCGGTGCCGGCAGGGCAGTGCAGCGCGGAACAGCAGCTGCGGGGAAGATCGCCACGCTGCTTCGCAGCCTGGAACTGGGGACCAGACCTGTCCATCCGGAGAGCCGTGCCGCGCTCGACAGGCGCTGGTCCGAGCTGCCCGGGCACGTAAAAACCCCAGCCCAGCTGCTGGGCAGGACAGCGGTGGGATGCGAAGGAACCCACGGCGTCTTTCCCAAATGCAACCTGACCTGCACCCCGTGTTACCACTCAGCAGATGCGAACAAAGTGCGGATCGACGGCGGCCACACCGTGCGGGCAGTAAAGGAACAGCTGGCGTTCCTCCGCCGTCTGCGCGGACCCCGCGCCCACGCCCAGCTGATCGGCGGCGAAGTCAGTCTGCTGTCCGCCGCAGACCACGCAGCGGCCCTGCTTGCCATGCGTGCCGCCGGACGGGAACCGATGTCCATGACGCACGGAGACTTCGACTACCAATACCTGCTCGATGTTGCGCTGGAGCCGACCGGCAAACCGAGGTTCCGGAAAATATCGTTCGCCGCCCATTTTGATTCCCTCATGCGTGGCCGCAGGGGAGCGCCCCGTCCCTGGACCGAGGCTGAACTGGACCCGTTCCGCGAACGGTTCGCCGCGATGTTCACGGATCTCAAGAGGGACCACGGGATCAGCTCCTACATCGCCCACAACATGACTGTCACCCCGGCCAACATTGACCAGGTGGCCGGGGTCACCACCGCCGTGCTCGACATGCCTTTCGACATGCTGTCCTTCCAGCCGGCCGCGTACATCGGCGATGACAGGAGATGGGGGAAGGGCTTCACCGACGTCACCATCGACGCCGTCTGGGACCGGATCGAGGAGGGCGCCGGGCAGCGGATTCCCTGGCAGGGAACCCAGTTCGGCGATGTGCGCTGCAACCGGACCGCCGTGGTTTTACGGGCAGGGGAAAGGCAGGCCGCGCTGCTGGACCCGGCCGACCAAAAGGACCTCGACGCACGGGACCGGCTGCTGGCCCACTTCGGCGGGATGTATTTCGGCGGGACACCACACTGGATTGTCGCCGTAAAAGCCATCAGGGCATTGCTGGCCCACCCACGCGACGTCCCCGTAATCCTCCGCTTCGCTCAGCGTCTGGCCAGCCGCGCCGGCGGCCTGTTCGGGATCATTTCCGCGGCCTGTTCGGGACGGCTGGCCTTCAAGACGTTCGTGGTCCATAACTTCATGGATGCCGCCGACGTCGCGCCCGCGTGGGACCTGATGGGGAAGGGCGTGGCCAGTGAGGACCCGAAAACCCGTGAGGTCCAGGAACGGCTGGGCGCCTGCATGTACACCATGAGCCATCCCGAAACCGGCCAGCTGGTCCCCGCCTGCGTCCAGCATTCGGTGCTGGACCCGGCCGAAAACGCAGGCCTGCGCAAATTGCTCCCCCTCACCCCCAAAGTCAGGACCGAACCTTGAAGCCAGCCCTCCCCATGCGCCACCGGACCATGCCCGCGGCGGCTGCAGCCGGTTTGTTGTTCCTCAGCAGCTGCGCGGCGGTACCGGCCGGACAACCTGAAGCAGGCAGCTGGGAGGAAGTCATCTCCGAAGCGCAGGGACAAACGGTCAAGCTGTGGATGTACGGCGGGGACGAACAGGGTAACGCCTACGTGGACGAACACCTCATCCCTGCTGCAGCGGCTGAAGGCGTCAACCTGGAACGCGTGCCGGTGGCTGACACCAAGGACTCCTTGAACCGTGTCCTGACCGAGATCCAGTCCGGTACCGCCGACGGCGAAGTGGACCTCGTCTGGGTCAACGGCAACAATTTCGGCACGGGCAAAGAGGCTGGGGCGTGGTCCTGCGGCTGGACCTCGCTGCTGCCCAACATGGCTCTCACGGACCCGGCGGATCCGATGCTCTCGCAGGATTTCGGAACCCCGGTTGACGGCTGCGAAGCGCCATGGAGCAAAGCTCAGTTCACCATCGCCTACAACTCTGCAGCCGTCCCTGAGCCTCCGACAACGCTCGCCGGCCTGCTCGAATGGGTACGGTCCCATCCGGGCCGCTTCACATATCCGGCACCGCCGGACTTCACCGGTTCCGTCTTTACCCGCGAAGTGCTCTACAGCGTATCCGGGGGCTACGCCAACGTGCCGCTGGCCTTCGACGAAGTCGCCTTTGACAGACTCACCCCCGCCCTCCTGAAGGAACTGGAAGACCTGAAACCCTCGCTGTGGCGGAACGGATCAACCTACCCGAAATCCTCCAGCGAACTGGATGCCTTCTACGCCGGCGGGCAGGTCGATTTCACCATGACCTACGGGCCGGCCGCCCTGACCAAGCTGGTCGCGGACGGAATATACCCCGCCGGCACCAAAGTCCTCAGCCTGGAGGAGGGGACCGTGGGCAACGCCAGCTTCCTGGCTATCCCCTCAACTTCCGGTCAGCGCTCCGGTGCCATGGTGGTGGCCAACCTGGCATTGTCAGCCGGGCAGCAGGCCAAAAAGGCCGACCCCCGGATCTGGGGCCAGTTCCCTGTCCTGAACCCCGGCGCGCTCAGTTCCGAGGAGCGCGCCCTGTTCGAGCAGCTCCCGTCCTCCCCGGTTGTCCCGGGCTATGAGGTGCTGTCACGGAACGCGAACCCGGAGCTTGCCGCCGGATGGGTCACCGCCCTGGATGAGGCCTGGCGGAGGCAGATCCTTGCCGGAAGCTGAGGCTGTAAGAGCCCAACCCCCACCCCGGACACGGGCCCGCGCGGGGAGCCGATTCCGTATCGCGGGGGTGCTTCTGGCTGCCCCGGCGGTCCTGGTAGTAGCCTTCGTCGTTGTCGGTGGCTCGGCGATGGTGGGGGCCCAGAGTCTGGGACTGATGCCGCTGGTGGGCCCGCCTCACCTGTCGACCGTGGCCTACACCGCCCATGCCGGGGACGTCGTGGGCGGCGCCGGCCTCTCCCTGGTCATTGCTGGAACGTCCACCGTCCTGGCGTGCCTGATCGGCTTCACGGCCGCCTTGGTCATGATGCAGGGGAGGTGGTGTGGGAAGCTCGTTGCAGCCATGAGCACGCTGTCCATCCCGGTTCCCCACATTGTGGGGGCAGCCTCGGTAGGTTTGTTGCTCGCCGATTCCGGCCTGCTGGCGAGGATTTTCGGAGCAGCAGGCAGCTGGCCTGAGCTGGTGGGAGGGCCGTGGTGGCTGGCCGTCATCTTTGAGTACGCGTGGAAGGAATCAGCCTTCGTGGGACTCGTGGTGGCCGGCACTCTGGCAACCCGGTCAGTGAGCTACGAGGAAACCGCCGCTCTCCTGGGCGCCGGGCGGCTCCGCCGCCTGCGGCACGTGCTGTTGCCCCTGAGCCTGCCCTCCCTGATCATCGCCGGGACCATCGCCTTCATTTACAGCTTCGGTTCCTACGAAGTTGCCTGGCTTCTGGGCCGGCCGTATCCCGAGCCGCTGCCCGTCATGGCACTGCGTCTGTACAACTCGGTGACGCTCACCTCCCGGCCTGAGGCGGCCGCCGTCGCCGTCGTCACGGCAGTGGTGTCACTGGCCGCCGCTGCGACTGCCCTCGCCTTACTTCGAAAGATCCCGCTATGGCGATAACCCTGCCCCCCGGGCTCACCCCGTCCACACCGCCGGACACCACAGCACAAGACGGGACAGCACAGAACGGGCTGACGGTTTCGCGCGGCGCCGGGCGGATCATGAGGACGGCAGTTGCCGCCGCCCTTGCAGTGTGGTTTGTGCTCCCGCTGGTACCCCTTGGCCTGTGGGTCTTCGCGGACCGCTGGTCCTATCCCGTTGCCATGCCCCAGGAATGGGGATTCCAGAACGTGGGAACGGCGCTGGCCCAGGGTGCCGTTCCGGCGTTCTCCCGTTCGCTGGGGCTGGGCCTCCTCGTCAGCGCGATAGCCACGCCGCTGGGCGTACTGGCTGCCCGGAGCCTGGCGTTCCACCCTTCCCGGTGGTCCACCCTGGTCAGTGCCCTGTTGTTCGCTCCGCTGGCGCTCCCGGCCTTCGTCGCCGTTTTTGGGCTGAACGTCCTGCTGGTCCGGCTGCAGATTCCCGCCTACGCCGGGGTCGTCCTGGTCCTGACGGCCTACGCCCTTCCCTACACGGTGTACGTGATGCGGCTGGCGTACGCAGCCCATGACATCGGTTTCGAGGAAGAGGCCTGCACCCTGGGGGCAACCCCGGGGCAGGTGTTCTTTCGGGTGCAGCTGCCCCTGATCGCACCGGCCCTGGCCCGGGCGGCTTTCCTGGCCTTCCTGGTGGGATGGAGCGACTACCTGGTCACCCTCCTCATCGGCGGCGGTTCCGTGGTGACCACGCCGCTGCTGGTCGCGGCCGCTGCCTCGGGAACCGGCAACGACGGGATCGTGGCGGTGCTGTCGGTGGCAGCGCTGGCACCCCCGCTGGGACTGTTACTGGCTCTGGGACTGACAGGACGACGGCGGGGAGGCCGGTCATGACACAGGCATTGGTCCTGAGACATCTGTCCAAGTCGTTCAGGAAATCCCCCGTCCCGGCACTGGATGACGTCAGTTTTACCCTGGACGCCGGTTCCTGCACCGCAGTAGTGGGCCCCTCCGCCTCCGGTAAAAGTACGCTCCTGCGGACGGTCGCAGGCCTGGAAGTCCCGGACGAAGGCAACGTTCTGCTCGACAGCCACGATCTGGCCGCTGTCCGCCCCGAACACCGCCGGATGGCGATGGTCTTTCAGCGACCGCTGATTTTCCCGCACCTGAATGTCCTCGACAACGTAGCCTTCGCCTCCACGATCCGCGGTGTTCGGCAAAAGCGGGCCCGTGAGGACGCGGAGGCCTTCCTGGAAATGGTCCAGATGGGAGGAACCGGGAGGCGCGCGGTGACAGAGCTCTCCGGCGGGCAACAGCAGCGGGTGGCCATCGCCCGCGGACTGGCCGCCCGGCCGGCGGTACTGCTGCTGGATGAACCGTTCAGCGCCCTGGACCCCGAACTCCGCTCAGCCATGCACGAACTGCTGGCAGACGTTCGGGAGAAGCTGAACCCGACCATCCTGATGGTCACGCACGACCATGACGAAGCCGCGGCCGTGGCCGATAACCTGGCCCTGCTCAGCGGCGGCAGGCTGCTCCAGCACAGTTCTGTTGAAGCGATGTACACCCGGCCCGCATCACTTCAGGTCAGCCGCCTGATGGGAGGAACCAACGAAATCCCCGGGACGGTACGCGAGGGCGTGCATTACTCCGCCCTGGGCGCCCACCCACTGCCCGGGAGCCACCAATGGCCCGAAGGACCCGCCACGCTGCTCATCCGGCAGGAACGCATCGTCCTCCTTGAGGAACACAGCCCGGGCATGCCAGCGGTGGTAACCGGGATCCGCACCCGCGGGCCCCGGCGGCTGGTCACCCTGGAGGCCGCCGGCGTGAACCTGTACGCGGAAGCCACCGCCGGCCCTGCCCTCGCCACCGGGGATACCGTCCGTATCCAGCTCCCGACTCCCGCATTGGCGGCAGTCGGAGGCGCTGCAGAACACCCAAGCGCGGGCCTTGACTTCCCCCGACTGGAAGGTTTTAGCGTGACAGTATCAGCAACCAAAAACTGAAGGAAAGGAGCTGGCCATGGCGCTGCAACAAGGAGAGGTCTACCGCTGCCCGGATCAGGCATGCGGGTGCGAAATCACTGTCACCAAGGGCGCAGCCCCCGGTCACGGCGGAGACAGCGACCCTAAGTGCTGCTGCGGGCACAGTATGGAAAAAGTGAACTGACCCGGCGTCTGCCGCAACCGGGCGCCCCGGTTGCGGCAGACGCCATCGGACGCTGTTCCAAGCCGGGGCCCTTATGTGTCCGGGTTCACAGAGCGGGGAGGGACCACGGGCCTATCTTTCGAAGGTAAGCAGTTCCGTTTCAACGAAAGGCAGCAAAACGATGTCCGCTACATCTCCGGTGGCACACCAGCCACACGCCTTCACTCGTCACCTTGCCCGGCGCATCACCGCCGGGGTCACCGGCGGTATTGCCGGCGGCCTCGTTTTCGGCGTCCTGATGGCCATGATGGGCATGCTGCCCATGATCGCCTCGATGGTCGGATCGGATTCGGCCCTGGTGGGCTTCGGGATCCACCTCGTAATCTCCATCCTGATCGGCTGGGGCCTGACCGTTCCCTTCTCCGGACTCCTGACCTCCTACGGCCGGGCCGCGCTGATCGGCCTGGCCTACGGGGCACTCTGGTGGGTACTCGGTCCCCTGCTCATCATGCCCACGATGCTCGGCATGCCCCTGTTCATGGTCGACGCGACGGCAGGATTTTCCCTGATGGGCCACCTGATCTATGGGGTCATCCTGGCTCCCGTGGCCTTCCGCATCCTGAAGTCCGCACATGGACGATAACTGGGAAAAAGGGCTGGAAGCCGCCGTCGGCGGCCTCCAGCCCTGGTCTCCGGGCCAACGCGAACCGTATCCGCTCACGGCAGGCCCGGAGGACCCCTTCACCTGCCTGAATGAGGTGGACCTCTTCGCTGATCTGTCCGCTGAAGAGATGCACGCGATGGACATGATGGCCCCGGCGCGGATGTTCCGCCGCGGAGAGCTCGTCTTTAGCCAGTCCCAGCCCGTCACCGCGCTCTTTATCCTCAAGTCGGGCCGTATACGGGTCTTCCGCGTCGCCGAGGACGGTAAAGCCCTCACGATGGCCATCCTGGAACCGGGAGCCGTCTTCGGGGAAATGATGCTGGTCGGCCAGCGCATGTACGACAACTATGCCGAAGCTATCGAGGACTCCGCCATTTGCCGGCTGGGCGTCGAGGACGTTGAAAGGTACCTGATCTCTGACCCCCGCATCGCGATCCGGATCTCCCGGCTCCTGGGGGAGCAGGTGGCCCGACTGGAGGAACGCCTCACGGACCTGGCCTTGCGTCCGCTGGCTGCCCGGGCCGCGTCCATTCTGATCAGCCTCGATGCCGCGGCGCCCAGTGGCCGGTTCGGGCAGAGCCGGGCCATCCGGCTCACCCACGAACAGATCGCCGGACTTCTCGGCGCAACCCGGGAAGCCACCAGCAAGGCACTGGCAGACTTTGCAGCCCAGGGAATCATCCGCCAGGGCCGCGGCCGCATCACCATCCAGAACCCGGCAGCCCTGCGTTCGGCGGCAGTAAGCAGCAGCCCGTGACCGGGGATCAAGGCACGTGCCCGGCAAGTTGCACCATCCGAGGCCCCCCGCACACGGAAAGCCTTCACTGATCCGACACACGAACCGAAAAACAAGGAGCCACCATGCCCCGCATTCCTGCCCACACCCTCGACAGCGCCCCCCACGGATCCAAGGAAATCGCCGGCCACCTGAAACGGCGCATGGGAAAGTTCCTGAACATCCATGCCGGCATGGCCCACTCCCCGGCTGTGATCGGCGCCTACGACGGCATCTCGCAGGCCATCGCAGCCCATGGGTCCTTCGACGCCCGGACCAAGGAAGCCATCGCCTTGGCCGTGGGCAACCAGAACGGCTGCGAATACTGCCAGGCCGCCCACACGCTCTCGGCACAGAAATCAGGGCTCACGGACGAACAGATCCTCGCAGTGCGCGCAGGCGAGGTGGACTTTGACCTGAAACTGGCCGCCATCACCGAGGTGGCACGCGAAGCCGCGGCAAGGACCGGAAATGTCTCCGACGCCGTCTGGCAGGCAGCCCTCGACGCCGGCTGGACCGACGAGGAACTCGCCGAAGCCTTCGCGCACATCGCCGCGAACCTCTTCACGAACTACTTCAACCACTACGCCAAGACAGAACTTGACGTCCCGGCTGCACCGGCCCTGAGCGCTTAGCCCGGGGCGGGGCGCCCTGATGATGTGATCGGCGTGGAGCGTCGTGTCTCAGGCCTGCACCCTTCCCGGCCCGGTGATCCTGGCTTCGGCCTTGATAACCGTGGCGCCCTGCCCGGGTAGCCGGCGACCTGTGCCTTGTCATCCAAGTGCCGGATCATGTAATCCCGGTAGTCACTGACGGCGCCCCAATCCAGTCCGGCTCCCGTGACGCCGGCCGCCCGAGTCGCTGCCGTCCTCGCTTCCGGCGACGCAACAGGGTTTTGGACGGTATGCAGGCCCAGCGACGCGCATTCTCCGACGATCAGTTCACGTTCGATCACACGGCGACCTTTTCCCTGCCTTCAGAAGCCGGTCCGCTGCCACTCAACTGTCGCCGGCTTATTTTGGGTATGTCCGGCAGAAGGCGCCGCCGGCACCGTTGGCCTTCCGGCCCGGATAAGGGTCCAAGAATTTCGGGCGGGCGACATCCTGCCAGGGCATCTTTTTAAAGCGGGCGTTCAGTGTTCCTGAACACAGACTCCGCTGCCTTAGGTTGTTACGTTGGGCAGAGGAAGTGATTGAGCAACTCACCGTTGCCGGAGAAGGTGTAGCCATGAAGATGCCCGCAGCGGCCTTAGTCTTCGCCGGAGTCGTGGTGGCGGGGGCAGTATTCGTTGCCCAGTCCCTGAGCGACCCCTTGGGAAGAACCGATGGAGCCGGGCAGAGTTCCTCGTCCCTCGCCGCAACCTCAGCTTACGGCGGCTATTCCCCTGAGGCTGTTTCGTCAGCGTCGGACGGCGACAGGGTCGTGCTCTTCTTCCACGCCCAGTGGTGCGCAACCTGCAAGCTGCTGTCCGATGACATCTCCGCCAACATCGACCGGATACCGCACGATGTTCGAATCCTTGTGGTCGACTTCGATAGCCAGACTGCGCTGAAAAAGCGGTACGGTGTCACGCTGCAGCACACCCTGGTGCAGGTCACCCGTGACGGTGGCCTGGTAGCGAAATGGAACTTGAGCCGCACGCTCGACGATGTGATCAGCAGAATCTCCTGAGCAGAGGCGGGTGAATCATGGAACTCTTGCCGATCGCGTTTCTCGCGGGAGTCCTGACCGTTCTTTCTCCCTGTGTGCTGCCGCTTCTGCCGGTCGTGTTGGCCGGTTCAGCGGTTGAACCGAGCCGGCGCGCATCGTTTCTCATTATTGGCAGTCTTGCCGTTTCGGTGGTTCTCTTCACGCTCCTGATCAAGGCCACCACCGTACTGCTAGCTGTTCCAAGCGGTGTCTGGCTGGCTATTTCCGGTGTTCTCGTCGCCTTCGTTGGGGCGACATTGACCTTCCCCGCTGGATGGGAGTGGCTGTCCGGGCGGCTGCGCTTCCAGTCGGCGGCCGCCAGCTTGGCCCATCGTTCCGGTAAGCAATCCGGGACGGCGCGGAGCATCCTGCTGGGCTTTTCCCTCGGGCCGGTTTTCACGAGTTGCAGTCCTACCTACGGCCTGATTCTCGCCGTCGTCCTGCCCGCCAGCCTGGTCGTGGGCGTTGCGGATATCATCGCCTACACGCTCGGCCTGAGCGTGGTCATGCTCCTGGCAGCAATGGGCGGGCGGAAAATCACCAGGCACCTCGGATGGGCCGCCGATCCGGACGGGAAATTCCGACGGGGACTGGGCGTGGCCCTGCTCATCATTGGACTGCTGATTGCTTCCGGCCAGGTGAGGAAAATCGAAGCATGGCTGATCGACCGCGGCCTACTGGGAAGCGTCGTGCTGGAGCAAGGGATCCTCGATTCCATCAACGAACCGACGTCAGAGTCAGGTGTTGATATTCCGAACTTTTTGCGTCAGTCGTTTCCCCGCACGGACTGGTCCCGGGCCGATCCGGCAGTCGCAAATGCACTAAGTGGCGGACCATCCAAGGACGGCATCCCCGCGATCGACGAACCACACTTCATTCCGATCTCCAGCTTCACGCATCCCGACAGCGTGCAGGCGCTCGTCATCGAGGGCCGCACCGGGGTGAAGGCCTATCCTTACAACATCCTGATCTGGCATGAAATCGTCAATGACACTGTTGATGGAACCCCCGTTGCCGTGACGTTCTGCCCGCTCTGCGGGAGCGCCGTTGTTTTCGAACGGGTTCTTCCCGACGGCGGGACCACCACGTTCGGCGTGAGCGGTGGACTGCTGGAGAGCAACATGATCATGTTCGATCGCGCGAGCGAAACGCTGTGGCAGCAGAGCACCGGCCAGTCCCTCGCCGGCAAGCATTTCGGTCATCAGTTGCCACTGCACAAATTCCAGCTATTGACCGTCGGCGAAACCAAGGCGCAGTTTCCCGATGCGCTGGTCCTGAGCGACAGCACAGGCTACGGACGCGACTACTCACGCAATCCCTACGCCGGCTATGAGGAGAGCGAGGGCTTCTACTTTTCCCCCAGCGTGACCGACAAGCGGTATCCCGCCAAAGATATCTTCGTCGCCTTCACCCTCAACGGCACACCCGTAGCTGCACCGTGGCTTGCCCTCGAGAACGGCCGGACCTATTCACATTCTGTCGACGGGCACAGCGTCACCCTCAGCAAAGCGGACAACAAACTGGCGGTTACCGGCCCGGACGGATCAGATATTCCCTTTTACTTTGAGATGTGGTTCAGCTGGGCAGTCCAGCACAAGGACGCGGGGGTGGTGCTTGACCCGCGTGGACAATAATAGCCGGCTGCTTCACGGGGATTCCTGGTCCCCGGCCCGCTGCCCAACTACAGGCTGCTCCTACTTCGCGAGGCCTTTGTCTTTGAGCCAGGCAGCAGCAGCATCCTTCGGATTTTGCTTCTGGTCTCCGCTCACGGCGCGGTTGAGGTTAAGCAGGTCCTCTGTAGTAAGGGTTCTGGACACTGCGTTCAGCGCGTCCTTGGCCTTATCCGTCATCTTGGCTTTGTTGTAGAGCGGCAGGACCTGCTGGGCGATGAAATTGTTTTTGGGATCTTCAAGAACCACAAGATCGTTGTCAAAGATCGCCGGTGTTGTGGTGTAGATGTCAGCGACCTGGACCTGGTCATCCAGCAGTGCCCTGACGGTAAGCGGGCCCCCGCCGTCACTGAAGGGCTCCAGTTTCAGAACGCAGTTGTAGTTCTTCTTCAGCCCCGGAAGCCCGTAGGCGCGCTCGGCGAAAGTGGCAGGAGCCCCCATCACGAGCTGGTCGCACACCTTCGCAAGATCCTCAATGGACTCTAACTGGTACTTTTCCGCAGTCGCCTTGGTGACTACCATGGCGTCTTTGTTCTCAGCTTTGGACGCTTCCAGAACGGCCAAGCCATCTGGCAGCTTCGCTGGCAGCGCTTTTGCTATCTCGTCGGCGGAAACCTGGGTTGCTTCCTTGTCCAGGTGCAGGAGCAGATTGCCGCTGTAATCCGGCACCAGATCAACGGAGCCGTCCTGGACGGCCCTGAGGTACACCTCGCGGGATCCGATGTTGGCTTTTGTGCTGGCGGTAACGCCAGCGGCATTCAGGGCCCCCGCATAGACTTCGGCCAATATCTGGCTTTCGGGGAAATCGGCGGAGCCTACGACCAATGTGGATCCCGGGCCGGAGGCGCGGGAGGAGTCCGTGGCGGGTGCGCTGCCGATGGGATCCGATCCGGCGCAGGCGCTCAGTGCAAGCGCCAGGCCAAGCCCGGTGACCAGGCCACCGAACGCCCGTCGGGCAAGCCTCTTCTGACTGATTTCATGCATAACATGCCTCCTTGCAACGACGCCCCCATGGATGGAGAGCCTGTGAGCCCAACCGTGCCTGCTGGCCGCGGTCAGGCATGATGAGATAAGTGGCTTCTACTGGAGGTATTCGGCGAATTCCTTCTCGAAGAAAGGTTTCGGCCTGGCCCCAACCACAGAAATTTTCTGCTGCCCATCCTTGAACAAATAGACCGCCGGAATGGAGGTGATGCCGAATTCAGAGGCTGTTTCCGGATTTTCGTCGACGTTCACCTTGACGACGTCGACCTTGTCGGCGCAGTCCTCCGCGAGTTGCTCGAGTACCGGCGAGAGCCTGATACAGGGCGCGCACCAGGAGGCCCAGAAATCCACGATTACCGGCTTTACCGATTTGAGTACCTCAGTCTCGAACGAAGCGTCGGTGACGTCCCTGGTTTTTCCCATGATTCTCTCCCTTCATTGTGTGGCGCCTAGCCGCAATGTAGCCCCGTCAACGGCCCTACGTATGTAAACCAGGACACACAAACGGAAGGGGGCTATTGGCTCGCCGGACATGAGTGTGACTTCTGCGGCCTCGATGGCGATTATGTGACCCTCGGTAGTGCCAACCTTTTTGCATCGCTGCTGGTCAGTGGCGTGAGGTTGCCGGGAATTGTCGGCATACTAACAGGCCCTGATCCATCCCAGGCCAGGGACATACTTAACAAAGTTTCCTGGGTGCTCACCACCGCAGTCCTCATGCAGCTCAACGGGAAAGTTTCCGGCAGACGCGAAGCAAAACCCCTGGGACGCTGCAGCCGTCTGGCTCAAGGACAAAGGCTTCGCCTGACCGGATACCCCGGCACGCCAGAGCGGAGGGTGCGTAGCTTCCAAACGGCGGGCCCGGTCACGCTGCCAGGTGGTCGAGGATGGCTTCCGCCACCTGCTCCGGACTGTCTTCGGTCGGAATGTGTTTACCTGGCACCTCGACCAAATCGGATGCCGGGATTTCGGCCGAGTAGCGGCGGGCAAAGGTGATTTTCTGGAATTCATCCTCACGGCCCCAGACGAGGCGGGTGGGGACGGCAGCTTCTCTCAGGGCCGGGACAAGGTCCATGGTGTAGCGGGCGTCCGCCGCGGCGGCCATCGCCATCCACGACCTGACCCTGGTCGGGTCTTTCCACGGTGAGACGTAGTCGGCTACCTCATCGTCACTGAGTGGCCTGGCCACGGCTTTGCGGGTAGTTTCAGCGCGGGCGGTCAGCATTTCGTTGACCCCCATCGAGGCGCGGACCTGCGGGTCGCGGAACCGTTCGACGGCGGGAACCGGCCAGGAGTCGAACATCACCGAGTTCATCAGGACGAGACGGTCCACGCGTCCGGACGTCGCGGCCAGATGCTGGGCGATCCCTCCGCCAATGTCATGGCCGGCCAAGTTAAATCGGTCCATGCCCAGTGCGTCCGCTGCAGCCAGCACCGTCCGGGCGAGCTCCGGTACCGTGGCGCTGTGTACGTCCAGCTCTCCGTCGCTGGCACCGAAGCCGGGCAGGTCAAGTGCCACACACCTGGAATGTGTACCCAGCGCGGGAAGCACCGGGAGCCAGACACGGCTCCAGAAGGTGCCGTGCAGCAGAAGCAACGGCGCGGCACTGCGGCCGCCTGCTTCCAGGTACGACAATCCTGTCCCATTGACCTGTACTTGCTTGCGCTGCACCTGCTGTTCAGACATTGCTGTCACTTCCATTCTTCGTTGCAGATCCCCGCAGGGGCCCGTGGCCGGTCTCCTGTCAGGCTTCGGCTTCAGGCACCCGGCCGTCACCGGGGAGCTACGGCGGGTTTGCCTTCGACGTTGATGGTGGTCCGTTCGTCATAGAAAGCGATGAGGCCCGTGAGCTGGGTCGCGTCCTGAAGGGGCTGTTCGTAGCTCCACGCAATGTTCTCACCCCGGGTACCGGCCCCTTTGACGGACCAGTACGACGCTGTGCCTTTGTAGGGGCAGATCGTGCTGTGTGACGTGCGTTCCAGCAGCCCGAAGTCCACATCGCCGCGTGGCAGGTACGTCCGCACGGGCAGCATCGTTTCATAAACGAATACCGGCTGCGCGCTTTCGGCCAGGACCATCGATTCGTAACCAACACTCACACGCCGTGATGAGGCCCGCGCATCCACCCGGTGGAACGGGTCCCGGGGATGGCCTTCTATCACCTGGTCCTCCTCGCGCCACTGGTCAAAGGCCCCGAAGTCCAGCAGCACATGGCCGGCCAGATCCGGGTCAGCAACCCGGAAGGCGGCCGCCGGCAGTTCCAGCCCGCCGCTCCTCACGGTCAGTTCCTGGCCCTCGGCTGTGTGATTGGCGAAGTGCGAACGGGTGCCCCCGCCCGCCCTGCCCGGGGAGGAGGGGAGGAGATCTGCGGCGATGTCCGCTTCCGGTACCGCGAACACCGGGGTCAGCTTCCGTGGCTCGAAAACAAGGAGCGCGTCCTGTGAATCGACAACCGTCCTCCCCCCGGCGTCCGCTCTGATCCTGCGCGGCGTTGGCTCGTAGCGCAGGCCGTGCGCCAGCGCCCGCATTTCAGAGCGCAATCGAACAGCCATGCCAGTTCCTTAGCTTTCTCCGGCAAGGGCCGGGACCAGTTCAGGCAGGGCGGAGACAGCATGATCCGGCGCCTGGAAATAGTTTTGATACGGGCCCCCGGCGCGGTTGATCCAGGCGGTGGCAAGGCCGGCGCGGGATGCGCCGTGGATATCCCAGGGGTGAACGGCGACCAGGAGCATTTGCTCGGGCCTAGTCCCGCAGGCGGATGCTGCGTACTCGTAGGAGGCTTTGCCGGGCTTCCAGGCCGGGGCGTCCTCCACAGAGAGCAGCAGGTCGAAGCTGTCGCGGATGCCTGCATCGGTGAACAGCTTCTCGGCCACCTGGCTGGAGCCGTTCGTCAAAGTAACGAGCCGGTATCCGGCAGCGTGCAGGGCCTTGACGCCGGTGACGACATCCGGGTGCAGCCCAAGGCCGGACATGCCGGCCATGACGTGCTGCACGGCCGGCTCGACGTCCCGGTTCAGTTCCATGCCGGTGAACAGGCCGCGCAAAGCTTCGGCGCCGATCCCGGCGAAGGTGCCGTTATCTCCCGCTGCGGTGAGGGCAAAGCCATCCCGCAGCAGGGTCGCGAACCAGAGCTTTGCCAGGTGTGCCGGCGCCCCCACCTCGACGAACCGTTGTCCCATCGGGGACATGTCCGACAGGGTCTCGTTGACGTCAAAAATAATGGTTGAGGGTTTCATACACGCTTCTCCTTGATTCGAGGATTGACGGTGCCACGACAAACTCGGAAGTCAGTGCAGGTACTCCACGAATTCCTTCTCGAGGTATTGCTTGGGCCGGGCACCGACCACGGCGGATTTCAGGGCGCCGTCTTTGAACAGGTAGATGGCGGGGATGGAGGTGATGCCAAATTCCGCCGCTACCCGGGGGTTTTCATCGATATTGAGCTTGACGACGTCCACTTTTCCGGCGTGCTCGGCCGCGAGCTGGTCCAGGACGGGGGAGACCATCCTGCACGGCCCGCACCATTCCGCCCAAAAATCGACGATGACGGGCTTGTCTGATCGCAGGACTTCCTGTTCAAACGTGCTGTCGGTGACATCCCTTGCGCTGCTCATAACAGTTCCTTTCGGTATTTGAGGTTATCGAGGGCCATGTGGAAGGCCTCGCTGTAGCTGGGGAACTGGGCGACCTGGTCGTGCAGGACCGCCAAGGGGATCCGGGCCCGGATCGCGAGGGAGGCCTGATGGATCCATTCCCCGGCCAGGGGGGATACGGCCCATGCTCCGATGAGGGTGCCCGTGTTGGTGTCGGTGAGCAGCCCGAGGTGTCCCCGGGGTTCCTGCTCGTAGGTCCAGGGGCGGGTGAGCGATTCGGCCAGGTCCAGCTCGGCGAAAGCGGTGGAGAGCCCCTGCTCATCGGCCTGGGCCTGGGTGATCCCCGCGGCCGCGATCTCCGGATCCCCGAAGACCACCCTCGGGATACCGTCATAGGTGGCCGGCCGTGCGTGGCCCAGGATGGCGTCTGCCACGATACGGCCCTGGTACTTGGCCACATGGGTGAACGGCATGACCGCGGTGACGTCGCCGCCGGCCCATACGCCTTCGCCGGCCCGGCACTGCTCGTCGATCACCACCGCGCCCTTGGGGTCAAGCTTCACCCCTGCTGCCTCAAAGCCCAGATCCTTGCTCCGGGGCCTGCGTCCCGTTGCGAAAATGACGACGTCGGTGCCCACTGATGTGCCGTCGTCGAGCTCCAGCGAACTGCTGTCCCCCTCACGCCTGGCACGCACGGCATGGGACGCCAGCCGCACGTTCACGCCGGCCTCTTCGAGATAGAGCCGCGTCAGTTCTCCGACGCGGGGCTCCTCGCGTTCCATCAGGGCCTTGCCGCGGTGCACCAGGGTGACATCCACGCCGAAACGGGCCAGGAACGTGGCCGTTTCGGTGCCCACTGCGCTGCCTCCGATCACAACGGCCCGCCGCGGCAAAGTCGTGGTCGTAAATGTTTCCCTGTTGGTCCAAATGGTGACGTTTTCTGCCCCTTCCAGCTCGGGCATAACGGCCTCGGAGCCGGTCGCGATGATGATGTGATCGGCGTGGATGGTCCTGCCGCCGGCCTGCAGCGTGCCCGGCCCGGTGATTCTGGCTTCGGCTTTGATCACGGTGGCGCCCTGGCCTTTATAGCCATCGATCTGCGCTTTATCGTCGAGGTGCCGGATCATGTAGTCCCGGTAGTCACTGGCCGCGGCCCAGTCCAGTTCGGCTCCGGTGACCCCGGCCGACCGGGCAGCTGCTGTCTTCGCTTCCGGCGGCCGCAGGAGTGTTTTGGAGGGCACGCACGCCCAGTACGCGCATTCGCCGCCGATCAGTTCGCGTTCGATCACGGCGACTTTTTTGTGGGCTTTCAGGAGACGGCTCGCCGCCACCTCACCTCCCGGTCCCATGCCCAGGACTGCCACATCAAAGTGTTCCTCCATCAGTTCCTCCCCTTCGTGGTTAATAGGTATCGCTCGAGGCGTGGTCAGGTTGCGCAGCAGGAGAGCCTGGAGATGTCCGTGGTGTAGGACTGGGCGGCGATTTTGATGCCCTCGGCCATCGTCAGGTAGGGGCTCCACAGGTTCGCGACCTGCTCGACGGTCATGCCCGCCTCCAGGATGTAGACCCCTGCGGCGGCAATGTCACCGGCTTCCTTGCCGACGGCCGTAAGTCCGAGAATCCTGCCCGTACCGTTCTCGGCCACGAGCTTGATGAAGCCCCGCGTATCCCGGTTGACCAGGGCACGCGGAACGTATTCCAGCGGTAGAACACGGCAATCGCAGCTGATGCCCTCGCCGTTTGCTTCCTTGTCGGTCATCCCGACGGCGGCCATCGCAGGGCTGGTGAACGCCACCCGTGGCAGGTGCCGGTAGTCAATTTCGCGGCCGGCGTTGTTGAAGGCGTTTTCGACGGCGAGGGCACCGTGGGCGGATGCGACGTAAACGAATTCCCGGTGCCCGGTCACATCGCCCGCGGCCCAGATCCTGGGGTTGGTGCTGGCCATCGTGTTCTGTACCAGGACCTCGCCCCGGTCCCCGGTCTTTACCCCGACGGTGTCCAGGTTCAGTCCTTCGGTAACGGCGCGCCGCCCGGTAGCTACCAAGAGCCGCGCGGCCCGGAAGTTCTCCTGGCCGCCGGCGATGTCCGCGACAGCCTTGACACCGCCGGTGTCCTCATCTTTCCCGACGGAGGCCAGCGTGGCCCGGCGGATGACGCGGATGCCTTCATCGGTAAAAACGCTCATCAGTGCCAGTGAGACTTCGGGTTCTTCCGTCGAGGCGAGGCGGGACCGGACCAGCATGGTCACGTTGGATCCCAGGCGCGCGAACAGCTGGGCCTGCTCCAGGGCTACGTAGCCGCCGCCGACCACCAGCAGGGATTCCGGGACCTCTTCCAGTTCCATCGCGGTGGTGGAGGTCAGATAATCTGTTTCCCGAAGTCCCGGGACCGGGGGAGTCCACGGCGCCGAGCCGGTGGCCACCAGGTAGTGGGCCGCAGTCACTGACTCCCGCACGCCGTCGGAGGTGGTGATTTCCAGCACCGGTTCCTCCGGTGTCCCGGCGAACGCCGCAGTGCCGTGTCTGAAGTCCCATCCGTAGTCGGCGATCAGGTCGACGTATTTCTCCGAGCGCATCCCCTCCACCAGGGCGCGCTTCCCGCCGATCAGGCCGGGCATGTCCACCGCGCCGGCAGAAGTACTGATGCCGGGGAACCTGCCGCCGGCATCCAAGGCCACGTGGCGGGCCTCAGCTGCTGCGAGCAACGCTTTGGAGGGCACGCATCCGGTGTTCACGCACGTCCCGCCAACTGTTGACCGCTCGACCATCAGGACACTTTTGCCCAGGTTGGTTGCCCGGATGGCCGCAGCGAAGGCGCCCCCGCCTGAGCCGATGATCGCCAGATCAAAGTCAAACTCTTGTATTGCAGCCACGAAACCTCCGCCAGTAGCAGGGAACCTGTCCCTGGGTCGAACGGCGGCTCCCCGATGGACCCGCATGACGTTCTTCCTCTCCAGCCTGCACCTTCCCCCGTAGGGGAAGGTCAAGGGAATGCAATTCCCCCGCATTCATTGGTGTGTCAGGACTCCTTGGGGCCGTAGCAACCTTTACCTATACTGGAACCCCTAGGTCACCGGGGACCGCCGGAAACTCCCGCGGCATAAGGTGCTGGAAGTGAGGTCAGTGATGCTTATCGGTGAAATTGCCAAAGCCGCGGGGATGACGCCGAAGACCCTTCGGTTCTATGAAGAGCAAGGACTGCTTCCACCTGCCCAGCGAGGCCCCAACGGTTATCGGCAATACAACGATGACAGCGTGGCCCGGCTCGACTTCATTGCCCGGGGCAGGGCCGCGGGACTGTCCGTGAGCCAGATCCGGAACATCCTCGCCGTCAGGGAGCCCGGCAACGCTCTCTGTGCACATGTGCAGGACATCCTGGCGGGCCAACTGGCCGAGCTCGACCTGAAAATCGCTGAACTGACTGCCCTGCGGGCAGGTGTGGCCGCCTCGTATGAGGCCGTTGCGGCCGGCAATCCGGCAGCGTGTGATCAGTCCAGGGTCTGCAGCTACCTCTGATCATCCCTACGCACCCCACGCTTCATGCTTCGATCGTCACTCCCCGCCAGAAGGCAATGCGGTCCTTAATCGGTGCGGCCCGCTTTTTGGGTTCGCTGTAGAACCAGGCTGCGTCCACGTTGACCTGGCCGTCCACTTCAAGGGTGTGATAGCCGGCTTGCCCCTTCCACGGGCAGGCGGAATACATGTCACTCTCTCTGAGATACAGCGGATTCACCGCCTCACGGGGAAAATAATGGTTGCCCTCGACCATCACCGTGTCCTCGGACTCGGCAATGACTTTCCCGTTCCAGATAGCCCTGACCATATTCTTTACCTTCCACCGTTTCTCATTGATCCGGACGCGGCGAGGACAACGTCCATGGGGAGTGGAATCCCGTTGCACCCAGATGATGCGTGTTCTGTAGCAATCACGATAGGGCGACGCTGGCCGGGCTTCTGCGATCTCGAACACACACCGCCTGCCCCGGTTGTTGAACTTACTGCAGCCCGGGTACTGTCCAGGCGGTGACGGGGCAGGCTAACGTGGTCCCTCAAACAATCCTGTGCGCCGGCTCAAGGAGATGGTCATGACCGAATGGCAGCCCATGCGCGAGGATGCCCATGGCAGGTGGGCTGAACGCGGGACCCGCGCCCCTGTCATCCTCATTCATGGCATCCCCACTTCACCACGCCTGTGGCGCCACGTCATGCCTCTGGTTGAGGGCCGCTGCCTGGCGTGGGAGATGCCAGGCTACGGCTCAAGCATCCCCAGGGGAGCGCACCAGGATCTGAGCCTTTCGGCCCAGGCCGATTACCTTCTTGAATGGCTCGGCTCCCTGGACATTGGGGAAAAGCCGGTGTTGGTTGGCCACGATTTGGGCGGGGAGTGGCGCAAATCGCGGCCGTGCGGCAGCCGGATGCTTTCGCCGGCCTGTTGCTGACGAACACTGTTTCCTACGACTCCTGGCCGATCCCAAGCGTGAAGATGATGCAGCGGCTTGCACTTTTTCTGGCCCGGCTTGCCGCAACCCTGATCTACCCCACGCTTGTTCAGCTGCTTCACCGTGGTCATGACAACCGGCAACGGGCCCTTGAATCGGGGCAATAAGCCACTCCGAAATACTCGTCGATACCGGTAGTCGGTGCGATCCCCACGCAGACCGGAACCCCGACGTTCCGCCGCACCGTCGCCTTCATGCTCCGGCCGAGAGCGAGGAGTTCCTCCGGGGTGCCTTTGACGCCGAGGAACGCCTCGTCGATGCTGTAGACCTCCAGCCAGGCCGAGTACCGGCCGAGGACTTCCATCACGCGGGCGCTGATGTCGCCGTAGAGCTCGTAGTTGCTCGAGAGGGCAACGAGTCCCCATTGTTTGGCCCGCGGGGCGAGTTTGAACCACGGCTCACCCATGGCGATGCCGAGGGCTTTAGCTTCGGGGGAGCGGGTGACGGCACAGCCGTCGTTGTTCGAGAGCACGATGACGGGCCGGCCCTCCAGGGACGGGTTGAAGGCCCGCTCTGCCGAGGCGTAGAAGCAGTTCACATCCACGTGCGCGATCTGCGGCATATGACGCATGGCAGCGGGCTTAGACATTGCTTGCCCCGTGCCGGCAAAGCTCCCGTTTAACGCAATAGCTCCTCTTACACATGGTGAAGGCACCGGGTCGCGACGCCCCAGATGACGAGATCGGATAAGGACGGGACCCGGATGTCCGGGTAGGCCGGGTTCTCTGCCTACAGTACGACCCCGGTTCCGGTGATCCGCAGCCGTTTGATGGTCAGTTCGCCGTCCAGGACCGCGACGACCACGGACCCGTCCACCGGTTCCAGGGCCGGGTTGACGATCAGCTCATCGCCGTCGCTGATGCCGGCGCCTTCCATCGATTCCCCGGACACCCGCACGACATAGGTACTGGTGATGTCTTTGATCAGGTGCTCGTTCAGGTCGATTCGGCCATCGAAGTAGTCCTGCGCCGGCGAGGGATATCCGGCCGCAACAGCGACCGGAGAGATCAGCACCGACAACAACGATGCGCCCGCATCTATCACACGGGGACCAACAACAACGCCCACAACACGCCCCTATTCGAATATATGTTCGATTTAAACTATAGCTGTAGGGGGCGACAAAAGAACCATCACCGGCGCCTGGCGCCCGCCGTATCCCGCCACACTCTTCGAGCGGCTCAAACCCAGGTGTCTACGTTCCCAGCGTGCACGAAACTCGACCCTCCGCGCCCTCGCCCACGAGATCGCCGCCGCCCGCTCATGGACATGGTCGGCTAGAGCAAGCTCGTAAGCGCCCGCCACACTGTGCGCGCAGACGGGCTAATGCCGGACTACTACGTCGAATTGAAGGGGCCATCCACGCCGTAAGGGCGGGCACCGCATGCCGCCGTCCGCATCGACGGCCTAAGCCCAGCGCAGCTTCGAAGCCGAGCCGCCCGTGCTCAAGCGCTCAGGGCCAATCACGTGTCGGAGTCCTTCACACGTGATCGTGGGGCACAATGGCGGCATGACTGAACCCTCGGCCTATGAGCTCGATGCATGGCGCAACGTCCAACGGTTCCAGGGCCGCCCCCTCTCTCGAGTGATGAGGGACGCCGGCGAGCAAGTGGCCAGCGGCGCTGCGGAACTCGGCAAACGTGCGACGAAGTACCTGGAAGAACGCCCAGGAGCCCACGCTGCCGTTTCGCGTGGGCAGGAAATGGTCGCCAAGGGCGCTCAGACAATGGGCACCGGGGCCCGCAAGGCCGCCGATGCCATACCCGACGGCATGGCCAACTGGAGCGGCGCTGCTTTTGCGTCGATGCGGCAGACGGTGGCACGGGCCTCACGGGCGGGACTCTCACCCAAACAGGTCGTGAAAAAGCACAGGAAACGCGGACACGACGTTGCATCACTTCCCGACCTGCGACGCCTCGACCTCGAGCAGATCGACGCTGTCCGTGGACGAGGGGCGAGCTGGGGTTACCCGATAGCCGCGGCAGCCTCGGGAGCAGTTGCAGGGCTCGCGATCTCCGGAGGAGAACTCGCCATCCCCCTCACCGGCGGAGCCGCGGCAGCGCCTACGGGCGCTGTCATCGCCGGCGCTTTCGTTGGCGACGCCGCAATCGTTCTGGCACTCGGGTCCCGCTGCGTCGGCGAGGTGTCGCTGCTCTACGGCTACGATCCGGAAGAACCTGCCGAGAAGCTCTTCATAATGTCGGTCGTCAATGCCGGAACGGCTGTGTCAGCCGGCGCGAAGTCCGCCGCGATGGCCGACATTTCGCGGCTCACCCAAGCACTCGTCCGCAAAAAAACCTGGGAGATTCTGGACCAGTCAATCGTCGCTCAGGTCTCGAAACAGTTCGCCAGCGCATTCGGCGTTCGCCTTACCAAGCAGGGGCTCGGCAAAGTCGTACCCGTAGCCGGGATCCTCGTTGGCGGCACCTTCAACTGGACCACCTTGGAGGGGATCGTTGACGCCGCCAACATGGCGTACCGGCGGCGGTTCCTCCTGGAGAAGTACCCACACCTTGGCGCGGAAGCGCCCGGATTGCTTCCTGATGACGACCAGGACAGCCCAACCGAAGTCGACGAGGCTATCAGCGTTATCAGCGAGCTCGCCGTGGCGGGTGGCCCCGACCTCCACTGACCTGAGGCAAGTTCACACCGACAAAGCACTCACCGAGTCGCGACTGCCGGCCGCCAGATGTGTCCGCGGCCCGGTAACTGACAGTGTCCCTCAAGGACGCGAATCCATACGGAGTGCCCGCGTGAGCAGGGTGGTCCTTATCAGGCCTATGAGGAAAGCCTCCGCGCGAGTCCAGGACTCAAGCGCGGAGGCTCCGGTTCTCCAAGCTGGGGGGACTGGAGAACCACTCTCAGGCTATTCGCAGGCATGGCGTCCCGGCCGCAGGACAGGCCGGGAGGCGCGGCCTTCCGGTCACTGGCGGCGGGGGCGGCCGCGGGTTCTCCCGGTTTGCCATCCGGGAAGTGCGGCGTTCAGGAGCTTGACCTTGGCGCGGTCGAGTTCGCGGCGGCGGTGTTTGTACCGCTGAGTGTGGATCCACACGCCGAGGGTGTGTTCGCGCTCGGAGTCATAGTCGTGGTGGCGTGGCCAGTCGTGGCCTTCCTGCCGGAACTCCACGAGCTGGGCGAGGCGGTCACGCCAGCGGGATTCGTCCGCTACGTTCCGATGGTTTTCGGCCCAGCCGGGCACCCGGGCGAGTCCCTCGCTGTAGGCGGGGTCCAGTTTTCCTTCGCCGGCTTCGCGCCTGCGCCCGGACAGCCACCGCGCCATAGACCTTTCGCCCCGGTCGCCGGAACGGTCCTCCGGGAGCCGGCCTTCGGCCGACACCCAGGCGATGACCTCGTCCATGCGGGAAAGGTCCCTGGTGGAGGGGTGAGGAACGGGTACGGCGCCGGCGGCGGCCTGGTGTGCGGCCTCAAGTTCCGGGTCCTGGCGGCGGGCGATGACCAGATGGTATCCGACGGCGGCGGGCGGAACGCGCACGAGGTCAGCGATGCGTTTCCGGCTCAGCCCGAGCCGGTACATCAGCACCCATTCCGCGTCGGGAGCGCGTCGCAACCGCCTGTCCATAATGGACCCATCCTGCCACGGCCGACGGTTCGCACGAAGGAACATGGCGCCGCAAAGCCGACATTGTCTCCGGGCAGGTTAACGGGCGGACGTACCAGACCAACGCCGCGGCAAGCATGACCCCGCCGATGATGAAGATCAGCGGGGCAGGGTTGAACCCCTCGGTGCTGGAGGCCTGCTGAGCCGACACCGTGACGGCTTCAGGAGTGGCCGACGCCGACGGGTGCGCCGGCAGTCTCCCCCAACGGTCGTTCCGCCGCTATCGTACGGACGTTGGGCGCTGTCCAGGGCTCTAGGAGAGAGAGCGCCCTGGGCCGGCCTCCATTCCGGCCAGGGCACGCCCCACAAACTCCATGTTTACGGACGGCGCGCTGCCACGCTCACCGGTCGGCGGATTCGGTATGCCGGGTTGCTAGAGTCATCGCGTGGCTACCCAACATAAGAGCATCCAGTGGACAATCCAGACCGACCCTGCGACGGCGGTCGGCCATGTCCTGGCTGCCGCCAAGGCCCTGAAATTCAAGGCCAACCAGACGGGTGACGGACAGATCCTGGTGGAGACGCCTTTCTCAGTGAGGACCAACACATTTGCCGGGAAATATACCGGTACGATCACCGCCACCGGCGATGCAGCCGTCGTCATCTGGGCCATTGAGGGGCAAGGCAGCAATCAGCCCAGGAACCTCCAGAAGATGGCCGAGCAGCTGCCGGCCGGGGTCCTGGCAGAGGTCGAAGCCGTTGCGGAATCTGACGCTGCCTACCGGACGAAGCATGGCATCCCAGAGAATGCGATCGTGGCTGTGGGCGTGGGCGGATATTGCGCGTTTGACGGGCAGTTCCTCACCCTCCAGCACGTCGGAGCCCTTGGCCGCATGTCCGTGGGAAAAGGTGTCAAGCGTGTTCCGCTGGGGTCAGTTTCTGCGGTTCAGATCAAGCCGGCCGGCTCACTTATCAGCGGTTTCATCCAGTTCACGATGCCGGGCGGCAACGAACGGCGCAGCGAGTTCGGCAAGCAGACCTTTGATGCAGCCGGGGACGAGAACTCGATTGTCTTCATCCCAAAACAAGAGCCCGCGTTCCTGGCTTTCCGCGACGCGCTCGAGGCTGCCATTACTGCAAGGCACAACCCGGTTGCCGCAGCTGCTCCGGCCGCCCCTTCGGTACTGGACCAGATCTCCCAGCTTGCCGGCCTCCGGGACGCCGGAGTGCTGACAGCTGAGGAGTTCGACGCCAAGAAAGCCGAGCTTCTCAGCCGCCTCTGAGCCACTAAGCGTATCCGTCCCGTTCCTCGAGTTCGCCGGCGCGTGAACTTGTCCAAAGTTGATTTCATGCTGACATCCCGAGGTCGTTGAACTGCACGATCGTGGGCACGGCGAAGAACTCGTCGTCAGTGACCCAGAGGTCGACGTTGTGGCCGATCAAGCCGCGGAGGGCTGCGGCCATTCCGAAGGACCTTTGCCGGTTCAGGGTCTCGCTAGGAGCCACGCTTTCTTTGCGGTGATCTCATCTAAAGTGACTATTCCGCCGGCGCGGAGGGACCAAGCGTTGACGGCTACCTCAGATTGGTGACACATTCTTGCTTGGCGGGGCCGCGGGCAGGAATGGGCCTACCGTTGTCAGCGAATTCCTCTGAGGGCCCGTTGAGGCGGTGCTGGCGAGTGAGGCAGAGGGGAACATGCATCAGGACCCGGCGCGTGGCGGCGGAGTCACACGGCCCTCCTCTCTGAAGCCGCTAGCAACGCCGCACACAGCCCTGAAGCTTTCGGTACGCGAATCGGGAAGGATGACTATATGCCCGTGGAAGAACAAGTACTGCCGCCGCGTCCGCTGCGGCTTCATCCGGTACACGACGAAGGCGCGAAGTCGTTGGCGCGCCTATATCCGGCCATAGCCGCCCAGTGGGATCCGGACAGGAACTCCATTACGCCGTCCCAGCTCACGTCGGGAAGCAACCGCCCGATCTGGTGGCTGTGCAACAACCAACACTCCTGGCATGCGACCCCTTACGCGCGAACCAAAGGCCACGGTTGCCCGGCGTGCGCTGGCCTGAGAGCCACCCCAGAAAACAATCTGGCCGTGGCGAGGCCGGACCTGCTCTCCACGTGGCATCCGGAGCGCAACCGGGCCGAGCTCGGATTGTTGCCCACCGATGTGCTGCCCCAGTCCAACAAGAAGTTTTGGTGGACGTGCCCCCAAGATCCCACCCACGACTATCAAGCCTCCCCGGCGGCCCGTTTCCGCGGCCGGGGGTGCCCGTACTGCGCGGGTAAAAAGGTCAATGCTTCAAACAGCCTCGCAGGTGCGAGCCTGATCTTGGCCGCCGAATGGGATCCGGCCAACGACAAGCGCGCCGAAGAAGTCGCCAGAGGAAGTGATTACCGGGCCGGCTGGATATGCCGGAATGATCCGGACCATCAGTGGGAATCCTTCGTCAGTTCACGGCCAGCAGACGGGGCGGGATGCCCCTACTGCGACGGGAAGCGGCCCACTGACCGCAATCGTCTGTCCCTGAACAGGCCGGACCTTGCTGACCAATGGCACCCGGCCAAGAACAGTCCCCTGACTCCGGCCGACGTGACGACCGGAAGCAACCGTCGGGTCTGGTGGAACTGCCCCCAGGATCCTGCGCACGTGTGGCGTACAGCAGTTCGGGCGCGCGCCCTCGACGACGACGGTTGCAAACAGTGCGCCCCCGCCATCAGGTCCAGGATCGACATCGCATTGGCGTGTGAGTTCGCGGCCGTGTTTCCCGACGACGTGGACCCCAAGAGTCAGAAGCGCCTCGAGCTCGGTCATAACCGGCCCCACACCGTCGACATCCTCATCGAGTCCCTACGTATTGTTATCGAGTTCGATGGTTCACATACACACAAGGGCGACGACCACGAACAGCGCGACCGACAAAAGACAAAACGGCTCCGCGATGCCGGTTACAGGGTTGTGCGGATCAGGGAAGAACCTTTGCCCTTGTTGGATCTAAAATTCGACGTGAGCATTGAGCGCACGCGCAGGCCCGACGTCAAGGCGATCACGGACAAGGTCCTGCGGCACGTCACCGAGTTGGGCTGGGTCAGTCAGGAAGTCACCCGGGATTACCTCGCCTCCGCCGAACCGAAGGCAACGGTGCTGGCCGCTGAAATATACGATTCCCTTCCGCCATCCGAGCGATTTGTTCCATACAGCGCCCGGAAAGTCCGGAATCGAACATGACACGGTGACATGGTCAGGTTGCGCCCGCGGAGTCAGTCGCCCGGCTGTGAAGCTCCCGACCAATACACCGTGTGTGAGGTTGGATAGGGCCGTCGCCTCGTCCGTGGATTGAAGTCAGCATCCGTGGCGTAGACAGCCTCTAGCTGGCCGCCCTCATCAACCATCTTCGCAAGGTCGGACTCCCTCAACTGCTCGATCAACCTTTGCCGGACGGGCTCTATCATCTCGAAGAGAAGATCGTCCATTACTTCGATGAGTTCCCGGAAACGCTCAACTAGCGGAGGAGGCAGTGTCTGCGACGCGGTCGCTGCCGTAACGTCCCGCAAGCGAAGTGTTGCGGCATCGAGGAAACCCACCGGGAAGGTCGTCGCGAGGTTCGACTGGGAGTGCGCAACTGTGGTGTTCCTGAATGCCCCAACCAGCCCGTGTATGTCTGAATACTCGGCGGGGATGGCTATGTGCTCGGTCAGTGGCTTTCGAACGTTCGAATGGAAATATGTACGGCAGTATGCAACTACTGCGAAGGCGATTAGGTATGCCCCCGCGTCCTCCTGCTCCGATCCATCGCCTCGGGACCCAGTCGCGAGATCCAGGGCATGGCGGGCCTCGGCGAGATCCGCCCCGTAGCTCGACAACTCGACGAAGAGCCGGGCGTCTGCGGAGTCCGGTACGGTTACTACGTTGAAAACTGGTCGCTCAGTGCTGTTCACAGAACCATCATCGCCGACGTCGACCATCCCGGCGTCCGCTGCGGCTGTCACGCATTGTGAGGCGGTCAGTCAGGTTGAGGTGTGTGCCGGCCGCCGATGCATCATTTGAAGACATGTGGGAACATCGCGGCCGGACCCGCGCTGCACGCCCAGCCGCGTCACCAGAATCCGAGGGAACGACTCGTGGCCGGTGCCTCCCCGCATCGGCGTCGGCCATGTGGTGGCGGGGCTAGCCCCCGCGGATGGCAACGGTTCAGGTAACTCAGGAGCTACCGGCCCGTAGGTCGCCGGCGGCCTCGGTATGGCGTGTTCTTTGCTGAATCCGAGAACACTGGATCCTCAGTCGCAGCCAGCCCCGTTCGAGAAGTTCGCGGGATCCTTGAGCGCTTGGGTAAGGGCCGCCACCGGCACGGCGACATACTGGCCGCCGCCACCGGCGTAGGCCACGCCCACAAGCTTCCCTGATGAATCGACCAGTGGGCTGCCCGAACTGCCATGCTCAATAGGCGCGCTGTTATACATCATCTGCAACGGTGACGAGCCCAGTGGGTCGCGGTCGTACCGCAACACCCTTCCGCTCGTGGTTGTGAGTTCGCCGCCCAACGGGTACCCGACGGCTGTCACCTCAGCGCCGAGTGGCGGGTTCGACAGCGCGAGCTGGAGCGTGGCCGGTAGTGGTTCCTTCGTCCACACCAGGGCCAGGTCGGCGATAATGACCGCGCCCACGGCGTTGACCGTTATGTCCCTGCCGTCGTAGGTGCTTACCTGCAGGAGCGCCGCCCCGCCGACTACGTGGCGGTTCGTGACGAAAACATGATCTGCAATGGCGAAGCCAGACCCGCGCGAGACACCGCCGCAGCCGATGTTGCGAACACGCAGCGCAGCCCGCTCGTAGGCGCTGAACCCGGACGGGGTGATGATCGGGGCCGGAGCAGTCGGGGACACTATCGGCGATGCCGGGGCCAGGGTCCGCGCCGCGCTGGTTACGGGGGGCGGTGGCACAGGTGTGAGTCCGCAGCCTGATAGCGCCAGCAGGCAGAGGACGCCTGCGCACGCGACGCGCAGACCCCCGAACGTCACTTCAGTCCCTGGATCTTCTGCGTGAGGCTATCGCTGTCTGCCCGTGCGGTGTTGCACGCCGAGTTGACGTTCTGCACGAAACTGATCAGGGCGGCCTGATCATAGGCGGCGTAATTCACCAGATAGGTCTGCAGTTTCTGAAGGTCACGTATGCAGGTAGACAATTGCGTGCTGACATTCTGGGATGAGGCGACCAGCTCCGCCAGAAGCGCGGTGTCATCCCCGAGCTGGGCCTTCTCGTTGGCGAGGGAGCGGATCCGAGCGCTGGCGTCGTTGAGCTTGCTCGTCGTGTCATTCAGCTTGCTGTTCGTGTCGCTCAACTGCGAAGTCAGGGACGTGTTCTTCTCCGAGAGCCCATCCCGCTCGGCCGTCATCGCGGCGAGGTTACGCGAAGTCTTGTCCGCGGTCGCACGCCACTGGCCTGCGGAGTTCGTGCTGAAGGCGTAGGCGGCACCGAGGCCGAGGAGGCCGACGGCCAAGACGACGATGGTCACAACATATGGCCATTTCCGCGGCCTGCGGTCCCACGGTTGGTGAATCGCTGCCCCGTCCACTTGTGGAAGGTCTCCTGGACCAGGCTCGTGAGTCATGTCATCCCCCAATCAAAGTGTGCGCAAACAGCTAAGCAAGATTATGCGGCCCGAACGGCCCTAACAGCTAACGGCAGCAGGCGGATTTTCTGGCCGTCGGCGTCCGAGGCTATGACCTCTACGCTGATCACGGTGTGTCTGGTGCGCGAGCTTCACGACCCCAGTCCGATACAGGTGTGTATTGACCGCCCGGTGGGTGCGAGAGGTATCTGATGACGCTCTCGGACCTCGGGCGGGGTGTGGGCACGAGTCGATATACCGTTGTCAGCAAATTCATCCCAACGCCCATTGGGGAGGTGCTGGCGAGCGCGGATGTGGGGCCTACCGTGGCCGCCCTGAAGTTGCCGCCGAGACTAATTGCCCATGGGTCGCCGACGGCCCCGGTAAGGGGAAGTCTTGGCAGCCGAATCCGGCGGGAGAAGAAGTTGGCTGATCGGTACGTCCAGAACGTCAGCGATATCCCAAAGACGCTCGTAGGCTACGCTCTTCCGGCCCCACTCGATGCCGATCACCATATTTCTGCTCAGCCCCGACTCCAGAGCCAGTGCTTCCTGCGAGAGGCCCTGCCCGAGTCGTAGCTCACGGATTCGCGCCCCGACCATTGCCCTGCGTTCAGCCCACCGGCGTGTCTGCTCCTCGGAGGACTGGTGCGGGCGGGTGGGCATTCATCCATGTCAACCGAGATTGTCAGTCTTGTCTGCTCCACTAGCTGTACATGAAAAAGTGGGGCAGGCGAGAGGAGACGTGAAGTCGATGTATTTGGAAGCTAGCGGTACTTCGGATTTATCGGAGAATGGCGGCTCGGACGGGCAAGCGTCAACCACGGTGGACATCGCGAAAACGACAACGGTGGGTGTTCCCGGCCGCGGCCTTTGCGTCCCGGTCTCGGCAGTTCCCGAATGGCCCGCAGTGGCGCTGACACATCGAGTTGCCACGCCTTCCGGCTGGAAATCGGTCGCCGATCTGATAGTAGGCGACACTGTCTTCGACGGAGACGGCAACTGGCAAAGGGTGGACAGGGACACTTCAGTATTCCGGAATCTCGACTGCTACTCGGTGACTTTCGATGACGGTCAGCAGATCACGGCCGCAGCCTCGCACACGTGGACTGTCGAGACCCGCAATGGTCACGACAGTGGCTTTGTCGAACTAACGGTTTCCACCACAGAGCTGGCACGCATGAAGCTATTCCGCAGGTCCGCAATTAGCGTTCCGGTCGCCGAACGGCTGAGTCCCGATCTTGATCTCCCGGTCGATCCATACCTTTTTGGCTACTGGCTCGGCGATGGCTACTCCGCAAACGGCGCCATCTCTGTGGGGCGGAATGACGTAGAAGAAGTGACCACCCTACTTCAGGACGTTCTGCTTTCCTACGAGATGTTGTCCTCGACCTACTACGACTACAACCTGGCCCACTGCCTCAACGTCCGGAACGTGACGAAGCCGTCTCGCGGCGCGGTGAACCAGTCGCTCTTTCAGCGGCTGCGGACCTTGGGGGTGCTGCGCAACAAGCATGTTCCGGATGTGTACCTCTTTGCTGGGACTGAGCAACGCCGCGCACTCTTGCAGGGCTTGGTCGACTCAGACGGCAATGTGACAAACAGGAAGGGGCAGGTCCAGTTCGTTAACACGAACCGGCGGATTCTCGACGGTTTCGTGGAAATAGCCCGATCGTTGGGCTATAAGCCCAGTGTGCGCGCCCATCCGACGGCGGGCTGGCTGGCAGTGTTCCAGGTTGCTGACGACTATCCGGTCGCCCGGATCCAGCGCAAAGCGTCACGCCTTGTCCCCGGCGGCCGCATGGCCTCACGCCGCTACATCCGGTCTGTGCTGCCAGTAAGGTCGGTTCACCTTAAGGGCATCGGCATCGATACCGATGCCCACCAGTTCCAGGTTGAGGGTGGAATTCTCGCACACTGCCTGTAGAACACCCGCGACTTCGACCCGCGCCCGTGGCTCCGCCAGCCTTGGGGCCGGCAGCTTCTGGGCAAGAAAGTACGGTCACCACTGTCCTATCGACTGCCCGGACACCTGCGTCTCTCGCGATGATGTGGCGGGCGCCACGGCCTCGGCGTCTCTCCAAGGTCCTAGCGCCGCGCGGCGCCCGTGGGCGCACCTGCGTCTCTTGCCACGATGGACCCGCCAGGTCAAGGTGGTCTTTGTCCAAAGGGGCCTGGCCTCCAAGAGGCGGCATTCGGCCGGCGTACCCCTGGCAGTAGTGGTCGGACTGACAGCCTTGCAATCGACCGCGCCCCTAGTGCTGAGCGATACCGCCTACCCCGTGCCGGAATGTCGAGCAAGGTCCTGACTTGTTGGTGTCGACCTGATGCAGACGGCGCCGCTTCATCCGACTTTTTCCTCCGCCGTTCGCGGGGCAAGACATGCCGATAACGTCCAATCGCGCGACGCCGGTCCCTACTCGGGAGGCCACTGTTACGCGGTTCTCCTCCGCCTAGTCCATTAGGTCTTTGCGCCTCAACAATTAGGACCGCCCACTGGGGGCGGCCCTGGTCATCTGTTGGGACTGGTGAGCACAATGACGAAGCGCCCACTCTGCGATCATCACCCCGAGCACGACGACCCCATAAAGGGTCGTCGCGAACCCACCGATCTGACCGGTCACGATTAGTACACCGAGGACCACCATCAACCAGCCAAAGTACCCGCGGGGCGACCACCCCGCGGCGCTTTGCTGTCGTGCGCTCCATCTGAACACCGTCCCGTTGACTTTGGAATGCCCGAAGAGTACGCCCGCGAAGGGCGGCGCGTACAGCCAAATCAGGCCGCGCGGCCAGCCGCCGCACAGCTGCCTGGACAGGCACGCCCAACCTACGCTGCCATAGGTGCTGACGACGGCAATGTCGTAGGTAATGACAGCGTCATCAATACCTACGTTGACGTAGGCAATGACGACGTTGACTTGGTCGATGGCGAGCCTGGAAGTCGTCGGTGTCGGGGACGCTTGCGCTCAGGCTGGAGGCCTGCCCGGTGGTGGACTCATTGACAGCAGCGGTTGGCAGGCCCTGCCGCCGGACCGTAGGGCAACGTCGTTGGACGGGTGGGGGTGACCCCCCACGGCTTTCCCCCACCGCCCGCGCGTGATAGCGCCTAAGGTGCCGTACGAGTTCCAAAGTTCCGCATCGTGGAAGTTTCGGTCCAAAATTAACGGAGGAAGCCGCTCGGCCCGAAGCCCGGCCTCCAGCGTGGTCCGGACTGATGAGCTGGAGGCCGCTGGGGACGGTAGCGTCTGAGCCTTGGGAGCGGAACGCCATGCTCGTCGGATACCGGCGCGGCCGTGCTCCTCCCATGTGGACCCCCGGCCCGGCGGGCTACTCCAGGTCATGCAGCTGGGACCTAAGCCTGGCGAACAACTCCTCATCCGTCGGCCGTGCCGGGGCGGGTGCAGGCCGTGCCGGGACACGGTCCGGGACAGGTGGGGGTTCGGGTTCGCGTGCGGGTGCAGGCGGAGCCGGAACGCCGGCCGGCCCTGCCTGACGAAGCGGCTCAGCCTGCCCGGCGGTGTCCCGGAAGGCTCGATCCCATCCGGCCAGCTCCTCTCTGGCGACCCACTTGCGGGTCCCATCCCAACGGGGGATGTAGGCGGGCGCAGGAGGCGCCACGGGCTTGGCCTTGGGCAGCTTGGCAACCTTGGGTGGCCTTGGCCCCGCCTTCGCCTGGGCGCGGCGGACTGCGATGCAGCAGGCCGTGAGCGACGCTAGGCCGATGATGATCAGGAAGATCCACCACAGGTAATAGACAATGAACGCCGCAAAGAGAAGCCCCCAGAGCCCCGTCCCGGCCGCCCCAAGCCCGACCAGCCCTGCGGCGGAACCGCCTTTCCTCCGAGCCATCTCCCCACCCTTCAGCAAGTTTGACGAATGGGCTCATAGTCTCACCCCGGGCCCATGAAAAACAGATCCGCTGGACCTGTATCCGGCTCCGCAGTCATGCTCACGCCGTAGCCGGAAGGTAGCCCTTGACGACCGTCCGCTAGCTGTCGCTGTTCTGGGGGATGGGAGGGCGAAATTAGGCCATCAGGGCTTCAGCTGTTGTGCCGGCGATGGGCGCATCCGACAAGCAGATCTCCGTTAATTTGGGGGCGGCGATGTGCTCAGCGCCGCACATGGGCCGTACTCGGGCAGGAAGGTGGCATACGCCGTCGGGGCGCGGAGTAAACGGTAGTGGTAACACTGCCGCCGGCCGGTTGCAGAATCATCGGCGCTCGGGGCCTTAGCCTCCTGGCCCAGCGGTGGGCCCGCGAAGGTCCCTGGCGATGGACACTGCACGCCGTGTTCCAGTCCTCTCATCCCAGCAGGGGCAGGAACAACGCCTCCCACGTCATGCGTACGACCGGCTTCACGCACTCCTGCGCCGCCGGTCAACAGCGCGCCGGTGGCCCGTTTGGTGACGCTATCAGGCGGGACCGTGATCCCAGTGCCGCGCGCCGGTAGCGTCGTCAGAAATTCCACACACAGGGGCCGCTGCTACCGCACATCGGGAACGACCGAAGAGGAGAACTTGGCTCCCCTGCGCAGAGAGTTGGAGCGCCACTGATGTGGCTTGGCGACGGGGAAAGTGTCGACGAGCGGCTGGCACTCGCCGCAGGGCGGGTCGCTCCGCGAAAACCCGAGCTGGTGGCCCCAGGCAGCCTTGGCTGCGCAGGGACCGCAGAGGCCAAGACGCTGGTAATGGCGTTTGGTGGTGTCAAAGATCCTGGCCTGACGAAGCGATTCGGGAGAATCGTTCGCAGGCTGGGAGCGAATTTCGGTCACAGGTTCCCCTTAGGAGGTTGGGTTGGCGGTGGCGAATAACGACACGCGCCATAGGCGTGCGCTTTAGCGAGATTGTTGCGTTACGCGGAGCTTGCTCCGCCCTCCGGGCTGCGCGGCGCTCCGCTATGCCTTGACAGCCGGATCGCTAATCCGGTTGCAGGGCGGTGTCACAGCCCGTCGATGACCTTGCCGTGGGGCAACGCCATCGCCTTCCTTGACGCAGCAATAGTTGACCGAGGGCGGTGTGGCTTGCTTGGCCTTTGCCTAAAGGCAAAGGTCGCCGGTCTCCGCTGCTGGTGGGGTGTCGAAAATGTGCCCGCGACGGGTGCGGGCCTACCGACGTGGAAGACCCTAGGGGGTCCTCAGACCCCTACCTTGTCGGTAAGGGACTTCGCCGCCCGTCAGGGGCGTCGAAACCGTGACATAGATCAATTTAGGTAGTTCCAATGGGTAGAACTTCTTAGGTAGTTCTACCCAAGGTAGAGAGGTGAGGTAGTTAGGCAGTGGTATTTCCTGGGTCCCGGGGATGAAACCCCGGGGTAGGGGTAGGGCGGCAGTTCAGGGGTACCCCGAGGGGCTTTTGCTGCCCCCCCCCGGGGCGGACTTTCGGGTGCCCCTCCCGTGCTGCGACAGCGGCGTTAATGCCAGACGTCAGGACGGCCAGCCTCGTTCATGCGTTGGAGCTCCTGCAGCCGGGGCGGAATGGCCGCTCCGGTATCGGCGATCTGCACGCTCGGTGATTCTTCGACGACGGGGATCGTGATGGTGTATCTGATGGAACTGTTGTACTGACGGTCCTTCCGCAGGTACCCCCTGGCTTCGGCGACCCGTGTGTGCTTTGAAACGATGGGCTCGGAGAGCCCCGTGGCTTTGGCAAGTGTTGCGACGGTGGCATAGGCAACACCCGTGTTGTTGTTGGCGTAGGTGGCCATCGCCCAGCAGACGGCCCTAACCCCCGTCGGCAGGTCGGACTCCCGGATCGCTTTCGAATACTGCAAGGGGCGTGACGGCTCGCCAGGGACAAAGCTCACAGTTCTCCCTCCGGAATCGTCAGGGACCAGCCGCGGGACTTGTTGTAGCGGTTGCCCTGGAAGCGGCCCACGTACCCGGCCACCTGCAGTTCCCGGATGGTGTCGAACACTGCGGGGTCAGTCCTGTGGCGGCCAAGGGAATCGTTCACGCGCTGCCAGTTAGTAAAAGTGACGCGGCCGAGTCCGACGGTCCGGGCCAATACGACAGCCGCCGCGAGGGCTTCCGATGACAGTTCGTTGTCCCCGCCGACAACTTCGAGCCAGCGGTCCAAGTGCGGGTTTGTTGCGACGAACGCGGTGTTGTTGCGTCCGCACTGTTCAGCGCACCGCGGCTCGTCTGCCCGCGACGCGTGAGCATCCTCAGAGGACGACGGATCGGTCAAAGGGAACATAAATACCTCCGTTGGTGAGGACGAAGCCAGGGGCTGGCCCGGCCAGGGATGAAGTGCTCAAATGATGTGGAACCGCTGTGCTGGCCCACTTGCGGTTGGCGGTGAATTCTGTTGGCCGCGAACGACCGAAGTGAGAGTTCCGCTAGTGCCGGCCTTCATGAGCGGACATGAAAGCGGCCAAGGCTTCGACTGAGTAGCGCACGAGGCCCCCCGCCTTTGATGTACCGGGGGCCACTCTTGGTGTTGTTTGCGAGCCAGCGCGGGGGCACATTCAGGTAGGCCGCCGCTTCGGTGCGGGTGAGGTAGATCGAGCGCGTATCTTCTAGCCCTTTAGTCCCGGGCGGAGGCCCTGATTGCGCATTTGCCATGACATCCCTTCATAGTTCGACTCTTGTGTTCAGACTTGACTACTTTGAACAACGAAACTAAAGTTAGCGGCATGGATTCAAAGTTGTCAACCATGAACCAGAGGACTTCGACTGTGAACGATTACAGTGAAGATATGAAGTCCGAAGATGCCAGCCCCATCCTCAGAAAGCTCACTGAAGAAGTTGCTCTCGAGTATCAGCACCCGCAGGCCGCGCCGCGAGAGCGCTTATATGAAGACTTCGCCCTTCTTATCCGCCGCCCTAGAGACGGATGGGCCGTAGGGCTTAGGGTCGACTTCACAACCGAGTCGTGGTCGATCGCCGAAGTCGTAGCATTCCCGGCCGGACAGGTGCAGTCCCTTCCGCAGGTAGACACCGAGGACGTGCATTCCTACGTTGAAGAATCGGTGAACCGGGCGCGAGGAAGACGGCGGGTAGCTGAGAAACAGCTTGCTAAACTCGCCACCAACACTGCCTTCATCGAGCAGCGGTTTGAAACATGGCGGGACAAGGCAGCTCCGCGAACCAATGTCGAGTACGCAGCCCTTGCGGCAAAGTACGCCGAGCAAATTCGGCTGGGAAACAGCCGCGCGACGGCAACGCTCGCGGAATTAGTGGACATGTCGCCCTCGGTTATGGCTCAGCGAATCAAAGAAGCAAGACGCCGGGCCCTTCTGACGCCTGGTGAACAGGGTCGCGCCTCTGGTGCACTCACGCCGCTTGGAGTTCTGTACACGGATCCCCAATTCCCGGGGATGCGCAGCCTGCGGTTGGCCGGTATGACCCAGCGCGGAATCGCAGATAAGTACGGGATTGAAGAGCGCTTGGTGTGGGCCGCTTTAATGGGTGAGGGCTATTCCGATGGAGAGGGTCTAATACTTTCGGCCGATGTCTTGCCGTCTAAGCAAGGGATTCCACTGACCGCAGAAGACATAATGCGCAATATCCACCGGACACGATGAGCTATGGGCATCCGGAAATTGGACTGGGCTGTTTCGTACTCGTCGGCCTCTGGGAAACGGCTCCGGAACGAATACGACACTGAATCCAGGGCTAGGGCATTCGCGACACGCCAAACAGTTCGGGCATCTGAACTCGGTCTAGAGCGTCCAAGCGTCTCGCGGCTGAAACCTCGACGGTGGGAGGCTGGGTATCAGGACCCTGAGGGAAAATGGAAGACGCGGCGGTTCGAAAGCAAAGCCGAAGCCACTGAATTCGCCATGGGCCAGACCAAGTCGGTAAGGGCCGGTACGTATATCGACCCCAAATCAGCGGCCGGGATGACCGTAGCGGCCTTGTACGAACTGTGGATCGATCGAATCAAGTCAGTGGGTGCATCTGGCAGGCGCGCTGCCACGCCCAAGACAATACAGGGCTATGAGTGGTTATATGCCCGATTGATAAAGCCCTACTGGCAGGACTACCCCCTGAGCACTGTGACTTACGCCGGCGTCGCCCGGTGGACACAGAACATGAAAGGCGTGGCCGGCTCTACCGCGAGCAGCGACACGAGAGCCAGGGCCTCCAAGCAATTGTCGAGAATGCTTGATCATGCCGTCGGTCTAAAAGTCCTAGGTGTGAATCCGGCCAAGGATTCTGCGGGGGGGACGTGACTACGTCCCGCACATGACCGCCGGCCGTGAATCCGTCTATCTCACCCGTCCCCAGCTTGAGCGGCTCGCTGCATGTTCCGATCGATATGAACTCCTTGTAAGGTTCACCGGACTCACTGGGCTTAGATGGGGGGAAGTTACGGCTCTGGTTGTCGGAGATCTCGATCTCGGTCCCCGGCCGTACGTGTCCGTGTCCAAGGCCTATTCCGAGGTGAACGGTCGGCTGCTCTTGGGCGAAACCAAGGGCCACGCGGCCCGTGACGTGCCCCTGCCAGCTTCCCTTGTCGAGGATCTTTTACTGCTGGTGCGGGGGAAGACTGCCGAGGCTTTGCTATTCCCGTCCTCTCAAGGCCTGCCGATGCGCAACTCCAACTTCACAAGGCGGTACTACGAACCAGCCAGACAGTTGGCGTCGACTAGCGTCGGCCGCGTGCAGGCCGCCCTGGGTATAACTGAGACGCGGCGAGGGCTGGCAGTATTCGGCGACGTTACTTTGGCCGCGCTGACCGGCTTCCAATATGACCTGGAAATGCCAAACGCCGGTGCCATTGGCGAGGAAACCTGGCGGGCGCTTGCCTCCGAAGCCAGCGTTTCAGATGAGCAGCGTGCTTGGCTGCTTCGGTCGGGCGGCATCACGCTGGTATACGGGGACATGGATTTCCGGCCGCCGGTGTTCCATGATCTGAGGCACACCGCCGTCAGCCTGTACCTGTCCGTGACCAAGAACGTCAAGCATGTGCAGCGCATCGCCGGCCACAAGGACGGTACGACGACCATCAATACCTACGGCGCTCTATTCGATGACGACTTTTTCAAGGCTGCGGCGGGACTCGATTCGCTAGCCAAATGACGACGCACGGGAGACCTCCTCTGGTAAACCTCTGGTATGCGGGAAGAAGTTCTTGCTCCCATTGGGATGTAGGTCCATTCAGCGTTCGACTGAAAATCGAAAGGTCACCGGATCGACGCCGGTCGGAGCCACCAGCTAAAACCCCGCAGTTCCTCGTGTTTACACGGGAACGGCGGGGTTTTTTCGTTGGTTCGTCCGGACGCATGCCCCTCGCCCGCGGACGCCACGGCGAGCCAGCAGCGGCCCCGCCTGCTCCGCGGCCGGGGCCCAACGACCCTTACCTTGACCGGGCGACGCTGGTGGACTTGATATCCAGGCTGTGACCAATCCGAGTGATTGAACCCCGAGGGGGCAACGCGATGACACACCGCACACCCGGCCGGGTGGTGCTTGCCGCAGGTGCTGCCGCCGGTATCACCGCCGGATACCTGACAGCACTCCGCCCGCGCCTGCTTCGCGCAGGTGCCACCGACAGCGAAGTACAGGGACCCTACCCCGGTGCAGGGCTGATTCCGGACAGCACCCGAAGCGCGACCATGGCCGTGACCATCAATGCGCCGCCCTCCCGCGTGTGGCCCTGGCTGGTACAGATGGGGACCGACCGGGGCGGATGGTACAGCTGGGACCGACTCGATAACTTCGGGCGCCGCAGCGCTGAGAAGATCCATCCTGAATGGCAGGAAATCGCCCTGGGCGACCACCTGGCGGCAAAGCCGGACGGCAGCCAGTGGTGGGAGGTCGCGGCACTGGAACCCGAGCGGTTTTTGGGTCTCCGCATGTCCCTCGATCTGCGGGGGCGTCCGTTTGACCCGCGTCGAGAACGGCCGCGTTATTACACCGACTCGATCTGGGGATTCGAGCTGAAGGAGTCTGCAGGTGGACGCACCCGGCTGGCCGTCAGCGGGTACTGGGCGCTGAGACCGAAATGGCTTCAACCCTTCATCAGCGTTGTCTTGCTGGAGCCCTCCCACTGGGTCATGCAGACCCGCCAGTTCTCGAACCTCAAGCGCCTCGCCGAATCCTCAACGGCCTGACGCTCCCGGTCAGGGTCGGCGCAGGAACTCCCGCACGGCATCAATGTACTCCGCGGTGTGTGTTGCCATCACCCCGTGGCCTGCGTCCGCGAAAAGACGGATTTCTGCCGCGGGATAGAGGGCGCGGAGGGCCGCACGTGCCTGGGGCGGGAACGCCTGGTCGTGCTCCGACTCGATCAGCAGCACCGGTGCCGGCGGCGCCGGGGGCGTGCCTACACCCGGCGCTTCGGCACCGGGCAGACGGGAAAATTCCTGCATCTCCCGCAGGGCGGACAGCAGATCCTCCTTGCCCAGCTGGCTGAGGATGTCCGACAGCAGCATGTTCCAGAAAGCCGCGTCCTCCTGCGTGCCGGTTGCAAACCAGCGGCGCCAGTTCCAGCCGGTCAGATAACGCACAGCGCCTTCCGGAAGAACGGCGAGGAAGCTGATCAGGAACGGGAGCAAGGGGAGCGGGGCTGCGGCAGGGCTTCCGGTGTTCGCGAGCACGAGGCGCCGCACACGTTCGGGATGGCGCCGGGCGAAGGTCTGGGCCACAAATCCGCCGAAGGAGGAACCCAGCATGTCAGCCTGCTTGACTCCCTCGGCGTCGAGGATCGCCGCCAGGCCGTCCGCGAGCCCGGCGATGCCGGCGCCGGCCGGGTAGGCCGGCGCCAGGACGCGGAAGTCCCGTTCCAGCGCTTCGATCAGCAGCAGGTACAGGTCCGGCATCCTGGTCCCCCCGGAGGGCAGCAGCACCGTCTGCTCACCCGAGCCGCCGGCAAGGTAGCGCCAGCGCACGCCGGCGACGTCGAGCGTCCTGTACGGGTGGCCGGCACGGAACCCGGCAAGCCTGGCGTCCAGCGCCGCGGGCGGCACGGTCTCCGGTTCAGCCCGGCGGAGTTCGGATGCCGGACGGTGCGGCGCGGCGGCGGGGCTTCCGCTGCGTCCCGCGGAAAGGGAACGGCCTTCGAGGAAGCGTCCGACGACGTCGGCGTATTCGGCCGGGTGGGTGACGGCCGCCCAGTGGCCGCCCTGGCCAAACACGTGCGCGCGGGCGCCGGGATACGTGGCCAGCAGGGCCTCGCGTTCGCGCGACGTAAAGCCGCGGTCGTCGGAAGCGGCGATCACCAGCACCTCCTCCGGGCGTTCGAAGGTCAACGCCGCGGCGTAACGGTCCGGATATGCCGCCAGATCCAGCAGCACCGCCAGGCGCGCCAGGGCCGATTCCTTGGTGTGTGCTGCGAAAAGGTCCTCCGCGTAGGCGGTGAGGAAAGCACGCTCGGCGGCTTCTGCCCCCGAGGCAAGGCGCGCGAGCCTCGGACGGTAGAAAGCGGCAAGGGCGGTCTTGGGCAGCATCGAGAAAACACGGACGAAGGCGCCCACCAGGCGCGTATGGCCCGGGGTGTAGAGACCGAAACCGGAGAGGATGAGCTTGTCCACCCGCTGCGGATAACGGCGTGCAAAGGCGTGCGCGACGCCGGCGCCGAGGGAATGCCCGAAAACACTCGCCGACTCGATGCCCTCGGCGTCGAGGACAGCCGCGACCCCTGCCAGGATTTCGGCCATGGTCCGCACCGGGGGATAAGAGGGGGAGACAACGCGGAAACGGGGTTCGAAAGCGGTGATCGTGCGGAATGCGGAATCGCCGAAGGAGAAGCCGCCGCCCAGGACGAGAAGCGCCGGTCTGGCTTCCCCGGGCCCCGGGGGTACCTCCGCAGCAGGGTGCGCGGCGCTTTCCGCATCTGCCGGGGCGCGGGGCGCGGCGGGCCCCGCGATGTACCTCCATTCGACGCCGCCGACCGTCAGTGAACGGTACGGGTGGGTGGCGCGGAACGCCCTGAGCTCGGCATAGCCGTCTATGGATCCTCCCGCCGGATGGCCTGACACTGGGGAGACTACGCCGTTCCTTCCGGCCATGGCAATCGGTTCATTTGAGCAGGTCCGGCTAGACTCGCACGCTGGGGAAAGAACGCCAAGGCCGCCGGCAGCCTGATCGGGCCGGCGGTGCAATCTCAACCGAAAAGTGATTCCTAAACGTGATCTTGAAGAATGTTGCACGCCCGCTGACCATTTGCACCCTCCTGGCCACCCTTGCACTCACCGCCTGCTCGGCGCCGGACGCCGGCAGTGCGCCGTCGTCCAGTCCCGCAACGTCTGCCGCAACGTCTGCCGCGGCGGCGAGCCCCAGCAAGTCCTCCGGGCTCTGGGGTGACTTCCCCACGGCGGCGGAAGCCTGCGCCGAGATCTCCGAGCAGGCCACGGGCTCCACGCTTCTGCCGCTCACGGCCGCACAAAGCACGGCGGCCGAACTGGAGCAGGCCAAGGCGGAGCTGAACCGCGCCGCGGAACGCGCCCCCGAGAGCATCAAGGCCGACTTCACTGCCCTGAGCCAGACGGCCATCGCCGGCATCAAAGACCAGACCGTCTTCTCCAGCGGGAAACTCCAGGACGCGATGACCCCGGTGCAGGGCTGGCTCGCCGCCAACTGCACGTAGCAGGACCCCAGGCGGCCATCTTGTCGATGGCAGGTACTAGGGTGGTCACAAAGAGAAGGGGGAGTGCCTTATGGAATACCAGAATTCTCAACCCGTTGCTGCTGCGGTGCCCGAGTTGCCCAGCACCGCGCCCATGACCGGCGGTGGCCGCACCGTCATTTCCGAAGCCGCCGTCGCGAAGGTCGCCGGCATCGCCGCCCGCGCCGTCCCCGGCGTCTACTCCCTGGGGACAGGCCCCTCCCGCGCGCTCGGCGCCTTCCGTGACGCCGTCGGCAGCTCGGACCACGCCGCCGGTGTCCGCGCCGAGGTCGGCGAAACCCAGGTGGCCGTCGACATTGACCTGGTGGCGCTGTACGGCACTCCGCTTCACGCCCTGGCCGACCAGATTCGCGCCGCCGTGTATTCGGCGGTCGAAGAGCTTGTCGGGCTCCAGGTCATCGAAGTCAACATCGAGATCACCGACGTCCATGTGCCCGGCCCGCCCAAGACCGGCGGCCCGGCCGAGACCCGGCCTTCAAGGGAGGCAATCCAGTGAATCTGACGGTTGTGGGGATCGCAGTGGGCGCCTTCGTGGCGTTCATGTCCTTCCAGTTCGGCGTCTGGGGTTTCCTGGGCGCCCTGCTCTTCATGGGGATCGGAGCCCTGCTGGGCCGTGCCGCGGAAGGGAAACTGGACCTGCGCAGCGTGCTTGACGCCCTCACGGGCCGGCGTTCCTCCTCATGAGCGGCACCGCTGGCGCTGTCCACACTGCCGCGATGGCGGGGGGGCACACCAGGATCAGCACCCAGGCGCTCACCAGCGTGGCGCAGGCTGCCGCCGCAGAAGCCCTCGGCGTCACCCCCCAGGAGGTTCGGGCGGAGTGGTCCGACGACGACGGACTGCTGGCCCTGTCCCTTGTCACGCCCATCACCGTCCCGTCGCTGACCGCTGTGCTGCGGGACGCCGGACGGGTCACGGCCTTCGGGGGCTCAGTCTGGGACCGGGCCGTGGCCGCCAAAGCCGAGATCCTGCACCGCGTGACCGAACTGAGCGGCGCCCTGCTGAGCCGGGTGGACATCCGGATCAGCGGCGCCAGCATGAGTGAAGGAGGGCGTGTCCATTGAGTCACCGCTTTGACCACCCTTCCAGCCACCGGAGCCCCGTCCCGGCTGCTCCCAACGCCGCACCCGCAGCCGGCAGTGACGCCCCCGCGGGGAACGGCGCCGGAGGCATGGAGGAGATCCTCAAACGCGAGACCCACTCCTCACGGGCCGTGGCCTCGATCATCGCCGCCGTCCTCGTGATCGCGCTGTGCGTCTACGCCCTCCTGGAAACCGCGGTCCGGGCCATCGGACAGCCGCCCTGGCTCGTGGATCCGGAGACTGCAGCGGAACAGGTGGTGGCCCTCCCGAACGGGGTCCCGCCGCTCCTGCTTGGCGTCATGGGCGCAGTGTTGGTGATGGCCGGTCTGTTCTTCTTCCTGACCGCGGTACTGCCCGGCCGCCGGGCCCGGCACCTGCTGCGGGACCGCCGCGCCGCCGTCGTGGTGGACGACGAGGTGATTGCCTCCGCGCTGGCACGCCGTGCCCGGGTGGCAGCCAATTTGAGCCAGGATCAGGTAATGGTGACCGTGTCCCGGCAGCAGGTGGAGGTCAATGTCCGACCGACCTCCGGCGTGCCGCTGAGCCCGGATGCCGTCCGCGCCGCCGTGCGCGATGAGCTCCGGGACATGGGACCTTCCCCCCTGCCGGAGGTTCGGGTCAATGTGGCTGCGGCAGGAGTGATTGGCGCATGAACGGCACCCCACGGATCCTCAACCGGATCCTGATCGGCATCCTCGGCCTCAAGCTCCTCGCCATCGGAATCCTGCTCCTCCTGCTCGCGGCTGTCCCCGCCGTAGGGCGCTGGTGGCAGGGCTGGTCCGCCGGCGTGTGGCGCATTTGGCGTGATCTGTTCGAACGCACCCGTTTCCCGGGGCGTGCGGATAGCTGGCTTTGGATTGTCGTGGTGCTGGCACTGCTGCTGGTGATTGGCGTCATGGTGGCCTGGATCGCCCAGCAGGGCAAGGGCAGGGCCAACCTGCTCGTGTCCGAAGAGGATCCGGGCGAGGTGCCCGGGAACGTGAGGATCGGCAGCGGCGTGGCCGAGCAGGCGCTCCGGGCGGCCCTGGCAGACCGTCCGGACCTGGCAGGCGTCACCGTCGCCACCTACGAATTCCGCGGCGAGCCGGCCCTGAAGATCAGGGTCCAGCCGCGCCAGGGAGTGGCCCCGCAACGGCTCGCGTCCGAGGTGTCCGCCCTCGTGGAGGCGCTCGACGTCGCGATCGGCAAACGCACCCCGGTGCTCATCCATATCGCCGCCGGTGCACGGTCGAGGTTCGGGCGCGCGGAGCGGGTCCGCTGACCCGTCGGGGTGAGCTTTCGGCTATATCTTTTGCCAGGCAGGCCGGGGCGCCCCATGCCCGGATTCCGTTGAATCGGAGCGGGCTGGCACACAAATCAGGCTCCGGCACAAGAGTCTCCTTTCTGTAAAGGTTCGATGTAAACGCTTGCATTCCTTACCGGATGGTGGTTATTGTGATGGGCACCACATGAACGCACCGCCGTTTTTTGTCCGGAACTCAGCGAGGAGCCCCCCAGAATGAAGACACCGAAGTTCCTACTTCCCGTAGCTACAGCAGGCGTTCTAGCCCTCACCCTCTCCGCCTGTGGCGGCGGAGGAGGCGGCGGCACGACCGCTGGCGGCGGAGACGCCGAGCAGGGCTTGGATGGCCGCGGTCCCATCACCTACGTCCAGGGCAAGGACAACAGCAACGTGGTCCGTCCCGTGATTGAAAAGTGGAACGCAGCCCACCCGAACGAGACAGTCACGTTCAAGGAGCAGACCGACCAGGCCGACCAGCAGCACGATGACCTCGTGCAGAACTTCCAGGCCAAGAACGCCAACTACGACGTTGTCAGCGTCGACGTGGTTTGGACGGCCGAGTTCGCCGCCAAGGGCTGGCTCCAGCCGCTCAAGGACAAGATGGCGCTGGACACCTCGGCGATGTTGAAGCCGACGGTGGAAGCGGCATCCTACAAGGGCACGCTCTACGCCGTTCCGAAGGACTCCGACGGCGGCATCCTTTACTACCGCAAGGACCTCGTCCCCACGGCGCCCAAGACCTGGGACGAGATGATGGGCATGTGCTCCATTGCCACGGAAAACAACATCGGTTGCTTCGCGGGCCAGTACGCCAAGTATGAGGGCCTCACGGTGAACACTGCGGAGGCAATCAACTCCACCGGAGGTTCCGTCCTCGACAAGGATGGTAAGCCGAACCTGAACACCCCCGAGGCCAAGGCCGGCCTCGAAAACCTTGTCAAGGCATATGCCGACGGCAACATCCCGAAGGAAGGCATCACCTTCCAGGAGGAGCAGGGCCGCCAGGCCTTCCAGGACGGCAAGCTGCTGTTCCACCGCAACTGGCCGTACGTGTACAACCTGGCCGTGACGGAAGGTTCCTCCAAGGTCAAGGATGTCCTTGGCATGGCGGCTCTGCCGGGCACGGACGGCCCCGGGGCATCGACGCTCGGCGGACACAGTGCCGCGGTGAGTGTCTACTCGAAGAACAAGGCCACTGCCCTGGACTTCCTGAAGTTCATCACCACCGAAGAAACCCAGAAGTTCTACGCCACGCAGGGTTCACTCGCCCCGGTCCTCTCCGCCCTGTACGACGACCAGGAACTTGTCGCCAAGCTGCCGTACCTGCCGGTGCTGAAGACCTCGATCGAGAACGCCGTGCCGCGTCCTGTTACCCCGTTCTACCCGGCTGTCACCAAGGCGATCCAGGAAAATGCCTACGCGGCCATCAAGGGTGAAAAGACCGTGGACGCGGCCTTGTCCGATATGCAGAAGTCCATCGAGTCCGCTAGCGCGGGACAGTAGCCTCGCCATGGCAACCGAACTGGGCCCGACGTCGGTCAAGGAACCGGCGTCGGGCGGGACCCCGATCCACCACGCGCCCAAGGGCGTCGGGGAGGATAACCGGATAGCGAGCCAGGGCCGTTGGGCATCCTGGCTGCTCGCGCCGACCGTCATCGCACTGGCCATCGTGATCGTCTACCCGATCATCAGCGCCATCGTGATGTCATTCGAGAAGGACGCAGGCCTTGACCCCGTCACGGGGCTGTTCACCGCGGGCGGCCCGGCCGGTTTCTCGAACTACGTCAACTGGATCGCCCAGCAGTGCGCCGCTCCCGGCGGCGGAACGGTGGCCTGCCCTCCCGGCACGCTGGGCGCGCAGTTCTGGTCAGCGACCGCAACCACCTTCTTCTTCACCGTCGTCACCGTGACGCTGGAGACAATTCTCGGCTTCTGGATGGCGCTCATCATGGCCCGGACCTTCAAGGGCCGCAGCCTGGTCCGTGCCGCTGTCCTGGTTCCGTGGGCCATCCCCACCGCCGTCACGGCCCAGCTCTGGCTGTTCATCTTCGCCTTCGAGGGCATCGCCAACAAACTGTTCAACACCACCATCCTGTGGACGGGCAGCGAGTGGCCGGCCAAGTGGGCGGTCATCATCGCCGACACCTGGAAGACGACGCCGTTCATGGCGCTGTTGATCCTTGCCGGTCTGCAGATGATTCCTGCCGAGGTTTACGAAGCGGCCAAGGTCGACGGTGCGTCCGCCTGGCAGCGCTTCCGGATGATCACCCTGCCGCTGGTCAAGCCGGCGCTCATGGTCGCCATCCTCTTCCGTACCCTGGATGCCCTGCGTATGTTCGACCTTCCGTACATTTTGACGGAAGGTTCCAACAACACCACCACGCTTTCCATCCTGGTGATTAACCAGATCAGGCAAGGCTTCAACGCAGCCGCAGCCCTGTCCACCATTACCTTCATCATCATCTTCATTGTTGCCTTCATCTTCGTCCGCTTCCTTGGAGCGAACGTGGTGGAGCAGCAGACCGGCGCAGGTAAGGGGAAGAAATGACCGCCGCGACCGAACTCCGGGCCAAGCAGGACCGGGGCCGCAAAGTAGCCCAAAACCGCGAGAAGTGGGCCCAGGGACGCACCTACATCAGCGCGGCCGTCATCCTGATCTGGTGCCTCGCGCCGGCGTACTGGATGGTGGTCACCGCGTTCCGCAACGTGGGCTTCACCTACGACACCTCGCTCCTGCCCACCCATGTCACGCTGGACAACTTCATCACCGCCTTCGACACCTCGTTCGGCAACAGGTTCGGCCAGGCGCTGCTGAACAGCGTGTTCATCGGCGTGACGGTGACCGTGATCTCACTGGTGATCGGCGTCTTCGCGGCCTATGCCCTGGCGCGGTTGAACTTCCGGTTCAAGTACTTGGTGCTGGGCTTCATCCTGGGGGCGTCCATGTTCCCCGGCGTCGCCCTCATCACCCCGCTGTTCCAGCTGTTCACCAATATCGGCTGGATCGGCACCTACCAGGCGCTGATCATTCCGAACATCTCCTTCGTGCTCCCGCTGACGGTCTACACCATGACCTCGTTCTTCCGGGAAATGCCGTGGGAGCTTGAAGAAGCGGCCCGCGTGGACGGCTGCACCCAGGGCCAGGCCTTCCGCAAGGTGATCATGCCGCTGGCTGCACCGGCTATCTTCACGACCGCGATCCTGGCGTTCATCTCCTCGTGGAACGAGTTCCTGATTGCCAGCCAGCTCTCCAATGATGCGACCCAACCCGTGACGGTGGCCATTGCCAACTTCGCCGGGGCCCAGCCGCAGCAGATTCCCTACACGGCCATCATGGCAGCTGGCACGATCGTCACCATTCCGCTGGTGATCCTGGTGCTGATTTTCCAGCGCAAAATCGTGGCCGGCCTCACCGCCGGCGCGGTCAAGTGACGGCACCGCGATGAGCGGAAAGCCGAACCATGGCCTGGTGCGCAGCGAGCATCGTCGGGTGCGCTCGGGGGAGGACTTCGACATCATCATCGGGCTGCTCGGGTTCTGGGCGCTGGTGCTGCTGGTGGTCACCGTCTGGATGGAGGTGACGGCCCAGCCCGCCCTTGGCTGGGCGCTGGGCCTGTTGGCCATGCTGCTGGCCTTGTACGGCATGATCCGGCTGCGCCGGCGCCTGCCCCAGAGGACGGCAACCCGGCACAACTAAAGAACGCGGGGTCACTTGCGGCCCATGCGTATGGGATTTATGGGCCGCAAGTGACCCCGCGTAGCCCGGATGGGCTTTTGCTGCCGTGGGGAGGCACAGCTGATGCATGGCTGCGGAGGGCCGCGAGGCGCCTCCGCAGCCGGTCGACAAAGGGGACACGGTGGCAAAGACAACAGACAGGGCGCAGCGCGGCGGCCATTCCGGCGTCAGCATTGAGGACGTGGCCGCCGCAGCCGGAGTGTCAACCGCCACCGTGTCCCGGGCGGTCCGCGGTCTGCCCAGGGTATCGCCGGCCACGCGGGAGAAAATCCTGGGTATCGCCGAAACCCTGGGCTATGTGGCCTCCTCCTCGGCGTCCGGGCTGGCCACCGGGCGCACCAGGACCATCGGCGTGCTGGCCCCGTTCGTGAGCCGCTGGTTCTTCTCCAAATCCATCGAGGGCGCGGACCGGGAACTGCACGCCCGGCAGTACAACCTCTCGCTGTTCAATCTGGGCGGCCACGGCAGCAACCGTGAACGGCTCTTCAGCAAAACCATGGTCTACAAGCAGATCGACGCGCTGCTCGTGCTCTGTATGGCACTGACGCATGAGGAGATCGAACACCTGCAAAAAATCGACATCCCCATGATCGTTGTCGGCGGGCATGTCGAGGAGTGCCCCTACATCGGGATCGACGACTACGCCGCCGCCGCAACCGCCGTGCGGCACCTCATCGACCTCGGCCACACCGAGATCGCCCTGCTGCACGGCGACGACGAAACCGACCTCAACTTCGACGTACCCAGGGTCCGGATCAAGGCCTTCCAGGACGTGATGTCGGAAGCCGGACTGAAGGTCCGGGACGAATGGGACGAGTGGGGTGACTTCACGGTCCGCAGCGGCCAGGACGCCTTCCACCGGCTCTGGGACAGGCCTGGGCCGAAGCCCACCGCGATCTTCTGCGCCTCCGATGAGATGGCCATGGGGATCATCTTTGAAGCCAACCGTGCCGGAGCTCGGGTTCCGGAGGATTTGTCCGTGATCGGGATCGACGACCACGACTTTTCCGAAGCCATGGGTCTCACCACGGTCAGGCAGCGCCCTGACGAGCAGGCAGAACTGGGCACCAAGATGCTCCTGGACGAGCTCGACGGGATCGCCGGGGCGGTGCGCTCCACGATTGCCCCGCACGAGTTGATCGTCCGGAACACGACGGCGCCGCCGCGGCAGCTCTGACAAGCCGCTGTTCGGAAGGCCGGCAGTCAGGAAGCGCGGGCCAGCTGCCGGATCGGGATCCAGCGGGACGCCAGCCGCCGGTAGGCGGCGGCCGCGCCGGTCATGTCCCCTTCGGCCAGGCACTCAATGCCGAGCCGCACATCCATGGGGGAGTCATCCGGGTAGACCTTGTCCGCGACTGCGCCATAATCCAGTTCCACCACCGACTCCGGGTGGAAGAGTTCCAGCCATTCGGTGAGCTGGGTCAGGTCCTCGAGCATGTCCAGATCCGGCGCGGCGAGGGCCAGGTGGGCCACCGCGTAGCGGACCCGCTCCAGGGCTTCGCCAATCGTCGCACGGATGCGCACGGTGACAATGTGCCCGTCGGATTCCACCACGTCCGTGGGGTCCGATTCCTGGAACAGGCAGAACCAGCTGAACGGGATGCCCCAGGTGGACGCCCGGGTGTGCACGCGGCCCAGGCCTGCGTGGGCCCGCGCGTCGTTGATGCGTTCCTGGTGCTTGTCGCGCTGTTCCTCCGGAATCAGCAGCTGGGCCAGCGGCCCGTGGATCCCCTCCATCAAGGCGTTGGCGGCCAGCCCGGCCCGGAGCACCAGCTGGCTGGGGCAATACAGCAGTTTCTCCGGTTCACCGGCTGCGGCCCGAGCCCGGGTGTCCCCGGCAGCCGGGGCTGCGGGGCCGCCGTCGGCTGTGGCCGGGGGAGCGGTTTTCGGGGGCGGGGCAATGACCCGGACCAAGTCCGTCGCCCCGGTGGGGAATGGGTCCCCGCCCGGGCGGGTGATGCGGCCCAGAGAGGCCAGCAGCTCAGCGTTTTCGACGGCCGCGCGGGAAACGCTGCGGGCTCCCGCCGCGCGCAAGGCCTCCTGCTGTTCGGCCGGGAACGCCGCCAGGGGTTCGTAAATGCGCAGCGCGGAGGAGAAAGGCAGCCCGGCCTGTCCCCGGTAGAGGTTGCCCGTCATTGGATCACACCGCTTCCGTGGTGGGCGTTCATCAGTCGCTCAGCTCCACGATCACGGGGGCGTGGTCCGAGGCGCCCTTGCCCTTGCGTTCCTCGCGGTCGATCGCTGCGCCGGTGACCCGGGACGCCAGGGCGGGGGAGGCGAGGACAAAGTCGATCCGCATGCCCTCCTTCTTCGGGAAACGCAGCTGGGTGTAGTCCCAGTAGGTGTAGACGCCCGGCCCGGGGATGTGCGGCCGGACCACGTCCTGGAAGCCCGCCTCCTCGAAGGCGTGGAACGCCGCCCGTTCCGGCTCGCTGACGTGGGTGAGGCCCTCCGTGCGGAAGTAGTCGATGTCCCAGACGTCGTCGTCCTGCGGGGCGATGTTCCAGTCGCCCATCAGGGCGATCTGCGCTTCGGGATCTTCCCGGATCCAGCCCTCGGCGTGGGTCCGCAGCGTATCCAGCCAGCTGAGCTTGTACGGCATGTGCTCGTCGTCCAGTGCCCGGCCGTTGGGGACGTAGAGGCTCCAGACCCTGATGCCGCCGCAGGTGGCGCCGATGGCACGGGCCTCCTGCACGGCATCCTTGCCGCTCTTGCCGAAGAGGGGCTGGTCCAGGAAGGTGCGCTCGACGTCGGCGAGCCCCACCCGGGAGGCGATCGCCACACCGTTCCACTGGCTCACGCCGAAGTGCGCGACTTCGTAACCCATGTTCTCAAACAGCTCCCAGGGGAAGTTGTCGTCCTTGCACTTGGTTTCCTGGATGGCCAGGACATCACAGTCGGTGCGCTGAAGCCAGGCTTCAACACGGTCAGCACGGGCGCGGAGCGAATTCACATTCCAGGTAGCAATCTTCACAATCCCTAACTTACCGAACTTGTCTGCCGGACGAAGCTGCCCGCCGGCCACGCCCTCTGGAATTTAGTAGGAAGTCCGAGTATATTCAGGACTGGAAGATGACGTGGGTCACAGGCGGCCCGGCCGTCACCACGGCAATCACACGGTGCAAAGGAGCATTCCATTATGGTTCGCGAGCTATCCCACTACATTGACGGACAGCATGTTGAAGGCACCTCGGGGCGCTTCGGCGATGTCTACGATCCGTGCACCGGCGAGGTCCAGGCCAGGGTGCCGCTGGCAAGTACCGAGGAAGTCCGCAACGTGATCTCCAACGCGGAAAAGGGCCAGCTCGAATGGGCGGCCATGAACCCGCAGCGCCGCGGCCGTGTCCTGCTCAAGTTCGTCGATCTGGTCAACCAGAACCTGGACGAACTCGCCACCCTGCTGTCCTCGGAACACGGCAAGACCTTCCTCGACGCGAAGGGCGACATCCAGCGCGGCATCGAGGTCGTGGAATTCGCCGCCGGCGCCCCGCACCTGCTCAAGGGCGAATTCTCGGACAGCGCCGGAACCGGCGTCGACGTCCACTCGCTGCGCCAGCCCCTCGGCGTCGTCGCCGGCATCACGCCCTTCAACTTCCCGGCCATGATCCCGCTCTGGAAGTCCGGTCCGGCCCTGGCCGCGGGCAACTCCTTCATCCTCAAGCCCTCCGAACGGGACCCCTCCGTGCCGCTGCGGCTTGCCGAGCTCTTCACCGAGGCCGGCCTGCCGGCTGGCGTCTTCAACGTCGTCAACGGCGACAAGGAAGCGGTGGATGCACTGCTGGAGGACCCGCGGGTCCAGGCCATCGGCTTCGTCGGCTCCACGCCGATCGCCCAGTACATCTACGCCACCGCCGCCGCGAACGGCAAGCGCGCACAGTGCTTCGGCGGGGCAAAGAACCACATGGTGATCATGCCGGACGCGGACCTGGACATGGCCGCGGATGCCCTGATGGGCGCCGGCTTCGGGTCCGCCGGAGAACGCTGCATGGCGATCTCGGTCGCCGTCCCCGTCGGCAAAGCCACGGCAGACGCGCTCGTCGCGAAACTGGAGGAGCGGATCGCGGACCTCAAGGTGGGCCACAGCCTCGCCAAGGATTCGGACTTCGGCCCCGTGGTGGCGGCCTCCGCCAAGGAACGGATCGAAGGCTACATCCAGGCCGGCGTCGACGAGGGCGCCACCCTGCTGGCCGACGGCCGCGGCCTCAAAGTCGAAGGCTACGAAGGCGGCTTCTGGGTCGGCCCCACCCTCTTCGACAATGTCACCAAGGACATGACGATTTACAAGGAAGAGATTTTCGGCCCCGTGCTGAGTGTGCTCCGCGCGGAGGACTACGACGAGGCACTGCGGCTGTGCAGCGAGCACGAGTTCGGCAACGGCGTGGCCATCTTCACCCGCGACGGCGACTCCGCCCGCGACTTCGCCAGCCGGGTCCAGGTGGGCATGGTGGGCATCAACGTCCCCATCCCGGTGCCGATCGCCTACTACACCTTCGGCGGCTGGAAGGCCTCCGGTTTCGGTGACCTCAACCAGCACGGCGCTGACGCCTTCCGCTTCTACACCAAGACCAAGACGGTCACCACCCGCTGGCCCTCCGGCATCCGCACCGGTGCCAGCTTCGTGATGCCGGAAGGCAGCTGATGGCGGGGAAGCACTCTGAGCCGTCCCACACGGCGGAGGTGCTGTTCGAACGGCGCGGCCGGCTGGGCGTGGTCACGCTCAACCGGCCCAAGGCAGTCAATGCGCTCACCGCGGGGATGGCATCGGCGATGCTGGAGCAGCTCACCCTCTGGGCGGACGACGACGCCGTGGCAGCGGTGCTGGTCCGCGGCGCCGGTGACCGGGGGCTCTGCGCCGGCGGCGACATCGTGGCGATCTACCGGGACATGCTCGACGGCGGTGACGCGACGGCCGCTTTCTGGGCCGAGGAATACAGGTTGAACTCCCTGATCTCGGGCTACCCCAAGCCGTATGTGGCGTTCATGGACGGACTGGTCCTGGGCGGCGGGGTAGGGATTTCCGCGCATGGCTCGGTCCGGATCGTCACCGAACGCACGCGGATGGGTATGCCGGAGACCACGATCGGGTTGGTGCCCGACGTCGGCGGAACCCTGCTGCTCTCCCGCTCACCGGGGGAGACCGGCACCCATGCCGCCCTCACCGGGGCGCACCTGAGCGGGGCCGACGCGCTCTTCCTCGGGTTCGCGGACTACTTTGTTCCGTCCGGGAAGCTGGCGGAACTGGCCGAGGCGCTGGAAGGCGAAGCGGCGGACGCCGCCGTCGCCCGCTTCGCCGAGGAGGCTCCGGCCTCCGTGCTTGCGGCGCAGCAGGAATGGATTGACGCCTGCTATTCCAGCGACGACGCCGAGGAGATCCTGCGCCGGCTGCGCACCGTGGGCGGGGAGGCCGCCGAGGTTGCCGGCACCATCGAGACGAAGTCGCCGACCGCCGTGAAGGTGGCGCTGGAATCCCTGCGCCGTGTCCGCGGACTGAGCCTCGAGGAAGCCCTGGAACAGGAGTACCGGGTGGGGATGCGGTTCCTCGCCGGCCCCGACTTCCGCGAAGGCATCCGCGCCCAGGTGGTGGACAAGGACCGCAACCCGCGCTGGCAGCCCGCCACGCTGGCGGAGGTCAGCCGCGACGCCGTCGAATCCTATTTTGCGCCGCTGGGCGACCGTGAACTGATGCTTTCGAAGGAGCGCGACAATGTCTGAACCATCGCCGTCTGAACTGAACCAGCCAGGGGCGCAGGCCGGCCCGGTGGCCTTCCTTGGCCTTGGGCATATGGGCGGGCCGATGGCCATCAACCTGGTCAAAGCCGGTTACACCGTGACCGGCTTCGACGTGGTGCCGGCGGCGCTGGAAACTGCCCGCGCGCATGGCATCGCCACCGCGGACACCGCCGCCGAGGCCGTGGCAGGTGCCACTCTTGTGCTGACGATGCTTCCCAGCGGCAAACACCTGCTGGACGCCTACCGCGGCACGGACGGCCAGCCGGGGCTGCTCGCCACCGCAGCACCCGGCACGCTTTTCCTGGACTGCTCCACGATCAACGTGGACGAGGCCCGCGAGGCTGCCAACCTCGCCGTCGCGGCCGGCCACCGGGCCGTGGACGCGCCGGTTTCCGGCGGCGTCGTCGGAGCCGAAGCGGGCACCCTGACCTTTATGGTCGGGGCACTTCCGGAGGACTTCGAGGCGGTCAAGCCGATGCTCGAGGTGATGGGAAAGCGCGTGGTCCACTGCGGGGAGCACGGGGCAGGGCAGGCCGCGAAGATCTGCAACAACATGATCCTCGGCGTCTCGATGATCGCGGTCAGCGAAGCCTTCGTCCTCGGTGAGAAGCTGGGCCTCACACACCAGGCGCTGTTCGACGTCGCCTCCGCAGCCTCGGGCCAGTGCTGGGCGCTGACCACCAACTGCCCCGTGCCGGGCCCGGTTCCCACCAGCCCCGCCAACCGCGACTATCAGCCCGGCTTCGCGGGTGCCCTGATGGCGAAGGACCTCAAGCTCGCGCTCAATGCACTGGAAAGCACCGGCGTCGCCGCCAGGCTGGGGCCGCTCGCTTCGGAGATCTACGATACCTTTGCCGCGGAAGGCGGGGCGGGCCGGGACTTCTCCGGCATCATCACCGACATCCGGGAAAAATCCGAACACTAGCCGGTTCCGAACACTGGCCGGTTTGAAACACTGAGAAGCCGGACACCAAACATTCTGACAAGCAGCTGAGGGGACAGGCATGACGGAGCAGTACACAAACATTCTGGTGGAGCGCCGGGGCAGGGTGGGGCTCGTGACGCTCAACCGGCCCGAGGCGCTGAATGCCCTGAACAAGGCCACCATGGACGAACTCGTGGCCGCCGTGTCGGCCATGGATGTCGACCCGGAGGTGGGGGCGGTCGTGCTGACCGGCTCCGCCAAGGCCTTCGCGGCCGGGGCGGACATCAAGGAAATGCAGTCCAAGGGCTACATGGACATGTACGCGGCGGATTGGTTCCGCGGCTGGGAAGACTTCACCCGGCTGCGGATCCCGGTGGTCGCGGCCGTGTCCGGGTTCGCCCTGGGCGGCGGCTGTGAGCTCGCGATGATGTGCGATTTCATCATCGCCGGGGACAACGCCAAGTTCGGACAGCCGGAAATCAACCTCGGCGTGCTGCCCGGCATGGGTGGCTCGCAGCGCCTCACCCGCGCGGTGGGAAAATCCAAGGCGATGGACATGATCCTGACCGGGCGATTTATGGACGCAGTGGAAGCCGAACGCGCCGGCCTGGTGTCCCGTGTGGTGCCGGCCGCTGACGTTGTTGACGAGGCACTTAAAGCGGCCGGGGTGATTGCTTCCAAATCCAAGCCGGTGGCGATGGTCGCCAAGGAAGCCGTCAACACCGCCTTCGAGACCGGACTGGCCCAGGGCGTGCTCTTCGAACGTCGCGTGTTCCACTCGCTGTTCGCCACCGAGGACCAGAAGGAAGGCATGGCCGCCTTCGCCGAGAAGCGCCAGCCGGACTTCACCCACCGCTAGCCGGCACGCATCACGCGGCACGCAGGCCTTCGTGCGACGCGCCGGCTGTCTCGTGACGCGCAAAAGCCCTGTCGCCGCCGAATTCCGGTAGCGACAGGGCTTTTGCGCGTCACGGGGCCGTTCCCGCGGCGTCACGCCGGCCAGGACCCGCCGCGTCTGGGCTGTCCGGGCCCGTCAGGGCATCAGGCCGCGCTGATCCCGAAGAGCCCGATAATCAGGGCCATCACCGCGAGGGTGACGAGTTCGTGGGCACAGTTCAGGACCGTCAGTCCGGCCGGGCGTCCCTCGAAGGCGTCGTGGGTGATGAACCTGGCCGCGGTGAACCCCGCCCAGAGGATCAGGGCGGTGACCAGGGTGTTGACCAGGAAATTCCCGCCGTAGAAGTGCTGCGAGATGGCCGCGGACCCGGCCAGCACCCAGGCGCTGAAGAAGCTGACCACCAGTGTGATCAGGATCGGCGTCACGGCGTCCCTGGCCTCACCGCTCGGGTTGACCTTGGCGACGCGCATCCAGTAGTTGCCGAACACCTTCGGCATGTACCAGACGGACCCGACCACCATGCTGGACAGCGTGGCTAGCAGTACCGCCCAGATGTTGATTTCCGGTCCCCGGCGTTCCCGACTACCTCTTTTAGGAGGTAGTTGGATGTCCATGCTTTTCGTTACGGTGAGCTAAGTCACAAGCCGTGCATCGAGGCTGACATCAAAGGAGATTGCCATGACTTCAGTTTCACCGACTTCGCCGGCCGGGCTGCAAGCGCCGCCCAGCCGCAAGACACTGCGCAAGGTTGCCTTCGCGAGCGCCGCCGGAACCACGATCGAGTTCTACGACTTCTTCATCTACGGCACCGCCGCCGCACTGGTGTTCCCCGTCGTCTTCTTCCCGGCTCTCGGCGCGGCGGCAGGCACCATCGCCTCCTTCGGCACCTTCGCCGTAGCCTTCTTCGCCCGTCCCGTCGGCGCCATCATCTTCGGCCACTTCGGCGACCGGATCGGCCGGAAAAAGACGCTCATCACCACGCTGCTGATGATGGGCATCGCCACCGTGATGATCGGCCTCATCCCGGACGCCAGCACCATCGGCGTGGCCGCCCCCATCCTGCTGGTGGTGCTCCGCTTCGTGCAGGGCCTTGCCGTCGGCGGCGAATGGGCCGGCGCCACGCTCCTCGTGGCCGAATATGCTCCCGTGGGAAAGCGCGGGCTGTTCGGCTCCTTCCCGCAACTCGGTCCGTCGGTTGCCTTCGCCCTGGCCAGCGGCACGTTCCTCCTCACCAACCTGACGCTGGGGGACAAGTCCGAGGCCTTCATCACGATCGGCTGGCGGGTTCCGTTCATCCTCAGCGCAGTGCTCGTCCTCGTGGGCCTCTGGGTCCGGCTGAGCATCGAGGAAACCCCGGTCTTCAAGAACGCCGCCAAGGTTACCCGTACCAGCACCAAACTGCCCATCCTCGAATCCGTCAAGCGCCAGCCGCGCGAAATCCTCCTCGCCGGCGGCTCCCTGACGCTCCTGTTCGCTTTCTTCTACGTGGGCACCGCCTACCTCACCAGCTTTGCCACGAGCCCCACCGGCATGGGGCTGAGCCGCGTGGAAGTGCTGAGCACGGGCATGGTCTCCTCGCTGTTTGTCGCCGCCGCCACTCTGGCCTCCGGCGTCCTCTCGGACCGCTTCGGCCGCAAGAAGGTCATCGCCACCTCCTGCATTCTCGCCGTGCCGTGGTCGCTCATGCTGTTCCCGATCCTCAGCGCGAACACCGTTTTTGCCTTTGGTCTCGGCCTCACCGTCACCCTGGTGATCTTCGCCATCGCCTACGGCCCTGCCGGGGCACTGCTGCCGGAGCTCTTTGAGACCCGCTACCGCTACACCGGCGCCGGCATGGGCTACAACCTGGCCGGCGTCGTCGGCGGAGGCATTGTCCCGCTCGTGGCGGCGCAGCTCGCCGTTACGTCCGGTGCGTGGTCCATCGGGATCCTGCTCGCCGGCATCGGCGTGTTTAGTGTGCTCTGCACCCTGGCTCTGCCCAACCGCGAAAAGCAGGGGCTGGAAGACGGCGGTCCGCACACCTCCTCGAAGCATGTGGACGACGCAGCATTTATCGAGCCCGTCGCCGGTCCCTAGGGATCTGCCGAAGGCAATCCAGCCAGCGGATTCCGGGCTTTGGGGGATGCGCGGGTGGTGGCGGGGCTGCCGGTGAAACCGGCAGTCCCGCCCTATGGGATCAGGCCCAGACGGCGGGCCGCGGACACGGCCTCGAGCCGGTTGTGCGCGGACAACTTGGCCATCGCGTTTTGCAGGTAGCTCTTGACGGTCACCGATTTCAGGCCGAGACGCTCCGCGGTTTCCTGGTACGAGCAGCCCAGCGCCACCTGCGCCAGGACATCGAGTTCACGGCGGGCCAGCCGGGCCGTCGGATGGACGCCGTCGGCCGGCGGCGGCGCCAGGTGGCTGCCGATAAGGTCCACCTGCTGCGCCAGCTGGGGGTCGGAGACCGTTCCGGCAAGGGACCTCAGCTCGGCGTGGGCTTCCCGGACATGCTCCAGCCAACCCCGGTCCAGATTGGGGGAAGGCCCGGCCCTGGCGTTGTCGATGATCGAGACCCGGCGGTCCACCTCGTCCCGGATGCGGAGCTCCGCAGCAATCTCGGCGGCAGCCTCCATCGCCTCGCAGACGGCGTTTTCCCCCAGCGGCGCACTGTCCCGGCTGGCGATGTACAGCACCGCCCGCGACTGGCCCCGGACCACCACGGGGACGGCCGCCATCGAGGTCAGCCGCTCCCGCCTGACGGCGAGATCGTATTCATGGGTGATTCCTTCGGAGGCGATGTAGTCCTCGACCAGGAACGGCCGCCGCTGCGTGAAAACCCGGCCGCCGAGCCCCGTGCCGGGTACCACCAGCATCTGGTGCAGGCTGGACGTGGCGGTGCCAAGGAAATCCGTCAGCTGCAGCAGCTCGCCGCTGGCCAGCCCGGCGAAGAGCACGGCGGGCCGGAACCTGCCGGAGAGCAGGCGCAGGGAAGCGCGGAGCAGCTCCCGGTCATCGGGGCGGGAATACGCGTTCGGCTGCATGAGTTTCTCCAGGTGCCGCGGAAACCCGTCACCGCGTTGTGACGGGCTGTCAATCTTGGCCAGGCGGTTGCGCCGGGGGTCAGTCGCTGAAGTCGCCGGCGTTGCGGCGGAAGGTGCCCAGGATCCCGATCAGCTGGTCGACGTCCTGTTCCGCGAAGCCGGACCGGGCGAACACCTCGGCGTTCAGTGCCGCCGTCGCCCGCTTCGCCAGGGTCCGCCCCTCCTGGGTGAGTTCAATCAGGGTGGTGCGCCCGTCGGTCGGATGCGGCGACCGGATCACCAGCCCCGCCTGCTCCAGCCGGTCGACGGCGTTCGTCACCGACGTGGGATGGACCTGCAGCAGCGCGCTGGCCTTGTTCATGGGCAGGGCGCCGCTGCGGGCGAAGCTCAGCAGGGCGAGCAGTTCGTAGCGGGCAAAGGTAAGTCCGAACGGCTTCAGGACCCCCTCGATCCGGGCCAGCAGGATCTGCTGGGTCCGCATGATGGCGGTGATGGCAGCCATCGGGGCCGCGACGTCGGACCAGCCGTGACGCTCCCAGTTCAGCCGGGCGTCGGCGATCGGATCACGCGGCAGCGGCGTTGCCACGGCACCCCCAGCAACTCGACCTGAATCTCATGGGTTCAGCCTAGCTTTTCGGCCGGACTTTTCAGCCCGGGGAAGTCGGCTTCGGAGTACTCCGTGCCGAGCCCGGCCGGTACCGTTCCTCCGCCGTGGCGCAGTTCTTCGCTGTGCCGCAGCTCCACGCGCCGGATCTTGCCCGAGATGGTCTTGGGCAGCTCGGCAAATTCCAGCCGGCGGATCCGCTTGAACGGCGCCAGATGGTCGCGGCAGTAGCGCAGGATGTCTTCGGCGAGTTCCGGGCCGGGCTCGTGCCCGGCAGCCAGGACGACGAACGCCTTGGGCACGGAGAGCTTGAGCGGGTCCGGGGAGGGGACGACGGCGGCCTCCGCCACGGCCGGGTGCTCGATCAGCACGCTTTCCAGCTCGAACGGGGACAGCCGGTAGTCCGAGGATTTGAAGACGTCATCGCCGCGGCCCACGTAGGTGATGATGCCGCGCTCGTCCCGGCTTGCCATGTCGCCCGTGTGGTAATAACCGTCGCGGAACGCGTCCGCCGTCTTTTCGGGATCCCCGTAGTACGCCTTCATCAGCCCGACGGGACGGGGGTCGAGGCGCAGGCAGAGCTCGCCGTCGTCGCCCTCCGCCCCGGTGGCCGGGTCCACCAGGACGACGTCGTAGCCGGGCAGCGGTTTGCCCATGGCGCCGATCTTGATCGGCTGGCCGGGTGTGTTCGCGATCTGCACCGTGGATTCGGTCTGGCCGAACCCGTCGCGGATGGTCTGGCCCCAGGCGCGCTGGACCTGGTCGATCACTTCGGCGTTGAGCGGCTCGCCGGCGGAAACCACCTTGGTGGGCGGATTTTTCAGCAGGGTCAGGTCGGCCTGGATGAGCATGCGCCAGACCGTGGGCGGGGCGCAGAAGCTCGTCACGGATTCGCGGTCCATCTGCTCCATGAGCGCCTTGGCGTCAAAGCGCTCGTAGTTGTAGATAAACACGCAGGCCTCGGCGATCCACGGCGTGAAGACGTTGGACCAGGCGTGTTTGGCCCAGCCGGGCGAGGCCACGTTGAGGTGCACATCGCCGGGTTCCATCCCGATCCAGAACATGGTGGACAGGTGGCCCACCGGGTAGGAGGTGTGGGTGTGCTCCACGAGCTTGGCTTTGGAGGTGGTGCCCGAGGTGAAGTACAGCAGCAGGGTTTCGTCGGCCAGGGTCGGCGCGTCCGGGGTGAAGTCTTCCCCCGTTCCGGCGGACTCGGTGTACTGCAGGGCGGCTGTGTTTAGCCCGGCGCCGCCGTCGCCGATTTCGATCAGGGTGTAGTCACCGGGGACTTCGTCGAACTTCCTGATATTGGCGCTTCCGACGGCGGCCCAGTTCGCGCCGCCGCGCTCCACCCGGTCCTTGAGGTCCGCGGGTCCCATCAGGGTGGTCGTCGGGATCATCACGATGCCCAGTTTGATGCCGGCGAGCATCAGTTCCCAGAGTTCGACCTGATTGCCGAGCATGATGATCATGCGGTCCCCGCGCCGCACACCCTGGCTGCGCAGCCAGTTGGCCACCTGGGCGGAGCGCCGGGACAGGTCCGCGAAGCTGCGCCGGGTGGCTGAGCCGTCCTGTTCGACGATGACGAGGGCCGGGTTGTCCGCTTTGGCCGGGTCGGCCGCGATCTGGTCGAACCAGTCCAGGGCGAAGTTGAAGTGCTCAAAGCGCGGCCACTGGAATTCGCTGCGCGCCGCCTCGTAGTCCGTGCGGAGGTCAAGCATGCGGTCGCGTGCTTCGCGGAATTCCTCAGTGACTGTCATGGTGCACCTTTCGAAGTCTGGTGGCGCAGCCGTTCCAGGCCCGGCGCCGTTGCCCGGGGATCACCAGTTGCCTAGTGATCCCCATCACTGTGCAATATACTAGGACATCCAAGGGTTTGGAAGAGCCGACCCGGTTCATGACCGGATCACTACGAAGGGATACATGCCCGTGCAGCCACAGGGACGTGCCAGCGGACAGAGGGTCACTGCGGATGAGAAAGCGCCGGAAGGCGCGGCGGCACCGCCCTTCCCGGACGCCGATCTGATGTACATCGTCGACCTGCTGCCGCCGGCGGAACAGTCCCGCTACCAGGAAATCCGTGACTTCCTCCAGTCCCGGATCCGGGCGGCCTCGATCGATTACTGGAACCGTGAGGAGTTCCCCTTCGGGCTGCTCGCCGAGCTCGGCAAGTACGGCCTGGGCGGCCTGCAGACGGACGGCACCTCCAAGCTGTTCAAGGGCCTGATGTACGTCGAGGTGGCACGAGCCGATGTGTCCCTCTCGGCCCTGGTGGGGATCCACAACGAGCTGATCGTTGGCATGATCGACCAGCTCGGCTCCGAGGAACAGAAGGCGCGCTGGCTGCCCGGGCTCACCGCCCTGACCCAGATCGGCGCCTTCGCCCTGACCGAACCGGACCACGGTTCGGACATCGCAGGCGGGCTGGCCACCACGGCCCGGCGCGACGGCGGCGAGTGGGTGATCAGCGGCGCCAAGCGCTGGATCGGTGCGGGCACCATTGCGGACTTCGCCCTGGTCTGGGCGCGGGATGTCGCGGACCAGCAGATCAAGGGATTCATCGTAGAGACGGACCGCCCCGGCTACACCGCCACCAAGATCGCGAACAAAATCGGGCTGCGGATCATGCAGAACGCGGATATCGTGCTCGATGAGGTCCGCATTCCGGCGTCCAACCTGCTTCCCGGGGCCACGGACTTCTCCAAGGCCAACGAGCTGCTGCGGGATTCGCGCGCCTGGGTGGGCTGGCAGGCCGCCGGCATCCAGCTGGCCGCGTTCGACGTCGCGCGTTCCTATTCGCTGGAGCGCAAGCAGTTCGGCAAGGAACTGGCGCGTTTCCAGCTGATCCAGCAGCAGCTGGCCGAAATCCTGGGCAACGCCTCCGCCTCGCTGTCGCTGATGGCCCAGCTGGCCCGGATCCAGGAGGACGGCAAGCTCGAGATGGTCCAGGCCGCGATGGCCAAATCCACCACCACCCGGCTGGCCCGGGCATCGGTGGCGATGGGGCGCTCGCTGATGGGCGGTAACGGGATCAGCAGCGACTACGAGATGGGCAAGCTCTTTGGCGACGCCGAAATCCTCTATACCTACGAGGGCAGCTATGAGATCAACTCCCTGATCGTGGCCAGGGCTGTGACCGGAAAGTCCGCCTTCGTGTAGCCCAACGACAAACGCCCCTCCCGAGGAAATCCTCGAGGGGGGCGTTTGTGGTCTTGGGGAAAGCATGGCGGCCGGATGGCCGGTGCTGCTATCCGGAGTACTTAGAGCGGGCGGATGTTCTCAGCCTGCGGGCCCTTCGGGCCCTGGGTGACGTCGAACTCGACCTTCTGGTTCTCGTCCAGCGAGCGGTAGCCGCTGCTGGAGATTGCCGAGTAGTGGGCGAAAACGTCGGCTGACCCGTCATCCGGGGCAATGAAGCCAAAACCCTTTTCGGCGTTGAACCATTTAACTGTGCCTGTAGCCATGCCATATCCTTCTGAAATGCTGCTGATCTCCGGCGGCCCGGAGGCCAACGGCTGCGGAGACATTCGTCCGCTGTTGCCCAACCTACGGGGCCGGGGGCCGCGGTGCAAGAGGCCGACGGGGGCATTTCGTTGTGTATCGGGCTAATATCGGGGCAATATGACAACGATCTCGGTGGTTATCCCTACCCGGAACGACGCCGAGATGCTCGCCGTCTGCCTTGCAGCACTGGCCCGGCAGACCCGTCCGGCCGACGAAATCGTGGTGGTGGACAACGGCAGCACTGACAACACCGCAGAGGTCTGTGCCGCCGCGGGCGCACGGCGGATCGCCGTCGAACTCCCCGGCATCGCCGCCTCCACAGCACGCGGTTTCGACGAAGCCCGCTACGAAGTGATTGCCAGGCTGGACACGGACTCGGTCCCGCCCGCCGACTGGCTCGAACGGGTTGAAACCATCCTGGAAAAGGCGGGCCCGCTGTCCGCCGTCTCCGGTCCTGGCGACTTCTACGGCGAAACGCGGTTCGCCCGGTGGGTGGGCACGAGCGTCTACATTCCCGGGTATTTCTGGGCCATCGGCTGGCTGCTGGGTCATCCTCCGCTGTTTGGCTCAAATTTCGCCCTGCGGTCGAAGGTCTGGGACCGGATCCGGGGCTCCGTCCACCGGGGCCTTCCGCCGGTGCACGATGATCTGGACATCTCCTACCAGATCCCGCCCGAGGTGACGGTTATCGGTGACCCCACCCTGCGCGTGCAGGTCTCCGCGCGGCCGCTGGCGGACTGGCACTCCGTCGGCCGCCGGCTGGCGATGGCGTGGACCACGTTCGGTGTCGAGTTCAAGCAGGAGGGCCCGTTCCGGCGGCGCCGCCGCCGCCGGCAGTGGGAGCGCGAGCACGGGCGCAACGGCGTGTTGCCATGACTAACTATCGCGACCTGAGCAAAGCCGGGGCTGCCGACGCGCTCCAGGAGTTTCTCGACGAACGCGGCCCGGCACTGTCGCGGCTCCGGGAGCGGCTGGTGGCCGACGGCCAGGACCCTGCAGTACTCCTTGTGGAGCATCGACGCGCTCCAGGGTTCGCACTTCGCATCTGACGGTGACACGCGTTAGGCGGACCCGTACAACGCGATCAGGTCGCGGCTCATCTGATGCGGCGAGGTCTCACTGGGACTGTGCCCGCCCCGGTAGACCGCAATTCGGGCACCGATCGACTGCGCGAAGCGGCGGTGCAACACCAGCGGCCAGAGGTCATGCTCGCCGACGGCGACGAATTTCGGCAGCGGCGCAGCGGCCAGCACCGCTCTCAGGTCGGGTGCATGCTGCATCAGCCCGAAGATGTCACTCACGGAGCTCCGGCGGGTGAACCGGAACCGGTATTTCACAAACCGAATCCGGTTTGGCGGGACGTGCACGACGTTGATGCGGATGCCCAGGATCATCAGTGCGGCGCCGACCCGCGGGCTGGCCAGGCCGCTGAACCGGCCGATGCGCTGGACTCCGCCGAACGCCTGGCCGGGCTCGGGCGGGCAGCTCAGCAGCGTGAGGCTCCGGAACTTTTCCGGGCGCCGGGAGTGCGCCAGCTGGGCCACGAACGCGGCGAAGGAATAGCCGACGACGTGCGCGGCGCCCTCTTCCGCGTCGAGCAAGGCGATCAGGTCGTTGGTGAACAAATCGTAGTCGTAGTGGGCGCGCGGAGGCACGAGGTTTTCAGGGCCCGCCGCGGCGGATTCGTACTGGCCGGCGATGTCGCAGCTCAGGACAAAGTACCCGGCAGCGGCGAGTTCGGGCAGCATCAGGACAAAGTCTTCCTTGGATCCGGTGGCCCCGGGAATCAGGAGCACCCGAGGGCTGCCCGGGGTGCCCATGGAGAGGGTGGCGAGTGTTCCGCTGGGGGCATCGAAGGTGCCCCGCACCGCGCCGTGGGGAAGTGCGGTCCAGTCCACGTCGCCGAGGGCGGCATCCCGGCGGGCGGCTTCGTCAACCAGCGCCGATCCGAACCCCTCGGGTTCCGGATTGCTCTGTGCGTTGCTGCCGGCAGACACCATGGTCTAAACAATAACCCCGTGCCGCTGCGGCTGGGCGGATCCGGCACGAGTGGCAGCGCCTAACCTGCCGGTGCCGGGGCCACTTTGCGCACGAAAGCATGGAGCCGGCGGTACACTTCCTGCGATTCCGGGTAGCGGAAGTCCTGCTGCCAGGTGTGTTCGGTGTTGGAGTTGCCCCAGTCGTAGATGAGGCTGTCCACGGGGACGGAATGTTCGCGCAGCCGGGCAATGAAGTTCAGGTTTGCGGCGTAGAAGAAGTCCCGCTCCGAGGTGGTCACAAAAACCGGCGGGAAGCGGGAATCCAGCCACTCGATCGGGGAGAGGAAGCCCGCGCCCCTGCGGAGGGCCTCCAGCCGGCCGGCGCCGCTGCCGCCAAAGCGGCCGCCGGAGGCGGGGCTCAGTCCCCCGCCAATGCCCCGGCTCCTGCCGCTGTTCCCGCCGCCGGAGCGGAGGCCGGGCAGCAGCATGCGGATGAAGTTCAGGCTCAGCACGAAGCCCTTTTCGAAGAAGACGGAGAAATCCACCACGCTGCAGTGCTGGACCAGGCCCTTGAAGTCGGAGCCCGGAACGGCCGGTTCCAGGCCGTGGTGCCGCGCCAGTTCCGGCTGGAAGCTGGCCGCGGTGAGGAGGGCCGCGATCTGCCCGCCGGCGGAGTCGCCGCCGAGGATGATCCGCGATCCGTCGCCCCCATAGCCGGCGATGTTCTGCCGGACCCAGGCCAGTGCGGCGTTGGCGTCCGCCAGGACGTGTGCCATCTGGAAGCGCGGCGCCTTCCGGTAGTTCACGTTGACCACCACCATGCCGCCCTCGGCCTGGCTCGCGCAGTACTTGGTCAGCGAGGCCTTGTCCCCGGAAGTCCAGCCGCCGCCGTGGAAGTACACGTAGACGGGCAGGGATCCCGTGGAGCCGGCCGCCGAGGTGCCGGCCGGAAGGTGCGGGCTGATGACGTCGAGGCGGTGCGCCCGGATGCCGTCACCCACAAAATCGATGTCGTGGAAGTAGTCGACGCCGGTAATCGGGTCGGCGTTGAAGCGGGCGTTCTCGCTGGCCTTCACCGAGTGCATCAGCACCCGCCAGGTCCACACCGGAACCCTGCGCAGGACGTTCCTCGTCCTGCGGGCCAGGGCGAACGTGCCACCGGCCTGTTGCGGTGTCCGTTCCCGGGACAGCCGAAACGGCGACTCGTGGCGCGTTGGCTGGTGTGCCGGTGTGGTCATGGTTCGATTCTATCTGGCACAACTGTGCTAAACCTGTGAGGCCAGCCCGCCCTGCCTCGCACCCCACCGCAGACGGCGGCACGGATTTCCGGATGTACGGCTCCGCATCTCCGGGTCACGGCTCCGTGCGGATGGTGCCGGCCGCGCCGTCGACTGTGACGGACTGGCCGGTATGCAGCCGTGTCGTGGCGTCCGGGACGCCCACGACGGCCGGGATGCCGTACTCCCGGGCCACCACGGCCCCGTGGGATATCACCCCGCCCATTTCCATAACGAGCGCGCCGGCCGTCAGGAACAAGGGGGTCCAGCCGGGGTCCGTGGAAGGCGCCACCAGGATTTCGCCGGGTTCCAGATGGGCACCAACCGGGTCCAGGATGACCCTGACCTTTCCGGTGGCGGTGCCTGCCGAGGCCGGGGTCCCGGTCAGGGCACCGGATGCCGGTGATTTCGCCATCATCGCGGCCTCGACGTCGGTGCCGTCGGAGAGCAGCAGCCGCGGGATGCGCCGGCGTCGCAGTTCAATGGCGTAGAGCTGCCGGCGGTCCGCGACGATGCCGTGCAGATCCGCGCCGCGCAGGCCCACGCGGATCTCGTCGAAGTCAAGGAAGAAGACGTCATCGGCGGTGGCGATCGAGCCGGCTGAGGCCAGATCCGCGCCGATCCGATCCAGTTGCCGATGCATCTCGCCGAGCACCTCCACGATGTAGAACTTGGGGAGTTCGCGCAGTCCCGCCAGTTGCCGCACGCGGCGCAGGCTGAGCTCCAGCGCCCGCGCGCGCCAGGGGCTCCGGACCCGCGCGCGGGCCACCAGGCTGCGGATCCTGTCCTCGGCGTGCTCGGCTGCCCGGGCAAACTGCCGGTCGGGAGCCTGCTCCGGATCCTCGACGCGCAGGTAGTTGGAGATCATGCCGAGGATGTGGTCGGGCTGCTCGGACCAGCGGGGCATGCCGAGATCGATTTCCGCCACGGCGCGGTGGCCGTAGCGGGCGAGGAAGCCGCGCACCCCCGCCTGGGCCTGGGGCGGCAGCTTGCCGGCGAGATATTCGGCGGACAACTCCTCAGGACGTTTCGCCAGGAACTCCCCGCGCGAGACCGGGTCGTCGCCGATGGAAACGGCGAGCTGCCAGAGTTCCAGGTCCATTTCGGTTGTGATGTTGTGGGGGAGGCCGCGCAGGACCGCTTCCAGCTCACGGGGTGGCGCGATGCCGCGCAGCAGCCGCCGGGCCACCGCCAGCATGATGTAGCCCAGGGACGGGCCCGGCAGGGTGGCCATGATCAGACCGTTAATGGTCCGGCCCAGGATCTGCTCGGTGAAGTCCAGCCGCTGGGCGGAGCTGGCGGGTTCGGCCAGCCGGAGCTCGGATTCGAGCCGCCTGCCGTAGTTCTTCGCCCGCCGCAGCTCAGCGGCGGGCCGGAAGGCGGGCCGGATCATCGCGGGAAGGAGCCCCAGGATGAGACCGAGGCTGGCTGAATTCTCCGTGCCGCCGGGGCGGCGGGTCGGGTTCGGGCGGCCGCGTTTTGCACCGGCTTTGCGCAGGGTTCCCAGCAACGGGCGCTCAATGACATCGAACCTCGGATCCTCGAGCAGTGCCGGAAGCACGGCGCCGGATCGCCCGTCCGCCAGGGGGAGCAATTTCAGCAGGTAGGCCCGGCCCGACTTGCTGCGGAGCACAGCTGTCAGGTCCACGTACATCCGCATCCCGGGGTTGACGTACCGCCAGGGCCCCTTGCCATTGCGCATCATCTCAAGGACGGCCAGCCCCATCGGCGTGATCGGCCGGGTCAGCCCCTGGAACAGGGTGCCGCACAGGTACACCCGGGCGGGGGCCGCGGCACCCGCTCCGGCATCCTCGGGCGCGGGTTCGGGCAGGGGATAGAGCGTTGTGATCGGGCGGGACTGGGTGAGCCAGATCCGGCCCGTGGCGTCGATGGCCCATTCGATGTCCTGCGGCGCCCCGAGGAGGCGCTGCACACCGCCGCCCAGCGCCGTGAGTTCCTGCAGCTGCGGGTCGCTCAGTGCGGGGCCGCGCCCGGGGCCCGTCCCTCCCGGCGTTCGCAGCCTGACCTGACCGGAAGCCGTGTCCAGCACGAACTGGTCCGGGTTGACCGCTCCCGAGACCACGGCCTCCCCCGAGCCGGGGCTCGCATTGATGACCGTCTCCGTCCGGGTCCCGGTGACGGGATTTGCGGTGAACAGCACCCCGGCCGTGGCGGCGTCAACCATGGTCTGGACGACGACGGCGAGCCCGACGTCGCGGTTGCTGATGCCGTTGGCCGACCGGTACGCCACCGCACGGTCGCTCCAGAGGGACGCCCAGCAGCGCCGGACCGCCCCGACCACGGCGTCGGCGCCGATGACATCGAGGTAGGAGTCCTGTTGGCCGGCGAAACTGGCGAAGGGCAGGTCCTCCGCCGTGGCGGAGGAGCGGACGGCCACCGGCAGGGTTCCGCCCATTTCGGCGTAGGCGGTGCGGACGGCGGCATCGACCTCGGGCGGGATCGGCGCTTCCGCGATCAGTGCCCGGGCCCGCCCGGCGACGGTGCCCAGGGCCCCCGGGTCTGCCGCGGTCCGGACTGCCGCCGTCCCTGCCCCGGATCCAATCGCGTCGAGCTCGGCCGCGAGGGCCTCCAGCCCGGGCGGTGCCGCCAGTTCGTAAGCGGCGGTGGTCAGGCAGAACCCGGGCGGGACCGGCAGGCCGGCCGCCAGGAGTCTGCCGAGATTCAGGGCCTTGCCCCCCACCAGGTGCAGGGGAACCGTGCCGGCGCTGCTGAGGTTCAGCACGAGAGGTCCGGCCGGGGAACTCCCGGCCGGCGGGTCAGGACGTGCGGAATCCATGGCGGGCCCCTACGGAAGGTCCGTTGGGCTGCCGGTGTCCTCCCACATCACGTCCAGGTTGCGGAACACCGGCGGCCCGTCGCAGAGGGCGGCCATCCGTGCGGCGAAGTCCGAGGTCTCGGGCCGTGCGGAGTTCTCCATGGCCGAGTCGTAGGAATCGAATTCGACCAGGGTGAGATACGTTCCGGGGCGGTCGCGGTCCGCGGTGGCAAGGATCCGGCGGAAGGTGGGCGGGGTGCTTCCTTCAGTCCGGGACGGCCGGCCCAGCGCTTCGATTTCCTCGATGCGGGAGGTCTGGAATTCGATGATCTGCACAAACCTGGCCATGACGGCTCCTCAACGGCGGCGGATGCTGATGCGCTTCACGGTAGACCCCGCGCCCTGCCAGAACAAGAGCCGGAACACGAGCCGGTCCAGGGGTTCCCGGACGGGGCCGGGCAATCCCGGCGCCGCCGCCGTTTGGGCGTTCCGTCAGGGGGTCAGCAGGACCTTGATGGCGCGCCGTTCATCCATGGCGCGGTAGGCCTCGGCGGCGTCCTCCAGCGGCATCACAACGTCGAAGACGCGGCCCGGATTGATCGTGCCGGCGAGGACGTCCGCCAGCAGCTCCGGGATGTAGGTCCGCGCCGGGGCCATCCCGCCGCCGATGGAGATGTTCGTATCGAAGAGGTGGCGCAGCGGGACCTCTCCGCCGCCGGTGGGAACGCCGACAAAGCCCAGCGCGCCGCCCGGGCGGGTGCTGTGCAGCGCCTGGTCCATGGATTCCTTGGTCCCGACACACTCAAGGACGGAATCGGCCAGCACTCCGCCGAGGAGTTCGCGGACCTTGGCGACGCCGTCGTCGCCGCGCTCCGCCACGATGTCGGTGGCCCCGAACTCGCGGGCGATGGCCTGCCGGTCGGCGTGCCGGGACATCGCGATGATCCGTTCCGCGCCGAGGCGCTTGGCGGCCAGCACCCCGCAGAGCCCGACGGCGCCGTCGCCCACCACCACGACGGTGCGGCCCGGGCCCACCTTCGCGGCGAGGGCGGCGTGGTGGCCGGTCGCCATCACGTCGGAGAGCGTGAGCAGGCTGTTCCGGAGGGCATCGTCCGGCTCGGTGATCCCGGGAACCTTGACCAGGGTGGAGTCGGCCAGCGGGACGCGGACCGCCTGGCCCTGGCCGCCGTCGATCGCGTGACCGGTGTCGTCCCTGCCGCCCCAGCCGGCCAGGTGCTCGCAGGCCACGGTGACGCCGTTGAGGCATTGGGGGCAGGCGCCGCAGCTGATCACGAACGGCGCGATCACGAGGTCTCCGACCGCCAGGCTGGTGATTCCTGAGCCGATGCTTTCCACGGTGCCGATGAACTCGTGGCCGATCGCGGTGGGTTTGCGGGTGGGCCGCACGCCGCGGTAGGGCCACAGGTCCGAGCCGCAGACACACGTGGCGGTGACCTTGACGACGACGTCGGTGGGCAGCTGGACCGTGGGATAGTCACGGTCCTCGACCCGGATGTCGCCGGGGGCGTGGATGATCGTGGCGCGCATGGAGGCTCCTCAAGTTGCGGGCGGGGATGGACTCGAGTCTAGGTGATCTCCCGGAGCCGGAGCCGAACGATTTCCGTCAGGATTTCGGTGGGGACGGGGTGGTCCACTGTGAAGCGGATGGTCCCTTTGGAGACCGAGAAGCCCTCAAGCCGGGGCGCGACGGCGTCCACCACCCGCGCCGAGAACGGGAAGACCGAGAAGTGCCTGCCGCTCGCCGTGACTCCGATGAGCGGCTTGTCTTGAACCTTCAGCGCGGGCATGCCGTAGCTGACGCCATCCACGGCGTCGGGGGCTTCTGCCCGGGCCACGGCGATGACCCGCTGCAAGGCAGCGCGGGCCGGTTCAGGCAGGGCAGCCAGCGCGTCATCGACGGATCCCATGCCCGGAGTCTACTGCCAACGCGGGGTCAGATGCGGCCCATTAAGCCGCCCGGCATGGGCCGTATCTGACCCCGCGTTGGTTTTCGCAGGCCGCTACCCACCCGGGTAGCCGACCGGGCCCCGGATAGTCCACCCGGTCAGGTGGTTGCGGGCCACTCCGGCTGCTGAGCCACACTGAGACCAGTCCTCAATGTGGCTTGGATCACAGTCGCAAGGTGAGGAATACGCCGCTGGTGTCACCGCGCCTCAACATACAAAGGAGTATCAATGGAACGGCTCATTAACATCGACAACGGTGGGACACTGACCGATATTTGTGTCTGGGACGGTGAGAATTTTTCGTTCACGAAGACTCTCACGACGCCCTTTGACCTCTCCCAGTGTCTCTTCGACGGCATGGCCAAAGCTTCCAAGGAAATCTTCGGCGAAGAGGATCTCCCCGGGCTGCTGCACTCCACACGTCATATCCGGTACTCCACCACCCAGGGCACCAACGCCCTCGTGGAGCGCAAGGGACCCAGGATTGGCATCCTCACCGACAGCCCCACGCTGGCCGGCGAGCTCCGCAACGGCGGGGCGGCAGCTGAGCTGTTCGAAGACCTCGTCGGCACACGGGTGGCAGTCATCAACGCTGAACAGGACGCGGAGGAGCTCGCCCAGGAGATCGTCAAGCACGTCAACCGGCTGACGACCGACGGCGCCGCACGGCTTGTCATCGCCATGGCGGACCGCACCAGGGAGAAGGCCGTCAAAGGCGTCCTGCTCCGGAAGTTCCCCCGCCATCTGCTGGGCTCGGTGCCCATGCTGTTCTCCTGGGAATTCACGCCCGACACCGTCCAGGCTCGGCGCGTGTGGTCAGGAATCATCAACTCCTTCCTGCATCCGACCATGGAACGGTTTCTCTACAGCACCGAGCACCGGCTGCGGGACCACAAGGTCAAGAACCCGCTCCTGATCTACCGCAATGACGGCGCTTCGTCACGGGTGGCCAAGTCGGTCGCGTTGAAGACCTACTCTTCGGGCCCCCGCGGCGGGCTGGAAGGGACCAAGGCCCTCTCGGAGGCCTATGGACTCGCGCACGTTCTGATGATCGACGTCGGCGGCACCACCACGGACGTCGGCTCGGTGAAGAACTCGACCATCTCGACGGAGCGCAGGGGCTCGATCCAGGGGGTTCCGATGTCGTTCGAGATGAGCAACGTCCATTCCAGCGGAGTGGGGGGCAGCTCTGTCATCGCCGTCCGCGACGGCGTCATCACCGTCGGGCCCGAGAGCGTCGGAGCCGCACCGGGCCCTGCTTGCTTTGGTTTTGGCGGCAAGCAGGCCACGATCACGGATGTAAACCTGCTGCTCGGCGTGCTCGATCCGGACACCTACCTCGACGGAGGGTTCAGCCTTGACGCCGAACGCTCCCGCGCCGTCATCACCGAAGTCATCGCGGAACCTTTGGGGATTACCCTGAATGACGCCCTGATCCGGATGGAGGCCGCATACTTCGCCCGCATGTCGCAGTCCTTCGCGGCCGACGTCGAGGCTGCGGACGCCACCACGGTTGCCGCGTTTGGAGGTGCCGGACCGATGAGCGCCTGTGGTGCCGCCCGGATCGCCGGTGTCCGCCGCGTCCTGGTGCCGAAGATGGCCGCTGTCTTCTCCGCCTTCGGAATCGGCTTCTCCGACATTGCGCAGACCTACGAGGCCAACGTCGCGGGAATGGACGAGCAAAACTTCGGTGCAACCAAGGCGACGCTGCTGGCCCGGGCCACCCGGGACATGTTCCAGGAGGGCCACGAAATTGACGAATGCCGGCTCGAATGGAACGTAGTGCTGGAGGACGCCGAAGGGCAGCTGGTGTCCGAGCTGCCGTACCTGGCTTCCGACCCGCAGCCCGGCACCAGCGAACACAACACCATGCTGACGCTGACCGCCCGGTACGAACTGCCGCACGCATCGATCCGGCGGGCCGAATCAGTGGCGAAGACGCCCGCCGTCGCCGCCTCCACCCGGAAGGTCCGCTCCGCCGTGGACAAGGTCGACGAGGTTCAGGTCTTCGACCTGGAGAGCCAAACGGCCGGGGCCTCGGCGGCGGGCCCCGCAATCGTAGAAGGCCCCTACTTCACGGCCCGTGTGCCGCACGGCTGGGTCTTCGATGTGACGGTCTCCGGCGACCTCATGCTCACAGACACCATCCAGAAGTAACCCCACACATCCATCAGCAAGAACAGGTGAGACACGCTATGCGAATTCCAATGACGGAATATCTGATCATCGATCTCGACACCGAGCGGTGGAACTGCAAGGTATGCAACCACGACCTCGGCGAGGCCAGAGGCAACTACAAGGAGGGGACCCTGGTCTACGACCGGGACCCCACGGAAATCCACCAGTCGATCCTGGACCCGGAGAAGTATGAATTCACGTTCGCTCCGGACCCCACATTCTGCCGGATTCTCGAGTTCTACTGCCCGGGATGCGGAACCCAGCTGGAAACGGAGTACGTACCGCCGGGACACCCGCCCACGGTGGACATGCTGTGGGACATCGACTCGCTCCGCGAAACATGGCTCAAGCGGGGCACCAAGCCTGAGATCGTCATCAACTACGGACCCGGTGAAGAGGCGGTTGCCGATTTCACCCCGGCGCTCGGCTCCTACAACACCCACAACCATTCCCCCCATTCGTTCAGCTAGTACTTGGAATAAAGGAGACCACTGGTCATGAAGCGAATTTCCGTCGACATCGGCGGCACATTTACCGACTGTTTTTTTGCCTGGGAAGACCAGTACGTTGAAGCAAAGGCGCTCACAACGCACCACAATCTGGCCCAAGGCTTCAACGAAGCACTCGACCTCGCCTGCTCACGCGCCGGACTGGACCGGGACCTCGTCCTGAAGGAAGTCGATTCCGTCCGCTATGCCACCACCCTCGGCACCAACGCCCTGATCGAAGGCAAGGGCCCCCGTGTGGGGGCGCTGGTCACCCACGGCTTCGAGGACACCATCCCGCTTTCCCGCGGCCGCGGCTACGGCGAGGGACTGGACCCTTCCAAGCAGCAGAACATGCCCGACGCCACCCGCCCGGATCCGCTCGTGCCCCGCGCCCTGATCCGGTCGGTGAAGGAGCGAATCAATTCGGCCGGCAAGGTGGTCGTCTCGCTGATGGAAGACGATGTCCGCACCCAGGTGCGCGAACTCGTGGACGCCGGGGCGGAAGCGATTGTGGTCTCCCTGGTCAACTCGACCGAGAACCCGGTCCATGAGCAGCAGATCCTGGAGATCATCCTGGACGAGTACCCGGCCCACGAGCTCGGGGCCATCCCGGTCCTGCTCGGAAGCCAGGTGTCGGGCCGAAAAGGCGAGTATGTCCGGGCGACGTCGACGATCGTGGACGCGTTCCTGCACGAGATCATGTTCCACGCGCTGGGGCAGCTGTCCAACAACCTGCGTGCCTCCGGTTACGACAAACCCATGCTGGTGATCCACAACTCGGGCGGCATGGCGCAGTCCAACTCGACGGATGCCCTGCAGACCATCCACTCCGGACCCATCGCCGGCGTGGGCGCTGCCCAGCACCTGGCCCACAGCACCGGGCTGGGAAACGTGATTTCGACGGACATGGGCGGCACGTCCTTCGATATCGGCCTGGTCCCGGAAGGCGGAGTCAAGCACTACGACTTCCAGCCGACCATCGGCCGCTGGCTGGTATCGGTGCCCATGATTCACCTGCTGACGCTGGGTGCGGGCGGGGGTTCGATTGCCAGTTATGACCGCATCCACCATGCGGTACAGATCGGTCCGGAATCAGCAGGTTCAGACCCCGGCCCCGCCTGCTACGACCGCGGCGGCCTCCGCCCCACGGTCACGGACGCTGACCTGGTCCTGGGCTACCTGGATCCGGACAACTACGCCAACGGCTACATCAAGCTGAACAAGAAGCGCTCCGTCTACGCAATCGACGAGGTTCTCGCCGACGAGCTGGACATGGACACCATCCAGGTCGCCAAGATCATCAAGAATGCGGTCGACGAGCAGATGGCGATCGGAATGGCCAAGGAGCTGCGCGTCAGGGGATACCTCCCGGAAGACTTCACCATGCTGGCCTATGGCGGCAACGGACCCCTGCACGCCTGCGGCATCGCCGATCACGCCGGCATCCGCAGGATCCTCGCGCCGCCCTTTTCCTCGGTATTCTCGGCCTGCGGCGCCGGCAACATGAAACCCCTCCACATCCATGAGCGCGGCTCCCATGTGGTGTTGTACAACCCCACGGACCGCAGCCTCTACCAAAGCTACGACGAACTGAACAACGTCATCCAGGAGCTGGAAGCCAAGGGCAAGGAAGACCTGATCCGTCAGGGGTACGACGCCGCCGACATCCGCTACAGCCTCGAAATGGACATGCGCTACGGCAACCAGCTGGTGACCACGGCCGTCGTTTTCGACATCAACCGTGTGAACGGCGTCGCCGACGTGCTGCACCTGATCCGGACGTTCTCGGATATCTACGGGAAGCGCTACGGCGCCGGCAGCCAGGCCCCCGAGGCCGGCATCCGGGCCCAGACCGTGCGGGTGTCGTCCTATGTGGACGGGGACGTGGTCAAGTTCGACTCGATCGACTCCGGACACGACCGGACAATGCCCAGCCCTGTCGGCACCCGGCAGGTCCACTTCGTGAAGACCGACGGAGCCGTGGATACCCCGGTGTACGACGCCGAGGCCCTCCACCACCAGCACGTCATCCACGGCCCCGCCATCGTCACCACAGAAAACACCACGTATCTGGTTGAACCGGGCTGGCGCCTGGAACCGACGTCCCAGGGAGCCGTGTGGTTTCTCAAAGACTGATCCCGTGCCGCACGGATCCACATCCAGACCTTCCAGCTAATCCCATTGAAGGAGCTCGACAGCAATGACGCTTACAGCAAATGAAAACAGCACCACCGGCGCAGCCGGAGAAGAAGCCTCCCAGCCGCTGACTGCCCAGGAGCAGCAGTGGGTGGACCAGTTTATGGACGAAACAACCCTCTTCCTCGGCCCCGACCCGGCCATCATGCGCAGCCACCAGATCACCTCCCGCTCCGCCTACGAGGACGAGTGCATCTCCAAGGGCGTGGACCCGATCAAGGTGGACCGCATCCGCAAGCGCCTCGCCGGCGCCCTGGATGAGGGCTACGAAATGTGCGAGGCCATGGGCGCCGCTCCCGGCGCCAAATGGGGGGACCTGACGACGGCGATCTACACCGCCGAAGGGGACGTCACCTACCTGTCCTGCCACGGCGTGATCGCGTTCTCCGCGATCCTGCACCACCCGATCCGCTACATCATGAAGTACTGGAAGGACGAGCCGACGGTGGGGATCAACCCCGGCGATGGTTTCATCCACAACGATGCCCGGTACGGAAACGTCCACAACACGGACCAGTCCATGATCATGCCGATCTTCCGCGACGGAAAGATCATCGCCTGGGTCGCCGCGACCATTCACGAAGGCGAAAACGGGGCCTGCGAGCCCGGCGGGATGCCGTCAGGCTCCGAGACCCCGTTCGACGACGGGCTCCGGATGTCGCCCTTCAAGATCGTGGAGAAAGGTGACCTGCGCCGGGACCTGCTGACGTTCCTGCAGCACTCGGTTCGCGACCCCAAGCTGCAGCTGGCCGACCTCAAGGTCAAGATCGGTGCCGTCCAGCGCATCCAGGAACGCGTCGACAGCATCATCGACGAAGTGGGAGTGGAGACCTTCGTCGCCGCCTTGCGCGTCACCGTTGAAGACGTGGAGCAGGAAGTCAAGCGCCGCATCAGCGAACTGCCGGACGGAACGGTGTCCTTCAATCAGTTCATGGACTCCACGCTCAAGGAAAACATCCTGATCAAGTTCGCCTGCAAGGTGACCGTCAAGGGTGACAAAATGACCGTGGACCTGAGGGGCACGGGTCCTGAAATCCTCAACAGGGCCATCAACTCCCCGCTGTGCTCGGTCAAGTCGATGATGATGCAGGCGATCCTGGCGTTCTGGTGGCCGGACCTGCCCCGCTGTACCTCGGCGATGTCGCCCATCGACATCATCTCGGATGAGCACACGTGGGCCGACGCCGGTTACGATGCGCCGATGGGGCAGTCGCTGCAGGCCTCGTTCCGCGGCTTCTCAGCCCTGCAGACAGCCTTTGCCAAGATGCAGTTCTCCAACCCGGAGAAGTTCTCCAATGTCCTGGCTCCGTGGTTCAACCAGATCAACACCTTCCTGTGGGGCGGCCTGACCCAGCACGGCGACCAGGTGGGAAACCTGTGCGCAGACCTCAACGGCATGGGCGGCGGCGCCAAGGCGTTCCGTGACGGTGAAGACGCCGTCTCACCGTTGTTCTGTGCCATGGCTGACACTGCCGAACAGGAAGTCATGGAAGAGGAAGTTCCTTTTATGCAGCTGGTCAGCAAGCGGATCGTCCGCGACAACCAGGGCTTCGGCAAGAACAGCGGCGGCATGGGCTACGAGATGATCGTTGCCGCCGAGGGAACACCGATGTGGGGCTTCATGACCGTTACCTCGGGGTCGAAGTTCTCCTCGGTCACGGGAATGTTCGGCGGCTACGGCTGCAGCACCACTCCGCTGGCGATGGTCAAGGGCATCAACATCTACGACGTCATCCGCAAGGACTCCAGCAAGTTCGATCTCTCCATGGAACGGATCATGAACGAGCAGCCCTATGAGGGCGGCAAATACACCACTTCCCATATGGGCCTGCAGTTCGATGTCGCCAAGGACGGCGAGATGTACATGATCGCCCAGGGCTCCGGCGGCGGGTATGGCGACGTGCTGGAACGTGATCCGGAAGCGGTGGCCAAGGACCTGGAACTCGGCCGCATTTCACCGAAGGTCGCCACCACCATCTACGGCGTCGTCTGGGATCCTGAGACCTTTGTGGTGGACCAGGAGGCAACCACCCAGCTGCGCCGCGACTCCCGGCGGGCCCGGATCGCCCGCGGCAAGCCGTACAAGGAGTTCCTTGAGGGCTACGTGAAAGCCGAGCCGCCGAAGGACCTGCTCTACTACGGGTCCTGGGGCGACGATACCGAGGAGCTCACTGCCACCCACTTCACCAACAACGGGCCGGAACGGGTCAAGGCGACGATCGACAAGCTGCCGCTGATCATGCTTCCGGACCGCAGGGAAGTCAAAATCAGCGCACTGGAGGACCGGATCCGCGAGCTCGAATTGAAGCACGGGGAAGTTGTGCACCGGAAGTCCTAGCCCGTTGGGGTCCGTCCCGGCCCGAGACGCACCACCTCAAGAAGCCTTCAGCGCCGCATCCTCCCCAGCCGGGACGGTGCGGCGCTGAAGGCCGCTATCAGCCAAAGTTTGGAGAAAGACGTCATGACCACTTCCACTGCCACCACCCTCGCCAACGTTGTTGCCTCCCCTCCGTCAGGGCGGCCGAAGGCTGTGGTGTTCGACCACCACGAGTACGCAGCGTCCGTGATTCTTCGGGGCGGGCCCGTCCCCTGGGACAACCCCACCGCGTACGCGGCATTCTTCGCCCAGGCCCAGGGCCTGCTCCGGCCGGACGTCGCGCTCTTGGACCTGAACCGGCTGTACGGTCATTTAACCGCCGGCAACACCGGACTCGAAACTGAGATGGCGGCCCGATCCCGGACAGGTTTCGCGCTGAGGACGTTGCTGGGAAACGGTGACCTCAACCGGGCGGTGCTGGACTTCGTTACCGTGTTCGCCAAGACGGCCCGCCAGCCGGTGGTGCTGCGCATCCCGTCGCCGATGGAGTGGCTCGTGGGCACGCACCACTTCTCGGGTGCGGAGGACACCAGCGACCTCGACGCCGACAACGCCGAGAATGCCTCCATGTACGTCAGCGACTGGTTGCGGGCGTTCGCCGGGCTGCCCATCGCGGGACTCCTGCTGGACAACCGGACGCCTGCCGGCGCCTCCCGCAGCGTGCACGTTCCACTGGAGGCCTACACCCCGATTGCCAATCTGGCCGGCAACTACCGGTGGACGCTGGGGCAGCTCGACGACGACCGGGTGCGTCTGCAGGGGAACCCTGCGGTTGGCGCCTACATCCCTGCACGGTTCTGGCTTGGGCCGGACGTCGAACTCCCGGCCGGGGACTTCTACGTGGGCGAGCTCCCCAGCGCCGCGTCACCGGAGGGCGTGCTGGCCAGGCTGGAGACCCTGGGGTAACTGCCCCACGGTCACTTCGGTGGGAGCAGGTGCCGCCGCCGGGCCTCTGTGACGCAGGCCCGGCGGTCACTGACGCCGAGCGTGTTGAACAGGCTTTTGAGATACCACTTGACTGTGTTGATGCCCAGATGCAGCTCCTGGGCGATTTCGCGGTTGGACCTGCCCTTCTCGACCAGACTCAGGATCGTCTGTTCGCGTTGCGACAGGCCCGGTTCCGGCACGGAGGCGGTGCCCGGGCCGGTGACCGTACGGGCCGGCTCTGCAGACCACCCGGAATCCCGGCTGGTCTTGGCCTGGGAATCCAGCCGGATGAGGACACTGAGGAACCGCGGCAGCTCGTGGCTGACCTGCTCCGGGGCGGGTTCGCGCCGCAGCCTGGCTGAGATGGCGCGCACCAGCTCCAGGCAGCCTGCGCCGCCATCGAGCACCGGCCGGACCAAGCCCAGGCGGGAGCACGTGTCGAGGGCGGGCAGGAGCGTCGTTTCGGCTTCCTCACGGTTCCCCGCCCGTTCGAGCGCGGCCGCCAGCAGGATACGGGCATTAAGTTCCGCCCTCGGCCCCAAATAGGCTGCTGCCCGCGACAGCAGTCGTCGGGCACCTTCCACCGTTGCCAGGTGCCGGGGGGAGGCCGGGCCTTCGTGCCCGGCGTCAGCCAGGGCGGACCGCAGCTGCGTGGCCAGCCGGATCTGGTGCTTGGTTTCGGCCAGCCCTTCCAGCCGCGGTCCGGTGCTGTCCGCCGCTTGCCGGGCAGCTCCCGCTCCCAGTAAGTCACCGTCGGTTTCGTCGTGGGCGGTCCGTGGGCTGATTCCCAACTGCACGCGTTCCAGGTTCATGACCAGTTTGAGCCGGTCCAGGCCGAGGCTGTCGGCCACCAGATCACCTTCGTCGAGTATTTCCCGGGCCCGTGGAGTGTCCCCCCGAAGTGCCTTGATTCTTGCCAGCGTGGCGTAGGTGGACACCATGAAGTCCACCACCCCGCCTTCGGAACCCAGCTCGCGCGTTTCCTCCAGCAGCTTCTCGGCCTTATCGAGTTCGCCGCGTTCATAAAGAAGCTGGCCCATCATCGCTCCCGCGAGCCGGGCCGCATGCGAGTATCGTCCGGCCTTGCGCCGGCCGAGTTCCACGGCCGCGGTGAAGTGCTGGTCCACCCGGTCCAGATCGAGCAGGGCGTAGGCGGCAAGACCGGCAAAACAGTGTCCATACACACCGCTGAAGGGGCCCGACGTCTGGCCGTGGAACTTCGAGGCCCAGCGCTGTTGTTCCAGGGCGCGGCTGTAGTCGCCGTCGTGGATCTTCTTGAACGTTGACACGTTCGCTGCCACCGAGACGATCCATGGCCTGAGCAGGTCCGCCTGGGCGAAGCACTTCCCGTCCAGTTCATCCACGTGATTTACTCTGTCGCCGTACATGTCGATGCAGCTTTGAACCACGAGCCCTTCGACGCCCAGTTCGAAACGGTCGTGTTCGGTCAGCGTTGCATCCGCGGGCATCACGGCTTCGGCCAGGTTCAGGGCACTCTGCGCCGCTCCGGACTGGTTCAGCAGGGTATGGGCCCAGGCTATTGCCGTTTGGAGCCGGGCCTGCCCGGCCGCGTGGTCGGCCGGGATCTTGCCGACGAGTGCCAGCAGGGTCGACATGCTTGAGTGCTCCACCAGCCACATCGCGCGGAGTTCGACGATTTCCACGGCGAGCTCAACGTCCCCGGCGGCGAGGGCGTGGTCCACCGCGTCGCTGGGGAATCCGTTTTCCGAATACCAGCGGGCCGCGGTCAGGTTCAGTTCCCTGGTCCGGCCCGGGTAGTCGCGCTCCAGGCGGCGGCGCAGGTAGTCCTCAAACAGGTGGTGATAGCGGTACCACGTGCCGTCGTCGTCGAGCGGTTGCAGGAAAAGATCCTGTGCCTGGATCTTCTCCAGCATGGCCTGGCCCAGTTCTACGCCGGAGAGCGCGGACGCCAGGCCCGCGCAGAGGCGTTCCGGGACCGAGGTCATCAGGAGGAAATCCAGTGTTTCAGGGTCCAGGGTGTCGAGGACGTTTTCGGCGAGATACTCGCCAATGGACGCGTGCCTGCCGGAGAGCCGTTCAATCAGGTCCGAGGCCTCGCGGTGGTCCCTGAGGGACAGCGAGACCAGTTGCAGCGCGGCGATCCAGCCTTCAGTCGTCCGGTGGAGGCTGGACACGTCCCCCGCAGCCAGATCGAGCCGGTTGATGCCGACCAGGAAGTCCTGGGACTCGTTTTCATCGAACCGCAGTGCGACGGCGTCCACTTCGATCAGCTGGTCCCGCACCATCAGCCGGCCCAGCGGCAGGCCCGAGCGGTTGCGGCTGGTGATGATGAAGGACAGGTGTGAACCGCCGGCTTCCAGCAGCCGTTCCACGACCGCCCTGGTTCTAGGCTCGGTGACCAGGTGCCAGTCATCCAGGGTGATGACGATGTCCTGGCCGCCCTCGTCGATGGCGTTGATCAGGGCGGGGACCACGTACTGCTCGGCGTCGTCGGGTCGCTCCTCCAGCAGCTGCTGCAGTTCCTCGTCAAGTCCGGGACGGGCCTTGCGGATTGCCTGGAGCAGATGGGACAGGAACCAGATGGTGTTGTTGTCGTCCCGGTCCAGGGACAGCCAGACCGTGACGAGGCCCTGGGCGGCGAGGATCTCCATCCATTGGGCGGCAAGGGTTGACTTGCCGAATCCGGCCGGGGCATGGATCAGCGCGAGCCGGCGTTTCCGGTCCGAGCGGAGCATCTCCGTCAGCCTTGTGCGGTGAACCCACTGGCCGACGGGCTCGGGCGCCCGGAACTTGCTCGATGCACTGGGTGGTCCTGTGGGCATCCGCCACCTCCTTGTGGTCCGGCGGGCGCCGGGAGTGGATTTTGGCCCTCTGGAATCCTATGGGAAGCGCGGCATCAAAGACAGGGGCGCACCGCCAATGCGGGGTCAGATACGGCCCATGAAGGTGGGGATAATGGGCCGTACCTGACCCCGCGTTGGTGTTCCTAGACCGCTTCGAGGACGCTGACGTAGTTGGCGATGCCCACCCCGCCCATATTCTGCACGGCGCCGCGGCGCGGGTTCGTCAACTGCATGGCACCGGCGGTGCCGGTGAGCTGCATCGCGGCGATGACGTGCTGGGAGACGCCGGTGGCTCCGACCGGGTGGCCCTTGGCCTTGAGTCCGCCGGAGACGTTGACGGGCAGCTTGCCGTCCTTGAAGACCCAGCCTTCCTCGATGGCGCGGGAACCCTGGCCCGGTTCGGTCAGTCCCATGGCCTCGTACATAAGCAGTTCGGCGATGGTGAAGCAGTCGTGCACCTCGGCGAAGTCCAGCTCATCGAGCCCGACGCCGGCCATCCCCAGCGCGCGCTGCCAAGAGGCCCGCGTCGCGGTGAAGGCGGTGGGGTCGCGGCGCTCGGTGGGGAAGAAATCGTTCGCGTGGCCGAACCCGGCGAGCCGGACCGGGGCGGTGGCCCCGCCGGTGGGGGAGACGCTCAGCACAACGGCGGCGGCGCCGTCGGACACGGGCGAGCAGTCGGTGCGGCGCAGCGGGTCGGCGACCATCGGGTTCTTGTCCGAGACGGTGCGGCAGAACTCCTCGCCGAGGTCCTTGCGGAGCTGGGCGTAGGGGTTGTCCACGCCGTTGCGGTGGTTCTTCGCGGCGATGGTGCCCAGGACGTCCGACACCGGGCCGTAGCGCTTCTCGTAGTGCTTGGCGACCTCGGCGAAGAGTCCGGTGAAGCCGGTGCTGGAGGCCTTGCCGGCCATGTCGTAGTCGGCACCGAGCAGGGCCGCGCCGACGACGTCTGCCCCGGCGTGCGTCATCTTTTCGGCGCCGATCACGAGGACGGTCTTGGCGGTACCGGCCAGCAGGGACTTGGTGCCCTGCTGGAATGCCGCCGATCCGGAGGCGCAGGCGTTCTCGACCCGGGTGGACGGGACGTTGGCCAGCTGCTCGGAGACCTGCAGGGCCAGCGAGGACGGGAAGGCCAGCGGCATCATGCCGGAGTTGAACTGGCCGAGGTAAATTTCGTCGATCTGGCCCGGTTCGATCCCGGCGTTGCCGATCGCCTCCGTGGCGATCTGGACGATCAGGGATTCGAGGGTTTCGTCCGTGAGTTTGCCGAAGCGGCTGTGGCCCCAGCCGGTCAGCAGGACATCTTTGCCGAACTGTTCGCGCAGGCTCATGCGGTTGCTCCTTCAAGGGTGGGGGTGGTGTCCAGGGACGGGGCGACGTCGAACCGGGCCCCGGTTTTCCCGCGGAGTTCCTCGACGGTCATCCCGGGGGCGAGGCGGGTCAGCGTGAGCTGCCGGACGCCGCCGACCTTTTCCAGGTCAAACACGGCGAGGTCGCTGATGATGCGGTCAACGCAGCTCAGCCCGGTGAGGGGCAGGGTGCATTCCTTGACGATCTTGGCGGTGCCGTCCTTGGCATTGTGCTCGGTGAGGACCACGACGCGGGGGGTGCCGGCGACGAGGTCCATGGCGCCGCCCATGCCCTTGACCATCTTGCCGGGGATGGTCCAGTTGGCGAGGTCCCCGTCACCGGAGACCTGCATGGCGCCCAGGATGGCGACCTTGACGTGCCCGCCGCGGATCATGCCGAAGGAGGCCGCGGAGTCGAAGATGCTGCCGCCGGGCAGGACCGTGACCGTCTGCTTCCCGGCGTTGATGAGGTCCGCGTCCTCCTCGCCCTCGTAGGGGAACGGTCCCATGCCGAGCAGGCCGTTCTCGCTCTGCAGCACGACGCGGACGCCCTCGCGCAGGTTGTTGGCGACCAGCGTGGGGATGCCGATGCCGAGGTTGACGTAGTCGCCGTCGTTGAGCTCTTCGGCCGCGATGGCAGCCATTTCATTCCGGGTCCAAGCCATGGTGTTTCTCCTGAAGAAAGTAGGGGCCGGCGCTCAGGCCGGAACGGATGCGGTGGCGGTGCTGGCTGCCTCGGCGGGGACGGTGGCTTCGGCGCGGGGGCGGACCGTGCGCTGTTCGATGTCCTTGACCCGGCTGCTGGCCCGGACCAGGCGCTGGACGAAAACGCCGGGAGTGATGATGTGGTGGGGGTCCAGGACGCCGGGTTCGACGATGACCTCGGCCTCCGCGACGGTCACGGCGCCGGCAGCCGCGACGACGGGGTTGAAGTTCTGCGCGGTGAAGCGGTAGATCAGGTTGCCGTCGGTGTCGGCTGTGTGGGCGTGCACCAGGGAAACGTCGGCCTTGATGGCGCGTTCCTGGACGTACGTCTCGCCGTCGAACTCGGCGAGAGGCTTGCCTTCGGCGACAAGGGTCCCGACGCCGGTCTTGGTGTAGAAAGCCGGGATGCCGGCGCCGCCGGCGCGGAGGCGCTCGGCCAGGGTGCCCTGCGGGGTGAACTCAACCTCAAGCTTGCCGGCCAGGTACTGCTCAGCGAATAGTTTGTTCTCGCCCACATAGGAGGCGATGACCTTGCGGACCTGTCCAGCTTCGATCAGTATGCCGAGGCCTTTACCGTCCACGCCCATGTTGTTGGACACCACGGTGAGGTCCCTGACGCCCGAGTCGCGCACCGCCTCGATCAAATCAGCCGGGATGCCGCTGAGGCCAAAGCCTCCGACGGCGAGCGTCATGCCATCCCGCAGTACGTCCTGCAGCGCGGCGGCCGCTCCGGATTTCAGCTTTGACATCGCATTCTCCTCATTGAGCTCTTGACGCAATCCACTTTGTGGACTGTTCCTCTGCTGTTGGAGCCTACGGGGCCGAAACGGGGACTGTCAATGGACGATTTTGCTCTCAACCGTGCCTTTTTTACAGTGTGGACGGTAGGCTGGTGGCTATCCACAATGTGGATGGTTTGGATGGATCTAACGCAAAGTCCGAGGAAAAAAGATGTCTTCATTACCGGTCCAGGGAGCACAAGTCGTCAGCCGCGTGGCGTCCCTGCTGCGCATCGTCGGGCGGAAACCGGAGGGCTCCCCGCTTGTGGAACTCGTCCGGGAATCCGGGCTCACCCGCCCCACCGTGCACCGCCTGCTCAGTTCGCTGGCCGCCGAGGGGCTGCTGGACCAGGACCCGGTCAGCGGCAGCTGGGTGCTGGGTCCGGAGATCCTGCTGATGGGTTCGGTGGCCTCGGCCCGGTTCCCGCTGGAGGACATCGCCCGGCCCAGCCTCCGCCGGCTCGCCGAGGAAACCGGCGAAAGCGCATTCTTCTCCATCCGCCGCGGCGCCGAAACGGTGTGCCTGCTCCGGGAGGAGGGCAGCTTCCCGGTGCGGTCCTTCGTGCTTCACGAGGGCGTCCGTTTCCCACTCGGGGTCGCCTCCGCCGGGACCGCCATCATGGCGTTCCTGCCCGAGGCGGAGCAGGAGGAGCTGCTCGCGGACTGGGCCGCGCATGCGGGAAATTTCGCGGCCGCGCACACCGAGGCCCTGGTCCGGGCCAACCTGGCCGCGACGCGCCAGGCCGGCTACTCGGTCAATCCCGGGCTGGTGCTGGAGGGCAGCTGGGGGATGGGGGCAGCGGTCTTCGACCAGCGGGGGCGCCCCGCCTGGGCGTTGTCGCTGACCGGAATTGAGCCGCGTTTCAAGGGGGAGCGGCAGGAGATGCTGGGCCGCCTCCTGATGGATGAGGCGCACCGGATCTCCACCCTGCTGACCCGGTCGCCCGGCGGCGCCTAGCGGTAGCCGCCTGCCGTCGCGGGGCACATTGACACGGACACGCCGGCCCGGGGCGCCGAAACCGTCCGGCCAGTGCTCAAAGTGCCCCTGGACGGACGGACGGATGACTTCCTGGGGCGGGCTACTTCCACCAAGTGTCGAAGATGGTGACCGGGACGGTGCGCTTGTGCCGGCTGCGGAGGTATTTCTGTTCGATCAGCTCGGCCGCGGCCACGGGGATGTCGTGGCCTTCGAGGTAGTCATCGATCGTGTCGTAGCTGAGGCCCAGTTCGTCCTCGTCGGTGCGGCCGGGCTGGCCGTCGAGGAGGTCAGCCGTGGGAACCTTTTCCCAGATCCGGGCCGGGGCGCCCAGCTCGGCGAGCAGGGCGCGGTTCTGTCGCTTGTTCAGGCCGAACAGCGGCAGGATGTCGGCACCGCCGTCGCCGTACTTGGTGAAGAATCCGATGACTGATTCCGCGCCGTGGTCTGTGCCGATGACCAGATAGTTGTGCTCGCCGGCAAGGGCGTACTGCGCGATCATGCGGGTGCGGGCCTTCGTGTTGCCCTTGTGGAAGTCGGAGATCCCGTTGCCCACGGTCCGCTCAAATTCTTCCTCGAAGCCGTCCACCGCGGCGGAGATGTTGAAGGTCCACTCGGTCTTGGCCTGGATGAAGTCCAGGGCTGCCTGGGCGTCGTGCTCGTCGTGCTGCACGCCGTAGGGCAGACGGACGGCGACGAAGTTTGCATCCACACCTTCGGCTGTCAGCTCTTCGACGGCCAGCTGGGCCAGCCGGCCCGCGAGGGAGGAGTCCAGCCCGCCGGAGATCCCGAGGACGAAGCCCCTGGTCTGGGTCGTCTTGAGGTAGTCCTTCAGGAACGTGACGCGTTTGCGCACCTCCTCGGCTGGGTCGATCCGGGGCTGCACGCCCATTTCTTCAATGATCTTCACCTGGAGTTCGCGCATGCTTCACAGCCTAGCCAGCAGTGCCAACAGGACTCAACTGAGTCCTTGCGAAAACCCCTCCCGCGGTATCCCGCGCAGGCGTAGCGTATGGCCATGGAGACGACGGGATGCGTGGTGGTCGGCGGAGGGCCGGCCGGGATGATGCTGGGGCTGCTGCTGGCCCGGGCCGGGGTGGACGTGACGGTGCTGGAGAAACACGCCGACTTCTTCCGGGACTTCCGCGGCGACACCGTCCACGCCTCGACCGTCAGGCTGATTGACGAACTGGGCCTCGGCGAGGAATTCCGCCGGCTGCCCCAAAGCCGGTTGACCAACGTCGCCTTCCCGGTCCCGGGCGGGCCGCCGGTGACGATGGGCAACTTCGATGCGTTGCCGCCGCCGTACAACTACGTCGCCATGATGCCACAATGGGACTTCCTGAACTTCCTTGCCGAAGCCGCGGCCGAGGAACCGTCATTCACCCTGCGGATGAACCACGCCGCCACCGGGCTGCTCCGCAACGGCGGGCGCGTCACCGGCGTCCGTTACCGGACCGCGGAGGGTGCCGACGGGGAGATCCGGGCGGATCTGGTGGTGGCGACGGACGGGCGCCATTCCATCCTGCGACGCGCGGCCGGGCTGGCGCCGAAGGAGTACCGGGTGCCGTTCGACACCTGGTGGTTCCGTCTGCCGCGCTATGCCTCCGAGCAGGGCGCCGTGGCGGGCATCGTGCCCGCGTTCGGCCGGGGCGAGGCCATGGTGGCGCTGAACCGCACCGATTATTACCAGATGGGCTACCTTGCCCCGAAGAGTGCGGATGCCCGGATCCGGGCCGAGGGTGTCGAAAGCTTCCGACGCCGGGTCGCGGCGCTCCGCCCGGACCTCGCCGACCGCGTTGACGCCATTGCTTCGCTGGACGACCTGCACTGGCTCGACGTGCGCCTGGACCGGCTGCGCAAATGGCATATCAACGGGCTGCTCTGCATCGGCGACGCCGCGCACGCCATGTCACCGGCCGGCGGCGTCGGGATCAACCTGGCGATCCAGGACGCCGTGGCCGCCGCGGACTGCCTGGCCCCGGTGCTGCTCCGTGGCCGGGTCTCCCGCGCGGACCTGGCGAAAGTGGAACGACGCCGGCGGATGCCCACCATTGTTGTGCAGACGTTGCAGAGGGTCTTGCAGCGTCTGGTGTTCGAGCCGATCCTGACCGGAAAGCGGTCCGGGGTGCCGGCTGTCCTGCTGTTCGTGGGAGGGCACATCCCGGCCGCCGGCAAATTACTTCCGCGCTTCGTCGCCTTCGGGCCGCGGCCAGAACATGCGCCCGCCTTCGCACGCCGCACCCCGCAGCGTTCGTAGCCTGAGCGGTTCGTTGCCGCAGCGTTCGTAGCAGAGATGAGGAGCCGATCATGGGGCAACTGGTTGTCCAGGAATTCGTGACAGCCGACGGATTCGCGGCCAACACCAACAACGAATTCACCGCCTACGAGATGCTCGCGGGCGGGACAGCAGAGTTCGACCGAAACCAGCTGGCATGGCTCGACACCGTGGACGCCATGGTGCTGGGGGCATCCACGTACCGCATGTTCGTGGAATTCTGGCCAACGCCGGCATCGGAAGGGGAAATCATTGCGCCCGCCCTGAACGCCCTCCGCCGCTTCGTGTTCTCCCGCCGGCTCAAGACCGCGCCGTGGGGCGACCTGCCCGCGGCGACCATTGAATCCGGCGATGCGGTCGAGGCGATCCGCCGGATCAAGCTCGCGGTCAAGGGCACCATTGTGCTGTGGGGCAGCCTGACACTGAGCGAGGCGTTCTTCGCGGCCGGCGAAGTGGACGCCGTGCGCCTGGTTGTCATGCCGATCGCGATCGGCGCCGGGCGCGGCGTGTTCCCGGCCGGCGGGGACCCGACGCTGCTGAGCCTGCGAAGCTCGAAGACCTATGACGCCGGGCTGGTCGAGCTCGAGTACGCGGTCGGCAGAGGGCGTTCCGCCGGCTAAGGGCCTCCTCAGCCGTGGGCCTCCAGGTAGCCGATCAGTCCCTTGACCGTGGCCACCTCGGGGTAGTCACGTTCCGGGATGTCGACGCCGGTGGCCATGTCGATCGTTTCGACCAGCCGGAGGAAATCCAGCGAATCAAGTTCGAGGTCCTGCCGCAGCCGGGCGTCCTCGGCCACTTCGGCCAGGTCCACGTCCGGCGCCACTTTGCCGATCGCGGCCTGCACCGCGGCCCGGGCATCCTGTTCGTTCATGGTTCCTCCCGTTTCACAATTCCTCCGGCTTTTGCAGCAGCTCGTCGATCCGTGCCAGGTAGCGGCCGCCGCGCAGCCCGTCGCTGACCCGGTGGTCGGCGGAGAGGGTGGCGATCACGGCGGGCCGGACGCCGAGCATCCCGTTCTGCGCCCACGGTTGTTCCATCACCCGGCCGAAGCCGACCATCGCGACCTGCGGGGGATAGATGACACCGAAGACGCTCTCCACCCCCAGGTCCCCGAGGTTGGTCACGGTGATGGTGGGATCCGCCATTTCGGCGCGCTGCAGCCGCCCGGCCCGGGCCCGGCTGACGAGGTCACGGAGCTGTTCCATCAGCACGTCAACGGACAGCGTGTCCGCGTCATGGATGGCGGGGGCCACCAGGCCGCCCTTCCGGAGGGCGACGGCGACGCCGAGGTGCACTGACGGACTGGGCCGGAAGCCGTCCTCGTCGTCGTAAAAGCCGTTGACTTCCGGCACGTCCTTGGCCGCGAGGGCCGCGGCCTTGAGCAGGAGCGCGGAAGGTACCAGCCGGGAGGCCACCGGACGTTGGGCGTTGACGGACTGCATCCATTCGACGGCGGCGCGCAGGTCCAGGGTGGTGCTCAGGTAGTAGTGCGGGATGGTCTTCTTCGAGCGTGACATCAGGGTGCCGATGGCGCGGCGCAGGCTGGCGACGCGCTCCCCGGCGTCTGCGGGTTTCCCGGCCGCTGCCGCCGGTTCGGTTTCTTCCCGCGGGGGCGCCGTCCCGGCGGTACCGGCCTCGGGTGCTGTTCCTGCCGGGACGCCGGCCGCGGAAACCGCAGCCTCCGGGGGAGCTGCGGACGCGCTGTCCGCGGCGTGCTGCACGTCCGACACGGTCACGGCACCCTCCGGCCCGGAGCCGGTGACGGCGGAAAGTTCGACGCCGAGTTCGGCGGCGAGCCTCCGGGCCCGGGGTGAGGAACGGACCCGTCCAGCGGCGGACGGTGTGGCCGCCACGGCGTGCTCCACATCGGCCCGCGTGATGGCGCCGCCCTTGCCGGTGCCGTGGATCCTGGCGGTGTCGACGCCCAGCCGGTGTGCCAGATGCCGCACCGGAGGGGCGATCGGAGGAGCTTCCTTGGCGGGCGCCCCGGCGGGAGCCGGGACCGGGGGCGCGGGCGCGGGCGCCTCATGACGTGGAACGCCGACCTCTGCCGGGGTCTGGGTGATCCGGGCCAGCGGGGTCCCGACCGGCACCGTTTCGCCGAGTTCCACGAGCAGTTCGGCGACCACGCCTTCCTGGAAAGTTTCCACGTCCATGATGGTCTTGTCGGTGTCGACCACGGCCACGAGGTCGCCGCGGCGGACATAGTCGCCGGGCTTGACCAGCCATTCGACGATCTTTCCGTGTTCCATGTCCGCCCCGAGGGAGGGCATCAGGAAGTCATTCACCGGCGCTGACCGCCTGCCTGGCCGCCGCGATGATCCGGTCCACAGACGGCAGGGCCGCGAGTTCCAGATGCTTGGAGTAGGGGATCGGCACTTCGGCGCTGCAGACCCGGCCCACCGGGGCGTCCAGGTCATAGAACGCGTTTTCGGTGATCCGGGCACTGATTTCGGCGGAGATGCTTCCGCTGCGCCACCCCTCGTCCACGACGACGGCGCGGTGGGTCTTACGGACGGAGGCGAGGACGGCGGTCTCGTCGAGGGGGCGGAGGGTGCGCAGGTCCAGCACTTCGGCATCGATTCCCTCGTCCGCGAGCTGGGCGGCGGCGTCGAGCACCGCGGGGAGCGTTCCGCCGTAGGTGATCAGTGTGATGTCCGCGCCTGGCCGCCGGATCGCGGCGGTGTCGATGTCCACCGGGCCGGCATCATCGTCGAGCTCACCGGTCACGTTGTAGAGCGAGCCGTGCTCGAAGATCAGCACCGGATCGGGGTCCTCCAGCGCGGTCCACAGCATGCCTCGGGCGTCGGCCAGGGTGGCGGGGGCGAGGATGCGCAGGCCGGGGATGTGGGCGTACCAGCCCTCCAGACTGTGCGAGTGCTGGGCGCCGAGCTGGCGGCCGGCGCCCGTGGTCATCCGGATCACGATCGGAACATTGAATTGCCCGCCGGACATGTGCAGCAGGCTCGCCGCGTTGTTGACGATCTGGTCCAGGGCCAGCAGGCTGAAATTGACCGTCATAATCTCCACGATGGGGCGCATCCCGGCCAGGGCCGCCCCGATGCCGGCGCCAACGAAACCGGACTCCGAGAGCGGGGTGTCGCGGATGCGTTCCGGGCCGAACTCCTCCAGCAGCCCCAGGCTCACGGCGAAGGATCCGCCGTAGGACCCGACGTCTTCGCCCATCAGAAAGACACGTTCGTCGCGGAGCATTGCGTCGCGGATTCCAGCACGGAGCGCCTCGCGGTAGCTGGATTTCATCGCCCGCTCCGCCCGTTGTCAGTGCCTGGTCCGTTGTCCCCGGCGCGCTCGCTATAGACGAAGCGGGTGAGGTCCTCCACTGGTTCGAGCGTCCCCGCTTCGGCGAAGTCAACGGCGGCGGCAACCTCGGCGTCGGCGTCGGACTGCAGTTGTTCCCATTCCTCGGCGGTGAGCTGGCCGGCGGCCTCCATCGTGGCGCGCAGCAGGTTGATGGGGTCGCGTTCGAGCCAGCGGGCGACTTCGGCTTTGTCACGGTACCGCTCCGGGTCGAACATCGAGTGGGCCCGGAAACGGTAGGTGCGCAGTTCCAGGAAATGCGGTCCGCCCCCGGCGCGGACTGCCTCGACGGCATGGCGGGCGGCATCTTCGACGGCGAGGACGTCCATGCCGTCCACGGCCCACGCCGCGATCTCGTAACCGGCGGCCTTGAGCGCGATGTCCGTCTGGGATTCCGAGCGGCCCAGCGCGGTCCCCATGGCGTAAAGGTTGTTCTCGCAGCAGAACAGCACGGGCAACTGCCAGAGGGCGGCGAGATTGAGGCTCTCGTGGAATTCACCTTCCGCGACGGCACCCTCGCCGAAGAAGCACACCGTGACGCGGGAGCGGCCGGACATCTTGTCCGCGAGCGCCATTCCGACGGCGAGCGGCAGGCCGCCGGCAACGATCGCGTTGCCCCCGAAGAAGCGTGTGGCGGCGTCGAACAGATGCATGGACCCGCCCCGGCCTCTGCAGCAGCCCTCGACGTGGCCGTACATCTCGGCCAGAATCGACCCGGCGGAAACCCCGCGGAGCAGGGCATGGCCGTGTTCCCGGTAGGTGGCGAGGACGGCGTCCTCCGGAGCCAGCGTTTCCAGGACACCGGCCGCGACCGCTTCCTCGCCGATGTAGACGTGCAGGAAGCCGCGGATCTTGGCGGCGCTGTAGAGCTCGACGCACTTTTCCTCCAGCCGGCGCACCCGCAGCATCTGCGAGAGCAGGTGGCGGCCGTGGGCAGGGTCCAGGGTGCGGGCCGGAGGGTCCAGCGGCCCGGTCACGGCCGTGCCTCCGGCGGGGGACCGTCCGGTTCCGGCGCACCCGGAGGGGTCTCGATGGTGGAGGTGTCGCCCTCCGGCAGGCCGAGTTCGCGGGCCTTCAGCAGCCGCCGGAGGATCTTGCCGCTGCGGGTCCGGGGCAGGGCCGTGGTGAAGTCCAGCAGCCGGGGCGCCACCGCCGGGCCGAGCCTCTTGCGTGCGAAACCGATGATGTCCAGCTCCAGCTCCTCGGACGGTTCCCAGCCCGGACGCAGTTCCACAAAGGCCTTGACCACCTCGCCGGCCACGGGATCGGGGATCCCGATCACCCCGGCTTCGGCCACGGCCTCGTGTTCCATCAGGGAGCTCTCCACCTCGAAGGGACCGATCAGGTGTCCCGAAGACTTGATCACGTCATCGCCGCGTCCGACGAACCAGTAGTACCCGTCGCCGTCGCGCCTGGCGAGGTCGCCGGTGAGGTACCAGCCGCCCACGAAGCAGCGGCGGTAGCGCTCCTCCTCGTGCAGGTAGCCGCGGAACATGGAGGGCCAGCCCGGCCGCAGGGCCAGCTCGCCCACGGTGTCCGGCTCGGTCACGAGGACCGCCTCGCCGTCGCGGACGATCGGCTTGTCCTGGGCATCCCGGGCCACGATGCCCGCCTCGACGCCGGGCAGCGGCCGGCCCATCGAGCCGGGCCGGATCTCGGTGGCCGCATAGTTGGAGATCATGATGCCGCCGGTTTCGGTCTGCCACCAGTTGTCATGCACCGGCCGGCCGAATGCCTGCTGGCCCCAGACGACGACCTCCGGGTTGAGCGGCTCCCCGACGCTGGCGACGAAGCGCAGGGCTGACAGGTCATGGCCCCGGGCGCGGTCCGCCCCGGCCTTCATCAGCATCCGCAGTGCCGTGGGGGCGGTGTACCAGACGGTGACGCGCTGTTCGGCGAGGATCCGGTACCAGCGGTCCGTGTCCATCTCCTCCTCGTCCACGATCGTCGTCACCCCGTGGGTCAACGGCGCGATGACGCCGTACGAGGTTCCGGTGACCCAGCCGGGGTCCGCCGTGCACCAGTAGACATCCTCCGGGTGCAGGTCCAGCGCGGAGGTGCCGGTCGCGTGATGGGCGGTGACGGCGTCGTGCACGTGGATGGCGCCCTTCGGGGTTCCGGTGGTGCCGGACGTGAAATGCAGCAGGGCCATGTCCTCGGCCTGCGTCGCGGCGATTTCGCCGTCGGCGGGCGCAGCGGACATCAAAGCGGCCAGGTCCAGGGTCCCCGGCTCGGGGTGGCCGTCGGCGTCGGTCAGCAGGATGTGCTGGAGCTCCGGGAGTGCGTCGCGGAGCCGGGCAATCTTCTTGCGGTAGAGAGCCCGGGTGGTGACCAGGGCGCGGCCGGAACCCAGCTGCAGCCGCTGGCGGACCGGCTCCGGGCCGAAGGCGGAGAACAGCGGGCAGAAGACACTGGCGTTCTTGAGGGTGCCGAGCACCGCGATGTAGAGCGCCGGGCCGCGGCCGGTGAGCGAGAACACACGCTCACCGCGCCCGATGCCGAGGCTGCGCAGCACTGCGGCGAAGCGGTTGGTTTGCTCGGCGAGTTCGGCGAAGGTCAGCGAGTGGCTGCTGCCGTCGGCACGGATGAACCGCAGCGCCTCGTGACCGGCGTGCCCCCCGGCGGCGTGCCGGTCCACGGCCTCGTAGGCGATGTTGACGCCACGGCCCCCCGGCAGCCCGGACAGTTCGTGGCGGGCGTCGTCCCACGAAAACGCGGCACACGCCGCGTCGTAGTCCACCAGGTTCGGCCGGACCCGGAAGCTGCCGACGTCTTTGGGGATGGTGGGCCAGCGGGTCGAGGGTTCCGTTCCTGCCGTCATGGTTCCATCGGACTCCCGCCCGGCGAAGGTGGCTAGAGGATAAAGGCCCCCGGCGCGTGCGCTCCGGGGGCCTTCGCGAGCGTGCCCGACATCTAAGGGGACGGCGGGAAGTCCGGAACCGCCCAGCCACTAAACTGGGTCCCATGACTGCCAACAGTGCCCCTCCAGCTGACGCCGCTGCCGCCCGTGCCCGCCTGCTCGAACTGATCAAGGAGCTGGCCGTCGTTCGCGGCAAGGTCATCCTCTCCAGCGGCGCCGAGGCCGACTACTACATCGACCTGCGCCGGATCACGCTGCACCATGAGGCTTCCAAACTCGTCGGCCAGGTCATGCTCTCGCTGCTGGACGACGCCGGGATCGATTTTGAGTGCGCGGGCGGCCTCACCATGGGTGCCGACCCGGTGGCCACCGCAGTGATGCACACCGCCGTCGACGCCGGACGCACCGTCGACGCCTTCGTGGTCCGCAAGGCGCAGAAGTCCTACGGCATGGGCCGCCAGGTGGAAGGCCCCTCCGTCGAGGGCCGCAAGGTGCTGGTGCTGGAAGACACGTCCACGACCGGCGGCTCCGCGCTGACCGCCGTCGAAGGGGTCCGCCGGGCCGGAGGCAACGTTGTCGCCGTCGCCGTGATTGTGGACCGCGACACCGGAGCCAAGGAAAAAATCGAGGCAGAGACCGGTGTTCCTTACCTCTTCGCGTTCGGCAAGGACGAACTCGGCCTCAGCTAGGCGCTTCGTCCCCCGGCGGACGCGTGTGGACGGTGGATTGGCCGTGACTTATCATTTTCAAGTATCCACCAGACCCCCGGAGACCACGCGCCATGCTCCTTCCCGAAGAAATCCTCGGAACTGAACCCCTCAGCACAGTCGACCGGATCCAGAACCTCATCCTGGACAGCGCCGACTTCGAGGACTTCCTCAACGAACTCGCCCGGTTCTCCGCCCACCAGGTGGCAGGTGCCGGCGACGACGCCCTGTGCGGCATCACCCTGCTGCGCGACCGCAAGGCCGCGACCATCGGCTGGAGCAGTGACTCCGCCCGCGAAGTGGACGAGATCCAGTACCGGCTCTCGCAGGGCCCTTGCCTGACGGCGGCGCAGGAGGAACGCGAAGTCTACGTCCCGGACCTGTTCGATGAGGACCGCTGGGGACCGGACTATGCCAGCGCGGTCGCCTCACACGGTCTTCGCTCCGTGCTCTCCGTGCCGTTCCATCTGCAGGGCGAGGCGCACGCGGCCCTGAACCTGTATTCAGATGTGCCGCACAAGTTCGACGGCGATGTGGCCGCTCGGGCGCGCGGCTACACCCGCGAGATCTCCCAGGCACTGCGGCTGGCCGTGCGCTTCTCGCTGCACACGGACAGTGCCTCCAATCTGCGGGCGACGCTCGAATCCCGCACCGTGATTGACATGGCCATCGGGATTGTCATGGCACAGAACCGCTGCAACCAGGAGACGGCGGTCAGGATCCTTACCGACGCGTCCAGCAACGGCAACGTCAAGCTGCGTGAGATCGCCACCTCGCTGGTCAAGTCCGTCGGCGGCACCGCGTCCCGCACCCATTTCGAGGAGCCCGGCCGGAAAGAAGCCGGCTGAACTGGTAGCGCATTATGACTTGTGCGCAGAGTCCGGGGGCCGATACCCTTGACGAGGTTGAGCCGTCGGCCATAGACACCCTTTTTTGGAGTACCTATGGACCAGTCGTTGAACGCACAAGTCAAACTCGACATCGCCCTGGATGTCGTCCGGATCGATGTCCGGGGAAGTCTCACGCAGCACTCCCGACCAAGCCTGATGCAGTTGCTCCAGCGCGTCCGCCGGATGGGCATCACCTCACACATCCGGGTTCACCTCGGCCGCGCGGCCTTCGTGGAATCCGCGGCCCTCGCAGGGCTGCGCAACGATCTCAACGCAATTGACGGCGCCGCGGCACTGGTCGACACGGCCGGCGCCCTGCCCAGCTCGGCCGGTGTCTCCCTTGAGCTGAACCCCTCTGGGGAAGCCACCGCCGGGCTGCCGGCCCTCGATCTGTCGGCAGATTTCACCGCGTCGATTGACACCTCAGGGACCCGTCCGCTGAATGTCTTCTCCGACGACGAGCTGCTGGCCGCCAGTGACTCCGTGTTCGGGCTGCTGGACAACCCGGCCGACATGGCCCGCTCGCAACTCCTCGCGACCTACGAGGAAATTGGCCTGGAGATCAGCCGCCGCGAAGCCGGCATCGGAACCGTCCCGCGCGAAACCGGCCTCGAAACCAGCGGCCCGGAACGGGGCCGGGAGCCGGAACCGGCCTAGGCACAGCCAGCCGCCAGAAACGTGGCTGAGCTGTTATCCGGCGTCGTTTTTTATCCGCGTTCCCCGGTGGCTACGGTAGAGACGTGCCGCGTGAGCCGGAAGTTGAGGATATGGGCGGGGCCGGCGATGCCGACGCCCGCGTTCTCCGTCATGCCGCGGAACTGAAGAGATTCTCCCGCCGGGGTTTCCTGGCCGGGACGGGTGCCGCCTCTGTGCTGGCGGCCGACATGCTGTTCACCCGGCGCGTGCAGGCCGAACGCCGCGTCCACAGGATCCTCCCGGTGCCGGACGAGACGGCCGAGAAGTACTTCCCCAACGCCAGCTGGTTCCTCTTTCCCGGCTATAAGACCAGCTGGGAGGAGGCCCTGTGGATCCTGAACGCGCTTCGCGGTGCGCTGAACAAGCGCGGCCAGCTCGCCGCCGTCGGGTACTCCAATGTGGGCATCGACATCGATGAGATCGTGATCGCGGTGGTCGAGCACGCGCGGGCCCATCAACTGAACACGTTCTATTTCTACGGCCACAGCTTCGGCGGCATGGTGGCGACCCAGGTCGCGGCCCGGCTCCGGGAGCTCCACGGCATTGAGGTGGCCTTTATCCTGCTGGATTCCAGCCCGTACAGCAAGTACGACGTGCTGGACCAGAGCTGGTTCGAGGGAGTGGTGATCCTCTACGAGAGCGGCTTCCGGGTCCCCTCGGTGCTGCGCGGCGGCTACGAACTGGGCGAGCGGATGCTGCACAAGGACGAGCGCAGCTGGGGACAGGTCCTGGACCAGACGCTGGAACAGCTCTCGCCGATCGCGCCCTCCAGCGTGCTCGTCCAGTCCGAGTCCGCCTTCATCTACCACTTCGACGCAAGCCGCTTCGCGGGAAAGCTCGGCGGGACGCGGATGGCCTTTATCGGCAACCCCCGCGACCGGACCGTGGACTACGAGAGCGCCCGGGACTCCTGGGCCTTGACCTTCAAGGACAACATGGCCTCCGGCTCACTGCGGACCGACGGCGCCCGGCCGGCGCACGCCAGCCCGGGCTGGAGCCCGTTCATCTACCGGCCGGTCATCGAGGAACTGCAGGACGAACTTTTCCCGCTGCCCTCCGGCGGAGGCAAGAAGATCGCCTTCTAGCGCCGAGTCCTAGATCTGGTTCTTCAGGTCCGCGACGGAGTTCAGGATCTGGTCGGGCCGGAACGGGTACGCGGCGATGTCGTCCTTGTGGGTGATGCCGCTGAGCACCAGCACCGTGTGCAGCCCCGCCTCCATGCCGGCGATGATGTCGGTGTCCATCCGGTCACCGATCATGGCGGTGGTTTCCGAATGCGCGTCGATCTGGTTCATGGCCGAGCGGAACATCATCGGGTTCGGCTTGCCCACAATGTACGGCTCCCGGCCGGTCGCCTTGGTGATGAGCGCCGCGATAGCCCCGGTGGCAGGCATCGGGCCGTCCTTGGACGGGCCGGTGGCGTCCGGGTTGGTCGCGATGAACCGCGCGCCGCCCAGAATCAGCCGGATGGCCATTGTGATGGCTTCAAAGGAGTAGGTTCGGGTTTCGCCGAGCACCACGAAGTCCGGGTCCTGGTCGGTGAGGATAAAACCGGCCTCGTGCAGCGCCGTCGTAAGGCCCGCCTCGCCGATCGTGTAGGCGCGGTTGCCCGAATCCGAGCCGTGGACCTGGTCCTTGAGGAACTGGGCGGTGGCCAGGGCCGAGGTCCAGATGTTCTCCTCGGGGATTTCCAGCCCCGAGCTCTTCAGCCGTGCGGCGAGGTCCCGGGGAGTGAAGATGGAGTTGTTGGTCAGGACGAGGAAGCGCTTGGAGGTGTCCACCCAGCGCTGGATGAGTTCAGCGGCGCCCGGGATGGGCTGGTTTTCGTGGACCAGGACCCCGTCCATGTCGGTCAGCCAGCACTCGATCTCCTGGCCGCTGCGGTACACCGATTTTGATGAACGCACCTGGTCCGGGTTGTCCCTGTGCTCTGACTGCTGCTCCGCCATGGTGTCCTCCGCCGATAATGTGCCGATGCCAGTCCCAGTCTAATGTTGAGGCGTGACTGAACCCGAGATACCCAGCGAAACCCCTTCCGGCGCCTTGACCGCGACAGAGGGCGGGGAGGCCGCCGGGGCAGTGGACGGGACCGCGGCCGAGGCAGAGCCCAAGGCGGAGGTCGGCGTCGGGCCCTGGGAAGGCGAACTGCCGGAGGATGACCACTGGGACCCGGACCTTCTGGCGGACGGGGACCGCCGCAACGTGCTGGACAAGTACCGCTACTGGAAACACGAGGCGATCGTGGCGGACCTGGACTCGAGGCGCCACAATTTCCATATCGCGATCGAAAACTGGCAGCACGACATGAACATCGGCACCGTGGTGCGCAGCGCCAACGCCTTCCTGGCCAAGGAAGTGCACATCATCGGACGACGCCGGTGGAACCGCCGCGGGGCCATGGTCACCGACCGGTACCAGCACATCCGCCACCACCCGACCGTCGCGGACTTCGTCAGCTGGGCGCAGGGGGAGGGCCTGGCGATCATCGGCATCGACATCTTCCCGGACTCCGTCCCGCTGGAGACCTACGAACTGCCCAAAAACTGTGTGCTGGTGTTCGGCCAGGAAGGCCCGGGACTGTCCCCCGAGGTCCACGAAGCGGCAGTGGACACCTTGTCGATCGAGCAGTTCGGTTCCACCCGCTCGATCAACGCCGCCTCGGCCGCAGCCATCGCGATGCACGCCTGGATCCGCCGCCACGTCTTCAACCAGCTCCCGGGGTAGGTCAGCCGCGGCGCCGCGCCTCCGCCGCGCATCCGAGGCGGCGATGCCGGCGCGAGTATTACAGGTCCCGAGTGACCGGAGACACTGCCCGGCGCAGGAATGGCTAGGATGGTTCCTAGCCGACGAGGTTCACTCCAGGGTCAACCCAGCCCGCAGACGAAATTCACTTTAGGAGTCAGCATGCCCATTGCAACCCCAGAGATCTACTCCGAGATGATCGACCGCGCTAAGACGGGCGGCTTCGCATTCCCGGCCGTCAACGTCACCTCCTCCCAGACCCTTAACGCAGCCCTCCGCGGCTTCGCCGAGGCCGAGTCCGACGGCATCGTCCAGGTCTCCACCGGCGGCGCCGCGTACTGGTCCGGAGCCTCCACCAAGGACATGGTTGCCGGCTCGCTCGGCTTCGCCGCGTTTGCCCGCGAAGTCGCCAAGAACTACGGCGTCAACATCGCCCTGCACACCGACCACTGCCCCAAGGACAAGCTCGAGGGCTTCGTGCTGCCGCTGCTGGCAGCCTCCGAAGCCGAGGTCAAGGCCGGCCGCAACCCGCTCTTCAGCTCCCACATGTGGGACGGCTCGGCCGAGACGCTCCCGGAGAACCTCCGCATCGCCCGGGAACTGCTGGAGCGCACCGCTGCCGCGAAGATGATCCTCGAGGTCGAGATCGGCACCGTCGGCGGCGAGGAAGACGGCGTCGAGAACGCCATCAACGACAAGCTGTACACGACCGTTGAGGACGCCCTGGCCACCATCGAGGCTCTCGGCTCGGGTGAGAACGGCCGCTACATCACGGCGCTGACCTTCGGCAACGTGCACGGCGTCTACAAGCCCGGCGGCGTCAAGCTGCGCCCGGAGATTCTCAAGGACATCCAGGAGCAGGTCGGTGCCAAGATCGGCAAGGCCAACCCGTTCGACCTGGTCTTCCACGGCGGTTCGGGCTCCTCCGAAAAGGAGATCGCCGACGCCGTCTCCTACGGCGTGATCAAAATGAACATCGACACCGACACCCAGTACGCGTACACCCGCCCCGTCGCGGACCACATGTTCCGCAACTACGACGGCGTCCTGAAGGTCGATGGCGAGGTCGGGAACAAGAAGCTGTACGATCCCCGGGTCTGGGGCGCCTCCGCCGAAGCGGGCCTCGCGGCACGCGTCGTCGAGGCTGCCCAGCAGCTCGGCTCGACCGGCAAGACGTTCTAAGGCATGTCGGACGAATTCCGCAAGAACCTGATGGGTCCTGAGCCCACGCTCCTGCCCGCCGAGACCGAGGTCTACGCGGCGCTGGATGCGGGCCAGGAAGCCCTGGACCTGGTGGAAAGCCACCCGACTTCCTCGCTGCTCTGGGCCGTTCTGGCCGAGGAAGCGTGGAAGGAAGGCCGGACCATCGACTCCTACGCTTACTCCCGCGTCGGCTATCACCGCGGCCTGGATTCGCTGCGCCGCAACGGCTGGCGGGGCGTCGGGCCCATCCCGTGGGAGCACGAACCCAACCGCGGCTTCCTGCGTGCCCTGTATTCACTGGGCCGCGCCTCCGCGGCGATCGTCGAGGCTGCGGAGCCGGAGCGGATCGAGAAGTTCCTTCATGACTCCGATCCCACCGCCAAGGCAGCCATCGAAGCCGAGAAGCGCTAACCAGCCACCACCAACATGCAACGCGGGGTCACTTCCGGCCCATTCCAACCCTTGGGACGGGCCGGAAGTGACCCCGCGTTGGGTTTAAACGGCGACGGCGGACGTCCACCGGAAGGTGGGCGTCCGCCGTCGTGTAACGGTGGCGGAACTAGCTGGTCTTGGCGAGGCCGGTGCGGGCCATGGCGTCCGCGTAAACGGTGCCCATTTCGTCGAGGTACTGCTCCTGGCGGGCAGGCGTGCCGGCGAAGGCGCGGCCGCTGAGCGAGCGGACCTTGTAGGTCTTGAGGCCGCGGCGCCAGATCATGGGCACCTCGGTCTTCAGGAGCAGGTTGGCGAGGCGGTTGGCCTCGGTGCCGTGGGCCACAATCACGGAGGCGCGGGGCACCACGGCGAGGAACTTCAGCAGCGGCTTCAGGCCGGCGGAAATCTGGTCCGGCGTGAACTTGCCGTTGGGCTCGCCCGGGACGTACCAGGGGTGAACGTTCCACGGCATTACGTACTCGGGGCGCAGGCCCAGCTTCCACTGGACGCCGAGCAGGCGGGTGGCGGCTTCCTCGTCACCGGCAGTGATGAAACCCGACTCGTCCTCGGTTCCGATGTTGGAGAAGAGGCTGATGATGCGGCACTCGTCCACGTCGTGCATCGGATCCACATACGGGACATTCATGCCAGCTTTGGTTGCCTGCAGCGTGTCGCACAACTCGTTGACGGCCGCGACGCTAGGTTCGTAGCGGCGGCTCAGAAGCTGTTCGCGGGAATTTTCAGTGGCCAAGGCTGTCATATATTGCTGAGTCTCCTGCGGGATTGGTGAAGCTGCCAGACCGTCCGGGGGCACGCCGAATACGGTGTGGTTTGAAAATGTGGTGTGGACCGATTCCTGGTCGATCCTTATTAGTCTATCAAGCCCTGCGAAATGCCGGGTCGGCCGGAGGCCTCCTACCAGAGCCGCGCGGTGGCGCGGCGGGCGCCTTCACCCAGGGATTCCAGCTTGGCAAAGGCGATTTGGGGGTGCACCCGGCCGCCGAGACCGCAGTCTGTGGAGGCAATCACATTTTCCCGGCCCACCAATTGGGCGAAGCGTACGATCCGGTCAGCGACCAGGTCCGGGTGCTCGACGACGTTGGTGGCGTGGGAGACGACGCCGGGGATGATGACTTTTCCGTCCGGGAGCTTAGTGTCCTCCCAGACGCGCCATTCATGCTCGTGGCGGACGTTGGCGGCCTCGAACGAGTAGCCGCCCGCGTTGACCTGCAGGACGGAGTCGATGATGTCCGCGAAGGGGATGTCCGTGGTGTGCGGGCCGTGCCAGGAGCCCCAGCAGACGTGCAGCCGGATCTGTTCCTGGGGGAGGTCGCGCAGGGCCCAGTTTGTGGCCTCGACCCTGAGCTGGATGAACTTGAGGTAGTCGGCCAGGCTCGGTTCCGGGTTGATCTGGTCCCAGCTTTCGGCCAGCGAGGGGTCGTCGAGCTGGACCGTGAGCCCGGCGTCGATGATGGCCTTGTATTCCTCGCGCATGGCGTCGGCGCAGGCGTAGAGGAGCTCCTCGTCCGTCTTGTAGTACTCGTTGGCGACGCGGGCGCAGGAGCCGGGGGACAGGGAGGCCACGAAGCCCTCGGACAGCCCGGCGGCGGCCATCCCGGTCTTGAGGTTGGCGATGTCCGAGCCGACGAGCGCCTGACCGGTGTAGTGCAGCGGGCCCGCGATCTTCGGCTGCGTGACGCTCTTGCGGTGCGCCAGGATCCCGGAGGACGGATCGTTGTAGGCATCGTTGAACTTCTGCCGGTCGCGCCGGTCCGGGAAGGAGGTCAGCACGATGTTCCCGGGGCTTGAGCGGTGCACCGCGGCGTCCGCCCAGCGGTCCACGTCCGTGGGCACGAGCCCGCCGAGCCGGCTGAACGAGTAGTTCCACCAGGCTCCGTAGTCCACCGAGCTGGACATGGTGTGCCCGTATTCGCCGTCGTTGGCGATCTCGATGCCGAGGTCTTTCTGGCGCTGCACGATCTCCACCACGGAGGTTTCCAGCAGGTCCAGGAACTCGGGGGTGATGCCGTCCGCTTCCTTGGCCTCGTTCGCGGCGATGAGCTCGGGGGTGCGGGGCAGCGAACCGGCGTGGGTGGCGCGGATATGGTCGGTGTTCTGGAGCATGGGGTGCTTCCTTTCCATCGGTCCTGGCGGTAGCACCTTTGCCGTCACAGGGCAGTGTCCGGCAGGGTTGCTGCGGCGTCAACGGTTCAGGTCCCTCGGCCGCTCGGGATGGTCAACTCTTACTTAATTCCACCAAGAGACCCCGCGCAAGCCCTGACGCCGATGTTCCCGCAGGCTGGACACCGGTCGCCGGCGCAGCCTGCGGGAAGTCCACCGGGAAGTCCATTGGATGGTCAAATGAGTCGCCGCCACCGCTATCGGCTAAACTTGGGTGGTAAGAGCCCCGGACTCTGGCGTTGATGGTAAGAGCACAGCGGTAGATTCGGGGCATTCTCATGAACGGCGCTGAGCTCCGGTGAACACCCTGGTGAACCACACGGAATTCGGCCCGAACGAATGGGGGAGGATCCCATGCCAGCAATCGTGATCGTCGGAGCCCAATGGGGCGACGAAGGCAAAGGTAAAGCCACTGACCTGCTTGGTGGCCGCGTCGACTACGTCGTCAAGCCCAACGGCGGCAACAATGCCGGGCACACCGTCGTCGTAGGCGGTGAGAAGTATGAGCTCAAGCTCCTTCCGGCCGGCATCCTGAGCCCCAACGCGGTTCCGATTATCGGCAACGGCTGCGTGGTGAACCTCGAGGCGCTGTTCCAGGAGATCGACGGCCTGGAAGCGCGCGGCGCGGACACCTCCAAGCTGCGGGTCTCCGCCAACGCCCACCTCGTGGCGCCCTACCACCAGGTCCTGGACAAGGTCACCGAGCGGTTCCTCGGCAGCCGCGCCATCGGCACCACCGGACGCGGCATCGGCCCGGCCTACATGGACAAGGTGGCCCGCCTCGGCATCCGCGTCCAGGACGTCTTTGACGCCTCCATCCTGCGCCAGAAGGTCGAAGGCTCGCTGCGCCAGAAGAACGAACTCCTGGTCAAGGTCTACAACCGCCGCGACATCGAGGTGGATGAGATCGTGGAGTACTTCCTGTCCTTCGCCGAGCGCCTCCGCCCGCTGGTCATCGACAGCACCTATGTCCTGAACACCGCGCTGGACGAGGGCAAGGTGGTCCTCATGGAGGGCGGCCAGGCCACGTTCCTGGACGTCGACCACGGCACCTACCCCTTCGTGACCTCCTCGAACCCGACCGCCGGCGGCGCCTCCGTGGGCTCGGGCATCGGCCCCACCCGCATCTCGCGCTCCATCGGCATCATCAAGGCGTACACCACCCGCGTGGGCGCAGGTCCTTTCCCCACGGAACTGTTCGACGACATGGGTATGTACCTGCAGAAGACCGGCGGCGAGTTCGGCGTCAACACCGGCCGGCCCCGCCGCTGCGGCTGGTACGACGCCGTGCTGGCGCGGCACGCCTCCCGCGTCAACGGCTTCACGGACTACTTCGTCACCAAGCTGGACGTGCTCACGGGCATCGAGCAGATCCCGGTCTGCGTGGCCTATGACGTCGACGGCGTCCGGCACGACGAAATGCCGATGACCCAGACCGAATTCCACCACGCCAAGCCCATCTTCGAGTACTTCGAAGGCTGGACCGAGGACATCACCGGCGCCCGCACCCTGGACGACCTTCCGGAGAACGCCAAGAACTACGTGCTGGCACTTGAGAAGCTCTCCGGCACGCGCTTCTCGGCGATCGGCGTCGGCCCGGACCGCGACCAGACGATCGTGATCAACGACCTGATCAACGACTGAACCACCAACTGCTGACGCACGACGGCGGCGGGTCACCTGCAAAGGTGGCCCGCCGCCGTTCTCGTTATGGGCTGTTTCGGCCCCCGCGCAGAGCCGGACCAGCCGGGGAAAAGAAACTTCCGCCCGATGCGTAACCTTTCGGGGCACCCCAGCGATTACTCCTTTGTAAGCGCCGCCGGAGGATGGACCCCCACCAGAACCCGGCCGGCCTTCCACTGCAAGTGCAGGCCGGCGCCGCGCCCCCCATGCGGCGCCGACCAGCCTTCCACCGAAAGCGCGGGCTGGTGACAGCCCCGACAGGGCCTCAGCCGGCCTTCACACAAAAACAAAGGATGTACCTTACCTATGAAGAGTGTTAGCACGACCACCAAGATTGCCGTCAGCGCCGCGATTCTCGCCGTCGGAGGATTCTCTGGCATCGGCCTGGCCAACGCGGCCCAGGTTTCGAACACCCAGCAGGCTGAAGTAACCCCCGCCGTCCCGGCAACCCCTGCGGTTCCGGCGACCCCCGAGCTTCCCGCCGAGCCGGCCGTTCCGGCCGTCCCCGCCGTTCCGGCTGCTCCGTCCGTTGACGGCTCCGCCGAGGGCGACGCCAGCGTTGAGGGCACCGAAGGGTCCGCCGAGGGCTCCCTCGAAGCTGATCAGGACGGCGTCTCCGCCGATGGTGCCGCCAACGCCAAGGGCGCTGCCGAGGCCATGGCCCACGCCGACGTGACCGTCGCCGTCCCGGCAGTACCGGGTGCCAAGGGCGAGCCGGCCACCCCGGCCGTGCCGGCCATCCCGGCCCTGCCGTCGGACGAGCTGCCTGAGCTCAACAAGTAGGCATCAACCGCCTCCTTGGAGGCACCCGGGGTGCGGCCGCTAGACTTGCCAGGGCCGCACCCCAGCAGTAACCGGAAGGACAGCCTCTTGGCAGAACAGCTAAGCGATGACGAATTGTCAGCAGCCTTGGCTGGCGAGCCCTCAGGATTTAGCGCTGTCTACACGGTCATTTCGCCCGCGGTGCTCGGATACTTCCGGGCCCGCGGGGTGGAAGACGCCGAGGCACTCACCCAGGACGTCTTTGTCGATATCCTGCCGAAACTGGCCAAGGTCACCGGGGGCCACAGCGGCTTGCGGACCTTCATCTTCTCCGTCGCCCACGCACGGCTGGTCGATCACCGCCGTCGGGCCGAACGCACGCCGTACCTGGCCGAATACGATCCCCGGGATGACACACGGTACGCCCCTTCCGCCGAGGACGAGCTCCTGGGCTCGCTGGGCGGCATCGCGGATTCTCTTGCCCGGCTCAACGAGGAGCAACGGGAAGTGCTGGTCCTGCGGATCGTCGCGGACCTCTCCATCGATCAGGTGGCCGGCATCATGGACAAGTCACCGGGTGCGATCAAGCAGCTTCAACGACGCGGGCTCAGCGCCCTGCGCGAACTCGTCACCGAAAAGGACCACGCAGCATCATGACCGGAACCCGCGAACCCCAGCAGGATGGCAGCATCCAGGCGATGCTCCGTGATTCCGGCCTCGAATCAGCCTCAGAGCTCCGCAGTTCGCTGGAGGAGCTCCGTGCCCTGGTCCCGGAGCGGGCCCCCGCGCCCCGCGCCGACCTCGCGGCGCTGCTGGCAGCCGGCAGCGCCGCTGCCGCTGACGGTTCTGCCGCTGACAGGTTTGCCGCCGCAGGGACTGCCGCGCTGGCGTCGGTGCCGGCTGCGCCGGATTCCGCCGAATCCCTGCCGGCCGGGGTCACGAGCCTGGCCGAGCGCCGGGGCAGCAAGCGCAGGCTGGCAATCGTCGGCGGCGCCGTGGTCGGTGCAATGACTCTCGGCACCGGCGCCGTGGCGGCCTCCAGCGAGGACTTCCGCGACAGCGTCAGCCACTCAGTGGGCATCATCTTCCAGCCGTCCGGCGGGACCGCCGGTTCAGCTCCACAGCCTGCCCGCCCGTCACCGTCGGACGTCCCGGCTCCCGCGCCGTCGAACGCAGCGGGCGCCGTCGCACCGCCGGTGGTTGATGCTCCGGAGGCGCCCGGATCAACGGCAGTTCCGGTGACGCCGGTTGCGCCTGGCCCTCCGCCTGCTGTCGGCCGCGGCGGAGTCCTGCCGTCGCCGCCCCACCGCCCGGTCGTACCGGGGACACCCGCGCTCCCCGGCGCCGGCGAGGACCACGACCTTCCCGCGGTGCCGGCTCTTCCCGGAGTCCTCCCCACGCTCCCCGTCCAGCCCTAGCGCACCCCATCCAGCCCTGGTCCGTCCAGTTCGCGGGTGACGTTCAGGCTCGCCGTTTCGTTACGGCGAGCGTGAACCTCACCCGCGAGTTCGGCATCCGGACCTGCGGGAGGCGCTGCGTCCGGGCCTGCGAGTTCGGCATCCGGACCTGCGGGAGGCGCTAGGCCAGGACCTGCCGCTTCGAGGAGATGACCCCCGTGTCGAAGCCGGCCAGGTGCAAGCCGCCGTGGAAACGGGCATGCTCAATCTTCACGCAGCGGTCCATCACGACGTCGAGTCCGGCAGCTTCGGCTTCCTTCGCCACATCCTCGTGCCACGAGCCCAACTGAAGCCACAGCGTCTTGGCACCGGCCGCGATGGCCTCGTCCAGGACACCCGGCAGGTCGTCGTGCCTGCGGAACACGTCCACGATGTCCGGGCTCTCCGGCAGGTCCGCCAGCGAGGCGTACGTCGGTTCGCCCAGGATCTCCTTCACCACAGGGTTCACGAAATACACCTTGTAGCGCGTGGAGGACTGCAGGTACGTCGCCACAAAGTAGCTTGCCCGGGACGGCTTGTCCGAGGCGCCAACGATCGCGATCGACTTCGCCTGCCGCAGCAGGTTCAGCCGCTCCGGAGCGGAGGGCCCGGTCCAGGTACGGGTTTCTTCGCCGCTCATGAGAGTGCTCCAATCGTGCAGGTGTCGGCCGGAAGTTCGTCGGGATGTGCCGCTTCCGCGGATACACTTTCGGCCGTCCCGGTTGTTGCGGCGTCCAGGGCCTGGTCCAGGTCCCAGAGGATGTCCTCGATATCTTCCAGCCCGATCGAGATCCGGACCAGGTCCTCGGGGATTCCGGCGGACTCGAGCTGTTCCGGGCTGAGCTGCTGGTGGGTCGTGGAACCCGGGTGGATCACGAGGGTCCGTGAGTCGCCGACGTTGGCCAGGTGCGAGGCCAGCTGCAGGGACTCAATGAACTTTTGCCCGGCCGCGCGGCCTCCCTTCACGCCGAAGGAGAACACCGAGCCCGGTCCGAGCGGCAGGTACTTTTTGGCCCGCTCGAAGTGCGGGTGCGAGGGCAGCCCGGAGAAGTTCACGTAGGCCACACGCTCATCGGCCTCAAGCCATTCCGCCACGGCCTGGGCGTTCTTGAGGTGCTCGTCCAGGCGCTGCGGGAGGGTCTCGACGCCCTGCAGGAGCTGGAACGCTGACATCGGCGACAACGCGGGTCCGATGTCACGCAGCTGCTCGCAGCGCAGCTTGGTCAGGAACCCGTATTCACCGAAGTTCCCCCACCAGGAGACGTTCCCGTAGGAGGCCACCGGCTCGGTCATCGTGGGGAACTTGCCGTTGCCCCAGTCGAAGCGGCCGCTCTCGACGATCACGCCGCCCAGCGTGGTGCCGTGCCCGCCGAGGAACTTGGTGGCCGAGTGGATCACGATGTCGGCCCCGTGTTCGATCGGCCGCACGAGGTACGGCGTGCTCAAGGTGGCGTCGACGACGAGGGGGATGCCGGCGTCGTGCGCCACCTTTGCCAGCCCCTCCAGGTCCTGGACTTCCGAGGACGGGTTGGCGACCACCTCAACGAAGATCGCCTTGGTGTTTTCCCGGACCGCAGCGGCGTAGTCAGCCGGGTCGGTGCCGGGAACGAAGGTGGTGTCCACTCCGAAGCGGCGCAGCGTGACGTCCAGCTGGGTGACAGTGCCGCCGTAGAGCTGGGAGGCCGCGACGATGTGGTCGCCGGACTGGGTGAGCGCGGCGAAGGTGATGAACTCCGCGGCCATGCCCGAGGACGTGGCGACCGCCCCGATGCCGCCCTCCAGGGACGCGATGCGTTCCTCGAACGCGGCGACCGTGGGGTTGCCGATCCGGGAGTAGATGTTGCCGTACTTCTGCAGCGCAAATAGGTTGGCGGCGTCCTGGGTGTCCTTGAACACGAAGGACGTGGTCTGGTAGATCGGCACGGCGCGGGCGCCGTGCTCGGCGTCGGGTGTGCCGCCGGCGTGCAGGGCGCGGGTGCGGAATCCGAATTTGCGGTCAGCCATTACGCGTTCACCAGCCCGGCGGTTGAGCTGGCCGAAGCGACCGGGGTGCCGGACAGGTCCAGTTCCGTGCCGTTCCTGCGGGCGAGGTCGGCTTCGAGTTCGCGGACGATCGGGAGGATGTCCGCACCGAACGCCGCGACTTCCTCCTGGAAGTGCAGGTAGCCGGTGAGGAACAGGTTCACGCCGATCTTCTTGTACTCCACGATCCGTTCGGCGATCTGCTCGGGGGTGCCGATCAGCTGGGTCTTGAAGCCGTCGTTGTACTGGACCAGGTCCTCGAAGCTCGAGTCGGCCCACATGCCCTTGCCGTCCTTTGTGGAGGCACCGGCCTCCTGGACCGCGGCGCGGAAACCCTCGACGGCGGGCTTGTGCGCCTTCGCCACGATCTCGCGGAGGGTGTCCCGGGCCTCCTTCTCGGAATCGCGGGCGATCACGAAACCGTTCAGGCCAAACCTCGGAGAGGATAAAGCGGCGGGGAGTGCCCCGCCGGTCCCGCGGCTGGTCTCGCCGGCCGCGGCGACGACGCCGGCGATGTTCTCCTTGAAGCCCTCCAGGTCCTTGCCGTTGGAGAAGTACCAGTCCGCCACCCGGCCGGCCGTGGCCTGCGCCGCCGTGGAGTTTCCGCCGAAGAAGATCTCCGGGTGCGCCCGGCCCGGCACGTCCACCGGGGCAGGGTTCAGGGTGAAGTTGTTGATGTTGTAGTACTTGCCGGACTGGCTGTACTCCTGCTCGGTCCACAGCCCGCGGAGGACCTTGATGAACTCCTCGGTGCGGACGTAGCGTTCGTCGTGTTCAAGCCATTCGAGGCCGAAGTTTTCGAACTCCGCCTTGAGCCAGCCGGAGACGATGTTCACGGCGGCGCGGCCGTTGGAGATGTGGTCGGCGGTGATGATGAACTTCGCCAGCACGCCGGGGTGCCACATGCCCGGATGGACGGCGGAGATCACCTTGAGCCGCTCGGTGGCGGCCAGCAGCGCCAGGCTGAACGAGGTGGCCTCGTGCTGCTTGTCCGCGCCGTAGGAGGCGGCGTAGCGGGTCTGGGTCAGGGCGTACTCGAAGCCGGAGTTCTCCGCGATCCGGGCGAGTTTCTTGTTGTAGTCGAAGTCCCAGCCGGTGCGCTGTTCGATCGTGGAGACCACGAGGCCGCCGGAGACGTTGGGAACCCAGTAGGCGAACTTGAGCGGTTCGGAAAGACGGGCGACGTTGCTGATGTCAGTCATGGGAGGTCCTTACTTCTGGGTATTTCTGTGGTTGTCATTGCGGTCACGCAGGACGGAGTGGATGCCGGCGATCGACGGTTCGTTCTGGAGCGAGGTCGTGTCGCCGAGCGTGGTTCCTTCGAACAGCTGGGTCAGCAGCCGGCGCATGATCTTGCCGCTGCGGGTTTTCGGCACATCGGGAACGACGACGACGTCGCGCGGCTTGGCGATCGGTCCGATCTCCTTCGCGACGTGGTTGCGCAGTTCGGACGCGATGTCCTCGGTAGCCGCCGAACTCTTCAGCACCACGAACGCCACGATGGCGTGGCCGGTCTTCGGGTCCGCGACCGGGCAGACACCGGCCTCCACCACGTCCGGGTGCGAGACGAGGGCCGACTCGATCTCGATCGTGGAGAGCAGGTGACCGGAGACGTTCAGGGTGTCATCCACCCGCCCGAGGATCCAGATGTCGCCGTCGTCGTCGTACTTGGCGCCGTCCCCGGCGAGGAACCAGCCCTGTTCGGCGTACTTGCGCCAGTACGAATCGAAGTAGCGCTGCGGGTTGCCCCACACGGTCCGGGCGATGGCGGGGCCGGGGGCGTCCACCACGATGAAGCCCTGGATGCCCGGCGGCACGGTGTTGCCGGCGTCGTCCACGATCCGGGTGCTGACGCCGGGCAGCGGCCGGGCCGCGCAGCCGGGCTTGAACTGTGTGTCGGTGGGGGCGGGGGAGAGGATGGTGGCGCCGGTTTCGGACTGCCACCAGGTGTCCACCACGGGGGCGGTGCCGGCTCCGACGTTCTCCCGGAGCCAGCGCCAGGCCTCGGGGTTGACGGCCTCGCCGACAGTGCCCAGCAGGCGGATGGAGGAGAGGTCGTAGCTGGCCGGGACGCCGTCCGGGAACCAGCGCATCAGGGAGCGGACCAGGGTGGGCGCAGTGTAGTACTGGGTGACGCCGTAGCGTTCGATGATTTCGAAGTGCCGGCCGGGATGCGGGGTGTTGGGCGTGCCCTCGAAGATCACCTGGGTGGCCCCGTTGGAGAGCGGGCCGTACAGCTCGTAGGTGTGGGCGGTGACCCAGGCGAGGTCGGCCGTGCACCAGTGGACATCCTGGTCCCGGAGGGCCGGGTCCGGGTTGCTGAACAGGTGCTCGAAGCTCCAGGACGCCTGCGTGAGGTAGCCCCCGGAGGTGTGGACCAGGCCCTTGGGCTTTCCGGTGGTGCCGGAGGTGTACATGATGAACAGCGGCGTCTCGGCGTCGAAGGCTTCCGGCGTGTGCTGCGGGGAGGCCCGCCCGACGGCGTCGTGCCACCAGACGTCGCGGCCCTCGGTCATCGGGACGGTGTCCAGGAGGTCCGGTGCGGTGGTGCGGTTGACGACCAGGACGTGCTCGATGGCGTTGTCTCCGGCGACGGCCGCGTCCGCGTTGTCCTTGACCGGCACGGCGACGCCGCGGCGGAACTGGCCGTCGGTGGTGACGAGCAGTTTGGCGCCGGTGTCCTCCACCCGGAACTTGAGCGCCTCGGCGGCGAAGCCGCCGAAGACGAGCGAGTGGATCGCGCCGATGCGGGCCACAGCCAGGGTGATGATCACCGTTTCCGGGATGACCGGGAGGTAGATGACCACCCGGTCGCCCTTGGTGATGCCGAGGCCCAGCAGGGCGTTGGCGGCCCGGGAAACCTCGCGCTGCAGTTCCGCGTAGCTGATGGTTCGGCGGTCGCCCGGTTCGCCCTCGAAATGCAGGGCCACCCTGTCACCGCGGCCCGCCGCGACGTGGCGGTCGACGCAGTTGTAGGCGACGTTGAGCTTTCCGCCTTCGAACCAGCTGATGTCCGGGCCGATGCCCGCGTCGGGGTCGGCCGCGACGCGGCGGTGGGTGGTGTGCCAGGGTTTGTCCTGCCCGGGCACGTCCTCCCAGTCCAGCCGGAGGGCAGCTGCCTCCCAGAAGGAGAGGCGCTCCTCTTCGGTGGCCGGGTGATTGGCCGGGGCCGTTTCAGTCGTTACGCCCATCGTTTCACCGCCCATTTCTCAGCGAGGCCCAACAGGGCGTCGGTGATTTTTCCGATCACGGCGAGCAGCACGATCGCCAGCAGGAGCCGGTCCGTGCGGCCATTGTTCTGCGAATCCGTGAGCAGGAAGCCGAGCCCCATCGAGGAGGCAATGAGTTCCGCGGCCACGAGGAACAGCCAGGCCTGGGCCAGCGCCAGCCGGAGCCCCGAGAAGACCGCCGGCACCACGGCCGGGAGCTGCACCGTGGTCAGCAGCTTGACGCCTTTGAGTCCAAACGCGCGCGCCGCTTCCACCAGGTTCCGGTCCACATGGCGCAGCGCCAGGGAGACGGTGGTGAACACCGGGAAGAAAGCGCCGATCAGGATCAGGGTGATCTTGGAATCCTCGCCGATCTTCATCCAGAGGATGAGCAGCGGCACCCACGCCAGCGACGGGACGGCGCGGAGGGCGCCGATGGTCGGTGCGAGCAGGGCGTCGGCGAACCGGGAGAGGCCCACCAGCGATCCGAACACCAGGCCCAGGGCCGCGCCGGCGGCGAAGCCGATCAGCACACGCTGGGTGGAGATCGCGATGTGCTGGCCGAGCTGGCCGCGCTGGAGCAGATCGATGCCTGCCTCCAGCACCATGGACGGCGGCGGGAGCTGAACCACGCTGAAGACCCCGGCGGCCGTGGACAGCTGCCAGGCGGCAAGAACCGCAGCCGGAATGATCAATCCAAGGAGCAGACGCGCCCAGCCGTTGGCCAGGATCCCAGCGGGGGACCATCCGTTCGCCGGGGAGCCGCCCGAACCCGTAAGGGCCGGGCCCGGCCGGGCGGCGTCTGCTGGAGTTGCGGGGACGGCTGCAGCGCGCCCGTCCGCAACATTAGTGCCGGTGACGGCGGGATTCCTGAGCTGTGTCATCAGGAATCCTTGATGGCGGAAGCATCCGCCTTCTTCACCAGCGAGTCATCAAGAATGGAGGCCACGGCGTCGTCGATCTGCTTCTGGCTGGCGACGTCGCCGGTCTCCACGAACGTCGGGCCGATCTTCGCCAGGACCTTGCGCTGCGCCTCGCCCGGTGCCGGATCCACGTCCAGGTTGCTGCGCTCCAGCACCACGGTCTTCGCGACGGCGAGGTCCAGGCCGGCGACGTCGGCGAGGATCTGCGCCGTCTCGTCCGGGTTGGCCGCGGCCCAGGCGCGCGCCTTCTCATAGGCGTTGACGACAGCCTGCGCCTGGTTCGGCTTGTTCTTCAGGAAGGATTCCGTGGCGTTCAGGAAGCCGTAGGTGTTGAAGGAAAGGTTCCGGTAGAAGAGCTTGGCGCCCTTCTGTTCCGCGCCGGCCATGATCGGGTCCAGGCCGGACCAGGCGTCCACCGAACCGTTTTCCAGCGCGGCGCGGCCGTCCGCGTGCTGCAGGTTCTGCACCGTGACGTCCTTGGCGGAGATCCCGGCTTCGGAGAGGGACTGCAGCAGGAAGAAGTAGGGGTCGGTGCCCTTGGTCGCGGCCACCGACTTTCCCTTGAGGTCGGCCACGGTGGTGATGCCGGAGGACTCCTTCGCCACGAGGGCCGCCCATTCCGGCTGGGAGTAGATGTCGATCGTTTTGATCGGGGAGCCGTTGGCGCGGGCCAGCAGCGCGGCGGATCCGGCGGTGGAGCCGACGTCGATCGCGCCGGAGCGCAGCGCCTCGTTCGCCTTGTTGGAGCCGGCGGACTGGACCCAGTTCACGGTGACGCCCTGGTCCTTGAGCGAGGCCTCGAGCCAGCCCTTCTCCTTGATGACCAGGCTCAGCGGGTTGTAGGTGGCGAAGTCGATGTTGAGCGTGCCGCTCTCGACGGCGGGGTTCGCGGCGGGGGACCCGCCGGAACCTTCTCCTGCGACGCAGCCGGTGAGGACGAGGGCGGCGGAGACAGCGGCGGCGCCGATTACGGACCGGCGGGTGGCTTTGCGGGCGAATGACATGGGGGCTCCTTTGAGGAATGAAGCGATTGAAGCGAAAGGCGAACAGGCGTGAACTGGGTGGAGCAGGCGGTCGTACGCAGCAGCGGCGGCGGCGTGTCCGGCGGGGGAAATTCGAGGGAAAGCCGGGAAGCGGCTAGTGGCCGTCGACGCCGAGGGTTGCCAGGAGCGAGGCCCGCATTCGGGCGAGTTCCACGGAACCGCGGTCCCGGGGTCGATCGCCAGGAACGTCGACGGTGCGGACAATCGTCGCGCCCGGCGCGGCTGCTGCTGCCCCGCCGCCGGGGTGGGTTTCCTTGCCGAGGACGATGATGCGGTCGGCGAGCTGGAGGGCCTCGTCGACGTCGTGCGTGACCAGCAGCACCGTGGTGGGCTCGGCACGGTGGATGTCCAGCAGCAGGTCCTGCATCTTGATCCGGGTCAGCGCGTCGAGCGCGCCGAACGGCTCGTCCAGGAGAAGGACGCCGGGGTTGCGGGCCAGCGCACGGGCCAGTGAGGCGCGCTGGGCCATGCCTCCGGAAATCTCGCGGGGGCGGTGCTTGGCGAAGTGCGTGAGGCCCACGAGTTCGAGCAGCCGGGCCACCTTGGCTTTGCCGTCGCGGGCGCTGATGCCGGTGGGCAGGCCGATCGCGATGTTGGCCTGCAGGGTGTGCCACGGCAGGAGGCGCGGTTCCTGGAAGGCGAAGGCACAGCGGGAGTCGATTCCCTGGACCGGCGTGCCGTCGATGTCGACGCTGCCTGCGGTGGGGGAGTCGAGTCCCGCGGCGGCCCGGAGCAGCGTCGACTTGCCGCAGCCGGAGGTACCGAGGATGGCCAGGACCTCCCCGGCGCGGATCTCGAAGTCAACATCGCGCAGGACGGTGTGGGACTCTGCCCCGGTGCCGAAGGTGCGGCGCAGGGAGCGGAAGGCAACCGGCAGGGCCGGGGTGCGGGTGGCGGCTCCGGCGGGGGCGTCCAGGGACGTCTCAGGCGCGGAGGAGGACAGGACAGTAGTCATGGGGATACTCCATCGGTCCTGGCAGTAGCACCCTACGGAATGAGCCTTTGAACCGGGTGGTCAGTCCGGTGGTTCCCTTGGCTCCATACCTTGCTATCGCCGGCATCCAGGGTTGGACGACGGCGACCAGGGTTGCTGCGGCTTCATCGATCCAGGTCTCTCGGCCGCTCGGGATGGTCAGTTACAACTAAAACGGAATCGGAGCTTTTTCCCAAATGCGGGTGTTTTGCTGCGTAATATTCGGTCCCGTCACGCTGGCGGGCCGGGGATCGGTCAATTGTTCGAATCCGGAGGCCGGACGGCGCGGCAGCCGGCTGCCCGCGCGGGCGTGCGTGGCCTGTGCGCCCAATCCGGCCGGGGCGGTTAGGCTGTGCACATGGCCCACGTCAACGATCCGGCAGTCCTCGAGCGGCTCATGCGCACCAAAGGGCGGTGGGCCATTGTCGGTTTGTCCACGAATCAATGGCGTGCCGCCTATGACACGTCGCTGTTCATCCGGGACCGGCTCGGGATGGAGATCATCCCGGTGAATCTGCCCGGCGACCCCGTGCACGGGGAAACCGGCTACGCCACTCTTGCCGCCATTCCGGCCGAGAAGCAGCCCATCGACGTCGTCGACTGCTTTGTGAATTCCCGGAAGGTCGGGGCCGTCGTGGATCAGGCAATCGCCGTCGGTGCGAAGGCTGTCTGGATGCAGCTGGGTGTCATCGACGAGGCGGCGGCGGCCCGGGCGAAGGCTGCCGGTCTCGACGTCATCATGAACGCCTGCCCGGCGCAGGACGCCCGGCGTTTCGGCCTCTGACAGCTCTCCTGCCGTGACAGGACGGTCCCTGCAAATTGTCCGGGCCGGCCAGTAGGCTCGGATCATGGATGTAGCCGCACTCCGCGAAATCTGCCTGGGTTTTCCCGGCGCCTTCGAAGACTTCCCCTTCGGTCCGGAGACGTCTGTCTTCAAGGTGCAGGCTGCCGTGTCCGGCGGAACCCGCCACGGGGCCAAGATGTTCGCCCTCTCCGCCATGGCGGAGTCCGATTTCGCGGTAAGCCTGAAATGCGAACCTGCGCTGGCCGAGCAGCTGCGTGCCGCCCACCCGGAGATCACCGGAGCGTGGCATTTGAACAAGAAACACTGGAACGGTGTGCGCCTGGACGGGTCCCTGCCCGATTCGATGGTGCGGGACATGGTGGAGGATTCCTACGATCTCGTGGTGGCTTCGCTGAACCGCCGCCAGCAGGAGCAGCTGGGCTGGGCGCGGCTGGCCGGCGGCGGACGGGCATGAGCCCGCGGATCGCGGGCGGTGAACTGAACTACAGCGGGATCGGTTCCACGGAGTCCGGCCCGCCGCCCGCGGACGCCGATTGCCTGGTCACCCACGCCTACGTGGGCGAGGGCATGGCCGCCTACCGGCGCGTGGCGCAGGGGATGCTCACCTGGCAGCTGCAGAAACGGGCCGGGCTGACGGTCCGTGCGGAATCCGATGTGGTGGTCCCCGGCACCCGCGTGGTCAGCGGTTTCGGCGTCGGCCCGTTCCGGATCAACGCACCCTGCGAGGTCGTCTGGGTCCGCCGTCCGGTTCCCGGTGATGTTCCCCAGTCCGCCGGCTTTGGCTACGGGACCCTTCCCGGGCACCCCGTCCGCGGCGAGGAGGCCTTCGAGGTTTCCATTGACGCCAGCGGCCGGGTGACCCTCCGAATCACAGCCTTCGGGGTGCCCTCCAACTGGCTCTACGCAGCCGGCGGGGCCCTGACGAAGCGGGCGCGGGGCCATATCACTTCCCGTTACATTAGGAGTGCGCAGGAACTGGCCGCAGCTGTGAACTGAGAGGCAGAAATGCTGGATCAACAGACGCTTGACCAACTATGGGACTTCAATGACCCTGCACTTTCGGAGGACCGCTTCCCGGGGCCGGACGCGTCGGGACCCCGCGGCAGCGGGACCTGGCCCGCGAGGCGATCGAGGCCTGCTGAACCGCGCCCCGTCCACTGCAACGCGGGGTCACATACGGCCCATAAAAGCCCCCGCAATGGGCCGGATGTGACCCCGCGTTGTCCTGTTGCAAGAATGGAACACCATCCTGCCGCACCGAAAGGCGTTCTCCCGTGATCTTCATTGTCGTCAAATTCAAGGTCAAGCCCGACTGGTCGGACCGCTGGCTCGGCCTCGTGGAGGACTTCACCCGGGCCACCCGGCAGGAGCCGGGCAACCTCTGGTTCGACTGGTCCCGCAGCGTGGAGGACCCCAACGAATTCGTCCTGGTCGAGGCGTTCAAGGACGACGCGGCCGGAGACCATGTCAACAGCGCACATTTCAAGCAGGCCATGGCGGACATGCCGCAGGCGCTGCGGGAGACGCCCCGGATCATCAGCCGCCAGCTCGACGGCGAGGACTGGGACCGGATGGGCGAACTGACCATTTAGCCCCGTCGATTGCTCCCTAACGGCCCTTTTGAACCCTCAAAACGGCTGTGGAGTCTCATGACTTAATGGACACTTCTGTCTCAAGTCATCGTGGACAGTGTGTCTCAGGACATCGTGGACACTCGATGGCGTTTTGCTCATCTCATGAGCGAACGCAATCTGGATATGAAGGTCCGTCATCTCGTAGCGTCGTGGCCTGAGGATGCCCCTCGGGGTTCAGTGACGGCGTTCTGCCGCAAGCACAAAGTCTCCCGGGCCTGGTTCTACAAGATCAAGGCCGCTGCGTCCGCTCAGGGCCCGATGAAGGCCATGGAGATGCGCTCCACGAAACCCCGGACCAGCCCGGCCCAAGTCACCCCGCGGATGGTCGAGTTGGTCCTGGACACGCGGGAAACCTTGAAGAGGATGGGCCACGACTACGGACCACTGAGCGTTGCCGCAAAACTGCGTCGGCAAGGTCTGGAACCACCGTCACGGGCGACCCTGGCCCGGATCTTCACCCGGGCCGGGGTCGTCGTCCCGGAGCCGAGGAAGAAGCCCCGGAGCGCCTATCAGCGGTTTGTATATCCCGAGCCGAACGGGTGCTGGCAGATCGACTCGACCGAGTGGCTGTTGGCCGGCAACACGAAAGTCGCGATCTTCCAACTCATTGACGATCATTCGCGACTGGCACTGGCATCGTTGGTAGCCACCGGCGAGACCAGCGAAGCCGCCATCCGCGTCGTATCGGCAGCCATCGCCCGCCACGGCGTCCCGCAGAAGTTTCTTTCGGACAACGGTGCCGCGCTGAACCCGACCAGACGCGGAAGGACCGGCGCGTTGGTGGAATATCTGAAGTCCCACGGAGTGGAGCCGATCACCGGCAAACCCTACAAACCCACCACCCAGGGCAAGAACGAACGCTTCCACCAGACGCTGCACAGGTATCTGAATCAACAACCGCCGGCACACACGATGGCAGAACTCCAGGCCTATGTCGACGAGTTTGACCGGTACTACAACACCGAACGTGAGCATCAATCACTGCCACCAGGCACCACCCCGCAGGAGGCCTGGTATGCAACGGCCAAAGCCACGCCACCCGAGCCGCCCAACCCTGAAATCACCGTGCCCGCCACCAGGCGCAGCGTCCAGCGACGGGTCGGGAAAAACGGTTCCGTTGCCGTCATCGGCATGCATTTCGGCATGGGTAAAGACCACGTCGGCGCGACCGTCCATGTCCTCTACGACGAGGCCACGATCATGTTCTTCGACGGGCGCGGAACGGAAATCATCACCCACCCGCGCCCGCCCATAGGCACAAACTACGTCGGGAACAACAAGCCCCGAGGCTTCATGGCCAACCAAACGTCCACGAAGTGCTGAGACAGGAAACGTCCACGAGGTACTGAGACATCAACTGTCCACGAGGTACTGAGACATGACAAACCCTCAAAACGGCCGTTAGGGAGCAATGGATACGCTTAGTGCATGTGGATCGGCTGGATCGAATTCGATGTCCTCCTTGGCGACGTTCACAGCCTGAAGGAGAAGCGCTCCGTGGTGCGTCCCGTACTGGCCGAGCTCAAGCGCCGCTTCGACGTCTCCGTGACGGAGGCCGGCCTGCAGGACCAGTACCGGCGCACCGTCATCGGCGTCGGGCTGGTCGCGGCGGACCGGGCCCATCTGGTCGAGGTGCTGGCCGCCGTCGAACGCTTCGTCGCGGCGCGCCCGGAACTGGAACTGCTCAGCGCCCGGCAGCGAGAACTCCGCAGCGACGACTGACCCCCCCATCGACTGCTCCGCAACCGCCCTTACGGGGCTTCAAAACGGCACTTGCGGAGCAGCGGATAGGGTCCTGTGGATAACTTCTGCGGCGGTCCCGCGGTTCTGGTCTGATGAAGCCATGAAAACCGCACGCCCGCTGCCGGATGATTTCCACAGACGCCCCTTCACCGTTGCGGAAGCCGCAGCGGCCGGAGTGTCGCCCAAGCGGCTCCGCCACCGCTCCCTCGCAGCGCTGGGCCGGGGGATTCGTTCCCTGGACCCGACGCCGGAGCTTCCTTTAAGCGTGAGAGTGCGGCCTTTCGTTGAGGTCAATGAGCGATGCGCCGCGTCGCACCTCACTGCGGCGGAGCTTGGTTCGCTTCCGGCGCGGCAACAAAAGGAGGGACCGCAGATGTACCACCTGATCAGGCCCGAAGGTGCAGCCCATCTCAACCGGCCGCATGTCATCGTCCACCGGATGAAACTCTACGACGACGAAATCACGATCCATGACGGGATTCCCATCACCACCCCGGAGCGGACCTGGCTGGATCTTGCCGAAATGCTGAGCGTGGATGAACTCGTCGTGGCCGGCGACAGTTGTGTCCGGGTGCCCCGGCGTGAGTTCGAGGGCAGGGAGTTGCCGGTGTGCAGCCTCGGTGACCTGCAGCGGATGATCGACCGCCACAAGGGAAAGCGGGGAATCCGGCGGGCGCGGGAGGCACTCAAACTCATTCGAGTGGGTTCAGATTCGCCCCAGGAGTCCATGCTGAGGCTGGCCATGGTTCGGGCCGGCCTTCCCGAACCGGAGCTGAACGTGCCGATAATCGACGACGGCGGAACGCGGCACCACCAGCCCGACCTGTCCTATCGGAAATACCGGATTGGCGTCGAATATGAGGGTGAACTCCACGGTGATGAGGGCCAGATTGTCCGGGACATCGCCCGATCCGAGCGTTACGAGGCCCTCGGCTGGACAGAGGTCCGGATCGCGAATCGGCACATGCACAATGACGCCAAGGCTGCCGTGGCCAAGGTTCGGGCCGCGCTGGTCCAGGCCGGCTGGCGTCCGGGTCGCTAAACCACAACGACTGCTCCGTAACTGCCGTTCCGAGGGTTCAAAAGGGCAGTTGCGGAGCAGCCGATGGTGGGTGGGGACTAGCCGAAGTACTTCGGCAGGGTGGCCTCGTGGGCTTCGCGGAGCGCGTCGAGGTTCATGGTCTCGACGCCGTTGATCTCCAGCGTGCCGCCCTCGGCATCAACGACGCCGATCCGGAGGTGCGCGAAGCCGCGGGCGGTGCACATGTCCTTGAAACGGATCTCCTCGGAGCGGGGTACGGCCACGACGGCGCGTCCCTGCGTCTCGGAGAACAGCGCCGTGAACAGGTCCACGCCGTCGCGGTCCAGGACGTCCTGGAGTGCGATCCGGGCACCCACGCCGTAGCGCAGCGAGGACTCCACGAGGGCTGCCGCGAGGCCGCCTTCGGAGAGGTCGTGCGCGGAGTCCACCATGCCGTCGCGGGAGGCGTTGATCAGGATCTCGCCGAGCGCGCGTTCGGCGTCGAGGTCAACCTTGGGCGGCAGCCCGCCGAGGTGTCCGCGCATGTTGGACCACTCCGAACCGTCCAGTTCCGCCGCCGTCGTGCCGAGCAGATAGATGGCCTGGCCGTCCTCGCGCCAGCCCGACGGCGTGCGGCGGGCGACGTCGTCGAACTTGCCCAGGACTGCCACCACGGGGGAGGGGTGGATGGGCGTGCTGCCCGTCTGGTTGTACAGCGAGACGTTGCCGCCGGTGACCGGGATGCCCAGCACCATGCAGGCGTCGGACAGGCCCCGGATCGCCTCGGCCAGTTGCCACATCACGTCGGGGTCCTCGGGGGAGCCGAAGTTCAGGCAGTCGCTGACCGCCATCGGCACGGCACCGGAGGTGGCGACGTTGCGGTAGGCCTCGGCCAGCGCCAGCTGCGCGCCGTGGTACGGATCGAGGTAGGTGTAGCGGCCGTTGGCGTCGGTGGCCAGGGCAACTCCGAGCCCGGTTTCCTCGTCCACCCGGACCACGCCGGCGTCGTCCGGGAACGCCATGGCGGTGTTGCCGCCAACGTAGCGGTCGTACTGCTGGGTGATCCAGGACTTGCTGCACATGTTCGGTGAGGCGACGAGCTCGGTGATGGCGGCGGCCAGGTCCGCAGGGGCGGAGGGGCGCCCGGCATCCTGCACGGACCCGGTGAAGGCATCGGCCTGCACGGCGTCCTGCCACTCGGGGCGGGCGTACGGGCGGTCGTAGACCGGGCCGTCGTGAGCCACGGTGCGCGGGTCGACGTCGACGATAACGACGCCTTCCCACGTGATGATCAGGCGGCCGGTGTCGGTCACCTCGCCGAGCCAGGAGTACTCCACAGCCCATTTGTCCATGACCGCTTCAAACGCGGCGACATTTTCCGGGGTGACGACGGCCATCATGCGTTCCTGCGACTCTGACATCAGGATTTCGCCGGGAGTCAGGGTGGGGTCGCGGAGCAGGACCGAGGTCAGCTCCACTTCCATGCCGCCGTCGCCGTTGGAGGCGAGCTCGGACGTGGCGCAGGAGATGCCCGCGGCGCCGAGGTCCTGGATGCCCTCAACAAGTGAGCCCTTGAACAGCTCGAGGCAGCACTCGATCAGGACCTTCTCGGCGAAGGGGTCACCCACCTGGACGGCGGGGCGCTTGGACGGCTTGGTGTCGTCGAAGGACTCCGAGGCCAGCACGGAGGCGCCGCCGATGCCGTCGCCGCCGGTGCGGGCGCCGAAGAGCACCACCTTGTTGCCCTTGCCGGAGGCGTTGGCGAGGCGGATGTCCTCATGGCGCATTACGCCCACGGCCAGGGCGTTGACCAGCGGGTTGCCCTGGTAGACGGAATCGAAGACCATTTCGCCGCCGATGTTCGGCAGGCCCAGGGAGTTCCCGTAGCCGCCGATGCCGGCCACCGCGCCGTGCATGACACGGGCCGTGTCCGGGTGGTCAATCGCGCCGAAACGCAGCGGATCCATCACCGCGACCGGGCGGGCGCCCATCGAAATGATGTCGCGGACGATGCCGCCGATGCCCGTTGCGGCACCCTGGTAGGGCTCCACGAACGACGGCGAGTTGTGCGACTCGATCTTGAAGGTCACGGCCCAGCCGTCGCCCAGGTTCGTGACACCGGCGTTTTCGCCGATGCCCACGAGCATGTCCTTTTTCATCTCCTCGGTCACCTTTTCGCCGAACTGGCGCAGGTGGTTCTTGGAGGACTTGTAGGAGCAGTGCTCGCTCCACATCACGGAGTACATGGCGAGCTCGGCGCCGGTCGGGCGGCGGCCCAGAACCTTGACGACCTCGTCGAACTCGTTCTGCTTCAGGCCCAGCTCGGCCCAGGGGAGCTCGACGTCCGGGGTCTTGGCCGCGTTCTCGACGGTGTCGATGTTGAACTTCTTGGTCTCGGTGATCGAGACCGCTGACGTCTCCGTCATTTGTTGTCTCCCACGATTTTGTTCAGTACAGAGGTGAAGAAGCCGAGGCCCTCCGTGGCGGAGCCGATTTCGGGGCCGAAGCCGTCCTCCACCGCGTGCTCGGGGTGCGGCATGAGGCCAACGACATTGCCCGCGGCGTTGGAGATGCCGGCGATGTCGCGGCGCGAACCGTTCGGGTTGAAACCGACGTAGCGGAACACCACGCGGCCCTCCGCCTCCAGGGCATCGAGGGTCTTCTCATCCGCGATGTACTGGCCGTCCTGGTTTTTCAGCGGAATGGTGATTTCCTGGCCGACGGCGTAGTCGCGGGTCCAGTCCGTGGTGTTGTTCTCCACCCGCAGGACCTGGTCGCGGCACATGAACTTGAGGTGGTCGTTCTTGATCATCGAGCCGGGCAGCAGGTGCGACTCGGTGAGGATCTGGAAGCCGTTGCAGATGCCCAGGACGGGCAGCCTGGCCTCCGAGTTGGCGGCGTCGGTGATCCTGGCCATGAGCGGCGCGAACCGTGCGATGGCGCCGGCGCGGAGGTAGTCGCCGTAGGAGAAGCCGCCGGGAATGACGACGGCGTCGACGTCACCGAGGGTGGTGTCGGCGTGCCAGAGGGCCACGGGGGTGGCCCCTGCCAGCCGGACCGCGCGGGCGGCGTCGCGGTCATCCAGGGTTCCGGGGAAGGTGACGACGCCGATCCTGGCACCCGCGAGCCTGGGTTCCGCGGCGGGGGCGATCGTTTCACCGATCAGGGGGAGTTCAGTCATCTCAGGCCTCGACGACCTCGACGTTGACGACGTCCTCGATGACCGGGTTGGACAGCAGGGTCTCCGCGGCGTTCCGGGCCTGGGCCAGGATCTCTTCGGTCACCTCGCCGTCGACGGTGAGTTCAAAGCGCTTGCCCTGGCGGACAGCGCTGAACGCGGTGAAGCCCAGCCGGGGGAGTGCACCCACGATGGCCTTCCCCTGCGGGTCGAGAATCTCGGGCTTGGGCATGACGTCGACAACGATCCGGGGCATCCGGCAACTCCTGTGCGTGAGCATTGGGTAAGGGCGCAGCGGAGTGGTGCCGTCTCACGCCGGTCCGCTGTGTGGTGAGGACAACGTGAAGGGGCGCTCCGCGAGCTTGCATGCCCATTCTACCGGCCGCGGTGCGTCCGGGCGCATTTCGGGCTGGGAGTGTGAACGGTGCCACCCGGGCGGCGGGGCCGCCGGCCGGGAACGCTCCCGGGCAGCAGCGCCCCGCACCGGGGTGACCTGCGACGACACTATGGTCACCCCGGTGCCCCCGTCAGTAGCATGTGCGTATGGCTGAGAAATCGAAATCCGTGCTTTTGCCCGTTGTTGCCGCCGCCGTCTTCGCCGGCCTCGGACGGATGGTGCTGCAAAAGATCAAGGCGGACCGGAAGGCCCGGGCAAGCAATGTAGCCGGCCCCCTTGATGAAAAGACCCGCGCCTGGATCAGCGAAGTTGTCAGGACGCCCCGCCAGTAGCACCCCGGCACGCCCCCAGAGCGCCCCGGGAGCACCCCGTTTCCCCCGTGCCGGCTGGCTGGAGTGGACCGTCCGCGCACCCTCCGGCGCGGACGGGTATCACTATGCTGTCGAATTGATTGACTAATTTTGATTTACCCTATGTGTTCTATGTCATAACTGGCTCTCAGTCTGTACTGTATGAATCGGCTGGTATCCGTCGGTGCCGTGAGAGTCTCAGCTCTTGCTGTCCGGCCAGCCTTGACCCGGCAGCAAGGTCGGGGCCGTTCCTTATGAAAGGTTCAACCACACGTGAATTCACCAGGAAAGAGCTTCCTTCGAAGCGGGGGACTCCGGAGGGCCGTGGCACTGACCCTGGGCTTGCCGCTGCTCTTGTCAACAGTCGCTATCGCACCCGCCACCGCGGCACCCGCACAGGGTTCCACCGTTGCGGGAGTTGCCCAGAAGAGTCTGGATCCCGGCAGCTACCCGGACGGCCGCTACATCGTGCTCCTGGCTGAAATGCCGGCCGCGAGCTACGAGGGCAGCACCGCAGGTTTCCAGGCCACCAAGCCGGCGACCGGCAAGAAGCTGGACACCGCAAAGGCTGAGGTCAAGAAGTACCGGGCCCACCTGGAGAAGAAGCAGGCGGAGGTCGCCGGGCAGCAGGGCGTCCAGATCCAGCGCCAGTTCTCCGCCGCGGTCAACGGCTTCAGCGCCACGCTCACCACGGATCAGGCCGTCAAGCTCGCCAAGGATCCCGGCGTCCTGGTGGTTGCCCCTGACACGGAAAACACCCCGGACTACTCCAGCACCGATTTCCTCAAGCTCAGCGGCGAAAACGGAACGTGGAACACCCAGTTCGGCGGCCAGGACGGTGCCGGCAAGGGCGTCGTCGTCGGCGTCATCGACACCGGTTACACCCCGGACAGTGCCTTCTTCGCCGGGGACGAGGTCCAGCCCCTCGTCGGCGAACCCGTCGTCGGTGTGCCGTACAGGACGGCCGACGGCAAAATCGCGATGCTCAAGTCCGACGGCGACACCTTCCTCGGTGAGTGCCAGACGGGTGAGGAATTCGATGGTTCGGCCTGCAATTCCAAGGTCCTCAGCGCGCACTACTTCGCCGAGGACTTCCTCAAGTACGTTCCGGAGGGAAGCCGCGCACCGCAGGAGCTGCTGTCACCGGTCGACGTCGACAGCCACGGCACCCACACCGGAAGCACCGCGGTGGGCAACCCCAACATCGAAACGTTCGTCGACGGACGCAGCTTCGGCCTGACCAGCGGCATTGCGCCCGCCGCCAAGCTCTCCGTCTACAAGGTCTGCTGGGAAGACACCGATCCGAACACCGGCGGCTGCTACAGCTCCTCGTCCGTTGCCGCCGTCGAGCAGGCCATGGAGGACGGGGTTGACGTGCTCAACTACTCCATCTCCGGGTCAGCGACGTCCGTGATCGACCCCGTTTCGGTGGCCTTCCTGAACGCTTCCACCGCAGGAATCTTCGTCGCCGCGTCGGCCGGAAACTCCGGACCGACGGCCAGCACCGTCAACCACGGCGGCCCCTGGGTCACCACGGTTGCGGCCAGCAGCTTCTCCCAGGAGCTCCAGGGCACGGTGGAATTCGCCGACGGCGCGAAGTTCCGTGGCGCCAGCATCATGAACAAAGAGGTCAAGGACGCCGGGGTCGTGCTGGCTGCCAACGCGGCCATCACCGCCGGTAACCCGAACACGGCACTCTGCGGCCCGGACACGCTGGAGCCCGCCAAGGTTGCCGGCAAGGTCGTCGTCTGCGACCGCGGCGTCTTCGACCGCGTCGCCAAGAGCGCCGAGGTTGCCCGCGGCGGCGGCGTCGGCATGATCCTGGTGAACCTGAGCAGCTCTTCGCTGGACACGGACAAGCACGCCGTCCCGACCGTCCACGTGAACCCGCCGGCCACCGAGGCCATCAAGGCCAAGGTCACCGCCAACCCGGCCATCACGGTTTCACTGGTCAGCAAGGACACCACCGGCCTGCCCCTGGAGGCCCAGCCGCAGATTGCCGGTTTCTCCTCCCGCGGGCCGCTGCTGGCCGCCGGCTCCGACCTGCTGAAGCCTGACGTCGCCGCCCCGGGCGTCGCAGTGCTGGCCGGCGTCTCGCCGATCGGAACCGGCGGAGACGAATTCGGCTTTATGTCCGGTACCTCGATGGCCGCACCGCACGTTGCCGGCTTCGGCGCCCTGCTCCTGGGCAAGAACCCGAACTGGTCACCGGCAACGGTCAAGTCCGCCATGATGACCACGGCAGGCAATGTCGTGAATGCCGACGGCTCCAAGAACACCGACGTCCACGCCACCGGCGCGGGCCAGGTGGATCCGGCACGCATGGTCGATCCGGGTCTGGTCTATGACGCTGGCCTCACGGATTACCTGAAGTTCATCCAGGGCACGGGCGTCAACCTTGGCCTGCCGTCCAGCACGTTGCCGCGGGACATGAACGTCCCGTCCTTCTCGCTGGGCAACCTCACCGGCAAGATCGAGGTCACCCGTACGGTGACCGCCCTAACCCCGGGCATCTACAAGGCGAAAGCCAATGTGCCCGGAATCAAGGTCAGCGTCTCCCCGGCCGCCCTGAACTTCAAGGCCGCCGGCGAAACGAAAACCTTCAGGGTGACCTTCGAGAACAAGGGCGCTGCTCTGGGCAAGTTCGCGATGGGTTCACTGAGCTGGGTGGGTGCAGGCAAGACCGTCACCTCTCCGATCGCAGTCCGTCCGCAGTCCGCCGTGGCCGCCAAGGACATTTCCTTCACCTCCGAGACCGGGACCGGATCCGGTGACATCAGCGTGGTCTCCGGCACCGACAACCCGATCGCCATGACCCTTGATGGACTGTCCAAGGCGGATTCCACCGCAGTGGAGCTGATTCCGGGGCCGTTCACCGGCCGCGCTGACGCCTCGACCTTCGTCAAGACCGTCAAGGTCCCGGCTGGTGCTCCGCTGGCCAAGTTCTCGGTCATCTCCTCTGACCCGAACTCGGACTTCGACATGTGGGTGGTCACCCCCAGGGGTGTCCTGACGGTCGCGACGGCGTCGGCCAGTGAGACGGTTTCCATCCCCAACCCTGCTGCCGGCTCGTACACGATCTACGCGAACCTGTACTCCAGCCCGGACGGCGAGGCCCGCAAGGCATCCGTGGACGCGGCCGTTCTCGGTGCCAATGAGAACAACGCCACGCTCACGCCGAACCCGCTGGTGCTGCCCAACGGAGAGACGGGCAAGGTCACGCTGAACTGGACCGGACTTGAACCCGGCTCCTACATCGGACGGATCACCTTCGCTGGAGCCAGCGAGGCGACGTTCGTCAGTGTCCTGGTGAACAGCGCCGGCACGGCTTCTGTCGCGCCGACGTCGGAAGGCTCAGCCGGGCAGTCCAAGCTCCAGAACCAGGAGCTGGACCGCCCGAACAACGCCATCTAGGCGGAGTCCCACCCTGAGAACAGGGGCAATGGCCGGCGGTTTCCACCGCCGGCCATTGCCCTTTAACTTTGCCCTTTGGGTGCCAGGACTGAAGTGGCGTGGCCGGGCTAGATCGCGCCGGTGGAACCGGCAACCCCGCCCAGCAGCGGCGCCATGGCACGCCAGCGGGCGATCTCGCAGCCGTCGGTGCGGCTGAACTGGCTGTTGACCTCCCGGTCCAGGAACCAGCCGGTCACGATCGCCACCTGCGGACCGCCGTACTGCTGGGTGCACATTTTCGGCGGACCGGGCCTGGGGAAGAAAATGTCCGCCCCGTGCTCCAGAACGGCAGCGAGCGCCGCCGCTGAATCCGGGAGCGTGCACCCCTCGGCCAGGGAACCGCCGCTTGCCTCCAGCTGGAACACGTGTTCCGGGGCGCCCGGGGCCTCGGTCAGGCGGACGGTGAGATCGATCTCGTGGCGGCTCTGGCTGCGGGGTGCGGCGGTCATTACGGTCCTTCCGTGCGTTCGGTGGCAGGGCGAGGGCCGGAACCCGTCGACGGGATCAGGGGTGTCAGCTCCCGCAGCAGCCGCTGGCGCAGTTTCTGCGATTCGGCGGCGAAAACCCGCTGGTATTCAACGTACTCGGCCTTTCCCTCGGCCGTTTCGATCGGGATGGCGGGATAGCCCCACTCATTCAGGTCATAGGGGGACGCCTGCATGTCCATCGCCCTGATCCGCCAGGAGAGCTCGAAGCAGTCCATCACCAGCTCGCTGGGCAGCAGCGGGGAGAGCTTGTAGGCCCACTTGTACAGGTCCATGTTGGCGTGCAGGCAGCCGGGCTGTTCCATCGTCCGCTGGTTCTCCCGGCTTGGCTGCAGGCTGTTCAGCGTCACGGCGTCCGGGGTGTAAAAACGGAAGGCATCGAAGTGCGAGCAGCGGATCCGGTTCGTCTCGACCACCTCGTCGGTCCGTTCGGAGCCCAGCCGCAGCTGGAGGTACTCATGGCGGAGCTCGAATTTGTCCTGCCGGTAGACCATGGCCCATTCGTGCAGCCCGAAGCAGCCGAACTGGGCCGGCCGCGCCGCCGTGCCGGCCAGGATGATCCCGGCGAACTGCAGGGCGTCGCGGCGGTCCTGTCCGAAGGCTGCGGTGTCGACCGTGACGGCCGCGGCGCCCGCCGGCAGGCCCGCCGCGGCGAGGGCGCCGGCGTCGGGAGTGCCGTAGTACTTCCAGCCGGCGCGCTCAGCCGCGGCAGGACCTGAGAGCACGACGCCGGCGCCAGGGTGCCAGCGCAGCAGCTGGCCTGGTTTTTGGGTGTAGTAGGTGAAGAGGAAGTCTTCGACCGGGTGCTTCTTGCCCGCGGACCGGCGGGCAAGGTACGGGTCCGCGTAGCGCCGGACGCGCGCCTGGTGGGCGGCCTGGCGCTGCAGCCAGTCTTCCTGCGGCAGGTGCTGCAGCTTAGACAGCTCCGCCGGTGGAGCCAAGGACGTCCTTGGCGGCGTTCCAGTCGGCGATCTCGCAGCCGTCGCGCAGGCTGAAGCTCGCCTCGACGGCCTTGCCGTCCACGACGCCGGTGACTGTCGCCTCCTGCGGGCCGCCGTACTGCTGCGTGCAGGCCTGGTCAGTGGGCCGCGGCCCGGGGTTGAGGAGCGCCGCGTTGTTCTTCAGGGCGGTGCAGCCGGCCGCAGCGTCGGGATGCTGGCTCTCGGCGGCCGGGACGCCGTCCAGGCACACGAGCGTGAAGTTGGCCGGGGTTCCGGTTTCGGACGGTTTGACCATGATGGCCAATTCGACGTTGCCCTGGCCGGGACCGGGGGTCACCGGGGCGGCGGGAGGCGAGGGGGCGGGAGTCTTCGTTTCGGCGTCCGGCGGGAGGGTGTCCGTGGCCGAGGGGCTGGCCGTGCTTGTCGGGGCGGAAAGCGTGGCCGACGGCGACGTGGTGGTCCCGCCGCCGGGCATGCAGGCCGTCATTCCGGTGACCGCCATCAGAACGAGCGCCGCGTAACTGAGTTGCTTGCGCATCAGCTGTCCTCCTGTGTTTTGCCCAGTCTACCGCCGGGGCGCGTCCTTGGATGCGGTCTTCGTTGCCGCAATCAGGGCCGTCATGGAGGCATGCAGCTGGCCGACCTGTTCGCGGCTCAGGCCCAGCAGATCCATCATGGTTCCGGGCACAGCCGTGGCCTGCTGCCGCAGCGCGGTCCCTTGCGGGGTGAGCCCCACCGCAAGGGTCCGCTCGTCGCCCGGGACCCGCTGGCGCGTGATGAATCCGGCGGCTTCCAGGCGGCGCAGCAGGGGGGAAATCGTTGCCGGCTCCTGGGCGAGCGCTTCGCTGATGTCGCGAACCGAGCGCGGGCTGGATTCCCAGAGGCACAGCATCACCAGGTACTGGGGGTGGGTGAGGCCGAGCTGGTCCAGTACCGGCTTGTAGGCCCCGACGACACTGCGGGAAGCCACCGTGAGGGCGAAGCACAGCTGGTGTTCCAGCAGCAGGTCGTCCCTGGTTCCTTCGGTCACATCGGTCACTGGGGCACTCCATGGATAGTTAGTGCGCTAATCATTAGCGTACACTGATGGCATCGTCCCGTTCAGAGGAGTGGATAGTGAAAGCCAAGGAAAATGCCGACAACGCCTCGCAGAGGTTCATGCGCGCAACGGGCAGGCTCCGGATGATTTTCGGGCCGGCCAACCGCAGCTCCCTGGGACACGAAATGACGGAGCGTAACCGGCAACTGCTGGCCCAGCGCGAAGCCGAGACCCAGCAGTGGGAGACCCTCCACCGCCCCGACGGCAGCACCTACGTTGTGCCGCGCAACCCCGAGGACAAATCGCTGCGGTAAAGCCGGCGCCGGGTTCAGCCCGGGCCGGCTCCGCGCAGCGGGCTCGCTTTCGGGCCGCCGGCGCCCCTGCATTTTCCCGACGACGGGCGTAAAATAGGGGCACTGGCACCAGCACTTAGCCACGTCTGTTCGTCGTGGCCCGGACGCTGGAGAGGGGGTGGGAATTGTGGCACTCGCACTGAGGAAGATGGCACTCAGGCAGCACCTGCACCCGTCGTTATGGGCACGCTTTCTTTTCGGCCCGGCCCAGCGGGGCGATTACTCCGCGCCGGTTGTGCACAGGAATGATGACTTGGAGCGCGCCGCTGAAATGGAGCTCGCCGGCTTTGAAGTGGAGACCGATGCGCACGGACATCGCTACGCTGTCCGGAAGGAAGACCTCCCGAAAGAACAAGTCTGAGCAGCGCCCTGCAGGGGGCATGACAAAGGGAGCGGCACATGCCGCTCCCTTTGTCAGTTAATTCGATGCCTGCCCGAGGCGGGGTGGCTCAGCGGCCGGTACCGCCGTACACCGTTGCCTCATCCTCGCTGTCCAGGTCGAAAGCCTTGTGGATGGCGCGCACGGCGTCGTCGAGCAGGTCCGCGTGGGTGACGACCGAAATCCGGATCTCCGAGGTGGAGATCATGTTGATATTGATCCCGGCCTCGGAGAGCGCGGCGAAGAACTTCGCCGAGACGCCCGGGTGGGAACGCATGCCGGCGCCGATCAGCGAGAGCTTGCCGATCTTCTCGTTGTACTCGATGGTTTCGAAGCCGATCCGGTCCTGCGCGGCATGCAGCGCGGCGAGGGCATCGGCGCCCTCGACGATCGGCAGCGTGAAGGAAATGTCGGTCCGGCCGGTGCCGTGGGTGGAAACGTTCTGGACGATCATGTCGATGTTCGAGTGCGCATCGGCGATGACCTGGAAGATCGCCGCAGCCTTGCCGGGGATATCGGGAACCCCGACGACCGTGACCTTGGCCTCTGAGCGGTCGTGTGCAACACCGGAGATGATTGGCTGCTCCAAGGCAACTCCCTCTTGGGTTGTGATCTTGTCGTCAGCGCCGGGGAGGACCCAGGTGCCTTCGTTCTGGCTGAATGAGGAACGGACGTGCAGCGGCACACCGAACCGGCGCGCGTACTCGACGCAGCGCAGGTGCAGGATCTTGGCGCCGGACGCCGCGAGTTCGAGCATTTCCTCGCTGGAGATCCGGTCGATCTTGCGGGCGGACGGGACGACGCGCGGATCGGCGGTGTAGATCCCGTCGACGTCCGTGAAGATTTCACACACGTCGGCGTCGAGGGCGGCAGCCAGGGCCACGGCCGTCGTGTCCGAGCCGCCTCGGCCCAGGGTGGTGATTTCGTTGGTGGTGCGGCTCATGCCCTGGAAGCCCGCGACGATAGCGATATGGCCCTTGTCCAGGGCGGTGCGGATGCGGTGCGGGTCGACATCGATGATCCGGGCCTTGCCGTGGATGCCATCGGTGATCATGCCGGCCTGGGAACCGGTGAAGGACTGGGCCGAGGCGCCGAACTTGTTGATGGCCATGGCAAGCAGCGCCATCGAGATGCGTTCGCCGGCGGAGAGGAGCATGTCCATCTCACGGGCGGGGGCGGAGTCGGTGACCTGAGACGCGAGATCGAGCAGCTCATCGGTCGTGTCGCCCATGGCGGAGACGACCACGACCACTTCGTCGCCGGCGTTCTGGGCATCCACGATCCGTCGGGCCACACGCTTGATGCCCTCGGCATCCGCCACGGAGGAGCCGCCGAATTTCTTCACCACCAGGTGCTTCGTGGCGACGGCGGAGGCGGGCCGCTCCTGTGGCTGCGGTCCGGGGTGGACTTCGGTAGTGGGCAAACTCATGCGCGCACCCTCACTGGATCATCGGGGTTCTGGGCCAGGCAACCAAACGGCGCGACGGCGTAACTTCTCAGCCCAGTTTATCGCCGCGACCCCCGGTTGCTGAATTGTGACCGAATACCAGACACCCCGGCTCCCGTTCCCCTGGACATGCCCTCCGCTGCGGGCCAGGAGCGGACATGCGCTCCGGACCGTCAGGACATGCCCTCCGCCGCGGCTGGAGGATGGGCATGTTGGCACTATGTCCGTCCCTGGGCGCGGGGGCTGGGCATGTCCGGCCGGGAGTCGACGCACGACGGCGGCAGCGACCGGAAGCGCTCGGACGCAGCCGCTAGCTCAGTGCGTTGCGCCGGCCTTCGAAGGCCCGGCCGAGGGTGACCTCGTCGGCGTATTCGAGGTCGCCTCCCACGGGGAGGCCGGATGCCAGCCGGGTCACGGCGATGCCAATCGACTTGAGCATGCGCGCCAGGTAGGTCGCTGTGGCCTCGCCCTCCAGGTTGGGGTCGGTCGCGATGATGATTTCCTGGATTGCGCCGTCGTTGAGCCGGGTGAGGAGTTCGCGGATCCGGAGTTGCTCGGGGCCGATGCCGGCAATGGGGTTAATCGCCCCGCCCAGCACGTGATACCGGCCCCGGAACGAGCGGGTGCGTTCGACGGCGAGGACGTCCTTGGATTCCTCGACAACGCAGATGATCGAGGGGTCCCGGCGAGGGTCGCGGCAGATGTTGCACAGCTCCTGCTCCGTGACGTTGCCGCACACCGTGCAGAATTTGACCCGTTCCTTGACGGTGGTGATGGCGTCGACGAGTCTTTTCATGTCCTGCGGGTCGGCTTCAAGGATGTGGAAGGCCAGCCGCTGGGCGGACTTGGGCCCGACTCCGGGAAGGCGTCCGAGCTCGTCAATCAGCTCTTGAACTGCACCTTCGTACACAATGTCCTCGTTCGTTTGGGGTGGGAGCGGCGGCGGGCCCGGCGGGGCGGCTAGAAGCGCGGCGGCAGCGGGCTTCCGTCCAGTGACCGCTCTTCAATCAGCTTTCCGTCCAGGATTCGTTCGACGGCGGCACGTCCGAAGACGCCGGATTCCTCGATCGTTTCGTCATCCGCACTGGGGATGTCCTGGACGTAGGTGGTGGTGACGGCCGCTGCCCTGGCCGGAGCCTTGGCACGTCCCGCTTCAGCCTCCGGGCTGTTGGACAGCCGCTGATAGAGGCTTTGCCGGCCGGTCGCGGGTGTCGCTGCCGGGGCGACGGGATTCGCTGCCGGTGATGCCGTGGGTGGAACGGGCGCTGCCGTCGGCGCGGCGTTTGTCGGCGCGGCATTTGCCGGTGTGGCGGGCGCTGCAATCGGCGCCGCGTTCGCTGAGGCCGGCACGGACGGGGCGCCCACGGCCACCAACTCCGCGGGGTCGCCCCAGCCGTTTGACGAGGAGGCGACAGGCTCATACGAAGCGGAAGCCGACACTGCCGCGGCGTACTGCGGGACCTGGGCCGCCGCAGGTTCGTAGTGCGGCGGTTCCGGCTCAGGCGCGGGCTCCGGAGTCTCGGATGCTTCCCCGGGGTACCTTCCGACGTTCGGCTCAGTGCCGACGGCCCAGACCCCGGGGGCCTGCTCGACTGCACGGGCCCACGGGTCGTCAGCGGTATCCGGCGCTTGCGGGGCGGGAGCCCCGCTCGGTGCCGTCGGGGATGCGGCGCCGGTACGCGCCGGAGCGGCGGCTTTCTTGCGTGCGGGCGCAGGCGCGGCGGCCGGCGGGGCGGCCCGGACCAGGGCGGGTGCCGAGGGGTCCCAGTCCATGGGCGGTTCCTCGTCCAGCGGCGGAGCGTCCTCATCGCGGGGCGGGCCCCAGTCATCATCGGGGTGGTCGTAGGAACCCGCGGACTCCGGGGACGAGTTTTGCTGTTCGCCTGCAGCCGCCGCAGCCGGGGCAGGGGCGGGGGCAGGCGGGACCTCGGAGGCAGAGGTGGCCAGCGCCGGGGCCGGGACGGGCGGAACCGGCGCCTGGACTGGCGCCGCCGGAGTGACCGTTGCTTGGGCCGGAGCCATAGGCGCTGTCCGGGTGGCGGGAACGGCTGTCTGCGCCGGCGCTGGTTCGGTTCGCGGGGCCCCGGATTGGGCCGGTGCGGCCGCCGGGGTCAGACCCCAGTCAGCGTCGGCGGACGTGGCCGGGACGTCCCGGCTAACGGGTGCTTTTGGGTTTGGTTCAGAGCTCGCTGCGCTGTTGCTTCCGCTGGCCACCGCATTGATCTGGCATTCGATGCCGATGGTCTTGTGGATCGCCTGCCGCAGGTTCTCGGAGTGATCCGCCCGGCCGAACGCCCCCGCCAGCCCGGAGGTGGTGAAGGCGAGCGTCAGGACATGGTCTTCGAAGTGGCCCACCTGGGCATTCGGTTCAACCAGGGCCCAGGTGCTCCGCTTGATTTTGCTCAGCGTCTGCAGGATCTCAGGCCAGGCACGGCGGAGGACCTCGACGTCGGGCCCGGAGCCGGCGCCCGGCGCGACGCCGGGCGCGGCGGCAGGAGGCGCGGGGTCCCGCCGGTCCTGGGCCGGAGCGGTTCGGCCCGGGCCGGACTGAGCCTGGCCTGAAGGGAACGGGGCAGGTGGTGCAGCGGCCGCCGGCGCTGGCGGCGCCGGCGGGGTCGCCCGGGATTCCGGGGTCTTCCCCGGAGCGGCGCGCTGGACTCCGGCGGGCTCGTCGACAGGCCAGTCGCCGGTGCTGACGCGGGGCGGCGTGAGTGATTCCCGGGCAGGTTCGGTCTCGGGCTGGGGGGCCATGGCGGCCGAGGGGGATGCGGGGGTCGCTGACGCTGCCGCAGCAGGAGTTGCGGCAGCCGGAACCGGAGTCATTGGTGCGGGGGCAGCAGGTGCGGGAGCGGCCGCGGCCGGTACCGCGGCCGCCGGAACGGCCGCAACGGCGGCGGGAGCCCCGACGTCGCTCCCTGCGTAATTCAGGCGGCGTTCCACCCGGTCGATCCGGGCGGCGATGCCGCGTTCGGTCTGATCCGCGGAAGGCAGCAGGATGCGGGCACACAGCAGTTCGAGGTGCAGGCGCGGCGAGGTGGCGCCGGTCATCTCGGTCAGTGCGGTGTTGGTGACGTCCGCTGCCCGGGACAGCTCTGCCGCGCCCAGGTTGTGGGCCTGGTTCTGCAGGCGTGCGATCTGGTCTGCGGGCATGCCGCGGAGGATGGACTGGGCGCTCTCCGGCATGGCCTGGACGATGATGAGGTCCCGGAAGCGCTCGAGCAGGTCCTCCACGAAGCGGCGGGGGTCGTGCCCGGTCTGGATGACACGGTCCACGGCGCGGAACACGGTGGCGGCGTCTGATGCTGCCACGGCCTCCACAACGTCGTCGAGCAGGGAGGCATGGGTGTAGCCCAGCAGCGCGACGGCGAGTTCGTAGTCCAGTCCCGCCGGTCCGGCGCCGGCCATAAGCTGGTCCAGAACGGACAGCGAGTCACGTACAGAGCCGCCTCCGGCGCGGATGACGAGCGAGAGCACCCCGGGCGCCACGGGAACGTCTTCCTGCTTGCAGAGCAGCTCTAGATACTCCATAAGCGGCTCCGGCGGGACGAGCCGGAACGGGTAGTGGTGCGTGCGGGAGCGGATGGTGCCGATGACCTTGTCCGGCTCCGTGGTGGCAAAGATGAACTTGATGTGTTCCGGCGGCTCTTCGACGATCTTCAGCAGTGCATTGAAGCCGGCGGAGGTGACCATGTGGGCTTCGTCGATGATGAAGATCTTGTAGCGGTCCCGGACGGGGGCGTAGGTGGCCCGTTCGCGCAGGTCACGGGCGTCGTCCACGCCGCCGTGGCTAGCTGCGTCAATCTCGATCACGTCGAGGGATCCGGAGCCGCCGCGGGCGAGCTCAACGCAGCTGGGGCACCTGCCGCAGGGGGTGTCCGTAGGGCCTTCAGCGCAGTTCAGGCAGCGGGCCAGGATGCGGGCAGAGGTGGTTTTTCCGCAGCCGCGGGGGCCCGAGAAGAGGTAGGCGTGATTGACACGGTTCTTGCGCAGGGCCGTCATCAGCGGCTCGGTGACGTGTTCCTGCCCGATTACGTCCGCGAACGAATCTGGGCGGTATCTACGGTAAAGCGCGGTTGTAACAGTCACAGCTAAACCCTACCAATCGGCACAGACATAAAAGACCCCTCATGCACCCGCCAGAGCCCATTTACCCTTGCTACCTTCCGGTCCTGGGGGAGTTCAACAGGATGACGCCACATGAGGGGCCGTCAGCAAGTTTACCCGACGTTTGAGTGTGCCCCGAATCGTGCGCCCGGTGCCGCGAAATACCGCGGGACATGCCCATTTTTCGCGGCGGGGAGCGGGCGTGTTGGGACTATGTCCACTGCCCGCGGTCAGGGCGGGGCATGTCCCGCGGCGAGGGGCCCGCTGGGGGTCGAGGGGCCAATTGGGCGATGCCGGGAAATTCAGGTAGTCTAGTATCTGCTTTTGATTCAGAAGCTACTGGAGAATTCGCCTAGCGGCCTATGGCGCACGCCTGGAACGCGTGTTGGGTTAACGCCCTCGGGGGTTCAAATCCCCCATTCTCCGCGGTTGGCCCCGGTCCCTAGGACCGGGGCCTTTTTGCGTCACGAGGTGTATTCCTCGGGCTCACCGGCGGGCTATGAAACAAGGAACAGCCCCGAGCGCGCCGGCTCATGCCGCCGGCGGGACGGCCCGCATCGCCGGTGTGGGACGCTTCCCCGGCCGAGGTGCTGCTTCGCCTCCTCGGCGGGGGTGAAGGCCACAAACTCGCTTCCGGCAAACACGATCGGCGTGTGCCCGGTTCGATGATGAACGCGTCACCGGCCTCGAAGATCTCCTCGACCCCGTCGGCTCTCCGGACGCCGAACTTCCCCTTGAGTACGTAGCCCAGGTGGTTCGCCTGGCACTGATCGTTCGGCGCACCCTTGAAGAACGGCGCCTGGTCCATGTCGACGAGGTTGCTTTCCCAGCTGACATTCCAGTCGCCGATCTCCTGCTCGTCAGCGTCCACATAGCCGGGGAACGATGGGTAAGACGAGGCGGCCTTCGATACCTTAGTCATTTCTTCTCCTGACAAGCGCGCCTCGTGCCGGGTCCGGTGTGCCTCGGCCATCCTTCACTGTCCTGTCCACGCTAGGTATCCCTGTACCGCGCTCCCAGAGGTCTAGGTCCCGTGAGAAGTGATGGCGCAGCGTCGCCACCGATACCGCAAGCCCGCCATCACGTGCAGCTCGGGGGCGGCCCTGCATGCAGCCCTGATCCGGCACGCCGGTGAGGAGACTAGCCCTGGTAGCCCAGCCTGCGGAGCCGGTCCCGTGCGGCCTGCTCGCTGGGACCCACCCGGCCCAGGGCCAGATGGACGACGGCGAGCGTCACTTTCGTGGCCAGCCGCACCGGCAGCGGAATAGGGCCAAGCCGTGCGGTCCGGAGGCCCAGCAGCTCACGGTATTTGGGCTCCAGGCTCGCCACGGCCGCCGCGAACAGGACCCGGTAGCCCGGCCTGAGCGCGGGATGGAGCGGCGGATTGCGGATGAACGCCACCGTCTCGGCGACCTTTTCGTCGGAACGGAGCTCCCCGGCGTCGTACCAGTGGTCCAACTGCCGGCGCATGGCCTCCTCGCTGAGCGGCGGGGACTCCACCCCCATCAGCTCCCCTGCCTGTGCCCACTCACGCACGTAGGCATCGGGACCACCCGGAATCGGCCTGCCCCAGATCTTGTGTGCCGAAAGGAACGCATCGGTGAAGGCGATATGCACCCAGCGGAGCAGCTCCGGATCGTTGGCCGCGTAGTTCCGGGCGATGCCGTGGCCGTCCACGTACTCACCGCGCACCGACTCATGCAGCCTCAGCACCCAGCCGGACGCCGCCCGGGCCGCGTCGGTTGAACCGTAGGAAACCGTGAAGATCCAGCGGATCGTACCGGCAAGCCGACCGAGGGGATCCTCGCGGAAGCGGGAGTGGTCGTGGACCCCGGCCAGCGCGCCGGGGTGGAGCGCCTGCATCAGCAGAGCCCGGATGCCCGCCACGATCGTTGGCATGTCCCCATGGACGGTCCAGACGGCCGAGCCCGGCAAGTGGTAGCCAGGATCGTCGCCGTCCGCCAGACGCGGCACCCACTCGGGCGCGGCTTCCCGTGTCCCGGTGAAGGTCTGCTTGAGTTCTGCCTGCAATTCCTTGGCGAGGTTGCGCATACTCCATTCTCGCGCACCTCTGCTGGGCCCGGATACTTGGCCCAATACCTCGTACTACTGGGCCACCACCTGAGTTTGAAAGGGGGTAGCTTTTACCGTTCCCACGGCCATCCGATTGTGGTCACATAAGAACGTGAGTCCGCGCTATTGGGGACTGGCGAACGGGATTCGGGAGTCACATCGTGGGAAAACACTGGGGAAACTCATCGAGTGAGCAAGCAATTAGAGCGCGCATCATTGCTGTGCGCTGTCTGTCCGGCGGCTTTTGCCTCTCTCTGGCAGTCCTTACCTTTGGGGCCCAGGGATTGTCGGGCAGCGGCGCCCCTGTTTTGCCGTCCCCCTCACTTGCCTCCGGCGTCGTGGGGCCGGGCACGTTGAATCCGGGCACCGCGGGCAGCCTCGCCGTTCAAGGCCTTGGGGTCTCGCCTGCGGCAGGTTTCACCACGGACGCGCAGGCGCTGGTCGCTTACAGCCGGTCGACGGTTGAGACGACCTCCAGGGACGGGGTTCCCGGGGAACTCAATGTTGCTTCTGCCGGACTCAAGCGGCCGGCAGAGGGCTTCCTCATGGCTCCACTGGAATCACTTCAAGAATCATCGTCCTTCGGGTTGCGGACCAGCCCCATCACGGGGTCATCGGGGGAGTTCCACTGGGGCCAGGACTTCGCCGCCGCCTGTGGCACCCGGGTGTATTCGGCCGACGCCGGAGTCGTGCGGGCCGTTGGCTGGCACCCGTGGGGTGGCGGAAACCGTGTGGAAATCGACCACGGCAACGGGCTCATCACCACCTACAACCATCTAGAGGCGATCGCTGTCAAGAAGGGCGACTCTGTGCGGGTCGGCGAGGTCATCGCCCGGGTCGGCACGACCGGATCCTCCACTGGCTGCCACCTGCATTTTGAGACCATCCTGAACGGATCCCACAAGAATCCGCATGACTGGGTCCTTATTCCGATCGTTCAGACCGACCAGCTGGGCGCCATCGAAATGGCCAGCTACGTGCCCGACGCCGGCCTCCCGTCCAATACATCCCTTGGCTGGGCTATCCCGGCGTCCGACGACGGGCGGCACGAAGTCACCGGCGGCGCCCAGGAAGCGCGCGTCGCCGCCGTGCCCAGAACGCCGTACTTCACTTCCGCCGCAGCCACGCCCACCCCGTCCATCTGGGACGCGCTGTCGCCGACGAGGACGAGGTCAGGTACCCCGACGCTTGAGTCCACCCAGTCACCGAGCGGGTCGCCGAGTGAGTCCACCACAGTGGCTGACTCCCCGACCTCGAGCGGCACACCGCTTTCTTCGGAGCCCGGCACCACAGCGCCGCCACCACCGGAATCGCCGACGCCGACTCCGTCGCCTGAGCCCACCGCGCCGCCGTTGCCGCCGCCGACCGAGGAACCGGCACCGCCCGTCGTTGAGCCCGAGCCGGCGCCGCCGCCCGTGGTTGTGGAGCCCGCCCCGGCGCCGCCGCCCGTCGTTGAGCCCGAGCCGGCGCCGCCGCCCGTCGTTGAGCCCGAGCCGGCGCCGCCGCCCGTGGTTGTGGAGCCCGCCCCGGCGCCGCCGCCCGTGGTTGTGGAGCCCGCCCCGGCACCGGAGCCCACGTCGGCCCCTGCGCCGGCACCCACGTCGGAACCTGCGCCGCCGGCGCCCACGGAGTCCGCTGAACCCTCGGCAACCACGGACCCGTCACTGACTCCCGGCCCATAGCGGGCACAAACCCATACCCGCGCGCGTTGGTATCGAATGACTGTCGTGGCCAATTTCGGGACACCGTTCCGGACACGATCGTCAGTACCGACTTCGCAAGGAATCCTCCATGACCCCTCTCCACAGCATTCCCCTCACCCTCATCGACGGTACTGTCACCGACTTTGGCCGCTTCAAGGGGGGGGTGCTGGTGGTGAACGTTGCGTCGCAGTGCGGGTTCACGCCGCAGTACGCAGGACTCGAGGCGCTCCACAACAAGTTCCGCGGGCAAGGCTTCCAGGTGCTCGGCGTCCCCTGCAACCAGTTCGCGGGCCAGGAGCCCGCGGCCGACTCCGAGATCGCTGAATTCTGCGAACGGAACTTCGGCGTCACTTTCCCGCTCACCACCAAAGCCGACGTCCGCGGCAAAAGCCAGCATCCGCTCTATGCCGAGCTCACCAAATTCAAGAATGGCTTCCTGCCGGGACTGGTGAAATGGAACTTCGAAAAGTTCCTGGTCAGCCGGGAGGGCGAGGTGGTGGCCCGTTTCGCCCCCACCGTGGAACCCGACTCGCCGGAGGTCATCGAGGCGGTTCAGGCCGCAGTCAGTTGAGAGTCGACTTTCCGGCTACAAGGGGACAAGGGCCCCTATCCCTAAGCATGCTTACCGCCTTAGACTGGCCGGACCTTCCAAGTAAACCGGGCGCACCCACCGGGCGGATGCCTGTGCGTGCGTTGGCTGTGCAGCCGACGGGCCCGGGGAGGGTTTATCAGCACGCTTCGTGAATCACAACTGGACACTCAAATTGGGGGTCCGTGAAACCAGGAGGAAAGTGATGACAGGGAACAAAGCCGTTGCCTACAAGGGGCCGGGCAAGGTCGAACTGATCGACATTGACTACCCCAGCTTCGAACTCAAAGACGGCCCGGGGGTCAACCCCGCCAACGTGGGCCGCTCGGTGCGCCATGGCGTAATCCTCAAAACCGTTGCCACGAACATTTGCGGATCTGACCAGCACATGGTCCGGGGCCGCACCACAGCCCCCACGGATCTCGTTCTCGGCCACGAGATCACCGGCGAAGTCGTGGAAGTCGGACCCGACGTCGAGTTCATCAAGGTGGGGGACATCTGCTCCGTCCCCTTCAACATCGCCTGCGGGCGCTGCCGCAACTGCAAGGAGCGCAAGACCGGCATCTGCCTCAACGTCAACCCTGACCGCCCGGGCAGCGCCTACGGCTACGTGGACATGGGCGGCTGGGTCGGAGGCCAGGCCAACTACGTTCTGGTCCCCTACGCGGACTGGAACCTGCTGAAGTTCCCGGACAGGGACCAGGCCCTTGAGAAGATGATGGACCTGACGATGTTGTCGGATATCTTCCCGACCGGCTTCCACGGCGCCGTCAGCGCCGGCGTTGGAGTCGGCTCCACCGTCTACATCGCGGGTGCCGGTCCTGTCGGACTCGCCGCAGCCACCAGCGCGCACCTGCTGGGTGCCGCCGTCGTGATTGTGGGGGACCTGAACGCAGACCGTCTGGCACAGGCGCGCACCTTCGGCTGTGAAACCGTTGATCTGACCGAGGGCGGGCCTGCCGAGCAGATCGAACAGATCCTGGGTGTTCCGGAAGTTGACTGCGGCGTCGACGCAGTGGGCTTCGAAGCCAGGGGGCACGGCCACGACGCCAAGGAGGCGCCGGCAACGGTGCTCAACTCGCTGATGGAGATCACCGCCGCCGGCGGCGCGCTGGGTATTCCGGGACTCTACGTCACCGGGGATCCGGGCGGCGTGGACGAGGCGGCCAAGAAGGGCGCGCTCTCGATCAGCCTCGGCACCGGTTGGGCCAAGTCACTGAGCTTCACCACCGGACAGTGTCCGGTGATGAAGTACAACCGCCAGCTGATGATGGCGATTCTGCATGACAAGGTTCATATCGCCAAGAACGTCAACGCGAAGGCGATCACGCTCGAGGACGCTCCCAAGGGTTACGCGGAGTTCGACGCCGGCGCGGCCACGAAGTACGTGCTGAACCCGAACGGCTACCTGAGCTAGATGCCAGGTACCTGAGTAAGCGCGGTCCGGCGGACACATACCGGGGCAGGTATGTGTCCGCCGGATTACCCGTTGTTGCCTATTTTCAAACATGCCTACTGGAGTTTGCGCATTGTTGGCCGAATGTCTGGTTGGATAGACATTACTGAGAGGGACGCTGGCGGCAACATCCGCCACCCAACCAGGAAGGTAGCAATGGAGCTCATCGAGGCCGAGCACCCCCGGCCGCGTCATTTTCTACTCCATCTGAGTGACCCCCACCTGTTGGGAGGTTCAGCACCCTTGCATGGTGTGGTCGATAGCGACGCTCTGCTCCAACAACTCTTTGACGAAGTGCGCGCTTCCGGCGCGCGCCCCGAAGCCGTCATTTTCACCGGCGACCTGGCGGACCGGGGCGAACCCGAGGCTTACGCCAAGTTGCGGGCCATCGTCGACCCCGCCTGCAAGGCCATGGGTGCGAAAGTCATCTGGGCCATGGGCAACCACGACAACCGCGCCCACTTCCGCGCAGGCCTGCTGGACGAGCCAGCCGACGATGCCCCCGTGGACCACAGCTATTACATCAACGGGCTGCGGATTATCACCCTCGACACCTCAGTCCCGGGCTTCCACCACGGCGAGCTAAGCCCGGACCAGCTGGAGTGGCTCGCGGCCGAATTGTCCACCCCCGCACCGGACGGAACAATCCTGGCCCTGCACCACCCGCCGGTGCCTTCGGTCCTGGATCTCGCCGTCCTGGTGGAGCTTCGGGACCAGGCGGCACTGGCCGGGGTCCTGCGGAACTCCGACGTCCGGGCCATTCTGGGCGGTCACCTGCACTATTCTACGACGGCGACCTTCGCCGGAATTCCCGTCTCCGTCGCGTCGGCCACCTGCTACACCCAGGACCTCAACGTTGCGGTGGGCGGATCGCGCGGACGCGACGGCGGCCAGGCGTTCAACCTCGTCCACGTCTACGAACACACGATCGTGCACTCCGTGGTTCTGCTCGGCAACACCCCGGGCGTCGGCGAGCTGGTTTCGGCGGAGGAAGCGCAGCGCCGGATCGCGGCGGCGGGGATCCGCATCCCGGACAAGGCCAAGCTCGAAGACCCGGCCAGGACCCCCGGCCGCCGGCTGACCGCCAGCAACTAGCCGTGGCGGCAGCCCGCGCGGCCTACTTTTCCCAGGGAGCCTTGATCGGGTAGTACTTCTCCAGGAAATCCGTCACCAGTGCGGCTCGTTCCTGCGCCGCGACCTCGGGGAAACTTCCGTCATTGAGGCAGAAGAAGTCCATGTTCCGCTTGGCGAGCAGCTTCGGCAGGTAGTTCAGGCCCGCCCTGGCCGTAGTATCCACATACCGCACCTTCGCCGCCGTCTGGGTGACAGCCCGGCCGGTCAGTAGCGCGTAGTAATGGTAGAACGAGTTGGTCACCGAAATGTTGTCGGCCGCGCGGAAGGTGCTCGCCGCCGTCTTGGCGAATTCCGCCGGGAATTCCTGCTCCATCGTGGCCACCACGCTGCGCCGCAGCGGCGCAGCCGTGTGTTCCAGGTGCCGGGTGGTGATCCGGCCAAAGCGGTTCCAAAGCAGCTTTCGATTCACCCGGGCAGCGTTCTCGAAGCCGCTGCGCTCGGCGTCGTTGTCCCCGAGCCCGATCCGGGTTTCCGCCTCGATGAACTTCGTGATGCCGCCGGGCGTGAAGAACATGTCCGGCCCGACGGCGCGGCCGAAGAACATGTCGTCATTCGAGTACAGGAAGTGCTCGGACAGGCCCTCGATGTGGTGGAGCTGGCACTCCACCGCCTGCGAGTTGTGGGTGGGCAGCACGGAGGGGTCCGCGAAGAACTCCTCGCTGCGGACAATCGTCACGCCCGGATGATCAGCCAGCCAGGAGGGTGCGGGGGAGTCCGTGGCGATGAAGATCCGGCGGATCCAGGGGGCGAACATGTACACCGAACGCAGCGCGTACTTGAGCTCGTCGATCTGGCGGAAGCGGGCTTCATGGTCGTCGCCTTCACCCACCACGACGCCGGCCATCCGCGCGCGCCGCGCCGCGATGTACTCCGGGGAGCTGCCATCCACCCAGGAGAACACGAGGTCGATGTCGAAGCTGATGTCGCTGGCGTGGTCCGCGAACATGTTCTCGATCGTGGGCCAGGAGTGTCCGTAGCGCTCCACCGTGCCGCGGACGGCGTCCTGGGCCAGCAGCGTCCGGCGCGTCAGCGAGTTCTCGATCGGAAGGATCAGTTCGTCGCCTTCGAAGCTCCACAGTTCCAGCTGCACTCCGGCCGAAGCGCCGAACTCAAAGCCGCCCTCCGGCTCGACCCGTGGACGGTACAGCCGGAAGATCCGGGCCTGCCGGTTGGGGGAGAGCTCCCCGTCGGCGACCAGCACCGAGGACTTCTTTTTGGCGTCGACGCTCATCGAGTAGAAGGGCTCGTCGTGACACGCCTCCACGAGGGCATCGCGAAGTTCCTTGCGGTCCTTCCAGTCCACGGCAATGACCGGCCGGTGGTTGTTGCCGCGGACCAGCAGGTAGTCGAGGCCGGCGCCGTCAAGCACCGATCGGATGAACATCAAATCCTCAACCATCGCCTGGTATGGCGTCCGGTTCTCATTGATCAGTCCGTACCGGCCGCGCCGGCGCACAACGTCCTGGCGGGTCCGGAATCTCGCCACGGCAGCCGCGGAGGTGACCTCATCATGGGCGTCTACCGATGCCTGGCTGCCGTAGTAGATCTCGTCCTGGACCAATGCGTCTGTAATGTTGATTCTCCGTGATTGTTTGCGTGAATGTGTCCCTACTTGCATGATAACGTCCGCCCCAAAATCGCCCCAAAATTCCGCGGCCGAAACGCCGCCGGGGCGGGCCGCGAAAGCCCAACCCTCCCCACTCCCGGGCCAGTGGCCCCCGGATCAGCCCAGGAGCGCCGAGCGCCAGCTGCGCAGGAACGCCGCACCGGCGTCGTCGTGGATAACGTCCTCGCCCAGCCCCAGATCCGCCGCGGTGAGCACCTCGTACGGTTTCACCGGCACCCCGTCGGCGGGCCGGACATCGACGTGTTTCACCGGGTGGTCGTTGTGGTGCAGCCAGTCGGCCATGGCGTAGTCGGTGCGGGAATCGCCCACCGTTCGCCAGGCCTGAGGGGTGACGCCCTGGGCCGCCAGCAGCTCCACGGCCCGGCTTGCGCCGAGGTCCTTGCCAAGCCGGACCGACTCGATATCGGTGGAGATAATGGTCGGATCCACCCGGTAGTCGATCCGGTCATCGGAGTCGGGGGCGTGGTGGTCCAGGCGCACAACTCCAAGTCCGTGCCGGGCCATCAGATCCATCGCATCGGTGTCGAACAGCTGCTGCTCGGCCCGGTAGTCGGAGTTCTCGACGGCGATGTGCTGCTCCACGGAGACCATTGCGAGTTTGGTTTCGTCGAAGAACATGTGGCTGGAGTAGTCCTCGGCCACCAGCCGCCGGACGTCGTCACCGAAGGCCCGCGGGATGGCCAGTTCGTGATCGACGTGGACTGCACCGGGACCCGTGGACGTGTAGCTGAACCAGACAGCGCCCTTCTCGCAGACGGCGTGGATGAGGACACCGGCCGGCATTCCGGCGGCGATCATCGGGTCCATGACCTGTTCACGGATGAAAGCCGCTGAACGGCCGGTGTTGAAGATGACCGGGATCCCCGCCGCGGCCAGCGCCAGCAAATCCGTGATGATCGCCGGCTGTACCGTGCGGGTGACGGGACTCGCCACGGGACCGTCGACGTCGAGCAGCAGTGCCAGCGGAGGAGACGACGGCGGGTGGGATGCTGTGGTCTCGGGAGTTGTCATGACCCTATTCTCCCAGCAGACACGCGTCTTTGCATGTGTTGGGGATCGTGCCGGCGGCGAGGCGCCGATTGTGACAGGCGGGGGCAGGCGGTGTGCCAAATGGTTACCGTTTGGCTACAACCTCCCGGCTCCGGGCGTCGTGGATTCCTTTGGCCGGCCAAGTTCCCTACGCTGGCATGGTGATATTCAAAGCCGTGGGCGAGGGACGCCCGTACCCTGACCATGGTTACAGCACGCCCAAGGACTGGGCGTCACTGCCGCCGCGCCCGGTCCGGCTGGACGATCTGGTGACCACCAAGCGCACGCTTGACCTTGAGGCGCTGCTGGCGGAGGACTCGACCTTCTTCGGCGATCTGTTTCCGCATGTCGTGGAGTACCGCGGCGTCCTGTACCTGGAGGACGGCCTGCACCGCGCTGTCCGTACCGCGCTGCACCAGCGCACAGCGATCCACGCTCGTGTGCTGGTGATCAATGGCTAGAAAGCCGAAGGACCTTACCGTCCTGCATGGGCACCACGTCATCTCAGGATCTGATTTGCGGGCCACCTTCGTGGAGGACGAGCTTCAGGACAATCCCGTCAGGATGCGGCGCCGCATCCTGCACGGTGTTGTCCTGCTGCTGCTCGTCGGGCTGATTGCCGCTGCGGTGGTAGTGGCACTGGCGATCATGAACGGCCAGATCAAGATTCCGACGGCGGAGCGCAGCCAGGCTGCCGCGTCCGTCTGCCCGGAAGCGCGCTACGACTACACTCCGCCGGAGACGATCAACCTCAACGTCTTCAATTCAACGTCCCGACCGGGCCTGGCCCGGTCCGTGGCCGACGAGTTCGCGGCCCGCAAGTTCATTGTGGGGGCCGTTGCCAACACAACATCGAGCTACCGCGGGGTCGCGCTGGTCGTCTCCGGCGCAGCTGGCCAGTCCGCGGCGTTCACTGTGCAGCGCAACGTGCCCGGCTCGGACTATTTCCAGGACGGCAGGACGGATCCGAGCGTGGATGTCATCCTCACCGGGGACTTCAAGGAACTGGCGAAACCGGAACTGGTCGACCAGACCCCGGGCCAACTTAGCTGCCCGCGCGAGGACCGGCGGATTGTGGACGAAACGGAGTGGCCCGTGGCGCCGACGGGGCTGCCCACGCCCGGCAGCTGAGCGCGCCACACCCGGCACCTGAGGCTCCCGTGAGGTCAGGAGTCCAGGCGGCAGGGGCGGCCGTCGACGTCGAACCGCGCCCCGGCACCGAGCTGGACGAACCGCACGGTCCGGGCCAGCCGGGCCTCTGCCTCGGGGTCCCGTCCTGCGCCGTCACCGCGGGCGGCACTGGAGGAAAGGGTGCCGTGGATGAGCTGCGCGAGCTGGTTAATGTCCGCTTCCGGAAGGTAGCCCTGGGAGATCCCGTCCCGCAGGATGCCCTGAAGCAGCACACTGAGCTCCCCGACATGGTCCGCCAGCTTCGCGAACGACGCCGGGGACAGCACGGCCCCCATCGCGGGACCGGGCGGCAGGTGCCGACGGCTGAGGTCCTCGACCTGGGCGCGCACGTAGAGGGCCAGCCGGTCCACCGGGTTCTCCAGCGAGTCCAGGGATTCCCTCAGATCAACCAGGAAACGTTCGGTCTCGTCCAGCGCATACGCGATCAGCAGCTCTTCGATGTCGGCATAGTAGTTGTAGACAGCGGTACGGCCGATCCGGGCGTGCCGTGCGACGTCGGTCATCGTCAGTCCTGGCAGTCCATGGGTGAACAGGAGCTCGCCGAACGCGGTCAGGATACGGTGCTGGGTCTCGGCTCGTTGGGCGGCGTTGCTCGCGGCCGAAATCCTGGGCATACAGACACTTTAGCGCGATCTGTCAGCAAAACCCGGTTTGCCGCTGGGGCTTGTCATCGGCCTCTTACGGGGCGATAGTCGGAAGACAGGTTATGCAGAAGCCTTTTGGAAACCACTCAGGCCAGGTCCGGGACGTGGCCTGTCATCCTTTTGGAGACCAAGCATGCGGATAGGACTTGTTGCAGCACCGTGGATTCCGGTTCCACCTCTCGGATATGGCGGCATAGAGAGGGTTGTTGACTCCCTGGCCCGGGGTTTCATCGAGGCCGGGCACGAGGTGCTGTTGGCCGCACCTTCGGACAGCACCTGTCCGGCGCCTTTGGTGCCGGGAATGCGGCCATCAGAACCGGCTGCACTCGGATGCACGGTCTCAGAGCTCAGCCACGTCATCAGGGCCTATGACGGGCTGGGGGGTGTGGACATCGTCCATGACCATACTCTGGCCGGCCCGCTGTTGGCCCGAAAGTGGGTCAGCGTCCCTGTGGTGACGACCATCCACGGCCTGCTCACCCCCGCGTCGGCTGATTTATACCGTGCCATGGCGGCCAACACGGCCATCATCGGAATCTCGCGTGACCAGACCTCCCACGTGCCCGATGTTCCGGTCACCCGGGTCATTCATCATGGGATAGACGTCGCTTCCGTCCCGATCGGTTCGGGGACGGGCGGATATGTCTGCTTTGTCGGCAGAATGTGTCCGGACAAAGGCGTGCTTGAGGCAATCCACATCGCGCGCGCGGCAGGCATTCCGCTGCGCATTGCGGCCAAGATGCGCGAGCCCCAGGAGATCGAGTACTTCCGCTCCGCCATTGAGCCGATCCTGGGTTCCAACGAGGAGTTCCTTGGCGAGCTGGGGGACCCTGAGAAGTATCGGCTCATGGGTGAAGCGATGGCGTTCCTGAATCCCATCCAATGGTCCGAGCCGTTCGGACTGGTGATGATTGAATCCCTTTCGACAGGCACCCCGGTGGTGGGAACACTGATCGGATCCGCGCCGGAGATCATTGACCACGGCAAAACCGGCTATCTCGGGCCGACTGAACAGCTGCACAGCCTCCTTCCCCTCGCGGCAACGCTGGACAGGGCGCGCTGCAGGGACCGGGCCGTCAAACTGTTCAGCATCGAAAGGATGGTCCGCAACCATCTGGACCTGTTCGAGAAACTCTTAGAAGAGAGTCAGGCGCCGGGGGTTCCGGATGGTTCCAACATGGACCAGAATCGAGTACGGGGAGACGTTATCCGGACGCCGGAGCCGAGCCAGATTTCCACTCGGCGGCCCTGAGGAAGGAGTGCATCCATGACTGCATGGAATGCCGACACGGAAGCCGATATCGCCGGGGCCGACGCTGTAACGGTGGTGGAGGGGTCCTCCTTCTGCATTTCTGCCGTCAGCGGCGACATCAGCCCCGACGGCGGGACCAACGGCGCGTTTTACCAGGACACCCGTATTGTGTCCCGGTGGATTCTTCGCATTAACGGCGCGCTCCGTGAGCCGTTGGTGGCGCAGCGGCCCGACGCCTTCGAGGCCACCTTCGTCGGCCGGGCCACGTGGCCCGGCGGCCGGTTCGACAGCCCGCTCGTGGTCCGTCAGGAACGCCACATCGGACCCGGACTGCGGGACGACGTCACCGTGGAGAACTTTTCCGCGGAGGACGTTGACTGCGACATCGAACTGCTGGTGGACGCGGATCAGGCGGATCTTTTTGATGTAAAGGGTGGACGCCCATCCGAGGACGCCGCCGTTAGCCGGAGCGCCGGGGCTGACGGGCTGTTGGTCGAAGCCGTCCGCGGAGGACAGCGGCGTGGCTCTGCCATCCGCGCGGCGGGCGCCGAGGTCACCATAGACGGACTGCGTTTCCGCGCGACCATTCCGGCAAGAGGCAAATGGTCCACCAGCGTCATTGTTGTCCCACTGATCAACGGCGAGGCTCCCAAGGAACCCTTCACCGAGGCGGGGTTGCCCCGACACCGGGCGGGCGTCCAGCGGCACCTGGCGTGGGAGGAAAACGCCCCCCGCATCTCCGTGGCGGACCACGACGTGGAGGCAACCCTGCGCCGGAGCCAAAGCGATCTGGGATCGCTGCGGATTTTCGACGCCGACAACCCGGGCCGTGCGGCGGTGGCCGCCGGCGCCCCCTGGTTCATGGCGCTGTTCGGCCGGGACTCCCTGCTGTCCTCCTATATGGCGCTCCTGATCGATCCCAACCTGGCTGTCGGTACACTCCAGACCCTGGCGGACATCCAGGGCGCCAAGGAGGATCCGGCCTCGGAGGAACAGCCCGGGCGCATTCCGCACGAAGTACGGCTCGGAGTCACGGCCGGTCTGTCCCTGGGCGGGACTGCATATTACGGCACGGCGGATGCCACACCGCTGTTTGTCAGCCTTCTGGGCGAGCTCGGCCGCTGGGGACTATCGGGTGAGATTATCGATTCGCTGATCCCCAATGCAGACCGCGCCCTGGAGTGGATTGAAAAGTACGGCGACCGCGATGGCGACGGCTTCGTGGAATATCTGCGCCCCAACATCCACGGGCTCCTCAACCAGGGCTGGAAGGATTCCTGGGACGGAATCAACTTCGCGGACGGGCGGATGGCCGAGCCTCCCACGGCCCTGTGCGAGGTCCAGGCCTACGTCTATTCCGCGTACGTGGCACGATCATCGCTGGCCAGAACTGCAGGGGACACCAAGACAGAGCACCACTGGGCCGAGCGCGCAGCCGCCCTGAAGAAGGCGTTCAACGATAAATTCTGGCTGCCGGACAAGGGCTACTTCGCCGTCGCGCTGGACAAGGACAAGAACCCGGTCGATTCCTGCACGTCAAACATGGGCCACTGCCTCTGGACCGGGATAGTCGACGAGGAAAAGGCGCCGTCGGTGGCGGAACGGCTCATGTTGCCCGAGATGTTCACGGGCTGGGGGATCCGGACACTGGCCTCGGACATGGGGGCCTACAACCCGGTCAGTTATCACAATGGGTCGGTTTGGCCCCACGACTCTGCCCTGGTGGCTACCGGCCTGATGCGCTACGGCTTCGTAGATGACGCACAAAGAATCGCAAGCGGCATTCTGGACGCAGCCGCCCATTTCGACGGCCAGTTGCCGGAGCTGTTTTGTGGCTTTGACCGGGCCGAGTTCCACGGCCCGGTGCCCTATCCCACGGCGTGCGCGCCACAGGCGTGGGCCGCGGCAGCACCAATCCAACTGGCCCGCATACTGCTGAGGTTCGATCCGGATTTCACCCGCAATGTCGTGTATCTGGCGCCAATCCTGCCGGAAGAAATGGGCGAATTCAGGGCGGAAAACGTCCTGCTCGGGCGCTCGCGCGTAGCCATCAACGCCGACGGCAGGGAGGGCAGCATCGACGGCCTCCCGCCGGGCCTGAAGCTGCTCAAGGAACCGCGGCCACCCCTTGACGATCGTCTCGGGGGCCAGGCCGGCGACTAGCAGACCTCCTCGGGATGCGGCGTCCCGAGGGGCCTGTGGGAACCTTGGCCCTGGAAGATGTTTTCAGACGGCGCAGCCGTCCGGGCCGCAGGCGTTCGCGGTCCCGTCGGCGTTTCCGCTGCCGGCCGGGCTGACCATCTCCAGCGGCCGGCTGTCCTGCCATGCCTGCTCGAGGGCGGCGGTAAAGATCGCGGCGGGCTGGGCGCCGGAGAGCCCGAATTTGCGGTCAATTACGAAAAACGGGACGCCGGAGATGCCCAGGGCGCGGCCTTCCTCGAAGTCCAGCCGGACGTCGTCGGCGTACTTGTCCGTCGTGAACAGTTCATCCAGTTCGGCGGCGCCGATTCCGAGGTCCAGGCCCAGCGAGGTCAGGTACTCCCGGCTGCCGATGTCCTTGCCGTGCTCGAAGTGGTCGCTGAGCAGGCGTTCCTTGGCGGAGTCCTGCTGCCCGTGCGCGGCGGCGAGGTGGATCAGCCGGTGGGCGGTGAAGCTGTTGGCGACGACGACGTCGTCGAACCGGTAGTTGAGCCCCTCGCCGCTGGCCTGCTCCGCCACGTGGGCGAACATTCCGGCGACCTGCGCCGGGGCCATGCCCTTAAGGGTGCTCAGGTAGTCCAGTTCGGTGCCGTCATAGTGCTGTGGCAGTGACGGGTCCAGCTGGTAGCTGCGCCACTGGACCTCCACGGACTCCCGGTGCGGGAAGGCCGCGAGGGCCGTTTCAAAGCGGCGTTTGCCGATGTAGCACCAGGGGCAGGCCACGTCTGACCAGATCTCAATCTTCATGCTCGCCACAACCCTGCGGGGGCAGGCTCCATTCCCCGTCGCTCCTGTTGGCTTGGTCACGGGGTGACCGGGCGCTCCATGACGAAGTCGTGTTCCACGGTGCTGCCGAGCGTGAAGGACTTGGTGCCGACCTTCCGGAAGCCGGATTTTTCGTAGAAGCGGATGGCGCGGGCGTTCTGGTCGTTCACCCCGAGCCAGAGCCCCCGGGCGCCGGCCGCCGCGGCCGCGCCGATGCTGGCGTGCATCAGGTCGGCGGCGGCGCCCAGACCGTGGTGGTCCGGGTGGACGTAGCATTTGCTGAGCTCGGTTGAGGGCAGGATGGTCAGGACCGCAGCCACGTCAGGGTCCTGGGCGGGCCGCGCGGCCAGGAGGCTGTAGCCGCGCAGCTCGCCGTCGGCGTCGAGCACCAGTATGGTGATGACAGGATCGGCGAGGTAGCTGACGAAGTTGGCCTCGCTGAGGGTGTTCGCGAGGTGCGCGGCGATGTCTGCCGGTGAAGAACCCGGCGGGCAGGCCAGCGGGAAGGTGACGGCCGCCAGCGCGGCGAGCCGGCCGGCGTCGTCCGCGGTTGCCGTTCGGATTACATGCGTCATGCCCAGAACCCTAATCCCGGAAAGGTGCCCATATCGCTTCGTGAAGCGTTGTTGCGGCCGTCTGCAGGTTCAGGGCGGCTTTTCGCTTCGGAAAACGTCCTGTGACACGGAAGCGATCCTTCGCTACCCGGATCCGCGTAGCGAAGGACCGGTTGCGCGTCGCCCGCCCGGATCCGTAGCGAATTACTGCTGGAACCCGGCGACGAAGGACGTGTCCGACGCCCGAAAGTCAGCGGACCGGTAGGCAGCATACGCGATGCGTCTGGAATCGGGTGACCAGCTGTTGACGTTGAGGGTTCCCTGCGCCAGTAGCCGTCAAGGTCCAGCCGCCACAGACCGCCGGCGCCGTTGAGGATCAGAGCGGAGTTGTCGGGTGTCCAGTGGGGTGCTTCCAGGAGCAAGTCGTTGTCCTCAATCCTGGGTGCCAGCCAGATGGTTACCCAGTACGTGCTCTCGCCTGCCGTGATCGAGGCGACCCTGCAGGCCACGGGCTGACTCCGGCGATTGACGCGGGTGTCATAATCGCCGGGTCCGTAGTGCGCACGTGATAGCAATGGGACTGATGAAAGCATATTTCTGCCTGCAGGCCGAGCCGCGGCACCCATGAGCGCCAACGTCCTCGCGAAGGTGCCGCGGAGCTGGATGCTGCTGGCCGCCATCGGACTCATCGCCCTGAACATGCGCGGCCCGTTCGTCGCGGTGGCGCCGGTGGTCGGCCCGATGCAGGCGGAGCTCGGCTTCTCCCCGGTGGAACTTGGCCTCCTGACCGGCATCCCGGTGCTCTGCTTCGCCGTTGCCTCCCCGCTCGCCTCGTTCACCGGGCGCAAGCTCGGCGCGGAAGTCGCGATCACCCTCACCCTCCTGGGTGTCCTGCTGGGCGTGGTTGTCCGTTCGGCGGGCGACGGCGCCCTGGTCATGCTCGGCACGGTGATTCTCGGCATCGCCATCACGATTGGCAACATCGCCGTCCCGCTGATCATCCGGCGCGATTTCGCTCCTGCCCGGCAGGCCACGGCCATGGGCATCTACACCGCCGCCCTGAATATTGGCTCCTTTATCACCGCTATGGTGACGGCGCCGCTGGCGGAGCTGTTGGGGTGGCGGCTGGCCCTGGCCGCCTGCGGGCTCTTCGCCGTCGCAGCGTTCGTGGCCTGGGTGCTCGCCTTTGGCAGCCGGGCGTTCCGGCCCGAACCGGTTCCCGCCCCGGAACCCGCGCGCGCCGGGATCAAGAAGGCATCACGCTGGATCACAGTCGGCCTGACCGCAGGCTTCGCCGGACAGGCGTTCTCCTACTACGGTGTGACTGCCTGGCTGCCCAGCATCCTCGCGGACGAGCTCGGCATGACGGCCGCGGCGGCAGGCGCCGGGTCCTCGCTGTTCCAGATCCTCGCCATCGTGGGCGGGCTGGGCGTTCCGCTCGCGGCGCGTTTCGCCAGCACGACGGCGGTCGGGCTCACCCTCGGGCTCCTGTGGCTGACGGTTCCGGTGGGCCTGCTGCTGGCGCCGGAGCTGTGGTGGCTGTGGTCATCGTTCGGCGGCGTCGCCCAGGGCGGCGGCATCACGCTGATTTTCATCGCCATCATCCGGCTGGCCCGGGACCAGGCCTCCGCGGGCCGGATGTCCGCCGTCGTGCAGGGCGCGGGGTACTCCTTCGGTGCGGCGGCCCCCACCCTGCTGGGCTACGTGAACGGCGTCTCGGGATCGTGGACCGGGCCGCTGCTGATGGTGCTCGGCTCGGTGGCGATGTTCATCCTCGGGACCGCGCTTTCCCTCCGCCACGTCCCCAAGGCTCACTGACTCCGGCGGCGCCCCGGCCTGCGGCGCCAAAGTCATCGCTGAGGTCACAGTTAAGGCCCATGTTCACGAGGAACATGGGCCTTAACTCTCATCTCGACGCCGTTGTCGATTCCCTCACGGGGTCTTCCGTCGCTGGGCCACCGCCCCGGATCTCGGGGGTGCCTGTTGCGAAGGGCATGGCAGCCCAGCAGACGGAAATCTGTGCCTTCCGGTGTGTTTCTGTACCGGGCTTAGGCGGGGACGAGCGCGGGATCGTCGCTGGGGACATCGACGCCGTCGCGCGCTTCGTGCAGGAACCGGTCGTAGGCCGGAAGTGTCAGGAAGGCGGGGAACGACGCGGTGAGGGTGACTTCCTCGAAGATGTCCCGCGAATCGGCGAAGCGGTCACCTTCGAAGCGTTCGAGCCTGGCGAACTCCTCGTCCAGCATGTCCTCGACCCATTCGCGGGTGATGACGTCGCCCTTGTCCGTGATGGCGCGGGAGAAGATCCACTGCCACAGCTGCGAGCGGGAGATTTCCGCGGTGGCGGCGTCCTCCATCAGGTTGTGGATGGTGACGGCGCCATTGCCGCGGAGCCAGGACTCGATGTAGCGGATGCCGACCTCGATGTTGTTCCGGATGCCCTGCTCGGTGATGGTGCCGGTGGTGGAGGCGATGTCGAGCAGTGCGCGGTCATCCGGGGTGACGTCCTCGCGGAGGCGGTCCAGCTGGTTCGGACGGTCCCCGAGGACACCGTCGAACACCTCGCGGCAGACCGGAACCAGGTCCGGGTGGGCCACCCAGGAACCGTCGAATCCGTCGGCGGCGTCGCGGGTCTTGTCGGCCCGGACCTTCTCGATGGCGATCGCGTTGGCCTCGGCGTCCTTGCGGTTGGGGACGGCTGCGGCCATTCCGCCGATCGCCATGGCGCCGCGCTTGTGGCAGGCCCGGACCATTTGTTCGGTGTAGGCGCGCATGAACGGCTGGGTCATGGTGACCTGGCTGCGGTCCGGCAGGACGAAGCGCGGGCCGCGGGTGCGGAAGTTCTTGATCAGCGAGAAGATGTAGTCCCAGCGGCCGGCGTTCAGGCCCGCGGCGTGGTCGCGCAGTTCGTAGAGGATCTCCTCCATTTCGAATGCGGCTGTGATGGTTTCGATCAGCACGGTGGCGCGGATGGTGCCCTGCGGGATGCCGAGCAGGTCCTGGGCGAGAACGAAGATGTCGTTCCACAGGCGGGCTTCGAGGTGGTTCTCGATCTTCGGCAGGTAAAAGTACGGGCCCTTGCCCTGGGCGATCAGGCGGCGGGCGTTGTGGAAGAAGTACAGTCCGAAGTCGACGATGCCGCCGGCGATCGGGGTGCCGTCAACGAGCATGTGCTTTTCCGGAAGGTGCAAGCCGCGGGGCCGGACCACAATTGTGGGCAGCTCCTCGGCGGGGCGGAGCTTGTATTCCTTGCCCTCGGGGGTGGTGAAGTCGATCCGGCGCTCGAGGGCGTCGGTGAGGTTGAGCTGCCCCTGGATGACGTTGCGCCAAGTCGGAGTGGAGGCGTCTTCCATGTCCGCGAGCCACACCTTGGCGCCTGAGTTCAGCGCGTTGATGGCCATCTTCTTGTCCACCGGACCGGTGATCTCCACGCGACGGTCCGTCAGGCCCGGAGCCGGGGGAGCGACGCGCCAGCTCGGGTCGTTCCGGACGGACTCGGTCTCGCGGAGGAACCGCGGGTCCTGGCCCTTGCCGATCTGCTGGCGTCGGTCCCGGCGGGCCTGCAACAGCTCCAGCCGCCGTCCCTTGGTTGCCTTGTGCAGCTTGGCAACAAATGCCAGCGCGTCCGGCGTCAGGACCTCGCTCTGCCGGCAGATGGGCTGGGCGGTCAACGTAACCCCGTTGATGGTGTAGTCGTCAGTGAAGCTGTTCATGGGAGTTGCTCCTTGAATGTCCGCTGTTGCCCTATCACTTTTGGTCTCCAAGGGAGGCCGAAGGGGACCAAAAGTGATAGGGCAACTGGCGGGAAAAGCTGGGATTAGTGGAACTGGCCTTCTTCGGTGGATCCCACCAGGGCCAGGGTGGATGCGTTCGGGTTGAGCGCGGTTGCGATGTCGTCGAAGTAGCCGGTGCCGACTTCGCGCTGGTGCTTGGTCGCGGTGTAGCCGCGGGATTCGGAGGCGAATTCCTTTTCCTGCAGCTCGACGTAGGCGCTCATGCCTTCACGGGCGTAGCCGTGGGCAAGGTCGAACATCGAGTAGTTCAGGGCGTGGAAGCCAGCCAGGGTGATGAACTGGAAGGTGAAGCCCATGGCGCCGAGTTCGCGCTGGAACTTGGCGATCGTGGCGTCGTCGAGGTGCTTCTTCCAGTTGAACGACGGCGAGCAGTTGTAGGAGAGCATCTGGTCCGGGAAGTCGGCCTTGACGGATTCCGCGAACTTGCGGGCCAGTTCCAGGTCCGGGGTGCCCGTTTCCATCCAGATGAGGTCGGAGTACGGGGCGTAGGCCTTGGCCCGGGCGATGCAGGGTTCGATCCCGTTGCGGACCTTGTAGAAGCCCTCCGGGGTGCGCTCGCCGGTAACGAATTCCTGGTCGCGCTCGTCGACGTCGGAGGTGATCAGGGTGGCGGCCTCGGCGTCGGTGCGGGCGATGATGACGGACGGGGTGCCCGCGACGTCGGCTGCCAGGCGGGCGGCGTTCAGGGTGCGGACGTGCTGCTGGGTGGGGATCAGGACCTTGCCGCCGAGGTGGCCGCACTTCTTCTCCGAGGCGAGCTGGTCTTCCCAGTGCACGCCCGAGGCGCCGGCCTGGATCATTGACTTCATCAGCTCGTAGGCGTTCAGCGGGCCGCCGAAGCCGGCCTCTGCGTCGGCGACGATCGGGACCATCCAGTCCTCGACGGTCTGGACGCCTTCGGAGAACTCAATCTGGTCGGCGCGGAGCAGCGCGTTGTTGATGCGGCGGACCACGGTCGGAACCGAGTTGGCCGGGTAGAGGGACTGGTCCGGGTAGGTGTGGCCGGAGTTGTTGGCGTCGGCGGCCACCTGCCAGCCGGAGAGGTAGATGGCGCGGAGGCCGGCCTTGACCTGCTGCACGGCCTGGTTGCCGGTCAGGGCGCCGAGAGCGTTGGTGTACTTGCCTTCCTTGTGCTCAGAGGTGAGCTGCTTCCACAGCTTCTCCGAGCCGCGGCGGGCCAGGGTGTGCTCCTCGGAGACACGGCCGCGGAGGCGGACGACGTCGGAGGCCTTGTAGTCCCGGGTGACACCTTCCCAGCGAGGGTTGGCAGTCCACTCGAGCTCCAGGGCGGTGGCCTGCTGTTCGGGCGTCTGGGTGGGCTCAAATGCTGCAGTCATCTTTGTCTCCTTAGTGGGGCCCCGGGCCGGCTGCACTGCTTCCTCGCAGTGCCTCTGGCTGATCCGGTGCGGTGTAACTTTTCCGTAAGACCTACTTTTCTGTATTTCCAAGGGGTTTTCTAGACCAAAAGACTGGAAAGAAATGCACTTCTTCGCGTATTCTCAAGAAATGCACCCCGCCAGTTGGAACCGTCCCGCCTCCGCCGCCTCGCCTGCCGTCCCGGAAGTGGACGTCATCAGCATGGGCCGCCGCGTCCGCCACCTCCGCAAGGCCGCCGGGCTCACCCTCGATGACCTGAGCGCCACGGTGGGAACGGCCCCCAGCCAGCTGAGCCTGATCGAGAACGGCAAGCGCGAGCCCAAGCTCGGCCTGCTCCAGCAGCTCGCCGCGGCCCTTGGCGTCAGCATCGACGAGCTGCTCGGCGCGGAGCCGCCCAACCGGCGCGCCGCCCTGGAAATCGAGCTGGAACGCTACCAGCGCAGCCCCATCTACGAGTCCCTCAATCTGCCCAAGATCCGTATCAGTTCGCGGCTCCCGATGGACGTGCTGGAGTCCATGGTGGGGCTGCAGCACGAGCTGGAACGCCGGCTGAACGAGCAGGTCGCGACCCCGGAGGAGGCCCGCCGCGCGAACGGGGAACTGCGCGCCATGATGCGCGAACGGAACAACTACTTCCCGGAGTACGAGGCGGAGGCGCAAAAGGTCCTCGCCTCCGTGGGGCACACCAGCGGCCCCCTGTCCCATCACGTGATCGCGGACATCGCCGGGCACCTCGGGTTCAGCCTCCACCACGTCGGTGACCTGCCGCACTCCACCCGCTCGGTGACTGACCTTAAGAACCGCCGGATTTATCTCACCCAGAACGCTCGCAGCGACCACGACCCGCGTTCGGTGCTGTTGCAGGCCCTGGGCCACTACGTGCTGGGACACCAGACGCCCACAAACTACGGTGACTTCCTGATGCAGCGGGTGGCCACGAACTACTTCGCCGCCGCGCTCCTGCTGCCGGAGCAGGCCACGGTGGATTTCCTGCAGAAGGCCAAGCAGGCCAAGGAAATCGCGGTCGAGGACATCCGCGACGCCTTTGCCGTCTCGTATGAGACCGCCGCGCACCGCTTCACCAACCTCGCCACCCAGCACCTGGACCTGAAGACGCACTTCCAGAAGACCCACAAGAGCGGCATCATCTACAAGGCCTATGAGAACGACGGTGTGACGTTCCCGCAGGACCACACCGGCGCCATCGAGGGCCAGCCCTCCTGCAAGAACTGGACGTCCCGCGTGGTGTTCGACGTGCCGGACAAGTTCAGCGCCTACAACCAGTACACCGACACCCCGGCAGGGACCTTCTGGTGCACGGCCCGGACCGAGCGCTCCGCCAACGGCGAATTTTCCTTGTCCGTGGGCGTTCCCTATGCGCAGGTGAAGTGGTTCCGCGGCCGCGACACCACGGAACGGTCCAAGTCGACCTGCCCGGACGAAAGCTGCTGCCGGCGCCCGCCGGCGGCGCTGACCTCGGAGTGGGCCGGTAACGCCTGGCCCTCGGCCCGGGCCCATTCGCACCTCCTCGCCGCGATGCCGCCGGGCGCCTTCCCCGGCGTGGACGAGACCGAGGTCTACTCGTTCCTGCAGGCGCATTCGGGCAGCTGACGCTCCCTCAGCTGTGGCGGGTTTGGGCGGGACGCTCCCTCAGCTGTGGCGGGTTTGGCCGGGACGCTCCCTCAGCTGTGGCGGATTTGGGCGGGACGCTCCCTCAGTTTCTGCCCGGGTGGTCGGACTATATTGGCCGTGTCAGCTAATGGATTCGACGGCAGGAGCGCCCAGCCATGGCCAAGGAACTTGCAACCCAGCTCATCGAACAACTTCAAGCCGCCGGTGTGCAGCGCATCTACGGGATTGTTGGCGACAGCCTGAACCCGCTGGTCGACGCCGTCCGGAAAACGGGCGGTGCCGTCAAAGGCGGGATCGACTGGATTCATGTCCGCCATGAAGAGGCCGCCGCGTTCGCGGCGGCGGCGGAGGCCCAGCTGACCGGCCGTCTGGCGGTCTGCGCCGGCTCCTGCGGTCCAGGAAATCTGCACCTGATCAACGGGCTTTATGACGCCAACCGCTCCGGCGCCCCGGTGCTGGCCATTGCCTCGCATATCCCCAGCAAACAAATTGGCAGCAGCTTCTTCCAGGAGACGCATCCGGATCGGCTCTTCAACGAGTGTTCGGTGTATTCCGAGCTGATCAGCACCGCCGAACAGGCGCCCCGGGTCATGCACAGTGCGATCCAGCACGCCGTCGCCTTGCGGGGCGTCGCCGTCGTCACCCTCCCCGGTGACATTGCCGGACTGGAAGCGACGGCCGAGGCCCCTCTGCCGGCAGCGTTTGTGCCTGCCAGCCTGCTGCCGGCTGCACAGAGTGTCCGGGAACTGGCCGAGGCTATCAACGCTGCGGACAAAGTGGCGATCTTTGCCGGTGCCGGTGTCCAGGGCGCCCACGACGAGGTCATTGCCCTGGCGGAAGCCGTCAAAGCTCCGATCGGGCATTCGCTCCGCGGCAAAGACTTCATGCAGTATGACAACCCCTACGACATCGGCATGACCGGGCTGCTGGGCTACGGCGCCGCGGCCGAGGGGATCGAGGATGCGGACCTGCTGATCCTGCTCGGCACCGACTTCCCCTACGACCGGTTCCTCCCGGCAACCCGCACGGCGCAGGTGGACCGGGCTGCCCAGAAACTGGGCCGGCGGACCGACGTCGACGTCGCGGTCCACGGCGACGTGCTGCCGACCCTTGCGGCGCTGATGCCCTTGTTGAAGCCGAAGAAGAACCGCCGCTTCCTCGATGCGATGCTCAAGAAGCATGACCGGCTGATGAACAAAGCCGTCGGCGCCTACACGCGCAAAGTGGAAACGAAAGTGCCGATCCACCCCGAATATGCGGCATCGTTGCTGGACCAGACGGCGGCGAAGGACGCGATCTTTACCGCTGATACCGGCATGTGCAATGTCTGGACCGCCCGGTACATCAACCCGCTCGGCACCCGCCGGCTGATCGGCTCCTACCTGCACGGTTCCATGGCGAACGCGCTTCCGCATGCGATTGGCGCCCAGCTTGCCTACCCCGGGCGCCAGGTGGTGTCCGTATCGGGCGACGGCGGCTTGTCGATGCTGCTGGGGGAGCTGATTACGGTTGCCGCGCACCGGCTCCCGGTCAACGTGGTCGTATTCAATAACTCCACCCTGGGCATGGTCAAGCTGGAGATGCTGGTGGACGGGCTCCCGGACTTCGGCGTCGACGTGCCCGACGCCAACTATGCCGCGGTGGCCAGGGCCCTGGGATTCCACGCCGTCCGCGTCACGGACCCGACCCGGGTCGAGGCCGCCTACCGGGAAGCTTTCGCCCATCCGGGACCCTCCCTGGTGGAACTGATCACCGACCCTAACGCGCTCTCCCTCCCGCCGAAGATCAAAGGCGCCCAGGTCCTTGGGTTCGCCACGGCGATGTCCAGGGTGGTCCTCAACCGGGGAGCCGGTGAGGCCGTCAGCATGGCCCGCAGCAACCTCCGCAACATCCCGCGGCGCTGAGGACCCACTTCGACGTAGCCGGAAACTCCTCGGTTCGCGGGGACGTCGCTGCGAACGGGACGTCTTCCGGCGAACTGGACGGATGGTTCCAAATGAAGGGCAAATCGTGACCCCCGCGTGGTCGCGTTATTCCCGACCCGCTGGTTGACTGGCCGTAGGCGGATCACCGCCGTTTCCACCGTGACCGTTGAGCGGCCTTGGGGGCGCAATGAAACACAAGCCTTTGGCACGGCTTATTGCAGCGGCGGCGGCCACGGCGCTGGCATTGACGGCCTGCTCAGTCTCGCCGCCTGCGCTGTTGAAGGCCGGCGGCGTCGAACGCGTTTCGACGGAACGGTCCGCCTATCCGGCCGAGCAGGCTCAGCTCCGGGCGTCGGCGCGGAAGCTGGGCGCCGTGCTTCTGGCAGACGGCGGGGACGCCGGCGGCGGAAATGTGGTTTCCTCCCCGGGCAGCCTGCTGATTGCCCTGGCCATGCTGAGGGCAGGAGCATCCGGCGGAACGGCTGCCGAGATGGACAGCGTTCTGGGCCTCCCCGCGGAGCACCGTGACGAGGCCCTGAATGCGCTGCTGGCATCCCTGGAAACCTTCGACGGCGACCCTGGCTCGGTCGACGAAAAGAACCCTCCCCGCCGGCCGGTCCTGCACAGCGCCAACGGCCTGTTCGTGGACCAGGGCGTGCCCACCGGCGACGGTTATTTGCAGTCCCTTGCCCGGTATTACGGGACCGGTGTGTACCCGGTGGACTTCCAGGATGAGGCCGCCACCCGCCCCGCGATCGACGCCTGGGTCACCAAGAACACCGGCGGACGGATCAAAAAGGCACCGGCGCAATACGACCGCGAAAACACCTTCAGCCTGATCAATGCGGTGTACTTCGCCTCGGCCTGGAAGATCCCCTTCGACCCGGCAGACACCGCCGAGCTGCCATTCACGACGGCGGACGGCCGGCAGGTTGCCGTCCCCACCATGTCGGTCGTTCAGGATCTCGCCTTTGCCCGGGGTGCAGGCTGGCAGGCGGTGGACCTGCCCTATGCCGACGGCTTTGTGATGCGGCTCGTGCTGCCGGATTCCGGGACTTCCGGGCCCGGAGCGCGGGACGCCGCCGACGCTGCCCGGGCCCTAGGCTCCGTGGCCCCGGCGCCGACGCAGCTCTACCTGCCGAGGTGGGAGCAGAAGAGCAATTTTGAGCTACGCAAGGTCTTCGCGGCCCTGGGCCTGCAGGAAATGCTCCAAACCGCGACGGGCTTCGACTCAATCCAGCGCGGACTCAAGATCCGACAGGCCGGACAGTCCGCCACCATCACAGTGGCGGAAAAGGGCACGATTGCCGCGGCCGTCACACAGATCAACGCGCAGGCCGTCAGCGGTGTGGCGCCGATGAACGTGATCCGTTTCGACCGGCCGTTCCAGTATGAAATAGTCCACGTCGAGACCGGGCTGCCCCTTTTTATGGGCCGGGTGTCCGAACCCCGTGCGGCCGGACCCTGAGCCTGCGTTTCCGGGGTAGCGGGAAACTCCTCGGGTCGCCGAAAAGTCCCGGCGACCCCGACGTTGTCCGGCGCCCCCGGCGAACCCGCTGTGCCGGGCGGCGGACGTTAGCGCGGACCGCCCTGCCAGAGCGCGTCGAACGGCGCTCCCGAGGCCACCCGGTTCCGGATCCCCGCGGTCACAAACGCCTTGGCGCTGCGCGCGGCCTCCAGCGGTGACGCGCCCTTGGCCAGTTCCGCCGTCACGGCTGCGGCCAGGGAGCAGCCGGCGCCGGACACAGCCACTTCGCCCACCTTCGGGGCGGACAGGACTTCCAGCGTCTCGCCGTCATAGTAGACGTCGACGGCGTCGGGCCCGGCCAGACGCACTCCGCCCTTGGCGAGGACCGCGGCGCCACTGAGTTCGTGGATGCGGACGGCTGCGGCCTTGAGCGACTCGAGGTCGGTGATTTCCAGGCCGGAGAGGGACTCGGCCTCGAAGTGGTTCGGTGTGACAACCGTGGCAAGCGGCAGGATTTGCGCCTTGAGGGCCTGGTCCGTGTCCAAGGCGTGACCCGGTTCCTGGCCCTTGCAGATCAGCACCGGATCCAGCACCACGTTGGTGAAGGCAGCGGCGGCCAGCGCCTTGGCGACCGTCGAAATCGTCGCCGGGCTGCCCAGCATGCCGATCTTCACGGTGTCCAGCATGGACGGTGCGCCGGATGCCGGGCCGTAGGCCGCCGTCGTCGCCTCAAGCTGGTCGGCGATGACCTGCTGGTCGATCGGAACGAAGCGGTGGTTCCAGTTGTCCTGTGGATCGAAGGAAACGATGCACGTCAGGTTGGCGATGCCGAAGACGCCCAATTCCTGGAAGGTCTTTAGGTCAGCCTGCGCGCCGGCGCCGCCGGTCGCTTCGGATCCGGCGATGGTCAGGGCGACGGCGGGAGTGGCGGGGTCGGAAGCGGCCCGGGCGGTGGAGGCAACGGCGGTGAAAGTCATGGTCCCATCCTGCCATCCACCGGAAACCGCCAGCACTGTGCTCATGAACAGTATGAACACAAGCAGAGTGTTCCGGAACACGAGGAATATGGTGGCGGACGGCGTTGCTTTCTTGCGGCGCCGGATCCAGGAAGGTTCATTGATGAGCACCCAGCTGTCCGAATCGGCACAGACGAGAAAAGCCGTAAGCAACATTCTCAAAGGCTCTGCCGGCAACCTCGTGGAATGGTATGACCTCTACGTCTACACGGTCTTTGCGGCCTATTTCCAGTCGCACTTCTTCAATTCCAAGGACGAGCTGCAGGCGGGCCTTGAGGCCATGGCCGTCTTCTCGACCTCGTTCCTGATGCGACCGGTCGGGGCCTGGTTCTTCGGCCGCTACGCCGACCGCAAGGGACGCAAGGCCGCGTTGACCCTAAGCGTGACGATGATGTCCGCTGGATCCTTCGCCATCGCCATCCTGCCGACGACGCAGCAGATCGGCGTGTGGGCCCTGTTCCTGCTCGTCCTGGTGCGGCTGATCCAGGGCTTCTCCGTGGGCGGCGAATACGGCACCAGCGCAACGTACATGTCCGAGGCCGCCACCTCCAAACGCCGCGGCTTCTTCTCCAGCTTCCAGTACGTCACGCTGATCGGCGGCCAGATGCTGGCCCTGCTGGTCCTCGTTATCCTGCAGAACACCATGGACAAGTCCACCCTCACTGAGTGGGGCTGGCGCATCCCGTTCGCGATCGGCGGCGTCGCTGCCCTGGTGGTGCTGTGGCTGCGGCGCTCGATGGAGGAAACCGTGTCCGCGGAGCAGGTCGAGGCTGCCAAGGTTCCGGCCGTGGCTGGCGTGGCCCAGCCGGGCACCATGAAGCTGCTGTTCACCCAGCACTGGAAGCCGCTGCTGATCTGCATCGGCGTTACCCTGGGCGGCACCGTTGCGTTCTACACGTACACCAACTTCATCCTGAAGTTCATGAACGATACCTCCGGCATCGCGAAGACCGAAACCTCCGTGATCAACTTCTGGGCGTTGTTCATCTTCATGCTGCTTCAGCCGGTCTACGGCATTATCTCCGACAAGGTCGGCCGCAAGCCGCTCTTGATCTGGTTCGGCATCACCGGCGTCCTGTTCACCTGGCCGCTGCTCTCCACCCTGGCCGGTACCAAGGATCCCTTTACGGCATTCCTGCTGATGATGGGTGGCCTGCTGATCGTCGGCGGCTATACCTCGATCAACGCCCTGGTGAAGGCCGAGCTGTTCCCGGCCTCCATCCGGGCCCTCGGCGTCGGCCTCGGCTACGCGATCGCCAACTCGCTCTTTGGCGGAACGGTCCCGCTGATCGGGGCAGCGTTCCAGAAAGCCGAACGTGTGGACCTGTTCTTCACCTACGTCACCGTGGCCATTTCTATCTCTCTGGTGGTCTACATCTTCGCGCTGAAGAACAAGAAGTCGACCCACCTGGACCACGAACAGGGGCACGCCTGGGAGCCAACGGACTCTACAGCGGTGCCCGGCGACGGCGCCCGGGACGACGACAAGGAACTGGTCGACGCCTCGCGCCGCTAGGTCCGCGGGCCGCTCGCGGGTCAGTGCAGGCTGTGCGTGAGGAAGCGCCGAGCCGGCACGGAAACCGCGAAACGGCGGCGCCTGCGGCGGCGGGTTGCCGGCACTGGACTTTGGTCCGGCAGCCGGCGGCCCGCCGTCGTCCTTGTCCGGGCCGCGGCAGTCGCCGGGGTGAGAGAATGGAAGGCGGTTCCGGCGGCCAGCCCGCCAGGAGCCATCCAGTGCTAATACAGCCGGCTGCCCTATGACCTCTCCCGAGGACCCGGGCACCAGGCGAACCACTACGAATGGAACACCCATGACTTCCGCCAAGACTTTCCCGGCCGCCGCGCCGCCGAAGTTCGCCTCGATCGGTTCCCCCTACTTCGGCATCCTGCTGGCCGTTATGGCCGTGGTGCTGATCCTCTCCAACATCGGAGCGTCCAAGGGCGTGGCGATCGGCCCGATCATCACCGACGGCGGCTTCTTCCTTTTCCCGCTGGCGTACATAATCGGCGACGTCATCAGCGAGGTTTACGGCTTTGCGGTGGCACGCAAGGCCATCGTCACCACCTTCGCACTCTCGGTCTTCGCGTCCCTCTGCTACTGGATCATCATCGCCCTGCCGGGCTTCGACGACGACTTCGGCATCGCTAAGCAGACCGCGCTGGAAGGCGCGCTGGGCCCGGTCCCGCAGATCGTGCTCGCCTCCCTGCTGGCGTTCCTGGCCGGGCAGACCATCAACGCCTGGATCCTTGTGAAGATGAAGGCGCGCGCGGGGGAGAAGTCCCTCTGGGCGCGCATCATGAGTTCCTCAGTCGCCGGAGAATTAGTGGACACCCTGATCTTCTGCAGCATCGCGGCCTCCGTGATCGGGATTTCCGACGCCGCTACCTTTGTGAACTATGTCGTCGTGGGCTTCCTTTACAAGACACTCGTGGAGTTCCTCTTCGTGCCGGTGACCGCGGGTGCGATCGGCTGGATCAAGAAGCGCGAACCCAGCTACGGGGCGTAGGCTGCCGCCGGTGCCCTCGCCGGTGCCCTCGCCGGTGCCCCTCGCCGGTGCCCTCGCCGGTGCCCCTCGCCGGTGCCCCTCGCCGGTGCCCTCGCCGGTGCCCCTCGCCGGTGCCCTCGCCGGTGCCCTCGCCGGTGCCCTCGCCGGTGCCCTCGCCGGTGCCCTCGCCGGTGCCCTATCAGCGGGTCACTATCGACGTCGCCGTAACGAAACGGCGAGTCCAAGACTTTCGGGCGATTTCGCGGCTCAGGGTCCGGGACGGGCGGCCAGGGCGCGAAGTAGGCGGTTCTTGAACTCCTGCTCTCGGAAGAGGTCCTTCCACTCGACGCGGACGAAGAGCCAGCCGTCCTCGGTCAGGGCTTTCTCCCGGCGCCGTTCCTCGAAGAGCACATCGGCTGTGGGCTTGTAGTCGAAGTACTTGGTCTTGCCGTCGAATTCGAGAGCGACTTTCTCCTCCTTCCACGCGAAGTCCAGGCGATGCTTCCCGGCCCGGCTCGACACCTCAAACTGCGGCTGGGGCGCCTTGATCTTCAGACGAAAGATCAGCTCGCGGGTCAGGGTCTCGCCGGGGGACTCTGACCGTGGATCGGCCGTTGCGAGGACGCGGCGGAATATCCGGATTCCCCGCCTCCCGTCCAGGGCATCAGCCATGGCCTGCAGGGCGGCTGGGTCCGCGCCGAGGCGTAGCGCATGGTCCGTGAGGATCAGTGCCTGTCTGTAGCGCAGCATCATGGCGCAGTCGGCAACCGTGCGCTCCAGAGATGTCGTTCGAAGGCCGTTCACGAAGGCGACGTCGTGTTCGGCGAAGGCGCGGGTGTGGCAGCGGACGTCCCTGCCGTGGCGTTCGTTGGACGGCCGCACCTTCTGGAGGATGTGGATGGCGTCATCCACATCCCAGAGAAAGAGGCGGCGGAGGCGCGCCGCGGAGGTGTGGCTGTACAGGAAGCTGCCTGTCGACCTCGTGCGCGTTCCGTGGGCATGCGCGTAGATGAGTTGCCTGCTCCGTGCGGACGGGGACTGCGCATGCCAGAGGCTGGCGCGGAAGTAGCAGCCGTGCCGCAGCCGGACGAGGGCACCCGAATCCAGGAGCGAGTGGATGGCCCGCGGGCCGTAGCCGAGGTCGAGCAGTTGTTCTGTGCGCCAGAGGTTGCCCGTCGTTGGCAGCTCGAGTGGGTGGTAGTGCGTCATGCCACCAGCATGGTCTGCCGAGGAATCGGGGGGCAGAGTCCGCCGTCGCTATGTGGAAATGCGCGAGATCGCCGGACCGGCCTGGCGTCGCCGTAAGCTTCCGGCTCCTGCGGGATTTTCCCGCGACTTAGACGGTGACGGGCAGGTCTGGCGGGGCGGGGCGGGTGCCGCATTGCGCCGGCGGCGGGCTCGGTCAGCCGGAAATTCGCGCCGTGGTGCCGCGGACGACGAGGGCGGGCCGGATCAGCCTGCGCTCAGGCTCGAGGGTGGGGTCCTGGATTCGCGCCAGCAGGGTGTTGGCGACATCCACGCCGACTATGTCGCTGCGGTTGTCCACGGACGACATGTCCAGATACCGCGACTTGGCCAACTGGGAGTTGTCGTAGCCGATCACGGAGAGGTCTGCCGGGACGGACAACCCGCGTGCCGTCGCCGCGGCAAGGGCCCCCAGTGCCATGGTGTCGTTGGCTGCGAACAGGGCCGTTGTGTCCGGGAATCGGTCGAGAATCCCGCAGGCGGCAGCGTAGCCGTCCTCCTCGGAGGTCCCCCGGGACTCACCGGCAATCCGGACTTCGACACCGGCCTCCAGGACGCGGCTGCGGAAGCCTTCACGCCGGTGGGCCGCGGCGCCGCCGGAGCCCGAGAGATGTCCGATGCTGGTGTGGCCGAGCCCCAGCAGGTGGTCTGCGGCCATCCGCCCGCCGGCGTCGTCGTCATTCGTGATGAGGCCAGCGCCGGCCGGGACGCCGTTCCGCCAGCCGGCGACGACGGCGGGAACCCAGGTCCCGGCCATCATCGACTCACTCGGCTCGGCGGCGATGACCAGGCCCTCCACATGCATGGACAGCAGGCCGTCCGTGGCCTCCGTGATGCGGTTCTCGCCAGGGCGTGAATCCGCGAGGGTGACCTGGTAGCCATGGGGTGAGAGTGCCGACTCCATGCCGCGCAGGAGGTCCACGAACCAGAGGTTCCGGAAGTCGTCGATGACGAGCCCGATGCTTTTCGTCTGGCTGCTGGCGAGCGTTGTGGCTGCACGGCTGGGCCGGTATCCCAGCTCCGACATGGCCGCCCGGACGGCCGTCCGGCGCTTCTCGCTGACCTTTGACGGGTTTTGCAGCACGAGTGAGACCAGTGACGGCGACACGCCGGCGCTCTGGGCGACGTCATAGATCGTCGGGCGGCGTTTCCTGGCGGTGTTCAGCGTCATCTGCAGAGCCTTTCATGTTCCATCCGAGGATAGTCCGCCAACCATTGACAGGACATATTTACATAGTTAGGCTTTATTTCAGCGCAAGCTTTTGTAGCGCTCCAATTTTATCGCGTCGGGCCGTGGGCCTGGCCAATTTCAAAGGAGAAATCGATGGCCGACAGTCTGGGAGTCGCCGTAATCGGCGCCGGGATGGCGGGCAAGGCCCACGCGGCCGCATACCGCACGGCGTCGGCGCTTTACAGCCCGGTTCTTCCGCCGAACCGGCTGGTCTCCATCGGCGACGTCAACGCCGAGTTCGGCTCCCTCGCCGCGAAGCGCTTTGGCTACGAACGCAATGACACCTCGTGGCAGGCGATCGCGGCGGCCGATGACATCGACGTCGTGAGCGTTGTGATCGCGAACTCCCTGCACCGCGAAGTCGTGGAAGGCCTGCTCGCCGCCGGCAAGCACGTGCTGTGCGAAAAGCCGCTGAGTGACTCAATCGAGGACGCCCGCGCCATGGCCGAGGCGGCCCGCAACGCCAGCTCGATCGCACGCATCGGGTTCACTTTCCGCCGCACGCCGGGCATCGCGTACATCCGTGACCTCATCAGGTCCGGTGTGCTGGGCAAAGTCCTGCATTTCAGCGGCCGCTACTGGACGGACTACGGGTTCAGCCCCTCGGCGCCCATGAGTTGGCGCTACAAGGGCGGCCCCGGATCGGGTGCGCTGGCCGACGTCGGAAGCCACCTGACGTACGTCGCCGAATTCCTCTGCGGTGACATCAAATCCATCAGCGGGGGACGCCTCAGCACGGTGATCGACAAGCGCCCGCTGCCGCTCGGCGCCGTGATGGGCCATGACCACGCCGCCGTCAGTGACACCTTCGAACCCGTCGAAAACGACGACTACGCCGTGTTCTCGGCAGAATTCGAGAACGGCGCCGGCGGCTTCGAGGTCTCCCGTGTTGCGGCCGGGCACGCCAACAGCCTCATCTTCGAAGTCTTCTGCGAGAACGGTGCCGCAAGGTTTGACCAGCGACGCCCCGCGGAGATCGAACTGTTCCTCAACGACGGCCCGGCCAACGAGAACGGCTACCGCCAGGTCATCCTCGGTCCGGGACACCCCTACATCGCCGGCGGCCTGGCCATGGACGCGCCCAGCGTCGGATTCGGCCAGAACGACGCCTTCGGCTACCAGGCCCGGGCCTTCCTCGAGGAAGTCGCCGGCCTCAGCGAGGCGGAGTCGCTGCCACGCTGCGCCACCTTCGACGAGGGCGTGCGCAACATGGAACTGCTCGGCGCGGTCACCGAATCCGCACTCAACAACGGAAAGAAAATCACGCTATGAAACTCGGTGTCTACAACGCCATCCTGCACGACCGGCCCCTTCCGGAGGCCCTCAAGGTCATCGCCGACCTGGGGCTGACCGGCATCGAAATCAACACGGGCGGGTTCCTGCCCGCCGTCCACGTCCCCGACATGGACCAGATCCTGGAAAGCGATGCTGCCCGCGACGACTACCTCGCCATCTTCGAGGGGACCGGGGTCTCAATTGCCGGCCTGAACTGCAACGGCAACCCGCTGCACCCCAAGCGTGAGATCGGCGAGAAACATGCCGAGGACATCCGCCGCTCCATCCGGCTGGCGCAGCGGCTGGGACAGGACCGGATGGTGACCATGTCCGGCCTGCCCGGGGGCGAGCCCGGAGCCACGACGGTCAACTGGGTCGTCAACGCCTGGAACTCGGCCGCCCTGGATGTGCTCGACTACCAGTGGGGCATCGCGGCCGATTTCTGGAAGGAAACCGACCGCCTCGCCGCCGACCACGGCGTGAAGGTGGCCCTTGAACTGCACCCGCAGAACATCGTGTTCAATACCGCCGACGTCCACAAGCTCATCGAACTCACCGGCGCAACCCATGTCGGCGTCGAGCTGGATGCCTCGCACCTGTTCTGGCAGCAGATGGATCCGGTCGCAGTCGTCCGCGAACTCGGTCCGCTGGTCTTCCAGGCAGCCGCGAAGGACGTCCGCATCAACACCGCGAACGCCGCGCTCTACGGGGTGCTGGACAACAGCTTCCGCCGGCTCTCCCCGGAAGAAAACCGCACCAATCTCGGCGGCGATGAGTGGGCCAACGAATGGCCCAAGGACTCGGCGTGGGACTTCGTGGCCCTGGGACGCGGGCACGACACCGCCTACTGGACCGAGTTCCTGCGCGCGCTGTACGAGGTGGACCCGGACATGCTCGTCAACATCGAGCACGAGGACGTGTCCCTGGGCCGGATCGAGGGCCTCCAGGTGGCGGCCAAGGTTCTGCGCGACGCTGACGCGGCACTCTCGGCGTCGTTGCACCTCACGAACTGACGGCGCGGGGGCAGGGTGGCGGGCATGCGCCGCCACCCTGCCCCCCGGACACCCTCCCCGGCAGAACGGACGACGGCGCGTGCGGCAGGTCTCGTCCACGCCCCCGCCGGAACCGGGGTAGCCGGAGAGCGCCCAGGGCGCGGGAACCTTCCGGCGCACACGAATGCCTCCCGCGAATTCGACAGCGGCCGCCCCACGGCAGGCCAGGCCCGGCGGAACCTAGAAGTAGTACCGGTCCAGGGTCTCGTCCCTGAACTCGAAGAAGTTGCCGGCCTCGATGGCGAGCCGGGCGTCGTCGACCATCTTCACCACGAAGCGCTCGTTGTGGATCGAGATCAGCGTTGCCGAGACCATTTCCTTGGCCTTGAACAGGTGGTGGATATAGGCCCGCGAATAGTTCAGGCAGGCGTAGCAGTCGCACCCTTCCTGCAGCGGGCCGAAGTCGCGCTTGTACATGGCACCGGAGAGGTTGTAACGGCCGGTGGGGTGGTAGAACGCGGAATTGCGGGCCACCCGCGTGGGGGACACACAGTCGAAAGTGTCCGCGCCGTTCTCGATCGCCGTGAAGATATCGTCCGGCTCGGAAATGCCCAGCAGGTGCCGGGGCTTGTTCTCCGGCAGCTCCTCGTTGCACCAGCGGACGATCGTGCCAAGGTTTTCCTTCTCCAGGGCCCCGCCGATGCCGAAGCCGTCGAAGTTCAACGCGCCGAGGTCACGGCAGGCTTTGCGGCGCAGGTCCTCGTACTGGGCGCCCTGGATCACCCCGAAGAGCGCCTGGTAGGGCTTGCCCGTGCGCTCGGACGTGAGCCGGAAGTGCTCGGTGATGCAGCGCTCGGCCCACCGCCGGGTGCGTTCCAGGGACTCCTCCTGGTAGCCGCGGGAATTCTGCAGCGTGGTCAGCTCGTCGAAGGCGAACATGATGTCCGCGCCGATCTGGTGCTGGACGTTCATGGAGATCTCGGGGCTGAAGCGGTGCCGGTCGCCGTTGAGGTGGCTCTTGAACCACACGCCCTCCTCGTCCACGTGGGCCAGCCGTTCCTTGCCGGGGGCGACGGCGTCGTCGGGTCCGGACTGGTCCACCGATTTCATGTCGATGACCTTCTTGAAGCCCGAGCCCAGGCTCATCACCTGGAACCCGCCGGAGTCGGTGAAGGTGGGGCCGTGCCAGTTCATGAAGGTGCCCAGCCCGCCGGCCTCATCCAGGATGTCCGCGCCGGGCTGCAGGTACAGGTGGTAGGCGTTGGCCAGCACGGCCTGCGCGCCCAGCTCGGCGACAGACTCCGGAAGGACGGACTTGACCGTGGCCTTGGTGCCGACGGCGATGAACGCCGGGGTCTGGATTTCCCCGTGCGGTGTGGTGATCGTGCCGGTGCGGCCGAGGAACTCCCCGCCGTTGGCGCTGACCTGCGCCTCCGTCGGTGAGCAGCTCTCGCTCAGGCGCTTGCCCACGCGGAAGGAAAACTCGGACTGCCGGGCCGGCAGGGGCGGTGGCACGGGGGATTCAGGATTGGCTGGCACCGTTCAAGTGTGCCAGCTAACAGCCTCCAACCCTTAGTGCAGCGGATCGGATGTGGGGTAGTTCTCAGCCCGCCACTTGTCCCAGTAGCTGCGGATGGACTCCAGCTGGTGCGCGCCAAGGTCGTAGGTGGAGACGATGACCAGGGACCCGCCGTGCGGCCTGATGTCCTTGATGGCCGGCTGGTCCGCCACGATCACCAGCCCGTCGCCGTGCTCCGCATAGTGGTGGACCGTCAGGCCCACCTGGTGGTTGCTGCGGAACCATACCTTGCCGGAGATTTCCTCGCCCGTGGCCAGGGTGAGCGAGTGCGGCTCGCCGGGCTTCGGGACGTCGCTGAGGCCCAGCTGCTCGATGGCGGACCCCTCATCCCCCGGCACGGAGAAGAAGAAGGTCCGGCGCTTGCCGTGCGGATGCCGTTCGAGGGCGAAACGCAGCTGCTGGAGGAAGGTGAGCCAGCCCTGGGTGATGTCCTCGTCCCAGGCCGCCCACTCGGAATTATGGTCCACGGCGGCCCGCGTGACGCTGACTTCCGTGCCGGTCGGGACCGGTTTCAGGGTGAAAACGTCCCCGCCGTCGACCACCAGGGAGGTGTGGTCGGCGCCTTCGACCACGTTGGGGCTGAAGTAGATCTCCTGGATCTCGGCCGCCTGGTCGTCGGCTTGCCAGCCGTGCCACTGGGCAACCTTGGCGGGCTCGCGCAGCATTGTCCAAACCTGCTGCGCGTCGGAGTTGATCACAACGCTCAGATTGTTCGTCATGGGGTGAATCTACAACGCCGGGCCGCGAGGGGGTAGGGGCCAAACGACTCAGGAACGGACGGACTCGAGCTCGTTGCCGATCCGGCGGTCCAGTTCCGGGGCGCCGATGGTTTCCGATCCGCCATGGGCGCGCAGGAACAGCAGCGCCTCAAGCCGCAGGATCCGCCACTCGCGTTCCGCCTCCGGATTCGAGTTGTCCATCGCCCGGAAGATTTCCTTGTCGTACAGGTTTGGTTCGTTCAGCGAACGCTGGCGGACCTTGGCGTTGATCCGCGCCTTGAACGGGTCCGTCTCCATGCCATCGGGGGTGCGGAGGAACTTCTCGTAGACGGCGGCCCGCTCCTCCTGCCCGAGCTGGCGGCAGATGTAGCTGGACAGGGCGAGGGAGGACTCCACCGAGGCCCAGCGGCCCCGGTTGCCGTCGAAGGGCAGCACGTTGAGCAGGTCGGCAACGGCGAGGGCGTTTTCGGCGTCCTTGAGGATGATGAACAGCTCCTGCGCCAGGTCACTGAGGTCCTTGAGGCAGCTGCCGGACTTCGTGTTGATGCCCTTGGCCAGCCGTTCGCTGAGCAGCAGCACTCCCGCCGAGTCCGGGTGTGCCTCCGCCGCCGCCTGCACCACGGACTCGGGAGTGCCCTTGAGGGCGGGGATCAGCGCCAGCTCCTCGTCGCTGGGACCGCTCACCGCGGGCGGCGCGGGCGGCAGGGGAGGAACGACGGCGGCGGGCGCTGCGGCGCCGTCGGGGCTCTCCCCGCCCCTGTCCTGCCCGCCGGATCCGCTCTGGACGCCGGCATCCTCGGGGGCGGCCTGGACGAGCTGCAACGGGGAGGCGGCGTCCCCGGACGCGGTTTCCTCAGCCTGGGCAGGCGCTCCCAGAATCATGACCGTGGAGGCGGCCGCGATCCGGAGTCCGCCGCCGCCGGTGAGGGTCGCCAGGACCACGGCGGGGGTGCCAAAATCGTCGGTTTCGACGTCGACGCGCTGGATCTCAGCGGAACGGTTGCCATCGGGCAGGAGCAGATGATCACCGCTCTGCAGAGAGCCAGCCTGCTGTTCGATGTAGTTCGGGGCGGCTGGGGGGTGGGTCATCGGGAGTCCTTAAATTCTTTTGCGGTCCGCCCTACAGTCTACAAAGGCGCGCGCTGGAAGTCGGGGACGCAGCCCCACCCCCGGGCGTCCCGGGCAATAGTGCGGCCGGCCCGGTGCTTGTCAGTTCCCGACGCCGGCGAAGGCCAGGGCCTGTCGGATCAGGGCACCGCGGCCGCCGTTGAATTCCAGCTGGACATCCGAGCTCATGACTTCCTGCGGGGTCATCCAGGTCAGCTCCAGGGCGTCCTGGCGCGGTGAGCATTCGCCGGTGACAGGGATGATGTAGGCCAGGGCGACGGCGTGCTGCCGGTCATCGGTGAAACCGGTGTGGGACGGGGCAGGGAAGTACTCGGCCACGGTGAAGGGCACCGGGCTGATCGGCAGCTGCGGAAACGCGAGCGGGCCGAGGTCCTTCTCCATGTGGCGCAGCAGGGCCGCACGGATGGTCTCCCGGTACAGCACCCGGCCGGACACCAGCGAGCGGATCATGTTGCCGTCCGCGTCGGCCTGCAGGAGCGTGCCAACCTCGTTCACAAACCCGAGCGGATCCAGCCGGACCGGGACGGCCTCGACGTAGACCATGGGCAGCCGGCCGCGTGCCTCGAACAAATCATCTTCGGAGAGCCAGCCGGGGTTCGGGTCAGGAGTGCGAACGTTCATGGTTAAGTTCTACCCCATCCCCGCGGCCAGGGCGTGGTCGCACTCACCCCAAAGCCGGTGCCGCGGAAATCCAGAGGGGCGGATGGGCCGCTACACCGTCTGCATCGGGGTTGGCCACATGCAGGGTGGGCACGGCTGCTTCCTCGATGACCGCAGCCTCGTGTCCGGCCTCGACAAGCCGTTCACGCAAGGCGTCCAGGTCCCCGGTGTATTCGAAACCGAGTCCGGCGCTCGCGGCGCCTGTGCCTGCGCCGACCATCAGGATCCCGCCGTTCTTCGCCGTGAACGCTTCCGATTCGGCGGTGTCGGCGTCCCCGCCCGGAATCGGGCGGGGCAGGGCGCCGATGTCGCGAAGGGTTCTCGCCGCCGCCACCGCGTCCTCGGAGAACCAGACGACGACGACGGCGACGCCCGGGTCCGCTTCCGCCGCTCCGCCCCAGCTGCCGTCGGCGGCGTGCTTGGCCGGGTCCGCCAGGAAACTGAATCCGTCCGCGGCGGTGACGCGGCAGGAGGGGCCGCGGTCCGCGTCGACGAGTTCGGCGGTGGTCCCGGCGGCGCTGGTCCCGGCGGCCGCGCCGGCTTCTGTGGTGCGGCGGGCGAATTCCGGAAGGTCACCCACCTCGACGCCGAAGGACGTGGTGCCGTCCTCCGCGGAGCCCTCCTCGGTGAAATGGAGGGCGAGGCGGCCCGAGCCGGCGTCGAACTCCCGCCAGGTGGGCTCGTCAACGGTCTTGACCATGCCCAGGTCGGTGAGCAGCCGCTCCCATTCATCAAAACGGGAGGTGAAGTGGATCGGGCGGACACGCAGCATCGTTGCTCCTCAGGGTGAGACGGATTCCAGCTCTCAGGGATATCGTGCCACCAAAGCACCGATTTGGTGAGTGCCGGGCACAATGGTGCCATGGCTGATGAACTCGAGGAGCTGCTGGTAAAGGACGCGGCCGAGTGGCGTGCCTGGCTGGAACAGCACCACGCGGAGAGTCCCGGTGTGTGGCTGGTGCTGCACAAGAAGGGCGGTGCCGTCACGGAGCTGGACTACGAGGCCGCCCTGCAGGAGGCGCTGTGTTTCGGCTGGATCGACGGCCAGGGACGCCGCCGCGACGAGGGGAGTTCCTTCCAGCGGATGACCCGCCGGGGACCGATAAGTGTCTGGTCCGCCCGGAACGTGGAGCGGATCGGCCGCCTCGAGGCCGCGGGCAGGATGGCTCCGGCCGGCCGCGCCGCCGTCGAAAGCGCCAAGGCGGACGGCCGCTGGGAAACCGCCTACTCGGGCGCGGCGACGGCGGAGGTGCCCGAAGACCTGGCCGCGGCCATCGCGGCCGAGCCGCGCGCGCAGGCGATGTTCGAAGTCCTGACCTCGGTGAACAGGTACGCCCTGATCTACCGCACCAACGGGGTTAAACAGGCCGCCACCCGGGCGAAGAAGATCGCGGGATTCGTCGAGATGCTCGCCCGGCACGAAACGCCGTACCCGCAGGCCAAACGCCCGCCCGCGCCCTGACGATCGCCGCAGCTAGGCCGGCGGGAGGTCTTCCACCGGGAAGGCCACGGCTTCGCCGACGACCCGCAGGCAGAGCTCGGTCCCCGGGCGGGCGATCGAGGCGTTCCAGTGCCGGATGGTGATGATCTCACCGCCGCCGGGGTAGCGGTGGTCCGCCACGGCGCCTGCCGCGAGAACGGGCGGGACGGCGAGCTTGAGCCGGACGGTGGTTTCGGGGCCGAAGTAATCGGTGTCCACCACCACGCCGCGGATCGGGCCGTCCTCGGCGATCCGGATCTGTTCCGGGCGCAGCATGAGCTGGACCCGGCCCTGTGCCGGCGGCCGGCGCACGGGGATGCCGCCCAGCGAACAGGTGGCGAGGGATCCTTCCATCCAGGCATCGAGGATGACGGCGTCGCCCAGGAATTCCGCCGTGGCGCGGTCCGCGGGGCGGGTGTAGACGATAAACGGGTTGCCGATCTGCGCCAGCCGCCCGCCGCGCATCACCGCCACCTGGTCCGCGAAGGACAGCGCCTCGCCCTGGTCGTGGGTGACCAGGATGGTCGTGACACCGGCGTCCTGCAGCACCTTGCCGACGGCCCGCCGGGTGGCCACCCGCAGGCCCGCGTCCAGGGCGGAGAACGGTTCGTCCAGCAGCATCAGCTCCGGCTCGCGGGCGAGGGCCCGGGCCAGGGCCACCCGCTGCTGCTGCCCGCCGGAGAGCTGGTGCGGGCGCCGCCTGGCCATGGCAGGGTCCAGGGAGACCATTTCCAGCAGTTCGGCCACCCGCGCCTTAACGCCGCGATGTCCGCCGGTGAGCCTGGCGGAGTCGAGTCCGAAGGAGATGTTCTGCCCGACGCTCAGGTGCGGGAAGAGGGCGCCGTCCTGCGCCACGTAGCCGACATGGCGCTTGTGCGCCGGAACCCAGACGCCGTCACCGGCCACCTTGGCGCCGTCGAGCGAAATGCTCCCGGTGTCGGGGTGCTCAAAACCGGCGATCAGCCGCAGCAGCGTGGTCTTGCCGGAGCCCGAGGGTCCCACGATCGCCGTCGTGCCGCCTTTCGCGACCGACAGGTTGACCCCCTGGAGGACCGCCTGGGAACCGAAGTTCTTGGTGACGGCATTGATCTCCAGGTGGGTGTTGGTGCTGGTGGCCACGGACGCGGCGATCCGCGGTTCCGGGAGCCGGGAAGGGCTGTGTTCGGTCACTGTCCCGCTGCTTTCTTGGACTGCTGGAAGAGGAGGTAGGTCATCGGTGCCGAAATCAGGATCATCAGCAGGGCATAAGGGGCGGCGCCGGCGTAGTCGATTTCGCTGCTCTTGCTCCAGAACTCGGTGGCAAGCGTCCGGGTGCCGTTGGGGGAGAGCAGCAGCGTCGCCGTCAGTTCGTTCACGATCGCCAGGAACACCAGCGCGGCCCCGCCTGCTGCGGCCGGGGCGGTGAGCCGCAGCGTGACCCGGAGGAAGGCCAGCAGGGGCGGCTTGCCGAGCGCCTGGGCGGCCTCGTCGAGTTCCTTCGGCGCCTGGGCGAGGCCGGAACGGATGTTGACCAGTGCGCGCGGAAGGAACAACAGCACGTAGGCCGCGATCAGCAGCGCGGAGGTCTGGTAGAGGCTGGGCGCTGCCTTGATGCTGACCGTCACGAAAGCCAGGCCCACCACGATCCCCGGCATGGAGCTCGTGATGTAGTTCGACAGCTCCAGGGCCTTGCTGAACCAGCTGGGGTGCCGCACGGCCAGGTAGGCCATCGGGAAGGCGACGACGGTGGTGGCCAGGGCGCCGGCGAGGCCGTACATCAGGGTCTGCAGCAGGGCCGGCAGGAACTCGTCCGCGGCCCAGATTTCCGGGCCTCCGGAGAAGATCCAGCGCAGCACGAAGGTCAGTGGCAGGCCGAAGGCCAGCAAGGTGAGCGCGACCAGGAACAGCTGGGCCGGGAGCTGGTAGGCGTGCAGCGGAAGCCGCAGCGCGCGGGCCTGGGCGCCGGAGCCGATCCTGGCGTACCGGGCACTGCCGCGGCTGCGCACTTCAACCAGCAGCAGGATCAGGCAGATAAACACGAGCACACTGGCCAGCATGTTCCCGGCCGTGCCGTTGAAGGTGGACTGGTACTGCACCATGATCGCGGTGGTGAAGGTGTCGAAACGGATCATCGCGAAGGCACCGTATTCGGCCAGCAGGTGCAGGGACACCAGCAGCGCACCGCCGGTCATTGCGATCCGCAGCTGCGGCAGCACCACACGGAAGAAGGCGCGCCAGGCGCCGAGGCCCAGGGACGCCGCGGACTGTTCGATGGCCGGGTCCAGCCGGCTGAGCGTGGCGGCCGCCGGGATGTAGACGAGCGGGAAATAGGACAGCGTGGCGATCAGCACGCCGGACCACAGACCCTCGAGCGAGGGCACCGCGGAGACCCAGGCGTAGCTGTTGACGAACGCGGGGATGGCCAGCGGGGCCGCGAGCAGCACGGCCCACCACTTATGCCCTTTGAGCTGGGTGCGTTCCACCAGCCAGGCGCCGCCGACACCGAGGATGAGGCACAGCGGCACGGTGACCAGCATCAGCAGCACCGTGTTGAGCAGCAGCTCGGCGACGCGTTCCCGGAAGATCAGGTCTACGGCGGTGTCCCACCCGGTGGCCACCGTCATGACGATGACATAGCCCAGGGGAATCAGCGCGAAGAGGGCGATCAGGACCGCCAGGACCGCAATTACGGAAACGCCGAAAGGCGGGCGGGGGCGCTTGCCCCTGCCCGCCGTCGTCGTGCCTCCTGATGTCCCGGGGGCCGCCAGCTTGGTTGTCACGTGGTTACAGCAGTCCTGCCTTGGTCATCAGCTCGGAGACCTTTGCGGAGTTGAGCTTGGCCGGATCCACGGTGGGTGCCTGCAGTTCCGCCAGCGGGACGAGCTTCTCGTTGGCCGGGACATCCGAGGCGATGGCGTACTCGAATGAGTCGCCCTTCTGCAGGACTTCCTGGCCCTTCTTGCCGGTGATGAACTTGACGAAGGCCTGGGCCGCCGCCGCGTTCTTCGAGGAGTTCAGCACGCCGCCGCCGGAGACGGACACGAAGGCGCCCGGATCCTGGTTCTTGAAGTAGTGCGGGGCGACGTTCTTGGAGTTCTCGCCGGTCTTGGCCTGGTCGCCGTAGTAGTAGTAGTGGTAGATCAGCGCGGCGTCGACTTCCCCGGCGTTGACCGCCTTCATGGCCGTGCTGTTGCCCTTGTAAGCCTTGGAGTTTTCCTTCATGCCGCTCAGCCATTCCTCGGTGGCGGCTTCGCCCTTGAGTTCCAGCAGGGCGGAGACGATCGCCTGGAAGTCGGCACCTGACGGCGAGGCCGCCCACTTGCCCTTCCACTCCGGGTTGGCCAGGTCCAGCATGGACTTGGGCAACTGGTCCTCGGTGAACTTGGCCTTGTCGTAGACCAGCACGGTGGAGCGGGCTGCGATGCCGGTCCACTTGTTGGTGGAGGGGCGGAATTCGGCGGGCACCTGGTCGATAGTGGCCTGGTCGACGTCGGCGAAGAGTCCGGCGTTTTCAACCTGGGCCATGGCCGGGGAGTTCTCGGTGAGGAAGACGTCAGCGGGGGAGGCCTGGCCTTCCTGGATGATCTGGTTGGACATCTCGGTGTCCGAGCCCTGGCGCATGGTGACCTTGACGCCGGTTTCTGCGGTGAAGGCGTCCACCCACTCCTTGGTCAGGGACTCATGCTGCGCGTTGTAGACCGTCATCTCGCCGGAGATCTTGGCGTCAGCGGCTGCGCTGCTGCTGGGGGATGTGGAGGTGCCGGAGCCACAGGCGGCCAGGCCGAGCGCGGCGGTGGCGGCAAGTGCGATACCTGCCAGCGCGTTGTTGCGGATCTTCATCGGGGCTGCTTTCTGCAAGGAAGGTTTGGGAACCCTAGCCCCCTGTGAGCGGGGAAGTTAGGGCATGCTCACTACGAAAAACTGTAGGTTAGCCAAACCTAAGCAACCAAGCCGAGAGCCCCTTAAGTGACGAGGATCACATCAATTACGAAACTATTGCGTGTCTTAATTCTTTGTGGGTGATGCGGGGGATGCTTCCGCTGCAGGCGGCGCCGGTGCGCCGCCGGCGATCGCCGCCGCAGCTTCCAGCACCATCCAAGCCTGCAGCTGGGTGGAAAGTTCGACGGCGGCCCCCGCCGGGTGGTCCTGGCGTGCCGGCTGGTGCGGGTGGACGGAGAAGATAATCCGGTTGCCCCGGCCGGGCAGCGGCTCCTGGGCGGAGACGGCCCGGCGGCCCGCCCAGAACGCCTCGGCGGTGTTCTGCACGAGCGCGGCGGCCGTCGCCCTGGTCCCGGCCGGGAGCCGGGAATCGACGGCGGCGAGCGCGAGGTAGCGGGCCAGGATCCCGGTGAAGAGGCCGCCGTCGCCGCCTCCCTCGCAGCGCAGCACGGCGGTGCCGTGCCCCGTCGGCGCGGCCGGGAGGGTGAGGCTCCGCGCCGCGGCAGACACAAGCGAGGCCGCGCGGGCCAGGTTCGCCTCGCCGCCCAGCTCCAGCAGGGCGCCCAGGACCGGGCCCTGGTTGTAGGTGTAGATGGCGCTTTCCAGGACCACCTCGCCGGTGCTGGTGATCCGCAGGCCGTCCCGGTACATTCCCTGTTCCGGGTCAAAAAGCCGGGCATCCAGCCAGTCCAGCAGGGCCTGCGCCTTGGCCGGATTGCCGGTGCGGGCGTAATAGAGCGCCACCGGGGCCGTGGCCGGAGTGTTCTTGAAATCCCGCTTCTTGCTCCAGAACGTGCCCCCGCCGAGGTCGTCCGTGGAGGCGGAAGCGAACTGCAGGGTGAGGCTCTTCAGGACCCTGGCGTTGCGTCGCCGGCCGGCCGCTTTGCGGCTTTGCTCGGCGAGTTGCTCCAGGCGCAGGGTGGACAGCGCGAGCCAGGCCATGTCGTCGTAGTAGTTGTTGACGACGGTGAGGAAGTTGCGCAGCCGGATCCCCGTGACCAGCCGGGACGCGAGCCTGCCGGCGCTGGGCCGGTTCTCGCCGTCGAACCGTTTTCCGGGCCCGCCTCCGGTGCCGAGCTCGCGGCGGCCGGTGTCCACCAGGCAGTCCACGTAGTGCGCCTGCCACCAGTAGTGCCAGGGCAGGGCCAGGTTCTTGAGCCGGCCCGAGGGGCGCACGATCGCCGCGATATGGGTTCCGGGCAGGAAGAAGAGCCGCTGCCCGAACAGCCTGGTCACCGAACGGGCCGCTTCGTCCGCGCGGAATGACCAGTCGGGGGCGGTGGAACTCTCTGCCGGGCTCATGGTTCCAGCCTAGTAGCGGCGGGGTGAAGGTGCGGAATGCCCGAATTCCAGTTAACATTCACTAACTAATGTTCCCTGAAAGTTCGTGACGCTGCACACGGTGTCGTGGCGGGTTCCGGTTCCACATCAAGGAGGATGCATGGACATCAAAGGTACAGTTGCGCTGATTACGGGCGGGGCCTCCGGCCTGGGCGCTGCAACGGCGCGCCGCCTGTTCGACGCCGGCGCCTCCGTAGTGCTGGTGGACCTGCCCGGCTCCGCCGGCGACGCCTTCGCCGCCGAGCTGAACGCCGGGGTCAAGGCCCGGACGGCGGCCCCCGGCGCCGGCAGCCCGATGGAGCCGGCCAACACGGCGGTCTTCGTTCCCGGCGACGTCACCAGCGAGGAAGAGGTGCAGGCCGCCGTTGACGCCGCCGTCGCCCTCGGCCCCCTGCGGATCGTGGTCAACTGCGCCGGGATCGCCACCCCCGGCAAGGTCCTGGGCCGGGACGGCGTTCTGCCGCTGGAGAACTTCAGCCGCGTCATCCAGATCAACCTCGTGGGCACCTTCAACGTCATCCGCCTTGCGGCGGCGGCGATGGCGGCGACCGAACCCGCGGTGACCGAGCTCGGCGGGCCGGAGCGCGGCGTCATCATCAACACCGCCTCCGTCGCCGCGTTTGACGGCCAGATCGGCCAGCCGGCCTACGCGGCGTCCAAAGGTGCGGTGCACGCGATGACGCTTCCGATCGCCCGCGAACTCGCCCGGTCGCTGATCCGCGTGGTCACGATCGCGCCGGGCATCTTCGAGACGCCCATGATGGCCGGGCTGCCGCAGGAAGCCCAGGATTCCCTCGGGCAGCAGGTGCCACACCCGTCCCGGCTGGGCCGCCCCGCCGAATACGCAAATCTCGCCGCGCACATCGTGGAGAACGCCATGCTCAACGGCGAGACCATCCGCCTCGACGGTGCCATCCGGATGGGACCGAAGTGATACGGACCGGGCTCGCCGGTTCCCCGTCGCCCGCCGCCTCCGTCGAGGGGCTGCCGACCGCCGACTTCTTCGACTTCGTGTCGATGCTCAACGCCGCGGAACAGGCCAAACTGGCCGAACTGCGCACGTTCCTGGCCCGCGAGGTGGCGCCCTTTGCCGGCGAGTGGTGGAACAAGGCCGAGTTCCCCGCGCAGATCCTGCCCAAACTGGCGGCCCTCGAACTCAGCGCCCCGGCCCAGCGCGGCTACAGCCATCTGTTCGCCGGGCTGGTCATCGCCGAGATGACCCGGGTGGACACCTCGCTGGCGACGTTCTTCCTGGTCCACCATGACCTCTTCGTCGAATCGCTCTACGGCTTCGGCTCCGAGGAACAGAAGGCACGCCTGCTCGATGACGCCGCGAACCTCCGGACCACCGGCGCCTTCGCCCTGACCGAACCGGAGCATGGCTCCGACGTGGCCGGCGGGATGGAGACCGTCGCCCGGCGTGTTCCCGGCGGGGCGCCCGACGGCGGCGACACCTGGGTCCTCAACGGTGCCAAACGCTGGATCGGCAACGGGACGTTCTGCGACTACCTGCTGGTGTGGGCCCGTGACGAGGCCGACGGCGGCATCCGCGGCTTCATCGTGGATGCGACCCTTCCCGGCGTGAGCCGGAGCAGGATCGAGAACAAGATCGCGCTGCGCACGGTGCAGAACGCGGACATTGTCTTCAAGGACGTCGAGGTGGCGGAGTCGGACCGCTTCGCCGGTATCAACAGCTTCGAGGACACCAATGAGCTGCTGCGCGGCTCGCGCATAATGGTCGCTTGGCAGGGTGTCGGGCAGCAACTGGCCGCGTTCGACGTCGCCCGGCAGTACGCCGTCGAGCGCCGGCAGTTCGGGCGGCCGCTGGCCAAATTCCAGCTGGTCCAGCAGCAGCTGGTGACGATGCTGGGCAATGCCGTGGCGAGCATGGGGATGATGGTCCGGATCGCGCAGCTGCAGGAGCGGGGCGCCGCTGACATGCCCCAGGTGGCGCTGGCGAAGTCCTATGTGAGCGCCCGGATGCGCGAGACCGTGGCGATGGGCCGGTCCCTGCTGGGCGGCAACGGGATCGTCACCGACTACCGGATGGCCAAGATCTTCGCCGACGCCGAGGCGATCTACACCTATGAGGGCTCGTTCGAGATCAACACGCTGATCGTGGGCCGGGCCGTGACCGGGGTGTCCGCGATCGTCTAGACGATCCCGTCTAGAACAGCGCCGGCTCTTTCTCGCCGGCCTCGATCCGGTAGTCCAGGCTGTTGTTCTTCACCGGCATGGGGCAGGTGCCGTACGGGGTGAAGGCGCTCGGGTAGTTGATGGCCCGGTTGAAGTCCAGGATGACCGTCCGGTTTCCCAGGGCATCAACCCGGGGCCGGGCCGTGGAGACCTTCCGCCACTCGGCTGTTGCCAGTTCCGGCTGTTCTGCCCCGTTGGTCTCGTCATGGAACGTGACCGTCAGCGCGCCGAGTTTTTCCTCTTCGGCCTGCAGGTGGAACTCGTGGTCCTTGCCGGGGAGCCGGAACACCAGTTCGCCGACAGACCGGTGGACCCCGTCGACCAGCGGGTTGGCGGTGCCGGTCGGGACGTCCACGGGCTCCGGATACGGGAGGAACCGGGCCTCGACCACCAGATCCGGCCGGTAGCCAAAGGTGGGGACGCCGTCGAACTCGGTGAACACCGGAGACTTGGAGTCCCTGGTGCGGATGGCATATTTCCCCGCGCGCATGGCGAGTTCCACCACCACCTGCCGGCCGTCGTCGCCCCCGTACTGGACCCACAGCAGCGATTCCTCATCGGCCAGCGCCGCGCTGATGGTGCCGTCCACCGGCTCCCCGGTCTCCACGAGGGTCAGTCCCTCGGCCGCTGCGGCGGTGAGGAACGCCGTCGTGCCGTCGGTGGACCAGAGCCCGGGGACGAGTTCGACGGCGGCCGGACGGTCTTCCAGCCACTGGAAAGAGGTCAGCGTAAGCCAGCCGTACTCGCTGGCCAGCGCCGTGTTGCGGCTGCTGCGGAAGCGCTGCCAGCGGGCGAGCTGGGCGTCCGGATCGGGGTGCGTTGTGTTCACGGGTTCCTTCCAAGGCTTGCGGCCACGAGTTGTGCCGCGGTGTCGCGGGCGGCGATGGCCGCCGCGGGGTCGGCGTCGAGCACGCCGCTGGCCAGGCCGCCATCGAGCACCAGGGTGAGGCTGCGGGCGAGCTGGTCCGGGTCCCGGGCCCCGGCCTGGGCGGCCAGGTCCCGGATCCAGGCCCGGATGTGTTCCTTGTGCGCCACGGTCCGGAGGTGGACGCGGGTTCCGGAGGCGGACTCGGCGGCGGCGTTGATGAAGGCGCAGCCGCGGTAGCCGTCGCCGCGGCAGGCGCCGGCCAGCGCGTCGAACAGCCCCACGAGCTGGGCCGCGGGGTCGGGTCCGGCGGCTTCCGCGGCGGCGTGCAGCTGCCCGGTCCAGAGGCCGTCCACCTTCTCCAGATAGGCCAGGATCAGCTCGTCCTTGGCCGGAAAGTACTTGTAGAACGTGGCCTTGGCTACGCCGGATTCGGCGATGATCGTGTCGATGCCCGCGGCCCGGAGCCCGTGCGCATAGAACAGCCGGAAGGCGGTGGCGAGGATCTTGTCCCTGGCCTGGCCGGTGCGGGCGGCCGGCGTGGCTGTGGCTGGCGGCATCATGGCTCCATGGTACCCAGACAGCTCTGTCTATGGTTGTTCCGGGCAGGCCTGTCTGATAGCGTCCTGCTCAATAGTAGACCGACCTGTCTACCCCTCGTTGTGATGCATCAGCAGCCTGAAACAGAGGCAGCCGGAAGTGAGGACACCATGAGGATTGCAGTATTGGGAACCGGAACCGTCGGTCCCGCGATCGCCGGGGCGCTGTCCGCTCTGGGTCATGACGTGGTGATCGGAACGCGGGATCCCCGGGCGACGCTGGCCCGGACCGGGCCCGGGGCGACGGGGGGACCAGCCGTGAAGGGCCTGCTCAAAGGCTTCGGGCACCGGGACATCATCGATCTGGGCGACATCACCACCGCCCGCGGCGCCGAAATGATCCTGCCGGTCTGGCTGCGGATCTGGGGCGCACTGGGCACCGGTGTGTGTTCAACTTCAAAATCGTCCGCCAGGGAAGCTGACACTATCTGAGACGGATTCCCATGCCGCCCGGCATCCGGGTAGCATCCTGTAGGAAGAAAGTAACCCGGCTCACAGTATCCAGCGCAGTGTACGAGCCAAGTCCTCCCGAAAGATTGTTTCCATGGCTGACACTGCAACGAACCCCGGCGCCGATCTCGCCTCCGAACTGCGGGCCGACGTCCGCCGGGTGTCCACCCTCCTCGGCGAATCCCTGGTCCGCCAGCACGGGCCCGAGCTGCTGGACCTGGTGGAGCAGGTGCGCCTGCTGACCAAGGAGTCCAAGGAAGCCGCCCGTGGCGGCGCGGATGCCACCGGGCCGTGGAGCTCGTACGACGTCGTCGCCCAGGTCCGCGAACTGCTCGGCTCGCTGCCGCTGGAGCAGGCGACCGACCTGGTCCGCGCCTTCGCCTTCTACTTCCACCTGGCCAACGCGGCCGAGCAGGTGCACCGGGTCCGCGGGCTGCGCACCCGGCAGGAAAAGGACGGCTGGCTGGCCAAAGCGGTCACCGACATCGCCGCCCAGGCCGGCCCCTCCGTTCTGCAGGCCGTGGTCAATGAACTCGACGTCCGCCCCGTCTTCACCGCGCACCCCACCGAGGCGTCCCGCCGCTCCGTGCTGGACAAGGTCCGCCGGCTCTCCGACATCCTTGCCGAGACCACCGCGGAGGGCACGTCCGCCCGCCGCCGCCAGGACCGGCAGCTCGCCGAGGTCATCGACCAGATGTGGCAGACGGACGAACTCCGCCAGGTCCGGCCCACCCCGGTGGACGAAGCCCGGAACGCGATCTACTACCTCACCGGAATCCTCGGCGACGCCCTGCCGGAAATGCTCTCGGACCTCTCGGAGCTGCTCGGCGAACACGGCGTCACCCTCCACGTGGAGAAGGCGCCCATCCGCTTCGGCTCCTGGATCGGCGGCGACCGGGACGGCAACCCGAACGTCACCGCAGCCGTCACCCGCGAAATCCTGCAGATCCAGAACCAGCACGCCGTCCGGATCAGTATCACCCTGATCGACGGGCTGATCTCCATCCTGTCGAACTCAACGGCACTCGCCGGGGCGGACCTGGAGCTGCTGGACTCGATCGACGTCGACCTCAAGAACCTGCCGGGTTTGGACCGCCGGGTCCTTGAACTGAACGCCCAGGAGCCCTACCGGCTCAAGCTCACCTGCATCAAGGCCAAGCTGCTGAACACCGCCCGGCGGGTTTCGGCCGGATCGGCGCACGAGCCGGGCCGCGACTATACCGCCACCGCGGAGCTCCTCGCCGAGCTGGGCCTGCTGGAGCGCTCGCTCCGCAACCACCATGCCGCGCTCGCCGCCGACGGCGCCCTGGCCCGGGTCCGGCGCGCCATCGCCTCCTTCGGCCTGCACCTGGCCACGCTCGACATCCGCGAACACGCCGACCACCACCACGACGCCGTCGGGCAGCTGATGGACCGCCTCGGCGGGCCAGGCGTCCGGTACGGGGAACTCAGCCGTTCCGAGCGGCTCGAGGTGCTCGGTTCCGAGCTCGCCTCCCGCCGCCCGCTCTCCGGCCACCCGATCAAGCTCGACGGCGTCGCCGACGGCACCTACGACGTCTTCCGCGAGATCCGGCGGGCCCTGCGCACCTACGGCCCGGACGTCATCGAGACGTACATCATTTCGATGACCCGCGGCGCGGACGACGTCCTGGCCGCGGCGGTGCTGGCCCGCGAGGCGGGGCTGGTCAACCTCTTCGGCGAGACCCCCTATGCCAGGATCGGCTTCGCGCCGCTCCTGGAAACCGTGGAGGAGCTGCGGGCCTCGGCCGAAATCGTGGACCAGCTGCTCTCGGATGCCTCCTACCGCGAGCTGGTCCGGCTGCGCGGGGACGTGCAGGAAATCATGCTCGGCTATTCGGACTCCAACAAGGAGTCCGGCGTCATGACCAGCCAGTGGGAGATCCACAAAACCCAGCGCAAGCTCCGGGACATCGCGGCGAAGCACGGGGTGCGGGTGCGCCTGTTCCACGGCCGCGGCGGCTCCGTGGGCCGCGGCGGCGGGCCGACCTACGATGCCATCATGGCGCAGCCGAACGGGGTGCTGGAAGGCGAGATCAAGTTCACCGAACAGGGCGAGGTCATTTCGGACAAGTACTCGCTGCCGGAACTCGCCCGCGAGAACCTCGAACTCTCGCTCGCGGCGGTCATGCAGGGCTCCGCGCTGCACCGCACCCCGCGCACCTCGGAGGACCAGCGCGAACGCTACGGCCACGTGATGGAGACCATTTCCGACGCCGCCTTCGCCCGGTACCGGACACTGATCGATGACCCGGACCTGCCGGCCTATTTCATGGCGTCCACCCCGGTGGAACAGCTGGGGTCCCTCAACATCGGCTCCCGGCCGTCCAAACGGCCCGATTCCGGCGCAGGGCTCGAAGGCCTGCGGGCGATCCCTTGGGTGTTTGGCTGGACGCAGTCGCGGCAGATCGTTCCCGGCTGGTTCGGTGTGGGCTCCGGGCTCAAGGCCGCCCGCGAAGCCGGCCACTCGGCCCAGCTGGTGGAGATGATGGACGGCTGGCATTTCTTCCGCTCGGTGCTCTCCAACGTGGAAATGACGCTGGCGAAGACGGACATGGACATCGCCGGCTACTACGTCTCCACCCTGGTCCCCGAGGAGCTGCACCACCTGTTCCGTGCCATCAGGGCCGAATACGAGCTGACCGTCACCGAGATCCAGCTCCTGACCGGCGAGGCACTGCTGCTCGACGCGCAGCCGACGTTGAAGCGCTCACTGGAGATCCGGGACCAGTACCTCGACCCGATCAGCTACCTCCAGGTGGAACTGCTGCGCCGCATCCGCTCCGAGTCCGCGGCCGGGGAGAGCATGCCCAATGCCGAGATCGACGAACGCCTCCAGCGTGCCATGCTCATCACGGTCAACGGCGTGGCGGCGGGCCTGCGCAACACGGGCTGACCCCCGGAGGGGGCCCGGAGACCCGTCCCGATAGGGTGGTTGCATGCCGTCGTTCCAGACCAGACTGAAGATCACCGGGCTCAAGCCGGGCAACCCGCCCGAGGCCGTGATGGCCGCGGCCGTCGAGGCGCTGGAGACCCGGCACCACGTCGAAGCGAACCAGCTCGACCTGGCCGGCGGGGTTCCGCAACTGAACCTGCGCTTCCTCGTCGAGCCGACCTCCTACAGCGGCGAGAACCGCCAGGCGCTGGAGTCGGCAGCAATGATGCGCGACGCCGTCGAACGCGTTGCGGTGACCGGCAGCCTGCTGGTGCTCCGCCGCAACCGCGGCCGCTGGGCGCCCGTGTAGCTGCCGGGGGCCCGGCTCAGAAGTCCAGTTCCTCCTCGGGCCCGTCCACGGCAGGGGAACGGCCTCGCCGCCGGGTGACAATCACGCCCACGACGACGCCGATCACGACTCCGATTACGACGCCGATTACCGAGCTCATCCAGAAGGGCAGCCCGGTGGCAGCGCCCGTGACGTAGCCCAGACCGACGGACCAGACCGCCCAGAGGAGGCCGCCGAGTGCTGCGCAGAGGCTGAAACCGCGGGTGGAGACGTTGGCGATCCCGGCCGCCGCAGTCGTCGCCAGGCGTCCGCCGGGGATGAAGCGGATCCCGATGATCGCACCGTAGGTCGTTGACCGGCCCGCCTTCCCGATCGCTGTATGCACGGCCTGGTGGAACCAGCGGCCCCACCGCCAGCGGTCCAGGGCACGGCTCAGGCGCCTTTTGAAGAGCTGGAACACCAGGATGTCGCCGAGCCAGGACGCCGCCGTGGCGAGAAGGACCACCAGGAAGGCGTTGGCGCGCCCGACGGCGGACATGGCGCCGCCGGTGATCACGACCACTTCGGACGGCAGGGGCGGAAAAATGGCGTCGCCCATGACAACCGGGATGATCCAGAAATAGATCATGTCCCGCCAGCTGTCCGCGTTGCCGAAGTCCATGGGCACAAGCTACCTCATTTCCGGCCGGAAACCCGTCCGTGACGGGGCGCTGGCCGGCGGGAAGCCCGTCACGGACGGGCACCGGCCTGCCCGGTTCCGGGACTCTCTGCCTAGCGGGCCTCGCTGAGTTCCAGCCCGCTGCGGTATTCCACCGGCACCCCGGTGATGGGGTCCACGAAGCGGATCCCGCGGGCGAGGAGCTGGAGCGGCTTCGAGTAATCGTCCGGCGCCTTGTCCAGCAGTTCGGGGTAGAAGGCGTCGTTGACGATCCCCAGCCCCAGCGAGGCCATGTGCACCCGGAGCTGGTGGGTCTTGCCCGAGTGCGGTTCCAGCCGATACAGCGCCCGGCGCGGGGTGGCGCCGTCGGATCCGGTGTTGGCACCGGCGGGCGTTTCCGGTGCGGGAACGTCGACGCCGCGCGGTGTTGACTCGGGCCCATCAAGGGTCCGCAGCCGCTCGATCCGGGTCTCGGCGTTGGGCTCGCCGTCGATCACCTCGGCGAGCAGGTAGCTGCGGGACTTGGTCATCCGGTTCCGGACCACCGCGGGGAATTCGAGGGCGGGGTGCCCGGGCGCGGGCTCGGCCGCGGCCACACACTCGTATTCCTTCTGGACCTGGCGCTTCTCGAAGAGCACCTGGTACCTGCCCCGGGTCTCGGGATTTGTGGAGAGCAGCAGGATTCCGGCGGTCATGCGGTCCAGCCGGTGCATGGGAATGAGGTCCGGCAGGTCCAGCTGGTTCCGGAGCCGCACCAGCGCCGACTCCTGGATGTAGGTGCCGCCGGGGGTGGTGGGCAGGAAGTGCGGTTTGTCCACCACGAGGAGGTGCTCGTCCTGGTGCAGGATGTTCAGTTCCAACGGGATCCGGATTTCCGGCGGCAGCGTGCGGTAGTACCAGATGAAGGTGTGGTTCCGCAGCGGGGTGGCCCGGTCCAGCGGAATGCCGGCCTCGCCCACGATCTCTCCGGCGTCAAAGCGGTCCTCGATACCCTGCGGGTCGATGTGGCCCCAGCGGTGCATCATATAGTCCATCGCGGTGTCCCACGGGCCCTCGTCCGGGAGGCGGAGGCGGGTCGCGTTGACTCCGTCGCGCACGGGGAGGGGGGATTGCATCACCGGTCCATTCTACTTTGCCGGTCCCGCCGCGCTCTTCGCCCCGGCCGAGGGGGGGTGGCCGCGCCGCGTGGGTTGGTCCGGGGTAGCCGGAAACTTGCCGGCTCGCCGAAAGCTTCCTCGCGATCCCGACGTCTTCCGGCGATCTCGGCGCAGGGGCTCCCAACCGACGGTAAAAAAGTTCTTGACAAATAAAATCGTCGGTAGCGACACTTAAAGCATGTTGGACATCGAAGTGATCGAAGACCCGGCCGCGGCGGAGGCGTCCCTGGACCCCATCCGGACCCGCATCCTGATGGAACTCGCCGAGCCCGGGTCGGCCACGCAGCTCGCCGCAAAAGTGGGCCTGCCGCGGCAGAAGGTCAACTATCACCTCAGGGCCCTGGAGCGGCACGGGCTGGTCGAACTCGTGGAGGAGCGCCGGAAGGGCAACGTTACGGAGCGGATCCTGCGTGCCAGCGCGGCCTCCTACCTGATTTCCCCGGCAGCACTGGCCTCCGTGGCTCCGGATCCGCACAGGTTCTCGGACCGCTTTTCGGCCTTCTGGCTGCTGGCGCTCGCCAGCCGCATGGTCCAGGAAGTGGGCCAGCTGATCGCCGGTGCGGCCGCGGCCAAACAGAAACTCGCCACCTTCGCGATCGACGGCGAGATCACCTTCCGCACCGCAGCGGACCGGGCCGCCTTCGCCGAGGAACTCGGCGTCGCCGTGACCCGGCTCGTGGACAAGTACCACGACGGCGGACCGGAGGCTTCGGGGGCCGGAGCCGCCGCGGGCGTCGGGCGCCGGCACCGCCTCGTCGTCGCGCTTCACCCTTCGCTCAAGACACCACGCAAGGAAAATCCCACAAAAACATCAGCTAGGGAGCAGGACAATGACTGACAAGCGGAACTTCGAAATCACCGTGGACACGGAACTTCCCGCCACCCCGGAGCGCGTCTGGGAGGCGGTCACCAAGAACGAAGCCGGGTGGATGTTCCCCACGGACCAGTGGCCTGCCGTGCGGCCAGTGGAAGACTACCCCCGCCACGTGGTGTCCCGGATGGAGGGGGCGGACGGCTGGTTCAACCAGCTGGAGCACGTGCTGGAGCCGCTCGACGGTGGACGCGCCCGGCTGCACTACGTCCACAGCGGCATTTTCGCCGAGAACTGGGACCAGCAGTATGACGGCGCCAGCAAGCACACCGAGTTCTACCTGCACACCCTCGGCCAGTACCTGAAGTACTTCGACGGCAAGCCGGTGGTCTTCACCGATGTCCAGGCTCCTCCCGCGTCGGCGACGCCCGACGGGTTCATCCGGCTCAAGAAGGCCATGGGCGTTGAGGGGGCAGCGCCGGGCAGCACCGTGGAGCTGGAGCTCGACGGCGTCGGGAGGCTCTCGGGCGAGGTGGACTTCGCCAACGAGAACTTCCTGGGCCTGCGCAGCGCGGATACGCTGTACCGGTTCTTCGGGCGCAATGCCTTCGGCGCCACGGTCGGCATGACGGTCCACGACTTCAGCGGCAGCGGGAACTCCGAAGCCACGGCGAAGGCTTGGGGCGGCTTCCTCGAGAAGGTTTACGCCTAGGAAGTCCTTCAGCGCTGTCTGGTCAGGCGATGGCCGCTGCGGGCGGGGCTCCGAGGCTGCGCCGCAACTGCGGGGAAGCCTCCAGCCTGTCCTGGGCAGACCGCAGCGCCGCCACCGCGGTTTCGAGCTGCTCCGGGGGCAGTGTGAACGGCACCCGGAGGTGGTGCTCGAAGGCGCCGCCGGTGCCGAACCGGGGCCCGGCTGCGAGCCGGATGCCGAAGTCCGGTGCCACCACGGCAAGTGCAGTGCTGATCGGCGCCGGAAGGCGGCACCACACGGACAGGCCGCCCGCGGGCCGTTCGACCTGCCAGCCCGGCAACCGTCCCGCAATAAGACCCAGCAGTGCGTCCCGGTTGTCCCGCAGGCCGGCCAGCCGCCCAGGGAGCGGCTCGGAAAGCGCGTTGACCAGGTGGGCCGCGGCAAGCTGTTCCACCACCGGACCGCCGAGATCCATGGTGGTGCGGGCGGCGGCGAAACGCTGGATGAGGGATTCCTCGGCCCGGATCCAGCCCGTCCGCAAACCGGCCCAGTGGGACTTGCTGAGGGAACCGATGGAGACGATGGCGGGGCTGAAGGCGGCCATCGGCGCGGAGGCGACGCCGTCGAGGTTCAGCTCCCGCAGTGTCTCGTCAACGACGAGGACGGTGCCCGCAGCGGCGGCGGCGCGGACCAGCCGGCGCCGCTGGGAATCGGACATCAGCCTCCCGGTGGGATTGTGGAAGTCCGGGACCACGTAGGCCACTGCCGGCCGCTGCTGCGCCAGTGCGGCTTCGATTGCCTCCAGGTCCCAGCCCGGACGGGTCCCGGTTCGGGCGCCCGAGCGTGCGTCCGCGGGGGCTGCGGGCATGGCCACCGGCACCAGCCGGCAGCCCGCGGCCCGGATGGCGTCGATCGCGTTGGGGTAGCTGGGATGCTCCACGAGGACCTTGTCGGACCGGCCGGCCAGGGTGCGCAGCACGATGTTCAGGGCGTGCTGTGCGCCGGAGGTCACGAGGATCTGCTGCGCCGTTGTCGGCACTCCGGCCGCCGAATAGTGGCCCGCGACGGCCTGCCTCAGAGCGTTCACGCCCAGCGCGTCGTAGCCGAAGCCGGGCAGCAGCGCCGGCAGCTCGGTCAGGGCGGAGGCGAACGCCCGGTGCACCACCTCACCGCTTGCCGGCAGCGAGGCATAGGCAAGGTCGAGGATTCCGTCCGGAGCGGCCAGGCCCGGAGCCCCGCTGAGATCCGCCCCGGCATTGCCTCCCCGGCCGCCGCGCGGACTGGTCTGCGGGATCCGCGTCCGGCCGCGGCTGCCCTGGCCGCTGCTGAGGAAACCCTCGTCGCGCAGCAAGGAGTAGGCGGCGGTGACGGTCGTCCGGCTGATGCCGAGCGTCGCGGCCAGCGCCCGTTCGCTGGGCAGTGCAACCTCCAGCGGCACGCGGCCGTCAAGGATCAGGAGGCGGACGACGTCGGCGAGCTCCCGGTAGGCGGGGGCGGCACCAAGGTTCCATTCGCCGAGCAGCCGGGCGAGCGAACTGGGATTCAGGGATCCGGACATGTGGCCAGTATTTCAAACTGGCTATGGGATGCAAGGCCAGTTTTCCGGGAGGATGGGGGCCATGATGACCCGCAGGCTCCTTCAGCTCCTTATCGGCCTCGCCATGTACGGCGTATCCCTGGCCATGTTCATCCGCGCCGGACTCGGCCTGGACCCGTGGGACGTGTTCCACCAGGGACTCGCGGTCAAGACCGGGCTGAGCATCGGCACCGTTGTGGTGATCGTCAGTTTCCTGGTCCTGCTGCTGTGGATCCCGCTGCGGCAGTGGCCGGGCATCGGAACGCTCTGCAACGCCGTGCTGGTGGGCGTCTTCGCCGACGTCGGTCTGGCCCTGATCCCCGAGATCTCCCACCTCGGCGGGCAGGCCGGCATGCTTGTCGGGGCCATCCTGCTCAACGGAATCGCCTCCGCCTGCTATATCGGGGCCCGGCTGGGACCGGGTGCCCGGGACGGGCTGATGACCGGGCTGGCACGCCGCACGGGCTGGTCCGTCCGGACGTCCCGGACCGGCATTGAAATCGTGGTGCTGGGCGCGGGATGGCTGCTCGGCGGCTCCGTCGGCATCGGGACGGTGTTCTACGCCCTGGCGATCGGTCCGCTGGTGCAGCACCTGCTGCCGCGCTTCACCGTTCCGGAGCCGAACAAGCCCGAACTCCCGGTGGCGGCAGCCGATCCGGTCGCCGCCGCACCCTGAACCGCCGCACGCTCAGCCGGAGACCGCGCCGCGCCCTTAGCCGCCGCCTTCACCCTTAGCCGGGCCCGGCGGCTGGCACGTGGGGCAGTAGTAGATGTCCCGTTCTTCCGCACCGGTGGCCCGGGCGAGGACTCCGCGCCGCACCGGCGTTCCGCACTTCAGGCACGGCTGGTGTTCGCGCCGGTAGACCCAGTAGCCGGGCAGCCCCGAGGTCCGGCCCACGGCCATGCCTCGCGGATTCAGGACGGTGGTCCGGCGCCCCGCCCCCAGGTTGGCCTCGAGCAGGACTTTGGCGTCGGTGATGATGGCCGCCACATCCGGCACGGCCGAGACGGGCGCGGCCGGGTGCACTCCGGAGAGGAAACAGGCCTCGCAGCGGTAGATATTGCCGATCCCCGCGAGGTTGCGCTGGTCCAGCAGGGCGATGCCGATCGGGACCTCCGGCGCGGCACGGATCCGCCGTTCCGCCTCGGCCAGGTCCCAGCCAGGGCCCAGCAGGTCCGGACCAAGGTAGCCGACGATGGAGTTTTCCTCCGAGGTGCGGACCACTTCGAGGATGCCGAGGGAGAACCCGACAGCGTCTGCCGCGGCGGTGCGCAGCACGCAGCGGGCGGTGAAGCCCGGCTTCCGCCAGCGGCCGCCCGGAGGGTAGACCTGCCAGGTGCCTTCCATCTTGAGGTGGGAATGGATCGTCAGCCGGTCCGGTTCAGCAGGGCTGCCGTCACCGGGCCGTGCCGGGCCCTCCAGCCGCATGAGCAGGTGTTTACCCCGCGGAACGACCTCGGTCACCGTCCAGCCGCCCAGATTGAGGGTGGCGAACCGCGGCACCCGGAAGTCGGAGAAGATGAGCTGCTGGCCGGCCAGTGCGGCATGCAGCTGGGCGGCCGCGCGGAAGACCGAATCGCCCTCAGGCACGGATCCTCAGCCCCTTGGGTGTGGAGTAGGCCCCGGCGTGGGCCAGGGCGGCGGCGACCGGCGTGTCGAGGATGCCGTGGCCGTTGACCTTCTCCATGATCAGTTTGTCGACCGCGCCCCGGGTGACGACTCCGACCAGGGCCGCGCCGGCCGCGGCGAGGACCTCCGGGTCCTCGCTGAAGGCCAGCAGGGTCTTGCCGCCGCGTTCCACATACAGGACCAGGGCGCCGTCGACCAGCACCACCAGGGCCCCGGCCTTCCGGCCCGGGCGGTGGCCTGTTCCCGCTTCGACATTCAGGGCCGGCCACGGCAGGGCGGCGCCGTAGGGGTTGGCGGGGTCCGTCGCGGCAAGGGCCAGCGCCACGGGTTCGGGTTTGTGCAGCTGGGTGTCCTCGGCGTAGGAGCGCAGCCGGTCCACGGTCGCGGGGACGGCAAATTGTGCCGCGCCAAGGTGTTCGATGAAGTAACCGCGCCGGCACCCTCCCGCCTCCTCGAGCCGGGCCAGGACTTTGTACATCAGGCCGAAACCGCCCAGGATGTTCTCCGCCATGACCGAACCGCGGGTGACCACGCCGTACCGGTCCAGCAGGAGTTCCGCGGTGGCCCGGGCATGGATGGTGGCATCCAGTTCGGGTGCGGGCAGGGCGGACCAGCGCCCGGCGGCCAGCGGGGGAGTGGGCGCCGTTCCGGTGCCGGAGCCGTACCGCCCGCCGGTCAGCCCGGGGGATCCGAGCAGACCGGTCCCGTGGGAGCGCCCCAGCCGGCTCAACCGGGGGGCCCGCGCCCGCGGCGCGCGGGCAACCTGCCGGTGCGCCGTGTGGCCGCCGGCAATCATCGCCCGGACCGGGGCGAAGGTGTCGCCCGTGATCCGGCCCGCCCAGGCGAGGTCCCAGAGCGCGGACACGACGTCCTGGTCGCTGAGTACGGAGTCCATGCCGCCGGCGACCGCTGTCAGTTGCCGGAAGAAGTAGCCGCCGCCGTTGTTGCGCAGGTGGTCCAGCAGCCGCTGCTGCGCGTCGCCGGGCTCGAAGTCGATTGCCGGGTTCAGTGTCAGCTCGGCCGAATCGGCCAGATGCAGGCTGACCCAGCCGTCGTTGCCGGGGAGGGCGCCTGCGCCGGACCAGAGCACTTCGCCGGCAGCCATGAGTTCATCGAGCATGGCGGGCTGGTAGTCGGCCACCCGGCTAGCGAGGATCAGCGGTTCCCAGGCGGAGGCCGGAACGGGCACCCCGGAGAGCTGGTCGACGGCCGTGATGATCCCGTCCAGTCCGCGCAGCGCCGACTGCCCGCGTTTGCCAGGGACCCGGACGTTCTGCCAGGCCGGCAGGAAGCGGCCGTAGGCGGCGGCATCCACGGGTTCGACCTCGGCGCGCAGCGCGGCCAGCGAGCGCCGGCGGAGTTTGCGCAGGACTTCGGCATCGCACCACTCACTGGCCCCGGCCAGCGTCGGGGCTGCGGGGACGGCGTTGGCCTGCGGCGCGCCGGAGCCTGCGTCGCCGTCGTCGGTGTCCGGAGCGGGGGCCGGCGGAGGTGAGGCATGCGGGCGGAACTCGCCCTCCACCACCCGGCCGTCCGCGGCGAGCCGCTTCAGCGCGGTGCCGACGACGGCGACGCCCAGACCCAGCCGGGCGGCCGCCTCGGCGGAGGTGAAGGGCCCATGGGTGCGGGCGTAGCGCGAGACGAGGTCGCCGAGCGGATCAGCGACCGGTTCAATGAAGGCCAGCGGCACACCCATCGGCAGCGGGACGCCGAGGGCATCGCGCAGGCGGGCGGCATCCTCCACCGCGGCGTAACGCTCGGCACCGCCGACGTTGACCTTGATGGCGCGGTTGGCGCGCTGCAGCGCCACCAGGTGCGCGGTGGCATCGGCGACGGGGGCTTCGCCCCCGGGCGCCGGCGCGGCATCCGGAGCCTCGACAAGCCCGGCCGCCGGTGCGGTCTCGGCTGCCAGTTCCAGCCGGGCGGCGACTTCCTCCGGGGTCAGCGGGCCGAGCAGGCGGAGCAGGTCCGCGACGCCTTCGAGCCCGCGCACCTTCCGGTCCGGGGCGAGCCGCTGCAGCTCCTGCTCGGTGGCGTCAATGACCTTGGCGTCGAGCAGTTCGCGCAGCTCGACCCGGCCCAGGAGCTCGTTGAGCAGGGTCGAATCCAGCGCCAGCGCGGCGGCCCGGCGCTCGGCCAGCGGGGAGTCGCCCTCATAGAGGAACTGCGCGACGTAGCCGAAGAGCAGGGACTTGGCGAACGGCGAGGGCTGCTGGGTGGTGGTCTGCAGGATCCGCAGCTCGCGGCGCTCGATGGACGCTGCGATGTCCTTGAGCGCCGGAAGGTCGTAGACATCCTGCAGGCATTCGCGGACAGTCTCAAGGACGATCGGGAAGGTGGGGTACTTCCGGGCGACGTCCAGCAGCTGGGCGGAGCGCTGGCGCTGCTGCCAGAGGGGCTGCCGTTTGCCGGGGTGCTGCCGGGGCAGGAGCAGGGCCCGGGCGGCGCACTCGCGGAACCGGGAGGCGAACAGCGCGCTGCCGCCGACCTCCGCCGTCACGATCTGTTCGAGTTCCTCCGGGTCGAACATAAACAGTTCGGCCCCGGGCGGCTCGTCCTCCATCATGGGCACGCGCAGCACGATGCCGTCGTCGGCGGCCATCGCGGAGCCGTCCATGCCGAAACGCTGATGCAGCCGCTGCCCGACGGCGAGGGCCCACGGCGCGTGCACCGGCATGCCGAACGGGCTGTGCAGCACCACCCGCCAGTCGCCGAGTTCGTCGTGGAAGCGCTCCACCACAAGGGTGGTGTCGCTGGGGACCACCTCGGTGGCCAGCTTCTGCTCCGCAAGGTACTGGATCAGGTTGTTCGCGGCAAAATCGTCCAGGCCGCTGGCTTTGCAGCGTTCCGCGGCCGGCCCGACGTCGGACGCGGACAGCTCGCGCACGAACGCCCCCAGGGCGCGGCCCAGATCCACCGGCCGGCCGAGCGAGTCGCCCTTCCAGAACGGGAGTTTGCCCGGCTGGCCGAAAGCGGGGGAGACCAGGACCCGGTCGTGCGTGATGTCCTCGATCTTCCAGCTGGTCGCGCCCAGCGCGAACACGTCACCGACCCTGGATTCGTACACCATTTCCTCGTCAAGCTCGCCGACCCGGCGCCCGCCCTTCGCCGCGGCAGCGGCCGGGCTGGCCGCCCGGCCCTCGCCGCTGGCGGAGCCCGCGGATCCTGAGCTGCCGGTGCCTTCGGTCTCGGTGCCGATGATGTAGACGCCGAAGAGCCCGCGGTCCGGGATGGTGCCGCCGGAGGTGACGGCCAGCCGCTGCGCGCCGGGGCGGCCCTCGATGGTGCCGGCGTTGCGGTCCCAGATGATCCGGGGCCGCAGTTCCGCGAACTCGTCGGAGGGGTAGCGGCCGGCGAGCAGGTCCAGGGTTGCCTCGAAGGCGGAGCGGGGGAGCGAGGCGAACGGTGCGGACCGCCGCACGGTGGAGAACCAGTCCTCCACATCGATGGAACCCAGTGCCGTGGCCGCGACGGTCTGCTGGGCGAGGATGTCCAGGGGATTCGCGGGGACATAGAGCCGTTCGATTTTGCCGGCGAGCATCCGTTCCACCGTGATGGCGGTGTGCACCAGATCCGCGCGGTGCTTGGGGAACAGTACGCCCTGGGAGACCTCGCCGACCTGGTGACCGGCGCGGCCCACCCGCTGCAGCCCGCTGGCCACCGAGGGCGGGGATTCCACCTGCACCACGAGGTCCACGGCGCCCATGTCGATGCCCAGTTCCAGCGAGGACGTGGCCACGACGCAGCGCAGCCGCCCGGACTTCAGGTCGTCCTCGATCAGGGCCCGCTGGTCCTTGGAGACCGAGCCGTGGTGGGCCCGGGCCAGGACCGGATCGGCGCCGGCGGCGCTTCCGGCCTGGGCCATCATGTGTGCCGGAGTCGCGGTGGACGTCGGCAGCGTGGAGCCGGGCAGCGCGGTCGCGCCGCCGGCCGGGGCTCCCGCCGGCACAGGCTCGAAGTCGGGAGCCCCGGCGCCAGTTTCGCCCCAGCCGCCGCCTGCGGCCATGAGCTGGCGCTCGGCGTAGATCTCGTTGAGCCGGGCAGTCAGGCGTTCGGCGAGCCGGCGGGAATTGGCGAACACAATCGTGGACTGGTTGGCCAGCACCAGGTCCACGATCTTCTCCTCCACGTGCGGCCAGATCGACGCCTGCGGCTGCAGCCCGGACGCCGGACCGGAGTCGAACGCGCCGGCCGCGCCCTGCAGATCGGACATGTCCTCCACCGGGACGGAGACCGTCAGGTCCCAGGTCTTCTTCGATGGCGGCGCCACGATTTCCACCGGCGCGGAGCCGGCGAGGAACTGCGCCACCAGCTCCTTGGGCTCGACGGTGGCCGAGAGCCCGATCCGCTGGGCGGGCTGGGGGAGCAGTGCATCGAGGCGTTCCAGGGACACGGCCAGATGGGCGCCGCGTTTGGTGCCTGCGACGGCGTGGACCTCATCGACGATGATGGTGTCCACCTCGCTCAGCGTCTCCCGCGCCTTGGAGGTCAGCATCAGGAAGAGCGATTCCGGCGTGGTGATCAGGATGTCCGGCGGGTGGCTCAGCAGCGCGCGGCGGTCCGACGCCGGGGTGTCACCGGAGCGGACACCCACGGTGATCAGCGGCGCGGGCAGGCCGAGGCGTTTGGCGGTCTGGGTGATCCCAATCAGCGGGGCGCGAAGGTTGCGTTCGACGTCCACGCCCAGCGCTTTAAGCGGCGAAATATAGAGCACCCGGGTCTGGCGCTTGGGCGCCTTCCGCCGCGTACCCTTCACGGCGTCCAGGCCGGGCAGCCCCTCGGGCTCGGCGGGGGCAGAGACGAGCAGCCGGTCGAGCGCCCAGAGGAAGGCGGCGAGCGTTTTGCCGGAGCCGGTGGGGGCGACCACAAGCGCGTGCGCGCCGGAAGAGATCGCGTTCCAAGCGCCGTTCTGGGCCGGGGTGGGCGCAGCGAAGGCACCCAGGAACCAGTCCCGGGTCGGCCGGCTGAACCGGTCCATGGCGTCGGCCGCGAGTGTCCCGCCGGCGAGTTCCTGCCCCTTCATTCCTCCATCATGCCTTAAGCCGCCGACAGGAAATGGCGGGCCGTGCGCGGGTCAGGAGCGGGTGATCGCGGCTGGCGTTACGAGGCCTGGAACACGCTAATGGTGAGCAGCTTGGTGCCGGCGTCGCTGCAGGCGTCCCTGGGCTGGGCTATAAACAGCGAAGCGGTGTCCTCCGGCGGGTAGATCCGGAAGCCGGCCGCCGGTACAACGGCACAGTCCGGGTAGTTGCGGGCCTGGGTGTACCGCAGCGTGGCGGTTCCGGCCTGGCCCGGTGCGAGCAGCACGTCGACGGCGGGGGCGGCCTCATCACGTGCCGCGGGGGCCCCGATCGGTTCGCCGTTCGCGTCGGCCGTGAGGGAGACGCCGGGATAACCCCGCAACAGGCACGGCTCAGCGCCGGAGTTTGTCAGGATCAGCGTCATGTAGACGCTTCCGGCAGCCCCGCCGCCAGTGGAATCGATGGTGCCCGTCAGGCCCGCGGCCTTGCACAATCCGGGGCCGGCCGGCGTGGACTGCGCCGGCGCGGGGGCCAGGGAACTGGGGGCACCGGTTGCGGTGGTGGCCGGCTGGCTCGACGTGGTTGCCAGCGGGGACGCCGCGGTGCTGGACGTCTGGGCCTGCGGCGTGCCGCCGCCGCAGCCGGCGAGGAAGAGCGCTGCCGCGGCTGCCGCCGTCGTGAGTACCAGTCTGTTCGTGATTCGCTGAGCCGTCATGGCACCACCTTCGTGCCCGCGGTGCCCTGAGTCAACGACGCCACGACGGCAGCGCCGGATTGATGCCCGGATTGTGATTTCCGGGCATCAATCGAGGTCAGCTACTCCTTGGGTGCGGAACCGGGAGTAGGCTCCGCCGCCCGGCCGCCGGGCAAGAAGAAGCACCCCGGTCCGAAGACCGGGGTGCTTCCAACTTTCGAAGTGGTTCCAAAGTGTGCTTCAGCACACCGCGTCAGGTCGCCGTCAGGTCAACCGGATTAGACGGCGGCGGCCGTTGCGGCCGCGCTGGCACCGGCGAGCCGGAGCCAGGTGTCCACCACGGTGTCGGGGTTCAGCGAGACGGAATCGACGCCCTCTTCGACCAGCCATTCGGCGAAGTCCGGGTGGTCGCTGGGGCCCTGGCCGCAGATGCCCACGTACTTGCCGCGCGCCTTGCACGCCTTGATCGCCATGCTCAGGAGCTTTTTGACGGCAGGGTTCCGCTCGTCGAAGCTGCCGGCGACGATGGCGGAATCGCGGTCCAGGCCCAGGGTCAGCTGGGTCATGTCGTTGGAACCGATGGAGAAGCCGTCAAAGTAGTCCAGGAACTCGTCGGCCAGCAGCGCGTTGGAGGGCAGCTCGCACATCATGACGACCTCAAGGCCGTTCTCGCCGCGGCGCAGGCCGTTCTCGGCGAGCAGGCCGATGACGCCGCTGGCCTCGTCCAGGGTGCGCACAAACGGGATCATCAGCTTGACGTTGGTCAGGCCCATCTCGTTGCGGACGAAGGACAGTGCCTCGCACTCCAGGTCGAAGCAGTCCCGGAAGGACGGCTCGAGGTACCGCGAGGCGCCGCGGAAGCCGATCATCGGGTTCTCTTCGTGCGGCTCGTAGGCGGGTCCGCCAAGGAGGTTGGCGTATTCGTTGGACTTGAAGTCGGACATCCGCACAATCACCGGCTCGGGCGCGAACGCCGCGGCGATGGTCGCCACGCCTTCCGCCAGGCGCTTGATGTAGTACTCGCGGGGGCTGTCGTAGGCGGCGATCCGCTCGCGGATCTCTGCCTTGACCTCATCAGGCTGGTCATCCAGGTTCAGCAGCGCCTTGGGGTGGATGCCGATCTGGCGGTTGATGATGAATTCCAGCCGGGCCAGGCCCACGCCGTGGTTGGGCAGCTGAGCGAAGGTGAAAGCCTGCTCGGGCGTGCCGACGTTCATCATGACCTTTACCGGCGCCTCGGGCAGCTGGGTGATTTCGGTTTCCTCGACGCTGAAGTCGATGAGACCCTCGTAGATGACGCCGGTCTCGCCGTCGGCGCAGGAGACAGTCACGTCGAGCCCGTCGGAGAGGATATCCGTGGCGGACCCTGTGCCGACGACGGCAGGAATCCCCAGTTCCCGGGCGATGATGGCCGCGTGGCAGGTGCGTCCGCCGCGGTTGGTCACGATCGCCGAGGCACGCTTCATGATCGGTTCCCAGTCCGGGTCGGTCATGTCCGCGACGAGGACGTCGCCGGTTTTGAAGGCTGCCATCTGGTCAATCGAGGTGAGGATGCGGACGCTGCCGGCGCCGATGCGCTGGCCGATGGCGCGGCCCTCGACGAGCACCTTGCTGGTCCCGTTCAGCCGGAAACGGCTCAGGCTGCCGGAGGTCCGGCGGGACTGCACGGTCTCGGGGCGTGCCTGCAGAATGTACAGGCCGCCGTCGATCCCGTCCTTGCCCCACTCGATGTCCATGGGACGTCCGTAGTGGTTCTCGATGGCGACGGCGTGGCGGGCGAGCTGCTCGACGTCGTCGTCCGTGAGGCTGAAGCGGTTCCGCAGCGAGGCCTCAACCGGAACAAAGTCAATGGTGTGGCCGATTTCGCGGTTGCTCGTGTAGGTCATCTGCAGAGCCTTCTCGCCCAGTCCCCGCTTGAGGATGGCGGGGCGGCCGGCCTGGAGGGCCGGCTTGTAGACGTAGAACTCGTCCGGGTTCACGGCGCCCTGGACCACGGCCTCGCCGAGGCCGTAGGAGGAGGTGACGAAGACGGCGTCCTGGAACCCGGATTCGGTGTCCATCGTGAACATCACGCCGGAAGCGCCGACGTCGGAACGCACCATGCGCTGGACGCCCGCCGAGAGTGCGACCTCGGCGTGCTCGAACTTGTGGTGCACCCGGTAGGCGATCGCCCGGTCGTTGTAGAGGGACGCGAAGACATCCTTGATGGCCACGAGGATGTTCTCGATGCCGCGGACGTTCAGGAAGGTTTCCTGCTGTCCGGCGAAGGAGGCGTCGGGGAGATCTTCCGCGGTCGCGCTCGAGCGGACGGCCCAGGAGAGGTCATCGGAGCCCCCGTGCTTTTCCACCAGCTTCTGGTATGAGGCCCGGATCTGCGCTTCGAAGTCCGGCAGGAAGGGCGTCTCGCGCATCAGCGTGCGGATCTCCTTGCCCGCTGCTGCCAGGGCGGTCACATCGTCGGTGTCCAGGCCGACCAGCCGGTCGGCGATTTTCTGGTCCAGGCCCGAGTCAGCCAGGAAGCTGCGGTAGGCGTCGGCGGTTGTGGCGAAGCCGTCCGGAACCTGGACGCCGGCCGAGGTCAGGTTCTGCACCATCTCGCCGAGGGAGGCATTCTTACCGCCCACCCGATCCAGATCCTTGAGGCCGAGTTCTGAGAACCACAGGATGTCTGTCGTCATGGTTGCTGCTCCTTTGCAGATGATGGCATGGGGTATCACCGCCCCACGCGGGGCGGTCGCCGGTTGAGGGCGCGATTCCTGTCCACAGTGACATGTCTGCGCCGGTGTTTCCACCTGATGTGGTCCACGCAACACTTGTGAACCTTGCCCCTAATGCTTGAGGTTCATCTTCTGCAGGATCGTGGCCGCCATTTCCTCCACGGAGACGCTGGCCGAATTGAGGTATGGGATCCCGTGAGACACGTACAGCCGCTCGGCGCTGCGCAGCTCGAAGCCGCACTGCCGCAGCGAGGCGTAGGGCGAGCCCCGGCGGCGTTCGGTGCGGACCTGGCTGAGGCGCAAAGGGTTGGTGGTGAGGCCGAAACACTTCGAAACGAACGGCCGCAGCGGCTTGGGGAGTCCTTCGCGTTCAAAGTCCTCGTCCACGAGCGGGAAGTTGGCGGCGAAGATGCCGTGCTGCAGTGCCAGATACATGGTGGTGGGCGTTTTGCCGCAGCGGGACGGGGCCACCAGGATCACCTGGGCCTTTTCGAGCGCACGGAGGCTCTGGCCGTCGTCGTGCTCCATGGCGTATTCGACGGCGGCCATCCGGGACTGGTAACGGGCCGCATTGCCGAGGCCATGCGCCCGCCCCGGTTCCCCGCTGGCCTGCGTGCCCAAGGCACTCTCCAACACTCCGACGTGGGTCCCGATGAGATCCACGATGATCCCCTTGCAGGTGCCCAGCGTCTGGCGGATGTCGCTGCCGACGGCGGTGGAAAAGACGATCGGCTGCAGACCGGCGGCGGCCCGGTTGTCGATCACCTTAACAACGGCCCGCGCCTGGTCGACGGTGGTGATGAAGGGGACCGTGATGCGGTCAAAATCGTTTGCGGGGAACTGCGTCAGCAGGGTGTTGCCGAGCGTTTCTGCGGTGATGCCCGTACTGTCCGAAAGGAAGTAGACCGGGCGGGGAGCGTTATTGGTCATGAACGCATTGTGCACCAGTGCGGGCTCCGCGGTCTTCCGTGACGTGCGCGCCCGCAGGGGCTGGACAGCGAGGAGTAGGCTGTGTCCCACGTCACCAAAGGAGCCCAAAATGAGCTACAAATACCGGACCGTCAGGGTCCGCGGCACGGACCTGGTCGGAACCATTGCCCGCCGGCACGGGGGTGCGCCGGAAATCTACGAAACCTCGAAGGACCCGAGTACTTCCGTCGTTCCCGTGTTTTTTCCGGAAACCGGAGAGATCCGCTTCTTCGACCGGTCGGTGCTTGAAGACGTGGTGAGCCCGGCCGGCTAGGGACCTTTCAGGCGGGCCCAAAGTGCGAAAAGCGGGAACGAATAAACCACAGGAAAAAAGAATGTTCAAGTCAAATTGAATCCTCTTGCCCGCCAAAGCTAAGCCGTTTAGTCTTGCGTTGGGATCTGGCCCGGGCATCTTTCTGGGGAGAGACCATTTCGGTGTTCCGATCGAGCCGGATTCCGCAAAGGCTGGCTCCATGGTCTCAAAACGATGGAGCCAGCTGCAGGAATCCTCGGCCCCGGCCGGAACCTTCCCCTAAACCCTTCGATGGGGAGCTGCCCGCCGTTCCCGCCGCATTCTCATCGGCCGTCACATAACGTTCAGGCGTTACGCCGGGGGGACGCCACTTAGTCGGGACTGCACCACTCCAGGCCGTGCTGAAGACGGTCGCTATTGGGACACCGGGGGTCGCTGCACTTTGCCGGGACTGTTATAAATTGCTTTGCCCGATCACCCAACGACGTGGATTCCACTTTTCGGTTGATGGTCTTGGCACCGCAGTGGTCGCACGTCCACGCATCCGGCATTTTTCCCCCGTTTTTGATTAGAGGCAGCTGCCCCGGATTGAAAGCCTAGGGTCGCCATGCCTGCTAGGGAATGGCTGGCACCCGGTGATTCAAAAAAACTGCAGAACCCTCATGCGGTTGTGAAGATAGTTCCTGAGTTGAAGGAACCCAAATATTTCCGCAGGGAGGGCCCGAATTGGGCTGGCGTAGGGTGGAAGTTAGACGAAAGGAACACTTCATGAAGAAAATCCTCATGGTACTGACCAGCGTTTCCGAGATCGGCGACACGGGAGAGAAGACCGGCTACAACGTGGCCGAGGCTGCACATCCCTGGAAGGTCTTCAAGGATTCCGGGCACTTCGTCGACTTCGCGTCCATCCAGGGCGGCCAGCCCCCGCGCGACGAGGTGGACTCAGAAGATCCCATCCAGGTCGCCTTCACGGAGGACGAGACCACGCGCGCCGGCCTCTACAACACTGCCCGCGTCGACGTCGTTGATCCCGACCAGTACGACGCCGTCTTCCTCGTGGGCGGCCACGGCACCATGTGGGACTTCCCGGACAGCGAAGGCTTGCAGAACCTCCTAGCCAGCGTCTACAACGCCGGCGGCGTTGTCGGCGCGGTCTGCCACGGGCCGGCCGGCCTGCTGAACGTCGAGTTGGCCAACGGCTTTCGCCTCGTCGAGGGCCGGAAGGTGGCCGCCTTCACCAACGACGAAGAGGTTGCCGCAGGGAAGGACAAGGTCATCCCGTTCTTTTTGGCAGACCGGCTTGAGGAACAGGGCGCCACCCACGTCTCCGCTGATGTCTTTGAGGAGAAGGTCGTGGTCGACGAGCGGCTGGTGACCGGCCAGAACCCGGCCTCGGCCGCCGGCGTGGCCAAGGAGATGGAGAAACTCCTGGCAGAGGCCATCCACCACGAAAAAGCCGAGGAGCAGCACGAGGCGGAGGCGCTGCGCGCCGAGAAGGACGCCGAAAAGGACGCCAAGAAGAAGGCTGCCGCAGAGGCCGAGCACTAGCACCAATAACACGAACGAAAACTGGCGGCCACCCCGACGACGGGGCGGCCGTCAGCTGTCGTACGTGCTCCGGCAACCACACTGTGTGCCGGGCCGGACACCGTGAAAGGCCTTGAGTTCGGTTTCGATCTGCTAGGGAGAGGGACCGGACTATTGCCTGGGAGCGCCCGCGTTCGTGCCTGCAGCCTTCTGCAGCGCGGCGCCCTCCTCGCCGCCGGGACCGATCCTGAGGCCATGTACGAAGACAAGGCCTCGGGAAAGGACGACGACCGGCCACCGCTGGTCTCCTGCCTCAAAGCCCTGCGCCACGGCGACACCCTGATCGTCTGGAAACTTGACCGGCTCGGCAGTGACCTCCGCCACCTGGTCAACATCGTCCACGACCTGACCGAACGCGGCATCGGCTTGAAAGTCCTCACCGGCCAGGGCGCGGCCATCGACGCCACCGCCGCATCCGGCAAGCTCGTCTTCGGAATCTTCGCCGCCCTCAGATAGACCTTCCCGCCGGATTCGCGGAACTCGGTGGACTTGGCCTCCATTCCTGCGATGGCTTCCTGTTCGGACATGCCCCCGAACTGGTCGCGGATGTCCTGGGAGAGCCGCTGGAGCAGAACTTCGGTCCGCACATCGAGCAGAAGTGCGCGGTCTTCGCCGGCTCGGCGCTTGGCCAATTCGGCCAGGGTGTCCAGTTCGGCAAACTGGGCGGCGTCGTTGGCGCCCCTTGAGTCCGCCCATAAATAGGTCGAACGCTGCCAGGCAAGGAGGGCCGTCCTCGTCTGGGGGATCCCGCCGACCCTCAACTAGCGGCACCAGATAATTACGCAAAGTTTTTGTAGCTCAATTTTGCTTAGGTGATCCTAATCTAATACCATCGTCCGGGTGACCACGCAGCTTGATTTCTTGCGGGTGCCCTTTGCCGCGGATCTTGCGAGCCACGGGGACAGTCCCGCCATTCTCACCGACAACGTCGCAGTGACCTACCGGGAGCTGGCGGAGCGCGTCGACGATCTTGCCGTCCGGCTCGGCACCGAACGGCGCCTCGTCGCGCTGACGGCAGCCAACAACCTCGAGTCGCTCGTGGCCTATCTGGCGGCACTGGCAGGCGGGCACCCCCTTATCCTCCTGCCCGAGGACAAACCTGCAGCCCTGGAATCCCTTGTTGCTGCCTATGACCCCGATGTGATTGTGCGGTCAGGGAACGGGCGCACTGTCCTCGAGGAACGCCGGCCGGGCACCCGCCACGAGCTGCACCCGGATCTTGCCCTTTTGCTTAGCACGTCCGGGTCCACGGGCTCGCCGAAGCTTGTTCGTCTCTCGCATGCGAACCTGCAATCCAACGCCGAGTCTATTTCCGAGTACCTGAACATCGGCCCGGACGACCGTGCTGCGACGACCCTGCCGATGTCCTATTGTTACGGGCTGTCGGTAATCAACAGCCACCTGCTCCGAGGTGCGGGACTGGTCCTCACCGACCTTTCCGTCGTCGATCCGTGCTTCTGGGAGCTTTTCCGGAACCGCGGTGCGACAGCATTCGCCGCCGTTCCCTACACCTTTGAACTCCTGGAACGGGTGGGGTTCGCGGGTATGGAGTTGCCCAGCCTGCGCTACGTCACCCAGGCCGGAGGCCGGCTCGCACCGGAGATGGTGCGACAGTACGCCGGGCTCGGGCGCCGGCAGGGCTGGGATCTTTTCGTGATGTACGGCCAGACGGAGGCCACGGCCCGGATGGCTTATCTGCCTCCTGAACTCGCGGCCACAGTTCCCGGGGCCATTGGCATCCCCGTCCCCGGAGGCTCACTGCGCATCGACCCTGTTCCCGGCCTGGAGCATGGTGAGCTTGTGTTCACGGGCCCAAACGTCATGCTCGGCTATGCCGAGACGGCCGAGGACCTCGGAAAGGGCCGGAGCATCGATGAGCTCCGCACCGGCGATCTGGCCCGGCAGCACCCCACAGGAGTCTACGAAGTGGTCGGGCGCCGCAGCAGGTTCGTCAAAATCGTCGGCCTGCGCGTTGACCTCGGGCAGGTGGAGCGGATCCTGGCCGACCTCGGCGTGCAGGCAGCCAGCGCCGGGACCGACGACGGCCTCGTCGTCGCGGTCGAGGGCGACCACGACACTCGGCTGCTGGGCAAGGTTCTGTCCCAGGGATTGGGTCTGCCCCGTGCCGCTCTGCAGGTTCACGCCGTCGAACATCTGCCGCGTCTGGCCACGGGTAAACTGGACTATCAGGCTGTCCTGGCGCTGTCCCGGCCCGAACCCGTGCACGCGCCTGCGGACGGGGCCGCCGCCGGCCCCGGCAGCGTCCGAAGGATTTTTGAGGACGCTCTGGAGGTCGCCGACATTGCCGACGGGGACACTTTTGTCTCGCTGGGCGGGGACTCGCTGTCCTACGTGGCAGCATCGGTCAGATTGGAACAAGCCTTAGGCCATCTCCCGCCGGGTTGGCACGTGACGCCTGTCCGGGACCTGGAACCGCGGCCCCGCACTGCTCCGGCCCGGAAGCGGCGGCGGTTCTTTGCGCCGCTCGAAACGAGCATCGTGCTGCGGGCCGTGGGGATCGTCCTGATCGTCAGTACACACGTCGGTTTATTCAGTTGGCAGGGCGCGGCGCACGTGCTCATGGCCGTGGCCGGGTACAACTTCGCCCGCTTCCAGCTCTCGGGGGAGCGTTTCCAGCGCCTGCGGCGGCAGCTGAACAGCCTAGCCAGAATCGTCGTCCCCAGCATGGCGTTTATCGTTGTCGCTTATCTGATCACCGACAACTACACGCCTGCCAATATCCTGCTCCTAAACGCCATAGTTGGGCCGGAGACAGTGACCACACAGTGGCACTTCTGGTTCATCGAAATACTTGTCTACCTGCTCCTGGGAATGACAGCCCTGCTGGCCGTTCCGTGGGCGGACCGCGCCGAGCGGCGTTTCCCCCTGCTCCTTCCACTGGCCCTGACCGGAGCCGGACTGCTCACCCGCTACGAACTGGTGAACCCGGGAGTGCCGCACACGGCGCCGGCCCTCTGGCTCTTCGCGCTGGGCTGGGCCATTGCACGGTCCCGGACGGTAGCCCAACGATGTGTAGTCTCAGCCATTGCGGTACTCACCGTACCCGGGTTCTTCGAAAACGTGACCAGGGAATGCACGCTCCTAGCCGGGATCCTGGTGCTCATCTGGCTGCCCAGCATCCCGGTGCCGAAGGGCCTCCGCCGACTCACCGTGGTGTTAGCCAGTGCCTCCCTCTACGCGTACTTGGTCCACTGGCTGGTCTACCCGCCCCTGGCCGGGATAAGCCCGGCACTGGCCGTTGGGGCCTCGCTCGCTGCAGGGGCAGCGTACTGGGCGCTGTGCATGTGCGTGGTGAACGCAGCCACCCGCCGACTGACCCCGTCTAAGAAATCCCACAAACGAGTTCCCCCCAGCCTTCTCCCGAACCGCTTGACCGGTTCACAGGGCTAGTGCTCAAAGTCATCGTCCCGGAGTGCAAGGAAGCTAATATCTCTCTGTATACAGCACCCTGAAGCGGACGGCACAGACAGTCGTCGATCCGACGAAACTTTCCTACGCCGCGCACCTGCGTGACCAGGGGCTCTCCATCTCGCAGATCGGTAGGCAACCGGCATCACCCGCTCCAGTCTCTACCGTCATCTGCCGCTCCGGCCACCAGCGACGTTGTCGCCGAGAACCGGCAGAACGCCTGAGGGAACGGCCTCGGCGTGGCCTCCGTTTGCCCAGAAGCCGAGCGAGAGATCCAGCAGGATGAAGTTTCCGTCGTCAAGGCCGTTCCTGGCCACCCGGCGCAGAAAGTTGACGTCCATCAATTTCCTCCCGTACCGGGTGTCCTTCCCGGTACCGCGAGCACAGACGATGGCGCAAGCCGGTTCAGCCAACCGGCTTGCCCTGGCTTCGCGCTAATGGTGTTCGTGCTTTCCCTCTGAATCCCGGCGGCGCTGGCCCACCGTGCGTATCTTCTGCCAGGAAGGTGCTGCTTGGGGGGCCAAGATCACGCGCAGCTGTAAGGTCTTCCCTGGAAAAACCGTCCGGGAACGGGGGCTTCCGGCCCATGACAAGTCAACCGCGGGTTGGGAGACTCGGCTAAATGATGCCAGCACGAAACCTGGGCCGACTCTCTGCCCCCGCAGCGCTCACTTGCGTTGTGGGCTGCGGATTCGCATTCCGGCACCTCCAGCTCCGCTGGGGTTCCACCCCTGAGGAGCTGGGCGGCCGGCATCCGGGTGACGACTTCATCACTCATGCGGGCCTGCAGGCAACACGGTCCATCACCATTCATGCTCCGGCTGAAAAGGTGTGGCCCTGGCTGGCGCAGATGGGCCAGCGCCGGGGCGGGCTCTACAGCTACGACTTCCTGGAGAACCTCGCCGGTCTGGACATCCATAGCGCGGACCGGATACACCCTGAGTGGCAGGACATCAAAGTGGGGGACCCGGTTCATCTGGCACCCACGGACTCCTCGAACCTCGAGGTGGGGCTCCTTGAACCGGGAAGGACGCTTGTCCTGCGCATTCCCCCGAGTCCAGCACCCGGCCCCTTCGACTTCACCTGGGCCTTCGTCCTCCAGCCAAAGCCAGACGGAACCACCCGCCTCGTTGTCCGTGAGCGGTACGCCTATCGGCGGTGGTGGGCCCCGTTCCTGGTCGAAACCGTGGAAGTTGCCAGTTTCGTCATGTCCCTGCGGATGCTCCACGGGATCAGGAGCCGGGCCGAGGCAAACATTGAAGGGAACAAGCGCGCCGCCCAAGATGAAGCGGCGGAAGACGAACCCGTGCGCGCGGTAAAGCCCTAGGCAGATCCCTTCTCATCACGTTCCTTCACCCCGAGCAACATCCGGCGCTCCATCAGACTGCTCAGGAACCAGAAGCCCGCTAGCGCTGACCCGACTGGCCGCTGGGGACAACGGTGCAGTGGCGTCCTATCAGCCGGGGTCGGCCGCCTGCCCCGGTTCAAGAACGAGGGACCAGCACCGATGGGTTCCGGGTCCCGGAACGAGGCGTCCTGTCACCGCTTGAGTTGGCTGTCGTCGCCAAACTGATGCACGGGTTTGTTCAACGGCAGGATTCCCGAGGACAAGGGATAAGGGCCGGTGCCAGGCAAATGCCGCTGGGCGCACCGCGGGGTCAATTTCTTCTCCGGTGCGCATCAGGGGTATCCCACAGCCCGGACAACCACCCCCACGGCCGGCCCGACTGCCGAAGCAGGACCGGAACCGCGACCCCGCTGGACGAACCACAAACTCCCCAGCAGCCCGCCGAATTCGTTGCCCTGCCCGGGGCCGCCGGCGAACTGCCCAGCCGCTACCGCGAACCATATTCCGTCTTCGCAGACTGACCCACCCCTTAGCCCAGGGCTCGCACCCATAAGGGCGTCCGCTGGCGCGTTGATTTCAACCGTTTCTACAATGCTGGTGATAGATTCCCGGTTCTGGTGGCTAACTTTCCCCGATGCTCTGGTTCCTTGCCGCCGGCACGGCCCTATCCATAAACCCCCGCAACAGACGGGCCTAATGGCTCTGGCCCTTCCTCGGGTGAGGGGCCAAGCTAAACCTCAGGCGGCCTCCCTACGTGTCAGGCTGGAACGGTGCCACTGGGTCATAGCAAGTCCGCTTAATCGCGTGGGGCGAGAACCAGGAATCCAGTAATCATGTCCAGTCCAGTTTTGAGTGCCGTAGGCCAAGATGGTCCTATGAACAGTCCCGGACCGCGTTCCGGTGGACCGACCCCTCGACGGTCGTTCACCCCAGTGCAGAAGCTTGAATATTTGGCCTCGTACGAGGCGGCGTGCCAAGGCAACGAAGGCGGCGCGTTCCTGCGCCGCGAAGGCCTGTATTCATCCCAGATGACTGAATGGCGCCGGCTCCGTGACGCTGGCGTTTTGGCGGGCAAGAAGCCCGGGGAAACAATCGGGAAACTGTCGGCGGACCAGGCTGAGATCGCGCGGTTGCGCCGCCAGCTGGGGGTGAGTGAGAGCCGGTTGAAACGATCCGAGGCAGCCCTGGGAATCATGGAGAAACTCTCGGCGTTCTTAGAGAACGCCATTCAGGAATCACCGGACGAGCCGAAGTCCAAGAAGAACTGATGGCCGCCTACCACGGCCTGCGCCAACAACAGGTCCCCACCCGGCGGGCGGCCTCCCTGACCGGCGTCTCACGCACCACGGTTTACCGCAAGATCTCACCGCCCCGGGAGGCGGCGGCGGTGACGCCACCGAACAAGCTCAGCCCTGCCGAGCGGGCTGCGGTGTTGGCGGTGTTGAACGCCCCCGAGTTCGTGGACCTGGCCCCGATGCAGGTCTATGCGAAGCTCCTGGATGCGGGCGTCTATCTGGGCTCATTGTCAACGTTCTACCGGGTGTTGGAGGAGAACAAACAGGTCAAGGAACGCCGCCGCCTGGCCAAGCACCCTCCCCGAACTCGTGGCCACCGCCCCGGGCCAGGTGCTGACGTGTTATGCCGACGTTGTGATTATGCCGATGTTGGTCTGCGATCCCAGGTTCCAGGCGGTGGACGGGGTGAAAAGGTCGGCATAATCACAGCATCGCGAGGAAGGCCAGGACGGTGTCGGGGGGCTGGTAGCGCACCGTAGCCGCGATGCCGGGTGGGGTGACTTTCGCGATCGCTTCCTCCTTCACGGTCATGTCGGCGTGGAGGTAGATGTTTGTCGTGAAGATCTGTTCGTGGCCGAGCCAGAGAGCGATGACGGTGGTATCGACGCCGGCGTGCAGCAGCCGCATCGCGGCGGTGTGGCGCAGCGTATGCATGGTCACGTGTTTTCCGACCAGCGAGGGGCAGGACGTTGCAGCCGTGGTGATGGTGTGGTGGATGCGGTGCTCGATCGCGTCACGGCTGAGACGTCGGCCAGTGCTGGTGGTGAACAGCGCGGCATCGGCGGGGCCACTGTGTTCGACGATCCATTCATTCATGACGGTGACGGTGGCTGGCAGCAGCGGTGTGCGGCGTTCTTTGCGGCCCTTGCCGAGGCAGTGGACGTGCGCGCCGACACCGGTGTGGACGTCTGCGATGGTGAGCCCGATGATCTCGCTGATGCGCAGTCCGGTCTGGATCGCCAGGGTGAACATTGCATGGTCGCGGCGGCCGGTGCGGGTGTCTTGGTCGCAGGCGCGCAGCAGTGCATCGGCTTCGCTGGGGTCAAGCCAGGTGACGATGTTGCGGTGCATTCTCGCGGTCGGGATCGCCAGGACGCGTTGGATCACTTCGGCATGCTCGTGGTGGCGCAATGCGGCGTAACCGAACAAGGAGTGAATCGCGGCTAGGCGGGCGTTGCGGGTGCGGAGGCTGTTGCCCCGAACTTCCTCCAGATAGTGGAGGAACCCGGTGATGGTGTCGGCATCAAGATCGCTGATTTCCACCAGTGAGGGCGTCTTGTCTTTCAGATCGCAGACGTAGCCGAGAAGCAACGTGAACGTATCGCGGTAGGCCGCGATTGTGTTGCCGCTGGCCTGGCGCTGGGTGACCAGCCGGTCGGTGAAGAACGCTTGCAGCAGCGGGGCGAGACTGCTCATGATTCTGCCTGTTCCCGGGTGTTCGCGGCATCAAGGCGGGCGGCAGCGTGAGCGAGCAGTTCGGGAACGGCGCTCAGATACCAGTAGGTATTCGCCGGATCGGAATGGCCCAGATAGATCGACAGGGCGGGCATCTTCGCGGCAACATCGGCCCCGTCGCGATACCAGCCCAGCAGCGTGTTCACCGCGAACGTATGCCGCAGGTCGTGCATCCGTGGCTGCCGCGCCGCAGTGCGTAGTCCTGCGGCAGTAGAAGCGTGCACCCAGTTATCGCGAACAGTTGCGTATTTCAACCGTTCGCCGTCTGCGTCGGTGAAGAACGCTGGCCTGCGACCGTGGTGCTGGTCATCGCGCCAGTGAGCATAGCGTTCGAGTGCGGCAGTGGCGGTCGGGTGGAGCGGAACCAGCCGTGGGTCGCGCCCCTTTCCCCGACTGATCAGCAGCACTCCGGCATCCAAATCGGCGCTGTCCCTGTCCAGTGCGAGGGCCTCCCCGACCCGTAGTCCTGTGGCCGCCAGCAGCGCGAACAACACCGGGTAAGTCTGCGCCCGACTCCTGCCCTCCAGGGTGGCGGCTGCGCGGATCACCGCCGTGATTTCAGCGGAACAATATATGTAGGGACCCTGACGATGCACGGGGCCGGCGAAGATCCCGCGGGGCGGAACCTCGTGGATCGGGTTCAGGGCGTGCATGTAGTCGGCGAACCCACGGACGGCGGTCATCCGACTCGACGCCCGGGTCCTCGGCGCGGCCGTCACCCCGGCCGGCGGGAGACTGCACCAAGTGATTGCCTCGGTGACGGTGATAACCTCGATGCCCGCGGCCGTGAGGTGTGTGGCGAACTGGTGCAGCAGGTGTTCAGGCCAGGTAAGGCGGGCGCCGAGCTGGCGGCGCAGGCGCAGATAATCGGTGACTTTCTCGTTCCAGGTCATGACAGTTCACCCCCGGCCGGCCAGGGCCGGGCCAGCTCTCGTAACCGGATCACGTCCACCCGGGCGTAGTTCGCCGTCGTCGCGGGATCCTCGTGGCGGAGTACTTGCCCGATCGCGGCCAACGGCACTTCGGCGGCAACCATCGCCTCGGCCAAACTGTGGCGCAGCTGGTGGGGCCCGAATGTCTCCAAATCCGCGCGGGTGCAGGCACGGGTCACGATCGCCCAAACCCCCGGAGAGCTTAGCCGTCGTCGCGGAGCACGGATGGTGCAGAACACTTCCCGCAAGTCCGCATCGGCCGGACGGGCATGCATCAGATAGTCCACCACCGCGGCGCCGACCTCGGCTGGCAGCGGAAGGCACTCGAGTTTGGCGCCCTTGCCGCGGATGAGGACCTCGCCGTGGCGCCAGTGAATGTCTTCCAGCTGCATTCCGGCCACTTCCCCGGCGCGGAGGCCGAGCCGGGCTAGCAGGAGGATTACCGCATATTCGCGCCGCCCCGCAGCTGTGGTCCGGTCACAGCCCTGCAGGAGGGTGTCGATCTGTTCCGCGCTGGCGCCCAGCGGAAGAAGGGAGGGCAACGGTTCCCGAATCACCAGCGTCGCTCCGGTCAGATCACGGTCGAGCTCGCCGGTGATGAAACAGAACCGCAGAAAGGCCCGCAGCGCATAGCCGAACTTTTTCACCGACGCAGGTGCCCGCCCCACTCCCTCCTCCAGCAACGCGCGCGTGACGTCGGCACCGCTCAACCCGGCGAACCCCTCGGACGGACAATGTGTCTTCAGGAACCGCCGGACCCGCACCACATAAGCTGACGTGGTGCGCGCCCCGATACGACGCTCCGTCAGAAGGTAGCGCTCGAACCGGACCAGCACCGCCGGATCCTCCGGCGGCCGGGGTGGAGACGCTGCCTCCGCGGTGATCATCCCTGACTCAGCCAGCCAGCCCAGCAACGGGCGCAGCGCCTTGCGGGTGAACAACGCGGTATGTGTCGCTTTGCGTTCGGCGAGGAATGCATCGACCTGCACCACCGTCAGATCGCCAAGGCGCATGCTTCCCGCCTCGAGCCACCGGCTCAGATGTGCCAGCAGATGGAACTGATTCACAATCGATGCCGGGGTGAATCCCAGCCGCAATAGTTCGGCCTTGAATCCCTCGGCGTGTTTCTGCAGCGGACCGTGGATCTGGACCCGGTCCGCTCGTGTTGTCGCTGTCATCGTGTGCTCCTTGTCTGCCCAATAGTTGAGAAGACAAGCCGATCACCACAGCGTGATTATGCCGACCTTTTCACCCCGTCCACCGCCTGGAACCTGGGATCGCAGACCAACATCGGCATAATCACAACGTCGGCATAACAGGTGTTATGCCGACGTCGGCATAACACGTGGGACATTACGAAGCTGGCCGGGACCGTGAAGGGCAGATACTACGACTGCTACATGATGGTCGACATCCACTCCCGCTTCATTGTCGGCGCGCACGTGCACGCCAGCGAATCCGCGGTTCTAGCGGTGGAGATGATGAAGGAAATCTTCGGTATCCACGGCATCCCGCAGGTGGTCCACGCGGATCGGGGGACCTCGATGACGTCCAAGACTGTGGCCGCGCTGCTCTCGGACTTGGAGGTCACCCGGTCACATTCCCGGCCCCGGGTGAGCAACGATAATCCGTACTCAGAAAGCCTCTTCAAGACCATGAAATACGGGCCCATGTTTCCCGAACGCTTCGCTTCACTTGGCGATGCCAGGGCCTTTATCAGCGAGTTTGTGGACTGGTACAACCATCACCACCAGCATTCCGGGATCGGCTTCCACACGCCCGCGAACGTCCACTACAGGCTCGCCGCCGGCGTCGCCAAGGAACGCTCCGCAACCCTCGCAGCAGCACGGGCGAAACATCCCAACCGCTTCACCAAAACCACCGACCCCAAAATCCTGGCCCTGCCCGGGCCCGCATGGATCAACCAACCCAAGGAAAACACCGAACAGTCAGCCGCCTAACTCCCGTTGGTACCGTTCAGCTTGAAAAATTCCGCCTTGGCGCACAGCCGGCGCTGCTGAACGGGCGCCCCCAAGAGCCTGCCGGGAAACCCCTGGGATGGCATTCACGGTATGGAGAGGGCTCTACCATGGAAGATCCCGGGCATTTAGCTCAATTGCCTCCAAGGATCCTCCGGACTGTCGGGGCAATACTGGCCGCGGTGGCTGCCTACCATCGCTTCCTTCGCCCGCTCCACCTCCACTGGGGAACCAGCAGAGAGGAGGGTGAACGTTCAATGCCCGGTGACGAGCTCGTGAACGGCCCGTACATAACGACAACCAGGGCCGTGTCCATCAAGGCGGGCCCAGGCAGCATCTGGCCCTGGCTTGTGCAAATGGGCGACCGGCGCGGGGGCCTGTACAGCTACGACTTCCTAGACCGGGCCTTCGGTATCCTGAGCGGCCCAAGCGCCGACAGGATACTTCCCGAGTTCCAACGGCTTGCCGCAGGTGACGTGATCCCCTTGGGCAAAGGCCCGAACTGGCCGGTTGTGGTCCTTGACTCCGAACGAGCCATGGTGCTGGAACCGCTCTCCGGCCGCGTCAGCTGGTGTTTCGCGCTATACCCGAACGGAGACAGTACACGTTTGGTGAGCCGGGTGCGGATCCGGATCTACACCAGGACCGTCCTCTGGTTTCTGGCGCCGTTGATCGATACGTGCTGGTTCATCATGGAGCGAAGGATGCTAAAGGGAATCCGGCAACGTGCCGAGAAACTGCCGCCCGTTGCAGTTCCTCTGGCGACTTGACCATGCCCGGAGCCCATTCCTCCCGGGGGGAAATCGAACTGCCCGAGCGTGCTACTGGAAAGGTTTAGCTCCTTTCGCTGCTGCCTGCTTCCGTACTGAGACCCGAGGGCCGTTAGATCACCCGCCCACAGTGAGGTCCGCCCACATCTTCTTGGGCGATGGTGAACTTCTTGGCAGGCAATGTCTTGGGGCGGGCCGGCGCAGCCCGACTGCCGGAGCATGGGTATCGACGCCGGCAAAGCCCATCACCACTGTGTTGTGATCGACGCCGACGGAAACCGGCTGCTTTCACAGAAAATCCCCAACGACGAACCAGCCCTGCTCGGGCTAATCGCCAACTTACTCAAACTCGGGGACGGGGACGTGGTCCTCTGGGCAGGCCACAGACCTGAATCACGGGGGCCCGGCGCTGCTGATCGCGATGCTCGTCGCCCACGGCCAAAACGTCCTCTACATCCCGGGCCGGATTGTCCACCATGCCTCCCGCCTCTACGGCGGCGAGGGCAAAACCGACGCGAAAGACGCTGCCGTGATCGCCGACTAGGCCCGAATGCGCAAAGACCTCCAGCTACTGCGGCCAGGGGACGAGATCAGCACCGGCCTGCGGATCCTCACCGCACGGAGAGCCGATAAAGCCCCGGACCGGGTCCGGGCGATCAAACGACTGCAGGCCCAGCTGCTCGAATACTTCCCCGCGCTGGAGCGGGCCTTCGACTACAGCCGCTCCAAAGCCGCTCTGCTGCTGCTGACCAAACACCGGAGCCCGGACGGGATCCGCCGGACTGGCCAGACCAGGCTCCATGCCTGGCTGAAGAAACACGGCACCCGCTCGTCCGCCGCCGTCGCCAAGGCCGCCGTCGATGCCGCGTAATCCCAGCACACCACCGTCCCCGCCCAACACCTCGGGGAGATGATCGTCGCCGCCCTCGCACAGGAAATCATCACCCTCGACCAGGAACTCGCCGAGCTCGCTGCACTGGTCAGCGAGAAGGTCACCGAATACCGAGACGCCCAGACCCTGCTCAGCATGCCGGGCTTCGGACCCGTCCTGGCCGCGGAGTTTCTGGACGCCACCGGCGGCGACCTCACCGTCTTCGGACTGCTGACCGGTTTGCAGGGGTCGCCGGACTGGCCCCGGTGCCCCGGGACACCGGCAACCACCACCGCCCCCGGCGCTACGACAGGCGCCTGCTGCGCGCCTGATCCGCCTCGGGCAGCAAACCTCATTGGGGATCATCGGCGCTCGTACGTGCCCGCTCCACTGGCTTAGCCGTCCTGCGGACGGCACCGCACCGGATGCCCTGTGTCGGCGCTGCGCTTATTTCCTCCCACAATCCATCCGCTGCTTGCCCTTCGGGCTGCCCCCGGCTCCGTCGGCCACAGCTACGCGAAGCTCCGCCAACAGGACAACGGGGTGCCCCTATGTTTTTTGTCAAGCAGACTGTAGCGAGGGCCCTCTACCCCTCAGCGTCCGCGCCCCCAGCGCTATCAGGGCTTAGAATCCTCTGGTCCTGCTGCCATGTATAGGCGTATATTCCGTCCATGGCGGAGGATCCTGTTGAGACGAACCCGATGAATTACCGGGTGGCTTTTGAAAATGAACGCGTCCGCGTGCTTGAGTACACCGACTCACCCGGGCATACGACCACAGAGCATAGTCACCCCGACAGCGTGATGGTTACAGTCAGTGCTTTCCGTCGCCGCATTTCTTCCAACGGAAAGTCCGTGGATGTGGAGCTACCCGCCGGAGTCGCCCGGTGGTTGCCGGCCCAGCACCATTCCGGAGAAAACATTGGGGAAACAGACACGCATACGTTCTTTGTGGAGCTCAAGGAGACCCCGTTGCCCACGGACGATGAGGCGGAGCATCTGGGACCAAGCGAGTCCTAGGAGTTCCCCGCGCGCCCAATTGGTTCCGTGATTTCGTTCACTCCCGCTATCCCTTTGACGAGCAGAAGGAACACTTGATGACTGTGCCACCACCGATGAGCGATGACCTGCCCCTGGATTCCGATGTGCCGACTCCTGGCCGCGGTGTTGCCGCAGGGATCTTCTATACCTCCGGCCGCTGGTCGGTGAAGCCGGGCCATGAGGAGGCATTCGCACGGGCGTTCGCGGAATCGGGAGTAAAGGATGTGGATCCTCCAATTCGTGGCCTTCTTCAGCGTCCACGGCTACTTCGCGATCTCAATCAGCCCTCGAGTTATCTCAGCTACGCCGTGTGGGAGAGCCGGGAAGCGATCGAGGAGTTCAGGTCACGGCCAGATTTCCAGGCAATGATCGCACGGATGAAAGAACATCTGGATGACATGCAAATCTCCACACTGGAACTGGTTCTGGGTCAGGAACTGACGGCCATAGGGCTGGATTCCTAACAACTACGGCAGGTGTAACCCGCTCCTGACTGAGTCCGACGAATGTCGGAAGACCTGCCAGTGCATAGCCCCCGGCGTCCACTCATGGCAGGGCTCTGACAGGTCCTGTCCGACTAGGACGGCAGTCGGAAGCTGTGCAGACAACGTCGAACATTCCGGGAAGATGACTCCGGAAATCGACATTGTGGCTGAAGAAAGCCGGCTTTCTTATGTTTCGGAAACGCGTCTCACCATAAATGGTCTCCCGGGGGTGCATCATGGATGCCCGTGCGAAGGGACGCACCGCGGAAGTCGCCCGGCTCGTCGGCTGGAGCCGCGCAACGCTCTACCGCCATCTCGCCGAAGACGGCCGCCGGGCGTGACTGAGACCCTCGTTTCCTAGCGTCGGCTGGGTAGCGGCCCAGGAGGTCCATCAGTCCTCACTTCGCTCGGGCTGTAAAGACCTTTTTCTTTTTTGCTGCTACTGGAGGCTGTTTTGGCGAAATTGTGGGCCGGTATCGATGCCGGCAAAGCGCCCCTGCTCAGCATGCCCGGCTTCGGACCCGTCCTCGCCGCCGAGTTCCTCGGCGCCACCGGCGGAGACCTCACGGTCTTTGAAACCGGGGACCGGTTCGCCGGCGTCGCGGAGCTTGCGCCACTCGGTGATTTGGGAGGAATACAGGCCCTCAGCGCGCAGGTATGCCCCGCCGCCGGTGCCGTCGTCGCAGGCCCGCTGGTAGGCGTCCAGATGGGCCAGTTTTTGTGCCGGGGTGAAGGACCTGCGAGGGGTCGGGCCGCCGGCGCGGGGGCCAGAATTGCTCATGGACCCATCTTCCCGCACCGGGGAAATCGTGGAGATAGACATTGGTGATGTTCCTGATTCTCGCCCTACAGATTAAGCGAAGTTGCTATGAGCCACAGGCCTCATCCAACCCTGACGCGTAGGGGATGTGCCCGGGCCGAGTGCGAAGTCACTCTTGTCCTCCGGCCTGTTCGTTCATGTTTTTTGTCCTTTGCTGAGGAGTTTTTGGTGGGTGGTGGATGTCAGGCCGCGGGTTGGATCGCTCCGAGGCGGGTGTCGAAGAGTGCTTCGGCGCGGTGGATCAGATGCTCGGGGACGTCGGCGTCGTAGTCATGCTCTGCCCGTCCGAGGAACACGGCGGTTCCGGCGACGTCGGGCAGGTCGAGCCCGGTGTCGTGGAGCAGCTGCGCGGCCCGGATGTTCGGCCCCAGCTCAGCGGGAAGCTGGTCAGCGTTCAGGTACACGTGCCAGTCGCCCTGGGCGATACATTCCAGACGGCCCGAAAGGAGGACTTCTAGGCTGCCGTGCCGTGCATCGAGGTTTGCAACGGTGACCGCCCCGCTGAGCCGCGCGGGGACGATCAGCGCAAAGCATTTGTGAATCATGGTTCTGTCCTTTGCTGAGGATCTGGTGAGGGAGCGGCGTTACCCGGCCAGCGACTTCCTTTCCAACCCCGTTGCTTGCGGGCTTGTCTGATCGCGGCAGCACCCGTGCGGATCGCCCGCACGTCGAATCCCTCCTGGGTCAGGATGATGGTGTTGAGACCGGCGATGTCCTCGTCATTTTCAATGACGAGACAGGTTCCCCTAGACATGTCCGCTCCCGATCTGCCGATCCACCGGGTCCATGACGCCGCTACCTACTAGCGCCCGGGCGTGCGGAATCGGCCACGCTGGTTCAGGGCCCGGCGCGGGGACCGGCACGTCGGCTCCGCGGGCTGCCCTCCACAGGGCATACCATTCGTGTCTGGTCATGAGGGTGGCCTGATACTCTGCGTCCTGGCTCGCCAGGATCCGCTTGGGGTCCCTCGTCCCGATGACGGGTTCGATCCCGGCAGGGTGTTTCATCAGCCATGCCAGGACGATGGCTTCGGGCGTGGTGTCTCTGCCGTGGGCAAGGGAGAAGACCAGCTTGGCCGTGGCGGCCTCTTCCGGCGTGCTGGTCGTGGATGCACGGCCCGAGTAGACACCCCTGGCGAGTGGGGCCCAGGCCTGGAGCCTGACGGAGTTGCCCAGGCAGTATTCGATGGTTCCCTCGGGGAAGCTGTACCTATTTCCATCCGGGTGGTTGACGAGGACACCGGTCTCGATCCAGTCCCTCTTGCCCAGGCTCATTTCCATCTGATTGACGACGATAGGTGTGTCAAGATGCTTCTGGAGCGAAGCGATCTGGGCGCCGGACATGTTGGAGACGCCCAGATACCGGACCTTGCCGGACGACCTCAGAAACTCGAAGGCCGAAGCGATCTGTCCTGGTTCCAGGAGCGGGTCAGCCCGGTTGAGCAGGAGCGTATCGATGTAGTCTGTTTTCAGCCGCGTCAGGCTGCGCCCTACACTCTCAATGATCGCGGCGCCATCCAAGTCATAGTGCGGCACTTCACCTCTGCCGTTGCTGGGTCCGCAATGCGTGTTGATTTGGATGCGTTCCCGGAGGCTCCCCGAACGGGAAAGGACCTCACCAAAGACGGCTTCGGACTTACCAAATCGATAGGCCTCCGCTTGGTCGAAGACCGCGATTCCCGCGTCCAGCGCAGCCTCGACGGCGGCTTCTGCCTCGTCAATCTCGGCCAGCCCGTACGGTGCAGATGACCAATCGCCGCCAAGACCCATGCACCCATAGACAACATGGCCTAAGCCCATGATTTTTTCACCATTCATGATTCTCTTCTTTCCAGCGCTCTTCGAGCTATGAGGTCGAGCGTGCGTGAATAGGTGCCGAAACCTCTGAGGCGTTCGCCCCAGAGGTTTCTGGCAGACTCCCCACAGGCTGCCGGTTGAGAGGGTTGATGCCTAGAGGAGTTCGGAGAGGTCGTCCACGACGTAGCTCGCGCCGGCTAGGGAGGCGAGGCAGCATCGACCCCACGAAAACAGCTGAATAGACGGCGGGGCACCTGGTAGAGCTCCTTGAGGGCTGCTCCGTGCGGCAAACGGGGCTGTGAAAAAGCCGCCGTTTTTCGTTGGCGCCACCTCACTGTCTCGCGAACGGTCGTTCACGAAGCTGGGAGGGGATGCCTCTTCGGTCCCTCATTCATTGGTGGCGGGGCCGTCGACATCCGGTATGGCGCCGCGTTATGGCGATTCCCACTTGTAGTTGATCCATACATGGAAGCCCTGTGCGCGGTCGATGATGCGCCGATTCTTGAGGCCATCAGGGGCCAGCCAGAGGAGTCCGTCGTCGGGGGTCACTGCATCGACCGTTCCGGCGTCCACGGCGTCTTTGCCGAGGCGGATCTCGACGCGCTCACCGGCGAGTGGGAGCCACGATTGTTGCGGATGTAATGCCAAGGGCCCATCCCTTCTCGAAGATACTGGTGCGCGTGATGGAATGCCTAGCTTCGCTCTCCCGGCATGGAGGCGGCTGCAATGTTGGAAGAGGCTGAGCGCAACCGCCTCCGGTCCGGGTGTTAGAGGGCGAGCGTGGTGCCGATGCGCTGGGCGATGGCGCGGTCGTAGATGGCGCGGCCGACTACGACGTCGCACACGGCCATACCGATATTGCTGTTGACAATGAGCTGGTCCGAGTTCTCACGGCCGAGTTTGACGTCGGCAATCACTTCACCGATTTCAGCGACGATGGTCGGGAGCCCGCCGGGGAAGTAGCCCATGTTGGCGAACAACTCGTGCTCTTCGATGCTGTCGACGATGTACTTATCGGCGCGCTTGGTGGTCTTCGGGTCCCAGAAGGTGTTCAGGTCGCAGGGCAGGATGGTCTGGCCGGCGCTGACCCATTTGTCCTTTACCGCGGCCAGCGGTTCCTTGAGGATCACCGTCGCGGAACTGAGCACTTCCGAGCTCTTGACCACCGCTTCGATGGATTCGCCCTTGACGAGGGTAAACGGCACCTGGCCCTGGAGCTCGGCGATCAGGGCATCGGCTGCGGCTTCCCGGTTGTCGTATACGTACACGGTCTTCAGGTCCGGAAGCGCCTCGGCCGCGTAGCGGACGTGTTCCTTGCCCTGGACGCCGCATCCGAACATGCCGAATGTCTCGGCACCCGGGTGCAGCTTCGCGGCGGCAAGAACCGTCACGGCCGGGGTGCGCATCGCGGTTACCCAGGTTGAGTCCATGATCGCGACGGGGACACCGGACTCAACATCGTTGATGACCATCAGGCCGGTGGTCTGGGGCAGCCCGAACTTGGCCGGGTTATTGGGGTAACACTCGATCCACTTGCACCCAACGGCGTTCTTGCCCGGGACGTAGGCGGGCATGGCGTGGAAGAACACCTCAGGGTAGGGGTGGACGCCGATCTTGGCCGGCATCTCGTAGCGCTGGTGGCCATGTTCCACGAGTGCATCGCGGGTGTAGCCGATGATCTCGGCGCGGCTGATGGCAAGATCGAGGACATTCTGCTTGCTGAGGTACAGGACGTCGCTGCCCAGGTTCAGGCCTGGCGTGCGGGCGTCCAGTTCGGTTGTGGTTGTCATGATGGTCCTTTCACACCAAGTTTGTCTTTGCAGAGGAATTGCTTCCCTGTGTTCAATCTTGCTCCGCCGACGTGAACCGGATCATGCACATTTGCAACGATCTTTAGACGGAATCTTCCTCATTTTGAAGGAGAGCAGCGACTCCACTGCCGGCGATGCGCTGCAGCTTGATCGCTATCTGCAGAGCGAGCTGGCTGCGGCCGTTGGCCGGGTCCAGTCCGGTGAGCTTCTGGACCTGGCTCAGGCGGTAGTACAGCGTGCTGCGGTGGATAAAGAGGGCTTCAGCACTAGCCGTTCTGTCCCCGCCGTGGTCGAGATACGCCTCGACCGTCTCCAGCAGGACAGCATTGGCGGGGTCAAACAGGGCGGCCATTCCTTCCGGGGGAAGGGAGCTTTGCGGGAAGGCAAGGGCCATTTCCATGAGGACGCGGTGGGGGAACATCTCGGTCCAGGAGTTGACGTGACCAAGTTCGCCGAAGATGTGTCCTGCGTAAGCCGCCAGCAGCGCTTGTCGCAGTAGTGCCCGGGATTCCAGGAGTTTCCCGGGGGCACTCATCCCGATTCGAACTCCGGATTCGTTCAGATCGGCGGCGAGGCGAGTGATCAGCCGGTCCAGGCCTTCATCGGCATCGCCAGCGCGCCGGGCGCAGATCAGCACTGCTGCGGCGTCGAGGTCGACCTCGATCATGTCCCGTCCTGGACGCATCCATTCGCGCGCCGGCCCTGACGTTCGCAACACCGGGAACCTCACACTCCTGGCCCGGTGCAGAGGCTGGGCGACGGCGACGACGCGAACAAGAGAGTCCACCGAGGCGAACCCGTTCTCCGTCAGAGCCGTGGCGACGTGGTTCGCGTCGTAGGCGGTAGAGAGTAACTGCCGTCCCAGCTCAGTTAGCCGATGAGTGTCGGCTTCGGCCGAGTCCTCCTGCTGGCCGAGGGCTTCAGCGATCTGGTCGGCATAGGGGCGGACGACGTCGTCGGGTGCGCAGTCGTCAATGAGCCAGATAAACCCCAGGAGTCTGCGGTGGTGGCGCAGCGGATAGCAGCACCGGGCTTTGAGGCCGAGCTCCGGCTTGGCCGGTATCAGCACGTTTTCGCTGGCCGAGCGTATTCCGAAGCTGAAGAGGTACTTGGCGACGCGCGGCTCGAGATCGCGTGAAAGGACCACATTGATCCGGGGTGTGTCCTCGTCGCCGAAGTGTTTGCTGGAGGCAATGAGGTGACCGCGGGGGGTGTCGACGGCTACTGATCTCTGTAGTCGCTCGGCCAGTTGATCGACCAGCTGTTGTACGTCTGCCATGGCTCTTCCTGCTTGCGGCCTTCCCCAGTGGCCTGTTTGTCCATGCGGTATAGGCTTCCATTCCTGATTTGAGTATCCACCAGGACCGGAACCCTTTGCCGCGATTGTTGATGTTCGAGGCGCGCCTATCGCCGACAGACCTCACTAAGTGAGATCAGCCTCATTGGGTCCAAAGCACTTCGCACGGCCGGCGACGACCCGTCATAATAAACGATCTCGAATGAGAACGGATAGGCCTCTCCTGATCGGAATCTGCGAAGAGCATCCTGGGACGCTTCATCGCCCGGAAGTGTGCCGAAGAAGCCTTGCGCGAATCCTTCGTCATTGCCTGGCATTGACTAGACGGCCGAGGTCCGCGACGGGCCCGGTGATTGCGTTCAACCGGCCAAGGTTCTGCAGGCTGGCCGATACTCCATTTCTGGGGGTTATCGCACGGCGACGCCCGTTCTCCCACAATGTCTGTTCCGGGACATTGTGGGCGAACGGGCGTGGGGTTCGTCAGTGGATCGCGGCCTTACTTGTTTCGGGGGCCCACGCGATGGAAGCGAGGAACCCGATCAGGGGGAACAGCGCGAGAATAAGCAGCGAGAGATTGATGCCCACGCTGGCAATCAGGACGGGCAACAAGTAGGTGGCAAGCGCCGCGCCCACGCGGCTCATCGATGCCGCGAAGCCTACGCCAGAGGAGCGAAGCCGGGTTGGGAACATCTCTGACGGGTAGACGAACTCCAAGTTGGCGGACCCTGCGGCGACAAAGAGGTAGACGCCGGTCGCGATCGCCAGTACCGCGAGGGGTGCGTCCGGGAAAACGCCAAGGACCAGGAGCGCGGCGAAGGTGACGCCGAATGTCCAGATCGCGAGGGAACGGCGCCGGCTCGCAGCCAGGATCCAGATGAAAATAACCGCGCCGCCCAGTTGCAGCATGTTCATGATGAAGTCGCGCTCGAACCCGGAAGGCAGGCCCAAGTCGTCCAGGACCGGGGTGATGAACGTGAAAATCGCGAAGAGCGGACCAACCTGGCATGCCCAAAAGATGCCGCTGTACGCGGACCGGCGCCAGTGTTCCTTGTTGAACAGCTCGCGGAACCTGCCGGCCCCACCCCCTGGCTCGACCTCGGGCAGCGTGGTTCCGGCCGGGAAGTGCTTGTCAACTATCGCCTGGGCCTCTGCCCGTCGCCCCTGTGATACAAGCCATCGCGGGGATTCCGGAAGCCGGATGCGGGCGATGGCAATGATGAGAGCAGGAACAGCGCTGCTTGCAAGGACAAGCCGCCAGTTGGTGTTTGCCCAGGCAAGGGCGACGAAGTTCGCCCCTACGAAGCCCAGGAACCACGAGGCCTGCAGGGAAGCGAGAAGGGGACCGCGCGTTCGACGAGGTACCAGCTCGGACAAAAGAGCCGCGCCGACGGCGTACTCGACACCAATGGCGACACCCAACAGGACCCGATACGCCGTCAGGTCCCAAGTGTTCATCGTGAACAACTGGAGAACTGAAAGTACGACGAAGAAGACCAGATTCCAGCGGAACACGACCCGCCGGCCCCACCGGTCCGCCGCGCGCCCGAAAACAAGCCCGCCAATGAAGATGCCGATCAGGGCACTCGCACCAACGAGCCCCTGGCTCAAGGGCGAGAAGTGCATCTCGTCCGTTGCCGCGCCAATCGAACCGCCGACGACTCCGAGAATGTACCCGTCCAACGCGGTTCCACCGAGGGTGCAGAACGCCGCCAACGTGTGCAGGCGAGTCCATTTAGCATCGTCCATCGACGTACCAGTGGTCTGGGATGTCATTGGGTCCGCTGGCGGTCTCTTAGAACTAGATATCGACACCATGCGCTCCTCTCGCGCCCGCACCGTCGCGGGCTGCATAAGTCTGAATCCTCTGATTCCGAGGCTTTATTCAGTATGAGGAGGATCACATGGCATGGTCATGAGGCGGGCTGTGGAAAAGAAGTCCCGGCTTTACGACATTCTGTTGAGAGGGATGACGATCGTCCTGACGCTGCGCGACTTGTCAATCAACTGCAGGAACATTCGACGATGCCTAGCGCCGATCGGGCGCAAGCATGACCCGGACCGGCGGCATTGTTTTCAGCGACCCGGGCTGGCCTGCATCTGCTGGAACAGTCATAGCAGCTGTCAGGGCTGAATTGCCCGCCACGGCTGACTGCACGTACCTTTTTGCACCTCGTCGGGTTGGGTCATCGATGCTGCCAGGGCGATGAACTTGTGGAACCACACCCTGTCCTGCGCGTTGCCCCGGTGTGGCTGAACGTTGAGCGTTGCGGGAATTTCGTTACTGCTACGTTACCGCTGGCTCTTTCCAGACAAAGCAAAAGGCCCCACTTCCCTTTGTTTACAAGGGAAACAGGGCCTTTCTCATTGGCGGTGACGGTGGGATTTGAACCCACGTTGGCTTTCACCAAACAACATTTCGAGTGTTGCACCTTCGGCCGCTCGGACACGTCACCAACCTGACTAGGGTACCGGAGCGAAGCGCTCATCCACAAAACGGCGCGCCAAAACACCGCGAATGCAGCACCCTGGAGCGCCCGCGGCGCGCCCGGGTGCGCCGGCACTTCCCCGCGAACGGGCAGGGGACTAGATTCGTCAGCAAGATGAGCAATTCAGACAAGCATCCGCCGCACACAACCCGGCACACCACAGCCACCGCCTACTGGACCGTCGGCCCCGGGAAGGGGGAACTCCGGCGCGGGGCCCTGCCCCTCCCCGGCCCCGGTGAAGCGCTCGTGCGCACCCTCTACTCCGGCATCAGCAAAGGCACCGAGCTCGTCGTCCACAATGCCCGCGTCCCGCAGTGCGTGGCCGAGGAGATGGCCGCCCCGAACCAGGAGGGCTCCTTTCCGTCCCCGGTGAAATTCGGCTACCTCTCCGTCGGCGTGGTCGAGGACGGCCCGGCTAACTGGATGGGCAAGATGGTCTTCTGCCTGTACCCGCACCAGGACCGCTACGTCGTCCCGGTGGAATCCCTCACCGTGGTTCCGGACGATGTCCCCGCCCGCCGCGCCGTGCTCACCGGCACCGTCGAAACGGCCATCAACGGGATCTGGGAGGCCGGTCCCCGGCTCGGCGACCGCGTCGCCGTGATCGGCGCCGGCCTTGTCGGCGGCATGGTGGCCAAGCTCCTGGGCTCCTTCCCGCTCGGACGGCTGCAGTTGGTCGACGTCGACCCGGCCAAGCGGGCGTTCGCGGCAGCCCTCGGCGTCGAGTTCAGCCATCCCGACGACGCCCTGCCGGACTGCGACATCGTGATCCACTGCTCCGCCTCGGAAGCGGGCCTCGCGCGGGCCCTGCAGCTCGCGGGAGACGACGCCGACGTCATCGAAATGTCCTGGTACGCAGACCGGAAGGTCACCGTGCCGCTGGGGGAGGACTTCCACGCGCGCCGGCTGTCCATCCGCGCCAGCCAGGTCGGCGTGGTGGCCCGTGCGCGCCGCCACCGCCGCACCAACGCCGACCGGCTGCAGCTCGCCGTCTCGCTGCTGCGCGATCCCGGGTTTGACGTCTTCCTGACCGGCTCCTCCACCCTCGGCGAGCTGCCCGACATCGTCCAGCAGCTCTCCGACGGCACCCTGGACGCTCTCTGCCACGTCATTGACTACGCGGCCAGTAGGAATCCGGCCGGTGCAGACCCCGCCACCGAATCAGCCCCAACAGAAGCCACGAGGTAAATCCGTGTTCAGCCTGACCGTCCGCCGCAACTTCATGATCGCCCACAGCCTCCCGCGCCCGGCCTTCGGCCCCGCCCAGGGCATGCACGGCGCCACCTTCGTCACGGAAGTGACCTTCCGCCGCAGGAGCCTGAACGACGACTCGATCGTCCTGGACATCGGCGAGGCCGGGGAGGTGCTGGATTCGATCCTCGAAGGCCTGAACTTCAAAAACCTCGACGAGCACCCGGACTTCGCCGGCAGGCTCAGCACCACCGAGGCCCTGGCCCAGTACGTCGCCGACGCCGTGGCGGCCAGGATCCGCCCGGGCGCGGACGGGCGCGAACTGGCCGGGCTGGACGTCACTCTGCGCGAGACCCCCGACGCGTGGGCCAGCTACTCGCTCGACTTTGAGGCCAGCTAGGACTCTGGTGCCAGTCAGGAACGCCGTGCAGCCGGACGGCCTCCGCGTCCGGTTTGTGGTGCCCGGCAACGTGCGCCACAACTCCGGCGGCAACGTCTACAACGCAGCCCTCGCCCGCGAGCTTGCCGCACTGGGAGTGGCGGTGGAGACCTGCCCGCTCGACGGCGACTGGCCGGTGGGTAGTGCCGAGGACCGGAGCCGGCTTGGCGGCCTGCTGCTCGCCGACTGGGTCGACGGGGCCGACGGCGGCAACGGCGCCCGCGCCGGACGCACGGTGACCCTCGTTGACGGGCTCCTCGCCTGCGGGGCGCCGGAGGAACTCGCGGCTGCCGCGGCCGCCGGACGGCCGGCCTGGATCCTCGTGCACATGCCGCTGGACGACACCGGGCATGACGACGCCGGGCTGGAACGCCGGGCGCTGCGGGCCGCGGCCGGGGTGATCTGCACCAGCGGCTCGGCGGCAGCCGGCATCCGGGCCAGGCACGGGGTAAGCGGTATCCGGGTTGCCCTGCCCGGCACGGAGACGGCCGCGCTGGCCGCCGGATCGGAACCGCCGCACCTCCTGGCCGTGGCCGCCCTGCTGCCGAACAAGGACCAGACGCTGCTGCTCGCCGCACTGTCAGCCCTGACGGACCAGCCGTGGACCGCCTCCCTGGTTGGCTCGGACACCGCTGATCCTGGCTATGCCGCGCTCCTCCGGGACACGGTGCAGCGGCTGGCGCTGCAGGACCGCATCCGGATCCCTGGGGAGCTCCGGGGCGGGGCGCTTGAGGCGGAATGGGCCGCGGCGGACCTGAGCCTGCTCATCTCACAGGCCGAGACCTACGGCCTGGTGGTCACGGAGTCGATTGCGCGGGGTGTGCCGGTGATTGTCCGGGCCGGCACCGGCGCCGTCGAGGCGCTCGCAGCGGGCACCCCCGGGTCCCGGACGGCGCCACTGACGGCGCCACTGACGGCGCCATCGGAGGAGCCCCGGACGGAGCCGCCGGAGGCGGCGGGCGGTGCGGCCGCCCTGCCGGGAACCGCCGTCGCCCTTGGTGCGGACCCGGCTCCCCTCGCCGAAGTGCTGCGGCGCTGGCTGGGAGATCCGGGAGTCCGCGCCCGCTGGCGGGCTGCGGCGGTTGACGCCCGGGACCGTCTGCCCGGCTGGGATGCCACGGCCCGGACCGTGCTGGAGGCCCTGAACCCGGGTCATCCGGCCGGTCAGCCGCCGGCTGTCCCGCCGGAAACGCCCTTCGCGGAAGATTCCCCTGCCGCGCAAGCTGGTGGACAATGACCCCATGACGCCCCAGCCCCTGACCACGCAGCCCCTGACGGCGAACGCGCCGCCTGCCCGGACCCTCACCCCGGAACGGCTCCGCGCCTGGGCCTGGCACAAACAGGGCCTGGACGGCTCGCTGGCCGGCTGCACCTCGGAACAGGTGTTCGCCCGGGGAGGCTGGGCCCGGTCCGTCGGCGGCGCCAACCCCTACCTCACGCTCTTCGCCCGCGCCGGCATCCGCCGGGAACAAGTGGACGCCGACGTCCTGGCGCACCGGATCCTGGAACTTCCGACGGCGCGCGGCTGCACCTACGTCCTGGGCCGTGACGACTACGCCTGGTCGCTGCAGCTCGGGCGGGACGCCGCGGAGAACGCCGTCAAGGTGGTCGGCAGGCTCGGCGTGGACCGCGGCGAAATCGCCCTGCTGGAGGAGCAGGTGCTGCATACGCTCGCCGAAGCCGCCGTCCCGCTGGACCCGCGGCAGCTCAAGGAGGAACTCGGTGAGTCCGTGCGGAACCTCGGCGAGGAAGGCAGGAAGAAAGGCGCCACCACCACGCTGCCCACGGCCCTGGGCATCCTGCAGTCCCAGGGGCGGATCCGCCGGGTCCCGGCCAACGGCCGCCTCGACCAGCAGCGCTACGCCTACGAACTGTGGGACCTGCCGCCGAGCCCGCTGGACGAGGATGAGGCCCGCACCGAACTGATCCGCCGCTACCTTGGCTGGACCGGAGGGGCCACCTTCAAACAGTCGCAGTGGTTCACGGCCTTCACCGTCGCCCAGAGCAAGGCGTCGCTGGCCGAGGCGGGCGCGGTGGAGGTTCCCACCGCCGCCGGGGAGACGCTGTGGATGCTGCCCGACGACGTCGAACGGCTCGCCGCGTTCCACGAACCTGCCGGCGAGCAGATCCAACTGCTCGCCGGAACGGACTCCCTCGCACTGCTGCGGCGCAATGCCGCCGACCTGCTGGACGAGGAGGACCGGCATACGCACGCCCTGGGCTCGCTGGCGCTGCAGGCGGACCTCCCGGACCATCCCATCGTCGACCGGGGCCGGATCATCGGGCTGTGGCAGTACGATCCCGGCAGGGAACGGATCGTGCCCTGGCTGTTCCATGGCCGCACGCCTGCGGTGACCCGGCGGATCACCGAGGTCGAGGACTGGATCCGCGAGGACCTGGGCGATTTCCGGGCCTTCAGCCTCGACTCACCGGCCACCCGGCAAAAGCGGATCGACAACCTCGAGGCAGCCGCAGCGGGCTCCGCCTCCGGCAGCTAGCGCGGCAGGGACGCCGCAAGGGGGCCGGCGATGACCTTGGGCTCAGGCGCCGCGGTGCCCGGCAAAGAAGTCCCGCAACAGCGCCGCGCACTCCTGCTCCCTGACCCCGCCGTACACTTCCACCCAGTGGTTGAGCCGGCGCTCGCGGAGGATGTCGAACACGGAGCCGGCGGCCCCGGCTTTCTCATCCCACGCGCCGAAGACCACCCGTGGAATCCGGGCCAGCACGACGGCCCCGGCGCACATGGCGCAGGGCTCCAGCGTCACCACCAGGGTGCAGTCGGCCAGACGCCAGCCGTCGCCGGCCTGCCCGCCACGGGCGCTGAGTTCCTGCAGACGCGCGGCGGCCTCGCGGATGGCCACCATCTCCGCGTGCGCCGTCGGGTCCCCGAGGGCTTCCCGTTCGTTGCGCCCGCTGCCGAGCACGGTGCCGTTGGGGCCGATGACGACGGCGCCGATCGGCACGTCCGCCGTGGCCAGCGCGGCACGCGCCTCGGTGAGGGCAAGGCCCATCCATTCGGCATGGCGCGGCTCAGGGGAAGTCATGGCTCAATGATAGTTTCGGTACTAAGCAAGCTGTGCAGCAAAGAGGAGTCAGGAGACAGCAGTGAGTGCCTTCACTGATCGCTGGGGCAAGTGGGTTGTCCCTTACGCGGCCCTCTGGATCACCATGCTCGTGGGCGGCGTGATCGTGATCGTTCTGGCGCTCCTGGGCGCTGAAGTGTACGACAGCGTCGTGGACGAGGCTGGATTGGCGAACCTGGACAAACCGGCACTCGCCCTGGCGGAGGACCTGCGCAACCCTGAGCTGAACGTGGCCGTCACCGGCTTCACGAACGTCGGCGGGAGTATCGGCATGCCGATTCTGGCAAGCATCCTCACCGCGTGGCTCACCTGGGTGAACCGCACCTGGCGGCCGATCATCCTGGTCTGCGGGGCCGCCGCCGTGTCCATCACGGCCACGACGTTCGGCAAGAACCTCGTGGGCCGCGCGCGTCCCGATTTCATCAACGCCGTCCCGCCGTACGAGACCTCTCCGTCGTTCCCCAGCGGACACGCCCTTAACTCCACGGTGGTCATCGGCGTGCTGGTGTACCTGACCTGCCTGCAGTTGAAAAAGACCTGGGCACGCGTCGCCGTGATCACGGCGGGACTGATCTTCGTCCTGGCGATGGGCCTGAGCAGGGTCTTCCTGGGGCACCACTGGATGACCGACGTCATCGCCGCGTGGCTGCTGGGCCTGGCCTGGCTGGGCATCGTGATCCTCGCCCACCGGCTCTTCCATGTGATCCGCCACCGGGAACACGCGGGCCCCGCGCCCACCTTCGATAACCCGGCGCACCTCCACGATGGCCGCGCCGATCCTCCGGCGGGCAGCGCCGCCGGCAGCGAGGGGGCGGACGCCGCGGGGAGCGGTGCCACCACCAAGGACGACGTCGGCGCCCGCGGTCCCACGGGCGGGCCGCCGGCCGCCGGGTGATAGTTTTGACCCATGCGCACTCTCGTTGTGGACCACCCGCTGGTCGCCCATAAGCTCACCGTTCTGCGGGACAAGAACACCCCGTCCCCGGTCTTCCGCCAGCTCACCGAGGAACTCGTCACGCTCCTGGCGTACGAGGCAACCCGCGAAGTCCGCACCGAACCGGTGACCATCGAGACCCCGGTCAGCACCACCATCGGCACCGCGTTCACCAAGCCCACCCCGCTGGTGGTGCCGATCCTGCGCGCCGGACTGGGCATGCTTGAGGGTATGACCAAGCTGGTCCCCACGGCCGAGGTCGGTTTCCTGGGGATGGCCCGCGACGAAGAGACGCTGGACATCATCACGTACGCCGAGCGCCTCCCCGAGGACCTTACGGACCGCCAGATCTTCGTCCTGGACCCCATGCTCGCCACCGGCGGCACCCTGCGCGAGGCCATCAAGTTCCTCTTCAAGCGCGGCGCTTCCGACGTCACCTGCATCTGCCTGCTGGCCGCCCCGGAAGGCCTCGCGAAGCTGGAGGAAGAGCTCGCCGACGCCAACGTGACCATTGTGCTCGCCTCGATCGACGAGAAGCTCAACGAAAAGTCCTACATCGTGCCGGGCCTGGGCGACGCCGGAGACCGGCTCTACGGCGTGGCCGGCTAACCCGGCCGCCTGGTGCGGAACCTGCCCTCGGGGCCGGTTCCACACGCTTGAGATTTTCCTTCCGGAAGAGACCCCCCGGAACTAGCCTGAGCCCCATGGACTGGAAACTTGAACTTGTCTTTGTCCCGGTGTCCGATGTGGACCGCGCGAAGGATTTCTACGTCAACAAGGTGGGCTTCAACGCCGACTTCGACGAGCGGCCCACAAGCAGCTCAAGGACAGCGGCGTGGAGGTCAGCGGCGTGGATGTCCAGGGCTGGGGGCATTTCGTCTATTTCGCCGATCCCGACGGCAACAAGTGGGCGGTGCAGTACTTCCCCCACCGACCCGGCTAGACGCGCCGGGGGGAGGGGCCGCAGGCCGTGCCGGCGGTTAGTACCAGTTGTTGGCGTAGTGGAAGTTCAGGGCGCCGCACGGTGAGCCGTAGCGCTCCTTGACGTAGTTCAGGCCCCAGTTGATCTGGGTCCGGTAGTTGGTCCGGTAGTCCGCGCCCGCGCTGGCCATCTTCTCGGCCGGCAGGGACTGGACCACACCGTAGGCGCCGCTGCTCGGGTTGGTGGCAGTCGTCTCCCAGTCCGACTCCTTGGTCCACAGCGTCATCAGGCACTGCATCTGGCCGGGGGCCCAGCCATAGGCGCCAAGCTGGCTGGCCGCGTAAGCCTGCGCGCCGGCCGGGTCATCGATGGCAACGGGAGCCGGCGCGGGCTCGGGAGCGGGAGCGGCAGCCGGTGCAGGAGCAGGAGCAGGGGCGGGTGCTTCGGCAGGCTTCTCCTCGGCCGCGGGGGCCGCGGGGGTGCCGGCGGGGATCACGGCCTGGTTAGCGACCCGGACGCGTTCGAAATCGAGGTGCGTCAACGGGTCCGCCGTCGTGGCTGCCTGCGTGGAAGCTTCCGCGCTGGCCTTGTGGGCGGCTGTCTCGGACGCCTGGCCCGCTGCGCCGGCCCCCACGAGGACCGTGCAGGCGGCAAGAACAACCGGGGCCCGGCGGCCGGTGGAGCCTACGCTGCCGGCAATCCGGGACAGCGCCGAAGCGGGCTGGGCCGGTTGAGCGCGGTGGCGCGATGGCTTGGTGCGGGTCGGATGTGCGGCGCCGTCGGGGCGCGTTTGTGGCTTGGAATCAGTCATGATCGCCTCTCAACGCCTGCGGAGTTAGCTGTCGGGTTCGGATGAGGTCACCCGGCCGCACGGAAATTCACGTGTCGGCTTCACCCCAAGGGCGCAAGATGCAAATGCCCGGGAACTCTGGGTCCCCCGCCTCTGCCTGGTGCAGCGGAATCCGGGAGGCGGCAGAGCTTGGCGTACATCCGGATATGCGGCCCCAGTGATGGACGCACCCTAAAAACCGTACAGGACTTGGACGCCTAAGTCACATTTCGATAACAGAGATCACGACGGCGGGGCGGCGCCTTGCGCACCGACCCGCAGCCGTGCCGCATCCGCGGCGGGCGGGGCCGCCGGCAGCCGCACCGTGAACTCCGTCCGGCCCGGGACCGACGTCACGCTGACAGTCCCGCCATGGGCCGCGACAATTGACTGCACGATGGACAATCCCAGCCCGCTGGTTCCCTCGGAGGATGCACCCGTGGCGGCGGCAGCGGCCTCGGAGGCGGCCAGGGGAGGCCGCGGCGGGTGCAGCGGAAGGCGGGGAAGCGGCCGCCGTCCGTGTGCCGCCGTCGTGGCTGCCACCGGATTCTTCCGGGACGCGTCCGCACGCGTGAACCGCGCAAAGACGCGGTCCACGAACTCGGGGGCGATGCCCGGGCCGTTGTCCGTCACGGTCACCACGGCGCTGCCGTCCGCGGTGCGCTTCACTCCGGTCACGACCGTGGTGCCGGGTCCGGTGTGCTTTCGCGCGTTGGAAAGCAGGTTGGCCAGCACCTGGTGGAGCTGGGTCGCGTCGCCGCGAACCACCACCGGCTCCTCCGGGAGCTCCAGGTGCCAGATCCGGTCCGGGGCAATCACCTTCTCGTCGCTCACCGTCTCGACGGCCAGTTGGGTCAGGTCCACGTCGCTGAGCTTCAGCGGCTGGCCCTCGTCCAGCCGGGCGAGCAGGAGCAGGTCCTCCACCAGGGTGGTCATCCGTTCGGACTGGCTCTGCACGCGGGCGAGGGACTTCTGGCCGTCGGGGGTGAAATGTTCGGTCATCCGCATCAGCTCCGTGTAGCCGCGGATGGCGGTCAGGGGAGTGCGCAACTCATGCGAGGCGTCCGCCACGAACTGGCGGACCTTCATCTCGCTCGTCTGCCGGGCCTCCAGCGCGTTGGAGACGTTGTCCAGCATCAGGTTCAGGGCATGGCCGACGCTGCCCACTTCGGTTCCCGGATGTGCTGCCGCCGCCGGCACCCGCACGGCGAGTCCGACTTCTCCGGCATCGAGCGGGAGCCGGGAGACCTTCGTCGCCACCTCGGAGAGCTGATCGAGCGGCTTCATGGTCCGGCGGATCAGCGCCGTGCCGGCCAGGCCGATTACCACGAGTCCGCCGGCGGACACGATCACCATGGTCCAGACCAGGGAGGCCAGCGTGTTCTGTTTTTCCGCGAGCGGCAGCCCGGTCACGATCACGTCGCCGTCCGGGGTCTCCGCGGCAACCAGCCGGTACGCTCCGGCGGACAGGGTCCGGTCAACCGGCTCGCTCCACGGGGTGAGCTCAAGGAGAACCTCGTCATCCTCGTCGGTGAGGGATTCCCGGGAGGCGTCCTCGGCGAGGAAGCCGGCGCTGCGGACCGAGTCGTCGTGGATCCTCGCGTTCAGCGTGCCGATGCCCTGGCCCCGTGCCTCAAGGGGATCGGAGCGGCCGGAGCGGCCAAACTCGCGGGCGCGGGCCTCGGCCTGCTCAAGCTGCGTGTCGAGCTGCCTGGTCAGGAAGAAGTCCATCGAGGCGTAGCTGACGACGCCGACGGCCCCGCAGATCGCCACGAGCAGGGCCATGGTGACGAGGACAAGCCGGGTGCGCAGGTGCCACGTGGAGGGGTCGCGCCAGTTGGGCCCGGAGGGGCGGATCTCGCCGGAGCGTTCGGGCACGGATCAGTCCACCGGTTTCAGGACGTAGCCGGCCCCGCGCACCGTGTGGATCATGGGCGGGTGGTTGGCATCGACTTTTTTGCGGAGGTAGGAGATGTAGAGCTCCACGATGTTCGCCTGCCCGCCAAAGTCGTAGTCCCAGACCCGGTCCAGGATCTGGGCTTTGCTGACGACTCGCTTCGGGTTTTCCATGAGGTAGCGCAGCAGCTCGAACTGGGTGGCCGTGAGGTGGAGTTCTTCCCCGGCCCGCCGTACTTCCCGCGTGTCGATGTTCAGGACGAGATCCCCGACGACGAGTTCGGCCGTGTCCATCGCAGCCACTCCGGAGCGCTGGACCAGCCGGTGCAGCCGCAGCAGCACTTCCTCCATGCTGAACGGTTTGGTCACGTAGTCGTCCCCGCCGGCAGCCAGTCCGGTGATCCGGTCCTGGACGGCGTCCTTGGCTGTCAGGAACAAGGCCGGCACCTCCGGCGCGAAGGCGCGGATCCTGCCCAGCAGCTCAACGCCGTCGAACCCGGGAAGCATCACGTCGAGCACTAGCACGTCAGGGCGGAACTCCTTGGCAAGCCTCACTGCCTCGGGGCCGTCTGCGGCGACGGCAACCGACCAGCCCGCCATCCGCAGTCCCATGCTCATGAGCTCGGAGAGGCTGGGTTCATCGTCCACGACCAGGGCACGGATGGGGGAGCCATCCGGATGGGTGAGCTGGGGGAGGTTGTTGGTCATGGAGTGCGAAGTGGCCATGGGACAACTCTCCGATCTGACGGTTAGGCGCGCCTTTGGGGATCCTGTGCGGCACCTGTGAATCCCACCCTAGCGAGCTGGGCATCCCCGAAGCGGTCCGGGGGCAGCAATTTTCCGGAATGCGGGGTCCACTCTGTGGGACGGTAGACAACCATTGATAAGTAGGCGAACGGTTTTGCCATTCCGATTTACAGTGAATGAAAGCGGTGATAAGGCCCCCGGTAGCGAAGAATATTCGACCATCGCCCTGCTGGTGGCCCAATCGCAAGGAAGTGTTGTTTTTTGGCCGCCCTGCCAGAATTGTGATCTGCACTACAATTCCGAGCTTCGTCTCACATTGTGGACTTTTTGAGCCATTGTTACTTGCAAGTTTTCATTGTTACGTTGCACACTTCAATTGTGAACAAGAACTCAACAGCACCTGCAGCCGCAGTTTTTTGGATCAGCCCACCCGCTGATACCGAGAAGCGCTGTTGTCGAATGCACGCCTAACTTTTACACCCCAAAGGTTTCTAGGCATTCGCCCCCAGCCCAGCGTCGGGCGCCCCTCCCCAAGTTTTCATTGCGGGGAAAAGTAGCATTCGAGCCGCGATGACGGCCATTCACATTGAGGTAAGCATTCCATGTCAGTTGCATCCGGATACGTCCATATCTCCGTCCGTAACGCCAGCAAGCCCGGCCAGGCCTCCGGCATCCGCCAGGGCTTCGGCGGCCGAGCCTCCTTCGCCCCCGCCGGATCCGGCAACAGCTTCCCCGCCCCGGGCTATGCACCGCAGGGATTCAACCCCAACTCCTACGGACAGCTCCGCGCTGTTCCGCCGGCGCCGGCCACGGCCCCGACCCCGGTGATTGCGCCGGGCAACAGCAGCCCCGTCCGCCCGGTCCCGAACGACAACGTCGCCCGCGGATTCGTGCTTTACATGGGTATCGACGAGGAAACCGCGGCGGCCGCCGGCACCTCCATCGCCAAGCTTGCCCAGGAGATCCGGGCCTATGCCCAGTCCCTGGTCGCCGGCGCCGAGAGCTACGCCGCCGTCGCTGTCGCCCCGGCCAGCGCTCCGGGCTCCGCGCTCGACGTCGTCCGTTCCACCTTCGGTGACCCCACGGTCGGCGCCCGCCAGCGTTCCGAGAATGCCCGCCTGCAGCAGCCGCAGGACCCGCGTCCGGCCGGCGTCCTGATTGACCTTGCCCGCCGCGAGGTGGCCCTCGACGGCGAATCCCTGAACCTTACGTTCAAGGAGTTCGAGCTCCTGAACTACCTCGTCGAAAACGGCACCCGCACCGTGGGCCGCGATGAGCTGCTCGAGGGCCTGTGGCGGAATGCCGAAGAGGTGCCCAACGAGCGCACCATCGACGTCCACATCCGCCGCCTGCGCTCCAAGCTCGGCCGCCTCGCCAACACCGTGCGCACGGTCCGCGGCCAGGGCTACCGCTTCTACGAGCACCCCGAAGTTGTTGTCTGGGCCGCTCCGGAATACTCGATCTAGTTTCCACGCCAGGCAAAAGCGTCCGTCCTGAACCGGGGCGGGCGCTTTTGCGTTCTCCCGGAAGCCCCGGCAGCTCCCTTCCGCCGGGAATGTCGCCGCCTTTTGGTGGGCCGGGTGAGGGGTTTGGGCCTCAGCGGCTGTTGGATGGCTTTTGGGCCCTGTTGTGTTTCCTGCCTTCGGCGTAGTCTCGGACCCGTTGAGCCGACTATTGGGAGGAAGATATGTCTGTTGCACGGATTACTACCCTGAGCGCGAATTCCAAGACCTCGTTTGATGCCGCCATCAAGGAGGGCGTCGAACGGGCGAACAAGACCCTGCGCAATGTCACGGGGGCGTGGGTGAAGGAACAGAAGGTTGAAATCAGCGACGGCGCCGTCGTGGCCTGGCACGTCGTGCTGGAAGTGACCTTTGTCCTTGACGACTGAGTGAGCGCTGGAGTGATGCGCGCCCGGGGATCAGCCACCGCATTAGGATTGGTCCATGAGCGCGCATCACATCAAACGGCTGGTGATCATGCGGCATGCCAAGGCGGATTGGCCCGGCGGCGTCGCGGATCACGACCGGCCGCTCGAAGAACGCGGCCACCGGGACGCCCCGCAGGCCGGAAAATGGCTGCTGAAGCACGGTGTCATCCCCGATTTCATCCTCTGCTCCAGCGCCTTGCGCACACGGCAGACCTGCACCTGGGTCTGCAGCGAACTCGGAGACAAAGCTCCGACGCCGAAACTTGAGGACGGTCTCTACGCCGCCCCGGCGTCGCGGATGCTGACGGTCATCAACCACGTGCCGGATACCGTGACCACTCTCATGGTGATCTCGCACATGCCCGGCGTGCAGGACCTCGCCATGCACCTTGCCTCCCGCGATTCCAACCACGATGCCTACATGGACGCCGCCACGCGGTACCCCACGAGCGCGCTGACGGTGATGGAGACGGAGAAACCCTGGGCCGAACTGGACGGCCGGGACGCCCGGATCACGCATTTCAAGGTTCCCCGGGCCAAATAACGCCCCGGCGGTGCCGCCTGCCTGGATCCTGATGCATGGTCATGCAGGCAATTGTGCGGTTTACTGATGCTGTTTACTCGTGGACTTATGGCGACCGAGGGAAAAGGCGGAATCATCGTGGATTCAGGACAGCTCATTGGGATCATTATCGGCGTCGTTGTCGTGCTCGCGATCGTCGTCGTGGCAGTCATGCTCAGCCGCAAGCGCAAGGTGGAAGCGGACCGCCACAAGGCAGTCGAAATGCGGGAGAAGGCCAAGACCGACGCCATCGGTGCACGGGAGCGCGAGGCGCAGGCAGCCCGGGCTGAGGCCGACGCGAAGCAAGCCGAAGTCGAGGCCGAGCGCCTGCGGGAGGAAGCCCGCGAACGGCAGCAGGAGGCCGAGCACGTTCGTGCCGGCGCCCAGGAACAGCTGCGGAAAGCGGACGAACTGGACCCCGATGTCGTCACCACCAAGCGCGATGCCCACGACCGGGACCAGGCGCCCCGCGAGTCCGCGGGCAATGAAGAGCTGCGCCGCGACCGCAGCGACCGGAACCCTCCCGCCGCAGACCAGACCCCCAACGCGGAGGGCAGCAGGTCACCCAACACCCAGGCGCCGACCGATCCCCGCAACGACGGGCCCCGCACTGACAACCCCCGCAACCTCTGACCGTTCACTTTTTAGCTAACCTCCGGCAGCCAGGGCCGGTTCGGCTGCGGTTCCCGGCCGGATCCGGCATAGTGGCAGAGTGAACCCCCGCCATTCCGCCCTGGCCCTGCTCGTCGCTGTGCTCTGGGGCGTCAACTTCGTAGCGATTGACCTCGGACTGCACCCGGACGGGGCGGAGATGCCGCCGCTGTTGTTCGTGGCCATGCGGTTCACCCTGGTGGTCCTCCCCTGCATTTTCTTCATCCGGAAGCCGGATGTGAGCTGGAAGGCGATCATCGGCGTCGGGCTGCTGATGAGCGCCGGCCAGTTCGGCCTCCTGTATCTGGCCATGTCCCTGGGCATGCCCGCTGGCCTGGCCTCGCTGGTCCTGCAGGCGCAGGTGCTGCTGACCGTGCTCCTGGCCGCCGGTTTCCTCGGCGAGCGGCCCAGCCGACGGCAGCTCGCGGGCGTTGTGCTGGGCGTGGCCGGACTCGCTGTTGTGGCTGTCGGCCGCAGCCTGGTCGCCCCGGTGCTGCCGCTCATGATCGTCCTCGCCGCGGCGCTGTCCTGGGCGGCCGGAAACATCGTCGCCCGACAGGCCAAGGCAGCATCCGGACTGGGTCTTGTGGTGTGGTCAGGGGCCGTGGTGCCGCTGCCGCTGCTGGGGCTGTCCCTGCTGGTGGACGGGCCGTCGGCGGTGTCGCAGGCCCTGGTGGAAGTCCAGCCCATCACGCTGCTGAGCGCCCTCTATACGGCCGTCTTCGGTTCCCTGGTGGGCTACGGAATCTGGAACCGGCTGTTGGGGCTGTACCCATCTTCTGCCGTGGTGCCTTTCACCCTGCTGGTTCCCGTCGTCGGGATGACGACGGCGTGGCTCGTCCTGAGCGAGGTGCCCACCACCGCCGAGGTCACAGGCGGACTCCTGCTGCTCGCCGGGGTGGCGACGGCGGTGCTGCGCCCCTGGAATTTTGGACGGAATAATCGACGGCGGGACCCCCGGTCCCGTGCTCAGCGGCGCGGGGAGGTCCGCGCTGCGGGGCGCGCCGGGGGCTTGGGCGTGGATTTGGCAGCGGAGGACCTTCCGGCGGAGGAAGGCCGCTGGAGCCCCGAGGATGCCGCCCGCGGAGCGGGAACACGGGCCGACTGAGACTTGGCCGGCTGGCCGGAGGTGGCCCTCGGCGTCGGGCGCGGGGCGGTCCGGTTCGGTGCGCGGCGGGTGGCCGCCGTCGTCCTGGCTGCCGGGCGTCGCGCGGCGGCCGGACGCCGCCGCGGGGCACGGCCGGCGGCGCGCGGGCGCCTGCCCCTGCCCGGCAGGACTGTTCCTGCCACCAGCAGCAGCAGGGTGGCTGCGCCGGACGCCGCGGCGAGGTAGAAATACAGGTCCGGCTGTTCGGAATCCACCCGGGTCGACAATGCATCCGGATCAGCGTTGAAGGCCAAACCCCACTGCCGCAGGAACGCGATGCCGAAGGCAATAAACAGGATGCTCCCGACCCCGCTCGCGGTCAGGGTCCGGTGCCGGCGGCGGATGACCACCTCGGAAACGCAGGCCACGTAGGCTGCCGCGGAGGCCGCCAGGAACCACAGGAAAACCGTTCCGTGCAGCGTGATGCCGGTCAGCGCCAACAACGCCAGCGCGGCGAGAAACGCACCGATGGCAATCCTGCCGCTGTTACCCATGTGGCCCATGTGAATAATCATCCCCGAGCGGGGGCTGCTTCACGACGTAGCCGCGCATGGACGCCATAATCGCTGTGACACTTTGTTCCCGGGTCCGCTCCGGGTTGTAGGTCTGCCGGTCCAGGCCCACCACAAAGCAGGCCCCGAAGATCGCTGTCTCCAGGCTGCCCCGCGACACGCCCGGATCCACCGGGTAAACGGCCGCCACCGCATCGATCGCCGCGCCGACCACGGTGAGCAGCCGGCCGCGGAGCTCGGTGAAGGTGTCCTGCCACTCGCTGGGGGTCCGCCAGTTCTCGCTGACCCACAGCCGGGCGAAGGAGGGGTACTCGTCCATGAAGTCCATGGCCTGGCCGATCATTTCGTCCATCGCAGCGAGCGGGTCCGCCGTATCGTCCCCAACGCTCAGCAGCCGCGCCAACAGGATGTCCGCCCCGTGGCGCAGCAGTTGGGCGATCAGGTCCGACTTGCTGCCGAAGTTGTAGTACACCGTGCCCTTGGAGACCCCTGCGGCCGCCGCGATCTCATCGACCGTCACCCCCGCCACGCCGCGTTCGCCGATGAGTTCCATCGAGGCCTCAAACAGCTTCTGCCTGGTCGCGTTGGTGCGGGCCGGCCGGAGCTTCTTCGCCGCCCCGGACGGGGTTTCCGTATAGGTCTCCGCGTAGGCTTCCGCGTCGCCGGAAGTCGCCATGCTGCTGTCCGTGCGGCTGCTCATACGGTGATCTCCGGTTTCAGGGTCTTCAGGGTCCAGTACTTGTGCTTCCGGACGGCCAGGGTGGACATGGCCGTTCCCAGCAAAGTGTAGCCAAGCAGCCCCAGCATCGTGGGCAGGATGACGGCAAGGTCTGCCCCGTAAATCAGGTGCCGCATGCCGTTGACCACATACCCCATCGGCAGCAGTTGGTGCACCACGTGGAGCGGCTGCGGCGTTGTCTGCCAGGGGAAGGTGCCCCCCGAGGAGACCAGCTGCAAAACCAGCAGGATGAGCACCACGAGCTTGCCGGGGGATCCCAGCAGCGCGACGACGCCCTGGATGATTGCGCTGAACGCCATGGCGGCGGCCAGCATGAGGATCCACATCAGCCAGGGGTGGGCGGGGTTGAGTCCCAGCCCCGCGTCGACCACCAGGGTGAGCAGGCTCGCCTGGACAGCCGAGACGGCCAGGAACGGAAGCCAGCCGCCGACGGCGATCTTCCACGCCGGGGCGTTCGACGCCAGCGCCCGCTGGGTCACCGGCCGCATCGCCTGGATCAGCATAAAGACGCCGATCCAGAGGGCCAGCGTAAGGAAGAACGGGGCCAGGCCTGCGCCGTAGGAGCCCGCCTTGGCCTGCGAGACGGTGCTGACGGCGACCGGATCCGCCATCACCTTGGCGAGGCCGTCCTTCTGGGTGTCGTCGGGGTTGGGGACCTGGCCGGCGCCCTTGGCGAGTTCAGCGGAAAGAGTTCCGGCGCCTTCGGAGGCCGTGGCCGCGCCGCTTTCCAGCCGGGCCGCACCGTCGTCGAGTTTTTGCGCGCCCGCAGTGAGTTGTGCGGCACCGTCCACGGCGCTCTGCTGCCCGGCGGCGAGCGTGGCGGCACCGCTGGACAGCCGGTCCGCCCCGGTGGACGCCTGGCCGATGGCGCCGGTGAGGGCCGGAGTGGCTCCCGCCAGCCTTGCCGCCCCGGCGCTGACGGCAGCGGACCCGTCCGCCAGCTGCTGGACCTGCGCCGCGGATGCCGTGAGGGATGCCGCCGGGCCGGCGGACGACGGCGCGGCGGGGTGGGCGTCGAAGTCCGCCAGGATGGCCTCCGCCTGGGCCGGGGTGATGGTCCCGGCAGCGACGAGCCGGCTGTTGGACGCGGCCACCCGGCTGTGTTCTGCTTGGGCGGCCCCCTGGGCCGCTGCCTGTTCGGAGGCGGCCTGCTGGCCGGCCAGGGCCTTCACCTGGGTGTTGAGCGCGGCGTTGCCGGCCGCCACCTTTGCGGCACCGTCCGCCAGCGTCCGGGAATCGGCCGGCAGCGTGGCGGTTTTGTCCTTGAGCTGGGCCAGTCCGCCGCTGAGCTCGGCTGCCCCGGTACTCAGGGCGTTGGCGCCGTCCCGGAGCTGGAGCTGGCCGTTGTGTACTTCGGCGGCGCCGTTCTTGAGATCACCGGTGCCCTGGTGGAGGGCGACGGCCCCGTCACGCAGGCCGGCGAGGCCGTCGGCGAGGTTCCCGGCCCCGTCGGAGGCCTGGAGCATCTGGGCGTGGATGGTCCCGAAGCCGGTGAGGAGCTGGTTGGCGGTCTCCTCGCCGACCTCGGCCGCCACCGTGGTGTGCACGGCGGTGGTGAGCTTGTCCACGATGGTGCCCAGCAGGTAGTTGTTCGCGTCGTTGGTGGTGACGTTCAGCATGGCCTGGTTGGCGGCGTCGAAGCTGCCGGGGGAGACGAGGTTCGCCGAGAAGTCCCGGGGGATCTTCAAGGCGAAGGCGTATTTGCCCGTGCTGACGCCCTGGTCCGCTTCCGCCGGCCTGGTGACCGTCTGCCAGTTGAAGACATGCCCGTCCGCCAGGCTCTCGGCGACTTTCCGGCCGGCCTCGAGCCGGGTGCCGTCGGCGGAGGTGGCGCCGCTGTCCTCCACCACGAGCGCCGCATCGATCTGGTTCAGGTTTCCGTAGGGGTCCCAGTTGGCGTAGAGGTACACGGCGCCGTAGAGCAGGGGCACCATGGCCAGCGCCAGAATGGTCAGCTTGGGCAGCACGCCGCCGGTCATGCGCTTGAGTTCGGAACGGGCCAGCCGCAGCACCGTCACTGTGCGTTGCCGATCGCGGCGGTCGGGCCGGTCCAGCCCGCCGGCACGCTCAGTACGGTGGCGACGACGGCGAGCGGTCGCCCGGCGTCGTACGCCAGCTCCTCCAGCCGCGGCAGCCACTCAGCCGGATCGCCGTGGCGGTCCGGGGAGTCCACGACGAGCAGGTCCGTGTGCGGGTTCGCCAGGGCAAGCGCCGTGAGCAGCTCGATCCGCCGGGCGGCCGGAAGCTGGTCGGTCCACAGCCCGGCGATGTCCTGGAAGCGGTTGACCTTCAGCCACGGCCTGCCGCGCAGCGATCCCCGGTAGCGGCGCGGGATCAGGGCAAGGTCCTCGGTAACGAGGTCGCTGACGCTCAAGTGCTGCTCAGGTTCGTTCACGCCGGGGGAGTCCACCACGGCGCTCGCCTCCCGCAGGGTCTTGATCCGGGTACTTCCGTCCCACTCCGCCCCGTCCCATTCGAAGCGGCCGCCGGAGGGCTTGAGCCGTCCGCTCAGGGCCAGGGCCAGGGCGGTGCGCTGGGCCTGGCGTTTGCCGGAAACCAGCAGGAGTTCACCGCGCCGGACCTGCAGGGAGGTCTCCGGCAGCAACTCCTCCCGTCTGCCGCCCACGGAGAGCTGTTGAACGCGGAGCAAGGGGAGCCTTTCGCAGAAGAATGTCTACGACCAAGCTAACCGAACTGACCGGTCAGTTCAAATAGAAGCGCGTGAATCTGAGCAGGCCGACTGTTCCGGCCCGGTCCGCGCGCCGGGTCAGAGCCCGTATTCCTCGAGCAGGCGCAGCCAGACCTCGCTGATCGTGGGGTAGGAGGGCACGGCGTGCCACAGCCGGTCCAGCGGCACCTCGCCGACGATGGCGATGGTGGCGGCATGGAGCAGCTCGGCCACGTCCGGCCCCGCGAAAGTGGCGCCCAGCAGTACCCGGCGGTCCTCATCGACCACCAGCTGGACCCAGCCCTCGTACCGCTCGGCGTGCAGTGAGGATCCGGCGACCTGGATGGGCAGTTCCACGGACGACGCCCTGAATCCGTCCCGTTCCGCCTGCTGCACCGTCCGGCCCACATTGGCCAGTTCCGGATCGGTGAAGACGACGTTGGGAATGGCATGGTCGTTGGCCGTCCGGGCGTAGCGGCTCCACGGGGCGGCCTCGCCGTTGAGTTCGCCACTGGCCCGGGCGGCAATGGCGTCGCCCGTGGCGCGCGCCTCATACTTGCCCTGATGGGTCAGCATGACCCTTCCGGCGGCGTCGCCCGCGGCGTACAGCCACGGATCGACGTCGTTCCCGGTGCCGCCCGCAACCAGGCCCGTGGAGTCGGTGCTGAGCCGCAGTTCCTTCCCTTCCGCGGCGGCGAGGCCCACACGCTCCAGACCGATTCCTTCGAGCGCGGGATGCCGGCCGGTGGTGACCAGGAGCTTGTCCGCCGTCACCGTCCCGCCGCCATCAAGTTCGAGGGTGACGGAGCCCTCGTCGTTCTCGCGAACGTTCCTGGTGCCGGTGCGGAGACGGAGATGGACGCCGTCCGCGCGCAGCCCGGCGGCAACCAGCGTGGCTGCCTCTTCCGGGAAGGCGCCCAGCAGGCCGCCGCGCGCCACCAGGGTCACCGAGGCGCCGAGTCGGGCGAAAGCCTGGGCGAGTTCGGTGCCGGCCACCCCGCCGCCGAGGACCGCCAGCCGGCCCGGGATCTCGCGCGCGGACGTCGCTTCCCTCGTGGTCCAGTAGTCCACGTCGGCCAGTCCGTCGATGGGCGGCGCCGTTGGCGAGGAGCCCGTGGCCAGCACGACGGCGTGCCGGGCCGTGAGCGCGTAGCTGTTCCCGTCCAGGCCCGCGACCTCAACCTTCCGGGTGTCCGTGATCCAGCCGTGGCCGCGGATCAGCTCTATCCCGGTGTCCTGGACCCACGTGGCCTGGCTGTCGTCCTGCCAGTTGGACGTGAAGTGGTCGCGGCGTTTGAGTACCGCGGCGGCGTCCAGGGTCCGGGTGACGGCTTCCCTGGCGCCGGGCACTGCCTGTGCGCCGTGGAGTGCGGTGCCCGGGCGAAGCAGCGCCTTGGAGGGCATGCAGGCCCAGTAGGAGCACTCGCCGCCCACCAGTTCCGCCTCGATCAGCACTGCGGTCAGCCCGCCCTGCACCACCCGGTCCGCCACATTCTCGCCCACGGCGCCGGCGCCGATCACAATGACATCGAATTCCCGTTCAAGCTGTGCCGTCATGGCAAAAGCCTACGCCCGGGGCCTCGCCGCTGAGCCTCGCCCGAAGCCCTTTGCAGGACGTGGGACCACGGTTACTGTTGGGAACATACTTGGGGGAGGGCAGGGCGATGACGGCAGGCAACTTGACTGCGGGCAGTGTGGGCGCAGGCGGCACGGCGGGGGGCGCTGCCGGCGGGTCCATGCCGCAGGCGAGATTCAGTGCGCAGGCCAGGCTGAGGGCGCTTCAGACGGACATCATGGACCTGATCCTGGCGCGGGAGCTGGAAGCAGGGGATCCGCTGCCGACCGAGCATGAGCTCGCCGCCGTGCTGGGCGTCGGCCGGAACACCTTGCGGGAATCCCTGAAGGTACTCCAGGCACTGGGTGTCATTGAAATCCGTCATGGTTTCGGCATGTTCGTGGCCCCGAGAAATTTTGACGCCCTCACCGATGGCCTCACGTTCCGTGGCCGGTTGTCGCTGCGCCATCACGGTCAGGAAGCGCTGCAGCTCGTGGGCGTCAGGCAGGCGCTGGAGGCCGGGCTGATTGCGGGCGCCATGGACCTGATGACCCCGGAGCATCTGATGGCCGTCGAGGAATCCGTGATCCGGATGGAGGCCCTGGCCGGCGCCGGGGAGAACTTCGTCGAAGCGGACGCCCAGTTCCACCGCAGGCTGTTCGAGCCGCTCAACAACGAGCTGCTGGTCAGTCTGCTCGATGTCTTCTGGCAGGTCTACCGCCGGCTCTACGTTGAGCTGGGCGGTGCGGCAGGAATCGACCTCCTTGCAGCAGCCGGCCTGCACCGGGGGATCTACGATGCCGTCTCGACCGGGGACAAGGTTCTCGCTGCCCACCGGCTCAACAGCCACTTCGATGCTATGCGGCTCCGGATCAGCCAGGCCGTCTCGCCGTAGCGGAGTCCGGCCCAATGCCGCCGTCGGGTGTTCTCCGGGTTAAACAAAAGATCCGCACCGGCGGGCCGGTGCGGATCTTTTTCTCTGTGCGCCCAAAGGGATTCGAACCCCTGACCTTCTGTTCCGTAGACAGACGCTCTATCCAGCTGAGCTATGGGCGCATTCTCGGCTCTTGGAACTTCTCGCTCCCCGAACCTCGAATTACTTTACGCGAGGTGGGGCCATAGTTACAAATCGAAACGTGTGTAATCTAGCCGACTAGACCGGTCTACGTGACCTTGGTCACAAAAAGGGCCCTGTTCATGCCGCAGATTCCTTGCATTTCCGGGGTTTTTGATTTCCAGGTCCCCGGACGTCCCATGTCTGGGCCCGATTTTGGGGGGTGATCTAGCCCTACATTTAGGACACACGACTGAACCCGAGGAAGGGAACCGTAATGGGAGATCTGGCGCGACTGCCGTTGCTTGAAAAAGCACCCACCACACATGCCGGCCTGCTGGCATGGGTTGAAGAGGTAGCTGGGCTGACCCAGCCGGACCGGATCCACTGGGTAGACGGCTCTGAGGAAGAGAACACCCGGCTTACGGACGAGCTGGTCGCCGCGGGCACGCTGACCCGCCTCAACGAGAAGCTGTTCCCCAAGTCTTTCGCTGCATTCTCTGACCCCGCCGATGTGGCCCGCGTCGAGGAGCAGACTTTTATCTGCTCCGAGAACGAACGTGATGCCGGTTTCACCAACAACTGGATGGCTCCGGCGGAGATGAAGGAGAAGCTGCGCGGCCTCTTCAGCGGTTCCATGCGCGGCCGCACCATGTATGTCATCCCGTTCGTCATGGGCCACCTTGACGCCGAGGATCCCAAATTTGGCGTGGAGATCACGGACAGCGCCTACGTTGTCGCCTCCATGCGCATCATGGCCACGATCGGCACCAACGTCCTGGACAAGATCACCGCCACGAACGCATTCTTTGTCCCGGCATTGCACTCCCTGGGCGCACCGCTGGCCCCCGGACAGGCCGACGTCGCGTGGCCCTGCAACCCGGACAAGTGGATCGTGCACTTCCCCGAAGAGCGCTCCATCTGGTCCTTCGGCTCCGGCTACGGCGGCAACGCCCTGTTGGGCAAGAAGTGCTACGCCCTGCGCATCGCCTCGGTAATGGCCCGCGACGAGGACTGGCTGGCTGAGCACATGCTGATCCTCAAGCTCACCTCGCCTGAAAAGAAGGCGTACTACATCTCCGCGGCCTTCCCGTCGGCCTGCGGCAAGACCAACCTCGCCCTGCTGGACCCGGCCATTGAAGGCTGGGAAGTCGAAACCCTCGGTGACGACATCACCTGGATGCGGATCGGCAAGGAGGGCGAACTGCGCGCCACCAACCCGGAAGCCGGCCTCTTCGGCGTCGCGCCGGGCACCGGCTGGGGCACCAACCCCAACGCCATGCGCGCCATCGCCAAGGGCCACAGCATCTTCACCAACGTGGCCCTCACGGACGACGGGGGTGTGTGGTGGGAGGGCATGACCGACGAGACTCCCGCGCACCTGACTGACTGGCAGGGCAACTCCTGGACGCCTGATTCGGACAAGCCCGCAGCCCACCCGAACTCGCGGTTCTGCACGCCGATTTCCCAGGTCGACATGCTGGCCGAGGAGTACTACAACCCGGAAGGCGTGGAGCTCTCCGCGATCCTGTTCGGCGGGCGCCGTAAGACCACGGTTCCCCTGGTCACCCAGGCCCGCAGCTGGACCAACGGCATCTTCATGGGCTCCACACTCTCCTCGGAGACGACGGCTGCCGCCGCCGGCCAGGTCGGCGTGCTGCGCCGTGACCCGATGGCCATGCTGCCGTTCATTGGCTACGACGCCGGCGACTACCTGAAGCACTGGATCAGCGTCTCCGGCAAGGCCAACCCGGAACGCCTGCCCCACATCTTCCTGGTCAACTGGTTCCGCCGCACGGCTGACGGCGACTTCGCCTGGCCCGGCTTCGGCGACAACGCACGCGTCCTCAAGTGGGCCATCGAGCGCATCGAAGGCAAGGCAGACGCTGTCGAGACCCCCATCGGCTTCGTGCCGGCCGGGCACTCGCTGGACCTCACCGGCCTGGACCTGACGCACGCCCACGTGGAAGATGCCGTCCGCGTCGACCCCGAGGAGTGGGCCGCCGAGCTGGCCTCCATCGAAGAGTGGTATGCAAAGTTCGGTGACTCGCTGCCTGCGGAGCTACGCTCCGAGCTCGAAGGCCTGAAGGAACGCCTGGCGGCCCAGTAGCGGCCTGCGTTTCAGCTGACAACGACGGCGGCCCGCACCTTGTGACAGGTGCGGGCCGCCGTTTTGCTGGGTCCGCGAGGCAGCCAGCGGTGCCCGGGGCTTAGGTCCCTAGACCGCGGCGGCAGTGGACCGTAAGCTTCTACGCATTCATCAGCCGGGCCGTCCGCCGACTGGAGAGGGTGCTGGGGGCATTCCATGCGCGCGCTGCCGTGCCCCCAATCTGCCCGCAGCAGGCGGGCGCAGGAGCCCATCATGCTTGTCACCGACGACATCCAGGCCTTGACCACGGCGGTCAGCGGCCCTGTCGCTTTGCCGGACACCCCCGAATTCGCGGCCGAGACGCTCGCGTTCAACGCCGCAACAGTCCACCGGCCCGACGTCGTCCTTGGCGCCCGGGACGCGCAGGACGTTGCGGCCGGGGTGAAATGGGCGGCAGAACACAGGCTCCCGGTGGCGGTCCAGTCCACCGGCCACGGCGCTGACTCGGCGGTCGACGGTGGCCTGCTCATCAACACCCGGCGCCTGCAGGAAGTGGCAATTGATCCGGTCGAACGCACCGCACGGGTGGGGGCCGGGGTGAAGTGGCGCAGTGTCCTGGAAGCGAGCGTCCCGCACGGACTGATCGGGCTGCACGGCTCCAGTACCGACGTCGGCGTCGTCGGCTACACCGTCGGCGGCGGGCTGCCCCTGATGGGCCGCGCCTACGGTTTTGCGGCGGACCATGTCCGCAGCATGGAAGTCGTCACCGCGGACGGCGCCTTGCGCCGGATCGACGCCGGGGCCGAAGCCGAACTGTTCGCGCTGATGCGCGGGGGGAAGGGAAACTTCGGAATCGTGACGGAGCTTGAGTTCAGCCTCTTTCCGCTGGGGGACTTCTATGGCGGCGGGATCATTTATCCCGGGGCGGATGCCGCCCTTGTGCTGACGGCGTTCCGAGAATGGCTGCCCACGCTGCCCGAGGACGCCTCGCCGTCAATCTCCCTGCTGCGGCTTCCGGAGATGGAGTTCGTCCCCGAGCCGCTGAGGGGCCAGTTCGTGGTGCATCTCCGCTTCGCCTTCCTGGGCAGCCGCGAGGACGGCGACCGCTTGCTGGCCCCGATGCGCGCGGTTTCCAGGCCGTTAATGGACACGGCCGGTCCCATGAGCTACCTGGACGTCGACCAGATCCACATGGACCCGTCGGATCCGCTCCCGTTCACGGCCGGCGGGGCGCTCCTGAAGGACCTCGGCGAAGACACCGTTGCGGACCTGCTGAAGCTCACCGGCGAGGGCTCGGACTGCCCGCTGCTCCTCGTTGAGATCAGGCCGCTCGGCGGGGCCTTGGGCCGGGCCGGGGCTTCGCCGGACGCGGTGTCGGGGCGGGACGCGGCGTTCCTGCTCTTCCTCCTCGGCTTCAAGATGCCGCCGATCGCCGAGGCTGTCGCCGCATCCATCCGCGGAATCCTGGCAGCGATGGCGCCCCATTCCACCGGATACACGCTGGTCAACTTCCACGGCGCCCCCGGCGATGTGGCTGACCGGGCCAGGGCTTGGCCGCCCGCGGTCTACGAACGGATGCAGGCCGCGAAGTCCAGCTACGACCCGGGCAACCTCCTGCGGTTCGGCCATGCAATCACGGGTATGCCGTCCGCGGGGTGATTGGGGCCGTGCGGGGCCGACGTGGTGCTGGCTGCGTTGCCTGGTGGTGCGTCGCGTGGGCAGATCAGGGCGGCTACGGGGTCCGCATCCGCCCTGATCTGCCCACCGGGGGGCGTGGGGACTAGCTGGCCAGCCAGATGTCCGGGCCGAAGACCTCGTAGTGGATCTTGGTGGCCGGGATGCCGGCGTTGATGGCCTCGTTGCGGATGCTCTTCATGAACGGCAGCGGACCGCACAGGTACAGCGAGGCGTTGGCCGGCAGGTCCACTTCGCGCAGCGACATAAAGCCCTCCCTGGTTCCGGCAACCGGCCGCTCGAGCCAGAGCTGGAGGTCGGCGCCGTCGAGGCGTTCGACGTCGTCCGTCATCTGGCTGCGCAGCGCCCAGGACTCCAGGTCGCTTTCCGCGTGCAGGACCAGGACCTGGCGGTCCGAGCCGGCGTCCGCGAGCGAGCGCAGGATGGACGCGGTCGGTGTGCAGCCGATGCCGGCGGAGGCCAGGACGACGGGGCCGTCGCCTTCCTTGAGGGTGATTTCGCCGTAGGGGTTGGAGATCTCCAGGATGTCGCCCACCTGGACGCTGTTGTGCAGCACGGGGGAGACTTCGCCGCCGTCGTCCTTCTTGGTGGTGAAGGTGCGGTTGGCGCCGGCGCCGCCGGACAGCGAGTACTGGCGGACCTGGCGCAGCCCGTCCGGGAGCTGGACCTTGACGCTGACGTACTGGCCCGGGAGGGCGGGGGTGATGGGGGTGTCGTCGGCCGGTTCCAGGGTGAAGGTCATGGAGCCGGTGCCGGCGGCAGTTTTGGCGGCGACCCGCCACGGGCTCCACATCGTGCCGTTGGCCTGCATGGCGTAGAGGCCTTTTTCGAGCTTGATCAGCGCGTCCGCCATCAGCCAGTAGACCTCGGTCCAGGCTTCGGCGATTTCGGGGGTGATGACCTCGGCGAGGTCCTCGGCGATGGCGGCGAAGAGGTGCTCGTAGACCACCTGGTACTGCGGTTCGGTGATGCCGAGGGAGGCGTGGCGGTGGGCGATGCGGGCGAGCACGGTCTCCGGCAGGGTTCCGGGGTTGTTCACCAGGTGGGTGGCGAAAGCGGCGATGCTTCCGGCCAGGGCCTGCTGCTGGTTTCCGGAGCGCTGGTTGGAGCGGCTGAAGAGTCCGTCCATCAGTTCCGGGTGCGCCGCGAAGAGGCGGGCGTAGAAGTTGGGGGTGATTGCACCGATCCGGGAACCGACCAGCGGGAGGGTGGCCTCGATCACGGGGAAGGACTTGTCCGAGAGCATATTGTCTCCTGAGATAGTGGCCCGGGGGTCTTCAACCGGACCGACGAGAATACCTGTATTTGAAATGCAAGTATTTGTACCTCTGTTCTACAGGGCGTAGAAAATGATTGCAATTCGGCCCGCTCAGCGGTGACGTTCCGGCCGGACGCGGGGGCCCGCGATTCCGGAGCGAGCCCGGGGCCGGCGGCGAGCCGGCGCGGGGAGGCGGCGCGGGAGACGGGGCCCGGCTCAGAGGCAGGGGGTCCGGCTCAGAGGCCGGGGCGCAGGCCGATCGCCTGGAACACCGGGGCCATCTGCCGGGCGGTCGGCAGGGACGCGACGACCATGTCGTCCAGTTCGCGGTAGAAGGCCTCCCGGGCCCGGGCGAGGGCTCCGCGGAGGAGGCATTCGTTGATCAGCGGACAGGCCCCGCCGGCGGCGACGCAGTCGGCCGGGTCCGTGCGCGTGTCCAGCTGGCGCAGGAGCTGGCCCACGGTGGCGGTCCGGCCGGCGCTGCTGAGCCGGGAGCCGCCGTGCCGGCCGCGCTCGACGTCGATCATGCCCAGCTCGCGCAGCTTCCCCATCGCCTTGCTGACGTGGTTGTACGGCGTCGCGACGGCGTCGGCGATGCTCTGGGTCGTGAGGAGTCCGCCGTCGGGAGCCGCCGCGAGCACCATCATGGCGCGCAGGCTGACATCCGCGAAGGCGTTGATCTTCATAACACCAGTTTACCGGCGGTCTAGTCCACCCAGACGCCGGGCTCGTTGGTGTCGGCGGAGAGCTCGCCGAATTCGAGATCGCGCGTCTCCGGGTTCGCGGCGTACGGCAGGACCGCGGCGAACAGCGACCCGTCCCGGTGCTCCGCGGCCACGTGGATGGCGTCCGAGGCTTCCTCCAGCAGAGTGATGTCACACACGATGGCGGCGGCGCGGAACTCATCCCGGTGCTGCCGCAGCAGTTCCGTGAGGTCGCTGATCATCGAGTCCGCATCGAAGTCGGCGTCCGTGCCCTCGGCCGCGTCGGCGGGGGTCACGGCAACCAGCCGGACCTCGCCGTCGTTCTCGACCACCAGGGCGAACGGCAGGAACCCGCCGTTGCGCTCGAGCTGCTCCTGGGCTGCGCCGACGCCGGTGCCGAGCAGGTTTTCCAGATCGGTGGCGCTGGACTCCGGGACGCTCTCGCGCCAGGACCCAGTGGCCGTCTCAGCAGCGGTTTCGGCCGGCCGTTCCGACACCTCTAGCCCCGGACCAGTGCCAGGACGCGGTCCCGGACACGCTCCATGGTGGCTTTATCCGTGGCCTCCACGTTCAGGCGGAGGAACGGCTCGGTGTTGGAGGGGCGCAGGTTGAACCAGTAGCTGCCGTCGGTGGCGATGAACGTGCTGCCGTCGAGGTGGTCCACCTCGACGTCGTCGTTGCGGAAATCGTGGCGGACCCGCTCGACGGCGGCGGCCTTGTCTTCGATTTCGGAGTTGATCTCGCCGGAGGACATGTACGGCTCGTATTCGCGGCCGAGCTCGGACAGCGGGCCGTCCTGTTCGCCGAGGGCGGCCAGGACGTGCATGGCGGCCAGCATGCCGGTGTCTGCGTTCCAGAAGTCGCGGAAGTAGAAGTGGGCGGAGTGTTCGCCGCCGAAGACGGCTCCCTCCGCGGCCATCACAGCCTTGATGAAGGAGTGGCCCACGCGGGTGCGGACTGCCCGGCCGCCGAGGCGCTCCACCAGCTCGGGGACGGCGCGGGACGTCAGCAGGTTGTGGATGATTGTCGGGTTCGCCTCGCCAAGCCCCTGGGCGCGGGCAATCTCGCGGCGGGCCACCATCCCGGTGATCGCCGACGGCGAGACCGGTTCGCCCTTCTCATCGATGACGAAGCAGCGGTCGGCGTCGCCGTCGAACGCCAGTCCAAGGTCCGCCCCGTGCTCGACGACGGCGGCCTGCAGGTCACGCAGGTTCTCCGGCTCCAGCGGGTTGGCGGGGTGGTTCGGGAAGGATCCGTCCAGCTCGAAGTAGAGCGGGATGATCTCAAGGGGGAGCTTGGGCAGCAGGGCGTCGCCGAGGACAGCGGGGGTGGTGAGGCCGGCCATGCCGTTGCCGGCGTCCACGACGACCTTCAGCGGACGAATGCCGCGGAGGTCCACGAGGCTGCGCAGGTACTCGGAGTAGCCCTTCAGGACGTCGTGCACGCCGATCAGGCCGCGAACGGGGGCCGCGGGGATGGACCCGGTGTTCAGGTACTCCTCGGCGCGGGCCTGGATTTCCTTGAGCCCGGTTTCGGAGGAAATCGGCACGGCGCCGGCCTTGGCCATCTTGATGCCGTTGTACTCCGCGGGGTTGTGGCTGGCGGTGAAGGTGGCACCGGCCGCGTTGAGCGCGCCGCAGGCGTAATAAAGCTCGTCGGTGGAGATGAGGTCGAGGAGCTGGACGTTGGCGCCGCGCCGGGCGGCGCCGTTGGCAAAGGCCTTGCTGAACTCGGGGGAGGACGGGCGCATGTCGCCGCCCACCAGCACCGTCTTGCCCTCCAGCTGCAGGACGTCGACGAACGCCGCGCCCACCGCCTCGACGATCTCGGCGGTGATCGATTCGCCCACAATGCCGCGCACGTCGTAGGCCTTGAAGGAGGCCGAGAGGTCAAAAGTCTTTGTCTGGTCCATAGTCACGCGTCTTATCTTACGTTGAGGGCCGGGGGCGGCTGCGGAGGAGCGCGCCCGCGGTGTCTTCCGGCCGCGGACCACCGGCGGACCACCGGCAGATCCGCTGTGATTGTCCACATAGCGGCGCCCGTGGCTTCGCGGCTGTCGGAGGGGGCTGGGATACTAAAGCAATGGCCAATCACCAGAACGCTGCAGTCCTTTCCGCTTTGCCTCCCGCTGAGGCCGCCGGTACTGCCGGGGGCGCCGGGACCCGGGAGCAGGCCCAGGAAGTGCTGCGCGAACTGGTCGGGCACCCGGAGGCGCAGTTCCATGACGGCCAGTTCGAAGCCATCGAGGCCCTCGTCGACGGCGGCCGGCGGGCCCTCGTTGTGCAGCGCACCGGCTGGGGCAAGTCGGCCGTGTACTTTGTCTCGTCCCTGCTGCTGCGGCGCCGCGGCGCCGGCCCGACCCTGATTGTGTCCCCGCTGCTGGCCCTCATGCGTGACCAGGTTGCCGCCGCCGCGCGGGCCGGGGTCCGCGCGGTGGCCATCAACTCCGCCAACCAGCTGGACTGGGACACCGTCCGCGAACAGCTTGCGGCGGACGAGGTCGATGTCCTGCTGGTCTCGCCGGAGCGCCTCACCAACCCCTCATTCCGCGAGAACCAGCTCCCGGAACTGATCCGCCGCACCGGGCTCCTGGTCATCGACGAGGCGCACTGCATCTCGGACTGGGGCCACGATTTCCGTCCCGACTACCGGCGCATCGCGGACCTGATCACCCAGTTGCCGGATACCGTTCCGGTCCTGGCCACCACCGCCACCGCCAACTCCCGGGTGGTCCACGACATCGAGGAGCAGCTGGGCGCCGGAGTGCTGACGATCCGCGGCGCCCTGGGCCGTGAATCGCTCCGGCTGGGTGTGCTGAGCCTGCCGGACTCCCGGGACCGGCTCGGCTGGTTGCTCACGCACCTCAAGGACCTGCCCGGCAGCGGAATCATTTACACGCTGACTGTTTCCGCGGCCGAAGACACCGCCAGGCTGCTGGCCGAAGCCGGACACGAGGTGCTCGCCTACACCGGACGCACCGACCCCGCGGACCGCGAACGAGCCGAGCAGCTCCTCAAGGACAACCAGGTCAAGGCGCTCGTCGCCACCTCCGCCCTTGGCATGGGCTTCGACAAACCGGACCTCGGTTTTGTGGTGCACCTTGGGGCGCCATCCTCTCCCGTGGCCTACTACCAGCAGGTGGGCCGTGCCGGCCGTGGCGCCGCCAACGCCGACGTGCTGCTGCTGCCCGGCTCCGAGGACCGCGATATCTGGCAGTACTTCGCGACCGCATCGATGCCCTCGGAGCAGAAGGCCGGTGCGGTGCTGACCGCGCTCGCCGAGGCGGGGACCGCCGTGTCCACGGTGGCGCTTGAAGCGCGCGTGGACCTGCGCAGGACGCCGCTGGAGCTGCTGTTGAAGGTGCTGGCGGTCGACGGCGCCGTGGAGCGGGTGGGCGGGGGCTGGCGGGCCACCGGCCAGCCGTGGAACTACGACGCCGAGCGCTACAGCCGGATCGCGGAGGCCCGGGTGGACGAGCAGGACTCCATGGTGATCTATCAGGACACCGCCGGCTGCCGGATGGAATACATCACCTCGGTCCTGGACGACGAGACCGCCCACGCCTGCGGCCGCTGCGACAACTGCGCCGGACAGTGGTTCCCGGCAGACATTGCCGCCTCGGCCACCGAAGCCGCCGGCCAGACGCTGAGCCGCGCCGGGGTACCCCTGGAACCCCGGCTGCAGTGGCCCAGCGGCATGGACCGGCTGGGCGTGCCGGTGAAGGGCAAGATCAAACCCGAAGAAAACGTCGCGCACGGCCGGGCGCTGGCACGGCTCACCGACCTGGGCTGGGGCGGCGCCCTGCGCGAAGCCTTCGCCGCCGGAGCCCCCGACCGCGCGGTGGACCCGGGCATGCTGCAGGCCTGTGTCCAGGTGCTGCGCGAGTGGGGCGCCGGGGACGCCCGCACCCCCGGCTGGAGCGGGGCAGGCCGGCCCGCCGCCATCATCAGCGTCCCGTCCCGTGGCAAACCGGCCCTGGTGGACTCGCTGGCCCGGGGCATCTCGGAGATCGGCCGGATCCCGTACCTGGGGCAGCTGCAGCTGGAGCACGGCGGACCGACCGGCGGGCGCGGCGGCAACAGCGCCTACCGTCTTGCCGGGGTCTGGGAACGCCTCGTGGTCGGACCGGAGCTGGAAGCAGCCCTGGCCGGGACCCAGGGCCAGAGCGTGATGCTCATCGACGATCTGGTCGACAGCCGCTGGACCGTGACCGTCGCCGGCCGTGCCCTCAGGCTTGCGGGCGCCGGGGCGGTGCTGCCGCTGGTGCTGGGCCAGGCCGGCTGACCTCGGCTCCCGCGTGCCGGGGCAGCATCAGGCTGTCCAGGGTGCTCAGGAGCATAACCACCGCGATCGCGAGGAACGCCGCGCGGTACGCCGCTGCCGCAGCACCTCCCAGTAGCGGTCCGCTGGCCTCGTAAACCCGGATCAGCAAGGCCCCGATGGCGATCCCGGCTGCCGTCGCAAGCTGCACCAGCGTGGCGGACACGGCGTTGGCCGACGGCAGCTGGGCGGGAACGACGTCGGCGTACTGCACCGAGGCGTAGGCCGAGAAACCGATGGACCGGAAGGCGCCGCTGGCTACAAGCAGTGCGAAAATCAGCGGCTCCGGGGTGCCGGCGTCGAGCAGGGCGCACAGCGCGAAGGTGGCCGCCGAGGCTAGGGACGCGAAGACCAGCACCGGTTTGAAGCCGAAGCGCCGGATCAGCGGTGTCGTGGCCGGTTTGATCCCGATATTGCCGATGAACACTGCCGCGACGAGGACCCCGGCGTGCAGCGGATCCCAGCCGAAGCCGTTCTGGAACATCAGCGGCAGCAGGAAGGGCATGGCACTGATGGTCAGGCGGTAGATGAAGCCGCCGGTCGCCGTGGCGCGGAACGTCCGGGTGGAGAAGACGCCGAGATCAAACAAGGGGAAACGGGCACGCCGCATCCACCAGACGGCCGTGCCGAGGAACAGCAGCCCTGCGGCGCTGCCGATGGCCGCCCAGGCGCCGGATTCGCGGCCGCCGGCCAGCTCCAGGCCCACCACGACGGGCCCCACGCCCAGGGTCGTGAAGGCAAGCCCCAGCCAGTCCAGGCGGCGGGTGCGGTCCCCGGGGGCGGCCGGGACCAGCCGCAGCGCCGCGAGGAACGCCGCGAGCCCCAGCGGGAGGTTGATCAGGAAGATCCAGTGCCAGGACAGGAACGTGGTGAGCGCGCCGCCCACCAGCGGAGCCAGCACGGGCGCCAGCAGCCCGGGCCACACCAGGTACGCCGTGGCGCGGAGCAGGTCCTTCTTTGCCGTTCCGCGGAGCACCACGAGGGTGCCCACCGGGACCATCATGGCGGCGCCCGCGCCCTGCAGCACCCGGCTCAGGGTCAGCATGGCCAGGTCCTGGCTGAGCGCGCACAGCAGCGAGGCCACAGTGAACGTCGCAATGGCCAGGCAGAACACCCGCCGCGCCCCGAGCCGTTCGGCCAGCCAGCCGCTGAGCGGAATGCCCATCGCCACCGTCATCAGGTAGGCGGTCATGGTGATGTTGACGTCCGCCGACGGGATGGAGAAGTCCGCCGCGATGCTGGGGATCGCCGTGGTCAGGACGGTGCCGTCCAGGAACTCCATAAAGAACGTCGCAGCAACCAGCAAAGCCAGCCGCGGGCTCCATTTGTCCCCGGCGGTGCTGGGAGCTGGCCGGGGCGGCGAAGGCTCACTCATCCGGGGTTGCCAGGCTCAGCCCCGGGAGGCGCGGCCGGTGTCAGGCCGGCCGGACTCGAGGACCGCCATGGCCGCGTTGTGCCCGCCGATGGCACTGACGGCGCCGCCGCGCCGGGCACCGGAGCCGCAGAGCAGGATCCGCGGGTCATCCGTCGCGACGCCCCAGCGCTGCGCCGGGGTGTCCAGCGGCGCGTCGTCCTCGACGAAGGGCCAGTCGAGGCCGCCGTGGAAGATGTTGCCGCGCGGCATGCCGACCGCCCGCTCGATGTCCAGGGTCGTTTTCGTTTCGATGCAGGGCCGGCCGTCCGGGCCGCTCAGCAGCAGCTCCTCGATGGGTTCGGCCAGGACCGAGTTCAGCGATTTCAGGACGGCCGCCTGCAGTTCGGCCCGGCGCTGGTCATTGTTTTCCGCGGTGATCAGCCGGTCCGGGACGTGCAGGCCGAACACGGTGAGGGTCTGCGCGCCGGCGGCCTGCAGTTCCGGGGACAGGATGCTGGGATCCGTGAGGGAGTGGCAGTAGATCTCGCAGGGCAGCGGATCGGGGATGGTGCCGGCGGCGGCGGCGAGGTAGGCGGCGTCGAGCTGAGACCAGGTCTCGTTGATGTGGAAGGTCCCGCCGAAGGCCGCTTCCGGGCTGACAGTCCGGTCCAGCAGCCGGGGCAGGCGGGTCAGCAGCAGGTTCACCTTGACCTGCGCACCCTCCCGGAGGTGGTTCGGGTTCTTCGTGGCGGGCGGTGCCTGCGTGGGAGCGCCGCTGGCAGCGTCGGAGCCCCTGAGCCGGTCCAGCACCACCGGGGCCACGTTGGCGAGGATCCAGGACGCGGCGGCCGTGTGCTCTGCGCCGTTGTGGCGGTAGCGGACCTCGCCTCCCGGGCGGACGGCGGTGACGTCCGCGGAGGTCAGAATCGTTGCCCCGGCCTCGCGGGCGGCCCGTTCCAGTTCCCCGGAGACGGCGCCCATGCCGCCGACGGGCACGTCCCAGTCGCCCGTTCCGCCGCCGACCAGGTGGTACAGGAAGCAGATGTTCTGCTGCAGATCCTCGTCGCCGGCCCGGGCGAAGGTCCCGATCAGGGCATCGGTGAGCACCACGCCCCGGACCAGGTCGTGCCGGAGTTCCGCGGCGATGGTGTCCCCGATGGGCCGTTCCGTGATGGCGTCCCAGGCCTGCCCCGCACCGGCGCGCGCCGCGAGATTCCTCGCCTCGGAGCGGGTCGGCAGCGGGGAGGTCATGGTCGGCCAGAGGGCTTCGGTGAGTTTGCGGCAGCCGGTGTAGAAGTCGGCGAAGGCCTGGAATTCGCCGTCGGCAGCCCCGACCGCGGCAAAGGACGCCGCAGTGGCTGACGCATCCCCGTTGTCGATCAGCAGGGCTTTGGTGCCGTCGTGCGGGTCGGGCGTGTAGGACGAGTACCGGCGCCGCGCCAGCCGGATGTGCAGGCCCAGGTCGTCAATGACCTGCTGCGGCAGGAGGCTCACGAGGTAGGAATAGCGCGAGAGGCGCGCGTCGACGCCGTCGAACGCCTGCGCGGACACCGCGGCGCCGCCGGGCTGCTCAAGCTTCTCCAGCAGCAGGACCTTCAGGCCCGCTTTGGACAGGTACGCTGCCGCGGCCAGGCCGTTGTGGCCGCCGCCTACGATGATCGCGTCAAACTCGGTGTTCCTTGACATGGGCTAATCCTGCCACCCGGGCCGCGGTAAGGCGTCCGGTGTCCGGCACCCGGACGGGCGCGGCGGCACAGCTCCGGACATGCCCGCACCTGGCGCCCCGCCAAGGTCCCCGGGGTACGCAAAAGGCCCCGGTCCAGGACCGGGGCCAAACGCGGAGACGGGGGGATTTGAACCCCCGGTGGAGTTGTGCCCCACACTTCATTAGCAGTGAAGCCCATTCGGCCGCTCTGGCACGTCTCCAAATGCTAGTAACTAGCCAACCAAGGATACGCAGAAGGGGCCATGCAGTGCAAAACGAGCAACGCGGGGTCACTTCGCGCCCATGGTGGGGCCGCGGATGGGCCGTAGGTGACCCCGCGTTGCTCCAATGGGCGGGTGTTCCGGCGGGTCAGGCGTCCCGGCCGGCCAGCGCGCGCCAGAGGAAGTGCTGGCTGCGGCTCTGCAGGGCCGCGGCCTGGCGGTTGTCCGAGGCGCCGGCATGGCCGCCTTCCAGTGCCTCGTGGAACCAGACGTTGGGGATGCCCATCGCCTGCATCCGGGCGGCCATCTTGCGCGCCTGCACCGGGCCCACGCGGTCGTCCGAGGTGGCCGTCCAGATGAACGTCTCCGGGTAGTCCACCCCGTCCTTGAGCAGGTGGTAGGGGGAGAACGTCTTGATGAACTCCCACTGCTCGGGCACATCAGGGTCGCCGTATTCGGCGATCCAGGAGTGGCCGGCGGAGAGCTTGGTGTAGCGGCGCATGTCCAGCAGGGGGACCCCGCAGGAGACGGCGCCGAAGAGTTCCGGATACGTGGTGAGCATGTTCCCCACCAGCAGGCCGCCGTTGGACCCGCCCACGCAGCCGAGCCGCTCGCGGGACGTCACGCCGCGGGAAATCAGGTCCGCCGCCACGGCGGCGAAATCCTCGTAGGCCCGGTGCCGCTTGTCCTGCAGGGCTGCGCGGTGCCACGAGGGGCCGTATTCGCCGCCGCCGCGGATGTTGGCCACGACGTAGACCCCGCCGCGGGTGTGCGGGACATCCCCCTGGCGCCCGGCGGATTCCCCGGTCCGCCGTTCCAGCCAGGCGCGGCCGATTGCGCCGCTGTAGGCCGGGGTCCGCGAAATCTCGAAGCCGCCGTAGCCGGACAGCTGCGTGGGGTTCTGGCCGTCCAGCACCAGGTGCTTGGACGCCACCTGGAAATACGGCACCCGGGTGCCGTCCTTGGACACGGCAAAGTGCTGCTGGACCTCATAGGCCTCGTCATCGAAGAACGACGGCGAGGACCGGACCACCTCGTGGGTGCTGTCCACGCCGCCCCCGGCGGCGCGCTTCAGGGTGCCACGGGTGAGCGTGCCCGGCGTGGTGAAACCGGTGGCCACAAGCCAGAAGTCGTTCCCCGCGCCGGGAGCCTCCGTCTCGGCCACCGGAGCGGCGCCGTCGGTGCCGTCATCGTCCGTGCCGCGGGCGTCGTCCTCGTCGTCGACGGCGTAGGCGGTGACGTCGTGCAGCGGCGGGCAGGCCTCCAGCACGGTGGCGGCCCAGGCAGCGTCGGTCCCGGGCTGCTGCGGATCGAGGACCCGGATCTCCGAGGAGACGTCACGCAGCAGGTTCAGCAGCAGGAAGTCCCGCGTCCAGCTCCAGGACTGCAGGGAGGTGTGCTCATCCGGGGCGAACAACACGGACAGTTCCCGGCCGCCGGCCAGGAAATCCTCGAAGTCGGCCGCGAGCAGGGACCCGGCCGGGTGGGTGGTTCCGCCGGTGGTCCAGTCCTTCTGCGGCCGGAACAGCAGCCAGCCGCGGTGCGAGCTAAGGTTTACGTCCGCGGGGACGTCGATCTGCACCCACCGTCCGTCGCGCAGCACCGCGGTGGTCTTCTCGAAGAAGCTGATCCAGTCGACGGCAAAGGTCCGCTCGAAGCCCGGGGTGGAGTCGTGCGCCACGAGCGCCATCATGTGGTCCTCGGGGATTTCGAAGAGCCGTTCCGCCGTGGCCAGGGAGCCGCCGCGGTGAAGCTTGACGCCGGTCCGGGCGTAGGAGGATGTGGTGCTGGGCAGTCCCTCGGCCGTGGAGGCCACCAGCAGCGTGTCGGCGTCGAGCCAGGAGACGTTGCCCTTCGCTGTGGGCAGGTCAAAGCCGCCGGCCGCAGGGTCAACGAAGCTGCGGGACTCGACGTCGAACTCGCGGTAGCGGTTTGCATCGCCGCCGTCGGGGGAGAGGGCCAGCAGGGCACGCCGGTGCGGCTCGCCTTCGGCCGGGCGCAGGAAGTTGGCGCCATGGAAAACCCATTCCTCGCCTTCGGCCGCGGCCAGCGCGTCCACATCCAGCAGCAGGTCCCACTCGGGTGATCCGCCGCGGTAGCTGTCCCAGCTGGTCCGGCGCCACAGGCCCTTGGGGTTCTCCCGGTCCTTCCAGAAGTTGTAGTACCAGTCGCCGTGCTTGCCCACCATGGCGATCCGGTCGGTGGAGTCCAGCACCTCCAGGATGCTCTCTTCCAGGTGGGCGTATTCCGCGTCCTCCAGAAGCTCCTCGGTGCGGGCGTTTTGCTCCCGGACCCAGGCAAGCTGTTCCTCGCCACAGATCTCCTCGAGCCAGATGTTCTCGTCGACGGGTTCGGGGGCGGGAGGGGGCGCAGCTTCAGCGGTGGTCATTTTTCCATCCAAGCAACATCAGCGTGCCGGTAGCAAGTCACGCCGGGGGCCAGCGCGGAGCCCGCACCAGATGCGCCGGGCCGGTCCGGGCTGCGGGCCGGTTGCGGATACGCTGGATGCCGTGGGCATATCGCAGAGCATCCGGACGGCAGTGATTGGCGCCGGTCCCCGGGGCGCGAGCGTGCTGGAGCGGCTGCTGGCCAACTGGGTGCCTTCCGGGCCGGACGCTGTCCTGCACATTGATGTCATTGATCCCTATCCGGCGGGGCCCGGACATGTCTGGCAGCCGGGCCAGTCCCGGCTCTACCTGATGAACACTCAGTCGTTCTACCCCACGGTCATTCCCGAGGACCCCGGCCTAGCGCGGCCGCTGGCCGGCCACACGTTCGACCGCTGGCGTGAACTGCAGCAGGACCAGCCGCACCCTTCGCTCTCCGCTGAGGAGTGCGCCGAGATCTCCGGGCTGGGCTCGGCCGACTTCCCCAGCCGGGCACTGTACGGGCGCTACCTCCGCTCGACCCTTGAAGAGCTGCTCTCCCGCCTTCCCTCCGGTGCGACGGTAACGTTCCACGGCACGACGGCAACCTCGGTGCGCCACGCTGCCGCTCCCGGGGCCGGGGCGGACGAGGGCCGCGTGGGGTTCGACGTCGGGCTGGCCGACGGCACCGTCCTCACCGTTGATTCCGTCGTGCTGGCCCTCGGCCACCTCGAGTCCCGGCTCAACCCCGAACAGCGCGAGCTCCAGGCGGCGGCGGAGGAATTCGGGCTGCTGTACCTGCCTCCGGCTGCTCCGGCCGACGTCGACTGGTCCCTGGTGCCGGCGGTCAAACCGGTGCTGGTGCGCGGCATGGGGCTGAACTTCTTTGATGCCATGGGACAGCTGACCGAGGGCCGCGGCGGCCGGTTCCTGCCCGGCCGGGACGGCAGGCTCGGCTACCTTCCTTCCGGCCGTGAACCGCTCATCATCGCCGCTTCCCGGCGCGGCACCCCGTACCGGGCCAAGGCGACCCTCACCGGCTACTACCCCGACGCAGTGACCCTGAGGTACTGCACCGAAAGCGCCGTGGCGAAATTCGCGGAGGCAGGAATCCGGCCCGCCTTCGACCACGACCTCTGGCCCCTCCTGCACCGCGACGCTCTCTGGGCCTACTACTCCACGCTTGCGCGCTCGCAGCCGGGCGCCATCCTGACGGACCCTAAGGAGTTCCTGAAGGCCCTGGAGGAAGCCCTGCACCCGCATGCGCACTCCACCGCGAAATGGGAGGACCTGGTGGACTCCGTCCTCGACGTGCACCTCCGCCCCTCCCACCGGCTGGACCTGCTGGGCCTCGCGGCGCCGTTCGCCGGGCGGTCGTTCCATTCCCGCGCCGAACTCGACGCCGCCGTCGTCGATTATCTGCTCGACGACGCCCGGCGTTCCGCCTTGGGGGAGGAGGACCCGGTGAAGATGACCATCGGCGCCCTGCACCACGGCCGGGCGGTGCTGAAGACCGCGGTCGCCGACGGCGGCATCACCGACGAGTCATGGGTCGCCGGGCTCCGCGGCTGGTTCGAATCGTTTGTGGAAGGTCTCGCCAGCGGACCGCCGGCGCTGCGTGCCGAACAGCTCGCGGCCCTGGTGACCGCCGGCATCGTGCGGTTTGTCGGTCCGGACCCGAAGTTCGGGGTGGACCGCAAAGCCCGGACCTTCAGGGCGGTGTCGCCGTGGGTGGGGAACAACCCGGACGAGGGCGGCGGGGAAGTTGTGAATGCCGTGGCCATGATCGAGGCACTGGCGCCGGCCAACAAGGTCACGGTCAACGAGTCGCCCCTGCTGGAGCAGTTGCTTGCCGAAGGCCTGGTCCGCCCCCGGCTCATGATGACCGTCGAGGGAGCGCCGGTGCCGACTTCCGGGCTGGACGTGGCGCCGCACCCCTACCGCCCGCTTGGCGCGAACGGCTCGGTGACGGAAGGCCTGTATGTCCTGGGGCTGCAGTTGTCCGCCGTGCAGTGGGGAACGGCCATCGCGGCCGAGGCCCGGCAAAAGAGCGGGCCAGAGTACCGCAGCGGCCAGCGCACGCTGCGGGACGCCGACGAGATCGCCCGGGCCATCCTCGGACGCTGATTGCCTGCACCTGGCGCGCCCCACGAATGAGCATGCCCTCCGGTCCCCGCGCCCCACGAATGAGCATGCCCTCCGTCCCGGCTGAGCAGAGGACATATGGGCAATATGTCCACCGCTGCAGCCCGGGGGAGGGCATGCTCACTGGGGCGTGGCTAGGGGATCAGCCCTTCAGGCACTTGCGGTAGGCCGCCATTTCCTTTCCGTAGCTGAGCTGGCCCACGACGTCGGCGAGCCGCGGCTTGACCGGCGCGGTGCACTGCGGCGGGACCGGAACGCTGGCCGCGACCAGGACACCGGTCTTCACCACGGTGCCGGATTCGACGGCGGTGAGCACCAGGGTGCCCGTGCCGGCAGCGGCCCCGGCGGGAACCGTCAGGTTTACCGTGGCGGCACCGGCGGAAACCGGTACCGTTCCCAGTGCGGTGACCGTGCCGGTTGCGTCCGTGAACTCGGCGCGCAGCGAGGTGTTCACCGGGCTGCCCAGCGAGGTGAGGTCCAGCTTGGAGACCGCCAGGGTGATGGCCTCCCCGCCCTTGACCTCGGTCGCGGTGGTGTTCACCACGGCGACAGAGCGGCGCGCGAAGTCCGGTGAGACCGGGTTGTTCGCCTGCAGGTACTTGATCCAGGCGTCGCGGTCCACGAGTCCGGAGTCCTTGGTGTTGGCGCCGGAGGTGAAGATGCGGAAGTTGTCGCCGCCCGTTGCCAGGAAGCTGAACGTTCCGATCCGGTAGGACATTGCCGGGTCGATCAGCGCGCCGTTGATCCGGATCGAGGTGATCCGGTCACCGGCGGCGCGGGCGGCGTCGTAGGTGTAGTTGACGTTCTTGGACAGGCCCAGCTGCTGGTAGGCGCGGCTGGGAACCGTGCCGTCCGGGTTGGTCTGCCATTGCTGCTCCAGCAGCGTCTTGAACTGTTCGCCGGTCAGCGAGGTGGTCCACAGGTTGTTGACGAACGGCAGGACCGCGTTGGCCTCGGCGTAGGTGATGGTCCCGTCCGGCGCGTAGTACAGCTCGTTGCGCAGGCCGCCCGGGTTGACGACGCCGATCTCGGCGCCGCCGAGTTCCGGGGCCTTGAGCGAGTCAACCAGGGAATCGGCAACGAGGTTGCCCAGGGTGGACTCGCTGGAACGGTCATCGCGTGCCGCCGGCGTGGTGGTGGTGGCGGGGGTGAACGCGGTGGTGATATCCGCGGTCACCGCGCCGACCGGCTGGTTGCCGACCACTGCTGCGTCGGCGAGGGCCTTGTCAACGATGGTCTTGACCGCGGCGACCCGCGGGTACGCGGCCACCAGGTCGGCTGCCTGCTGGTCAGCGGAGGTGGTGCGCTTGACGTTGCCGGCCTTGTAGCCGGTGACCGACATGGTTTCCGTGTCGATGGTCAGCTGGATCTGGCCGATGTACTCGCCGTAGTTGCCGGTCTGCACGATCGGGCGGGTTTTGCCCTCAACGCCGGGAACCGGGGCATCCCAGGAGTACTGCTTGTGGGTGTGGCCGTTGAAGATGGCCGCAACGTCCGGGGTGACCTCGGTGACCATCTTGGCGAAAGGGCCGCCGGCGGCGACTTCCTGCTCCAGGGTGGAACCTTCGGGCGCGCCGGAACCGGCGCCGTCGTGGTTCGCCACGATGATCACGTCGGCAAGGTTGTCCGCCTTGATCCTCGCGGCGACGCGGTTGATGGCGTCGACGGGGTCTCCGAACTCGAGGTCGGCGATGCCGGCGGGGGTGACCAGCGAGGGTGTTTCCTGCGTGACGGTGCCGATGACGGCGACCTTGATGCCGTTCATGTCCAGCACCGTGTACTCCGGCAGGACCGGCTCGGTGGTGCCCTTCGTGTAGACGTTGGCTCCGAGGTACGGGAACTTGGCGTTGCTGCCGCCCGCGATGACGCGGTCGCGCAGGTCGGCCCAGCCGCCGTCGAACTCGTGGTTGCCCACGGCCGAGGTCCGCAGTTCCAGGGCGTTCAGCACATCGATGGTCGGCTGGTCCTTGGCAACGGCCGAGGCGAACAGCGAGGCGCCGATGTTGTCGCCCGCGGAGAGGAATGCCGTGGCGCCGGGGGCAGCCGCGGCCCGCAGCTTCTCGATGGTTCCCGCAAAGAACACGGTGTTGGAGTCGATCCGGCCGTGGAAGTCGTTGATGCCCAGGAGGTTCAGCTCAACGCTGGCGGGGATGGCCGGAGCGGCCGGAAGGTCCAGGCCCACCACCACCGGATCGTGGTCGCTCGCGCGGAACTGGTCCGGCGCGTAGTAGTCGGTCACGTTGTTGTTGTACCGGCTGTACTCCAGGGCGACGGACTCGACGGAGTTGATGTTCCAGATGTCGGCGCCGGTGACGATGGCGTTGGCGCCCGGTGAGGCGAGGATGTGGTCCAGGGAGCCGACCAGGCCGCCGTAGAGGTAGGAGTGCTTGGCGGAACCGTCGGCGTTGGTGGCCTTCTCGTCCTGGTTGACGTACCCCGCGGCCGTGAAGACGTTGATCGGGTCTTCCTTGGCGTAGGCATTGAAGTCGCCGATCAGGAAGACTTTGTCGGTGCCCTTGGACTTCTGCAGTTCGTCGGAGAACGCCAGCAGCGACTGGGCCTGGGCGGTGCGGGCGAGGTTTGAGGCGCCCTGGCCCTTGTCGGTGTCCTCCGGGGTGGCGGCTGAGCCCTTGGACTTGAAGTGGTTGGCGATCGCGATGAACTGCTTGTCGTCGGTTGCGCCGGCGGGCTTGAAGACCTGGGCCAGGGGCTTGCGGGCAGTCGCGAAGGCGACGGTGTCGTTGTGGATGATGGACTCGCCCACCGGCTCCGCTGCGGACTTCTTGAAGATGAAGGCGGTGCGGATCATGTCCTCGTCAGCCAGCGGGGGTGCGTTGGCGGGTGTGCGGACGTAGTCCCAGATCCCCGGCGTGGCGATGTTCAGGGAATCGACCAGCTTGGCCAGGGCGTCGTCACGGTTCTTGCCGAACTGCGCCGAGTTCTCGATCTCCATCAGGGACACTACGTCGGCGCCGGACTTGGTGATGGCGGCGACGATCTTGTCCTGCTGGCGCTGGAGGTTTTCGGCGTTGGCCGCGCCGCGGGCGTTGCAGCCGCCGCGGACGGTGATCGGGTTGCCGGCGCGGTCCATGTAGTAGGTGCATCCGGTGAGCTGATCGCCTGTGGTGGGGAAGTAGTTCAGCACGTTGAACGAGGCGATCTTGAGGTTGCCTCCGACGGCAGCCGGAGCCTCCGTGCGGGAGGTGGCGCCGAAGCCGGCCGGCTGGACCGCGGCCGCCGTGGCGGGCGTCAGGTGGCCCAGCGGCTGGAACTTCCAGGCGTTGTTGGCGTAGCTGAGCACAACGTTGGTCTTGAAGTTCACCGGTGCGCCCACGCGGACGGGGTCCGCCGTGGTCAGGTACGGCAACTCCAGGGCTTTGGTGCCGGCGTCCTTGAAGAAGTTGGTGGTGGCGCCGTCGTCGAGCTTGATGCCGCGGGCGGCGTTGGCGGCGACGGTGGCGGTGTACTCGGCAGAGCCGAACGGCGCGACGGCGGTGGGCTGCTCCAGCGGGGTGGTTCCGCCGGCCAGACCGACTTCGCCGTACTGGTTCAGCGAGTAGTTGTCAGCGACAGTGACGGATCCCTGCGGGGTCAGCAGCATGCCTTCGAGCGCTTCGCGGAATGCTTCCCCGGCCGGGAGGGCAAATCCGGTGGCCTTCACCTCAGGGGCGGCCTCGGTGAGTTTCTTCAGGTCAGCTTCGGCGGCAACCGTCACCTGGGTCATGCCGAAGTATTCGCTGACGGCGCCCGTCACCTCGACGTAGTCGCCGATCTGGACGGAGCCGGCCGTGGCGGCCGAAAAGATGAAGATGGCGTCCGACGCCGTGTGGTTGGCCGGAGTCAGTTCGCCGCCGGTGCCGGGGGTCTGGATGTAGTAGCCGGAGAAACCGCCGGTGGGGAAGGCCGCGGTGACCTTGCCCCGGGTGGTGACCGAGGCCCCCACAAGCGGGCTGGCGGCGCCGTTGCCCTGGATCTCCGCGATGGTCCTGGCCGCCGGTGGAGTGCCGGGGTCGACCGGTGGCTCGACGGGGGTTGCTGTCCCGTTGACTGCCTTGGGCGTGACCGCGGCGCTCAGGGTGAAGTCTTCGGCGTTGTTGTTGCTGTCAACACCGTTGCTGCGGTTCAGGCTCTTGACGTCGCTGTTGCCCGCCGGTGCGGTGGCGGCGAGGGTTTCGAAGGTGTTGGAAGTCCCGTAGCCGAGCAGATCTGCGACGTTGGCGGGCTCGATGACGGAACCGGTGGCCAGCGGGTTGAGGGCGGTGGCTTGCTTGGCCAGCACAATGGTTCCGGTGGTGCCGCTGGGGTTGAAGCCGGTGGCTGTGACGTCGGCGCCGGTCAGATCCGCCCCGATGGCACCGTTGCTGCCGCCCTTGACCAGATAGTAGCCCCTGGCCGGGATGCTGCCGCTCAGGCCGGAGACAACGCTGGGCGGGGTGGTGTTGCTGTAAGGCCGGTACTGGAGTGACCAGCCGTCCAGCGAGACCGGGGCGTCCGAGGTGTTGTACAACTCAACGAACTTGTTCTTGTAGGCTGCTCCGGCGCTGCCGCCGCTGAGGTATGCCTCGTTGATGATGACCGGCGAACTGCCTGCCGCTGCCGGGGAGACCTCCACGGCGAACGCCGGCACAGCGGCCAGCGGGGCTGCGATGAGCCCCGCCGACAGCGCTGTGCCCAGTGCGGTTTTCCAAGGTATGTGTTTCATCCGCTCTAACTCTCATTAGGTGCCCGGGTAAGGGCTGATGGAATGTGTCCGGGCGATGCCGCGGACCGTCCGGTTTTTGCTCCTGGTCAAGCAGTTCCCGGCACATCAAAACAGGGGTGAATGAACACGGTGTGTATTGCATGTGCATTCGGCGAGACGTCCCCCAGCGGAACGCGTCACAGCCGGCACGGGACCCCCAACGGTGCGCCCCAGCGACGGAGTTGGTGTAGCTCCCGACCTAGGTCAGGTAAATGCCCGGCCACCTGGGTCGGGCATGCCAAAAGAATACCGGCCAGTAGCCCAAGTGGAAGAGGCCGGCCGGTATTTCTTACAGCAATTTTCCTAATGGACCCTAAGGGTGCTTCCGGTCCGCCGGTCAAGGCGTATCCGCGGGGTGCACCGCCGCCGCGGGGGCAGATCAGGGTGGATGCACTTCCCGCATGCGCCCTGATCTGCCCGGGCAGCTGACGGACCGTCGGGCGCAGGATGCGAGGCTGTGGATAACCCGGGCAGCCCGATCCTCGTTGTGGCCTAATGGGCGCATGGCAAGTCCGAAACCCTTACCGGCGGAACTGTCGGCGGGATCCTTCACCATCGGCGAGGGTCGGCTGGGCGGGATCTCCCCGTGGCGGGCCCGGGCGAAGGACATCCATGTGCCCAGCCGCGGCATCCGGGTGCCTGTCGGGGCGCAACAGTCGCTGCTGGCCAGGGCGCGGACCTACACGCAGCTGGGGACGCCGGACACTGTCAGCCATGACTCCGCGGCTACCATCCATGCCTTCAAGGTCCCCGGCGTCCTGGCGAACGCTGCCTCGGCGCCCTCGGCGGGGCTGCTGCACCTGACGAGGGCCGGGAGCGCAGCCCCCCGCCGGAAGGGCGTAGTCGGCCACCGTTCGCTGCTTGAGCCCGCCGACATCGTGATGATCCAGGGCGTTCCGGTCACCTCGATTCCGCGGACGCTGCTGGACCTCGCCGGGACGGGGACTCTGACGGTGGAGGATCTCGTCGTTATCGCCGATGATTTGGTCTGCGAACATGAGCGCTACCAGCACCCCCGGACCGCGCGGCTGACGCTGGGGGAAATCGTGCTCTATGCCGGGCGGCAACGTCCCGTGGCCGGTCTTCGCCTGCTGAGGGAGTCGCTGGGGCTTGTCCGCGTAGGGGTCGACTCGCCTCCGGAAACCCGGCTCCGCCTGCTCTTCGGACGATCCGGCCTGCCGGCGGACATCACCTCACGCCTGAACAGCAGCTCGCCGATGCGCTGCGGAACGAGCGCACATTCAACGCCGGCTGGAGGCAGTTGGTAGTCAACAAACTCGACTTGCGCAACGGCGAGGGCTGGGTGCTGATGCGTGTCCGGCAGGCGCTTCGGGCGCAGGGGTGGCCCGGGTGAGCTTGGCCCAGCGCCCCTTCGCGCCGCGTGCCCGTGCCCTCCAAGGAGCGGGACCGGCGCCGCGACGCAAAAATGCCCCTGCTCCGGCGCTAACGCTGAAGCAGGGGCATTATTCGCGGAAGGTAAGAGATTCGAACTCTTGGTACGGGGTTACCGCACACTGGTTTTCAAGACCAGCTCCATCGGCCGCTCGGACAACCTTCCCTAACGAGTAGTGTTTCATAGGCAGTCGGAAGCAACAAAAACGCGATGCGCCAGCGGGCGGGGGGTCTCCTGCGCCTACTCTGGAAGAATGTGCTTCGGGCATGGTGCGCAGCGGGCGCATCCCTGCACGAACGCTGCAAGAAGTCTGTTACTAACCGGGAGTTCTCCATGAAGGCTGTTTATATCTCAGAGCCGGGCGGACCCGAGACCCTGGAGGTCCGTGACGCCCCGTCCCCGGTGCCCGGAGCCGGTGAGGTGCTGATCGACGTCGTCGCCGCGGGGCTCAACCGTGCTGATGTCCAGCAGCGCAAGGGCCACTATCCACCCCCGCCCGGTGCCTCGGAGATTCCCGGGCTGGAAGTCTCGGGCCGGATCGCCGGTTTCGGGCCCGGTGTCGCCAGGCCATTCACCGTGGGGGACAAGGTCGTCGCCCTGCTGGCCGGCGGCGGCTACGCCGAACAGGTGGCCGTTCCGGCGGGGCAGGTCCTCAGGGTCCCCGACGGCGTTGACCTCGTCACGGCCGCGTCCCTGCCGGAAGTTGCGGCGACGGTCTACTCCAACCTGATCATGACGGCGCAGCTGCAGCCGGGCGAGACGGTCCTCATCCACGGGGCAACCGGCGGCATCGGCACGATGGCCATCCAGCTCGCGAAAGCCTTTGGAGCCATTGTGGCCACCACCGCGGGAAACGCGGAAAAGGTCAGCACCGCCAAGGCCTTCCTTGGTGCGGACATCGCGATCAATTACGCCGAGGAAGACTTCCCGGAGAGCCTGCGCGCGCAGAACGGCGGCAAGGGAGCTGATGTCATCCTCGACGTCGTCGGGGCCAAATACCTCACCCAGAACGTGGAGGCGCTGGCGGACTACGGGCGGCTGGTGGTGATCGGGCTGCAGGGCGGCGCCAAGGGTGAACTGGACCTCGGCAAACTGCTGAGCAAGCGTGCTGCGATCATTGCCACGGCATTGCGCCCCCGGCCCGTCGAAGAGAAGACCGTGATCATGGACGCTGTCCGCGACGCGGTCTGGCCGATGCTGACCGATGGCCGGATCCGGCCGCTGGTGGCCAAGACCTTCCCGCTGGAGCAGGTCAGCGCCGCGCACCGGTACTTCGACAGCGGCGATCATGTGGGAAAAGTCCTGCTGGTGATGTAGCACAAATATTCCAGTTCTGACATATCCCGAATTGCTCGAGGATAGCGAATGACTGTAATGTAATTCCATACGCGGTATACACGCGTCTTGGGGCGCGTGTATGCTTCGTCCCGCTACCCTCCGGGAGCAACATGTCCATCCGTCACAGCCTCCTCGCACTTCTGCAGGACCGGCCACGCTATGGCTACCAGCTCAGGACCGAATTCGAGGACCGCACCGGATCCTCCTGGCCCCTCAACATCGGGCAGGTCTACACCACCCTCGATCGCCTGGAACGCGACGGCCTTGTCCGCAAGGATGGCGCCGACGGCGAGGGGCACGTCATCTACAGCATCACCCCGGACGGGCTCGCTGACGTCCGGACCTGGTTCACCACGCCGGTGCCGCGGTCCAGCCCTCCGCGGAACGAGCTGGCCATCAAGCTCGCACTGGGGCTGACGCTCCCGGGCGTCGACGTCGGCGCCGCCATCCACGCCCAGCGCGCCGTGTCCATCCGGGCCCTGCAGGACTACACCAAGGCCCGGCGGGACACGGCGTCCCTGCGCCGCCCGGCGGACACCGCCCGGCTGCTGGTGTTGGATTCCCTCATCTTCCAGACCGAGGCCGAGGTGCGGTGGCTGGACCTCTGCGAGGCCCGGCTCATGCAGCTGGCCGGCCCGACGGCCTGACCCGAGGTTCCCGGGTGCCCGCCGGAAGCCAGCCGGTAATCGAGCCTGCCGTTCGGCGCATTTGCCCGGCCGTTAATCGCCTCCATGGCACCGCCTGGCGCAAACCCATATCCAAGAATCACCGCCATTGGTAAGGTGCCTTGGGGCACGTCTGTCAAGTGGATTTGCCCGCTGGGTTTCTCAAGGAGGAGACATGGGCACAATGCCAGATGGCACGCCGAAAAACATACTGGTCGAGGACGGCATAACGCCGGATCCGACTCTGCCGCCCACCGCCGTGGACGAGGCAGTGCGTGAGGCTGAAGAGAACAAATGGACGCCGGCCAAGATTGCCCTCTGGGTGGGAATCTCCCTGCTGGGCGCCGTGGCCTGGTTCATGCTCGCGATCGTCCGCGGTGAGACGGTCAACGCCATCTGGTTCGTGTTCGCCGCGGTGAGCACGTACCTGATCGGTTACCGCTTCTACTCCAAGGTCATCGAGCGCTACCTGCTCAAGCCGAACGACCGCCGGGCCACCCCCGCAGAGTACAAAGCGGACGGCAAGGACTACGTCCGCACGGACCGCAACGTCCTGTTCGGCCACCACTTCGCCGCCATCGCCGGCGCCGGCCCCCTGGTGGGCCCGATCCTCGCTGCCCAGATGGGCTACCTCCCAGGCACCATCTGGATCATCATCGGCGTGGTGTTCGCCGGAGCCGTCCAGGACTACGTCGTGATGTTCTTTTCCATGCGCCGCGGCGGACGCTCCCTGGGCCAGATGGCCCGCGAGGAACTCGGCGTCATCGGCGGCACCGCCGCGCTGATCGCCACCCTGCTGATCATGGTGATCATCGTCGCCATCCTGGCGCTCGTCGTCGTCAACGCCCTGGCCGAGAGCCCGTGGGGTGTCTTCTCCGTCGGCTTGACCATCCCGATCGCCCTCTTTATGGGCGTCTACCTGCGCTTCATCCGCCCCGGCAAGATCATGGAAGTCTCGCTGATCGGCTTCGTGCTGCTCATGGCGGCCATCATCGGCGGCGGCGCCGTCGCCGCCACCGAATGGGGCGATGCGCTCTTCACGCTGGACAAGGTCACCATCGCCTGGGCCATCATCATCTACGGCTTCATCGCCGCCATCCTGCCGGTCTGGCTCCTCCTGGCCCCGCGTGACTACCTCTCCACCTTCATGAAGATCGGCGTCATCGTGATGCTGGCCCTGGCCGTCATTGTGGTCCGTCCGGAAATCTCCGTCCCGGCCTTCAGCGAATTCGCCAGCCGCGACAACGGTCCGGTCTTCCCGGGCGCGCTGTTCCCGTTCCTCTTCGTCACGATCGCGTGTGGCGCACTCTCGGGATTCCATGCCCTGATCGCCTCCGGCACCACACCGAAGCTGATCGAAAAGGAACGCCAGACCCGCTTCATCGGGTACGGCGGCATGCTGATGGAGTCCTTCGTGGCCATCATGGCCCTCGTTGCGGCGATCTCCATTGACCGCGGGCTCTACTTCGCGATGAACGCCCCGGCAGCCCTCACCGGCGGCACCGTGGAAACCGCGGCCGCGTGGGTCAACAGCCTCGGACTGTCCGGCGTCAACATCAGCCCGAACATGCTTGCCGAGACGGCGGCCAACGTCGGTGAAGCCAGCATCGTTTCCCGTACCGGCGGCGCCCCGACCCTGGCCGTGGGCCTTGCCCACATCATGCAGCAGTTCATCGGCGGCACCGCCATGATGAGCTTCTGGTACCACTTCGCCATTATGTTCGAGGCCCTGTTCATCCTTACCGCAGTCGACGCCGGCACCCGCGTTGCACGTTTCATGCTGCAGGATTCGATCGGCAACTTCATCCCGAAGTTCAAGGAGCACTCCTGGCGTCCCGGCGCCTGGCTCGCCACCGCCGTTATGGTCGGCGCCTGGGGCGCCGTGCTGCTGATGGGCGTCACAGACCCGCTGGGTGGGATCAATACGCTGTTCCCGCTCTTCGGCATCGCCAACCAGCTGCTGGCCGCCATCGCCCTGTCCGTCTGCCTCGCCATCGCGGCCAAGAAGGGCTCCTTCAAGTTCCTCTGGATCGTGGCGCTCCCGATGGCCTTCGCGGCCGTCGTGACCATCACGGCCAGCTACCAGAAGATCTTCTCTTCCACTCCGGCGGTTGGCTACTTCGCCAACAACGCGGCCTTCTCCAAGGCACTCGAGGAGGGCAAAACCTCCTTCGGCACGGCCAAGACCGTCCCGGCCATGGAAGCTGTGGTCCGGAACACCGCGATCCAGGGCTGGCTCTCGGTCATCTTCGTCGTGCTCAGCATCATCGTCATCACGACGGCCCTGATCGCCACCTACAGGGCCTTCCGCAACGCCAAGGCCGGCCTGGCCACCACGAGCAACGAGGATCCGGCGCTGCCGTCCCGCGTGTTCGCCCCGGCCGGGCCTGTTCCCACACCGGCGGAGCGTGAGCTCATGGCCAAGTGGAACCAACTGCCGGCGGACAAGCGGGCCGAGAAATCCGCCCACCACTAATGCGGAGGAATCGATGAATGCTGTAGTGGAAGGCTTCCGGGGATTCGCCCGGTACCTGGGCGGTGTGATGGGCGCGGATGCGTATACAAAGTATCTGGCACACCATGCCGAAGCCGGTCACGGCTCCGCACCGATGACCGAGCGGGAGTTCTGGCGGGACCAGACGGACCGTCAGGACGCCAACCCGCAGGGCCGTTGCTGCTGATCAGTTTCGGCTGATCAAAGTTGCCGCCACCGGAGGGCGCCGCCGGGCACATCAGTGCTCGACGGCGCCCTCCGCTGTCACATTTGCCTCCGTAGTCGGCCGATTGTTGAGCCTGGCGGCGTTGTCCGCGGGATGGCCCGCTGCGGGGCTCCGGGCTCGTGAGAGTATGAAGCCATGAGCGATCCACACGACACTCAGCCTGCGGCCGTTGTCCCCGTCGAGGGCACCACCGTGGGCTCCCCGCCGGGGGGCGACGGCAGACGGGCGGCGCCCGGACAGCCCACGGACCCCGGACAAGCCGGACGGCCGGACCAGTCCGTGGGATCCGGGCCGCAGGGACAACCGGGACCGCACGGCCAACCCGCGGCACCCGCCGGCGCGCGGCCCAAGTCCGGCCCGCTCCAGGACCTCGTGGACGAACCTGCGAAGGTGATGCGGATCGGCACCATGATGAAGCAGCTGCTGGACGAAGTGAGGTCCGCCCCTCTCGACGACGCGGCGCGGGTGCGGCTCGCCGAAATCCATGAACGTTCGATCAAGGAACTCGAGGATGGCCTGGCGCCGGAACTCGTCGAGGAGCTGGAACGGATCACCCTCCCCTTCCCGGAGGACGGAACTCCGTCGGACGCGGAGCTGCGGATCGCCCAGGCCCAACTGGTCGGCTGGCTGGAGGGTCTCTTCCACGGCATCCAGACCGCCCTCGCCGCGCAGCACGCCGCACGCGAGCATGCCGCCGCGCAGGCACAGCTGCGCCAGTTGCCGCCCGGAACGGTGATCGCGCCCGGCGTGATTATCGGCGAGAACGGCGAGCCCCAGCGCGCCGCAGCGCCCAGACCCGGCGTGGATCCCTCCCAGGCTCCCGTCCCCGTAGACCCGGACCACGGTCCCGGCCAGTACCTGTAAGGCACCGTTGGGATTTTTCAGCGCCGCCCGGCAGGGACGCAAAGACGACGTCGAACTCGGCCGGGGCCTCTGGCGGCGGGCCCACGACCGTTTCACCCGCGGGCTCGACCGCTACCACCAGATCCTCGAAGGGGTGGAGGATGAGGCGCTCTATGCCGAACTCCTCGAGATCGCCAACGAACTGTCCGCGCTCTCGGGGAGGGTCCGCCAGGTGTGTGTGGAGGCCCAGCGGCGTGTACCCAGCGAGGGACTTGACATCCCGGGAACGCTGGCCGGCGTCCACCGCGCCCTGTCGTCGGCCGGTAACTCCCTGGCCACCACCGCCGAAGCGGCCGCCATGCTTCGGCTCGCCGCCGGCCCCGTCGCGGCCGGTGCTGAGTCCGTGCGGCGCCGCGCAGCGTCGGTGCTGGAGCAGGTCAACGACGCCGAGCGCCGGCTCTCAGAGGCGGCCGCCGCGGACTGAGCGGTCCCGGCCGCCCACGGCGCGGGCCGGCATTCCCGGTTAAGCGCCTAGCTTAGCCGGCCCCAAACACTGGCGGTCCGGCGCGGGCATTGGCAGGATGGGTGGATGACTTTTTCACCGGAACTGACTTTCAATGACGGCAACACCATTCCCCAGCTTGGCTACGGAGTGTGGCAGGTGGAAGACGACGTGGCCGAAAAGGTCGTCGTCCAGGCTTTCGAGGCGGGCTTCCGCCACATAGACACCGCGAAGATCTACGGCAACGAGGCAGGCGTCGGCCGGGCGATCGAGCGCTCAGGCCTCCAGCCCGAGGAAATCTTCATCACCACCAAGCTGTGGAACGCAGACCAGGGTTACGAATCTACGCTGAAGGCCTTCGAGGACTCGATGGAGCGCCTGGGCCTGGAAACCCTGGACATGTACCTGATCCACTGGATGCAGCCCAAACAGGACAAATACCTGGACACCTGGAAGGCCCTGATCGAGCTTCAGAAGCAGGGCCGCGTGAAGACCATCGGTGTCTCCAACTTCACCAAGGAAGGGCTGCAGCGCCTGATCGATGAGACCGGCGTCGTACCGGCCATCAACCAGATCGAACTGCACCCGTTCTTCAACCAGTCCGTCCTGCGGGAATTCCATGCCTCCAAGGGCATCCTCACCCAGGCCTGGTCGCCGCTCGGCCAGGGCGGCGAGCTGCTGGAGAGTTCGGTAATCGGCCAGATTGCGGCAAAACACAACGCCACCCCGGCGCAGGTTATCATCGCCTGGCACCTGGCCATCGGCAACGTGGTCATCCCCAAGTCCGTCACCGAATCGCGCATCCGCGAGAACTACGCCGCGCTGGATGTCAGCCTGGATGAGACCGATGTGCAGGCCATCAACGGGATGGACAACTCGGCCGAGGGCGCCGGCCGGATCGGCGCCGACCCGGCAGTCTCCGACTTCGCCTAAGCCACCGCGGCCTAAGCCGTTCCGGTATTGCCCGGACCCGGCGCGGACCGCAGCAGGGCCTTCATCCGAAACCGGGTGGAGGCCTTTCTGCTGCCCGGCGGTCTTGGGGGCCGGGTTACTGGCGTCGAGTCGTAGGCGGCCCACACCGGGAGAATCCTGGGCCGGGGTCATGGATGATCACGGTCCCGCCCAGCAGCAGGGTCTTCGCCTCGAGCTGTTTCATCACTTCCTCGGTGACCGCACCGAAGATTTCAATGTTCAGAAGCCGGACGAGAGGCGCAACCGGAGGGAATCGCGGACCGGCGACCTTCAGATGAAATTCCAGCGATGATATGTCCTGGTGGATGTGAAGGACACTCATCCGGCTTCCGTCGCCCGAGAAATAGACTTTATAGGCGACGATCCGCGGCTCATGGGCTTCGACGAAACCGGCAAGCTCCTCCATGGCGGCCTTCAGCTCGCCCAGCTTCCCGGGCCGAACCTCGGACGTATCAAGATACACAAGGAAATCGTTCACGGTGCTCCTTGCAGATCAGCTGACGTCTCCAGCGGAGATGGTGGCCAGGAAAGGGCCTCCCGCCACAATTCTTCGCCGGGACGAAGCCCTTGTCGAGGTCCCCGCCCTGGCCAGGCGACAGCCCTAGGCGGCCTTGCGGCGTGCCCGCACCGGTACCGCGTCGACGATGGCCCAGGCGTACTCGTCCGCTGCCCGGCGGCTGGCGAAGCGTTCGGCGTCGGAAGCATCATCGAAGGTCTCGGTGCGGATGCGGTTGCAGTCCGTGTCCAGATACGTGACTTCAAAGTACTGGTTGGTTTCCATGAATTAAGTGTGCGGCCGGCCTCCGACACTATGAGCTCATCAGTCCGGCGTGTTGCCAAGCCGCAGCACCCTTTCCCGGGCCAGGTCCGCGGTGCGCCGGGCCTTCTCCGCCGCCCGTGCGCTCTGCTGCGACCGGGCGGCGGCCATGTCACGCCATTTCCTGGCGGCCTTGAGTTCCTGCTCGCGCTGGGCAAGCTGCTCCCGCAGTTCCCGTACGGTCTCGGACAGCTCCGTGGCCAGGGCGGAGGTCGAAGCAAGCTCCTCTTCATATTTCCGGGCGTCCCCCGCGGCCGCCCTGGCGGCGTCTTCCGCATCCTTGAGTGCTGCCCGGGCGCGTTCCAGCGCGGACGGAGTGGATCTCCGGGGCTCCTGCCGGACGGCCCGCAGGCGGGGCTGCTCCGGCTCTTCCCTGGTGGTGGTCCCGGTCCGGGCAGAGCCTCGGGGCCTAACAGACTCCCCGGACGGGCCGGGCGCGGGAACCGGCAGGGCCGGGGCGGTGAGCTCCGTCCCGGGCAGCGCCACGGCGCCCGAAAGATCCACGACGTCGACCCCGTCGGCGGACAGCCCCCGGAGCAGGCGGCCGGACTGCACGGCAGCCGCGGCACCCTCGTCAGCTGTCGCGGCGCGCAACGTCGCTTCCACCTCCGCCGCGATCGCATCGCTGATCTTCCGGCCCTGCTGTTCGGCGACTGCCCTCGCTGCCTGGACCGCGCTGGCCAGGAGTTGGCGCCTTTCCCGTCCCAGCCGGCGGAGTTCCAGGGCCTCGAAGGAGGATTGCGCCGAGCGCATCGACTGCCCCAGCCTGGCGAGTTGCCGGAGGGTCTCCGGCTGCCGGGCCGCGAGCATGTTCACCGTCCACGCCGCCACGGACGGCTTGGGCAGGGCACGTACATCTGCGGCGAGTGACCGCTGGCCTTTCCCGGCGGCCGCGTCCTTGGCTGCGGCTGTCCGGGCGGCGATAAAATCGTCGAACGGGAGGGCGTAGAGTCGTGCCGCCACATCCGTCAGCCACTGCTCGCCCATGCAAGAATCATAGAAGCCCGGCCCCGGCGATGCCGCTGCTCCCGGGCAGTTCTGACGGATAAGGGCACACATGATTGAAATTGCTGGGCTTCCGGCCCACATCCTGCTCATCCACGCCGTCGTTGTCCTGGCGCCGATCGCCGGTCTCGCCGCGATCGTGTACGCCGCGGCGCCACGCTGGCGGGGATACCTGGCCTGGCCGCTGGGAGTGCTGTCCCTGGTGCTTGTGCCTGTGTCGCTGCTGACCGCGCAGGCCGGGGAGCAGCTGGAGAAGATCCGCCCCTCCTCTGCCCTGATCCGGGAACATGCGGAACAGGGGGACGTGCTCAAGGCCGTCTCAGTGGGGTTCTTCCTGGTCATCGCGGCGGCAGCCGGTGCTTTTTTCATCTACCAGAGCGTCATCACGGGCCATTCCGGGGCAGCTTCCGTCTGGGCCGCATGAACGCCCCGTCGCGCCGTCCCGGTCCGGGAGACACCTGGCACAGGCCTGCAGGCACGACGCCGGACGACGCCGCGGCCGGGACCAATGCGGTCCCGTGGCACGTCCGGCGTGCCATGGAGGCCCTGCAGGCGCTTGACGTCAACCCTGAGACGGGGCTGGACTCGGACGAAGCGGACCGGCGCCGCGAAATCTACGGAGCCAATGAACTCCGTTCCGCACCGCCCGTTCCGCTGTGGCGGAAGGTCCTCAGGCAATTCCAGGATCCGCTGATCTACCTCCTGCTGGCCGCCATCGCCATCTCGGTCCTTGCCTGGGCGGTGGAAGGTGCCGCCGGGGTACCGATCGACGCCCTCGTGATTGGGGCCGTGGTCCTGTTCAACGGCGTGCTCGGCTTCGTTCAGGAGAACAAAGCCGAGAGCGCCGTCGCCGCACTGCGGCTGATGACGGCGGCGAACTCCATGGTGCTGCGGGACGGTGAACTGAAAACGGTGCCGTCCGCGGATTTGGTGCCGGGAGACATCCTGGTCCTCAATGAGGGCGATTCCGTCGGTGCCGATGCCCGGCTAATCACGGCGAGTTCCCTGGGTGTCGCTGAGTCCTCCCTCACCGGCGAAAGCGCGCTGGTTTTCAAGGACCCGGCCCTCCTCAATGGCACCGTCCCCTTGGGGGACCGGCTGAACATGGTCTTCAAGGGGACGGCTGTCGCCCGGGGCGTGGGCCGCGCGGTGGTCACCGGAACCGCGATGGACACCGAGGTCGGTGCGATCGCGGGAATGCTGGCCGCCGCTGAGGACGCCCCGACCCCGCTGCAGCGCGAAATCGCGGGCATCAGCAAGCTGCTCGGCATCACAGTGATCGGGATCGCCGTCGTCGTGATGGCCACGATCATCATCGTGAACGGGGTGTCCACGCTGAGCGGGCTCGTCGCCGTCCTGCTGCTGGGGGTCTCGCTCGCCGTGGCGGCTGTACCCGAGGGGCTGCCTGCCATCCTGTCCGTGGTGCTCGCCATCGGCGTCCAGAACATGGCCAAACGCAAGGCCGTCGTCAAGGAGCTGCACTCGGTGGAAACGCTCGGCTCCGCCTCCGTCATCGCCTCGGACAAGACCGGCACACTCACACGCAACGAAATGACCATTTGCCGGATCACGACCGCCTCCGGCCTGGTCGAACTCACCGGTGTCGGCTACCGGCCGGAGGGCGCAGTGCTCCACAACGGCCAGCAACTGCGTGATCCGGCCCTGCTCCAGGAGGCACGCATGGTGCTGGCCGGCGGCTCCTTCGCCAACAACGCGCAGCTTCGGGAGCACGACGGCGGGTGGGAGATCCAGGGCGACCCGACGGAAGCGGCGTTCCTCGTCGCCGCCCGGAAGCTGGAAGGCGTCACGGACCGCGTTGACGAGTTCGACCGGGACGGCGAAATCCCGTTCACCTCGGAGCGGAAACTGATGTCCGCGCTGGCCCGCCACCGTGAGGCCGACACCCTGTCCCTGGTCACGAAGGGCGCCCCGGACGTCCTGCTGCAACGATGCACCGGTCTGCAGCTCGGCAGCGACGTCGTCCCGCTGGACGCGGACCGCCGCGCCCGGGCACTGGCCGACATCGAGGAGCTCTCCGCCCAGGCCTTCCGCACCCTCGGCGTGGCCTACCGCCAATACACCGAAGCGGACCGCCACGAAGCGGACGTGCTCACCGAGGAAGACGAGAGCACGCTCGTGTATGTCGGCGTCGTCGGAATCCTGGACCCGCCCCGGACCGAAGCGGCCCCCGCGGTGGCCGAGGCGCGGCGGGCCGGTATCCGCGTCGTGATGATCACCGGGGACCACCCGCTCAGCGCGGCGCGGATCGCCGGCGATCTCGGGATCACCAGGCCGGGGGAGCGGGCAGTCACGGGCGCCGAACTGGACAAACTGGACGAGGACGGCCTGCGCGCGCTCACCCTGAACACCTCCGTGTACGCGCGGGTCGCCCCGCAGAACAAACTGCAGATCATCACCGCCCTGCAGGCCCACGGCAATGTGGTGGCGATGACCGGGGACGGCGTCAATGACGCGCCCGCGCTGAAGACCGCGGACATCGGCATCGCCATGGGTGTCACCGGCACCGAGGTCACCAAGGAAGCCTCGAACATGATCCTGGGCGATGACAACTTCGCCACGATTGTCTCGGCGGTGCACCAGGGCCGGGTCATCTTCGAGAACATCGAAAAATTCCTGCGGTACCTGCTTTCCTCGAACATGGGTGAAGTGTTCACGGTGTTCCTCGGCGTCGTGTTCGCCGGCGCCATGGGCCTGGCCGGAGCGAGCGCCGGCGAAGTCGCCGTGCCGTTGCTGGCGACCCAGATCCTCTGGATCAATCTCGTGACCGACTCCGGACCCGCTCTCGCGATGGGCGTTGATCCCGAAATTGACGACGTCATGGCACGCGGGCCCCGCAAACGCGGCGACCGCATCCTCGGCACCCGGATGTGGCTGGGCATCCTGAGCATCGGGCTGGTCATGGGTGTCGCGTCGCTGCTGACCATCGACATCTTCCTGCCGGGCGGGCTGGTCCCGGGCGGCACCGAATCGCTCGACGTCGCACGGACCGCCGGCTTCACCACCCTGGTGTTCGCCCAGCTGTTCAACGCCTTCAACTCCCGTTCGGAGACGACGACGGCCTTCCGCCGGCTCTTCGTGAACAAATGGCTCTGGGGCTCCGTGCTGCTGGCTACGGTGCTTCAGGTCGCCGTCGTCGAGCTGCCCTTCCTGCAGCAGGCCTTCGGGACAGCGTCCCTGGACCCCGGTCAGTGGGCCGTCTGTGTCGTGATGGCCTCGACCGTGCTCTGGTTTGATGAGCTCCGCAAGATTGCCCTTCGGCTGGCCGGACGTCGCCGCGCCGCGCAGGCACCCCGCTGACGCCGGCGCCGGCTGACGGCGGCGCCGGGTCCCGGCCCTAAAGCTGCCGCCGGGGACTGCGGGGACTGCGGGGGCTGCGGAGGGCCGCAACCAGCACCACGAACGCGAGCAGCTGCAGGACCGCCACAGCCGCGATCAGCAGCGGGCGGGTGTCATAAAGCGCGCCGTACAGGGCCCCGCCCGCCAGCGCCCCGGCCCCCTCGAAGGCCGCAAAAACGCCGTACGCTGTCCCCTGGCGCGGTTCCGGCACCAGATCCGCGACCAGCGCCTTGACGGTCGAGTCCTGGATGCCCAGAGCCGTGCCCCAGACGAGGACACCGGAAAAGACCACCCCGGCCGCCGGCGCCAGAGCCAGCACCGGCACGGCAGCGATCAGCAGGGGCAGCGCGAGGAGCACCCAGGCGCCGGACCGGTCGTAGAGGACACCCGTGGCGAGGGCGCCAAGGGCCGCCGCCGCCATCGCACCGGCGTACAGCAACGGGACCACCGCGACCGGAACGGCCGCCGCCGTCGTGAGGTGGTAGGAAATGACCCCGAAGGCAACCAGCCCGGCGCTCCAGAAGAAGGCGGCGACAGCGAACAGGGCAAAACTGCGCGTAAACAACGACGCCGGGCGGCCGGCAGCTCCCGGAGACGGCGGTTCAACGGCGGCCTGCCGGCCTCCGCCCTCTTCCTCCGGCGCCGGCCGGCCGGCGCCGGCATCCGCCACCTGGCGGCGCAGCCAGAACAGCAGGAGCATAGCCGCCCCGGCCGGAACGGCCAGCACCGCGAAGGCCGCCGACAGGTTCCCGCTGGCCGCGAGTACCGCCCAGACCAGGACCGGCCCGAGCAGCGCACCGGCGAGGTCGAGGGACTTGTGGACGGCGAAACCGCGGCCGCGGCCCACGGGCCTGGCGACCGCCGCCAGCAGCACGGTCTTTGCCGGGCTGCGGACGGCTTTCCCGACCCTGTCCCCGATAATCAGCGCCGCGGCCAGAACCAGCCCGGATCCGCCGGCCCAGGGCGCCACGGCCAGCAGCGGCACACAGACCGCCGTAAGCGCATATCCGGCCAGTGTGAACGTCCAGTACCTGCGCGTCCGGTCCGCCCAAGGCCCGAACACCAGCCGGAGTCCCTGCGCGGCGGCTTCGGCGCCGCCCGTCACGAGGCCGACGAGCAGCGCGGACGCACCCAGCTGGGCGAGCAGGGGGCCAGCCAGCGGCCTCGCGCCGTCGGAGACGACATCGGCGGCCAGGCTGACGAGGCCAAAGCCGATCACCGGACCCCAGACAAACCCCCGGGTGGCGCCGGGCAGGGCAGATCGGCTTACCCGCTGGCGGGCTGAAAGGTTTCGTCGGGGACGGCCCATTTGCCCAGACTCGCGGACGTTCCCTGGAAGAACAAGGGCCCTCGAGCCCGCCTGCTGCTAGGCGGACTTCCGGATGGCAAGGAACGCCCACGCCGCGACCAGCAGGCCACCGAGCGCCAGCAGGATCGCGCCGGGAACGCCGCGGTCACCGGAAGCCGGAGTCGCTGCGGCGGCCGGACCCGCCGCCGGGCTCGGTGTGCCAACGGAGGGTGAGGCAGTGGCCGATGGTGCCTCGGCCGGCGGCAGGGCCGCGGCGTCGACGGGCGGTGGCTCCGGGGTGGCCTCCGGTTCGGGGGCCACGGAAGTCCGCGGGGCAGGGGCGGCGCCGGACGGGATCGACGGGGACTTTGGCACCACGGTGGCGCCTGCCGTCGGGACGGGTGCCGCGGAGGGACCCGGACGACCCGGGGGAGTCGGGCAGGGGCGCGCCGGCGCAGCGCTGCCGCCGGGATCGCAGGGGTCAGCGGAGGCCGGCAGGGCGAGGACCAGCGGGGCTAATGCCAGCATCAGCGCAGCCGTGGCGGCGTAGCCGGCTCCCTTTGTGGACTTCACCCGATCCATCGTAGGGGTACGGACGTTGCCTGGCGGGGACGGCAGGCAACGTCCGCCGGCCCTCAGCCGGTCCCGCCGCGCTGACCGGTCCCTGGCTTTTCCTGCTACTGCCAAGCCCTGACGTAATCAACCTTCATCTCGGAGGCCGGCCCGTACGCCGTGCTGGTGCCGGCCTTGCCGACATTCAGCACGAGGTACTGGGCGGCATTGCCGTCGTCGGTGGGGAAGGACTTGACCTTGATGCCGTCGACGTAGACCTCGGAGAGGTTGGCCTTGCGCCACAGGCCGTAGGTGTGGAATTCGTTCCCCCACGCGCCGGAAATGGTGCCCTGGTTGTGGGTACCGGAGCCCGAATGGTAGTTGGACGTCAGCTTTCCCTTGAGCACCTCGGCGATGTCGTTCTCACCGGTCGCCGGCCAGGACTGTCCGGTGGTCCACCACGCAGGCCAGTTGTGCAGCACGGTCCCGTTGCCGGGGAAGGAGATGCGGGCCTCCGTGTAGCCGGTCCGGAACTCGTAGCCGGTGGTGGCGGTGTCCTTCGGGTTCGAGGACACGAGGCCGCCGGTGCCGGCGTCCGACAATGTCAGCGAGAGGGTTCCGCCGCCGACCGAGACGTTGGCCGGGTCCGTCCTGACCTTGTTCATTGTGCCGCCGCCGAACCAGGAACTGGACCATTTGTTGGTGTCGAGCGTGGTTCCGTTGAAGTCATCGCTGAAAGTCTGCGACCATGCGCCCGGGACCCCCAGGGGCATCAGTGAGGAACCGGTCGAGGCCGGCAGTACCGTGGCGGGTGCTGCCGCCGGCGCTGCGGCTGCCGGAGCAGGCTCTGCCGCGGGTGCGGGTGCGGGTGCAACTGCAGCGGCCGGGGCAGGGGCCGCGGCGGGCGCGGGCGCCGCTTGAAGCGTGCAGGGAGGCACCCCTGTGCTGAACTTGAGGGTGCACTTGTAGGTGCCTGCCCCTGCGGTTGGCGGCGCGGCCGGGGTTCCCCCGGGGGCCGCAACGGCGCCGAGGGATGCAGTGAGGGACAGCAGGGCCGCTATGGCCGCACCGGAAAACAATGTTGTGCATTTCTTCATGTACTACTCCTGGAGCTCACGCTCTGTTGGTGGCGCCATCCCGCGCAGCGCTGAAGGCGCGCGGGCAGGACGGAATGCGCCATTCTTCATGGCCGCACCGACGCTGATTCATCGGCGCGCCAGACGTTCGGCCGCGTACGTCATCAAGGCAGCGAGGTGCCTTCTTACGCGCCTTGGGGCAGGCGACACCCGGGGAGGGGCAAAAAGAAACGGCCCCGGCGACTGCGCCGGGGCCGATAGATGAAGACCAGAGCTTCCTGCCAGAATCGAACTGGCGACCTTCTCATTACGAGTGAGACGCTCTACCAACTGAGCTAAGGAAGCAACCGCCTGAAGTGTCCGGTGTCCCCGGGCGCTTCATGCCAGAGACAACTGTAGTAGAGTCCTCCGGCCCGGGTCAAAATGAGTGGCGGGCGCCTCAGCAGACGGTGTTGTCCGCCGGGGTCTTCCCGTCGACGAGGTAACCGTCGACGGCGTTGCCGATGCAGTCGTTGGAGCGGCCGTAGGCCGTGTGGCCCTCACCCTCCCACGTCAGCAGGGAGGCTTGACCCAGCTGCTTGCGCAGGGAGCTGGCCCATTCCACCGGGGTGGCCGGGTCGCCCGTGGTGCCGATGACGACGATGTCGGCCGAACCCTTGTATTCCACCGGCGCCGGGGTCCGGACGTTTTTGTACGGCCAGTCCTTGCAGTTGGTGCCGCCGTAGGCGAAGTACTTGCCGAATGTGGGCGAAGCCAGGCGCAGCTGCTGCTCGTCCGCGCGCATCCCGGCAGTGTCCGTCACCATGGGGTAGTCAAGGCAGTTGATGGCGGTGAAGGCGAAGGTGCTGTTCGAGGAGTAGCTGCCGTCGGGTTCCCGCTCGGCGTTGAAGTCGGCCAGCCTCAGGAACGGCGTCGCATCATTTTTCATGATCGCGTCGAGTGCCTGCGTCAGGAGCGGCCAGTTGTCGTCGTTGTACAGCGGGACGATCATGCCGGTGACCAGCGTGGACGCCGAGACCACCCGGCCGTCCTTGGCGCGCACGGGGTTGGCTTCCACGGCGGCGATCGCGTCCCGGATCTGCTGGATCCCGTTGTCGACGCTGCCACTGAGCGGGCAGCCGCCGCCCTGGAGGCAGCGTTCCACGTAGGTGCGGAGGGCTTTTTCAAAGGCTTTGGCCTGGCCGCTGGTGAGCTCCTCATTGCTCAGGGACGGGTCCATTGCACCGTCCAGGACCATCCGGCCGACGTTGTCAGGGAACAGCGAGGCGTATGTTGAACCGAGGAACGTCCCATAGGAGAACCCCATGTAGTTCAGCTTGGTGTCGTTGAGGGACGCACGCAGGATGTCCAGGTCCTTGGCGGAACTGACGGTGTCGATGTGGCCCAGGACCGGCCCGGCCTTTTCCTCGCACTTGGCGGCGATCACCTTGTTATCAGCCAGGGTTTCGGCCAGGCCGGCGTCGGTGTCCAGGGCATAGATCTTCGCGCGGGAGGCGTCGCGTTCCTGATCCGTCAGGCAGGTGACCGGGGCGGAGCGCTTCACACCGCGCGGGTCGAAGCCCACAATGTCAAAGTTCGCGCGGACCTTTTCCGAGAAATGGGTGGCTCCGGCGTCCCTGACGAAGTCGTAGCCCGAGCCGCCGGGTCCGCCGGGGTTGATGAGCAGGCTGCCCTGGCTGGTGCCCTTCGTGGACAATTTGAGCGCCGCGATTTCGATGCTGTCGCCGTCCGGCTGGCTGTAATCGAGCGGGACCTTGACCTTGGCGCACTGGAAGTCCGTCTCGCAGGGGGTCCAGTCAACCTGCTGCGTGTAGTAGCTCCGGAGCTCGGCGGGCGCGGCGGAGGCGATCTCCGGATTCGGTGTACTGGAGTTTTTTGCCCCGCTGTCGCCGCCGCCGAACAGGGTGCACGAGGAGAGCACCATGGCCAGTGCCACGGCGCCTGCTGTCCGCATGCCGATCGCAACGGATCGGGATCTGGCGGACACTGCTCGTGCAGACTTCATACGGTTCTCCTTGGAGGAATAGGAACTGGACGGCTGCCGCGTCACGCCGGGCGGCCGGTTGGAACTGGGCGGGTGGTCGGTCCGCCTGGGCGGGTCCCTTAATGATCCCTCAGATGAGGCTGGCCGCCATGGATTCGATCGTCAGCAGCGGAGCCACGTTGGATGTCGTAATGCGTTTGCGGGCCTTGTTGATGGCGTCCATCCGGGCAAGTGTGGTTTCGGCGGAGGAATGGCGCGCGAACTCAACGAGCTCACTCCTGAGCTCAACATTGACCAGCTCCACGGCGTTCCCCATCTGGATGATCAGCACATCCCGGTAGAACGACAGCAGATCGGTGAGCGTGCGGTCGAGCGAGTCTGTCACGGAACGCTTGGCGCGGCGCTTCTGGTCGTCCTCAAGCTGCTTGACCTGGCCGCGCATGGACGGCGGCAGTGTCCCGCTTTCGGGGGCTCCCAGGGTGGCGAGCAGGGCGGCTTTTTCGGCCGTGTCGCGCTCGTCGTTGGAGCTGTTGGCTTCCTCGGTGGCGATCTTGACGAGCTTCTCCGCCATCAAAACCGCGGCGGTCACGCCGCGGAGCCCCAGGGGGAACCGCACGGTTTCGAGCCTCCGCTCGCGGGCTTCCGGATCCCGGGCCAGGCGGCGGGCGATCCCGACGTGGCTTTGCGCTGCCCGGGCGGCACGTTCAGCGACGGCGGGGTCCACGCCGTCGCGCTTGACCAGCAGGGCGGCGACGTCGGCCGCGGGCGGCAGCCGCAGCGCCACCGTGCGGCACCGGGAGCGGATGGTGACCAGGACGTCGGCGGGGGAAGGCGCGCACAGCATCCAGACGGTGCGCGGGGTGGGTTCCTCGATCGCCTTGAGCAGCACGTTGGTGGTGCGCTCCGCCATCCGGTCCGCGTCCTCGACGACGATGATGCGCCAGCGCGCCGAGGACGGCCGGTTGCCGGCAGAGGAGACAAGCTCGCGGGCCTCGTCGATGGTGATGGTGACCTTTTCAGTGCGTACAAAAGCCACATCGGAGTGCGTTTCGCCCAGGATGGTCAGGCAGGCTGCGCATTCGCCGCAGCCGCGCAGCCCGACGTCGTCCTGGTCGCAGTTCAAGGCCGCGGCGAAGGCCTTCGCCGCGTTGGACCGGCCCGAACCCGGCGGGCCGGTGAAGAGCCACGCATGGGTTGGGCCCTCACCCTGGGCTGCCTGGCGCAGTTGGGCCACGACGGCGGGCTGGCCCTGGAGGTCGTCCCAGACGCTCATGCGGTCACGCCCCGGTGCAAGGACAGCAGCGACTCCACCCGCTCGAGGATCCGCGCGGCCAGTTGGTCGACCGGGAGGTGGGCGGGGAGGACAAGGTACTGCTCGGGCCTGGCCGCCGCGAGGTCGAGGAAAGCGGTCCGGATCCTGGCATGGAACTCGTCCGCCTCGGATTCCAGCCGGTCCTCGGCCGCATCGCCCGCGGTGCGCCGGCGGCGGCCGACCTCCGGGTCAACGTCAAGCAGCACCGTGAGGTCCGGCTGCAGTCCTGAGGTGGCCCACTCGTTAATGTGGCGGACGGCCTCGGTGCCCAGATCCCGGCCGGCGCCCTGGTATGCGACCGAGGAATCGATGTAGCGGTCGGTGAGGACGATCTCGCCGCGCTCGAGCGCGGGGCGGATGACCTGGCTGGCGTGGGCGGCGCGGGAGGCCGCAAAGATCAGGGCTTCGGTGTGCGCATCGATGTGGCCGTGGCCGTGGTCCAGGACCAGGGAACGAAGTTTTTCGCCGATGGGAGTGCCGCCCGGCTCACGGGTCCGGAGCACCGGGAGGCCGCGCGATTCAAGCGCGGCAGCCAGCTCAGCTGCCTGCGTGGACTTTCCGGCGCCGTCGCCGCCCTCGAAGGCGATAAACAGTCCGGGGATCTGGTTGGTCACTGCTCTAGCCTACCGACAATCCCTGACAGCAACGCCCCTGGCCGTAACGTCGTGGCCGCCCTGCAGGGCGCCAAAGTACCCTGTGACCATGACTCTTTCCGAAGAACAGGCAGCCGCGCTCTCCGCAGAAACGGTCGTTGTGGCGGCGGGCCGGCCGCCGCGAGAACGCGATGAACCGGTCAACCCCCCGCTGGTGCTTTCCTCGACCTATTTTGGCACCGGGCCGCTGGGCGCCGGCGACCGCGGCTACGGGCGGTACTCCAACCCCACCTGGGACCCTTTCGAGGAAGCCCTCGGCCAGCTTGAGGGCGCCGGGCTTCCCGGCCTGCTGTACGCCTCCGGCCTCGCCGCCGTCAGTTCAGCCCTGTCCCTGGTTCCGGCCGGGGGAGTGCTGGTCATGCCGTCGCACAGCTATGCAGGTTCCCTGGTGATGGCGACGGAACTTGCCGAGAAGGGGTTCCTGGAACTGCGCACCGTGGACATCGCGGACACCGACGCCGTACTGGCGCAGCTCGCGCCGTCGGACGGACGCCCCGCCAGCATGCTGTGGCTGGAGAGCCCCACCAACCCGATGCTTGGCGTCGCGGACATCCGCGCGCTGACTGCCGCAGCGCACGAGGCCGGCGCCGTCGTTGTTACGGACAACACCTTCTCCACCCCGCTCGTCCAGCAGCCTCTCGCGCTGGGCTCCGACGTCGTGCTGCATTCGGTGACGAAGTACCTCTCCGGCCATTCCGACGTCGTGCTGGGCGCCCTGGTGACCTCCGACGCCGAGCTCCGCGCCGCGCTGCTGCACCACCGCACCATTCACGGCGGCATCGCCGGGCCTTTTGAGGCGTGGCTGGCGCTCCGGGGCCTGCGCACCCTGGCCCTGCGGATTGAGCGCTCGCAGGCTTCGGCGGCGGTACTGGCCGAGCGGCTGAGGACGCACCCCAGGGTGGGCAGCATCCGTTTTCCGGGCCTTCCCTCGGATCCCGGCCACGAACGGGCCAAGAGCCAGATGAAGGGCTTCGGATCCGTGCTGTGCATTGAAATGGCCCCGGTTGCCGGCGGCAGCGTCAGCGGAGCGGACGCCGCGGACCGGATGATCCAGGCCCTGAAACTGTGGCTGCCGGCCACCTCGCTGGGCGGCGTGGAGTCCCTGATCGAACGGCGTCGCCGGCACACGGCCGAACCTGCCAGTGTGCCGGACAACCTGGTCCGGCTGAGCGTGGGGATCGAAAACGTCGAGGACCTTTGGGCCGATTTGGAGCAGGCCCTCGCGAGTTTGGGCCGCTAGGCTGGGGGGATGGACGGAAGAACGCTTATTGACTTTGTAGAAACCGGGATCTACTTTCTGTTGGCCCTGGTAGCCCTTGCCCTTGAGGTGTGGGCGTTCTTCGATTGCCTGCGGCACAAGGGCAGCGCCTTCGAGGCCGTGTCCAAGCGCACCAAGACTTTCTGGCTGGCCGTCACCGGTGGCGCCATGGCCGTGGGGCTGCTTTCCCTGCTGGGCGGAGGCGGAGGAGGCATCCTGGGCCCGCTGGGGCTGTTCGGACTGGTTGCCGTGACGGCAGCGTCCGTCTACCTCGCCGACGTCCGGCCCGCGGTCAAGGATGCCGGCCGCGGCGGAAACCGCAACACAGGCCCCTACGGCCCCTGGTAGTCCCCACCGGCCCCCTCAGCTCGCAAGCTCGCTCAGGGAACCCTGCCGGCGTGGGCCCATCCACCGGCCCCCTCAGCTCGCAAGCTCGCTCAGGGAACCCTGCCGGCGTGGGCCCATCCACCGGCCCCCTCAGCTCGCAAGCTCGCTCAGGGAACCCTGCCGGCGTGGGCCCATCCACCGGCCCCTAAGATCCCGGCGCCACGGCTTCCCAACCCACCGTCAGCTCGCCCAACCGCCAACGTGACGGGCCGTCCCGGACCGGCCAGCCGCCGTCGCGCAGGGCCCGGCACATGGCCGTCCAGCGCTGCCGGTTCCCGAAGGACGCCAGCGGGGCAGCTTCCAGCCAGGCCTGGTCCATCGCCTGCAGGAACGCCTGAATCCGCTCGCCCGGCACGTTCCGGTGGATGAGGGCTTTTGGCAGCCGCTCGGCCACTTCCGAGGGCAGCAGAAAACTGCCAAACCGCATGGACATGCTCAGGCTCAGCGGCCGTTCGGCGTCAAGCGCCACCCAGGTGACCCGGCGGCCGATCTCGTCGCAGGTGCCGTCAATGAACAGCCCATCCGGGGCCAGCCGCCCCTGCACCAGCCGCCAGATGGCAGCGACGTCGGCTTCCTCGTACTGCCGCAGCACATTGAACGCGCGCACCAGGACGGGCCGGCCGGGCACGGGCAGTTCGAAGCCGCCCAGCCGGAAGCTCAGCCCGGGCCGTTCCAGTTCCTTGGCCAGCCGGACCCGCTCGGGCTCAATTTCGATGCCGACCACCCGCACATCGGGCCGGACCACGCACAGCCGGTCAAAGAGTTCGACGGCGGTGGCCGGGGAAGCGCCGAAGCCCAGATCCACCACGAGGGGATCGGCCGCCGCGCGCAGCCGCCAGGCCTGCGGTCCGGTCAGCCAGCGGTCCAGCCGCCGCATCCGGTTGGGGTTGGTGGTGCCGCGGGTGACGTTGCCCACCGGCCGGCCGGCGCGGGGTCCGCTTTTCGCCGCGCCGCGTTTTTCCATGACATGGGTCTGCGGGGACGCCACCCGCTCAGCCTTCTGCACCACAGGCCAACCCTATCCTCCAGCGCGGGGTCACTCCCGGCCCATGAGATGCCGCCGGATGGGCGCGTAGTGACCCCGCGGTGCGGTGCAGGCCCTGTGATGTAACGCTCGGCACCGTCCGGGATCGCTCGGCTAGGATGAAAACCATGACTTACAAGCTGATTCTGCTGCGCCACGGCCACAGCGAATGGAACGCCAAGAACCTGTTCACCGGCTGGGTGGACGTTGACCTCAACGACCAGGGCCGTGCCGAGGCGATTCGCGGCGGCGAGCTTCTCGTCGAGCACAACATCCTCCCGGACGTCCTGTACACCTCGTTGCTGAAGCGGGCCATCAACACCGCCAACATCACCCTCGACAAGGCCGACCGCGGCTGGATCCCGGTGAAGCGGGACTGGCGGCTCAATGAGCGCCACTACGGCGCCCTGCAGGGCAAGGACAAGGCCCAGACCCTCGCCGAGTACGGCGAGGAGCAGTTCATGACGTGGCGCCGGTCCTACGACACCCCGCCGCCGCCCCTAACCGACGATTCCGAATTCTCCCAGGCCCATGATCCACGCTATGCGGACCTCGGCGACGCCCTGCCCCGCACCGAGTGCCTCAAGGACGTGCTGGTCCGCCTGCTGCCCTACTGGGAATCGGACATCAAGGAAGACCTCAAGGCCGGCAAGACCGTGCTGGTCACGGCCCACGGCAACTCGCTGCGCGCCCTGGTCAAGCACCTTGACGGCATCAGCGATGAAGCCATCGCCGGACTCAACATCCCCACCGGCATCCCGCTGGTCTACGAACTCGACGAGAACTTCAAGCCGCTGAAACCGGGCGGCACCTACCTCGACCCCGAGGCCGCCGCCGAGGCCATCAAGGCCGTCGCGAACCAGGGCAAGAAGTAGCGCCTACGACAGACGCAACAGGGAATGAACGACGCCGGCCGGCCACCTCGCAAGGTGGCCGGCCGGCGTCGTAAGTTCTGCTGGCCGGCGCCGGTTTCCGGCGCCGGCGGCGGGTGCTAGCTGTGTTCGATGCCGTTCGGATGCCAGGCGCCGGTGACCAGGTAGGTGACCTTCTGCGCCACGGAGACGCCGTGGTCAGCGAAACGCTCGAAGTAGCGGCTGGCGAGGGCGACGTCGACGGTCGTGGCGGGGGACTCGTGCCAGTCGCTGCGTGCGATCGCCTTGAAGACGCTCAGGTGCAGGTCGTTCACGGCCGCGTTCGCCTTCATGATGTCGCGCGCTACCTCCAGGTCGCGGGTTTCCAGCAGCACGGTGAGCTTCTGGGCGATCAGCATGTCATGCTCGGCGAAGCTCTTGAACGTCTCGCGCAGCTGCACGGGAACCACGGTGGCGGGGTACCGGAGGCGGGCAAGCTGGGCGAGGTGGCGGGCCAGGTCGCCCATCCGCTCCAGCGAGGCGCTCATCCGGAGCGAGCCCACGATCATCCTCAGGTCGCTGGCCACGGGGCCCTGCAGGGCGAGGATGTCGATCGCGCGCTCGTCGAGGCTGTTCTGCAGGAAGTCGATCCGGGCATCGGCCGCGATGACGTCCTCGGCCAGATCGATGTCGGCGCCGGCGAAGGCAGTCGTTGCTTTCTCAATGGCCTCACTGACCAGCTTTGAGATTTCGACGAGCTGTTCCCCCACTTGGGCGAGCTCTTCCTGAAAAACCTTGCGCACGTGTGCTTCCTTTCCTTGGAAATATTGCCGACCACCACAGTGGCGGGTCCATTTCGGTTCACCTCTCGGCGCTTCAACACTCAAGTCTTCCAGCGTCCGGTGAACTGTTAAGCCTCAATAGGTGAACGTTAGCTGAACCGGAGCGCGAATGGGGCAGATTTCAGTTTCTGACGCGGGGCAGAGCATAAGCTGGAGCCGTGGATCCAATGCTCATCGGCGTGATCGCCGGCCTGATCGGCCTGTCGCTTGGTGTTTTCGGCGTGCTCGCGTTCCGGGTCAGCGAGCAGCAGCGCAAACTCGTGGACGTCGAGTTCGAGGACCCGTCGATCCCGGAGGGAGCCGCCCAGGTGCTGGCCGTCATCGGCCGGGCCTTCGTGGTGGTGGACGCTATTGACGGCGTGGTCCGGGCCAGTCCCGCTGCGTACGCCTACGGACTGGTCCGCGGGCACACCCTGGTCCACGACCAGCTGCTGGAAATGACGGCCAAAGTCCGGCGCGACGGCGTCATCCTCGAAAAGCAGCTCGAATTGCCGCGCGGCCCGCTGGGGCAGGGCACGATCGTCGTCCAGGTCCGTGCGGCCGTGGTCGCTGAGGAATACATCCTCCTGCTGGCCGACGACCGGACCGAATTCACGCGGACCGAGGAAGTCCGGAACGACTTCGTGGCCAACGTCTCCCATGAACTGAAGACGCCGGTTGGCGCCATTTCGCTGCTGGCGGAGGCGCTGGAATCCTCTGCGGATGACCCGGAAGCCGTTCGACGCTTCGCCAAGCGCATGCACAAGGAATCCGCCCGGCTGGCCGCGCTCGTGCAGGACATTATCGAACTCTCCCGGCTGCAGGGCGCCAACGTCACCCAGCAGGGCCGGCCGGTAGATATCAACACGGTGGTGTCCGAGGCCGTGGACCGTTCGCAGTTGCCGGCGGAAAGCAAGAACATCGCACTCGTCGTCGGCGGCCACGCGGACGCGATGGTCTACGGCGACCAGGACCTGCTGGTGACGGCGCTGCGGAACCTGATCGACAATGCCATCCGCTACTCCCCGGAGAACACCCGGGTGGGAATCGGCATTCGTTCCAAAGGCGGCCTCGTCGCTGTGTCGGTGACCGACCAGGGAGAGGGCCTCTCGCCCGAAGACCAGGAGCGCGTCTTCGAGCGCTTCTACCGCGTGGACTCCGCCAGATCCCGGCACACCGGCGGCACCGGCCTTGGCCTGAGCATCGTCAAACACGTTGTCGCCAACCATGGCGGTGAAGTGACGCTGTGGTCACAGCCCGGGCAGGGATCCACCTTCACCATCCGGCTGCCGGAGCTGGAAGGCCAGGACCTCGAGGGAGTTCCCCAGGCCCGCACCCCGGCGGCACGGGCGGACACCCCGTCCACGCCCCACAGCCCGTCCCAAAACCCCAGAACCATACGAAGTGACGCCGCCGGCGCCCGTGAGCAAGGAGCTACCGCTTGAGCAGGATTCTGATTGTCGAGGACGAAGAGTCGTTCAGCGACCCGCTGTCCTACCTGTTGGGCAAAGAAGGGTTCGAGGTCGAGGTGGTGGACAACGGGCTTGACGCCATCACCGAGTTCGACCGTAACGGCGCCGACCTGGTGCTGCTGGATCTGCAGCTGCCCGGGCAGTCGGGAACCGAGGTTTGCCGGCAGCTTCGGCAGCGCTCGTCCGTCCCGGTCATCATGCTGACGGCAAAGGACGCGGAGATCGACAAGGTCGTGGGGCTGGAACTCGGCGCCGACGACTACGTCACCAAACCGTACTCGTCCCGGGAACTGGTGGCCCGCGTCCGGGCCGTGCTGCGCCGCCAGGGCGAACCCGAGGAGCTGGTGTCCAGCACCGTGCAGGCGGGTCCGGTCCGGATGGATATTGAGCGTCACGTGGTCACGGTCAGCGGCGAACAGGTCTCCCTGCCGCTGAAGGAATTCGAGCTGCTGGAAATGCTGCTGCGCAACTCCGGCCGGGTCCTGACCCGGGGGCAGCTGATCGACCGGGTCTGGGGATCGGACTACGTGGGGGACACCAAGACCCTGGATGTCCACGTCAAAAGGCTGCGCAGCAAGGTCGAGCCGGACCCTTCGGCACCGCGGCACCTGATCACGGTCCGCGGCCTCGGCTACAAGTTCGAGCCCTAGGGCCCTCAGGATCTTCCGACGGCAGGGAGGCACGGACTGAAAGCAGGCAGGAAAAAGGAGGGGCACCCTGACGGGTGCCCCTCCTTTTGTATGGAAGCTAGTGGTCCGGCCCGCCTGTCGGCGAGGGGGTCGAGGTCGGCGTGGCCGACCCTGTGGGCTCGCTGCCGGCCGGCAGGTACTGCTTGTAGTCGGGTATCGTCGCGTCCAGCACCGGGACCTTGAACTTGGTGTTCTGGTTGGTGCCGTCCTCGCTGATGCTGACCTCAACGAGGGATCCCGGGACGCCGCCGGTGCTGCTCAGGATGGCCTCGTCAGTGGAATCGTTGAGCAGCGTATAGGAGTTCTGCTTGACCGGGATCCGGGTCTGCGCGCCGCCGGCACCGTTGACGGTCAGCGTCACATCCTCGGACGACGAGTTGTAGACGGCGCCGATCACGCGGCCGGGCTTGTCCTCACCGGCGGAGATGATCATCATGTTGCGCAGCTGCAGCGGGCCAATGTTGGCCTGGGTCCCGTCCGAAGCCGCGTACTGCGCGGAGGTCTGCTGGGGGTTGATGTAGCCGCAGCCTGTTACGGACAGCAGGCCGAGGCCCAGAACAGCCGTTGCCATTGCCAGCTTGCCGCGCTGGCCCCGGTTCATCGCAGTGAAACCCACGTCACGCACCCCTTGAGAGTCTTGGAACATTATTCAGCCATAGCCTATCGGCAATCCTCGCCAAACATGATTCGGGCGGTACACAATGCCGCGGACTTCGGGCCGGCGCGCCGCTCGCGGGGGTCAACGCGCGGCCTTGGCAACGGCAGTGCAATGCACTAATATCCGCATTCGTCAAGGGGTTCGGAGGCCGGTTTGGGGCCATTTTCCCCGGATTCATGCGGTTCTTGGCCACGTTCCATGGCAGTCGTATGCCTTAAACGTGATAAACTGGTCTGCGGGAAAGGGGAATGTCCACATGGTTTTTGAGGTCGGCGAGACAGTAGTTTACCCTCACCACGGTGCAGCCAAAATTGAAGAAATCAAGATGCGCACTGTCAAGGGCGAAGAGAAGATGTATCTCAAGCTCAAGGTGGCTCAGGGTGATCTGACCATTGAAGTTCCAGCAGAAAACGTTGACCTTGTTGGGGTCCGGGACGTAGTGGGCAAAGAAGGTCTGGAGCACGTGTTTGAAGTGCTCCGGGCTGAGTTCACTGAAGAACCCACCAACTGGTCACGTCGATACAAGGCAAATCTGGAGAAGCTTGCTTCCGGTGACGTCATCAAGGTGGCGGAGGTCGTCCGCGACCTGTGGCGCCGCGATCACGACCGGGGTCTCTCCGCAGGGGAGAAGCGCATGCTGGCCAAGGCACGCCAGATTCTGATTTCAGAACTGGCGCTGGCTGAGAAGACTGATGAAGAGAAGGCTGCAAGCGTTCTCGACGAGGTCTTGGCTTCCTAAGCAAGAGTTGAACAGACAAGAATCGAACCCCGGCAGCGTAACGACTGCCGGGGTTTCTTTTTGCCTGATGGCTCAGTGGGCTACTCGCGGCGCCGGGACGTAGTCTTGTGCGCATGGACTCTGCACCGAGAAACCCCGTCACCGCGGTTATCGTCGTCGCCGCCGGCTCCGGCCAGCGCCTGGGCTACGGCATGCCGAAAGCCAAGGTTCCGCTGGGCGGGGACAGCATCCTCACCCACGCCCTGCGGGGCGTCGCCGCTGCGGGCATCGCGCGGCAGATCTGCGTCGCCATCCCGCCCGGCGATCCGGAACTGCACGCCCTTTGTGAGGCCTTCGCGCAGGAACTCAAAGCGGAGCGCGGGCGGACTTCCGGTCCGGGGGACGCCGCGCAGCTCCCGGTGGTGACCATTGTCGACGGCGGCGCCAGCCGCGCCGAGTCGGTCCGCGCCGCGTTGGCGGCGCTCCTGCCGGCCACCGAAGCCGTCCTGGTCCACGACGCCGCCCGCGCCCTGGCGCCCGAGGCTGTCTTCCACCGCGTGTCCCGCGCCCTGGCGGCTGGCGCCCTCGCCGTCATCCCGGTCATCCCCGTGGTGGACACGGTGAAGACCGTGGAACCGACCACCGGCGACGGCGCCGCAATCGCCCCGGAGCTCGTCACCGGCACCGCCGCCCGGGAAACCCTCCGGGCCGTACAGACCCCGCAGGGCTTCGAACTGGCCACGCTGAAACGGGCCCACGAGGCTGCGGCAGGGTTCGACGCCGGCCAGGCAGCCGCCGTCACCGACGACGCCATGCTGGTGGAACGCCTCGGTGTCCCCGTCCACGCAGTGCGCGGCGCCAGCCAGTCGCTGAAGATCACCACCCCGCTGGACCTGATCATTGCCGAAGGTCTCCTCGAAGGCCCGCTGGGCGCCCGCTGGGTGGAGGGCTGAGCATGTCCGGGCCCCAGAACACCCCGCTGCCCGTCATTCCGCGGACCGGCATCGGCATCGACGTCCACGCCTACGCCCCCGAGGGCGCACCCCAGCCGCTCTGGCTCGGCGGGCTGCTGTGGGACGGGGAGCGCGGGCTGTCCGGCCACTCCGACGGCGACCCCGTCGCTCACGCCGCTGCCGACGCACTGTTCTCCGCCAGCGGCATCGGTGACCTCGGTACGCATTTCGGCACGGACCGGCCGGAGTACGCCGGAGCCTCCGGGGTGACCCTGCTGGCCGAGGCCGCCCGGATCGTCCGCGCCGAGGGCTTTGAGATCGGGAACATCGCTGTGCAGTTCGTGGCCAACAGACCCAAATTCGGCCCGCGCCGGGAGGAATCCCAGCGGGTCCTGAGCGAGGCCGCCGGCGCCCCGGTGAGCGTTTCGGCCACCACAAGCGACGGCCTTGGCTTCACCGGCCGCGGCGAAGGCATTGCCGCCACCGCGACAGCCCTCGTCTACCGCTCCGTCTCGGCGTCTCCGGAGACCGTCGCCTAGGCTTAACCGAACATCCCTTTCCGCAACACCAGGAGACCCCCGTGAAAAAGCTGCTGCCCGCCGTCGTACTAGTGGCCGGACTGCTGCTCACTGGCTGCGCAGGGACACCGAAGATGAGCATCCCGGACAGCTGCGCGTTCCTGAACCAGGACACCTTCGTCCCCACGGGCAACCAGCAGCAGCAGGCGGAACAGATATCCAAGCACTACCAGGAGGTCGCGGACAAGGTTGCTCCCGAGGTGGCGGCCCCCATCCAGAAGATGGCCGACATCATGAAACAGGTCTCCGGTTCCTCCCTCGGGGCCAAGAGCGAGGAACAGAACAAGCAGCTCGCCGAACAGATGAACAAGATCGGCGAGCACTGCAAGTAGTCCCGCGGGGCGGTCCGCACGTCAGTGCCGGAGCCCCATCGGCTAATCTGGAGCGGTGACCCTGCGCTTCTATGACACTGCATCCGCCGAAGTCCGCGACTTCGTCCCCCTGATTCCGGGCAAAGTGAGCCTCTACTACTGCGGCGCCACGGTGCAGGGCATGCCGCACGTCGGGCACATCCGCTCCGCCATCGCCTTCGACCAGCTCACGCGCTGGCTGCAGTACCGGGAGTTCCGCGTCACGGTGGTCCGCAATGTCACGGACATCGACGACAAGATCCTCGCCAAGTCCGCGGCGTCGTTCGGGCCGGACTTCGAGGACGAGCCGGGCGCCGTCCGGAATGAGGAATGGTGGGCACTCGCGTACCGCTACGAGCAGGAATTCCTCAAGGCCTACGACACCCTGGGCGTTTCCCGCCCCACCTACGAACCGCGCGCCACCGGCCACATCCCGGAAATGCACACCCTGATCCGGCAGCTGATCGACCGCGGGCATGCCTACCCGGCGCCGGACGGGTCCGGCGACGTCTACTTCGACGTGCGCTCCTGGGACAGGTACGGCTCCCTGACCCGTCAGAAGGTCGACGACATGCAGGGCGCCCCGGACGTGGAAGCCCAGTTCGGCAACAGGAAAAAGGATCCGCGTGACTTCGCCCTCTGGAAGGGCCACAAGGAGGGGGAGCCGACGACGGCGAGCTGGGCCTCGCCGTGGGGCGCCGGCCGTCCGGGCTGGCACCTCGAATGCTCCGCGATGGTCACCAAGTACCTCGGCGCCGAGTTCGACATCCACGGCGGCGGACTGGACCTCAGGTTCCCGCACCACGAAAACGAGATGGCGCAGTCACAGGCTGCCGGCCACGGTTTTGCCAACTTCTGGATGCACAACGGCATGGTCACCTACGGCGGCGAGAAAATGTCCAAGTCGATCGGCAACACCGTCAGCCCCGCCGAGATGCTGGAGCTGGCCCCGCCGCGTGTGGTCCGCTATTACCTCGGCCAGGCCCAATACCGCTCGGTGCTGGACTACCAGCCGACCTCGTTGCAGGAGGCCGCCGCCGCGGTGGAACGGGTCGACGGTTTCATCAGCCGCGCCGCCCGGGCTCTTGCTACGGCGGACGGAGACTTCGCCTTCGGCAGCCACGGGTCCGTCCCGGACGGTTTCGCAGCGGCGATGGACGATGACCTCAACGTCCCGCAGGCTCTGGCGGTGCTCCACGAAACCGTCCGCGCCGGCAACACTGCCCTCACCGCCGGGGAGTTCGACGCCGCCCGGCAGGCACTCGTCAGCGTCAACGACATGCTGCGTGTCCTTGGTCTCAACGACATCGCGGGGCCGGCAGTTGACGAACAGAGCACCACCGCTTTGGGAGTCCTCGTAGAAGCGCAGCTGGCGGCCCGGTCCCGGGCCCGCGCCAGCAAGGACTGGGCCGCCTCGGACGCCATCCGCGATACCCTGGCCGCCGCCGGCGTCGTGGTCGAGGATGGCCCGGACGGGGCAAGCTGGAGCCTCAAGCGGGGCTGATCCGACAACCTTCCTGGCGCTGAGCCAGGAGCCCGCCACCGCCCGCGGTTCAGGATTTAACTCGAGTCAGTAGACTGGAGTTCAGACTTATTAACGAATCGCGTATTTAAAAGGGTGAAAATTATGGCCAACAACGGTCGCCGGTCGGTCAAACTGAAGAAGGGCCCCTCCGTCGGAACCGGCGGTCACGGCCGCAAGGCTCTCGAAGGCAAGGGTCCCACTCCCAAGGCGGAGGACCGTCCCTACCACAAGGCGCACAAGAACAAGCAGCTCGCGGAACGCTCCGCAGCCAAGCGTCCGGGCGCCCCGCGCAACGCCGGCGCACGTTCCGGCCCCAAGGGCCGCGCCACCGAGGAAGTCGTCACCGGACGCAACTCCGTCGTGGAGGCACTGCGCGCCGGCATCCCGGCCAAGGCCCTGCACGTCGCCATCCGGATCGAGATGGATGACCGCGTCAAGGAGTCCCTCAAGCTCGCTGCCGAGCGCGGCATCCCGCTGCTCGAAACCGGCAAGCCCGAGCTGGACCGGATGACGGACGACGCCATCCACCAGGGCCTGGTGCTGCAGATCCCGCCGTACGAATACCAGGACGCCTACGAGCTCGCCGAGGAAACCCTCGCGAGCTGGAAGAAGGGCCACGTCGCCAACGCCCCCCTCTTCGTTGCGCTCGACGGCATCACCGATCCGCGCAACCTTGGCGCGATCATCCGCTCGGTCTCGGCTTTCAGCGGCCACGGCGTCATCGTTCCGGAGCGCCGTTCTGTCGGCGTCACCGCCTCGGCCTGGAAGACCAGCGCGGGAGCCGCCGTCCGCGTCCCCGTGGCACGTGCGGCCAACCTGAACAACACGCTGAAGGCGTTCAAGAACATGGGCATCTATGTTCTGGGGCTCGACGGCGACGGCGACGTCTCGCTGCCCGACCTCGCCCTGGCCACCGAGCCGGTCTGCATCGTCGTGGGTTCCGAGGGCAAGGGCCTCAGCCGCCTGGTCCGTGAGAACTGCGACCAGATCGTTTCCATCCCGATCGACTCCGCCATGGAGTCACTCAACGCTTCCATGGCCGTCGGCATCTCCCTCTACGAAATCTCCCGCCAGCGCGCCGTCAAGTAATCCACACCAGCTGGGGGCCCTGACGCTCCCTCACCTTTGGCGGGTGATGACCAAACGCTCCTTCACGTCTGGCGAAAAGTCAGGAAACGCTCTCTCACGTCTGTTGGGGGAGCGTTTCCGGTTCAGCCGCGAAAGATGAGGGAGCGTTTCCGGTCTAGCCGCGAAAGGTGAGGGAGCGTTTCCGGTTTAGCCGCCACAGGTGAGGGAGCGTTTCAGGCGCCGGTGTCCGGGGAAGGCACCAAGCGGACTCGGCGGCGGCCCTAGAACTTGTGGCGGTTTGCGAGGACCGGGAGTTTGGCCCGGGCTTCCTTGACGGCGGCGGGGTCCAGGTCCGCGAACAGCAGGCCGGGGGCGCCGTCGAGCTCTTCGAGGACTTCTCCGAAGGGGGAGACGACGACGGAGTGCCCGACGCCGGTGGGCGCTGCACCCTTGGGCTGGATTCCCTGGCTGGCCGGGTCGCCCTGGCCGCAGGCGAGGATCAGGGTGGTGGAATCCGCGGCGCGGGCGCGGGCCAGGAGCTTCCACTGCTCGGCCTTGCCGGGACCGGACCCCCAGGACGCGCACACAATGTTCACGTCGGCTCCGCGGTCCGCGTTCTCGGTGAACAGGTCCGGGAAGCGGATGTCGTAGCAGGTGGCGAGGCCGAACGTCACGCCGTCAAACTCGAAGGTGACGGGCTCTTCGCCGGCGTCCACGGTGTCCGACTCCGCGAAACCAAAGGCGTCGAAGAGGTGGATCTTGTCGTAGCTGGTCTCCAGGCCGCGGCCCGTGACCAGCAGGGTGTTGCGCACCTTGCCGCCGTCGCCCGCGGCCCCGGGCGTGAACATCCCCGCAACGATCACGATGTCCTGTGCCGCCGCAATGGCGCGCACCCGCGATGCCCAGGGGCCGTCCAGCGGCTCTGCGATGTCCAGCAGCGAGTTACCGAAGGCGCGCATCGTGGCCTCGGGGAACACCACGAGCTCGGCGCCGCCGGCCCTGGCGCGGGCCGCATAGTCCTCCACGAGGGCCAGATTTGCGGCAAGATCGCGTCCGGTAATGATTTGAGCGAGTGCAATCCGCACTTTTACCTCCAATTTTGGCGTCTGTTCCAGTATGCAACGCCGCCATTTGCGTAAACTGCACTTCGTCAGGAAATCGGAATCCGGGGCTTTTTGTTCGGCCCCGCTAAACTTTGAGCAATGGTTATGACCTACGTAGACACAGCTTCCACCGTAGACGCCTCGCGTGCGTTTCCGCTGGGAATCAGCGTTCCGTCCACCGGTTCGCCGGCACTGGATGATCCTCGGAGTGCCTTCGCGAATGTGGCTGTCTACGCGCCCGGGGTGGCGACGCTGGAGATCGCCTACCAGGCTCCCGGTGGCACCTGGCAACTGAAGACGCTGCCGAACGTGACCGACGGCGTCCACCACGGCATCGTCGAGGGGATTCCGGCCGGTTCGCGGTACGGTTTCCGGGCCACCCCGGATCACGAAGCGCTCCCGCTGTCCATGCCCGCCCCGGATTTTGACGAGAGCGGCGGGCAGCCGCTGCTGCTGGACCCCTACGGCCGGGCGGTCGACGAGCGCGGGGAGTTCATCACGAGCGTCCGGATGGAGAGCGGCTTCGACTGGGGCAACGACCGCGGTCCCAGGGTTCCGTGGCGCAACACCATCATCTACGAGGCGCACGTCCGCGGCCAGACCAAGCTCCACCCGGATGTGCCCGAGGCCCTTCAGGGCACGTACGCCGGCCTGGCGCACCCGGCCATGATCGAGCACCTGATCGCGCTGGGGATTACGGCCGTCCAGCTCCTTCCGGTGCACTTCCACGTCGACGAGCCGCACCTGCAGAATCTCGGCATGACGAACTACTGGGGCTACAACACGGCCGCGTTCTTCGCCCTGCACCCCGGTTACGCCACCGAGGCGGCGCAGGCCGCCGGCCCGCAGGCAGTCCAGGACGAGTTCAAGGGCATGGTCAAGCTGCTGCATGCCGCCGGCCTGGAAGTCATCCTTGATGTCGTGTACAACCACACGGCGGAGGGTGGCCGGGACGGCCGGACTCTCAGCTTCCGCGGACTCGGCGAGATGACGTACTACCGCAATGACGGCCACGGCAGATATGTGGACACCACTGGTTGCGGCAACAGCCTGAACTTCGGCGATTCCCGCGTGGTCCAGCTGGTGCTGGATTCCCTGCGTTACTGGGTGACGGAGTTCCACATCGACGGCTTCCGCTTCGACCTCGCGGTAACGCTGGCCCGCAATGCCGCCAATGAGTTCGACCCCCAGCACCCGTTGCTGGTCGCAGTCGGCGCCGACCCGGTGCTGTCCGCGACAAAGCTCATCGCCGAACCCTGGGATATCGGCTATGGCGGCTGGCAGACCGGTCGTTTCCCGGCCGGCTGGGTGGACTGGAACGATCACTTCCGCGACGCCGTCCGCAGCTTCTGGCTCGCTGACCGCGCCGCGATCGACGCCGGCGGGCAGGGCGGTTCGGTGGCCCGGCTCGCGGACGCGCTCTCCGGCTCCGCGAGCCTGTTTGAACCCTCCGGCCGCTCCCGGCTCGCCTCGCTCAACCTCGTGACCGCCCACGACGGCTTCACCCTGGCTGACCTCGTGTCCTACGACCGCAAGCACAACGAAGCCAATGGCGAACAAAACCGTGACGGCCATGGCGACAACCGCAGCTACAACCACGGCTTCGAGGGCCCGACGGAAGACGAGAACATCCTTGCCCGACGCGCGCAGTCCAGCCGCAACCTGATGGCTTCGCTGATGATCTCCCAGGGCGTGCCCATGATCACCGCCGGCGACGAGATCGCCCGCACCCAGCAGGGCAACAACAACGCCTACTGCCAGGACAACCCGATCACCTGGATCGATTGGACCAGCACTCCCGAGTCACACTCGATGCTGCGCACCACCAAGCGCGTGATCCGGCTTCGCCGCGAATTCCTGGCCGGGCAGCCGCATGACTACCCGACCCGCGAAAATCAGTCCTACTTCCACTGGTTCGACGACCGGGGCGAGCCGATGGCCGGGGAGCGCTGGCAGGATCCCGGCCACCGGGTGGTGCAGCTCCTGCTCGGTTCCGACGACGGCCACGTGGACGGACTCGTCGTGGTCAACGGCGGCGCCAAGGACGTCAAAGTCACGCTGCCTCTGCTCAGGAACGAGGACGGGACAGGCAACCGGCTCTTCGAACTGCGCCTGACCACCTCCGAGCTCCACGACCGGCGCCAGGGCGTCCGGGTCGCATCGGGCGAACGGGACGTCGTGCAGGCCAATTCCATCAACATCTACCGCACCTAGTCCGGCCCTGGATTCAGTGCAAGGAAACGAAGAATGAAACCCCAGCGGCTGACGGCCCTGCTTGCCCTGCTGATCGGGCTGGCGGTGCTGGCCTTAGTGCTGGCAGGGGTCCCGCTGACGGGGACTGCCCCGCCCGGCACCGCCCCGGCGGGCGCCAGCCCAACGAGCATGTCCCAGCCAAGCGCCGCCCGGCGCGGCGCCCCTGCCGCGCCGCGGTCCATCGCGAACGCGTCCGGGCTGCCGGAAGTGCGGGCCTCGGAACTTCCCGCCGAAGCCCGCCAGACACTGGCGCTGATCGCCCGGGGCGGTCCCTACCCCTACACCAGGGATGATGTCACATTCGGAAATTTCGAGCGCCTTCTGCCTCGGAAATCCTCCGGCTACTACAAGGAATACACGGTCAGGACCCCGGGTGAATCGGACCGGGGAGCCCGCCGGATCGTCGCCGGGCAGGCGGGCGAGAAGTATTACACCCCGGACCATTACAACTCGTTTAAGTTCATCGTCGAAGGCAAGTAGCAAACCCATGAAGATTTACTCCGCAGACACCTGGACCATCGAGGAACTGCAGACGCTGGTGGGCGACGCCGGCCGGCGTCCCGTGCTGATTCCTGCCGCCGACAGCAAGCGCGGCGTCCTCGAGACGTTTGCGGAGACGCTGGACTTTCCGGCGGACTACGGCGTGAACCTCGACGCGCTCAACGACTCCCTGCACGACTTCGCCGACGCCGTCGCCGACGACGGCCAGGTCCCGGTCACCTTCATCTGGGAGGTCCCGGCGGCCTTCCGCTCGGACCGTTCGTTCGGTGTCATCTGCGAAATCCTGCAGGACGCCGAACGCTACTCCGGCAAGAACCTGGCCGTCATCGCCGTCTGCCTCTAGCCACACAGGAGAGAGCAGCGCCGCACCCCGGGATCCGGGGTGCGGCGCTGTTCTCGTTCAGCCTGTCGGCAGGCGGCTCAGGCGTTAACGATCAGGCCCAGTTCCGCCCTCGACGCCAGGGCAATGTGCTTGGGGAGCACCCGGACCGTGTAACCGAAGGAACCGGACCGGTCGATCACCAGGGTTCCGCTGAAAAGGTGCCGGCCCCGGCCAAGGTCCTCGATCGATTTCAGCTCCGCCACCGTGACGTCGGCCAGTTCGTCGCCGTCCTCCGCCCTGCCGTACGCCACTTCCACGGACACATCATCCGGGGTGAGATCGTGCAGGGCCACGTAGGCGTTGACCTGGAGAATGTCCCCAATCTGGGGGTCCTCCGAGACGCCCACTGAGTCCACATGCTCCACCTGGATCTGCGGCCAGGCGGCCCGGACCCGGGAAATCCACCCGGCGAGGGCCTTGGCCTCGGAAAAATTGTCCTCCGCCGCCCGGCGGCCGGCGACTGCCGCCGGCCGGTACAGGACGTTGACGTAGTCCTTGAGCATCCGGTCGGCGGAGACCGCCGGGCCCAGGTGGGACATGGTGTGCTTGATCATCGAGACCCAGTGCGTCGGGACCGCCTGCGGCCCGGGCTGGGAGGGTCCCGCAGCGCCGGCGCCGTCGGAGACCGTCAGCCCGTAGAAGCGGGGGGCCACCTGCTTCTCAAGCAGCTCGTACAGGGCGGCCGCCTCGATGTCATCGCGTTCCTCGGGGGAGGCGTCGTTGTTTGCGGTCGGAATGGCCCAGCCGTTCTCGCCGTCGTACATCTCGTCCCACCAGCCGTCCAGGACCGAGAGGTTAAGCGAACCGTTCAGGGCGGCCTTCATTCCCGAGGTGCCGCATGCCTCGAGCGGACGCAGCGGATTGTTCAGCCACACATCACACCCGGGGAACAGGGTCCGGGCCATGGCGATGTCGTAGTTGGGCAGGAACACGATCCGGTGCCGCACCGCCGGGTCGTCGGTGAACCGGACGAGGTCCTGGATCATCTTCTTGCCCGCGTCGTCGGCCGGGTGCGACTTGCCTGCGATGACCAGCTGGATCGGGTGCGTCTTGTGCAGCAGCAGGGCCTTGAGCCGCTCGGGTTCGCGCAGCATCAGGGTCAGGCGCTTGTAGGTCGGCACGCGCCGGGCGAAGCCGATGGTCAGGATGTCCGGGTCCAGCACGGAATCCGTCCACGCGAGCTCGGCATCGGCCGCCCCGCGCTTCTTCCAGGCGGCCCGGAGGCGGCGCCGGACGTCCTCGACGAGGGACACACGCATCTCCCGGCGGAGGGCCCAGACGTCCTCGTCGCTGACGTTGTACGCCAGGTCCCAGCGGCCCTGCGTTTCCGCGTCGGAGCCGAACTGGTCACGCGCCAGTGCGGAGACGCGGGGGTCCACCCAGGTGGGCACGTGCACACCGTTGGTGACCGAGGTGATGGGAACCTCCGAGGGGTCGAAGCCCGGCCACAGCGCGGAGAACATTCCGCGGGACACCTCGCCGTGCAGTTTGGCTACGCCATTGGCGCGCTGGGCCAGCCGCAGGCCCATCACGGCCATGTTGAACACGAACGGATTGCCGTCGGTGTAGTCCTCGCGGCCGAGGTTCAGGATCTTGGCCACCGGAACGTCGGGAGCCAGTCCGGCGTCGAAGAAGTGCTGGATCTGCGAGACCTCGAAGCGGTCAATGCCGGCCGGGACCGGGGTGTGGGTCGTGAAAACGGTGGAGGCGCGTCCGGCGGCCAGCGCCTCGTCCCAGCTCAGCGGCGCCGCGGCGGCCATCATTTCCTGGATCCGCTCCACTCCGAGGAAGCCGGCGTGGCCTTCGTTGGTGTGGAACACTTCCGGCGCGGGGCTGCCGGTGAGTCGCTGGAAGATGCGGATGGCCTTGACCCCGCCCATGCCGAGCAGGAGCTCCTGTTGGAGGCGGTGGTCACCGCCGCCGCCGTACAGGCGGTCCGTGATGCCGCGCGCGGCTTCGTCATTGCCCGGAACGTTGGAATCCAGCAGCAGGAGCGGAACACGCCCGACGTCGGCGCGCCAGACGTGCGCCAGCAGCCGCCGGCCGTGGGGCAGGGGCAGGGGCAGGGAAATCTGGATCGGCTTGCCGTTGCCGTCGGCGGAGGCCTCGCGCAGCAGGGTCAGCGGCAGCCCGTCGGGATCCAGGACGGGGTAGGTCTCCTGCTGCCAGGCGTCCCGGGACAGCGACTGCTTGAAATAGCCGGCCTGGTACAGCAGGCCGACGCCAATCAGGGGGACACCCAGGTCCGAGGCTGCCTTCAGGTGGTCCCCGGCCAGGATGCCGAGGCCGCCGGAGTACTGCGGCAGCACTTCGGTGATGCCGAACTCAGGGGAGAAGTAGGCGATGCACGCCGGGGCGCCGTCGCCGAGGCTCTGGTACCAGCGGGGCTGTTCCAGGTACCGGTCAAGGTCCTCCGCGGCAGCGTGGACCCGGCGCACCACATCGAGGTCCGCGGCGAGACGCTGCAGTTCTTCCCTGCTGACCAGGCCGAGGAAGCTCACCGGATCGTGGTCGCTCTCGGCCCAGACCTTCGGGTTCAGGCTCTCGAAGAGTTCCCGGGTGGGCCGGTGCCAGGACCACCGGAGGTTGGTGGCCAACCGGGCCAGCGGCCGGATCGACTCGGGGAGAACGGTTCGGACGGTAAATCTGCGGATTGCCTTCACCTGCGAAACACTAACCGACAAGTCGGAAGCTCGGAACCGCTTTAAGTTTCTTTCGCATAAATGACGGACCGGCGTCCGGAAACCGCCGAAAAAGCGGAGCAGGCTTAGCAATCTGGCCCATTTGTCGCTAACGTCGAGGCTGTGACGACTAACTCCCGAACCAGTGCCGTGTCCAAGCAAAAGCCGAAGACCCCGATCTTGGAGGGCCTCCGCTTTGGCCGTTTTCCGATCACCGCCGTGCAGCCCGCGGTCGAAGACGGTAAATTCCCTGCCAAGGCCGTTGTGGGGGAAACGCTCGTGGTGGGCGCCACCGCCTTCCGCGAAGGCCACGACCGGCTCGGTGTCAGCGCCGTCCTGCTCGATCCCCGCGGGAAAGAACGCCAGCGGGTCCGCCTCGCCCCGCCCCGGGGCCCGCGCGGTCTCGGAACCGACCGCTGGGAAGGTCTCCTGACCCCGTCCGCCACCGGCAACTGGTCCTTTGTGATTGAGGCCTGGCATGACAGCTATGGCACGTGGCACCACAACGCCGAGGTGAAGGTGGAAGCCGGAATCGACGTCGAGCTGATGCTCGCCGAGGGCGCCGCCCTGCTGGCCGAAGCGTCGGAGGACCCCTCCCGTCCGTCCGCTGACCGGCGGACGCTGCGGATGGCCGTCGTCGGGCTCAACGACGCGGGCAAGACCGCCGAGGAACGCCTGGCCGCCGGATTCAGCCCCGACGTGACCGCCGTCATCGAAAGCCAGCCGATCCGTGAACAGATCACCCTTTCCGAGCAGTACCCCCTGCTGGTGGAGCGCGAGCTCGCCGGACGGGGCGCCTGGTACGAGTTCTTCCCCCGGTCCGAGGGCGCCGTCCGCAACCACGAAACCGGCGAGTGGACCTCCGGCAACTTCCGCACCGCCGCCCGGCGCCTCGACGCCGTCGCGGCCATGGGTTTCGACATCATCTACATGCCGCCGATCCATCCGATCGGCATCCAGCACCGCAAGGGTCCGAACAACACCCTGCTGGCCGGACCGCACGATCCGGGCTCGCCGTGGGCCATCGGCGCCAAGGAGGGCGGCCACGACGCCATCCACCCGGACCTGGGCACCTTCGAGGACTTCGACGCCTTCGTGGCGCGGGCCGGGGAGCTGGGGCTGGAAGTGGCCCTGGACCTGGCGCTGCAGGCCGCCCCGGACCACCCCTGGGTCGAAAGCCACCCCGAGTGGTTCACGACCCGGGTCGACGGGAGCATCGCCTACGCCGAGAACCCGCCGAAGAAGTACCAGGACATTTTCCCGCTCAACTTCGACAACGATCCCGCCGGCCTGTCCAACGAGATCCTGCGCGTTGTTTTCCTCTGGGTGAGCCACGGCGTCAAGATCTTCCGCGTCGACAACCCGCACACCAAACCCGTGTGGTTCTGGGAATGGCTGATCGCCAGGGTCAACAAGAAGCACCCCGACGTCGTTTTCCTCGCGGAGGCGTTCACCCGCCCGGCCATGATGCACGCGCTGGGGCGGGCCGGCTTCCAGCAGTCCTACACGTACTTCACCTGGCGGAACACCAAGGAGGAGCTGGAGGAATACTTCCAGGAAGTCAGCCACGAGTCCCCGGCCTACTTCCGGCCGAACTTCTTCGTCAACACCCCGGACATCCTGACCGAATTCCTGCAGTACGGCGGACCGTCCGCGTTCAAGATCCGGGCGGCGCTGGCCGCCACGGCGAGTCCCATCTGGGGCGTCTATGCCGGATTTGAACTCTACGAGCACGTGGCCCGGCCCGGCGCCGAGGAGTACATCGACAACGAGAAGTTTGAATACAAGGCCCGTGACTGGGACGCGGCGGCCGAATCCGGCCGATCGCTGGCGCCCTACCTGACGCGGCTCAACGAGATCCGGCACGCCCACCCGGCCCTGGGGGACCTGCAGAACCTGACCGTGCACGAAAGCACGGACAACGCCACCGTTGTCTATTCGAAGCACAAGACCCTCCCCGACGGCACGAAGGACACCCTGATCATCGTCGTCAACGTCGATCCGCATGGCATCCGGGAGAGCACGGTGACGCTGGATTTGGCGGCACTGGAGCTGGACCCGGACAACCTGACCCACAACGGGCGGTTCATGGTGGATGATCTGTTGACCGGCGAAAGCTGGGAATGGGGGGAGTACAACTACGTCCGGCTGGACGCCCATGTCGAGCCTGCACACATTCTTAGCATCCGGAGGCAGCACGCGTGAGTTTCAGCCCGACCAACCCCAACCAGCACTTCAGCCCAAAGGGGTCCTTTGAACTGAACGCGCCCGGGCTCCAGCACGATCCGCACTGGTACCGCAAGGCGGTATTCTACGAAGTGCTGGTCCGCGGCTTCGCCGACGGAAACGGTGACGGCTCGGGCGACTTCCACGGGCTGATCGAGAAGCTGGACTACCTGCAGTGGCTCGGCGTCGACTGCCTCTGGCTCCCGCCCTTCTTCCAGTCCCCGCTCCGGGACGGCGGCTACGACATCTCGGACTACAACTCCGTGCTCGACGAATTCGGCACCATCAGCGATTTCAAGCGCCTTGTCGCGGAGGCCCACGCCCGCGGCGTGCGCGTGGTCATCGACCTTCCGTTGAACCACACCTCCGATCAGCACCCGTGGTTCCAGGAGTCCCGCAAGGATCCGGACGGGCCGTTCGGTGACTTCTACGTCTGGAGTGACACGGACGAGAAATACGAAGACGCCCGCATCATCTTCGTGGACACCGAGGAATCCAACTGGACCTTCGACCCGATCCGGCGGCAGTTCTTCTGGCACCGCTTCTTCAGCCACCAGCCGGACCTCAACTTTGAGAACCCCAAGGTCATCGACGCCCTCTTCGACGTCGTGCGGTTCTGGCTGGACCAGGGCATTGACGGTTTCCGGGCGGACGCCATCCCGTACCTCTTCGAGGAGGAGGGAACCAACTGCGAAAACCTGCCGCAGACCCACGAGTTCCTGCGCAAACTGCGCAAGATGGTCGACGAAAGCTATCCGGGCCGCGTGATCATCGCCGAGGCCAACCAGCCGCCGGCTGAGGTGGTTGAGTACTTCGGCAGCGAAACGGAACCGGAATGCCACATGGCGTTCCACTTCCCGATCATGCCGCGGCTGTACTACGCGTTGCGGGACCAGAAGGCCGCGCCGATCATCGAGACGATGAAGGACACGCCGAACATTCCCGAAGGTGCCCAGTGGGGCACTTTCCTGCGGAACCACGACGAGCTCACCCTGGAAATGGTCACCGCCGACGAGCGCGCCGCCATGCTCGGCTGGTACGCCCCGGACCCCCGGATGCGCGCCAACATCGGGATCCGGCGCCGGCTTGCGCCGCTGCTGGACAATTCCCGCTCCGAGATTGAACTCATCAATGCCCTGCTGCTCTCCCTGCCGGGCAGCCCGTTCCTGTACTACGGGGACGAGATTGGCATGGGCGACAACATCTGGCTTGAGGACCGTGATGCCGTCCGGACCCCGATGCAGTGGAACCCGGACCGCAATGCCGGGTTCTCCAACGCGGACCCCGGCAAGCTCTACCTTCCCGTGATCCAGTCGCTGGTCTACAACTACAGCATGGCCAACGTCGAGGCTGAGGCAGCCCACTCGGGTTCGCTGCTGCGCTGGACCCGCCAGATCCTCAGCGTCCGGAAGAACCACCCGGCCTTCGGGCTGGGCGGTTTTGAGCATGTGGAAGCGGACCACGACGTGGTCCTCGCCTACCTGCGCGAGCTGCCGGAGGGGAACTCGGCCGGCGAGGACAGCGAAACCATCCTGTGTGCCTTCAACCTGTCCCAGCACCCGGTGGCCACCACCCTGCGCGTGCCGAGGTTCGCCGGCCGCGGCCTGCGGGACGTGTTCGGCGGCCAGGCGTTCCCGGGGATCTCCGAGGACGGCACCCTGACGCTGACCCTTGGCAGCCACGACTTCTTCTGGCTGCGGATCCGCTCGGCTACATCCAACCCTGCGTCGCCCTACACCCAGGCCATGCCTATCCTGTCCATCGAAGGCTGACATGACCCGACCGACCCTTGCCCCTGCCCTGAGCGGCCTGCTCGGCGGCTGGCTTCCGCGCCAGCGCTGGTTCCCCGTCAAGACCGCGGAGTTCAGCTTCGAGCCCGCCGGGGGCCTGAGCCTCGCCGCCGGTCCCGGGACCGCAACAGGGACGGCCGAACTTGAGGTGCTGCTGCTGGCCGTGAGCTACCCGACGCCGGACGGCTCCCGGACCGATGTCGTCCAGGTACCGCTCAGCGTCCGCCGTTCGCCCCTGGCCGGGGCGGAACCGGCGCTGATCGGGCAGACCTCCGGAACCGGCCCCGCCGGGACACCCGAAGCCCGGTGGATTTACGACGGCGTCCACGATCCGGCGTTCATCGCGGCGTGGCTGGAACTCATGCGCGTCGGCGGCACTACTCCCTCCGGGAACGCTGCCGGCCACCTCGTGGAGTCCGGCTACCGCCTGCCCCTGGCCACCGGCCATGTGAAGGTCCTCTCCGGGGAGCAGTCCAACAGCTCGGTGATTGTCGACGACGGCGAATCGGCCGCGATCCTGAAGTTCTTCCGGGTGCTCTCCGAAGGCCAGAACCCGGAAGTGGAAATCGGGGCGGCCCTGACCGCCGGGCGCACCGCCGAAGTGCCGGCGACCCTCGGCTGGGTCACCGGGGAGTGGGACGAGACTCCGGCCGGGGGGCAGGGAGCCCGCCGCGCTCTCGGCGAACTTGCCGTGGCGCACGAATTTCTCGCCGGGGGCCTGGACGCCTGGCGCCTGGCCGTTGACGCGGCGAGCAGGGGGCGGAGTTTCACCGCGGAGGCCCACGCGCTCGGCGCCGCCACCGCCACCGTGCACCGCCGGCTGGCCGCGGCCCTCGGGGTCGCCACCGAATCCGTCCCGGGCGGCGACATAGCGCCCGGCGTGGCCCAGCGGGTGCGTCAGTCCTGGGCACAGGCTGCAGCCGCCGTCGGCCCTTACGACGAGGCGCTCGACAGGCTCCTGGCGCGCCTCGAAGACAGCAGTGCCGGGCCCCTGCAGCGGATCCACGGCGACCTGCACCTGGGCCAGATCCTGCAGGTACCGGGCGGTGCCGGGGAGGCGCCGCGATGGGCCATCCTCGACTTCGAGGGGGAGCCGCTCCGGCCGATCTCGGAACGGAATTTCCCGGATGTCCCGTTGCGGGACGTCGTCGGAATGCTGAGGTCCTTTGACTACGCCGCCGGCGCTGCCGTCCGCGAGCACCCGGAGGCGGACGTCTCGGAATCCTGGGTGGACGACTGCGCTGAGGCGTTCCTGGCCGGCTACGCGGAAGTCATCCCCGGCAGCATCGACCGGGATTCGCCCCTCTTCGTGGCGCTTTGGCTCGACAAGGCCCTCTACGAGGTCATCTACGAACTACGGAACAGGCCCGACTGGCTCTCCATTCCGGTCCACGCATCACGTCGGCTCCTCGGCAGTACAGGCTCCGGCGTCACCGCCGAAGCCGCAGCGGAAGGTATCAAAATGACAGGTTCAGCACGTATCGATCGACCCGGAAGTCCACTGCCGGTGGATGCCGATACCCTGGCGAGGGTCGCCGCCGGCGAACATCACGCGCCGCACTCGGTACTGGGTGCGCACCTCGATGACCACGGCCACGTCACGATCCGCACGGTCAAGCACCTTGCCGAGGCCGTCTCCGTGGTGACCGCCGCCGGCACTTTCCCGATGACGCACGAGTCCGGCGGGGTGTGGGTTGCCGTGCTGGAGCCGCTGGACACGGACCATGTGCCGGACTACCGGCTGGAAGTGACCTACGAGGGCCAGGCGCCGGAGCCGGCCGACGACCCCTACCATTACCTGCCCACCATCGGCGAACTGGACCTGCACCTGATCGGTGAGGGCCGCCATGAGCGTCTCTGGGATGTGCTCGGCGCGCACGTCCAGCACTACAAGTCAGCCCTGGGCGATGTTGACGGCGTGTCCTTCGCCGTCTGGGCGCCGAACGCCCAGGCAGTCCGCGTCAAGGGCGACTTCAACGGCTGGGATGGCCGGCAGCACTCGATGCGTTCCCTCGGCTCCTCCGGGGTCTGGGAACTCTTCATCCCCGGCGTTGTAGCAGGGGCGTGCTACAAGTTTGAGATCCGGACCAAGCACGGTTACTGGGTGGAGAAGGCGGATCCGCTGGCCTTTGGCACAGAGGTTCCGCCGCTGACGGCGTCGCGCGTCGTGGAGCCCTCCTACGCGTTCAAGGACGCGGAGTGGATGGAAGCCCGGGCCGGACGGGATCCGCACAACTCGCCGATGAGTGTCTATGAGGTGCACCTCGGCTCCTGGCGGGTCGGTCTCAGCTACCGGGAGTTGGCCAAGGAACTGGTCGAATACGTCAAGTGGCTCGGCTTCACCCATGTGGAGCTCATGCCGGTGGCCGAGCACCCGTTCGGCGGATCCTGGGGCTACCAGGTCACGTCCTATTTTGCCCCGACGTCGCGCTTCGGCCATCCCGACGAATTCCGGTACCTCGTGGATGAACTCCACCAGGCCGGCATCGGCGTGCTGCTGGACTGGGTGCCGGCGCACTTCCCCAAGGATGAATGGGCGCTGGCGCGGTTCGACGGCGAAGCCCTGTATGAGCACGCCGACCCGAACCTGGGCGAACACCCTGACTGGGGAACGCTCATCTTCGACTTCGGCCGCAGCGAAGTCCGCAACTTCCTGGTCGCGAACGCGCTCTACTGGCTCGACGAATTCCACATCGACGGCCTGCGGGTGGACGCCGTGGCCTCGATGCTTTATCTCGACTACTCCCGCGAGGAGGGGCAGTGGCAGCCGAACCGCTTCGGCGGACGGGAGAACCTTGAAGCCATCTCCTTCCTGCAGGAAGTCAACGCCACGGTCTACAAGACGCACCCCGGCGCGGTTATGATCGCCGAGGAATCCACCGCGTTCCCGGGTGTCACGGCTCCCACAAGCCAGGGCGGCCTGGGCTTCGGCATCAAATGGAACATGGGCTGGATGCACGACTCGCTCAAGTACATGGCCGAGGATCCGTTCAACCGCAGGTGGCACCACGGCACCATCACGTTCTCCATGGTCTACGCCTACACGGAGAATTTCCTGTTGCCGATCAGCCACGACGAGGTTGTGCACGGCAAGGGTTCGATGCTCCGGAAGATGCCCGGGGACCGCTGGCAGCAGCTGGCGAACCTGCGCGCCTTCCTCGGCTACCAGTGGGCGCACCCGGGCAAGCAGCTGATCTTCATGGGCACCGAATTCGGTCAGGAGGCCGAATGGTCCGAGCAGCACGGCCTGGACTGGTGGCTGGCGGAAACTCCGGCGCACCGCGGGATGCAGCTCCTGACCAAGGACCTCAATGAGTTGTACAGCTCCACCCCGGCGCTCTACGAGCGGGACAATGATCCGGCAGGCTTCCAGTGGATCAACGGCGGGGACTCGAACCGCAACGTCCTGACCTTCATCCGCCGGGACGCCGCGGGCAACCCGCTGGTGTGCGCCTTCAACTTCTCGGGGGCCCCCCACACGGATTTCCGCCTCGGCGTCCCCTCGGCGGGGACCTGGCAGGAAGTGCTGAACACCGACGCCGCCTTGTACGGCGGTTCCGGTGTCCTGAACGAAGGTTCACTGACGGCCGCGGACCTCGCCATCGACGGCCAGCCGGCCACCCTCACCGTCACGCTGCCCCCGCTGGGCGCTGCGTACTTCAAGCCGGTGGGCTGAGGCCGGTCAGACCGTCCCGGGAACGGGCCGCCTGAGCTCACCAAAGAGCCCGGAATCCGCGTGATTCCGGGCTTTTTGATGCCCCGCCGCAGGGTCCGCGCGGAGCGCCTTTGTCACCGGGGCAAAGTGGTGGTAGAGTTTATTTCCGCGCTGCTCCCCGGAGTTGGTCGGCCACGAAGACCCAGATGCCTCACGGCGAGACTGGATCGGGAAGCCGATTTGACAAGGGTGAAGCGGCCCGGTAACTTTATGAAGTTGCTCCGGAGCGATCCACGGCTGAGGTTGTGGTGGTGCCGGGTGTGTCTGTTGTTTGAGAACTCAATAGTGTGCCAAGTTTGTTGATACCAATTTATTATATTGAATTGGTTGAATTGACTGGATCCGCCACCCCGTGGTGTGGTCTGGTTTTTACAGCTGGTTTCAAATTTTGTGCAGCCGGCATGCCCCGTTTTCCCGGGGGTGTTGGTTGTGTCTGTTTTACTTCAACGGAGAGTTTGATCCTGGCTCAGGATGAACGCTGGCGGCGTGCTTAACACATGCAAGTCGAACGATGATGCCAGCTTGCTGGTGGATTAGTGGCGAACGGGTGAGTAACACGTGAGTAACCTGCCCTTAACTCTGGGATAAGCCTGGGAAACTGGGTCTAATACCGGATATGACTCCTCATCGCATGGTGGGGGGTGGAAAGCTTTATTGTGGTTTTGGATGGACTCGCGGCCTATCAGCTTGTTGGTGAGGTAATGGCTCACCAAGGCGACGACGGGTAGCCGGCCTGAGAGGGTGACCGGCCACACTGGGACTGAGACACGGCCCAGACTCCTACGGGAGGCAGCAGTGGGGAATATTGCACAATGGGCGAAAGCCTGATGCAGCGACGCCGCGTGAGGGATGACGGCCTTCGGGTTGTAAACCTCTTTCAGTAGGGAAGAAGCGAAAGTGACGGTACCTGCAGAAGAAGCGCCGGCTAACTACGTGCCAGCAGCCGCGGTAATACGTAGGGCGCAAGCGTTATCCGGAATTATTGGGCGTAAAGAGCTCGTAGGCGGTTTGTCGCGTCTGCCGTGAAAGTCCGGGGCTCAACTCCGGATCTGCGGTGGGTACGGGCAGACTAGAGTGATGTAGGGGAGACTGGAATTCCTGGTGTAGCGGTGAAATGCGCAGATATCAGGAGGAACACCGATGGCGAAGGCAGGTCTCTGGGCATTAACTGACGCTGAGGAGCGAAAGCATGGGGAGCGAACAGGATTAGATACCCTGGTAGTCCATGCCGTAAACGTTGGGCACTAGGTGTGGGGGACATTCCACGTTTTCCGTACCGTAGCTAACGCATTAAGTGCCCCGCCTGGGGAGTACGGCCGCAAGGCTAAAACTCAAAGGAATTGACGGGGGCCCGCACAAGCGGCGGAGCATGCGGATTAATTCGATGCAACGCGAAGAACCTTACCAAGGCTTGACATGAACCGGAAACGCCTGGAAACAGGTGCCCCGCTTGCGGTCGGTTTACAGGTGGTGCATGGTTGTCGTCAGCTCGTGTCGTGAGATGTTGGGTTAAGTCCCGCAACGAGCGCAACCCTCGTTCTATGTTGCCAGCGCGTTATGGCGGGGACTCATAGGAGACTGCCGGGGTCAACTCGGAGGAAGGTGGGGACGACGTCAAATCATCATGCCCCTTATGTCTTGGGCTTCACGCATGCTACAATGGCCGGTACAAAGGGTTGCGATACTGTGAGGTGGAGCTAATCCCAAAAAGCCGGTCTCAGTTCGGATTGGGGTCTGCAACTCGACCCCATGAAGTCGGAGTCGCTAGTAATCGCAGATCAGCAACGCTGCGGTGAATACGTTCCCGGGCCTTGTACACACCGCCCGTCAAGTCACGAAAGTTGGTAACACCCGAAGCCGGTGGCCTAACCCCTTGTGGGAGGGAGCTGTCGAAGGTGGGACTGGCGATTGGGACTAAGTCGTAACAAGGTAGCCGTACCGGAAGGTGCGGCTGGATCACCTCCTTTCTAAGGAGCACCTACGATCACCGTGCCTCATGTATGTGAGTGTGTCGGGGTTGTCAGGAGTACGCCCGTTGCGCAGACGCTAGTTCTGCGGCGGGTGCTCACGGGTGGAATATCAATGAATAGCGGCCGCCGGTTTTTTCCGGCACCCAGTACGGACTGTTCACTCTTCGGGGTGTGGTTCTGGAACGGTGCGGGGAGGGTACGGGCGGTTTAGTGTTTGGCACACTGTTGGGTCCTGAGGCAACAGGGTCGGGAGGGGTTTCTTTCCCGGGTTTGTTTGTTTCTGGTTTCCTGGCTGCACCGGGCATGCACTTTTTTGTGTGTGGGGTGTGTGGTATGGGGTTGTTGTTTGAGAACTACATAGTGGACGCGAGCATCTTTTATAAGAAGCAATTTCCAAGAATTATGAACCTGGATCTGTTGTTCCATCCTTCGGGGTGGGGTGATGGTTTTCATGGTTCTCTCGTGAAGTAGTTTTTTTGATCTTTTGTGGTCAAGTTTTTAAGAGCACACGGTGGATGCCTTGGCATTAGGAGCCGAAGAAGGACGTAGGAATCTGCGATAAGCCTGGGGGAGTCGATAACCGGACTGTGATCCCAGGGTGTCCGAATGGGGAAACCCCGCCAGGGGCGCGAGTTACCTGGTGACCCGCATCTGAACACATAGGGTGCGTGGAGGGAACGCGGGGAAGTGAAACATCTCAGTACCCGCAGGAAGAGAAAACAATAGTGATTCCGTCAGTAGTGGCGAGCGAACGCGGATCAGGCTAAACCGTTCCATGTGTGATAGCCGGCGGGCGTTGCATGGTCGGGGTTGTGGGACTTCCCATTCTGTCTCTGCCGGGACAGTGGGGTGAGTAGTACAGGCATAGGTGAACGGTCTTGAAAGGCCGGCCAGAGAGGGTGTGAGCCCCGTAACCGAAATGTTGTGTACCGCCCGGGGAGTATCCCAAGTAGCACGGGGCCCGAGAAATCCCGTGTGAATCTGTCAGGACCACCTGATAAGCCTAAATACTCCCTAATGACCGATAGCGGACCAGTACCGTGAGGGAAAGGTGAAAAGTACCCCGGGAGGGGAGTGAAACAGTACCTGAAACCGTGTGCTTACAATCCGTCGGAGCATCTGCAGCTTGCTGTATGGGTGTGACGGCGTGCCTTTTGAAGAATGAGCCTGCGAGTTAGTGTTACGTCGCGAGGTTAACCCGTGTGGGGAAGCCGTAGCGAAAGCGAGTCTGAATAGGGCGTTGCAGTGGCGTGATCTAGACCCGAAGCGAAGTGATCTACCCATGGCCAGGTTGAAGCGACGGTAAGACGTCGTGGAGGACCGAACCCACTTCAGTTGAAAATGGAGGGGATGAGCTGTGGGTAGGGGTGAAAGGCCAATCAAACTTCGTGATAGCTGGTTCTCCCCGAAATGCATTTAGGTGCAGCGTTGCGTGTTTCTTACCGGAGGTAGAGCTACTGGATGGCTAATGGGCCCTACAAGGTTACTGACGTCAGCCAAACTCCGAATGCCGGTAAGTGAGAGCGCAGCAGTGAGACTGTGGGGGATAAGCTTCATAGTCGAGAGGGAAACAGCCCAGACCACCAACTAAGGCCCCTAAGCGTGTGCTAAGTGGGAAAGGATGTGGAGTTGCGAAGACAACCAGGAGGTTGGCTTAGAAGCAGCCATCCTTAAAAGAGTGCGTAATAGCTCACTGGTCAAGTGATTCCGCGCCGACAATGTAGCGGGGCTCAAGTACACCGCCGAAGTTGTGGATTTCAGATAGTAGCCAAGCCGCCTCCTTTGTGGGGTTGGTTCAGGCGTCTGGAGTGGTAGGGGAGCGTCGTGTGGGCAGTGAAGTCGCGGTGTAAACCAGCGGTGGAGCCTACACGAGTGAGAATGCAGGCATGAGTAGCGAAAGACGGGTGAGAAACCCGTCCGCCGAATGATCAAGGGTTCCAGGGTCAAGCTAATCTGCCCTGGGTAAGTCGGGACCTAAGGCGAGGCCGACAGGCGTAGTCGATGGACAACGGGTTGATATTCCCGTACCGGCGAAAAACCGCCCATGCTGAACAGGGGATACTAACCGCCCGAGACCTGCCTGACACCCCTTGTGGGTGGAGGGTTTTGGTGGAGCGCGGGACCTGATCCTGGGAGGCAAGCGTATTAACAGGTGTGACGCAGGAAGGTAGCCGAGCCGGGCGATGGTTGTCCCGGTCTAAGGATGTAGGGCGAACGGTAGGCAAATCCGCCGTTCATGATGCCTGAGACCCGATGGGACTCCCGTAAGGGGGGATTCGGTGATCCTATGCTGCCTAGAAAAGCATCGACGCGAGGTTTTAGCCGCCCGTACCCCAAACCGACACAGGTGATCAGGTAGAGAATACTAAGGCGATCGAGAGAATTATGGTTAAGGAACTCGGCAAAATGCCCCCGTAACTTCGGGAGAAGGGGGGCCCCCATCGTGATGGACACTAGCTGTCCGGAGCGTGCAGGGGCCGCAGAGACCAGGGGGAAGCGACTGTTTACTAAAAACACAGGTCCGTGCGAAGTCGCAAGACGATGTATACGGACTGACTCCTGCCCGGTGCTGGAAGGTTAAGAGGACCGGTTAGCCGCAAGGCGAAGCTGAGAATTCAAGCCCCAGTAAACGGCGGTGGTAACTATAACCATCCTAAGGTAGCGAAATTCCTTGTCGGGTAAGTTCCGACCTGCACGAATGGAGTAACGACTTCCCCGCTGTCTCAACCATAAACTCGGCGAAATTGCAGTACGAGTAAAGATGCTCGTTACGCGCAGCAGGACGGAAAGACCCCGAGACCTTTACTATAGTTTGGTATTGGTGTTCGGAGTGGCTTGTGTAGGATAGGTGGGAGACGTTGAAGCCCGGACGCCAGTTCGGGTGGAGTCATCGTTGAAATACCACTCTGGTCACTTTGGACATCTAACTTCGGCCCGTAATCCGGGTCAGGGACAGTGCCTGATGGGTAGTTTAACTGGGGCGGTTGCCTCCTAAAAAGTAACGGAGGCGCCCAAAGGTTCCCTCAGCCTGGTTGGCAATCAGGTGTCGAGTGTAAGTGCACAAGGGAGCTTGACTGTGAGAGAGACATCTCGAGCAGGGACGAAAGTCGGGACTAGTGATCCGGCGGTACATTGTGGAATGGCCGTCGCTCAACGGATAAAAGGTACCTCGGGGATAACAGGCTGATCTTGCCCAAGAGTCCATATCGACGGCATGGTTTGGCACCTCGATGTCGGCTCGTCGCATCCTGGGGCTGGAGTAGGTCCCAAGGGTTGGGCTGTTCGCCCATTAAAGCGGTACGCGAGCTGGGTTTAGAACGTCGTGAGACAGTTCGGTCCCTATCCGCTGCGCGCGCAGGAAATTTGAGAAGGGCTGTCCTTAGTACGAGAGGACCGGGACGGACGAACCTCTGGTGTGTCAGTTGTACTGCCAAGTGCACCGCTGATTAGCTACGTTCGGATGGGATAACCGCTGAAAGCATCTAAGCGGGAAGCTCGCTTCGAGATGAGATTTCCATACACCTTGTGTGTGAGAGGCCCCCAGCCAGACCACTGGGTTGATAGGCCGGATGTGGAAGCGAGGACTAACGACTCGTGAAGCTGACCGGTACTAATAGGCCGATAACTTACACCACACACCCTCTTCGTGAACGGATTCAAAAGACGTTCACACCATGAAGAGGGTAAAAAGAAAACAAGACTGCTTGCGTCCACTATGTGGTTCCCAAACAACAAACCCGTTGCTTGAGGAACGAACAACTACATAACAACACCACAACTGCACCACCACCCCCAGGGGTAGCGGTGCAGCGAGGTTGTAACCACAGATTTCCCACCCCAACGCCCACCAGGCGCACCGGGGTCGGGAGCAAGGGTTACGGCGGTCATAGCGTGGGGGAAACGCCCGGTCCCATTCCGAACCCGGAAGCTAAGACCCACAGCGCCGATGGTACTGCACCCGGGAGGGTGTGGGAGAGTAGGTCACCGCCGGAACATCATTAAACGGTCGAGAGCCCCAACCACACGGTTGGGGCTCTCCCGCATTTAACGGCCGGAACGGTACAAGGAACGCCGGGCACCGCGTTTCCCGCAACCGGCAGCCCGTGCACCCTGCACACCCGCCACTGCAGGATCTGGGCGAATAACGGGGAGCACCGGGCCGCGGGTAGAGTTGGTGCCCATGGATAACCTCTTCAGCCACGCAGCCTCTGACGCCGCCGAGACGCCGGAGCCGGCCGCGGCGGACGGGCTGGCGCCCGTCGTCTGTACCGTCATTGTGCCGGGTGCAGTGGCCCGCGCCTTCGTGGGTTTCACCGAACACACGCACCTCTGGTGGCCACTTGGGGAGCGCAGCGTCTTCGGCGCAGGTTCCTACGTCGAATTCGAAGAGAACCTGATCCTGGAGAGCGCGGACGACGGCAGGACGGCCATCTGGGGCTCCATCGATGACTGGCAGCCCCCGCTGTCCTTCCACGCCAGCTGGCACCCCGGATCCTCCGCGGTATGGTCCACGGAACTCCGCGTCGCGTTCCGGGCCGTCGAGGCGGGCACGGAGCTTCGCCTCGTCCACACCGGATGGGAAGGCGCCGAGGATCCCGCCGCGGCCCGGGCGGACTACGCCGCCGGCTGGCCCCTGGTGCTCGACCGCTTCGTGCGCTTCATGGGAACCGGCGGTTGAGCCTTCCCAGCCTCCCCTGATCCGCGGCGGCCGCGCGGGCCCCGCGCTGCCTTAGCCTCGATTTTTCATGATGCTCGTTGATGGCCGCTGATTTGTGGCGGCGGCTGGTGGGCGGTTGTTTTCTGTTTTCGGGCAGTCTGGTGTGGCCTGTTGGTTCGCCTGGGTTGGCGCCGGTTCCACTTCCGGGTGATCGCGCTGTTCGTTGGGACAGGATGAGGTCCACGATCAGCCGGTAGAAGGAACAAGCCCTTTGCTGAGGCGGTCGGTGTTCTCCAGAAGCAGTTTCAGGAGGTCTTTCTCGGGCGCTGTTTCCGGGAGCAGGAGCTGGTGGCGGCGGGCGCGGGTGATGATTTTCCCGGCTGTCGCGAAGAGCCGGTAGCGCCAGCGTTTGATGTCCCAGGCCTTGGCGTGGTGGCCGTCCGGGAGGGCAGCGAGCTGGATCCAGGAAACCAGGTTGAAGGCCAGCGCGGCGATGTTGGCCCAGGCCTGGTTCGCGGCGAAATCGAAGAACGGCAGCTTGCCCAGGCCAGTGTTTTTCAGGGTCTTGATCCGGTTCTCACACCGGCCCCGGGCCCGGTGTCTGGCATCCAGGAACGGCCCGTGCCAGCGCGGGGAATTGGTCAGGAACGCGGTGATCCGGTGCCCGTCGACATCGAGCAGCGTCGGCTGCGCTCCGGGGTGCAGCGGCTCGGCGCGGAGGAACAGGTTCGTGCCCGGCGGGTAATCGGTGCGCGGGATGACGTCGGTGGCGTTGATGACCCACGCATCGGTCCGGTCGTTTCCGGACTGGTCCAGGGCCGGCTGCCAGTACTCTTTGTCGTTGATCCAGTCGATCATGTGCGCCTTGCCCAACGGCAGCGCGAAGCTGGTGGAGAACTGCACGCCAAGGCTGTGCAGATGCCAGAGGAACTTCCGTGAGGCCCCGGCACTGTCGGTACGGACCAACACCTTCTCCCCGGCCAGGGCCCCGGCCTCGTTGAAGAAGCTCTCGGGAAGTTGGGCTGCGGCCGTGTGGAAGACCCGGATGTGGTCCTCGGCGCTGTTCGCTCCGGCGTTGCCGGGCCGCAGCACGGCGGCGAGGATCTCCCCGGAACCGTTGCCGCCGCCGTAATCGACGCTGGCGATGAACGGGGCGAACCCGTAGCCACCCTTGTAGGTGCCGGCCACGTTCTCCTTATCCGAATGCGAGGTCACGAGCGTCGCGTCGAGGTCGATGATCAGCGGGTCCGCGGCGGTCGCGGCCAGTGCCGGGTTCCGGTCCCCGGCGGCGTCCCAGGCCCTGGTCCGCAGTTCCCGGGTAAGGGTTTCAAATCCGTAGCCGAACAGCTCCGGGTTCGCCACGGTGCGTTCGAAGAACCGGGACACGGTCGCGTTCGAGGGCAGCTGACCGAAGACCCCCGGCGAGGAACGCAGGATGTCCAGGTCCGAGGCGTGTTCGCCTCCGGCGGCGAGCATCGCGGCCAAAGAACCAACCAGCCGGCCAGGCCGGTGTTTCGCGCCAGAGGGAACAAACTGGCCCAGCCTGTCCTCACACAGCCTGCCGAAACCCAGCGCATCCATGAAGCCGGTGAGCACCGAAACCCCGGCGTGGGAGATCAGCGACTGGCCGGTGAAACTGACCGGCAGGGACGGAAAAACAACGGTAGACTTCTGCATCGAAAGGGTGCTCCCTCGCTCGGCAAATAACGGTCTCGACAACCACTATTTTCCCAGTTCAGAGCACCCTTTCCCTGATTAACACGCCATCCCGCCGGACCCGCCATGAAAACCTAGGGTTAGCTCCCCACGGCGCGGCGGCGGCTTAGACTGAAAGCCGGATTCAACGAACTGGAGACCGCATGAGCATCATTGACGAGCTCACCTCTGCCCTGGGCACGGCGAAAGTCGCCCTGGACGCCCCCGCCCTGACCGTCTATGCCGTGGACCAGGCGCCGGTGCTGGATTACCAGGTGCCGCAGGCCGTCGTCCTGGCCGAAACCGTCGAAGACGTCCAGGCCGCCGTCCGTGCCTGCGCCGCCCACGGGGTGCCGCTGGTGGCCCGCGGCGCCGGGACCGGTGTCTCGGGGGGTGCGCACGCCAGCAAGGACTGCATCGTGCTGAGCCTGGAACGGATGAACCGCATCCTCGACCTCAACCCCGACGACGAGACAGCCGTCGTCGAACCCGGGGTCATCAACGCGGACCTCAACGCGGCCGCCGCGGTCCACGGACTCATGTATGCCCCCGACCCCGCCAGCTTCAAGGTCTCCACGATCGGCGGCAACGTGGCCACCAACGCCGGAGGCCTGCGCTGCGCCAAGTACGGGGTGACGCGCGACTCCGTGCTCGCGCTGGACGTCGTCCTGGCGGACGGCTCGCTTATCCATACCGGCCACCAGACCTTCAAGGGCGTCGCCGGCTATGACCTCACCGGGCTGTTCGTCGGCTCCGAAGGAACCCTTGGCGTTGTTGTCGGGATCACCGTCCGGCTCAAGTACCTCCCGCAGGACGTGCACACGATCGCCGCCTTCTACCCGGACTTCCGCAGCGCCGCGGCAGGCGTCCTCGCCGTAGGCAGGGCACGCGTGCAGCCGGCAATCATGGAACTGCTCGACAGCGGCACCCTTGTCCGGCTCGACGAGCTCCACGGCTCGGACCTGGCCTCCAGGGGACAGTCCCTGCTGCTGATCCAGACCGACGGCTTCGGCGCCGCGGCCGAGGCAGCGGCGATCCGGCCGGTCCTCGTCGCCGGCGGCGCGGTGGTCACCATGGAAGCCAGCGCCGAGGCGGAGCAACTGGTGGACCTGCGGCGCAACAGCCGCGGGGTGGAGGTCGACGACGAATACCGGGTGGGCGAGGACGTCGCCGTTCCCCGTTCCCGGCTGGTCGACTATGTGGAGGCCCTTGAAACCATGGCAGCCTCGCACCGGGTCAAGCTCAAGGTGGTCGCACACGCCGGCGACGGGAACCTGCATCCGACCTTCTGGGTGGACCGGGTGGACAAGACTGTCGCCGCGGACGCCATGGAGCGCCTTGGGGCCGCCCTGGACGAGTCCATTACGGTCGCCCTGGCCATCGGCGGCACCATCACCGGGGAGCACGGGATCGGCCAGTACAAGCTGCGCTGGCTCGGGCTGGAACAGAAGGAACCCGTGCGCGAACTGCAGCGCCGGATCAAGGAGCTCTTCGACCCGGCCGGCATCCTGAACCCCGGCAAGGCGATCTAGCGGGGCCGTGACCCCGCTGTCCCGCATCCCGGGGCAGCGGAAACCTAGTCGTCGGAGTCCGGGTACTCGTCGATGGATTCCTCGGTGCCGTAGCGGGATTCCTCGGTCTCCACCTCCAGGATCTTCAGCAGTCCCGTGTCCGGGTTCAGCATGATGGCCGACTCGTCCCGGCGATGACGAAGTTCGGAGTCAATGTAGGACTGCACCGCTTCGGCCAGCGGGATGTGCCGGTTCTCCTTTTCGGACATGTACCAGCGGTGCTCCAGGATCTCGTGCACGGCCTCCGCCGGCTCCAGCTTCCCGGAAAGGTCGCGCGGGATGGACCGGACAATGGGTTCGAAAATCTGGCTGACCCACAGGTGGGCGCTGTATTCCTCGTCCATCCCGGGGTTGTTGTCGGCCCGGAAGCTGTCCATGTCGTTCAGGAGCCGGCGCGCCTGGTTTTCCTGCGCGTCCAGGCCGGTCAGGCGAAGCAGCCGGCGCTGGTGGTGCCCTGCGTCGACCACCTTGGGCTGGAGCTGGATGGTGGAACCGTTCTGCGTCGTCTTGATCATGTACTCCTCGACGTCGAACCCCAGCTCGTTGAGCTTCCGGATGCGGGCGGCCACCCGCCAGCGTTCGCCGATCTCGAACGATTCCTTCTCGGTCAGCTCGGTCCAGAGGCGCCGGTAGCTGTCCATGATGAGTTCGCTGGTGGCCACGGGGTCAACTTTTTCCTCGATGAGCCCGCCGTCGAGCAGGTCCATGAGTTCACCGGCAATGTTGACGCGGGCGATCTCCAGATCGTATTCGCGCTGTCCGGTGGAGAGATCCGGATACAGCTCGCCCGTCTCCGCGTCCACGAGGTAGGCGGCGAACGCGCCGGCATCGCGGCGGAACAATGTGTTGGAAAGCGAGACGTCGCCCCAGTAGAACCCGATCAGGTGCAGGCGGACCAGCAGCAGGGCCTGGGCGTCAATCAGCCGGGTGAGGGTGTCCTTGCGCAGCATCTGCGAGAAGAGCGCGCGGTACGGCATGGAGAACTTCAGGTGCCGGGTGACCAGGACGGGGTTCAGCGGCCGGCCGTCAGGGGTGGTGCGCCCGGTGATGACCGCTACCGGTTCCACGCAGGGGACGTCCAGCCGGGCGAGCTTGCGCAGCATGTGGTACTCATGGCGGGCCACGTGTTCCGAGGTTTCCTTGATGGCGATGACGGAACCGCCCAGATGGGCGAAACGCACAATGTGGCGGGAGATGCCGCGCGGGAGCGCGGCGAGATACTCGGCCGGCCACTCCTCCAGGGCGATATGCCACGGCAGGTCCAGGAGCTCAGGCTCGGTGGCGGCGGCGGTGATGCTCAGCGAACTCGAGGCCACGGAACCTTTGCTGTCGTTGGCGCTGGCGGCTTCGAACCGGGGCAGTTTGCCGATCTGGCCGTAGTCGGTCGGTTCGTCGTGCCAGTGGGCGCTGTTTTCCTCGGTCATGAACCAATTCTTCCGTACTAAGGGCGGCGGCCCTAACGATTGGGTTGTGCAAGGGATGTTAAAGCCCGACGGCGGCCCTCCAAAGGGGAGGACCGCCGTCGGATGCGTCATGCGGGAAAATCAGTCCCCCAGGCGCAGGCCCGTCTTGGTGTCGAACAGGTGTACGTGGCCTGACTGCGGGCGGACCCAGATCGTCTCACCCTTCATCGGGGGGCGGCGGCCGTCGACGCGGGCCACGATGTCGTGGCTCTGGCCGTCGAGTGTGGTGTGGCCGTAGACGTAAGCGTCGGCGCCGAGCTCTTCGACGACGTCGACCTCAACCTGGAGGCCTTCGCCCTGCGGGGCCGTTTCGAGGTCTTCCGGGCGGGAACCGAGCGTAACGGTCTTGCCGCTGGCCTCTTCGAGGACGCCGCGCGGCACCGGGTAGACGGTACCGCCGAACTGCACGCCGCCGTCGACGACGGGAAGCTCCAGCAGGTTCATCGCGGGGGAGCCGATGAAGCCGGCCACGAAAACGTTCTTCGGCTTGTCGTAGAGGTTGCGCGGGGTGTCGACCTGCATGAGCAGGCCGTCCTTCAGCACGGCGACGCGGTCGCCCATGGTCATGGCCTCGACCTGGTCGTGGGTCACGTAGACCGTGGTGACGCCCAGGCGCCGGGTCAGGGACGCGATCTGCGTGCGGGTCTGCACACGGAGCTTGGCGTCCAGGTTGGACAGCGGCTCATCCATGAGGAAGACCTGCGGGTTACGCACGATCGCGCGGCCCATGGCAACACGCTGGCGCTGACCGCCGGAGAGTGCCTTCGGCTTGCGGTCCAGGTAAGGCTCGAGGTCCAGGAGCTTGGCAGCCTCCCGGACACGCTCCGCGCGCTCCTCCTTGCTGACGCCGGCGATCTTCAGGGCGAAGCCCATGTTGTCCGCGACCGTCATGTGCGGGTACAGGGCGTAGTTCTGGAAAACCATGGCGATGTCGCGGTCCTTGGGGGGAACGTCGGTGACGTCGCGGTCGCCAATCAGGATCCGGCCGGAGTTTACGTCCTCAAGACCTGCGAGCATCCGCAGGGAGGTCGACTTCCCGCAGCCGGAGGGTCCAACGAGGACCAGAAATTCGCCGTCGGCGATTTCAATGTTGAGCTTGTCAACAGCGGGCTTATCCGTGCCCGGGTACAAACGTGTTGCGTTGTCAAAAGTAACTGTAGCCACAGTTATCAATCCCTTCACCGGCAGGTACGTGCCGGACGATCCGTAGTGAATGGTCTTATTATTCAGTTGGTAATTCAGTTGTCCGCACCTGATCGTGCGCATACTCCCCGGCCGGAGCCGAGGAGTATCCAATGACGCCGCACGGTACTTGTGCGCCACATCACAACCAGAGTATGTCAGATTTATACTGAATGGGTTAAAAAGTTACGGATGTCACACGTGATTCGGCTTACGGGACCTCTGACATGAGCTAGGGGTCACAGGCCGAGGGCGCGCTTGCGTTCCCGCAGCAGGGCCTCCAGAAGCTCGGCAACGTGCACCGGGGACTCGATCCGGAACTGGGCCTGGGTGAAGTCCAGACCCACCTTCACGCCAAGGTCCCCGGGGAGCAGGCTGGCCAGGGCGTCCTCGTCGGTGGTGTCATCACCGGCGAAGATGGTGGCAGTGGCGCCAGTGGCCTGGCGCAGGAAGGCGACGCCTTCCCCCTTCGAGGCGTGCACCACGGAAGCCTCCAGCACGCGGTTGCCGCTCTTCAGGAAGACGCCGGGCCGGTCCTGCAGGATGGCGCGGGCCGCGGCCACGGCGTCCTCGGCGACGTCGTCCGCCGCAAGCCGGGTGTGCAGTACGACGGCGGCGGGCTTGTCCTCCAGCAGGGTGCCCGGTGCCAGCTCCACGATGCCCTCCAGCTCGCGCCGGACGTCGGCCAGCAGATCCCGGCGGGCGTCATCGAGTTCCAGGGTCGAGGAGCCGGGTCCCATCCACACTTCGGCGCCGTGGCTGCCGATCAGGAGTGTCTTCTCCGGGGGAAAAGCGACCGCCCGCAGGCTGTCCAGTGCACGGCCGGAGATGAGCGCCGTCGCCGTCCGCGGAAGTTCGGTGAGGGCGGCAAAGGCCGCTGCCGAGCGGGGCAGGGCACGCGCATCCCCGGCGTGGTCCACCAGCGGGGCCATCGTGCCGTCGAAGTCCATCGCGACCAGCAGGTGCTCCGTTGCGGCGATCCGGTGCAGGGCGTCGAGCAGCTCCGGGGAGAGCGCGAGCGGGGTCTGCTTTGGTGCGTGCTCAGGAGTCATCGCGGATTACCTTTTCTTCCAGTGCGCCCAGGAAATCGGAAGACCAGCGATCGACGTCGTGGTCCAGGATCTGCTTGCGCATCGCACGCATCCGTCGGGCGGCCTCCGTTGGCTGCATGTTGACGGCCCTCATGATTGTGTCCTTGAGGCCGTCGATATCGTGCGGATTCATCAGCAGGGCCTGCTTGAGCTGGTCCGCGGCGCCGGCGAACTCGCTCAGCACGAGGGCGCCGTCATTGTTGGTACGGGCGGTGACGTATTCCTTGGCCACGAGGTTCATTCCGTCCCGCAGGGCGGTGACGAGCATAACGTCCGCCGCCAGGTACAGCGCCACCATCTCCTCGACCGGGTAGTTGTGGTTCAGGTAGCGGACCGCCGTGTTTTGCAGGGTGTCATAGGTGCCGTTGATGTGGCCGACCGTGCCCTCGACTTCTTCGCGCAGCAGGCGGTAGTGTTCCACGCGCTCCCGGCTGGGGCTGGCGACCTGGATCAGTGCGGCATCCTCCACCGTCACTTTGCCGTCGGCCAGGAGTTCCTCGTAGGCCTTGAGCCGGTGCGGGATCCCCTTGGTGTAATCGAGGCGGTCGACGCCGAGCAGGACCGTCTTAGGGTTGCCGAGATCCTGGCGGATCTGGCGGGCGCGTTCGATGATTTCGGGCTTCCGGGCGAGTCCGCTGATTTGCTGGACGTCAATCGAGATGGGGAACGCCTGGGCCCGGGCGATGTGGGTGGTCGCTCCGTCGCTTCCCTTGACGTGGATCTGCTGCCGCTTGACGCTGGCGCCGAGGAAGCGGCGGGCGGAACGCATAAAGTTGCCGGCGTCGCTGCTGCGCTGGAATCCGACCAGGTCGGCGCCGAGCAGCCCATCGATGATTGCGCGGCGCCACGGCAGCTGGGCGAAGATCTCCGGCGGGGGGAAGGGGATGTGGTTGAAGAACCCGATCTTCAGGTCCGGACGCGCCTCGCGCAGCATCTTGGGGACGAGCTGGAGCTGGTAGTCCTGGACCCAGACCGTGGCGCCGGGGTTGGCATGTCGAATGACGGCGTCCGCGAACCGGCGGTTGACCTCGCGGTAGGAGTCCCACCAGGTCCGGTGGAACTCCGGCGGGGCAATCACGTCGTGATAGAGCGGCCAGAGTGTGGAGTTGGAGAAGCCTTCGTAGAAGAATTCGATGTCATGCGTGCTCAGCTGGACCGGAACGAGGTCGATGCCGCCGTGACTGAAGGGCTCGACGTTCTCATCCGGGGCGCCGTGCCAGCCGACCCACGCGCCGTCGGTCTTGGTCATCATGGGGGCCAGGGCAGTGACCAGGCCGCCGGGGGAGCGGCGCCAGCCGCCCTCGCAGCCCGGCTCGTCCGAGGCGCAGCGATCGACCGGCAGGCGGTTGGACACCACCATAAAGTCATACTGCGGATCCGTGTCGCCGGCGCCGTGGGCGGCCGGGCTCTCGGTTTCCGGATCCGTTTCGGCGTGTTTCGTTGCCTGCATTTGTGACCCCCTGGGGTTCGCTCGTGGCTCCTATCCACCCTATCGGGGCGGAATCCCCTGTGCTATTCGCCGGTCGGGCTGCCCGCAGGAAGGTTGAAAGCGCAAGTTCCCAGTTTTCTCCCCTAAAATGATGAATTGCCACCCAGTGGACACCACCGGCCGATCGACCCGAGGAACCAATGAGCCCCGCAAACGAACCCCGTCAGTCCAAAACAGAGCGAACTGCCGCGGCCCGCGAGAAAGCCCGTGAGATCCGTGAGGCGCAGCTGAAGAAGGACAAACGCAATAAGCTGCTCATCGGCTGGGGCATCGTCGCCGCTGTCATCGCCATCATTATTGTCGTGGCGCTGGTCGTGACCTCAAACATTCAGAACAACGCCCCGGTCGCTGACGAGGGACCCACCCCGGCGAACGGCAACGTTTACGGCGGCGTCACCCTGCTCGCCAACTCCGAGGTCGCGAGGACCGAACCCGCGACCGTCAGGATCGCCGACCTCCCTTCCGCCCCGGCCACGCCGCCGGCGCAGGTGACCGCGCCCGGTGCGGAAGCTGAGGCCGGCAAGCCGGTCAAGGTGGTCCTCTACATCGACTTCATCTGCCCCGTTTGCAAGAACTTCGAAACCCAGTACAACGAGTCGCTCACGAACCTCCGCAACGAGGGCAAGATCTCGGTCGAATACCGCCCGCTGGGCTTCCTGGACTCCCGTTCCACCACCAACTACTCCTCCCGCGCGGCCAACGCGGCGGCGTGCGTTGTGAACGAGTCGCCGGAGAAGTACGCCGACTTCGTCAATGCCCTTTTTGAGAAGCAGCCCGCTGAAGGTGGCGCCGGCATCTCCGACGCGGACCTGAAGAAGATGGCAACCGACGTCGGGGCCAAGAGCATCGACACGTGCGTCGAGGAGAAGACCTACCGGCCGTGGGTCAAATACACCACCCAGCAGGCAGCGGCCATCGGTGTCACCGGCACGCCGACCGTCTTCGTCGAGGGCGAGCAGTGGGGCAAGGGTGCGAGCGCCCAGACCCCGTTCGAGCAGTTCCTCCAGGCCGCCATCGACGCCAAGCAGTAAGCGGCACCGCCCACCAGCAAAACCGCAGGCCCGGTTCCGGATTCTTCCGGGCCGGGCCTGTTTTTATCACCGGGCATCCGTGGGCTAACCTTATCTAGCGCCCTTTGCGCCAGGCCGCTCATCGCGGTCCGGTGCCGGCTGGCGCACAGGAATGCCTCCTTAGCTCAGTTGGCCAGAGCACCGCTCTTGTAAAGCGGGGGTCGTCGGTTCGAATCCGACAGGGGGCCCCACGAAAAACCGCGCCGTCACCGGGAAAAACCCCGGTGGCGGCGCGGTCTTTGTTTGCCCCAGTGAGGACGCACTTCTTCGTCCGCCGGAGTCCTGCCGGCGCCCTGCGAGGCCAGGGTCTTGACCTGCTGCCCTGCAGGACTAGCGTGGCTAGGACAAGGCTCTGATTCTCTGGCCGGGCCGCCGGGATAACCGGCCGGCCCCAAGTTGTTTGGGGGACGCTATGACCGCCGGACGTCTGCACCTGCGCCGCGACACCGCCGCCACCTTGACCCTGCTCACGCTGGCCGCCGTTGTGGCCGGCTGCGCTGCGGGCACTCCAACTGGCGCCCCTACCCAGCCCGGCGCCTCAACCCAGCCCGGCAGCCCTGCCCCGTCGACTGCTGCGACTCCGCCCGCAGCCTCTTCCGCCCCCGCCGTCCCGGGATGGACTGCCTTGGCGGACAGCGCGCCGTACAAGGCGCTCGCGCCGGAGCAACAACAGAAAATCAGCGCGCTGGAGGCCATGGACCGGGCCACGTTCGAGAAGCAGAGCCGGGATGACCAACTGGCCTACGGGGCGTTCCTTCGGGAGGTCTACCAGGACGACGCAATCGCCGGCGCGCCCGGGACGTCGCCGGGCGTACCGGTCCCGGCCGCCGGGAACGTGTCCCTTACAAGCACCGGCGAAGAGATCATCCACGATGAACGACTCAAGGAAGCGACCGCCCGTCAGAGCGTCCAGCCCGACCGCGACGCCGCCACAACCCGTGCGGCGCCCGGCAGCAACTACACCAAGATGGCTCCGTCCCGGGTTTCGCCCCTCTTTCCCACGGCCTATGCCGAGGCCTCCGCGCCCGCCGGAATGACCCAGGAGTCTGTCCTCGCTGTTCTTTCGGATCCGAAGCGCATGCTCATCCTGGACCAGTCCAATAATTTCATTCCGTATGACGGCTCCTGGGAACCGCTGGAGTTTCGGGTCATCGAGATGCAGCGCACCGAAAGCCAGGCCCGCAGCCAGTTCTACTTCGCCTATACGCCGTTTCTGGATATCCACGGAGCCGAGAACGGCGTCTGGATTCTGATGTTCAACGCCCAGGAGTCGCAGGAAAGATGGATACCGGACTTGGCCGTGATCGACTGACCGGACGGCGGGCACTGGAGCCGCCGCCCTGGGAGTCCGGAACATGGCACCCGGACGCAGGGTCTGGGGACGTTAGGCCCTAGACCGCGAAAACGGCACGGCGGAGTCTTGGCTTATGACTGCAACGAATCCGGAAAAGACGCCGGACATCAAGTCCACCCAACTCCAGGAACAGCCGACCGCGGTGCTCCGCGAAACCGTCCCCATGAACGAGCTGCGTGAGTTCTTCAGTCGCGCCTACCGTTTGGTGATGAGCGCGGCCGAACAACAGCACGTCCAGCTGGCCGGACCGCCCTTCGCGATGTACCGCGGAATGCCCACCGACGTCGTCGACGTCGAGGCGGGCTTTCCGGTGGCGGCGCCCTTTTCCGGCGGCGGGAACGGCGGCGTGACCGCGGGATCCCTTCCCGCCGGCCAGGCCCTCGAAGCGATGCATGTCGGGCCCTACGAGACGCTCCCCGAGACGTACGGGGCGGTCATGGGGAAAATGCAGGCAGAAGGCCTAACTCCTGGGAATGCAATGTGGGAGTACTACCTCAGCGACCCGGCCGCGGAGCCTGACCCGGCGAAGTGGAAGACGCTGGTCGTCTGGCCGGTCGTCTGAGCGGTCGACCGTCCGCGCCGGCTCCCGGCGTCGAGCCCCTTCCGGCGGCGCTTCGGAAAGCCCTGTCCGCCCTAATCGAGGGGCCCTGCGACGCAAACTGTCGGGTTCGCTACACTATTCTTCGGCTACGTGCATAATGTCCTAAACTGCTTCACTGAGGTGCCTGAAATGGCGCTGCGCAGCAACGAAAGTGAACCCCCAAATGGCTACCGATTACGACGCACCACGCAAGACAGAGGAAGAGTCTCCCGCTGAGTCGGTGGAGGCACTTCAGGCGTCCCGCAGCGGCGGCGCCCAGACTGCTGTCATCGACGTCGACGAGAACGACACGGCTGAAGGCATCGACCTTCCCGGGGCCGATCTCTCCGGCGAAGAACTGACCGTCATTGTTGTTCCCGAGCAGTCCGATGAATTCACCTGCTCCTCCTGCTTCCTGGTCCGCCACCGGTCCCAGGTGGCCAAGGAAAAGAACGGCTTGAAGTACTGCCGCGATTGTGAAGGCTAGGGGACCTTCCACCGCGCACCACGACTTCAGGACAAGCCAGCCCGGCAGCAGGGCACCGTGAAGCGCCGGAACCCGACAGGGACCGGCGCTTCGCCGTTCCCCCGAGGGGGCCAGCCGCCGGCCGCCGGCGGTGCGACCGTCCCGTGACCGGTCGCGGCGCAGCCTAACGGTTGGGCGCCGATCCGGCAGGGCCCTCGATTCGCGCGGGAAACACCCCTATTCTGAAGCTAACTCATCGCGTGAGGGGGCGGCCCAAATGAACAAGTTCCGGGTGTGGCTGATAGCTGTCCTGATGGCAGTGGGGTCGGCGCTGGTGGCGCCGGCCCCCGCATCGGCGGCTCCCTACTGCGGGCAGGTGTGGGGGTCGCTGATCAAGTCGGATCCTGCGATGAGCCAGGCCAAAGTCACGAATGTCCGCACCGGGCAGCACTATTGCTTCGACCGCCTGGTCATTGACCTCAACGGACCCGTCGGCGGGTACACCGTCCGCTACGTTCCGCAGGTCACGCAGGACGGTTCGGGGTTTCCGGTCCCGCTGCGGGGACAGGCTTTCCTCCAGGTCACGGCCAACGCCCCGGCCTATGACGACAACGGCAATGCCACGTACACCCCCGCCGACCGGAACGAATTAAGCAACGTCACCGGGTATCAGACGTTCAGGCAGCTGGCGTGGGCCGGCAGCTTCGAGGGGTATTCGAGCCTTGGCCTCGGGGTCCGGGCCCGGCTGCCGTTCCGCGTGTTCACCCTGGCCGGGCCCGACGCGGGCTCACGGCTCGTGATCGACGTCGCCCACTTCTGGTGATCCCCGGCCGGGTGCTTGCCCGCGTCTCACCGGGCACACCCGCAGTTGGTAAGCCGACTTAGTAAGCTGACCGAGAAATTCTTCCGGGACCGTCGCGGTCCCGTTACGCCCTGGGGTAGCGTCGGAGGCATCGGATCTAGCCATATCGGACCTACCCAGGAGGACCCATGAAAGCTTCACCTACGCTCACGACGAACCTGCAGGCAGTGCTCGTGGACCTGATCGAACTTCACGTGCAAGGCAAGCAGGCGCACTGGAACATCGTGGGAACAAACTTCCGGGACCTCCACCTGCAGCTGGACGAGATTATCGATTCAGCCCGCGCCTTCGCGGATGACCTGGCCGAGCGCATGCGTGCCCTCCACGCGCTCCCGGACGGCCGCAGCTCCACCGTGTCCAAGTCCACCTCGCTCGCCGAGTTCCCGGCCGGGCTGATCAACACCAAGGACGCCATCGAGCGGATCGTCGCGGCGCTCGAGGCCGCCGTCGGCACCATGCGCAAAGTCCACGACGAAGTCGACGAAGAGGACCCCACGACGGCGGACCTGCTGCACGCGTTCATCGCCAAGTTCGAGCAGTACGCCTGGCTGGTCAACGCGGAGACGATGCGTGCCAACACCAGCGTCACCACGGCGGAGAGCCAGTAACGTCCTCCAGCGCAGTTCCCAGCGCCCCGCGCCGGTTCCACCGGCGCCGGGCGCTGGGCGTTTAAGCCACGGCGCCCCTGCCCGCGCCGGCCGTCCCGGGAGTGTTCTGCGGCCCCGGCTATTGGGCGGTCGGCACCTTCCGGAGCACGACGGCGGCGAGGACTGCGGCCCCGGCCATGAGCACAAGCGCGATCGTGGCCGTGATGTGGACGCCCGAGTCGAAGGCGGTGCGGGCGGCCGCCATGACGGCCTCCGCCAGCGGTCCCGGCAGGGCCTGCGCCAGCTCCACGGCCCCTGCGAGCGTCTCACCGGCCTGGGCTGACGCTTCCACGGGGGCCGCATCGACGGCGCCGGCGGGAAGCCGGAGATTGCCCTGATACGAGGCCGTCAGGATGGACCCCAGGATGGCAGTGCCCAGCAGGGAGCCGATCTCGTACCCGGTCTCCGAAATCGCGGCCGCCGCCCCGGACTTTTCCGCGGGGGCTGCGCCGAGTATCAGGTCGTTGGAGATGGTCTCCGCAGCGCCGACGCCAAGGCACAGCACCAGCAGTGCCGCCAGCAGCAGCGCCGGGCCGTTGCCGTGATCGCCGAAGGCCACCAGGCAGTAGCCCGCGGCGCTCAGGAGCAGCCCTCCGGCCACCACAAAGCCGGGGCGGACCTTCTTTACCAGCGGCACCACCAGCAGTCCGGCCAGGACGGTGGCGATCAGGGCCGGGACCATGGCGATGCCGGACTCGGAAGGGGACTGTCCCTCGAGCAACTGCAGGTGCTGGGCGAGGAACAGAATGAAGCCATTGAAGGAGAACAGTGCCAGCACGTTCGCGATGATGGCGGTGCTGAAGACCCGGTTGCCAAAGAGGCTGATGTCCAGCAGGGGAGCGGTGCGGTTTCCTGCGCCGCAGCCGTCCTGCACCGGGGCACCGGTCAGGAGGGAACGCTGCCGCCGGACGAAGACGTATCCCATCAGCAGGCCAAAGCCGATCGCGGCCAGCGGCTCCAGGGCCAGCCCGTGCGTGGCAAGGACCTTGATGCCATAGACCACGGGCACCATCACCAGCAGGGACAGGATGATGCTGGGCACGTCCACCCGGCCCGGATTCGGGTCGCGGGATTCCGGGATCAGGACCGGCCCCAGGGCCAGCAGCGGCAGGATGATCGGCACGGCCACGAGCAGGACGGCGCCCCACCAGAAGTGCTCCACCAGCCAGCCGCCAAGAATCGGGCCCAGCGCAGCGCCGCCGGAGAAGCCGGCGGCCCAGATGGCCACGGCCAGCCGGCGCCGGTTGGGCTCCGGGAAGATGTTGCGGATCAGGGACAGCGTGGAGGGCATCAGCATGGCCCCGAAGAAGCCCAGCCCCGCGCGTCCTGCGATCAGCCATTCGGCGCTGGGCGCGAAGGCGGTAACCGCCGATACAGCGGCGAAGCCCGTGCTGCCGATGAAGAGCAGCCGGCGGCGGCCGATCCTGTCACCGAGGCTGCCCATCGCCACGAGCAGGCCGGCGAGCACCAGGGGATAGGCGTCCACAATCCAGAGCAGCTCCACCCCGGAGACGTCGAGGCTGCGCGCGATGGCCGGCAGCGCGAAGGTCAGGGCCGTATTGTCGACGGCCACGAGCAGCACCGGAAACATCAGCAGCGCCAGCGCCAGCCAGTCGCGCCACGGAGCGCGCGGCGTCGGGGTGGACCTCGTTCCGGCGGCGTACCTGCCGAGCGTGCCGGTGCTGCCGGGGGTGAAGGAAGTGTTGCTCATAAAATTAACTGTACCGTCTGGACGGTACAGTTAAGAAGCCGCCCGTTAAGAACCGCCCCGCATGGAAGGCATGATAGGAACCATGGCCAGAAAACCCGTCGCCCGCGAAGCCGTCCTTGACGCGTTCGAATCCCTGCTGATCGAAGAAGGCGAGCGTGCCGCGACCCTGGACGCGGTGGCGAGGCTGGCCGGGGTTTCCAAGGGCGGGCTGCTGTACCACTTCCCGAACAAGGAAGCGATGATTTCCGTGCTGCTGGAACGGCTGGACCGGCTGCTCGCCGAGGACGTCGCGGCCATGGCCGCCGCGCCGGAAGGCGCGGCCGCGTACTTCATCAAGTCCTCGGTCTGGGCGGACACCCCGCTGGACCGCGCCTTCGTCGCCGCCACCCGGCTGGCCGAAGTGGCCCACCAGGAAACTCTGCGGCGAATGGCCGCCGCGCAGGCGAGCTGGCTGGAACTGCTGGCGGCCGACGTCGGGCCCGCCATGGCCAAGCCCGTCCTCTACATGGGGGATGGGCTGTACTTCAACGCCATGCTGGCACGCGGCCCCGGCGGCCCCCTCCCGGAGGTCGGCCCCGACGTCGAAAGCCTGCTCACCGCACTCGGGCGGCTCCGCGGCTGATGCGTCCCGGATGCCCCGCATGCCCCCCATGCCGAAAACGCCGGAGGGTCGCGAAACCGCGGGGCACCTTACGGCGACCACGCCGCTCTCCGGCGATCTCGCCGCGTCGACACGGCGGGGTCACTAGTTTGCGGACGCAGGCCGGACATAGGACAATGGATGCTGTGACTGTTGTCACGGCAACTTAATATGCCTTTGATCTGCGGCGGGAGAGTTCTGCAAGTAGGTACAAGCAGGCGCCGTAGGAGCAAATCCTCCCCAGGAATCTCTCAGGCCCACGTACCGCCGCGGCAAGGCAACTCTGGAAAGTAGCAGGCTGTCCCCGGACATGCTGTGCTCACCGACGGTGCAAGCGGGGCCCTGCGAGAGCGAGGCGCTGCGGAAACTCTCAGGTCCAATACAGAGTGGGGAGGAACCCGAATCAATGCGGCGTACCCTGCGCCGCCTTAGTTATGGAGTTCCTTGTGACTGTTACCTCAGCCTCCACGTCCTTCGTTGACCGGCACATCGGCGCCCGTCGCCAGGCCGACGTCGACGCCATGCTGAAGGCTGTCGGCTACGACACCGTCGATGCGCTCGTAGACACGGCCGTCCCGAAAGACATCCGGCAGGATTCCCCGCTGAAGCTCACCGAAGCCCTCAGCGAAGTGGAGGTTCTCTCCGAGCTTCGCGCGCTGGCCTCCAAAAACAAGACCGCGGTCCAGATGATCGGGCAGGGCTACTACGACACCCTCACCCCGGCCGTCATCCGCCGCAACATCCTCGAGGCCCCGGCCTGGTACACCGCGTACACGCCGTACCAGCCGGAAATCTCGCAGGGCCGGCTTGAAGCGCTGCTGAACTTCCAGACCATGGTCCAGGATCTCGTCGGCCTGCCGATTGCCAACGCCTCGCTGCTGGACGAAGCCACCGCCGTCGCCGAGGCCGTGCTGATGATGCGCCGGGCCAACAAGAACAAGACTGCCCACGACGGCAAGACCGTCCTCGACGCCGACTGCCTCCCGCAGACCATCGCGATCGTCAGGGGCCGCGCCGAGGCCCTCGGGTTCGAGGTTGAGGTCGCCGATCTCTCCAAGGGGCTGCCCGACGGCGTCATCAACGGCGTCGTGCTGCAGCAGCCGGGTGTTTCCGGCCGCGTGTGGGACCAGTCCGCCGTGATCGCCGACGCCAAGGAACGCGGCGCGCTGGTCACCGTGGCCGCGGACCTGCTGTCCCTGACCCTGATCACCCCTCCCGGCGAGCAGGGCGCCGACATCGCCGTCGGCTCCACCCAGCGCCTGGGTGTGCCGCTGTTCTTCGGTGGCCCGCACGCCGCCTACATGGCCGTTGCCAAGGGCCTCGAGCGGTCCATGCCCGGCCGCCTGGTCGGCGTTTCCAAGGACAACGCCGGCGTCCCGGCCTACCGCCTGGCACTGCAGACCCGCGAGCAGCACATCCGCCGCGAGAAGGCCACGTCCAACATCTGCACCGCGCAGGCCCTGCTGGCGATCGTGTCCTCCTTTTACGCCGTTTACCACGGCCCGGACGGACTGAAAGCCATCGCGGAGACCGTCCACGGCCACGCGAGGACCATCGCCGCCTCGCTGAAGGCTGCGGATCTGGACGTGCTGCACACCAGCTTCTTCGACACCGTCACCGTCTCGGTGCCGGGCAGGGCAGCGCAGATCATCGCCGCCGCGGAGGCCAGGGGCATCAACCTGCGCACCATCGACGCCGACACCGTCGGCATCTCCACCGATGAAGCCACGACGCCGTCCATCGTCGCCGAGGTCCTCGCAGCTTTCGGCGCCAAGGTGGCCGGGCCCGCCTCCGGCGCGGACACTGCCGTCGCGCTGGACGCCGCCGTCGAACGCACGTCCGACTACCTGCAGCACCCGGTGTTCAACACCCACCGCTCCGAGACCCAGCTGCTGCGTTACATCCGCCGCCTTTCGGACCGCGACCTCGCCCTGGACCGGACCATGATCCCGTTGGGCTCGTGCACGATGAAGCTCAACGCCACGGCCGAGATGGAGGCCATCTCCTGGCCGGAGTTCGCCTCCATCCACCCCTTCGCCCCCGAATCCCAGACCGCCGGCTGGCGTGAACTGATCGAGGACCTCGAAGCCCAGCTGACCGAGATCACCGGGTACGACCAGGTGTCCATCCAGCCGAACGCCGGATCCCAGGGCGAGCTCGCCGGGCTGCTGGCGATCCGCGGCTACCACCTCTCCCGCGGCGACGCCCAGCGGAACGTCTGCCTGATTCCGGCTTCCGCGCACGGCACCAACGCGGCCTCGGCTGTGCTGGCCGGCATGAAGGTCGTTGTTGTGGCCACCGCAGCGGACGGCACGATCGACCACGCGGACCTGCGGGCCAAGATCGAGCTGCACAAAGACGCGCTGTCCGCCATCATGATCACCTACCCGTCCACCCACGGCGTGTATGACGCCGACGTCCGCGAGGTTTGCGATTCCGTGCACGCCGCCGGCGGCCAGGTCTACGTCGACGGCGCCAACCTGAACGCCCTCGTCGGCCTGGCCCAGCCGGGCCAGTTCGGCGGCGACGTCTCGCACCTGAACCTGCACAAGACCTTCTGCATCCCGCACGGCGGCGGCGGACCCGGCGTGGGACCGGTCGCGGCCAAGGCCCACCTGGCACCCTTCATGCCGGGCGATGCCAACAACGCCGCTCCGTCCAACGGCGAAAGCGGCACCCCCATCTCCGCGTCGCGCTACGGCTCTGCCGGTGTGCTGCCGATCTCCTGGGCGTACGTGAAGCTCATGGGCGGCCAGGGACTGACCGAGGCCACCAAGTCCGCGCTGCTGGCGGCAAACTACATCGCCTCCCGCCTGAACGAGTTCTTCCCGGTGCTCTACACCGGCGAAGGGGGACTGGTGGCGCACGAATGCATCCTGGACCTGCGCGAACTGACAGCCAAGACCGGTGTCACCGCGGAGGACGTGGCCAAGCGCCTGATCGACTACGGCTTCCACGCCCCGACCCTGGCGTTCCCGGTGGCCGGAACCCTGATGGTTGAGCCGACCGAGTCCGAAGACCTTGGCGAGATTGACCGCTTCATCGATGCGATGATCTCCATCCGCGCCGAAATGGACCAGGTCGCCCATGGTGACTTCACCGTCGAGAACAGCCCGCTGCGCAACTCTCCGCACACCGCTGCCGCCGTCATCAGCACCGGCTGGACACGGGAGTACTCCCGCGAGCAGGCCGTCTTCCCGGTCCACCACCTCAGGCAGGACAAGTACTTCCCGCCGGTTGGCCGGATTGACGGCGCAGCCGGGGACCGCAACCTGATCTGCTCCTGCCCGCCTCTCGAAGCCTTCGAGGACCACACCGACGAGACTGCCCACTAAGGACTGCCAACAATGACTGAAAAATATACGGCCCTCCACGAAGAGCACAAGACACTCGGCGCCTCCTTCACGGACTTCGGCGGCTGGCAGATGCCGCTCAAATACAGCTCCGAACTGGCTGAGCACCACGCAGTCCGCAAGTCCGCGGGCCTCTACGACCTTTCCCACATGGGTGAAGTCTGGGTAACCGGCCCCGACGCCGCAGCCTTCCTGGACTACGCCCTGGTCGGCAAGATCTCCGCGATGGCGATTGGCAAGGCCAAGTACTCGCTGATCTGCAACGAGGACGGCGGCATTATCGATGACCTCATCACCTACCGGCATCCGGCAGGGGCCGACGGCACTGACAAGTTCCTCGTGGTTCCGAACGCCGGCAACGCCGAGGTTGTCGCCGCGGCCTTGGCCGAGCGCGCCGGCTCCGGTAAAGAGGGGGGCTTCGACGTCACCGTCGAGGACGCCTCGGCCGACACCTCGCTGATCGCCGTGCAGGGCCCCAAAGCGCAGGAGATCCTGCTGCGCCTGGTTCCGGCCGCGCAGCACGAGCTCGTCACCGGTCTGAAGTACTACGCCGCCGTTGACGTTCCCTTTATGTTCGGCGGCACCAGCAAGGAGCTGCTGCTGGCCCGCACCGGGTACACCGGTGAGGACGGGTTCGAGATCTTCGTCTCCAACGACGACGCCGTTGCCCTCTGGCAGGCGCTCGTCGCGATCGCCGAAGACGGCGAGCTGACGCCCGCCGGCCTCGCGTCCCGCGACTCGCTCCGGCTGGAAGCCGGCATGCCGCTCTACGGCAACGAGCTCTCCCTCGACGGCGACCCGTTCGCTGCCGGACTGGGCCCGGTCGTGGCGCTTTCCAAGGAAGGGGACTTCGTCGGCAAGGCGGCCCTCGCCGCCAAGAAAGAAGCCGGCGCCGGCTCCACCACCGGCCGTAAGCTCGTCGGGCTCAAGGGCCTCGGACGCCGGGCCGGCCGCGGCCACTACCCGGTTCTGAAGGACGGCAGCACCGTCGGGGAAGTCACCTCCGGCCAGCCCAGCCCCACCCTCGGCTACCCCGTCGCGATGGCCTACGTCGACATCGAGTTCACCGAACCCGGCACCACCCTGGACATCGACCTCCGCGGCAAGGCCGAGCCCTTCGAAGTGGTCGCGCTGCCGTTCTACAAGCGCGAGAAGTAGCCCGACGAGTACCCCAGCGGGCCCCGGCACCGGGGCCCGCTGGCCCCTGCCACCATTGAGGTGGCCCCCGACTTTTCAAACGTAAAGGAAAAAAACCATGGCAAGAGTTGCCCCTGAACTGCAGTACTCCGACGAGCACGAGTGGATTGCACGGGAGGCCGGGAACGTTGTGTCCATCGGCATCTCTGCTGTCGCCACGGATGCGCTGGGCGACATCGTGTACGTGGACCTGCCCGAGGTCGGCGCCACGGTGACCGCGGGGGAGACCTGCGGCGAGGTCGAGTCGACCAAGTCCGTCTCGGACCTGTATTCCCCCGTCACGGGCGAGGTCACCGAGATCAACCCCGCAGTCGTGGACGATCCCGCGCTGATCAACAGTGACCCGTACGGTGCCGGCTGGCTCTTCAAGGTCGCAGCCGAGTCCGACGGCCCGCTGCTCTCGGCCGAGGAATACGCCTCGAAGAACGGCGGCGAACTGTGAGCGCAGCCGAGGCAAGCACCACCTTCCAGCAGGTCGTTTCGGCGTCCCTGGACGCGGACCTGTCCGCTCTGGATCCGGAGGTCGCGGCGCGGATCGATGCCGAGCTGACCCGGCAGCGCGACGGCCTGGAGATGATCGCGTCGGAGAACCACACCGCCCGGGCCGTGATGCAGGCGCAGGGCTCGGTGCTGACGAACAAGTACGCCGAGGGCTACCCGGGCAAGCGCTACTACGGCGGCTGCGAGCACGTTGACGTGATCGAACAGCTCGCAATCGACCGGGTCAAGGCCCTCTTCGGCGCCGAATACGCCAACGTCCAGCCGCACTCCGGTGCGCAGGCCAACGCCTCCGTGATGCACGCCCTGATCCGTCCGGGCGACACGATCATGGGCCTGAACCTGGCCCACGGCGGGCACCTGACCCACGGGATGAAGATCAATTTCTCCGGCCGGCTCTACAACGTGATTCCGTACCAGGTCCGCGAGGACGACCACCGGATCGACATGGTCGAGGTCGAACGCCTGGCCCGGGAACACAAACCCCAGCTGATCGTTGCCGGCTGGTCCGCGTACGCCCGGCAGCTGGACTTCGCCGAATTCCGCCGGATCGCGGACGCCGTGGGCGCCTACCTGATGGTGGACATGGCGCACTTCGCCGGACTCGTCGCCGCCGGGCTGCACCCCTCCCCGGTGCCGCACGCCCACGTCACCACCTCCACCACGCACAAGACCCTCGCCGGTCCGCGCGGCGGCATCATCCTGACCAACGACGCCGCCATCGCCAAAAAGATCAACTCGGCAGTGTTCCCCGGCCAGCAGGGCGGCCCGCTGGAGCACGTGATCGCCGGCAAGGCCGTGGCCTTCAAGATCGCCGCGTCGCCGGAGTTCAAGGAACGCCAGGAACGCGTGCTGGCCGGAGCCCGGATCCTCGCGGAGCGCCTGGTCCAGCCGGACGTCACCGCCAAGGGCATCAACGTGATCTCCGGGGGCACCGACGTGCACCTGGTCCTGGTGGATCTGCGCAACTGCGAGCTCAATGGCCAGGAAGCCGAGGACCGCCTCGCGGAAATCGACATCACGGTCAACCGCAACGCCGTGCCGTTCGACCCGCGCCCGCCGATGGTCACCTCCGGGCTGCGGATCGGCACCCCCGCCCTGGCCACCCGCGGCTTCGGCGAGGCGGCGTTCGCCGAAGTCGCCGACATCATCGCGGAGGCCCTGATCGCCGACGCCGGCACGGACCTGTCCGGTCTGCGCACCCGGGTGGAGGCCCTCGCCGCCGCCCACCCGCTCTACCCCTCGGTTGCCAACCTCGCCTAGGGGACGTATCACAGGTAGTAGACGCAGTACAGATCACGACGCCGGGCCGCTGCCACAAGCTGCCGCCCGGCGTCGTGCATCCGGCGGAACCGCCGCCACCCGGCGGCCGCACCGCCCTCCGGCAGGACCATCTGCCGGGCCACAGTTTGAGCTAGTTAGGAACGACAATGGCCGTTGGAGTCTTTGACCTTTTTTCCATTGGAATAGGGCCCTCCAGTTCGCACACCGTTGGCCCGATGCGGGCCGCGGCGGTCTTCGCCGGTGAGCTCAAGAGTTCCGGAGTGCTGGACCGGGTGACCGCGCTGCGCGTGGACCTCTACGGCTCCCTCGCCGCCACCGGACACGGCCACGGCACCATGACCGCCATCCTGCTCGGCCTGGAAGGCTTCCACCCCGAACTGATCCTCCCGGAGGAAGTGGAGGAACGCCTCGCCACGATCGCGGAGACCGGCATCCTGCAGCTCGCCGGAGAGGGAACCGGCGTGCCGCTGCCCTACGGCGTGAAGGACATGGTCCTGCGCCCCCTGACCATCCTGCCCCGGCACACCAACGGCATGACGTTCACCGTCTCCGGTGCCGACGGCGAGGTCCTGCACAGCGCCACCTTCTTCTCCGTCGGCGGCGGCTTCATCGTCCGCGAGGGCGAGGAGGACGCGGCCCTGAAGGAACTCGACGAATCCAAGAAGGAACTGCCCCTGCCGTTCCGGACCGCCGCGGAACTGCTGGGCCGTTGCCAGTCCAAGGGCCTCTCGATCGGCGAGATCATGTTTGTCAACGAGCGCGCCTCCCGGACCGAGGCCCAGATCCGCGAAGGACTCCTGCACATCTACTCTGTGATGGAAGCCTGCGTCGAGGTCAGCCTCAAACGCGAGGGCCTGCTGCCGGGCGGACTGAAGGTCCGCCGCCGGGCACCGGACTGGCACGAGCGCCTCATGAAAGAAACCCTGGACCAGGACCCCGACTTCCGGGACCCGAAGTACTGGCAGGAATGGGTCAACCTGATCGCCCTGGCCGTGAACGAGGAAAACGCCTCCGGCGGCCGGGTCGTCACCGCCCCCACCAACGGCGCCGCCGGGATCATCCCCGCCGTGCTCTACTACGCCCTGCACTTCGCCCCCGGCATGGACAAAGCCACCCAGGCCGACCGCGACGACGTCGTGGTCAAGTTCCTGCTGACCGCCGCGGCCATCGGGGTGCTCTACAAGGAACAGGCCTCGATCTCCGGCGCCGAGGTCGGCTGCCAGGGCGAAGTCGGCTCGGCCTCCTCGATGGCCGCCGCCGGGCTGGCCGAAGTCATGGGCGGGACACCCCAACAGGTCGAAAACGCCGCGGAAATCGCGATGGAGCACAACCTCGGCCTGACCTGCGACCCGATCGGCGGACTCGTGCAGATCCCCTGCATCGAACGCAACGCCATCGCCGCGGCGAAGGCCATCAACGCCGCCAAGATGGCCCTCTGGGGCGACGGCACCCACCGGGTGTCCCTCGACGAGGTCATCGTCACCATGCGCGAAACCGGCAAAGACATGAGCTCCAAATACAAGGAAACCGCCATGGGCGGCCTCGCCGTCAACGTCGTCGAGTGCTGAGTCAGTTGTTCAGTGCGGCCCAGAGGTTCAGCGACGAGGCGAACACAATCCAGGTCAGGTACGGCAGCAGCAGCAGGCCGGCCGCGCGGCTGATCGGCCCGAAGTAGAGCACGGTGACCGCCACGGCCACCGCCAGCGCCACGATGATAACGAAAGCGATCCACAAAGCCGGTGTGCCGAGCGCCGGGTACAAACCGAAGAAGACCGGCGTCCACAGCAGGTTCAGCACAAGCTGGACGGCGTAGGCGGTGAGGGCGGGCCGGGTCCGCTCGGCGCGCCGGCGCCAGATGAGCCACGCGGCAACCGCCATCGCGGCGTAGAGGGCCGTCCAGACGGGCCCGAACACCCAGTTCGGCGGCGACCAGGGAGCCCTGTCCGCGTCGGCATACCAGCCGTTGACGTTGCTGGCGGTGGCCAGTCCGCCCAGCCCCGCAACCACAGCGGAGGCCGCAAGGAAGGACAGCAGCCCCAGCAATTGGGGGCCCATCGCGCGTCTCCCGGCCGGGCGTCCCCGGCGTCCGGATCCGGCGGTTAAGGATTGCTGATCAGAGGGCATGCTTCCAGCGTAGCGGCTCCGTCCCGGGCGGGAGCACGGGGCCGGGCAGATAGACTTGAGCCTGCATGTCCGCATGCCGCCAACGCTCCTACCGCAATGATTGGATGCCGCACCCTTGCGTGAATTCACCGCCCGTTTTGCCTCTGCCGAAGAGATCGCCAACTGGGATACCCACGTCACCGCGAACCCCAATGGCGGCAACCTCCTGCAGTCCGAAGCCTTCGCCGAGGTCAAGCAGCACTATGGCTGGAAGCCCCTTCACCTCGTGTACGAGACGGCCGATTACACGAGCTACAACCTCGTCCTGGAGAAGGCCTTCCCGCTCCTGGGCAAGCTCTGGTACCTGATCAAGGGTCCGGATGTCGCTGCCGCCGAGGACATCCCCGGCATCGCCGCGGCCAACGCCGAGTTCGTGAAGCGCGCCGGGCTGGGTGTCTTCGCCGTCAAGATCGAGCCGGACATCGTGCGCTCCGAGGAGGCCCGGCGCGTGATCGAAGGCGCCGGCCTGGTCAAGACCCACAACCTGCAGCCCAACGACTCGACGGCCCTGCTGGACATCTCCCCGGACGAGAACCAGCTGCTGCGCAAGCTGCACTCCCGCGGCCGCAACGCCGTCCGCCGCGCCATCCGCGAAGGGGTGGAGGTCCGCAACATGGAACCCACCGAAGAGAACTTCCGCGCCATGTACGCGTTGATGACCAACACCGTGGAAGCCAAGTCCCAGGTCCGGGTCCGGGAATACGAGTACTACCGCCAGTTCTGGACCAACTTCATCAACCGCGACCAGGGACGCCTGCTGTTCGTCTACGAAAACGGCGTGCCCTCGGTGGGCGCCTTCGTCATCAACTACGGCCGCAAGGGGACCTACAAGGACGGCGGCTCCCTGCAGAAACGCACCCAGTACGGCGACTCCCACCTGGTGCAGTGGACAGCCATCAACCAGCTCAAGGAACTCGGCTGCACCGAATACGACTTCTGCGGCACGCCGCCAGGCGACCAGCTCAAGGACACGTCCAACCCCTTCCATGGCCTGGGTCTGTTCAAGACCAGCTTCAGCAAGACCGTGACCGACTTTGTCGGCTGCTACGACCAGGTGCTCAGCCCACTGAAGTACAAGGCCTGGATGGCCGCGGGGGAACGCATTGCCCGCCAGCTGTACACCCGCCGCACCGGCCAGCAGTTCTACTAAACGCCGACCAGGGAAACTGAGAACGACGGAATGACCAAGGAACCCGACGGCCGACGCAGGCCGCAAACCGATGGACTGCCCAAGACCGAGCCGATGTCGGCCACGCAGGTGCGCCAGAACGCCGCCGCCAAGCGGATGCTGCGCCGGCTGGTCCAGGGCGAGAACCCGCCGACCGCCCCGATGAGCATCGTCGACCGCCTCGCCGGCAGCCCCTACGCCAACCCGATGATCCAGGTCGGCGGGGTGGACACCTCTGCCCGCAAAACCATCGACTTCGCGCTGCATCTGGCCGAGTCCATGTTCCGCTACGGTGCCGGCGCCCTCGAAGTGGAAACCAGCATCATCGCCATCACCGCCGCGCTGGGACTCAAACACATCGAAGTGGACATCACCAACCAGTCCGTGGCCATCAACTATGCACCCAAGGACCAGACCCCGATCTCGCTGCTGCGCGTCGTGCGGTCATGGACCAACAACTACGCCGGACTCTCCCAGGTGCACCAGCTGGTCACTGAAATCGTGGCCGGCGGGGTGGGGCGCGAGGAAGCCGTGCGCCGGCTGGAGGAGATCACCCAGCGCGCCAAGCCCTTCCCGCGCTGGATGGTCACCGTGGCGTTCGGGGTCTTCTCCGCCGTCTTTGTCGGAGTTCTGGGCGGCGGACCCGGCGCCTCCGCGGTGGCCTTCGGGTCCAACCTCCTGGTCAGCCTGCTGGCCCGGCAGCTGGGCCGCTGGCGCACCCCGGACTTCTTCATCACCGCGTCGTGTTCGTTCCTGGTCACCTTCATCGCCCTGCTGCTGTGGCGCTTCGGAAGCCTGATTGGAATCCAGATCGCCCCGGCCATCGTGGTGGTCGGGGGGATCCTGCTGCTGCTGCCGACCGGACGCCTGGTGTCCTCGGTCCAGGACGCGATCAACGGCTTTCCGGTCACGGCGGCCGGCCGGTTCCTGTCCACGATGCTGACCTTCGGCGCGCTCGTCGCCGGCATCGCCGTGGGCTTTGTGGTGGGGGACATGACGGGTATGGACCCCATCAACGTCACCGAAACATTCCCGCCGGCGTATGACTTCTGGGTGGTGGTCATCCTGATCGCCATCGCGGTGCTGATGATCGGCATCACCGAGCAGACCAGCTGGAACCTGCTGCTGCCGACCGCGGCCATCGGCGTTGTGGGGTATCTGGTCCTGATCGGGGGGGAGGCCCTCGGCATCGGTCCGCGCTTTTCGCCCGCCGTGGCCGCCGTCGTCATCGGCCTGCTGGGCCGGGTCGTGGCCCTCCGGATGGGCGCCCCGCAGCTGGTGGTGGCCGTGCCAGCCGCGCTGATCCTGCTGCCCGGACTCACCATATTCCGGTCCATGTATGTCTTGACCATTGAGGAATCGGAGATCCTGCTGGGTGCCGGGGGCATGCTCAATGCCGGGGCCATCGTGATGGGCGTCGCGGCCGGCATCGTGCTCGGTGACACGCTCGCCCGGCCGCTGACCCGCGGCCAGGCCAGCAACGAACGACGGCGGGCGCGGCGCCGCTAGGCGCATGCCCCGCAGCGGTGCCGCTGGCTCCGGTTGGAAACCCGGGGTGCCGCCGGGGCGGTTTGACGGACCTTAAATCTTTCCGATGGGCAGCTTCTTCTCGGCCTGGAAGTCGTCCTCCACGCGGCCTTTCGCCCAGTACCCGGACAGTGAGACCTGGGAGCGCTCCAGACCCCGCTGCGCATACAGCACTTCCCGCAGGCTCTTCATGTAGCCTCGCTCGCCGTGCGCAAAGACCTGCACGCGGCCCTGCGGCCAGGTGGCGTCGCGCACCGCCGTGACCAGCAGTTCGCTGGCGCCGGCCGGCACGCCGCCACGCAGGAGCCAGCGCAGCTCCACACCGGCCGGAGCGGCGATAGCCTGGATGTCGGCGTCGCCGTCCACCTCGAGGAAGGCCAGGCCGCGGGCGTCCTCCGGCAGCGACTCGATCGAGGCGCCGATGGCCGGCAGAGCGGACTCGTCGCCTGCGAACAGGTACCAGTCCGCGGCCGGATCCGGGTTGTAGCCGCCGCCCGGTCCGGTGAAGATCAGGGCATCTCCCGGCTGGGCGGAAGCGGCCCACGGTCCCGCGAGGCCCTCGTCGCCGTGGATCACGAAGTCGATGGCGAGTTCGCCCGCCGCCTCGTCGACCCAGCGGACGGTGTAGGTCCGGGTGTGCGGCCACTGATCCCGAGGCATTGAGTCGCGGATCTCCCACAGGTCCAGCGGCTGCCGGTAGTTGATCCCGGGTTGTGGGAACACGATTTTGACGTACCGGTCCACGAAGGCGTTGTTGACGTAGCCGGCGAAGCCCGGGCCGCCGGCAATGATCCGGACCATGTGCGGCGAGAGCTGCTCGCGGCGCAGGACGGTGAGGTTGGTCTGCGGGCGCGATTTCCGGGTGGCCGACGTGGCAGCGGGGACTGAAGTCATGGAGCCAAGCCTAGCCAACAAGCCTGGGCGGGACACTGACCGTGAAGCCGGCTACGGAAGCGGCGGCAGTTCCCACTCCACCGTGCCGTCCCCCTGCTCCCGGAGCAGTGCATTGGTGCGGCTGAACGGCCGGGAGCCGAAGAATCCCCGCGCGGCCGACAGCGGACTCGGATGGGCGCTCGCGATCACCGGCGTGGAACCCAGCAGCGGCCGGACCGTCCCGGCATCCTTGCCCCACAGGATGGCCACGAGCGGCGCGGGGGTGCCGTCTGCCCTCACGCGGTGCGCCACGGCGGTGATCGCCGCCGCCGTGATGGCTTCCCAGCCCTTGTTCCGGTGCGAGCCGGCTTCCCCGGCCCGGACGCTCAGGACCCTGTTCAGCAACAGCACCCCCTGGTCCGCCCAACGGCTGAGGTCCCCGTGGATCCGCGGCGCAAAGCCCAGATCGGCGTCGAGTTCCCGGTAGATGTTGGCGAGGCTGCGCGGAATGGGCCGCGTGGCACCGTCCACGGCAAAAGACAGCCCGACGGCATGGCCCGGCGTCGGATACGGGTCCTGGCCCACTATCAGGACCCTGACATCCGAGAGCGGCTGCCGGAACGCCCGGAGCACATTCGAGGGCGCCGGCAAGATCGCGTGGCCCCCGGCGACCTCCCCGCCCAGAAAAGCCAGGACATCCCGCAGCTGCGGTTCAACTGGTGCCAGCACCCCGGCCCAGTCGGGAGCAACGAGCTCATCCAGCGGCAGGAGTGCCAGCTCAGCGAAGCCGACAGCATCCGGGGACGGGGACTCCAGCTCGAAGAGGGCATCGGAATCAAGCGCGTCGGAGGCAGGCATAGGACCTATTCTCGCAGGGCGGCAAATGACAACCCTGTTATTCGCCCGTAACATAGGGGAAGAATTTTCACCGGATCCAGCCAGGGAGTGTGTCGTGGCCGAACAAGCGCAGGAGCACCTGTCGACGGCGGAATCCCTGTCCGCAGGGACCCGCCCCGAGTCGCCGCTGAGCAGCCGGGAGCAGCAGATGCTGGCGCTGGAGCGGCAGTGGTGGAAGTACGCCGGAGCCAAGGAACAGGCCATCCGGGAGCTCTTCGACCTCTCCGCCACGCACTACTACCAGATCCTCAATGCCCTCATTGACACCGAGGATGCGCTGGCCCACGATCCCATGTTGGTGAAGAGATTGCGTAGACTACGTACGTCACGCCAACGTGCGCGCACCGCCCGCCGCCTGGGCTCGGACGCGTAAAGTGCCACCGGGTGCACGGATTCCTGCGCGGAAGCCGGTGCGGGCAATGGATCAGAAATCAGCAAGGACGTCGTTTTTACCATGACCAAATACGCTCGGGATGAATTTGATCGGGTCCCGGAGACCTCCACCCGTCAGGGTGTTCACCGCGCAGTCGCCGAATCCCGCCGCCGCCGCCATCTGGGCCCCATCCTGGCCGTCGGCGCCGCATCCCTGGCCGTCGGCCTCGTGGCGTTCCTGATCCTTCCCAACCTCGGACTTTCCTCCCCCGGGACCACCCTGGCGGTAACGGCCGGGCAGGGCGGCAGCAGCGCCGCTGCGTCCCCCGCCCCCACAGCCTCCAGCCCGGTATCCGCCAGCCCCGCGGCCAGCGCGACGCCCTCCGCGACTGCCACACCCTCCGCCACCCCGTCTGCAGCCCCCGCGGCTGCCGCCGCCGCTGCCACTGTTGACAAGAGCCAGCCGGTTGCGGTTTACAACGCCACCACCACCGCAGGCCTGGCCAACCGCGTGGGCGGAACCATCACCACCGCCGGCTGGACAGTCGGCACGCTCGGAAACTGGGGCGGTGTGCCCCAGCAGCGCTCCGTCATCTTCTACAGCGGCGCCACGCAAAAGAGCAACGCCGAGGCCCTCGGGAAACTTCTTGGCATCCCGGCCGCGGTTGACTCGGCCGAATTCCAGCTGCCGCTCGTTGTGGTGCTGGCGCCGGGCTTCCGGTAGCCCGCGCCGGTTACGCCTGAATAACCGTTAGCCGCCCGACCCGCCCGACCCGCCCGCGCCCCGCGCTCCGCACGGAGGCTGTGGGTAGAGTATTTGCGGACTGCGTTTGTGTTCTGCGTCTTGCATCCCTGTCTGCATGCTGCGTTTGCATTCTGCGTGTCGCATTCCGCGGCGCACATTGGGGTGGGCCGCCCGCCAGTCAACTGAAAGTGTGAACACCATGGCATTGGGAACCGTCAAATGGTTCAACGCCGAAAAGGGCTACGGCTTCATTACCGTGGACGGCTCCGGGGTCGACGTGTTTGTGCACTGGTCGGCGATCGCCGGGGAGGGCCACCGTGCCCTGGACGAGGGGCAGCGTGTGGAACTCGAAGTCGGCGAGGGCGAGAAGGGCCCGCAGGCCGAAAGCGTCCGGCCCGCCCCGTGATCTTCGCCCTCGCACACGCGTCGCAGGGTCCGGCCGGAACGGACGCTGCCCAAGACGCCGGCACCACGGCCCGACGCCGGTCCGGGACGCTGCGGCCGGCGCGCGCCGTGGCCGTCGCGGCGGTTGCGGCACTGACCACGACCGCGTGCCTGGGACCAACAGGCGGCGCCCGCGTGCAGCAGGCCGATGCCAGCGGCGACGGCACCCTGAGAATCGGCCTGGTCCTCGACAACACCGGCCCGCAGAACTTCCTCAATGCCCCCCAGCTGGCCGCCGCGAAGCTCGCCGTCAAGGAAATCAACGCTGCGGGCGGCCACAAGGGCAAACCGGTGGAGTTGCTCCCCGAGACCATCAGCGCGGACGCGGCAGCGCAGGCAAAAGCCCTGGTGGCGGCCAAAGCCGACGTTGTCATCGGCCCGACGGACTCCAGCCGGGCGCCCGCCGCCATCGACGTGCTGTCCAACGCCAGGATCGCGATGATTTCCCCCGCCAACACCGCCAGCAGGCTCAGCAGCTATGAGAGCCACGGCTACTACTTCCGTACCTCCGCAGCCGACATCGCGCAGGCCCCCGTTCTCGTCAAGCTCGCCAGGGACAGCGGCGCGGCAACCATTGCCGTCGTGTACGAGGAAGGCGCCTACGGCAAGGATGTGTCCAACGCAGTCGCCGCCGCGGCCAAGGATGCCGGCCTCGGGCCCGTCGCCGTCGCAGGCTTCACCCCCGGCCAGGCGCAGCAGGCTGCCGCCGCCGCCAAGGCAGCGGCACCGGACGCCGTCGTGCTGGTCTCCCGCACCGGCGCCCAGGGCGCCATCGCCGAACTGAACAACGCCGGCCTGTCCGGAAAAAAGCTCATCCTCAGCGACGGCGCGGTCAACCAGTACGGTTCAGGCCTTGGTTCCAGGGCCCTCGACGGAGCGCGCGGGATCCTTCCGGGGACCTTCGCCTCCGCACACTTCCAGGGCGAGCTGGTCTCCGTGGATCCAGGGCTGAAGGACATGACCTTTGCCGCAGAGACCTACGACGCCGTCAACCTCGCCGCCATCGCGGCCGCCGCTGCCCAGGATGACGCCGGAACCTCGATTGCTGCCAGCCTGATTGCCGTCTCGGGCGGCAACGTCCCGACCACCGGGGGCGCCGTGCCCGACGGCGACACCACGGTCTGCAAGAGCTACCAGGAGTGCCTCGACGCCATCCGGGCCGGCAAACGCCCCGACTACGACGGGGAGTCCGGGCGGATCAGCTTCGACTCCAGCGGTGACATCACCTCCGCAAACTACGTTCTCTACCGCTATGGGCCGGACAACAGGGCGATCATGAGCGGCAGCGAAACAGCCGGCAGCAGCGGGAGTTAATCGCCCGTAGCGTATTGCGTCGTGCAGCGGGCCGCCAGCAGGCCGGTGCCGGGCACTCCCGCGCAGCTGCTGCTTGCACTCTCCCCGGGGGAGTGCTAATTATTGAGTTAGCACTCCCGCGTATTGACTGCTAAAACAACGCCCGGTTCACCCGGCCGCGAAGTGGAAGCAGCCGATCCAGGAGCGAAAGAAACACCTGGCTGGGGTGAGATCCCTGGCCCGGCGGCATACAGAGGCCGCAGGGCAAGGATCGTCCGTCGCGGGCACCGCAGCAAAGGTTCATTCTTAACGACTGTCCCGAAAGGACTACTGCCGTTATGGCCAAGATCATTGCATTTGATGAAGAGGCACGCCGCGGTCTTGAGCGGGGCCTGAACATCCTCGCCGACGCCGTCAAGGTCACCCTCGGCCCGCGTGGACGCAACGTCGTCCTCGAAAAGAAGTGGGGCGCCCCCACGATCACCAACGATGGTGTATCCATCGCCAAGGAGATCGAGCTGGACGATCCTTACGAGAAGATCGGCGCCGAGCTGGTCAAGGAAGTTGCCAAGAAGACGGATGACGTCGCCGGCGACGGAACCACCACCGCAACCGTGCTGGCTCAGGCCCTGGTCAAGGAAGGCCTGCGCAACGTCGCGGCCGGCGCTGATCCCCTGTCCCTCAAGCGCGGCATCGAAAAGGCTGTCGAAGCCGTCACCCGCGAGCTCCTGGCCTCCGCCAAGGAAATCGAAACCAAGGAAGAGATTGCCGCCACCGCGTCCATCTCTGCCGGTGACAACGAGATTGGCGCACTGATTGCCGAGGCCCTGGATAAGGTCGGCAAGGAAGGCGTCATCACCGTCGAGGAGTCGAACACCTTCGGCCTCGAGCTGGAGCTCACCGAAGGCATGCGCTTCGACAAGGGCTACATCTCCGCGTACTTCGTCACTGACGCCGAGCGTCAGGAAACGGTCCTCGAGGATCCGTACATCCTGATCGTCAACTCGAAGATCTCCAACGTCAAGGAACTGGTTGCTGTCCTTGAGAAGGTCATGCAGTCCTCCAAGCCGCTGCTGATCATCGCCGAGGACATCGAGGGCGAGGCCCTGGCCACCCTGATCGTCAACAAGATCCGCGGCACCTTCAAGTCCGTCGCCGTCAAGGCTCCGGGCTTCGGCGACCGCCGCAAGGCGCAGCTCGCGGACATCGCCATCCTCACCGGCGGCCAGGTCATCTCCGAGGAAGTCGGCCTCAAGCTTGAGACTGCCGGACTCGAACTCCTGGGCCGCGCCCGCAAGGTCGTTGTTACCAAGGATGAGACCACCATCGTCGAGGGCGCAGGCGACGCTGACCAGATTGCTGGCCGCGTTTCCCAGATCCGCGCCGAGATCGAGAACTCCGATTCCGATTACGACCGCGAGAAGCTGCAGGAGCGCCTGGCCAAGCTGGCCGGCGGCGTTGCAGTCATCAAGGCCGGTGCCGCAACCGAAGTTGAGCTCAAGGAACGCAAGCACCGCATTGAGGACGCTGTCCGCAACGCGAAGGCTGCTGTCGAAGAGGGCATCGTCGCCGGCGGTGGCGTTGCCCTGATCCAGGCCGGTGCCAAGGCATTCGCCAACCTGCAGCTCGAAGGCGACGAGGCAACCGGTGCGAACATCGTCCGCGTTGCCATCGACGCCCCGCTGAAGCAGATCGCCTTCAACGCAGGCATGGAGCCGGGCGTTGTCGTCGACAAGGTCCGCGGCCTGCCTGCAGGCCACGGCCTGAACGCAGCAACCGGCGAGTACGTCGACCTGCTGGCTGCCGGCATCAATGACCCGGTCAAGGTCACCCGCTCTGCCCTGCAGAACGCGGCTTCCATTGCCGGCCTGTTCCTTACCACCGAGGCCGTTGTGGCCGACAAGCCGGAGAAGAACTCCCCGGCCATGGGCGGCGGCGACGACATGGGCGGCATGGGGGGCATGGGCGGTTTCTAACCACCCGGCCTCCGGCGCTGACTAGTTCAGCGCTGAACGTCCAGTTCAACGACGGCGGTCCCTCCTTCGGGCGGGGCCGCCGTCGGCGTTAAGCGACCGCCCGGTCTGGCAGGATGGTGCAGTGACGATTACAGCAGCAGCCGACGGTTCGGCTTTAGGAAACCCCGGCCCGGCCGGATGGGCCTGGTACGTGAACGATGACTGCTGGCGGGCCGGAGGATGGCCGCACGGCACCAACAACATGGGCGAGCTCATGGCCGTCCTGGATCTCTTCCGCTGCACCGCGCACCTGCCGGCCGAGGATCTGCACATTCTCTGCGACAGCCAGTACGTCATCAACTCCGTCACCAAATGGATGCCCGGCTGGAAGCGCAAGGGGTGGCGCAAGTCCGACGGCAAGCCGGTGATGAACGTCGAGCTCCTCAAGGAGATCGACCAGGCGCTGGTCGGCCGCAAATACAAGTTCGAATGGGTGCGGGGCCACGCCGGGCATGACCTTAACGAGGCCGCGGATGACCGCGCCCGGGCCGCTGCCACGGCCTACCAGCAGGGCGTAGCGGTGCGCCAGGGCCCCGGGTTCGGCGCCGGGGCTGCGGCACCGGCGGCCCAGGCGGCACCCGCGGCCGCGCAGGCGGCAACCGCGGCAGCGCAGGCAGCTCCCGAGGCAGCGGCACTGTCCGGCCAGCACGAGCTGTTCGGCGCACCGACGCTCTTCGACGAGCCCGACCTCTTCAGCGAGCTCGACGAGGACACCACCCCCGCCCCGGGGACGGACGCGAGCCCGGAAGCCATCGTTGAGGCACTCGAGCGCGAACTCCTGTTGCCGGAAACGCGCGCCGACCTCGGACGTACCGGTGTGCTGCTGCACCCGGATTTCACCGAGATTGGCAGCTCGGGCCGGATCTGGACCAGGGACGCCATCATGATGTCCCTGGAAGAGAATCCGGGCGCCCCCGCCGAGCTGGAATTGCTGGGCGCAGACCGGCTGGGCGAGCAGACCGTACTCCTGACATACCGCAGCCACGTCCGGTCGGGAACGGCCCTGTGCAGCTCGCTGTGGGTCCGTGACGGCGCCCAGTGGCGACTCCGCTTCCGCCAGGGCACCCCCGAGGCCTGAGCCCTTCTCCGGCTCAGTGAGGGCCGGTCAGCTAAAACGTTGGGTGTTGTGCAGTTCGGCCTGGGCGTAGCTCGCCGCCGCCGAGTTCAGCGCCAGGTTGATCGAGGCGAGGGAGGCCTCGACTTTGCCCTGGGTCAGGGTCCACTCCGAGACGAGGGCCTGGAAGTTGGTGGCGGCCGAGCCGCGCCACGTGGCCTGCAGCTCGTCGAGGCCGCGCTTCATGGCCTGCACGTCGGCGCTGATCCGGTCGACCGTGGCCTTGACGTTCGCTGACTTGAGCTGGAGGAGTTCCGTATCGACGGAGATGATGCTCATGGGATGACCTCTCGACAGTGCCTGTTCCGGAATTTCCGGACACTGCGAGCGTAGGCCGGCCCGGGGGAGCCGGGGAACGGCCGATTCCCGGTATGTGGAAAAGCCGCAGGGATCCCCGGCAGGCTACTCCGCGGATCCGGCACGTGTGCCGGAGCCCGGGACGGCATTGGCACCGTCGTCCCCGCTGGCCTCGTCCAGGAACGGCAGGCTGACCACCAGCGTGGCGCCGCCGCCGTCGGTCTTCGCGACTCTGACGGTCCCGGAATGCGAGCCGACGATGGCCGCGACGATCGCCAGGCCCAGCCCGCTGCCCCCGGTCTCCCGGGTACGGGACGTGTCCGCACGGTAGAACCGCTCGAAGATCCGCGCCGCTTCCTCGTCCGGGACACCGGGGCCGTGGTCGCGGACCTCGATGACGGACTGCCGGGTGCCGTCCCCTGCGGTGCGGACACCAACGGCCAGTTCGATGGGCGTGCCCTCGGGGGTGTAGCGCAGGGCGTTGCCCACGAGATTTCCGACCACCTGCCGCAGCTTGGCCTCATCGCCCAGCACCGGCGCCGGCCCGGGCGGACCGCCGTCCAGCCCGGTCAGCGAAATGACCCGGCCGCGGTCGCTTGCCTGAGTGTCCACCACGGCGTCGTTGGCAACCAGCAGCAGGTCCGCGGGCTTCTGCTGCAGCGGCCGCTGCTCGTCGATCCTGGCCAGCAGCAGCAGGTCCTCCACCATGGTCCCCATCCGCTTGGCTTCGCTTTCGATCCGCCCCATGGCGGTCGTCACATCCTCCGGGGTGGACAGGGCGCCGTGCCGGTACAGCTCCGAGAAGCCGCGGATCGTCACCAGCGGCGTGCGCAGTTCATGGGAGGCGTCGGCGGCAAAGCGGCGCATCCGTTCCTCGGAGGCCATCCGGGCGGCGAAGGCCGTCTCGATATGGGCGAGCATGGCATTGAGGGAGCTGCCCAGCCGGCCGACCTCGGTATTGGGGTTTTCGATTTCGACACGCCGGGAGAGGTCGCCGGCGGCAATCGCTGCTGCGGTCTTTTCGACCCGGGCCAGCGGCCGGAAGGACCGGGAGATGCTCCAGGTGGCGATGAAAAAGGCCAGGACAAGGGTCAGCAGCCCGACGCCGACGACCACCAGGACGGCGTGTTCCATCACGGAATCGACCGGCCACAACGGGAGCCCGATGACAACGACGGAACTGCGCTGGTTGCTGTCCACGACGTTGAGCGCGACCACCCGCCAGTTGCGCCCGTCCGTGCCGCGGACCTGGAAAGGGGTCTGCTGGCGGTCAGCGGCATCCGCGGCGGTGATGCTGGTGATATCCGGGTGGAGTTCCTTGTTGCCGCCGAACGGCAACGGCGGCTGCCCCGGCGTGAATAGCATCAGCGAGTAGTCGGTGGGGATGCTCTGGTTCTGGTCCTGCAGCTGGCTGAAGGACTGCTGCTGGCGCACCGAGGTGACCGCGGCCCGGAGCTTGTCGTCGACCTGGCCCTGCAGATAGCTGTGCAGCAGGGTCAGGGTCCCGGCGCCGGTGGCGGTGAGGGCCACCAGCATCAGCGCGGTCATGATGGCGACCAGCTGGGACCTGAGCGACGCCGACTTCCAACGGTGAAGCAACAAGGTCAGCGCTTCTCTGCCGTCCGCAGCACGTAGCCGACGCCCCGTTTGGTCTGGATCAGGGCCGGCGCGTCCGGGTCGATGTCCACCTTGCGGCGCAGATAGGAGATGTAGGACTCCACGATCGAGGCGTCCCCGTTGAAGTCGTATTCCCAGACATGGTCCAGGATCTGGGCCTTGGACAGCACCCGGTTGGGGTTCAGCATGAGGTAGCGCAGAAGCTTGAATTCGGTGGGGGAGAGCTCGATCACCGTGCCGCCGCGGCGGACCTCGTGGGCGTCGTCGTCGAGCTCGAGGTCATCGACGCGGATGACCGCGTCGTCATCCTGCAGGGGCTGCGTGCGGCGCAGCACGGCGCGGATGCGTGCCACGACCTCGTCGAGGCTGAAGGGCTTGGTGACGTAGTCGTCGCCGCCCACGGTCAGGCCCATGACCTTGTCCTCGGTGTCATCCTTGGCGGTCAGGAAGAGTACGGGGAAGTGCTTTCCTGCCGCTCGCAGCCGGCGGGTGACGGTGAAGCCGTCCATGTCCGGCAGCATAACGTCCAGGACGGCCAGGTCGGGGGAATGCAGGTCAGCGGCCGCCAGGGCTTCGCGCCCGTTGGACGCGGAGACCACCTCAAAGCCGGCAAAGCGCAGGGAAGTGGACAGCAGCTCGCGGATGTTGGGTTCATCATCGACGACGAGCAGCTTGGCTTCGGGACCGTTCTTTTTCATGGTTCCCATGATGCTCCCAGAATCTGGGAGTTTTCTGAATGGCAGATGTGTGTTGCGTGGACGTCCCTCGCCGCGGGGCGGCCGGTTGCCCGGCCGGGGGCCTCAGCTGGCCGTCCCGACGTCCTTGGCGTCCATGATGCGGTAAGCGTAGCCCTGCTCGGCCAGGAAACGCTGGCGCTTGGCCGCGAAGTCCTGGTCCAGGGTGTCCCTGGCCACCAGGGAGTAGAAGCGTGCGGCGCGGCCGTCCTTCTTGGGGCGCAGCAGCCGGCCAAGGCGCTGCGCCTCCTCCTGCCGGGAGCCGAAGGAGCCGGAGACCTGGATGGCGACCGAGGCCTCGGGCAGGTCGATCGAGAAATTGGCGACCTTGGACACAACGAGAGTCTGCACTTCGCCGGCGCGGAAGGCCTCAAAGAGTCTCTGGCGGTCTTTGACCGGGGTGTCACCCTTGATTACCGGGGCCTGCAGGCGCTCGCCGATCTCGTCCAGCTGGTCGATGTACTGTCCGATTACCAGCAGCTGCTCACCGGTGTGTTCGGCGACAAGCTGTTCCACCACCAGGGTCTTGGATTCGGACGTGGCGCACAGCCGGTACTTGTCCGCGTCCTCGGCCATGGCATAGGCGACGCGTTCGTCGCGGGGCAGGTCGATCCGGACCTCGACGCAGTCGGCCGGGGCGATGTAGCCCTGCGCCTCGATGTCCTTCCACGGCGCGTCGTAGCGCTTGGGGCCGATCAGGCTGAAAACTTCGCCCTCGCGGCCGTCTTCGCGGACCAGCGTGGCGGTCAGTCCGAGCCTGCGGCGCGCCTGCAGATCCGCTGTCATCCGGAAGATGGGGGCGGGCAGGAGGTGGACCTCGTCATAGATGATGAGTCCCCAGTCGTTGCCGTCCACCAGCTCCAGATGGGGGTACAGCCCGCCCCGTTTGGTGGTGAGGACCTGGTAGGTGGCGATCGTGACCGGGCGGACTTCCTTGACGGAGCCGGAGTATTCGCCGATTTCCTCCTCGGTGAGGGACGTCCGCTTGAGCAGCTCGTCCTTCCACTGGCGGGCGGAGACCGTGTTGGTCACCAGGATCAGTGTCGTGGTGGAGCTGGTGGCCATCGCGGCGGCCCCGACCAGGGTTTTGCCGGCTCCGCAGGGGAGTACGACGACGCCGCTGCCGCCGGCCCAGAAGTTCTCCATGGCCAGCTGCTGGTAGGGGCGCAGCTTCCAGCCGGACTCGTTGAGCATGATGGGGTGCGGTGTCCCGTCGACGTAGCCGGCGAGGTCTTCGGCCGGCCAGCCGATCTTGAGCAGCAGCTGCTTGAGCTGCCCGCGCTGGGAGGAGTGCACGACGACGGTTTCTCCGTCGATCCTGGGGCCCAGCAGGGGCGCGATCTTCTTGGCGCGGCTGACCTCCTCCAACACCGGATAGTCTGACGTGCGCATGACGAGGCCGTGCTGGGGATCCTTTTCGAGACGGAGCCGGCCGTACCGGGACATGGTCTCTTCGACGTCGATCAGCAGGGAATGGGGCACCGGGAAGCGGGAGTACTTCAGCAGGGTGTCCAGCACTTTTTCGGCGTCGAGGCCGGCGGCCCGGGCGTTCCAGAGGCCCAGCGGCGTGAGCCGGTAGCTGTGCATGTGCTCGGGGGCACGTTCCAGCTCGGCGAACGCGGCGATGGCGTGGCGTGCCTCGGTGGCGAGTTCGTGGTCGACTTCGAGCAGGATGGTCTTGTCACTCTGGACGATCAGCGGTCCATCATTCACTGCAGCAGTTCCTCTGCGACTTCGACGTCAATTATCCGGTGGATGGACAGCACACGCTCGGTTTCCTTGTTCGGATCGAACACCCGGACCCGTCCGCCGTTTACCGCCACCGGAACAACCGTTTCGCGCACGGCGTTTCCCATGCTGTCGACAACGTTCATCACCACGCGCTGTTTGAGCCGGATCGCCTTCTGCAGGGTTTCCAGTCCCAGCTGGGTCGCTTCCTCGCTGCCGGGGGTCACCGGCGGATTTGCGCCGGTGCCGCCCGTGGCGGGGCGTTCACTGCGCAGCACGGCCAGCTGGGCGTCGACGTCGGCCTCCGGAGGGGCAGTGCGCGGAGCGCTGTAGACCGGCCGCGCGCTTCCGGACACCGCAGTGGTGCGACGCAGCCGGAGGCCGCCGGTATCGGGTTCCTCCACCGCCGGGGACAGCCCCAGGCTCCGGAGGACCTGGGCTGTCTCCCGCGGTGCCGCGTGCGCGACCAGCACGGTGGGTGCGATCTTGACCAAACCGAGGCCGGAGGCGCCGGGGGTGTTCAGCAGCTCCAGGAGCGCCGTTTCGTCGTCGCTCTGGATGAAGCTGGCCGCGGCACCGACCCGCAGCCTGGCATGGCGGGCTGCGGTGTCCTCAATCAGGTACTTCAGCGGCTGCGGGATCGCCGTGGCCGAGTGCAGTTCCAGGAAATCCAGCAGCGCCTGGGCATCCTGGCCCGCGTCGAGTGCGCGGCGGACGGTGGAAATGGAGAAACGGTAGATCGTGGCGGGGCCCTGGCCCTCGGCGTCGGCCATGGTGAGGAGCTTTTCGGTCAGTTCCGGAGCGAGATAACCCGGCGCCACCGCGGTGAGGTCGGCCTGGAGCAGGACATGGTTCAGGGCGGCCGGCAGGTGTTCACCCAGGATTGCCATCGCCTCGTCGGGCTGTTCGGCGGTGATTGCCGCGCCGATCTGGCTGAGCGCGCCCGAGCCGATGAGGCCGAGCATCTCCGCTTCGGCCAGGACCCCGCGGATCAGCGAGCTGAAACGCCGTGCCATCCGGGGCTGGGTCCAGTCGGCGCGCTCCAGCACGGCCGCGGCGTCCAGCACCGGGGCCTGCCCGTCCGCCGCTGCGGCCTCCTCGGTCAGCTCGGCCAGGATTTCCAGGATCCGCCTCCGGACCACCGGGGCGTCCGGGCGCTGGGCCTCCGCCGAGAGCGCATTGATGGTGCTGACCGCCGCGCCGCGGTGGAGGGCCGGGACCGCGGCCTGGCCGCTGACGGGCTGTCCGACAAGGGAGGGCGCCCGTTCGCTGGCGAGCCAGGCATTGACCAGCCAGAGCCACTGCTCCTGCCGCGAAAGCGTCAGCCATTCAAGCTGCGCCGGCTGCACCCAGGCGGAGCTGTCGACGTCCAGGCGGATGAGGCCGGCCAGGGCGCACAATTCCGCCAGCACACCGGCGTCGTGCATCTCGATCCGCAGCACGTCCGCCAGGCGCTTCAGCTCACGGACGCCCACTCCGCCGCTGCGCAGGGTGACGAGAGGCTGTTCGCGGACTGCATAGAGCAGTTCACCCACGAGCCGCAGGGTCTCGGCGATCGCGCCCAAGGCGGCGTTGCGGCGCAGCGCCGCCGAGGTGGAACCCAGCCGCGGCACCGGGGGAGTAAGCGCGAACCTCTCAATGACAAAGCCGCCGCGCAGGGACACCCCGACGCTGTGCGGAAGCTCGACGTGGGCGGCGTCCAGCGGCACCAACAGGCCGCGGGCCAGGAGCCAGTCCACCGGACCGACGTCGGCGGCCTCGTGCAGGACGGAGGCCCGCCGGTGCGCCTGGGGAACCGCGCCCATGGCCCAGTTCCCGAAGCGTGCGAGCAGCGCCCCGGTGCGCTCCGGAGCGGCGGCCAGAATTTGGCGGAGGGACTCCGGCGTGGCGGTCCAGTGCTGGAGCGAGAGTGCGGCCTCCATCGGTGTGGTCGCCGGGGAGATCGCCGCACCGCTCCGGTGGAGTTCCCCGACCAGTTGGACCACGCGCTGCGCGAACGCCGGCTGGAGCCGGACGAGTTCGGTGTAGCTGCGTCCCAGCCCGGCCGGGTAGATTCCGATCACGTCCTTGAGGCTGCCCACCGGCAAGTAATAGCGCAGCTTCGTGCCGGCGGCCGGCGCGGCACCGTGCGGGGGTTCCGCACGGTGGACCAGGGCGAGTTCCTGCAGGGAATGCAGCATCTTCTCAACCGCGGCCAGCGTGGAGCCGTTGATGAGCTTTTTGAGCATCGGGGCGGAGGCGCTGTGCCCGGTGTCTGTGTTGGTGCACAGGTGCAGGGTTTCCAGGACCTGCATTTCCGGGCGGTTGAGCCGCTCCAGGGCGCGCTGCACGCTGACGCGGCCGCTGGCCCGGGCGGCGAGTGCGGCGAAGTCCGGCACGCCGGGGGAGATGAGGTCCGGCCGCGCGGAGAACAAGGCACGCAGCGAGTCATCGCTGCGTGCCTGCAGTTCCTTGCTGAGCGCGCGGATAAGAGACATCAGTCCAACGTTACCTTTCGTCCGGCCGTCGGGTCCGTCGCCGGGCTGCAATTTCGTCGATGACGAGCAGGAGCATGAGCAGGAAAGCCACGGGCAGCCCATAGAGGGCGGTGGAGGTGATCCACACGGGCGACACGGCGTTGTTGAAGGCCATCGCCATCACGACGCCGACGGCCGCGAGCGACAGGACGGCGGCGACGGCCGCAACGATCAACAGCGGCCGCCGGAAACGCAATTCACTCATGGAGCTAACGCTAACAGTCCGGCTTCTCCCGCGCTTCAAACGGCCAAAGTGGGCAAGGCAGGATAACCTTGAGGGAACAGACCAACACGGTCCGGGCAGTCACACCCTGAACCCGCATATCGATGCGGATGCGGTGACCGCCGGCCGTGTCACCAGCAGAACGAAGAAGGTTGATTACGTGCCTACCGGCAAGGTCAAATGGTATGACAAGGAAAAGGGCTTCGGATTCCTCGCAGGCGAGGACGGCCAGGAAGTCTTCCTGCCCAAGTCCGCGCTGCCCGAGGGCGTAACTGAGCTCAAGGCCGGCACCCGGGTCGAATTCGGTGTTGCCGACGGCCGCAAGGGCGCCCAGGCTCTGGGCTTGCGCGTGCTGGACAAGACGCCCTCCATCGCCAAGGCCAAGCGGCCCAGCGCCAGAGATCTCGCCCCGCTGGTGCAGGACCTTGTCTCCGTGCTGGACAACCTGTCCGGGACATTGTCGGCGGGCAAATACCCGGAAGGCAACAAGGGCAGGGCGATCGCCGTCGCCCTGCGTAAGGTTGCCGACGAGCTGGACGCGTAGGTCGCGGCGATGACTCCGGAAACTGATCAGACCCCTTCCCGGACCGCTGGGGACAGCAAGGCCGCCGGTGACAAAAAAGCCGGAACCAAAGAGGGCTCCAAGCCGCGCGCGGGGGTTCCCGTCTGGCGCACCGGCAAGCCCGATGCTTTCCTGGCCGCCGCCGTCGACGTCGCCCGTGCCGCGCTGGAGGAGATCGCCCCCGCCGAGCAGATCGGCAGGCACCTGGCAGCCAAGAGCGAAGGCGACCGCCTGGTCACCCACCTCTTCGGGTCAAAGCTGGCCGGCTACGGCGGCTGGCAGTGGTACGCCGTGCTGACGCGCAACTCAAGGTCGAAGGTCGTTACGGTCGACGAGCTGGGCCTGCTGCCCTCCGAGGACTCGATCCTGGCGCCGGATTGGATCCCGTGGGCCGAACGCGTCCGCCCGGGCGATGAACAGGGCGAGGAGGAACCCGCGGATGCGGTGATCCCGGTGCTCCTGCAGGACGCCGGCGAACCCGGCACTGCCGGTGCTGACTCCGACGAGGAGCCTGACGCTGACTCCGACGAGGAGCCTGAGGATGACTCCGACGACGCCGACGGCAACGCGGACGGTTCCGGCGACGAGTACGACGCCGACGACGTTGACGACGATGACAACGACGACGCAGCTGACAATGACTCCGGAGACGCCCCGGTCGATGAGCTGCCCGCAGCGCAGGCTGACTAGCGGTTGGAACCATCCGGGGCGCTGCACAGTGAGGGCCGGACATGATGTCCACCTTCAAGTCCCTGCATATCCTGAACTACCGGATCTGGTTCATCGGGGCGATCATCTCCAATATCGGGACCTGGATGCAGCGCACTGCCCAGGACTGGTTGGTCTTTGACCACCTGACCGAGCACGACGCGAGCGCCATGGGCATCACCATGGCCCTGCAGCTCGGACCACAGCTCTTCCTCGCACCCGTGGCCGGGCTGGTGGCCGACCGTTTCAACCGTAAACAACTGCTCGTCATGACCCAGTCCGCGATGGCGCTGCTGAGCGCGGGCCTGGGCATCCTTGTGGTGTCCGGGGCCGCCGAACTGTGGCATGTCTACGGCTTCGCCCTGCTGCTCGGCGTCGTCTCCGCCCTCGATGCCCCCGTGCGCCAGACGTTCGTCTCCGAACTGGTCCGCGACGACTACCTCCCCAATGCAGTGGCCCTCAACAGCGCCTCCTTTAACGTGGCCCGGATGATCGGACCCGCAGTCGCCGGCCTCCTCACGGTCGCCGTCGGCCCCGGCTGGGTCTTCCTGATCAACACCCTGACCTTCCTGGCGCTGCTGCTGAGCCTGTGGAGGATTCCCACCGCTTCGCTGCGCCGGCTGCCCCGGGCCGCGGCAGGAAAGGGCCGGATCCGGGAGGGGCTGCGCTACGTGCAGTTCCGGCCGGACATCGTGGTGGTGCTGGTTGCGGTCTTTATCGTCGGCACCCTGGGACTGAATTTTGTCCTGTTCATCGCGGCCATGGTCGGGACGGAATTCGGCCTGGACGCCAGTGCCTTCGGGCTGATGAACTCCATTATGGCCATTGGCTCCGTCGCCGGCGCGCTGCTGTCCGCCGGACGCAAAAAGCCCAGGCTGCGGATCATCTTCGGGGCTGCCGGAGCCTTCGGCGTGACCTCCGGGATCGCCGCGCTGGCCCCGAGCTACTTCTGGTTCGGCGTGGCTCTCGTACCCGTGGGGCTCTTCGCCATCACCATGCTGACCAGCGCCAACGGCTACGTCCAGACCACCACGGACCCCGTGATGCGCGGCCGGGTCATGGCGCTCTACATGGCGATTTTTATGGGTGGCACACCCATCGGGGCGCCGTTCGTGGGTTGGGTCGCGAACGTCGCCGGACCGCGCTGGGCCCTGAGCGTCGCGGCGGCCTCCGGCCTGATCGCGGCCCTGATCGGGCTGGTGTGGATCGTCCGGGCCAGACAACTCCGGATCCGGTTCGACCGCCGCGCCCGCGGGCTGCGGTACTTCCGCGTCGTGTCAGCGGGCCCCCGGAGCGCCGACGGCGCCGACCGGGGACAATACCCGGATGACCCCGTCGACGCCGTCGACAGCTGACCAGCGCTGACGCTTCAGCGCTCGTGTTCGGTGCTGGAGCTACTTTTTCAGCTCGCCCACGACGAAATCGATGCATTCCAACAGCGCGGACACATCGTCGGGCTCGATCGCCACGAAGGTCGCGATGCGGAGCTGGTTGCGGCCCAGCTTGCGGTACGGCTCGGTGTCCACGATGCCGTTGGCGCGGAGCACCTTGGCGATCGCGGCGGCGTCGATGGAGTCGTCGAAGTCGATCGTGGCGATGACGTTGGAACGCTCATCAGCCTTCGCCACGAACGGTGTGGCGTATTCGGAAGCCTCGGCCCAGCGGTAGATGCGGCCGGCGGAATCCGCGGTCCGTGACGAGGCGAAGTCCAGCCCGCCGCTCGCGTTGAGCCACTGCACCTGGGCGTCCAGGGTGACGAGCGTGGCCAGCGCCGGGGTGTTGTAGGTCTGGTTCAGCCGCGAGTTGTCAATCGCCGTCTGGAGGTCCAGGAAGTCCGGGATCCAGCGTCCGCCGGCCTTGATCCGCGCCGCGCGCTCCAGCGCTGCCGGGGAGAACAAGCCAAGCCACAGGCCGCCGTCGGAAGCGAAGTTCTTCTGCGGGGCGAAGTAATAGACGTCCGCCTCAGCGACGTCAACGTCAAGCCCGCCGGCAGCGGAGGTGGCGTCCACCAGGACGAGGGAGCCCGCATCGGCGCCGGCCACGCGCTGGACCGGAGCGGCCACGCCTGTGGACGTCTCGTTCTGCGGCCAGGCGTAAACATCGACGCCGGCCTCGGCCCGGGCTGACGGGCGCGTGCCCGGCTCGGACTTGATGATGGAGGAGTCCGCCAGGAACGGTGCCTTGTTGGTGGCGGAGGCGAACTTCGAACCAAACTCGCCGAAGGACAGGTGCTGCGCCTTGTTTTCCACCAGGCCGAAGCTGGCGATGTCCCAGAACGCGGTCGAACCGCCGACGCCCAGGATGACCTCGTAGCCCTCGGGGGCGCGGAAGAACTGGCTGAGCCCGTTCCGGACCGATCCCACGAGGTTCTTCACCGGCGCCTGGCGGTGGGACGTTCCGAGCAGCTTCGATGCTGCGGCGAGGGCCTCCAGCTGTTCAGGACGGACCTTGGAAGGTCCGGCGCCGAACCGGCCGTCCTTGGGAAGGAGGTTTGCGGGAATCGTGATGCTGGTGTCGCTCACAGTGGCTCCAATTTTCGGCAGGTACAAAGTGTGGCTTGGGAGGTGGTCCGGCAGGGTCGCTGCGGCGGAGCCTGTCGTTTCATTCTGCCTGACTGCCCGGCGGGGGAGGCAAAAGAGCCCGTCACAGTCCGGTCATTGAGATTATCCGGAGTAATTCAAAATAGGCTAAGCTGGCCTGCGAACGTACGGCGGTCCCCGCCAGGGCGCCAGCAGCACGCGGTACGGTCGGAATCACGCAAGGACGGCGCCCGAGGAGCTGAGCTGAATGACGGATCTGATCGATACAACCGAGATGTATCTTCGGACCATTCTGGAACTTGAAGAAGAAAACATCGTCGCCCTCCGCGCCCGCATCGCCGAGCGGCTGCGCCACTCCGGCCCCACTGTTTCCCAGACAATTGGCCGCATGGAGCGCGACGGTCTGGTGGTTGTTTCCGGCGACCGGCACCTTGAACTGACAGAAACCGGCCGGAAACGTGCCATCGAAGTCATGCGCAAGCACCGCCTGGCCGAACGGCTGCTGGCCGACGTCATCGGGCTCGACTGGGCGTACGTCCACGAGGAAGCCTGCCGCTGGGAACATGTCATGAGCGAGCGGGTGGAGCGGCGGATTTTCGAACTGCTCAACCATCCCACCGTCTCGCCCTACGGCAACCCGATTCCCGGCCTCGCCGAACTGGGCGGCCTGCCCTCCCAGCCCTACGCGGACGGCGTCGTGAACCTGCTCGAGGCCATGGCCGGGTACGGGCCGGACTCCAGGGTCACGGTCAGCCGGCTCGCCGAGCCCATCCAGGTGGAGCCGGAACTGCTCGTCCAGCTCGACGAGGGCGGCATCCGTCCCGGCGCACTGGTGTCGCTGGAGCGCGTGGGGGAGTACATCTCGGTGCGGGTCCCCGATATCGAAGGCGCATTGGAGCTCCCGCCCGAGGTTGCTGCCCACGTCTTCGTTACCGTCGACTAACCGGCGCTGACTGTCCACTCATGGGATGACCCATGAGTTGTGCACAGGTTGGATAACGGATTTATCTCTGGGCGGCTTAATCGCCTATAGTTGATCACTAACACCGATACCAAAGCGTTACCTGATCCGAGCCGAGCTCTGCCAGCGGATCAGTCGCAGAATCACCTTTCTGGCAGGGGCGGGGGAACCACTTCCGGCTGTTCAACAGCCTTGGGGTGAAGTCCGTCAGCGGCAAGCACACTCCACCGAGGGACTTTTTGGCTGCCTCTGTGCCTGGATGCTTGCTTACGGCGGACCGGGTCTTTGATCTCTCTGACCCGAATCCGACAGCTAACTTCGCAGGCTCTCCAGAGAGGAACGTTTTTGACCACCCAGACCGCCAGGGGCCGCCGTCGTGCGACCGGCCCTGCTCCGGAGCCCCGTCCGGCCGCCGCCGTCCTGGCAGACCGCCCACGCGACGTGCACCGCGACGAACGCCGAGGCCGCCGCAGCCCGTTCCGCCAGGTAACAGAATTTGCTGCCGCCAGCGGCGTTGGGCAAAAGGCCGGCATTGCCCTGGCCGCCACGGGACTGGTCCTCACCGTCACCGTCCCCGCTACGGGCCCTGTTTTGGCTACCGATGCCGGCTCCGCCTCGGGTTCCATCTCGGCCGCGGTCCAGCCGGACGTCACCGCCGCCGAAGCCAAGATCGACTTCAACCGCACCGCCGTCACCACCCAGGGTGACCCGGACGGAAAGCTCAAGCAGTTGCTGAGCGCCCAGTCCGTCGGCTCGATCACCCGGGCAGCCTCCGCGGGCAGCCTCGGAGCACCCCTTGCCCAGTTGAAAACCGCGTCACCCTTCGGATACCGGGTCAGCCCCATCACCGGAGGCTCCGGGGAGTTCCACCGCGGTCAGGACTACGCCGCCCAGTGCGGCACAGGCATCCTGGCTGCCGCCAGCGGCACCGTTACCTTCACCGGATGGCATCCCTACGGCGGAGGGAACCGGGTCGTGATCGACCACGGCAACGGCCTGGAGACCACGTACAACCACCTGTCCTCAGCCAGCGTCAAGGTGGGCCAGCAGGTCTCCCGGGGCGACGTTGTGGCGCTGAGCGGCACCACGGGCGCCTCCACGGGCTGCCACCTCCATTTTGAGGTCATGGTCAACGGCGAAGTCGTTGACCCGACCGGCTGGCTGTAACAAAGCTGATGGGACGCTCTCGCATTCTCGTGACACTCCGTGATCTGAATGTGACATTGACTCTTAACTGCTGTACCGTTTGACCTACGCCAACTTTTCCGAAGTTGGCGCTCTTGAGTGGATTGCCTAACTCTGCCACCGCTCAAGGTCCTTTCGCATTACATCGTCTGGCAGGGGCGGGGGAACCAATTTTGGTCTTCGCAAGAAGGCCTTGGGGTTAAGTCGCAAAGCTTCCCAGGAAGCAGCGCGGCCGGGTGACTCCCATCCGAATCCGACAGCTCACCTCGTAGGCATTGGGAGAGGCTACTTTCGTGTCTTCACGCCACAATGCTGCGCATCACCGCGCTTGCGCGGCTCTTACGAGCCCGCTGAAATCCAACGTCCGTGTCGCCCTTCGTGGTGCCCGGAACGGATTTCGCGCGGCCGACTCAATCTCTGCCGAGTCCGGCCCGCAGGCCAAGCACCTGCACGCAGTTCCCGCTTTTGGCGCGTCTTCGCAGTACACCCTTCGCTAAGTAACCCATTTCGGGGCGATCCGGCGTACCCCCAAGATGCCGGAGCGTCCTCAGCCTGCGCCCAAAAGGCGCGGACCCAGGATCACGAAAGAGAGAACTTAATGACTACTCGTGCAAACGCACGGCACCGCGCCGAGGTCACCAAGACCAACTCGCTGGCCGTCATTGCCAAGGCTGTCGGCGACAACGCCGGCGGCATGGGTCGCCAGGCCGCAGTTATCGCTGCCGCTTCCGGCCTCGTCCTGACCAGCGGTATCGCAGCCAACGCTGCCGAGGCCAACGTCCAGCGGGAATCCACCTCCGCTTCCACGCTCGAAGTCCAGTCGGCCGCCCCGGCGACCATCTCGGCTGCTTCCACCATCGCGATCTCCTACGAGAAGCCGGCTGTCACCACCACCCCGGCCCCCGTTGTCGAGGCCCCGAAGCCGGTCGTCAAGGTCCAGGAAGCCCCCGCGGCGAAGACCGTCACCACCAAGACCGCCAGCACCCAGGTAGGCGCCACCGCGCCCGCCAGCGCCCCGGCCGCGACCATCGCCGCGGCTGCCTACGCCCAGATCGGTGTCGGCCAGGACTGCACCGCACTCGCCACGAACGCCCTGGCTGCTGCGGGCATCAACTACCACGGCTGGCCGGCAGGTTACCTGTCCCTCGGCCGCACCGTGAGCGCCGGAGAGGCACGCTCCGGCGACCTCGCGTACTACCAGAACGGTGGCGCCGGCCTGGCCCACATCGCTGTTTACGTCGGCAACGGCATGGCCGTTCACGGCGGCTGGAACGGCGGGACCACATCCCTGCAGAGCGTCAACGTCGGCTCCGGCCCGGTCTTCATCCGCGTCGGCGGCTAAGACAGCAGCTAAAAGCACCACAAAGGACCCCCGCCACTCGGCGGGGGTCCTTTGCGTTGCCGCAAGATGAACTTCAGCCGGCACAGCCGGCGGCCGGCAAAAAAAGATTCGGTGAAACGGCACCTCCGTGTTTACTCTTGTTTTGTCGATCCATAGCCCGACCATGCAGAGGGCAGCCGGCCCTCGTGCCACTGGCGGGTGCGGCCGTGAAGAGGTATGCGGATGCGCACTCTCGTTCTGAATGCTGGATATGAACCGCTGGCGGTTGTGACCTTCCGCCGGGCGCTCGTCCTTGTGCTGACCGGAAAGGCCAGCGTCGTGGCGGAAGGCGACGATCCTGTCGTCGGGCCGCAGGACGTCCTTGGCCGGCCCTCGGTGATTCTTTTGCACCGTTACATCAGGCCCCGGTACAACACCATAACGGCGGTCAGCCGCCGCGGTGTGCTGCGCCGGGACGGACACCGTTGCGCCTACTGCGGCAAAGCCGCCCACACCATCGATCACATCCAGCCCAAATCCAGGGGCGGTGCGGATTCCTGGGAAAACCTCGTCGCGGCCTGCCTGCGCTGCAACAACGCCAAAGGCGACCACACCCCGGGGGAAATGGGGTGGAAGCTCAGCTTCAGCCCTGCGCCCCCACGGGGAACAACCTGGCAGATCAAGGAGCTGGAGAAGCCGACCCCGGCCTGGGACCCTTTCCTGCTGCCGGAATCAGCTGCCTGAAACGGCCCGCCGCGCCTGGCCATCGGTGCCTGGCCGCCGGCCCGGACCGCGCTAGGCTGGGCCGGTGGAATTTGATGCTGTCATTCTCGCCGGGGGGAGGTCCTCCCGCCTGGGGGGTGTGCCCAAGGGCGGTCTGCTGCACGACGGCGCCACCCTGCTGGAGCGTGCCCTCCGGGCCGCCCGCGGTGCGGCGGCAACCGCCGTCGTCGGGCCCGACCCGGGGAATCTGCCGGAAGGTGTGCTGAGCTGCCGGGAGGACCCGCCGTTTGCCGGACCCGCTGCCGCCATCGCGGCAGGACTCGCCGCCCTCGAACGGCACCGGGGCCGGGATCCCCTTCACCGGACTGCCGCCCCCTATACCCTCGTCCTCGCCTGCGACATGCCACGGGCCGGCGCCGCCGTCCGGGCGCTGCTGGAGGCGGCCGCGGAAGGCGCGCCGGAGGACGGGCTGGCGGCGGTGTCCGCCGACGGACGCCGGCAACCCCTGGTGGGTTTATATAACACGGCCGCGCTACAACGCAGGACTGCGGAAGCGGCCCAACGGGGCGCGCTCGAAAATGCCTCGGTATTCGCCCTTCTTGCTAGGCTGGAGGTGCGGGAAGTCAACGTCCCCGCAGGGTCCACGGACGATGTGGATACCTGGGACGATGCCTCCGCATTAGGGGTGACCCGCCCTCCCGGCGGTCATGGCAGCGACAGCCACGACCGCGGCAGCCAGTGATCTGGCGTCCGGCCCGGGACTCCCCAGCTGAACTCGACCTTGGAGGCAAACGGTGAAAAGCCAGGATGAAACATTGGAAGACTGGTGCCGTGCCCTGCTTCAGGCCCTGGAACTGGAAGACGTCGAGGTTGACGTGAACGAGATCCTGGCCCTGGCCGGTGTGGCGGCGCACTCCATTGTGCGCCCTGCCGCTCCCTTGACGACGTTCATCGCCGGCTTCGCGGCAGGCCTGGCCTCCGGCTCCGGACAGGCCACGGATGCCGTCTCGATGCAGGCAGCGATGGGCGTAGCCCGCAAACTCGCCACGGACTACGCAGCCAGCGAAGCCCCCGGGGCATGACACCTGCGCCCCACCGGCACCTTGCACACACCTGGCAGGAAGCCTGGCAGCTGGCCTTCGACTGCGCATCTCCCATCCCCGCCGCCCCTGTCGCCCTCCGCGAGGCCCTGGGACGGACACTCGCCGCGGATGTCGAGGCGCTCGTTGACCTGCCGCACTACGCCTCCTCCGCCATGGACGGCTGGGCCGTCAACGGCAGCGGACCCTGGATCCTCGCGGAACCCGGCCAGCGGCTGGCTCCCCATCAGGCCAGTCCGATCGTCACGGGCGGACTGATTCCTCCCGGGGCGAAGGCCGTGCTCCGCAGCGAAAGCGGCACCATCGGCAGCGATGAGGACGGTCTGCCGGTCCTGCTGCTCGCCGGCGCCGCCAAGCCCGGCGAGCCGCGAAACGGCGAGCACATCCGGAAGGCCGGAGAGGAAGCCGCCGCCGGCGATGTTCTGATCAAAAGCGGTACCCTGCTCAACCCCGCCCACCTGGCCCTCGCGGCCGTCGCCGGCCACGACGCCCTCCCGGTGCTGGGCAAAGCCCTGGTCCGACTGGTGTTCACCGGCTCCGAGGTGGTCACCGCGGGGATTCCGCAGCCGGGGGAAGTGCGGGACACCTTCGGTCCCCAGCTCGCCGGCGTCGTGGAGATGCTCGGGGGAATCTGCGCCGGTGAAACGAAAATTGGCGACAGCTACGCTGAATGGCTCGCGGCGCTCGAGGACACCGACCCGGCGGAGGGCATCGGGGCAGCAGCCGCGGGGCAGTTCCTGGCGCGTTCCGCCGCTGAGCTGCTGCCGGCCGACGTGGTCATCACCACGGGCGGCACCGGTCCGTCCGGCACGGACCACCTGCGGCGTTCGGTCGCCGAGCTCGGCGGACGCCTGCTCATCGACGGTATCGCCATGCGGCCCGGCCATCCGGCCGTCCTCGCTGAACTGCCGGACGGCAGGTTCATCATCGGGCTGCCGGGCAACCCGCTCGCGGCCATGATGGCGTTGTCAACCATCGGGGCCCCGCTCCTGGCGGCGCTGGGGCACCGGAGCCTGCCTCCCGTCACCGAGGTTCCCTGCGGCGCCATGATCGAACCGGACCCCGGCCGGACCCGGCTGATGCCGTTCCGGCTCCTCTACGGTATGGCCTCCCCGGCCCGGCACACCGGCCCGGGCATGATGCGCGGGCTGGCCGCAGCCGACGGCGTCCTGGTGGTCCCGCCGCATGGAGTGCAGCTGGGGGAACTTGTCCCCGCCTTCGCCCTTCCCTGGGGTGCCGCCCTTCCGGACCTCGCCGCGGGGAAGGACAAGCCTGCCCCGAAACGGACCGCCCGGAAGCCCGCCGGTACCGGCGGCTCCGTGGACTGGAGTGAATTGCTGGGGTAGTGCCCGGTCTTGAACGCGCGCTGGCCACCCGGCCAAGTGCTTGCCATGATGGAATTATGTTGGTTAGGAGTACCTGATGGGCCGCGTCACGCAGCGCCGCAAGGTGCACAAATATGTCCTGGACGGATCGCCCCAGGCTCTCGAGTTCCCGGTCCGGCACCGGGAGGACGTACTCGCCGTTGAGGAGCCGCTGGAGATCCGGCTCGACCGCCTTTCCTTCTCCGTCACCATGCGGACCCCGGGGAACGATTTTGACCTGGTGGCGGGCTTCCTCGTCTCCGAAGGCATCATCTGGAGCCCCGAACAGCTCGTTTCGCTGCGGTTTTGCGCGGGGGAGGACGAGGACGGCGTCCAGACCTTCAACGTGGTGGAGGCCCAGCTGAGGCCCGACGTCGTCCGGCCGGACACCGGGCGGAACGTGTTCACCTCCAGCTCCTGCGGCATCTGCGGCACGGATTCCATTGAAGCCGTGCACAAGTCCTCGCATTTCAGCCCGGCAGAGGACCCGCTGATGGTCCCAATCACCACCCTCGCGTCCCTCCCGGACCGGCTCCGGGAAGCCCAGGCCGTCTTCGACGTCACCGGCGGCGTGCATGCCGCCGGCCTGTTCCGGATCGCTGACGACGGTTCCGCCGAACTGCTGTGCGTGCGCGAGGACGTGGGCCGCCACAATGCCGTGGACAAGGTGGTCGGCTGGGCCCTCCGCGAAGGTATGCTGCCGCTGCGCGGAACCGTGCTCCAGGTCTCCGGGCGGGCGTCCTTTGAACTGGTGCAGAAGGCGGCCCTGGCCGGCATCCCCGTCCTGGCCGCGGTCAGCGCGCCGTCGAGCCTGGCTGTCGAACTGGCCGAGGCGAGCGGCATCACGCTGGCCGGGTTCAGCCGCGGCACGTCGCTGAATGTGTATGCGGGCCAGACCCGCGTGGGCGGGGTGCCCGCACCCGTAGGTGGGTAGCGTCCGCCGGATCCCCCTTGGTTTGGGGCCAGCGGCGCCGTAAGTTTTATCCATCGATTGGACGCCTTTCTGCGTCATTCACGCCAGCGCTAAGAGGGACACATTGCACGACGACCGCCGTCTCACGGAAGTCCGGCTTGACCGTTTTGTTCGCGAACGCATCGTCCCCGCGGTCTATCCGCGCAGCGTGCCGCTCACCCTGAGCAGCTGGGATGTCCCGGATGAACCGGTGCCGGCACTGGAGGCTCTCAAGCAGCAGTTCACGCCGCAGGAGCACGGTGCTGCCTGGGGGCGGCCGTGGAGCACCAAATGGTTGCGCCTGCAGGGGCAGGTCCCGGACGCCTGGGGCACGGCGGCGGACACCTCAGTGGAAATCATCGTGGATCTGGGTTTCAGCGGCGACCTTCCCGGCTTTCAATGCGAAGGAATCGCCTGGCGGCCGGACGGTACGATCGTGAAAGCCATCTCCCCGCGCAACCAGTACATCCCGCTGAAGCTCCTGGGCAGCGGGATGTCCGTCGATTTTTACGTGGAGGCGGCCGCCAACCCCGATCTGTCGCAGGGGTGGACCTTCGCAGCCACGCCGTACGGCGACAAAGCGACCTCGGGCAACGAACCCAAATACCGGCTCGGCAGGATCCTCATCGCCGAACTCAACCAGACCGTCTGGGAACTGCAACAGGACATCTGGACCCTCAACGGACTCATGCACGAACTGCCGATGGAACTGCCCCGCCGGCACGAAATCCTGCGCGCGCTGGAACGGATGCTGGACGTCATGGATCCCGATGACGTACCGGGCACGGCAGGCGCGGGACGTGAGGCCCTCGCCGGGGTCCTGGCCCGGCCGGCCTACGCCTCGGCACACCACCTGCTGGCCACCGGACACGCCCACATCGACTCCGCCTGGCTCTGGCCGGTCCGCGAAACCATCCGCAAATGCGCCCGCACCTTCTCCAACGTGGTGGCGCTGATGGACGAGGATCCCGGGTTCGTGTTTTCCTGCTCCTCGGCCCAGCAGCTCGACTGGATCAAGGAGCTGTATCCGGAGCTTTTCGGGCGGATCCGGGAGAAGGTCAAAACCGGCCAGTTTGTCCTCGTGGGCGGCATGTGGGTCGAGTCGGACACCAACATGCCCGGCGGCGAGGCCATTGCCCGCCAGTTCCTGGAGGGAAAGAGCTTTTTCCTGGCCGAATTCGGCGTCGAATGTGAGGAAGCGTGGCTCCCGGACACCTTCGGCTATTCGGCTGCCATGCCGCAGATCGTCAAGTCCGCGGGCAGCAAGTGGTTCCTGACCCAGAAGATCTCCTGGAACCAGGTCAACCGGATGCCGCACCACAGCTTCAACTGGGAAGGCATTGACGGCACCCGGGTCTTCACGCATTTCCCGCCGGTGGACAGCTACAGCTCCGAACTCAGCGGACGGGAGCTCGCCCACGCCGAGCGGAATTACCGGGACCACGGCCGCGGCACCACCTCGCTGGTGCCGTTTGGCTACGGCGACGGCGGCGGCGGACCCACCCGGGAGATGCTGGCGGCGGCGCGCCGCACCGCGGACCTCGAGGGATCGCCGAAGGTGGAGCTCGGCTCGGCCGCGACCTTCTTCGCCCGGGCCGAGGCCGAGTACGAAGCGCTGCCCGTCTGGGTTGGTGAGATGTACCTTGAACTTCACCGCGGCACGTACACCAGCCAGGCGAGGACCAAACTGGGCAACCGGCGCAGCGAACACCTGCTGCGGGAGGCCGAACTCTGGTGCGCCACGGCCGCCGTGCGCACCGGGTTCAGCTACCCGGCGGCAGAGCTCAAGCGGCTCTGGCGTTTGGTGCTGCTGCAGCAGTTCCACGACATCCTCCCGGGCAGCTCCATCGCGTGGGTGCACCAGGACGCCGAGCGGAACTACGCCGCCGTCGGCAGCCAACTGGAGGCGATCATCGCCGACGCCGCCGGTGCGTTGCTGGGTGCCGGGGACACCGATTTCCTGCTCAACGCCGCCCCGCACCGGCGCGCCGGCGTCGCCCCGCTCGGCGCGGCCGAGCCGGTCATTGCCGGTCAGCCGGTGCTGGCCACCGAGGAGGGCGGCGGCTTCATACTGGACAACGGGATCATCCGCGCCGTCATCAACGCCGAGGGCCTGCTGGAATCCCTGGTCGACTATGCCAGCGGGCGAGACGCGATCGCTCCCGGGCAGTACGGGAACCTGCTGGAGCTTCACCGGGACACCCCCAACGAATGGGATGCCTGGGACATCGACGCCTTCTACCGCCGCAACGTCGTCCGGCTGACCGCCGCGCGCTCGCTGGCGGTGGAACGCAGCGGCCGGGACGCCGCCGTCGTGGTGGAACGGCTGGCAGGCGCTTCAGCGGTGACACAGCGGATCTCGCTGGAGGCAGGTGCCGGTTCGCTGGCGATTTCGACCGCGGTGGACTGGCAGGAAAGCGAAAAGCTGCTCAAGCTCGGATTCGCGCTCGATGTCCGGGCGGACCGCTCGGCGTCGGAGACCCAGTTCGGCCATGTGTTCCGCCCGACGCATCTCAACACCTCCTGGGAGGCGGCGAAGTTCGAGATCTGCGCCCACCGGTGGATCCATGTCGCCGAGCCCGGCTACGGGGTGGCGGTGTCCAACTCATCAACGTACGGCCATGACGTCACCCGGAATATCCGGGAGGACGACGGCGGGACGACCACCACCGTGCGGCTCTCGCTGCTGCGCGCGCCCAAGTTCCCGGACCCGGGGGCTGACCGGGGCCGGCACGAATTGAACGTGACTATCCGGCCAGGTGCCAGCATCGCTGACGCCGTCGAAGAGGGCTACCGCACGAACCTGGCGCCGCGGGTGCTCACGGGCGCCCACGGCGCGGAACCGCTCCTGACGGTTTCCAACCCGGCCCTGGTCGTGGAAGCCGTGAAGCTGGCCGAAGATGGCTCGGGCGATGTGATCGTGCGGATCTATGAATCACTGGGGGAGCGGTCCGCCGGGATCGTGGGCGCCAACTTCGCTGTCCGCGGCGTCCATTCCGTGGATCTGCTGGAGCGTGCGGCGGCTGCACCGGGCGTGACTGCGGCGGGGGACTCGGCGGAACTGGCGCTGCGGCCTTTCCAGCTGGTGACGCTGAGGTTCCTGCGCTGAGGCCGTGGTCCCGGCCTGGGCGCTGGGCGGCTTGGCCGGCCCGTCCGGCCGGCCGGCCCGGAAACGGGCCGTTAAACAGGCTGAGTGGGAGCGGTCCAGTTGGACCGCTACCACTCAGCCCCCCAATGGCGCTCGGGCGGCTGCCTCGGCTCCGCACGGTTTGTCCCCGTCCACGAAGCAACTGCCGCTTTCACACATTCATGATTCTCTCATGATCTAATGATTTTGTGAATGTCAATCCGGGGTTCTTACGTAATGTTGCCTGAGCGTTACCTGATGTGTCCGCGGGTGACCTTCCGGTCACGATAGTTTGCGCTCTCTGCGTCCGGCCACGATCTTCGACAGCCAGATTACCGCCAGCCCCACCACGAGGCACAGAATGGCGGTGTAGTTGAGGACGAACCGCAGGTATGCCAGCGACTCAGGAATCACCGGGGACAGGAGGCTTAAGGTAATGGCAACGGAACCAAGTGCCAGCAACGCAGCGCCGAGCCGCACGAGGCCAGGCAGGCTGCTGCGGACCGTCCGCACCATGGCAGGAAAGAGGGCAAGTGTGATGTACGCGGGATAAAGGCGCCCGGCGGCTCCGTAGTACTCCACGAGCGCCGCATTGCGCGCATCCTTGTCATAGACCGCGATCAATCCGGCGGACGAACCCGCCGTATCCATCATGAGGAAGACCACCACCACCGCCACCGATGCAACTCCCGCGAACGCGATTCCGGGCGGGCCGGTGATAAGCCGCAGTGCGTCGTCGGCGCTAAAAGCCCGCGCGATTCTGAGCCCGAGCGCGAAGATGGTGCCGAAGATAATGAAGCGCAGAATCAGGTTGGCAAGGTTCATGTCGCCCAGGACGCCGTCGACGGCCAGGTACGGCGCCTCTATGCTCAAGATGATGGCCACCGTCATGAACGCGTAGACGAAGAACAGCGACCTGTTCTCACCCCGCAGGGCGCCGGGAATCCGCGCGATCGCGACGAGGCCGCAGACCGCCAATGTGGTCCACTGCAGGATCGCGATCATCCGAGGTTCTCCCATATCTTTTTAGTCTGTTCGTGTTCGTGTTCCTGGCGGCGCAGGGTTTTGCCGAGGGACTGCAACCGCTCGCCGGCCAGGGCTGTTAGTTCACCGTCGGTGAGGGCGTCCAGGGCGGCTTGCCTGGCCGCCGGAGGCCAGCCGGCCTCGAATTCTGTGATCAAGCCCGTGGCGACAAGTCCGCCAGTGAAGCCTACGCCAGCGGCGCGTGCGGTCGCGACCGCCAGCTCGGGGGAGAGCCTGTTGGCGGTCAACTGGGCCGAGTAGTTCTGCGGGGCGACCCCGGTGGCGGCGGAGACCCGGTGCCGCAACTCGCCGTCGTCGATCGAGTCCACCCAGTTCCGGACCGAGGTGGCGTGCGGTGCGGGGCCCAGCGCCGGCGTAAACGAGCTGCCGTCATCTCCGAAGCCGCCGAAGGCCGGGGACGAACGGGAAATGACCGCGCGCAGCAAATCCATGGTGGCAATTTGGCTGACCAGCTCGGCAGCGGTCGGCGGCCGCGGCTGCCCCGCCAGCTCGGCGAAAGTGTCGAAAGAAGCCAGTTCCGCCAGCGGACTCAGGTGCAGGGCCCGGCTGATGCTGACGAGGGTGGTTTCCGCGACTTTTCCGCGAACCAGCTGCTGGGCGAGCGTGGTGCGCTTGATCCCGGAGATCCTGCAGATGTCGGCCGTGCTCGCGGTGGGGGCGACGACATGGAGCCAGTGTTGAAACGCCTTGGCGGGTAAGGGCATTTATGGCTTTCTGCGGAGTCGAATGGACGTGCGGTGTTTGACGTTCAGTGGAGCGCTGACTGGTTGATTTTACGTCAGGTCCTGATTCAACTATGCTAAATGTTCGAACCCGCTGGTCCGTACACCCCCCAAGTCCGGACCGGCGGGTTCTTCTATGCCCGGCGGCTGTGGGCCGCCCGAACCGCCCCTCCGACGGTCCGTTTTGGGCCGCGGTGAGAGAATGGACTAATGACTGCAACCCTTGTTGCCAAGGACCTCGCCGGTGGCCATGACCACCGCACACTCTTCTCCAAACTCTCCCTTACCGTCGCGCCAGGCGACGTCGTCGGCGTCGTCGGGGCCAACGGTGCAGGAAAATCCACCCTGCTCCGGCTGCTGGCCGGCGTAGACGAGCCGCAGGAGGGCGCCGTCAGCCTGTCCCCGGCCGACGCGTTCGTCGGCTGGCTCCCCCAGGAGCACGAACGGATCTCCGGCGAGACAGTGGGAGGCTACATCGCGCGGCGCACCGGCTGCGCCCGGGCCACCCTGGACATGGAGTCCGCAGCGGACGCCCTTGGCAGCGGCGCCCCCGGGTCCGACGACGACTACTCCCTCGCGTTTGACCGCTGGATGGCCTCGGGCGTCGCGGACCTCGACGACCGCATCCCGGCTGTGCTGGCGGACCTCGGCCTCGAGGTCGGCCAGGACGCCGACATGACCGGGCTCTCCGGCGGACAGGCTGCCCGCGTGGCGCTCGCGGCGCTGCTGCTGAGCCGCTTCGACATCGTGCTTTTGGACGAACCCACCAACGACCTGGACCTCAACGGACTGGCCAAACTCGAGGCGTTCGTGCAGGGGCTCCGCGGCGGCGTTGTGCTGGTCTCCCATGACCGGGAGTTCCTGGCCCGCTGCGTGACCACCATCGTGGAGCTGGACCTCGCGCAGAACTCCGTGGCCGTCTACGACGGCGGCTACGAGGCCTACCTTGAGGAACGGGCGGTCGCACGCCGGCACGCCCGCGAACGGTACGAAGAGTTCGCCAACACCAAGGCCGATCTTGTCTCCCGGGCCCGTACCCAGCGCGAGTGGAGCTCCCAGGGCGTCCGGAACGCCATGAAGAAAAACCCGGACAATGACAAAATCCGGCGCGCGGCCAGCACCGAGTCCTCCGAGAAACAGGGCCAGAAGGTCCGCCAGATGGAATCCCGCATCGCCCGGCTCGAAGAGGTCGACGAACCCCGCAAGGAATGGCAGCTGCAGTTCAGCATCGGCCAGGCACCGCGTTCCAGCGCCGTCGTGGCGACGCTCCGCGACGCAGTCGTGCACCAGGGCGACTTCACCCTGGGGCCGGTGAACCTGCAGCTCAACGCCGGGGAGCGGATTGGCATCACCGGCCCCAACGGCGCCGGCAAGTCCACCCTGCTCCGCCTGCTCCTGGGCGTCCAGCGGCCCGATTCCGGCGATGCCTCCATGGGCGCGTCCGTCGCCATCGGGGAGATCGACCAGGCGCGCGGGCTGCTGGCCGGCGGGCTGAAACTGGGAGACGCCGTCGAAGCCGTGCTGGCGGATCAGACCCCGGCCGAGGTCCGCACCCTGCTGGCCAAGTTCGGGCTCAAGGCAGACCACACGTCCCGCCCGGTGGATTCGCTCTCGCCGGGGGAGCGGACCCGGGCCGCCCTGGCACTGCTGCAGGCCCGCGGTGTGAACCTGCTGGTGCTCGACGAACCCACCAACCATCTGGATCTCCCGGCGATCGAACAGCTTGAGGAAGCCCTCGAAAGCTACGACGGCGCCCTGCTGCTGGTCACGCACGACCGCCGGCTGCTGGAAAACGTGCGCCTTGACGCGCGCTGGAACGTGGACAACGGCGTCGTCACCGAGCTGTTGGGCCATACCGCCCCGAAAGGCAACAACACATGAGCATGGACCGGGTAGCCTGGAGCTCCCTTTACAACATCACGCGCGCCTCGAGCGGCTCGAAGCCGTTCTCGAAGGAGACGCTCAAGCGTGTGTTCAGCTTCGCCCGCCCGCACAAGGGAAAGCTGATCGCCTTCGTGCTGCTCTCGATCGTGATGGCCGTTCTGGCCGTTGCCACCCCGGTCCTCGCCGGGCAGGTGGTTGATGCGATCATCGCCGGCGCGGGCACCGACGTCGTGGTCTGGCTGGCCGTGCTGATCGCCATCGTGGCGGTCGCCGAAGCCGGGCTGGGACTGGTCACCCGCTGGCTGTCCTCCACGATCGGCGAAGGCGTGATCGTGGACCTGCGCACCAAGGTTTTCGACCACGTGCAAAAGATGCCGATCGCCTTCTTCACCCGCACCCGCACCGGGGCGCTTGTCAGTCGGCTGAACAACGACGTGATCGGCGCGCAGTCGGCCTTCGCCGGAACGCTGTCCGGCGTCGTCAGCAACGTGGTGGCGCTCGCCCTGACCCTCGTGGTGATGCTGGGCAAGTCCTGGCTCATCACGGTGCTCGCGATGATCCTGCTGCCGATCTTCCTGATCCCGGCCCGCCGGATGGGCTCCAAGCTGGCCGACCTGCGCCGTGAAGCCGCCGGGCACAACGCCTCCATGGGCACCCAGATGACCGAGCGCTTTTCCGCCCCCGGCGCCACTCTGGTGAAGCTTTTCGGCCGCCCGGACGAGGAATCCCGGGAATTCGCTGTCCGCGCCGGCCGCGTCCGGGACATCGGCGTGCGGACGGCGATGCTGCAGTTCACCTTCGTGACCGCCCTGACGCTGGTCTCGGCGCTGGCCCTCGCGCTGGTCTACGGCCTGGGCGGCTTCCTGGCGCTGCAGGGGCAGCTGGCAGCCGGCGACGTCGTTGTGCTGGCCCTGCTGCTCACCCGCCTCTACGCGCCGCTCACGGCGCTCTCCAACGCCCGGGTCGAGATCATGAGCGCCCTGGTCAGCTTCGAGCGGGTCTTCGAGATCCTGGACCTCAAACCGCTCATCCAGCAGAAGCCCGACGCGGTGTCATCGCCGTCCGGGCCGCTGTCCGTGGAGTTCGACGACGTCCGCTTCTCCTACCCTTCGGCGGACAAGGTCTCGCTCGCCTCGCTGGAGGACGTGTCCACGCTCGATACCCGCGGCGGCGAGGAGGTGCTGCACGGCATCAGCTTCCGGGTCGAACCCGGCCAGACCGTCGCCCTTGTGGGCTCCTCGGGCGCCGGCAAGTCCACGATTGCGCAGCTGCTTTCGCGCCTGTACGACGTCGATTCCGGTGCCGTCCGCTTCGGCGGAACCACGCCCGGGACCGGGGTGGACGTCCGTGACCTCACCTTCGACTCGATGCGGCACACCCTCGGGATGGTGACGCAGGACGGGCATCTGTTCCACGAGAGCATTGCCTCCAACCTGCGCCTGGCCCGTCCGGACGCCAGCGACGAGCTCATGTGGGACGTCCTGCGGCAGGCCCGGCTGGAAGACATGACCCGCTCGCTCCCGGACGGCCTGGACACGGTGGTGGGGGAGCGCGGCTACCGGCTTTCGGGCGGCGAACGCCAGCGGCTCACCATCGCCCGCCTGCTCATTGCCCAGCCGCGCGTCGTGATCCTGGACGAGGCCACCGCGGCCCTGGATTCAACCAATGAAGCCGCGGTCCAGGAAGCGCTCGGCGCAGCGCTCGAGGGCCGCACCGCCGTCGTGATAGCGCACCGGCTTTCGACCATCCGGGCCGCCGACGCCATCCTGGTGGTGGAGGACGGCCGGATCGTGGAGCGCGGAACGCACAGCGAGCTGCTGGCTGCCGAGGGCCGGTATGCCGAGCTGTACCGGACCCAGTTCAGCGAGGCCAGCGCCGTGGCGGAAGACGCCGTTCCGGGGCTCTAGCCGGACTGGCCCGAGCCGGACTGGCCCTCCAGGGCCGGCAGGACGTGGTCGGTGAGCAGCGGGGCGAGATCGTCCGGCAGCTCCGCGGCCAGGTCCAGCCAGCGGATCTCGGCGATTTCCGCTGAGGGGCAGGCACTCCAGACCCCGGGGGCGGTGAAGACCGTCGCCTGGATCTGCGTGGCCGCCTCATTGGCGGCGTCCGCGAACCAGATTCCCAGCAGCACCAGCTCGTCCGCTGCGAGTACGATCCCGACTTCCTCCGCCAGTTCCCGGGCGGCCGTCTCGGCGGCCGTCTCGCCCGATTCGGGCTTGCCGCCGGGATGCATAAATTTGTCCGTGCCCCTTTTGCGGACGGTGAGGAGCCGACCGGCCTCGTCGAAGACACAGACCGCGGACACGATGATGAGCGGGTTCATGCCGCGGCGTCCGTGCTGCGGCGCAGGACCGAACTGAGCAGCTGGTCCTTGGCCGGCCCGGTGACATCCCACTGGTAGCGGAATTCGTCCGGGCCGATTCTGCTGTAGCTCACGCGGTAGCTGTCCGGGTCGCACCAGTGCGCGTCCTGGCTGCTGTGCGGGCCGAAGCCCATGCGGTGGAACGGCCGGCCGTCAGGGAAGAACATGTCCAGCGTGTCCGGCGCGGCGGTGGGCCGGAGCAGGTACTCCCGGCTGGCCGGACCGGTGAACGGGGTGCCGACCGGGCCGCCCGGGACGGACGTCCAGGAAACGGTGCCCTCTTCACGGAGGCGGAGGCCGCCGTCGTGCGTTTCGGTGAAGCGGACGACGCCGGTGAAGGCCCCCCGGGTTCCGGTGGACCTGTCCAGCAGGGTTCGTTCCACGGTCCAGTTGCCCAGCAGATAGGCGCGGAGATCGAAGTCCGGAGCGTCGTCCGGGGACTGGGGATTCAAGTGCCCTCGATTGGAATCGAACCAACGACACCGGCTTTAGGAGAGCCGTGCTCTATCCACTGAGCTACGAGGGCGGGCATCCGGGCTGGACGGCCGCGGCCGGCCCGTTCGGACACGGATATAAGCATACAAGGTGAGGGGCCGTACTACGCTCTTCGCATGACTGCCCCCGCTGACTCGTCGTCCCAGGACATCATCTACATCCCGGATCTGCCGTCCACGAGGTTCTACGCGGGCGCGCTGGCCCTGCTGAGCGTGCTGCAGTATTTCGTCGCCGAGGCCGCCGTGATCGGGGCGTGGGCGGGCCAGCAGCCGTACAGCCGCCGGACCGGCTACATCAGCGACCTGGGCGCCGTGAACTGCGGGGTTTTCGACTTCCGGGATGTCTGCTCGCCGGCGCACCTGCTGATGAACGCCTCGTTCGTGGTCCAGGGCATTGGCATGATGGTCGGCGCGCTGCTGCTCAGTTCGGCGCTGTTGTGCACGGCGGCGCGTCCCGCCGCACGGCTCAGGCTGGCTCCAGCCAAGGTCCCGTGGGCGGCCGCGATCGCCGCCCGGACCCTGACCGCCGCTGCCGGCGCCGGCACCGTCCTGGTGGGGCTGGTGCCCGAGGACGCCGGCTCGGTGGGGCATGTCGTGGGCGCCATCATGTTCTTCGCCGCCGGGGGACTGGCGCTGGTGCTGCTGGGCTGGCTCTGGCTGCGGCAGACACCGCTGAGCTGGCTCATCCTCGCCTGCGGTGTGGTGTCCGTAGGTGCCCTCATCACTGGCGGCGTGACGGGCATGGAAGTGCCGGAGCCCGGGACCCTGGAGCGGCTGATGGGTTACCCCATCACGATCGGCATGGCAGCAGTCGGGCTGATGGTTGCGCAGCGGGTAGGCAGGGAACGGACGGTCCGGCGGCTGGCAGGAGCGCTACCTCCGGCGGCGGGCGGGGGTGCGGACGGGGGTGCCGGCGTGCGTGCCGGCGTGCGCGGCGGAGGCGGACTGACGGCGGGCTCCTGTCCGCCTGGGCACTGCAATTCCGGGGTGTCTTATGTCTCAAAGTAGCCCGACCTTCGATTATCATAAGGGCAGTCACCGGAACATTCCGGGGCAGCATGCGCGACGTGACTCCAGCGCATGACGAACGGCCAACTTCGGAGTCCATTGGGGACGAATGTTTGATGAGCTAGTCTTGCGGCGCTTTGATGCAGCGATCGCCTCCGCGGGCTTGAGCGATGGCGTTGTCCACCACGACGTCGGCCGGGCCCGCCCACGGGCTGTGCCGGCCTGCCGCCGGGCTGAGCTCCGATGACGCTCGAGGCCACGGCCGAACCCGGCGAACTGATCCCCGCAGAGCCTGCCCGTGCGCCTGCCGGCGCGCATGATCCCGGGTTGGCGAGCCTCACACCTGGCCCGATCGGAGTCCGCATCCGTGACGGCGGCATCATCGAAGTGATGCTTCCCGCCAACGAGGAGATCCAGGGTCCCGAGGCCCGCGTTGCCGGAGCGGCGGTCCGGGCACTGGCCCACGGCCGGCGCATGCCCGTGCTGCTGGTCATCACCGGAGTGCTGGGCGTCAGCGTTGAGGCGCGGCACGTCTACAGCACCTCCATCGCGGCGTCCGCGTTTGCCCTCGTTGGTGAAAGCCCCGTCGACCGCGTGATCGCGCACTACCTGCTGCGGTCCAGGACCGAGACCATCCCGGCGCAGTTCTTCCTGTCCGAAGCGGAGGCCATCGACTGGTTAGGGCAGTACGCGAGTGAAAACTGATCCGCCGGACCCCAGGCTGCATGCCCTCGTCGAAGGCATCGTCCGGATCGCAGGCGGTGACCTGACGACCAGGATTCCCCATTCCGGTGCCAGGGACGACGTCGCTGCGGTTATCGCCGGAATCAACCTGATGGCCGACGACCTGCAGACCATTTACCAGGAACTTGAGGAACGCGTCGAAAGCCGGACGGCGATGCTGCGCGACGCCCAGGTCGAGCTTGAGCGGATGGCACTGACCGATCCGCTGACCCAGCTTGCCAACCGGACGGCGCTGAACTCGGCCCTGAGCCACGCCCTTGCTGAGACGTCCCGGGGCGAATTGCCGCCGGCGCTGCTGGTCCTCGACCTCGATTCCTTCAAGGGCATCAACGACACCCTGGGCCACAGCGCCGGCGACGATGTCCTCCGGGTGATTTCGCGGCGGCTGCAGCAAGCCGTTCGGGACACGGACACGGTCGCACGCCTTGGCGGGGACGAATTCGCCGTGATGCTGCCGAAGTCCAATCTGGTCCGGGCCCGGCGGGTCGCCAACCGGATCCTCAAGGCCCTCGGCGAGAGCCTGGAAATCGGGGACCTGCGTATTACCTGCGGCACCAGCATCGGGCTGCGAGTCGCTGAACCCGGACAGTCAGTCGACGACCTGGTCATGGAGGCGGATACGGCTATGTACGCGGCCAAGGCGCAGCCGCACAGCAGCATCAAGGTATTCGAACCGGCGCTGCTCTATGCCCGCCGGCTCCAGAGCGTCATGATCACTGAACTGCGTGAGGCGATCCGCCAGGACCAGCTCACGCTGCATTATCAGCCGGTGGTCGAGCTTTCCACCGGCAGGATTGAAGGCGTGGAAGCGCTCGTGCGCTGGAACCACCCGGAGCGTGGCCTCCTGATGCCCGATTCCTTCATCCCGCTGGCTGAAGAGACGGGGATGATCGTGGACCTGGGCCACTGGGTCCTGCGCAACGCCGTGCGCCAACTGCGGCAGTGGCAGCAGGAGCTGAACGTCGACGATAAGTTCAACGTCCGCGTGAACATCTCAACGACCGAATTGCAGAACCTCGACCTGATCGAACATGTCCGCGACATCCTCAGCGAAACGGGGGTGAATGCCGCTAACCTGATTGTCGAGCTCACGGAGTCCATGGCGATCAACGGCGGGGACGTGGACCAGTATTCACTGAGCGGGCTGCGGCGCTTGGGCGTGCAGCTTGAAATCGATGACTTTGGCACCGGCTATTCATCCATCAGCTACCTGCGGAAATTGCCGGTCAACGTGGTCAAAATCGACAAGAGCCTGATCGCCGGGCTGGGCTCAGACGAGGAGCAGAGCAACTTCGTCGCGGCGGTCCTGCATCTCATCCACGCCTGCGGGCTCACGGCCGTTGCCGAGGGCATCGAGACGGCGGAGCAGGCGGCTGAACTCGTCCGGCTGGGCTGCGCCAGCGGCCAGGGTTACTACTTCAGCCGGCCCGTGCCGGCGGCCCAGGTCGAGGCGCTGGTTGGGCCGGGGAACCTGCGGTTAGGTTAATCGCCCGCCGGGTGGTTGCCCGCATAATCTGCGAGGTGTTAAGCAAGGACGGCGGGTACTGGAAGTCGCCCTCCGGTACCCGCCGTTTCTCTGAATGTCCCAGCCTTAGACGCTCGTGGCGTCCGGCCACCAGTTGACAGTCGGCTTGACGGTGTCCGGCCACCAGTTAACGGCTTCCACGGAGCCCTGGGCAGAGTTTCCACCGGCCGCCGAGATTGCTGAGGTCGCGGAAAGGCCCGCCACGGCCAGCGCGCCAGCGACAAGGAGTGTTGCAAGGGTCTTTTTCATATAGGACTCCAGATACGTAAGAGGCTGATGTGACTCGTGTTATGCGAGTTCAGTATAGGGGCATTCGACACGCCACGGTCTAACAATTCTTCGAAGTAATGCAAACCTTGTGTTAACGTGTGGTCCTGAGTCGCTGCTGCGCCAATACTTCGTCGACGTGACTCGCGAGTTTGGTTCTGTTTCCCTCTCGCAGCAACGGATAATTGGATCATGCAACAAAATTCTGTTTCCTCGTCGTATGTGGCGGCTGAGCTGCAGGCGCGGGAACACCGGGCTGGCCACGACTTTGGAGAGGCATCCCGAAGCGCCCGCAAAGCTGCGGTGATAGCACTGAGCGACGGCCAGGCCGGGGCGTGGTGGAACATGACCTTTCTCCAAGCTGAGTGTCTGCTGGCAGCTGGTGAATTCGAAGCCAGCGCTGAAGTTGCCGGGACCCTTGTCACGTCAGTGGCCACCACACCGCAGCTTCAGGCACAGGTCCACATTCTGAGGGCCAAAGCCTGTCAGGGTGCCGGCTTATTGGACATCGCTGCGGCCGAAGCCCGAGCCGCGACGGAATTGATGCAGGACGAAGCTGACATTGAAGTGAACGTAACGGCGGGACTGGCCCTCATCTCCGCGTTGGGGGACAGCGGGCAGCTCGACGAAGCGTGGGCTGAGAGCCTCAATCTCGCCAAAGTGATATCGGCGGAAGTCGATGAACAGGTGCTCGGCAAGGCCTACTGGGTGATCGGGAACGTGGCCTTCCTCTGTGGCAAAGTGCCGGAGGGCTTGTATTACCATGAGCTGGCAGCTGCAACGTTTTCTCCGACTAGGAACCTAGATGTCTGGGCCAAATTCAACAAGGCATCCGCGGCAATGCGGCTTGCCGCGGATGTGTCCGATGACGACACCCTCCGGTGCATCGAGCGAGCGGAACTGGCCACGGACATCATCGGCGGCAGCGCGAACGATTATCTCTTATTGAAGCTCAACCGGGGCCACTGGAACTTCCTGGCCGGCGACCACGCCGCAGCCGTCGCATTGCTGGAAGACATTTTTGTGGAAGCCGAAAAACCTTCGCCACAGATTCTGGGAGAGGCTGGCCTGTTACTGGGTCGGGCAAATGCAGCAATGGGACATCGGGAAGCGGCCCAGAAGCATCTACTCAAGGCCGTCGAGCATTTTGAGGCTTCGGGCGCACAACAACGTGCGGACCAGGCCCGGGAATATCTCACAAACGAGGCCTGAGCCCGCCTGTCTGATTCTGTGCCCTCCTACCCCAGCGAGGGGCATGCCCTCCGGGATCCGCGACGGATGGACTTAGGGCACTGTGTCCACGGGCCGTGACTAGGACTGGGCATGTCCCGCGGGAGGCATCGTGGGACATGCCCGCCGGGATCCGCGACGGATGGACATAGTGGGACTACGCCCAGTGGCCGCAGCTAGGACTGGGCATGTCCCTCGGTGCGAGCACCGGCGGAGGCAGGCTTGCGGCCCAGGAACACTGCGGCGATTCCGACCACGAGGCTCAGTACCAACAGCACCCAGCCCGCGACGGTGAGGCCCGATGCCAGGGCAACTTGGCCGGCGTCGACGCTGTCGGCGGACATCATTTGGTCTATGGTCGCATTGCCCCACAGCCTTACCGCCGCGAAGAGCAGGGGTACGGCCCACAGTGCCCAGCGCAGTCCCTTCCGCGCGACGTTCGTGCCGATGAGCAGGAGCCACGTGAAGCCGAAGATCAGCGGGAAGAGCGTGCCCGCCGTCTTGTGAACGTAGTTGAGCTGCCCGCGGGCATCCTCGTCCATCGCGGCACGCAACCGCTCCACGAAGCCTTGGTCGAAACCCCCGAACAGGGAGTCCGGCATTGCCAGGCCGCCGCTGAGCTGGGTGAGCTGGTTCAGGGTGAGCAGGTGCAGGTACCAGAACAGGAACAGGCTCGCCACAACACCGGCGATCAGGATCAGATTGCTGTTGTTCTGTGCCTTCTTCGGGGTCCGGCTGGTGCTGGGATTGATCACCGACGGCAGGTGGTGCTGGGGGATGGACGCGTTGGCGCCGTGCTTCTTGAACCGCTGCGCGGGTGTCTTGGCCATGGCTCCATTATCGCCCGCAGCCCGGGCTGCGCGGCACCGGCCGTCCGGCGGGCCTGCGCCGTCCCCCTGCCGTCTGTTCACTGCCAACGGGCGCCGATAGGCTGGAACGCGTGACTGAACTAGGAAAGCACCGGCTCGGCCGGCACAGCACCGCTGAACTTAACCCCGCCCTGGATGATTACCAGCTCGCCGAGGCCCTCGTGCGCGAGGCGGGAACACTGGCCCTCCTAATGCGGCAGGCAGGGCTGGAGGGCCGGCAAAAGACGTCGGTTTCCGATGTCGTCACTGCCGCGGACCATGCTGCCGAAGCATATGTGCTGGAACAGCTCCAGCGCTGCCGGCCTGACGACGGCATCCTCGGCGAAGAGGGCGCCTCGGTCGCAGGCACCAGCGGCAGGACCTGGGTTATTGACCCTGTCGACGGGACCTATAACTTCCTGCACGGCTCCACCTACTGGTGCTCCGCCATCGCCCTCAAGGACCCGTCCGGGGTGGTGCTCGGCGCGATCTTCCAACCGGAGGAGGACAAGCTCTGGCTCGGCGGAACGGGCCGGCCGTCAGCCCTCAACGGCGAACGGCTGACCACCTTCGGGACCGATGGAGTCCCCGGTGCCCGCCGCTCCGACACCCCCTTGTCCGAGCTCGGTGCCGCAACGTACATCCACCCCACCTGGCTTGCCGACCCGATGTGCGCGATGCCATGGCACGCCGCCGCGACCTCGGCCGCCGCGCTGCGGATGTTCGGCTCGGGCTCCTGCGACCTCAGCCGGGTGGCCGACGGCGGACTGGGCTGCTGGTTCCAGCACAGCTGCCCGGAGTGGGACTGGCTGCCGGGCAAAGCGATTGTGCTCGCTGCCGGCGGCGCCGTCGACGTCGTCCGGGTCAACGGACTGGACTGGTTCATGGCCGGAGGCACGACGGCGGTCCGCCAGCTCCGTGCCGCCCTCGAATCCGGCTCCGCGGGGTAGGCCCGGGCGCCTGACACTCCCGCCGCACGGGACATGTTCATTGCCCGGGCCCGGACCGGCTCAGGCTGGGCATCGCGCGCTCCAGTGGACATGTCCATTGTTGGCCGTGGCCCGTGGGCATATAGGCACCATGTCCGCTGGTCCCGAGCAGGGGAGGGCATGTCCCGAGGGGGCGGATCTGAGCGTCAGTGGCACCGCCTAGACTTGTTAACACCATGGATATGTTGTTTGACCCCTACGCCGACGGACCCTTCCAAGCTGCCTCGAAGACGGCGGCGCGCACGAAAACGCCCGCTGGCAACGGGATGGCGGCGCTGGATTCCGCCCCGGACGCAGGGCGCTACGGCGGCCGCGGGGACAACCCGGCCGGCGAACGGGACCACCCCCAGCTCCCGGGTGCGGCCGAGCTCCTCGAGGGACTGAACCCGCAGCAGGAAGAAGCCGTCAAGCACGCCGGCAGCGCCCTGCTGATCGTCGCCGGCGCCGGCTCGGGCAAGACCCGCGTGCTCAGCAACCGGATCGCCTACCTGATCGCCACCCGCCGCGCGCACCACGGCGAGATTCTGGCCATCACCTTCACCAACAAGGCTGCCGCCGAAATGCGGGAGCGGGTTGAAGCCCTGGTTGGCGGCCGCGCCAAGACCATGTGGGTCTCCACCTTCCACTCCTCCTGCGTAAGGATCCTGCGCCGCGAAGCCAAAAATGTGGGCCTGAACTCCAACTTCTCCATCTACGACTCGGCTGACTCGCTGCGCCTCATCACGCTCGTGGCCAAGAACCTGGACCTCGATCCGAAGCGTTTTGCCCCCAAAGCAATCCAGCACAAGATTTCCGCGCTCAAGAACGAACTGATCGACGCCGACAGCTACTCCTCCAGCGCCAACTACAACGACCCGTTCGAACAGGCCGTCGCCGAGGTCTTCAAGGGCTACACGCAGCGGCTGCGCCAGGCCAACGCCATGGACTTCGATGACCTGATCGGCGAGACGGTCTACATGTTCCGGGCCTTCCCTGCGCTCGCCGAGTCCTACCGGCGCCGCTTCCGGCACGTCCTTGTCGACGAATACCAGGACACCAACCACGCCCAGTACGCCCTGGTGCGCGAGATCGTCGGCGAAGGCCCCGGCGCCGCTGAACTCACCGTCGTCGGCGATTCGGACCAGTCCATCTACGCCTTCCGCGGCGCCGACATCCGCAACATCGTGGAATTCGAGAAAGACTACCCGGACGCCCGCACCATCAAGCTCGAGCAGAACTACCGCTCCACCCAGACAATCCTCAGCGCTGCCAACTCGGTGATCTCCCGCAACCCGAACCGGCCGGAGAAGCGGCTGTGGACAGCTGAAGGCGACGGCGAGAAGATTGTCGGCTACGTCGGGGAGAACGAACACGACGAAGCCCAGTTCATTGCCAAGGAAATCGATCGGCTGCAGGACGAGGGCGACCTGCGCCCCGGCGATGTCGCCATCTTCTACCGCACCAACGCGCAGTCCCGCTCGATCGAGGATGTCCTGGTCCGCGTCGGGCTCCCGTACAAGGTGGTCGGCGGGACCCGCTTCTACGAACGCAAGGAAATCAAGGACGCGCTCGCCTACCTGCGGGTACTGGTCAACCCGGACGACGACGTCAACCTGCGACGCATCCTGAACGAGCCCAAACGCGGCATCGGCGACCGGGCCGAGGGCACCGTGGCCTCCCTCGCGCAGCGCGACCGGATCTCGTTTATGGCCGCGGCCCGCCGCGCCGACGAGGCCCCCGGCATGGCCACCCGGTCCGTCAACGCGGTCCAGGGTTTCGTGAAGTTGCTCGATGACCTCGCCGTGGTGGCCTCCGGCTCCGGCGCCGCCGCTGCCCTGGAGGCGGTCCTTGAACAGACCGGCTACCTCGCAACCCTTCGTTCCAGCACCGATCCGCAGGACGAGTCCCGGGTGGAGAACCTCGCGGAACTCGTCGCCGTCGTGCGTGAATACGAGCGCGACAACCCCGAGGGTTCGCTCGGCGCCTTCCTGGAGGGAGTCTCCCTCGTGGCCGACGCCGACCAGATCCCGGACGCCCCGGCGGGGTCCCCGGACCAGCTGGCGGCCGCTGTCGCCGAAGCCAAGCGGCTCGGCGTCGTCACCCTGATGACCCTGCATACCGCCAAGGGACTCGAGTTTCCGGTGGTGTTCCTGACCGGCATGGAGCACGGCCTGTTCCCGCACCAGCGCTCCGCCACCGACCCCAAGGAACTGGCCGAGGAACGCCGCCTTGCCTACGTCGGCCTGACCCGGGCCCGGAAGCGCCTGTACCTGACCCGCTCCGAAGTCCGCAGCATGTGGGGCCAGAGCCAGTACAACCCCGCCAGCCAGTTCATCGAGGAAATCCCGGCCGAGCTGGTGGAGTGGAAGCGTGAAGGCTCCACCCGCCAGACCGGCGGCTGGGGGAACGGCGCCTCCATCGGTTCCAGCCGCTACGGCGGATCCTTCTGGGGAGCCGGCACCGCACGCGGCACCGAGGCCAGCCCCTCGGCCGGCTTCAACGCCGATGTTCCGGCGGCCATCGCCAAGAACCGGGTGCAGCCGCAGAAGGAAGTTGTCGCCGTCAGTGTGGGCGACAAGGTCAACCACACGAGCTTTGGCAACGGCACCGTGCTGGCCGTTGAGGGCGCAGGGGACAAGACGGTGGCGAAGGTGAAATTCAGCGTCGGCGAGAAACGGCTCCTGCTCCGCTACGCCCCGCTGACCAAGCTCGACGTCTGAGCTCCGCCGCTCCGAAACGTTGTGCCGCGGGCTCAACCGGCTTAAGGTCTGAACATGGGGCGCCCCGCGGCGGAGGTCCGCTCCCGGACGCCGGGTCAGAACAGCGTTGGAGCGTGAGCATGAAAATTCTGCTGGCCAGCCAGGCCATCGCCGGCCACTTCAACCCCATGACGGGCATCGGCGTCCGACTCAGGGACGAGGGCCACGACGTCGGCTGGTATACCGGCCGCACCCTCGCCGGAAAACTGGAGGAACTGGGCATCCCGTTGTACCCGTTCGAGCGCGCGATCGAGCACACCGGGGACAACCTCAACGAGCTCTACCCGCAGCGCGCCACGCTGAAGGGGCCGCTGGCCATCCGGTTCGACGGCGAACGGATCTTCGCGAGCAACGTCACGAATTTCTTCGAAGACATCCGGGAACTGCACCAGCGCTTCCCGTTCGACGCCGTCGTGATGGACAGCTCCATGTTCATCCAGCGGCTGGTCGCCGTGGTGCTGGGCAAGCCAGTGGTCAGCTTCGTCGCCATCGGGAACATGGAAAGCGATCCGCTGGTGCCCCCGATGTTCTTCGGCTTCGTCCCGGCGCGGACCACTGCCCAGAAGATCCTCCACGCCGGCGCGGAACAGCTACGTCCGGCAACTGCGCGGCTACGGCCTGCAGACCGGCCGGGGAACCCGGATCACCGACGAAACCTACCGCTGGTCGCATGCGGTGATCCAGACAGGCACCGCGTCCCTGGACTTCCCGCGGCGGAACGTCAACCCGAAAGTCCACTACGTCGGCGCGCTGCTGCCGCACCGTGCGGGAACCGCGGACACGGCGACCGCGGCTGTCCACACGCCGGAGGCCAAGCAGCCTTCGGCGGACAGGGACTACCGCCGGACCGTCGTCGTCACCCAGGGAACGGTTGACAACAGGGACCCGGCCAAGCTGATGGTCCCCACCATCGAGGCGCTGAAGGATACGGATTCCCTCATCGTCGTGGCCACTGGCGGTGCGGGCACAGAGGATTTGCGACGCCGGTATCCGCAGCCCAACGTCATCGTCGAGGACTACGTCGACTTTGCCCGCGTGTTCCCTTTCACGGACGTTTTCGTCACCAACGGCGGATTCGGCGGGGTGCTGCTGAGCCTGTCCCACGGAGTCCCGCTCGTGACGGCGGGCCTCAACGAGGGGAAGAACGATGTCAATGCCCGGGTGGAGTACGCCGGTGTCGGCGTTAACCTGAGGACCGAGAGGCCCGGTGCCGCCGCGATCCGCTCCGCTGTCGACACCGTGCTGGGGGATCCGTCCTGGCGCGCACGGGCGCAGGCCGTGCGCGAACAGTTCGAGGCCGAAGACAGCATCGGCGCCGCCGTCGAGGTCATAAAAGCGGTCGTTGCGGGCTGACGCAGGCACACGGAAGCACCTGCCGGCGGAGGCTGACGGCGGCAGCCGCCACCGGGGAGCATCCCTGCAGGCATAATGGAGCCCATGCGACGGACACTTCTGGGGATCCTGGCCGCCATGCTCCTGCTGGCGTCCACGGCGTGCACCATCACACAGAAGGACCCGGGCTACGTCCCTCCCGCGCCGCTGCCTGCCCTGGAGCAGCTCACCCAGGCGCCCCTCGCGGACCCGGCCAGGTATGCGGCTGGCCAGGACATCCTGAGCTTCATCACCGCGGACCGGAACGTGGTCTGCTCCCTGACCTCGGCCAAGGGCGATCACGTGAACCTGCCCTACGAGCCGAACGCCTATTCGGACTCCGCCAACAACAAGCTGGCGACCGTCCCGGTGGCGCACTGCGAACTCGCGGCCTACCCCGCACCGGAGGCCGAGGACATCACGGACGATTGCGGCGGGACCGGTCTGGGCTACCTCGGCGGTGCCGCGCTGCTCACCCCGGAGCGAGCCGGCTACGGCGAATGCCGCTCCGGCGTCACACAGCAGGAAGCGGAATTCGGGCCCAAGGGGAGCCGCGCGGGCCCGATGTCGCAACTGCCCGTCCTCGACGAGGGCCAGAACCTGGAGCGCAACGGGCTGCGCTGCTCGGCGTACAACGGCGGGGTCGCCTGCGGAAATGTCTCCGCCGGGGTCGCTTTCTTTGTCTCGCGGGACCATTACGAACTGATCTCCGACGCCGGGACACAGGCCTCCCAGCCCCCTTCGGAAGCCCCAAAAACCCCGTAATCTAGCGGTTTTTCTACGCTCCATAGAATAGTGTCCTTACTCACATAACGGGTACTCTGGGACGGGCCGGTCCCCAGAAAGGACTAGAGTTCCGAAAGGAGCATTGCGCCGTGTGGCTCGTTTTCCAAGCCAGCCGCGGGGTGCGTTTATTCCGCAGCCCGGTAACTGCGATAACGCGGGGTCCGGCTGTACAGAAACTACTTCGACGTAGAAGGACACTAAACCGTGGACCTGTTTGAATACCAGGCGCGCGATATGTTCGAGGCGCACGGTGTACCCGTGCTTGCTGGCATCGTGGCGCACACCCCTGAAGAAGCAAAGGCAGCTGCCGAGAAGATCGGCGGCGTAACTGTCGTCAAGGCACAGGTCAAGGCCGGAGGCCGCGGCAAGGCCGGCGGCGTCAAGGTCGCCAAGACCGCTGACGAGGCGTTTGAACACTCCACCAACATCCTCGGCATGGACATCAAGGGCCACACCGTCCACCGCGTGATGATTGCCCAGGGTGCGGACATCGCCGAGGAATACTACTTCTCCGTCCTCCTGGACCGGGCCAACCGCAACTACCTGGCCATGTGCTCGGTTGAAGGCGGCATGGAAATCGAGCAGCTCGCCGTTGAGCGCCCCGATGCCCTGGCCAAGATCGCGATCGACCCGGCCGTCGGCATCGACCAGGCCAAGGCCGACGAAATCGTCGCCGCCGCGGGCTTCGCCGAGGAACTGCGCGGCAAGGTCGCCGGCGTCATCCTGAAGCTCTGGGACGTTTTCAAGAAGGAAGACGCCACCCTGGTGGAGGTCAACCCGCTGGTCCTGACCGGCGCCGGTGACATCGTTGCCCTCGACGGCAAGGTCTCCCTCGACGAGAACGCCGGCTTCCGCCACCCCAAGCACGCGACCCTTGAAGACAAGGACGCTGCGGACCCGCTCGAGGCCAAGGCCAAGGCGCAGGACCTCAACTACGTGAAGCTGGACGGCTCCGTGGGCATCATCGGCAACGGTGCCGGCCTGGTCATGTCCACCCTCGACGTCGTTGCGTACGCCGGCGAGAACCACGGCAACGTCAAGCCCGCCAACTTCCTGGATATCGGCGGTGGAGCGTCCGCCGAGGTCATGGCAGCAGGCCTCGACGTCATCCTGGGTGACCCGCAGGTCAAGTCCGTCTTCGTCAACGTCTTCGGCGGCATCACCGCCTGCGACGCCGTCGCCAAGGGCATCGTCGGTGCACTGGCCGAGCTGGGCCACTCCGCGAACAAGCCGCTGGTAGTCCGCCTCGACGGCAACAACGTTGAGGAAGGCCGCCGCATCCTGGCCGAGGCCAACCACCCGCTGGTTACCCTGGCCGCCACCATGGACGAGGGCGCCGACAAGGCTGCCGAGCTCGCCAACGCAGCGAAGTAAAGGGACTCGACTATGTCTATTTATCTGAACAAGGACTCCAAGGTCATCGTCCAGGGCATCACCGGCGGCGAAGGCACCAAGCACACCGCCCTGATGCTGAAGGCCGGCACCAACGTTGTTGGCGGTGTCAACGCCCGCAAGGCCGGCAGCACCGTCCTGCACGGCGACAAGGAGATCACCGTCTTCGGCACCGTCAAGGAAGCCATGGCCGAGACCGGCGCTGACGTCTCCATCGTCTTCGTGCCGCCGGCATTCACCAAGGACGCCGTCGTTGAAGCCATCGAGGCCGGCATCGGCCTGGTCGTCGTCATCACCGAAGGTGTGCCGGTCCAGGACTCTGCCGAGTTCTGGGCGCTGGCCCAGTCCAAGGTCGACGCCAACGGCAAGCAGGTCACGCGCATCATCGGACCGAACTGCCCCGGCATCATCACCCCGGGTGAGGCCCTCGTTGGCATCACCCCGGCGAACATCACCGGTAAGGGCCCGATCGGCCTCGTCTCCAAGTCAGGCACCCTGACCTACCAGATGATGTACGAGCTGCGCGACCTGGGCTTCTCCACCGCCATCGGCATCGGCGGCGACCCGGTCATCGGCACCACCCACATCGATGCCCTCGAAGCATTCGAGGCTGACCCGGAGACCAAGGCGATCGTGATGATCGGCGAAATCGGTGGCGACGCCGAAGAGCGTGCCGCTGACTACATCAAGGCACACGTCACGAAGCCGGTTGTTGGCTACGTGGCCGGCTTCACCGCTCCGGAGGGCAAGACCATGGGCCACGCAGGCGCCATCGTCTCGGGCTCCGCGGGCACCGCCCAGGCCAAGAAGGAAGCCCTCGAGGCTGCCGGCGTCAAGGTCGGCAAGACGCCGTCCGAGACCGCCAAACTGCTGCGCGAAGTCTTCGCAACGCTCTAGGCTCCAAGCACCACCAGCAACGCGGGGTCACCTACGGCCCATCCCACACCCCGGGATGGGCCGGAAGTGGCCCCGCGTTCTGCGTTTAAGTGCGGCGAAGCACGACGGCGGCAGGTCACCATCCCCGGGGAGGTGGCCTGCCGCCGTCGTGCATCTGCGTTCAGGTTCGCGCCCGGACACGTGCCCGGCCGGTCACCCGCGCTGTTCCTCAGACTTTCGCGCCGGTGAGGACTTCCTCGAGCCGCTCGTAGCCTTCGGCCACTCCGTCCTCCATGCCGGACTGGGCCATGCCGTCGCGGGCTTCCATGCTGGGATACACCGCGTGGGCCTTCAGTCTGGTGCGGCCGCCGCCCAGATCCTCAAAGGTCAGGAATTCGATGCTGACCACGTCCGGGTAGCCGTCGAATTCGAAGGTCTGGATGGCGAAGTCGTTCTCCCGGACGGTGTGGAAGACGCCGTTGAAGCCATAGGGGACGCCGTCCGGCCCGGTGTGGGTGTAGCGGTAACTGCCGCCGGTGCGGAAATCGTAGTGGTCGATGTCCATCTTCAGCCGCCGCGGCCCGAGCCACTGGACGACGAGTTCGGGTTCCTTGTGGGCCCGGAAGACTTCAGCCACGGGAAAGTCGAACTCCCGCTCGAAGTCGATAAAAGGCAGACCCTCCGGAACAGTGATTTTCAGGGCGTTGGTCATGATGAGTCCTTTGCCTGCGTGCCGCGTGCCGCGGCGTTGAATTGGAGCACAGCATCAAGGCTGCGGAACTGCCCCTCGCGGACCAGCCGGTACTGGTCTATCCATGCGGTGAGCGCCTCCAGCCGTGCGGGGTTCAGGTGCACGGGCCGGCGCTGGGCGTCACGGGTGCGCGTGACCAGCTGCGCCTGCTCGAGGACCTGGATGTGTTTCGAGACCGCCTGCTTGGTGATCGCGAAAGGTTCCGCCAGGTCGTTCACGGTGGCCGGGCCCCGGCTGAGCCGGGAGATGATGCGGCGGCGGACGGGGTCGGCGAGGGCCAGAAACGCCGCGTCGAGCATGCCGTCGTCGCGTTCGTCCACTAGGTACCCCACCTCCTCGCCGTCCCGTAATCAATGTATTGGTTGATCAACCCTATGATTGTTTAAGGATAGGACGAGGCCCGCGGCGAGGCAAGGGTGTATCGCTCCGACGGCGGAAGCGGGCTCGGCGCCACGGAGAACACTGGGCGAAGGTGCGGTTAACTGCGGGGAAAACCGCCGGATGGTGGCGGAATCATCCGGATACTGGAAGGCATGACTACCTTTACTCGTCGTCAAGTACTGCGTTCAGCAGGAGTCGCCGCCGTGGCCGGAGCCATGGCCACCGGCACTCCCGCGGGCGCGTTTTCAGCCTCCCAGACCGGCCTCTTTGGCCACGGGATCGCCTCAGGAGATCCCATGCCGGGGAGCGTGCTGCTGTGGACCCGCGTCACGCCCACCCCGGAATCACTGCCCGGCAGCGGTGCCGGCCCGGACGTTTCCGTCCAGTGGGAAGTATCCGCCGATGCGGCGTTTACGAAAGTGGCGGCCCGCGGCACTGTCCCCACCGGACCGGCCCGCGACCACACCGTCAAGGTGGTTGCCGGCCGGCTGCTGCCCGCCACGAGCTACTGGTACCGGTTCACTTTCGGGGGCGAGGCCTCACCCGTGGGCCGCACCCGGACCGCGCCGGCCGCGGGGGCGGCGGTGAACCGGCTGAAATTCGGCGTAGTGTCCTGCGCGAACTGGCAGGCAGGCTATTTCTCCTCCTACCGCCATCTGGCCGCACGGGGCGATCTCGACGCCGTCCTGCACCTGGGCGACTACCTCTACGAGTACGCCCCCGGCGACTACCAGGCCCGCGACGTCGTGGTCCGTCCGCACGACCCTGCCTTCGAGATGACCCAGCTGGCCCACTACCGGACCCGCCACGCCCAGTACAAAACCGACCCCGACCTCCAGGCGCTGCACGCTGCGGCCCCGTTCATCGTGACCTGGGACGACCACGAATCGGCCAACGATGCCTGGAAGGGCGGGGCCGAAAACCACACCCCGGGCGTCGAGGGCGTCTGGAGTGAGCGCTTCGCCGCCGCGCACCAGGCCTATGCCGAGTGGATGCCCGTCCGCTACGAAGCCGGCGGCCAGCTCTACCGCCGCCTGGACTTCGGCTCACTGGCCAGCCTGTCCATGCTGGACCTGCGCACCTACCGTGACCAACAGGCCGGCAACGGAACCGATCCCGCGGTCAGCAGCCCCGAGCGCACGATCACAGGCGCCGCCCAGATGAACTGGCTGCTGGGCAACCTCGAGTCCACGGGCCCGCAGTGGAAACTCGTGGGCAACCCCGTCATGATTGCCCCCGTCCGGGTTCCCTCGACCCTGAGCACCGCAGAGCTTGCCGGAGTGCAAAAACTGATGGGCGGGACAAGCATCGGCGGCGTGCCGTACAACGTGGACCAGTGGGACGGCTACGAGGCGGACCGCAGCCGCGTGGTACGCCACCTGCGGGATAACGCCGTCAAGGACACCGTGTTCCTCACGGGAGACATCCACTCCGGCTGGGCCTGCGACATTCCCGCCGATCCGGCCAGCTACCCTGCCACCGGCGATTCCGTCGCCGCGGAACTGGTCTGCACCTCCGTCACGAGCGACAACCTCGATGACATCCTGAACGTTCCGCCCCGGACCGGATCCGTCGGCGTCGAGAACGCCATCAAGGCGGCCAACCCGCATGTGAAGTATCTGGACTTCGACTCGCACGGCTACTCCGTCCTGGACATCACAGCCGCCGGGGTCCGGATGGATTGGTACGTCCTCGCCGAACGCACCTCCGCGGGCTCAGGAACCGCACTGTCCACCTCGTTCAACGTTCAAGCCAACACCGGCAAAGTCACGCCGGCGCAGGGAGGACTCCAGTGAGTGGTTCACCGCGGCAGGTCACGCCCGCCAGCAGCAGACTGTCGACGCCGGGTCGCCGGCAGTTCCTGCAGATCGCCGCTGCCGGCGGGGCCGCCGTCGTGCTTTCAGCGGCACAGGGCACCGCCTGGGCAGCCCCGGCCGCGGGACGGACCCGTAGCTACGTGCTGGTGGTGGACGGCTGCCGGCCGGATGAGATCACGCCCGCCCTGACGCCGAGGCTGTCCGCACTGCGCGATGCAGGCACCAATTTCCCCGCAGCGCGCTCCCTGCCGGTGATGGAGACCATTCCCAACCACGTCATGATGATGACGGGGGTGCGCCCGGACCGTTCGGGCGTGCCGGCGAACGCCATCTTCGACCGGGCCGAAGGTGTGGTCCGCGACCTCGACCGGTCCACGGACCTGCACTTTCCCACCCTTCTGGAACGGCTGCAGGAGCGCGGGTTCACCACCGGGTCGGTGCTCAGCAAGAGGTATCTGTACGGCATCTTTGGTGCCCGGGCAAGCTACCGGTGGGAACCCCAGCCCCTGCTTCCGGTAACCGGCCACGCGCCCGACGCCGCCACCATGGACGCCCTGCTGGCGATGGTGAGCGGCCCGGACCCGGACTTTGTCTTCACCAACCTGGGCGACATCGACCGCGTGGGCCACTCGGATCTTTCCGGAACCACGCTGCGGGCGGCGCGGGAGGCCGCCCTGGCGGACACGGACCTGCAGGTGGGCCGTTTCATCGACCACCTCAGGAACGCCGGCAAATGGGACTCCAGTGTGGTGATGGTGCTCGCCGACCATTCCATGGACTGGTCCATCCCCAGCAACGTCATCTCAATCAGCCTCATCCTCCAGTCCCGTCCGGAGCTGCACTCGAACGTCACGATTGCCCAGAACGGCGGCGCGGACCTGCTCTACTGGACCGGCCCCGAACCGGACCGCGCGGCCGGACTGGCCGCCGTTGCCCAGTTGGTCAGCGCGCACGAGGGCGTGCTGTCGGTCAACACTCCGGCGGACCTCCGGCTGGGCGACGAGGCCGGAGACCTGGTTGCCTACTGCCGCGCGGGCTGGCGCTTCTCCGATCCGTACGTGGCATCCAACCCCATCCCGGGCAACCACGGGCACCCCGCCACGGAGCCAATTCCCTTCTTCGTCACCGGCGGCAGCCCGTTGGTGGTGAAAGGATCGGTGTCCTCCGAAGCCGCCCGGACCGCCGACGTCGCGCCGACCATCGGCGGGATTTACGGGCTGAAGGCCCCTGCCGGCGGCTATGACGGCACGGCCCGGAGGTCCGCCTTCACCGCGTAGCCCGCCCTCCGCACCGGCTCCCGTCAAGGCAACGCGGGGTCACCTTGCGCCCATCCCATGCCCCGGGATGGGCGCGAGGTGACCCCGCGTTGTTTTGTGCCGGATGCTTGTGCTCCCCCCGACATACTTGTTAGTATGTCAGGACAAACTATTGAAGGAGCGGCCAGTGCCTCTTGTGCGAATCGACGTCAACCGGGGCCGGAGCCCCGAGCGGCTCCGGGCGCTCAGCCAAACCATCCACGACGCCATCCTGGCCGAATACGGCATTCCGGTGCGGGACTATTTCCACGTTCTGACCGAGCATCCCCAGGGCCAGATTGTCGCCCAGGATGCCGGGCTCGGGTTTGAGCGGACGCCGGATGTGGTGATGATCCAGATCTTTACGCAGGCCGGGCGCAGCCAGGCGGCGAAGCAGTCCCTGTTTGCCGCGATCGCCGCCAACCTGGCAGCTGCCGGCGTGGCCGGCGAGGACGTGTTCATCGGCTACGTCGAGAACACCGCGGGGGACTGGTCCTTCGGTTTCGGCCGGTCGCAGTACGTCACCGGCGAACTCGAAGTCCCCAGCAAGTAGCGGCAGCGGGCTTGCTGGCTGCCGCCGGCGGTGCCGTGCGGCGGGACTGCAGTCCTCCCCGTGTCATGTTGTAAATATGTCAGTACAAACCTTTGACAGTACATGGATTCTAAGGCAAAGTAGGGGGTGTGGTCCGGCTCACGCCGGCCCGCCGGGCACCGAAGCTCAGGCTGTGTAAAGGTACAGAGTTCACACCAGAAAGGTCCACGATCACCGTGACCCACGAACTGCTTACGATCGGGCGCATCAGCGTTGATATCTACCCGAACGACATCGGGGTGGATCTGGAGGACGTTACGTCTTTCGGAAAATATCTGGGTGGCTCCCCGTCCAACGTCGCCGTGGCCGCTGCCCGCCATGGCCGCCGCGCCGCCGTCATCACCCGTACCGGCGATGATGCCTTCGGCAAGTACCTGCACCGCGAACTGCGCAAGTTCGACGTGGACGATTCCTTCGTCACTGCCGTCAAGGAATGGCCCACCGCGGTCACGTTCTGCGCGATCAAGCCCCCGGAAGACTTCCCGCTCTACTTCTACGGACGCTTCCCCACGGCACCTGACCTGCAGATCAAGGCAGCGGAACTGGACCTGGACGCCATCCGTGACGCCGGGATCTTCTGGTCCACCCTGACCGGCCTCTGCCAGGAACCCAGCCGTTCCGCGCACCTCGCAGCCCACGAGGCCCGGCCGCGCACCGGACTGAAGCCGGGCCAGTACACGATTTTGGACCTCGACTACCGGCCGATGTTCTGGGCCTCCGAAGCGGAGGCCCGGGAACAGGTCGCCAGGATCCTCCCGCACGTCACCGTGGCGATCGGCAACGACAAGGAATGCGCCGTCGCCGTCGGTGAAGGCACCCCGGACGAGCAGGCAGACCGGCTGCTCGCCGCCGGCGTCGAAATCGCCGTCGTCAAGCTCGGCCCCGAAGGTGTGATGGCAAAGACCCGCACCGAACGTGTTGTGTCCGCTCCGGTCCCGGTGGAAACCGTCAACGGACTCGGAGCCGGAGACTCCTTCGGCGGGGCCTTTTGCCACGGGCTGCTTTCCGGCTGGCCGCTCGCCCAGGTCCTGGACTTCGCCAACGCCGCCGGCGCGCTGGTCGCCTCCCGGCTCTCCTGCGCCGATGCGATGCCGACGCCGGAGGAAGTCACCGGCCTGCTCGCCGAACGCGGCCGCCTGGTACCGGGCACCTACGCCCCCGAAGGAGCAACCCTGTGAGCCTCAATCCCTCCTCCGCCACTGCCACGGTTGACGATGATCCCCGCCGCTACGAGCACCTGAGCATCATCCGGCTCGAGGACCCGGACGCGATCGCCCGCGCCGCGCAGGCCCGCCGCCGCCACCCCGGCGTCAAAGCCGGCAAACAGAACTTCATCGTCGCCGCCGACCACCCGGCCCGCGGCGCCCTCGCGGTCGGCAACGACCCCGTGGCCATGGCCGACCGCCGCCAACTCCTGGACCGGCTCCGGATCGCGCTCGCCAACCCGGACGTGGACGGCGTGCTGGCCTCCCCGGACATCATGGACGATTTGCTCCTGCTCGGCGCGCTGGAGGGCAAGCTGATCTTCGGCTCGATGAACCGCGGCGGGCTCTCCGGCCTGGTCAACGAACTCGATGACCGCTTCACCGGCCACACTGCCGCCGCGCTGGCGGCGCTGGGAGCCGACGGCGGCAAGATGCTCACGCGGATCTGCCTCGGTGACCCAGACACCGTCGCCACCCTGGAAGCGACCGCCAAGGCGATCGATTCGCTCGCCCAGCACAAGCTCATCGCCATGGTGGAGCCCTTCCTCTCCGTCTGGCAGAACGGCAAGGTCCGCAACGACCTCTCCACCAACGCCGTGATCAAATCCGTCGCGATCGCCGAGGGCCTGGGCTCCACCAGCGCCTACACCTGGATGAAACTCCCGGTGGTGGCCGAGATGGAACGCGTCATGGCGGCCACCACGATGCCCACCGTGCTCCTGGGCGGGGACCCGGACAGCAGCCAGGACGATGTCTTTGCGAGCTGGGAGGCAGCCCTCGCACTGCCCGGCGTCCAGGGGCTCACCGTCGGCCGGACACTGCTCTACCCGCACGACGGCGACGTCGCCGGCGCGGTGGCGACCGCCGCCTCGCTGCTGCACCATACGCAATCCGCCCGCACCGAATCCGCCCGCACCGCAGAAGTATCGGAGTAACTTCCCATGGGAATGAGCACTGCACCAGGAACCCGCAGAATGACGGTCGCCCAGGCCGTCGTCGAATACCTGTCCCGGCAGTACACCGTTGATTCGGTCGGCGGCCAGGACTACCGGGAACGGCTGATCCCGGGCACCTTCGGGATCTTCGGCCACGGCAATGTTGCCGGGGTCGGACAGGCCCTCAAGCAGTACCAGCAGCTCGATCCGACGATTATGCCGTACTACCAGGGCCGCAACGAACAGGCCCAGGCGCACCAGGCCGTCGGCTACGCCCGCCACACCCGCCGGCGCCAGACGTTCGCGATCAGCACCTCGATCGGGCCCGGTTCCTCGAACCTGCTCACCGGTGCCGCGCTGGCCACCACCAACCGGCTGCCGGTGCTCCTGCTGCCGAGCGACACCTTCGCCACCCGCGCCGCGGACCCCGTGCTGCAGCAGCTCGAGCAGCCCCACGGCTACGACATCACGGTCAACGACGCGTTCCGTCCGCTGTCGAAGTTCTTTGACCGGGTGACGCGGCCCGAGCAGCTGTTCTCCGCGTTCCACCACGGGCTCCGCGTGCTGACGGACCCGGCCGAGACCGGCGCGGTGACCATCTCGCTGCCCCAGGACGTCCAGGCCGAGGCCTTCGACGTGCCGGAGGAGTTCCTGTCCGAACGCGAATGGCGGATCCGCCGCCCGGACGCCGACGACGAGGACATCCGCCGCGCCGCCGCGGCCATCCGCGCCGCCAAGCGCCCGCTGATTATCGCCGGCGGCGGTGTGCTCTACGCCTACGCCAACGAGGAACTCGCGAAGTTCGTCGAGCTGACCGGCATCCCGGTGGGCAACACCCAGGCCGGCGTCGGCGTCCTGCCCTGGGACCACCAGTTCTCCCTCGGGGCGATCGGCTCCACCGGCACGACGGCGGCGAACGCCATCGCCGCCGAAGCGGACCTGATCATCGGCATCGGCACCCGCTACGAGGACTTCACCACCGCGTCCCGCACCGCGTTCCAGAACCCGGACGTAAAGTTCATCAACATCAACGTCGCCGCGATCGACGCCTACAAGCACGGCACCTCGCTGCCGATCGTCGCGGACGCCCGCAAAGCCCTGGTCAAGCTGAACCAGGCCCTGGGCGGCTACCGGATCGGCGAGGACCTGGAGCAGCGGATCGCGGACGAGAAGTCCCGCTGGGACGCCACCGTGGACGAGGCCTTCGACACCCGCTTCACCCCGCTGCCGGCCCAGAACGAGATCATCGGCGCCACGCACCGGGCCATGGACGCCCAGGACGTCGTCATCTGCGCCGCCGGGTCCCTCCCGGGCGACCTGCACAAGATGTGGCGCGTCCGGGACCCGTTCGGCTACCACGTCGAGTACGCATACTCCTGCATGGGCTACGAAATTCCCGGCGGCCTCGGCGTCAAGCGCGCGGCCCTGGCCGAAGCCGCGAAAGGCGGTGCGCAGCGCGACGTTGTGGTGATGGTGGGGGACGGTTCCTACCTCATGATGCACACCGAGCTGGTCACCGCCGTGGCCGAACGGATCAAGCTGATCGTGGTCCTGATCCAGAACCACGGCTACGCGTCGATCGGCTCGCTCTCCGAATCCCTGGGCTCCCAGCGCTTCGGCACCCAGTACCGCGCCCTCGACGAGGAACACCACAGCTTCGACGACGGCGACCGGCTCCCCGTGGACCTGGCCCTGAACGCCGAAAGCCTCGGCGTGACGGTGATCCGGATCGAACCGGGGGAGAAGGTCATCGCCCAGCTCGAACATGCCGTCCGGGACGCCAAGGCGGCCCCCGAACGCGGCGGCCCGATCCTCATCCACGTCGAATCCGACCCGCTGCTGGACGCCCCCAGCTCCGAGTCCTGGTGGGACGTTCCGGTCTCCCAGGTCTCCGAGCTCGACTCCACCAAACAGGCCTTCCAGACCTACCTCGATCACAAGAGCCAGCAGCGCAAGCTGCTCGGCTGACCCCGGCTCCCGCGCCACCCCGGCATCCAACCCCAAGGACATTCTGATGAGCACCCCCACCCTCACCACCACCAAAACCATCCACCACTTCATCAACGGCGCCGAAACCGCCGGCGTTGGCGACCGCACCCAGCCCGTCTACAACCCCGCCACCGGCGCCGTCACTGCAGAGCTGCGGCTGGCCAACCGGGCGGACCTGGACGCCACCGTGGCCGCCGCCCGCGCCGCGGCCGACAGCTGGGGCGACTTCTCCCTCGCCAAGCGCACCGCCGTGCTGTTCAAATTCCGTGAGCTCGTCGCGGCCCACGTGGACGACCTCGCCGAGCTGATCACCGCCGAACACGGCAAGGTCCTCTCCGACGCCAAAGGCGAAATCGGCCGCGGCCTGGAGGTCATCGAGTTCGCCTGCGGCATCCCGACCCTGCTCAAGGGCGACTACTCGGACCAGGTCTCCACCGGGATCGACGTGTTCTCCTTCCGCGAACCGCTCGGCGTCGTCGCCGGCATCACCCCGTTCAACTTCCCCGTGATGGTGCCGCTGTGGATGGCGCCGATGGCGATCGCCACCGGGAACGCCTTTATCCTCAAGCCCTCCGAACGCGACCCCTCCGCTTCGATGCTGCTCGCCAAACTGTGGAAGGACGCGGGCCTGCCCGACGGTGTCTTCCAGGTCCTGCACGGGGACAAGGAAACCGTCGAAGGACTCCTCACCCACCCGGACGTGGACGGCATCTCCTTCGTCGGCTCCACCCCGATCGCCCAGTACGTCCACGAGACCGCCACCAAGCACGGCAAGCGCGTCCAGGCCCTGGGCGGCGCGAAGAACCACGCCATCGTCATGCCCGACGCCGACCTCGACAACGCCGCGGACCACCTCGCCGCCGCCGCCTTCGGCTCCGCCGGTGAGCGCTGCATGGCCATCTCGGTCGCCGTCGCAGTGGGCGACGCCGCGGACGTGCTGGTCGACAGGGTCCGGGAACGCGCCCTCGCCGTCAAGGTCAACAACGGCACCGCGCCCGACGCCGAAATGGGCCCGGTCATCACCCCGGCCTCCAAGGAACGCATCGTGAAGATCGTCACCGAAGCCGAAACCGCCGGAGCGGCGATGGTGGTGGACGGCCGCGACCTCGTCGTCCCCGGCCACGAGGACGGCTTCTGGGTCGGCCCCACGGTCCTGGACCACGTCAAGACCGAAATGACCGCCTACAGCGAGGAAATCTTCGGACCCGTCCTCGTGGTGGTCCGGGTCGAGGACCTGGACGCCGGCATCGCCCTGATCAATTCCAACCCCTTCGGCAACGGCACCGCCATCTTCACCTCCTCCGGCGCCAATGCCCGCAAGTTCCAGCGCTCCGTCACCGTGGGCATGATCGGCATCAACGTGCCGCTGCCCGTGCCGGTGGCACACCACTCCTTCGGCGGCTGGAAGGCCTCGCTCTTCGGCGACAAGCACATCTACGGCCCGGAGGGCGTGTCCTTCTACACCCGCGGCAAGGTGGTCACCTCACGCTGGCCCGAACCGACCCACGCCTCGGGCGCCTCCTACAACTTCCCGTCCAACTAGTCCCCACCGCCTCCCTGCCCTCGCAAGTCCCCACCGGCTCCCAGCCTTCGCAAGCTCAGGCAGGGGCCCTCGCCGGTGGGGCCCCACGGCCAGGGAACCCTGGCGGCGTGGGCCCAACCAACAACCCCGATCGATTGCTCCGTACCCGCCGTTTTGAGCGTCCAAAACGGCACCTGCGGAGCAGCCGATGAGAAGGAATGGCAATGACTGAGAACAAGCTGATCATCGGCACCGCGCCGGACTCCTGGGGCGTCTGGTTTGCGGATGACCCCAAGCAGACCCCTTGGGAACGGTTCCTCGACGAAGTCGCGGAATCCGGCTACAAGTGGATCGAACTCGGCCCCTACGGCTACCTCCCCACTGACCCGGCCCGGCTGGCAGAGGAGCTGAAGGCACGCGACCTGCAGATCTCGGCCGGCACCGTCTTCACCGCGTTCCACCGCGGCCTGGACCAATGGGAAACTGCGTGGGAACCGGCCCGCAGGGTCGCCGAACTCACCGCCGCGATGGGCGGGGAACACATTGTAGTCATCCCCGCGATGTGGCGCGACGACGTCACCGGCGAGGCTGTGGAAAGCGGCGAGCTCACCGAGAAGGCCTGGGCCGACCTCTTCGCAGGGCACAACCGCCTCGGCAGGACCCTGCTGGAGGACTTCGGCCTGAAGCAGCAGTTCCACTCGCACGCGGACTCCCACGTGGGCGCGCAGGCGGACATCGAGACCCTCCTCGCCGCCACGGACAGCCAGTACCTCAACCTGTGCCTGGACACCGGGCACGCCGAGTACTGCGGCGCGTCCAGCCTGGAGCTGATCAAGAACTACCCGGACCGGATCGGCTACCTGCACCTCAAGCAGATCAACCCGGACATCCTCAGGAAGGTCAACCAGGAGAACATGACCTGGGCCGCCGCCAACCTGGCCGGTGTGATGACCGAACCGCCGAGCGGACTGCCGGACCTGCGCGCCGTCATCGAGGCCGTCGAGGCGCTGAACCGGCCGATCTTTGGCATCGTGGAGCAGGACATGTACCCCGTGGCCTTCGACGTCCCGATGCCGATCGCCAAGCGCACCCGGAACTACTTGCTTTCCTGCGGCTCCCGCACCGCCGTCAACTAGACGTCAACCAGAACTGAGGACAAAACCATGACCAAGACCCTCCGCGTAGCCGTCATCGGCGCCGGCCGAATGGGCGCAGACCACATTCAGCGGCTCAACACCCGTATCCGCGGCGCCGAAGTTGCCGCAGTCGTCGACGTCGACCTGGCCCGTGCCCAGGCCGCCATCGAAGGCATCCCGGGCGCCGTCGCCCTTGCGGACGCCGACGAGGCCCTCAGCAACGGCGACGTCAACGCCGTGCTGATCGCCACCCCGGGTTTCCTGCACGAGGACATCCTGTTCAAGGCGCTCGCCAAGGACATTCCGATCCTCTGCGAGAAGCCGCTCACCCCGGACGCCGAGTCCGCCTGGAGGATCGTCCAGGCCGAGGAAAAGCTCGGCCACCAGCGCATCCAGGTCGGTTTTATGCGACGCTTCGACGCCGAATACGCCGCCCTGGGCAACATCATCCGGAGCTCCGAACTCGGTGAACTGCTGATGCTGCACCACCAGCACCGCAACCCGACCACCCCCGCCGGGTTCACCAACGAAATGCTGATCAACGACTCCGTGGTGCACGAATTCGACGCCATCCGGTACTTCACCGGCGAGGAAATCACCTCCGTCCAGGTCCGCCTCGGCAAGGCCACCCGGAACGCCCCGGCCGGCCAGCACGACCCGCAGCACGTGCTGATCGAAACGGAATCCGGTGTCCTGGCCGACGTGGAGATCTTCGTCAACGCGAAGTTCGGCTACCAGGTGGCCACCCAGGCCTCCTTCGAGGACGGCATCGTCAGCATCGGCGGGGACACGGGCCCGTCCACCCTCAGCAACGGCCGCTGGGGCGGCAGCGTCACCCCGGGCTTCGAGGAGCGCTTCGGGGCCGCCTACGACGTCGAAATCCAGTCCTGGGTGGACGCCGCCCTGCGCGGTGAAATCGGCGGCCCGACGGCCTGGGACGGCTACGCCACCGCCGCCTGCTGCGAGGCCGGCGTCGAGGCGCAGAAGAACGGTGAAAAGGTCGCCGTGAAGCTGAACGCAAAGCCCGCGCTCTACCGCTAGGGCGAACGCCGAAGGGGGCCAGGCCTCCTTCGGCGTTCCTTCCGGTCCCCCGCACAACCTGCCCGATCCACCATGGAGTGTTCCACGTGAAAATCGCACTTGATCCAACGCCCTTCCACCACTCGCACAGCCTGCTCGAATTTCCCCGGGTGGTGGCGGACCTCGGCTACAAGTACATGCAGATGACCCCGCACGCCGACCTCATCCCGTTCTACAACCACCCGAAGGCCGACGACGAACTGGTGGGCCAGCTGGCCAAGGCCTGCAGGGACGCCGGGATCGAAATCGCCTCGATCCTGCCGGTGCTGCGCTGGTCCGGCCCGGATGAGGATGCCCGCGAAGCGGCCGTCCGGTACTGGAAGCGTGCCATCCAGATCGCCGTGGACCTGGGTGTCAGCACCATGAACACCGAATTCAGCGGACGCCCGGAGAAGGCCGAGGAATCCGAGCGCGCGTTCTACCGCTCCATGGAGGAACTGCTGCCGATCATCGAACGCGAAGGCATCGACCTGCTGATCGACCCGCACCCGGACGACTTCGTCGAGGAGGGCCTGGCCGCGATCCGGGTGATCCGCGGCCTGAACTCCAAGCACGTCGGCCTGGTCTACGTCGCTTCGCATAGTTTCCATATGCAGAACGCGCCGCTGGACATCATGCGCGCCGCGGGGGACAAGCTCCGCCTGGTCCACGTCGCCGACACCATGGACCACCACGCCTCGCACGGGCTGCGCTACATCACCAACCCGCCCGGCAACCCGGTCCGGGTGCACCAGCACCTGAAAATCGGCGACGGCGACGTCAACTGGGACGAGTTCTTCGGCGGGCTGAAGGAAATCGGCTTCCTCGACCGCGAGGACACCGTGATGGTCTCCAGCGTCTTCGCGGAGGACGACAACGCCGCCGAGGTCTCCCGCTACCAGCTGGAGACCATGAAGCAGCAGATCCAGAAGGTGAGCGTATGACGTCGGTGGCAACCGCCCAACAGCGGAAGGCGCCCGGAAACCACAAACGGGCACTGCGCACCGCGACCATCATCTCCACCTTCGGTGGGTTGCTCTTCGGCTACGACACCGGTGTCATCAACGGCGCCCTGCCGTACATGCAGGAGGACCTGGGCCTCACGCCGCTCACCGAAGGGCTCGTGACCTCCTCGCTGCTCTTCGGCGCAGCCTTCGGCGCCCTGTTCGGCGGGCGGCTCGCGGACCGTAACGGACGACGCAAAATGATCATGGTGCTCGCCGTCATCTTCCTGATCGGCACCCTCGCCTGCACCTTCGCCCCGAACACCGAAGTGATGATCCTGGCCCGCTTCGTCCTCGGCCTTGCCGTCGGCGGCGCGTCCGTCACCGTCCCGGTGTACCTCGCCGAAGTCTCGCCGAGCGCACGGCGCGGCCGGATCGTGACCCAGAACGAGCTGATGATCGTCACCGGCCAGCTACTGGCCTTCATCTTCAACGCCTACCTCGGCAACACCTTCGGTGAATCCGGCGGGATCTGGCGCTGGATGCTCGTGATCGCCACTCTTCCGGCGATCGCGCTCTGGATCGGCATGAACTTTATGCCCGAAAGCCCCCGCTGGCTGGCCTCGATGGGCAGCTTCGGCGAAACCCTCAGCGTGCTGCAGCGGATCCGCTCCCAGTCCGAGGCCCGGGCCGAGTTCGAGGAAGTCAAGGCCATGGCCGTGGAGGACTACAAGTCCAAGATGGGTTCCTGGAAGGACCTCGGCGTCCCCTGGCTGCGCCGCATCTTCGTGATGGGCGTCGGCCTCGCCGTCATCCAACAGATCACCGGCGTGAACTCGATCATGTACTACGGTACCCAGATCCTCGCTGAGTCCGGCTTCGGCAGGGAGGCTGCGTTGACGGCGAACATCGCCAACGGCGTCATCTCCGTCGTCGCGACCTTCGTGGGGATCTGGCTGCTGGGCAAGGTGGGCCGGCGCAGGATGCTCATCACCGGCCAGCTCGGCACGACGGCGGCGTTGCTGTCGATCGGCTTCTTCTCGCTCATCCTGCCCGAAGGTACCGCCCGCGGCTTCGTGATCCTCGCCCTGACCGTAACGTTCCTGGCATTCCAGCAGGGCGCGATCTCCCCGGTCACCTGGCTGATGCTCTCCGAGATCTTCCCGCTGAAGATCCGCGGCCTGGGCATGGGCGCCTCAGCCTTCGTACTGTGGACAGTGAACTTCCTGGTGGGGTTCGGCTTCCCGCAGCTCCTTGCCGCGATCGGGCTCTCCAACACCTTCTTCGTCTTTGCCGTGCTGGGCGTCGGTGCCATCGCGTTCGCCGCGAAGTACATTCCGGAAACCAAGGACAAGAGCCTGGAAGACCTGGAGCACTACTTCAAGAACGTGGCCGGCAAGCAGCCCGCCACCGCGTAGCCGTGCCTGCAAAGCCCTGCCCCGTCATTCCGTGCGGGGCAGGGCTTTGTGCGTGTCCGGAAGCCGGGCAGCGTCGCTAAACGTGCGCGTGCAGCGTCGGAAGCGCAGCGACGAGCGGCGCCAGCTCCGGCACCTCCTGCGCCTCGGCCAGCGCCCGCTCCAGTGTGGCGTCATGGCTGGGCCGGGCCTCCTCGAGCAGCTTGATGCCGTCCGGCGTGAGCTCGGTGTAGATTCCGCGGCGGTCATCGGCGCACAGGATCCGGGTCAGCAGGCCCCGGTCCTCGAGGCGGTTGACCAGGCGGGTGGTGGCGCTGGCGCTCAGCGCGGTGGCGCGGGCCAGCTGCTGCATCCGCATGTGCCAGCCGTCCTGGCGGCTCAGCGCATCCAGCACGGTGTACTCCACAACGGACAGCTGCGCCACAGCCTGCAGCGAGCGTTCCAGTTCCGCCTCGATCAGTCCATGCAGGGCCGCCAGGGTCCGCCAGCCTTGCGCCCGGACCTCGACGGCGTCGTCCTTGATGCCCATCAGTTCTTCCCTTCAGATCAGCCTGCTCCGCTCCGGAGGACCCCAGGGCGGAGCAGGCCCGCAAATTAGTTGCTTGCGCGGTATAGTTGCTTGTGCAACAATACATAACGCGTCTGCAACTAATAGCTTACGCTTCGCATTTCTTTCCGTACAGTTTTGAAGGAGCTCCACCATGCCAATCGGCCTGATAGCACTCGCCCTCGGCGGGTTCGGGATCGGACTCACTGAGTTCGTCATCATGGGCCTGCTGCCCGAAGTGGCCGCGGACTTCCAGGTCAGCGAGGCCACCGCGGGCTGGCTCATCTCCGGCTACGCGCTCGCCGTCGTCGTCGGGGCCCTGCTCCTGACCGCCGCCGTGACGCGCTTCGAGCGCAAACCCGTCCTGGCCGTGCTGATGGTGCTGTTCATCGCCGGCAACCTGGTCTCCGCCATCGCGCCCGACTACTCGCTGATGATGATCGGCCGCATCATCGCCGCGCTCGCGCACGGCGCCTTCTTCGGCATCGGCGCGGTGGTCGCCGCCAGCATGGTCGCCCCCACCAAAAAGGCCGGCGCGATCGCCATCATGTTCACCGGGCTCACGGCGGCCAACGTCCTGGGCGTTCCCTTCGGCACCATGCTGGGACAGGCCGCCGGCTGGCGCTCCACCTTTTGGGCGATCACCGGCATCGGCATCATTTCCCTCGTCGGCATTTTGACCCTGGTCCCCAGGACAGGCTCAGGGGAGGTTGCCCCCGGCGGCCTGCGCGGGGAGCTCCGCGCCTTCCGCTCCGGCCAGGTATGGCTCTCCATCCTGGTCACCATCCTGGGCTACGGCGGCATGTTCGGCGCCTTCACCTACATCGCCTTCACCCTCACCGAGGTGACCGGGTTCTCCGCTTCCACCGTGCCGTGGCTGCTCATCCTCTTCGGCGTGGGCCTCTTTATCGGCAACACTGTCGGCGGCAAGGCGGCGGACCGGAACGTGGACCGCACCCTGCTGGTGTCGCTCTCCGCGCTGGTGGTCGTCCTCGTGGTCTTCGCGCTCACCGCGGGCAACCAGCCGATGACCATCGCCTCCATGGTGCTGCTGGGCGGCTTCGGCTTCGCCACGGTCCCCGGGCTGCAGATGCGCGTCATGAAATACGCCACGACCGCCCCCACCCTGGCCTCCGGCGCCAACATCGGAGCCTTCAACGTGGGCAACGCACTCGGCGCGTGGATGGGCGGCGTGACCATCACCGCCGGCCTCGGCTACACCTCGCCCATCTGGGCCGGTGCCGGGATCACCCTGCTAGGCCTAGGTGTCATGGTGTTCGCGGCGGCCGCTGCGAAACGGCACGACGCCGGACGTGCCGGCGGCACGCCCGGAACCGGCGTCGCCGGTGCAGACAGCGAGCGGGAAAGCGTGGAACTCCAGCGGGCCTAGCGGCAAAGATTGCATGGCAGATTTGACGACGACGGCGGCCCTCCCGGCTGCCGTCGTCGTCATTCCTGGGCCGCGGCCGCCCTGGAGGCGCCCGGGAACCGGTAGTTCTTTACGCGCATAACGGCCATAGTTACGTGATTACATTCTAATGTCAGGACAAACTATTGACATGAGTGAGCTAAGTCACCATGATCGGAGTAGGCATTATTCCGGCGGCTGCAAGGTAGCAGCCCGGAGCTGAAATCAAAGGAGATTCACGGTGGCTAAATTTTCCTGGCGCAAGGCGACCCTGGTGGCGGCGGTTGTGCCGATGCTGGCAATGAGCGCATGTTCAAGCACCGGCGGCAAGCCCGCAGATTCCGGCAACGCGGCCGGCGGCGGCCAAGTCGCCACGACGGAACGGATGAAGATTGCCCTGATCACCCACGCCGCAGCGGGTGACACCTTCTGGGACATCGTTCGCAAGGGTGCCGAGGAGGCGGCGGCGAAGGACAACGTTGAACTCCTCTACACGTCCGATCCCGAAGCCGGGCGCCAGGCCCAGCTCATCCAGCAGGCTATCGACCAGAAGGTGGACGGCATCGCGGTCACGCTCGCCAAGCCCGAAGCCCTCAGTGACTCCCTGAAGAAGGCCGCCGACGCAGGCATCCCGATTGTGAGCCTTAACGCCGGCGAATCGGTTGCCACCCAGCTGGGGGCTTTCACCCACTTCGGTTCGAACGAAAAGCTCGCCGGTGAGGCCGTCGGCACGCGGCTCGCGGCGGAGAACTTCAAGCACCCGGTCTGCGTGATTCAGGAACAGGGCCACGTCGGCCTGGAAGCACGTTGTGCCGGCGTCAAGGCGAAGGTGCCCGGAACTGAGATCCTTTACGTCGAGGGCAAGGACATGACCTCCGTCCAGTCCACCGCGACGGCCAAGCTGCAGGCTACCAATGACGCCGACGTCATTATCGGCCTCGGCGCCCCCATCACCCTGACTCTCCTCAAATCGGTCACGGATGCCGGCAGTTCTGCCAAGGTGGCAAGTTTCGACCTGAACGCTGATCTCGCCCAGAAGATCGTGGATGGTGCAGTTCTGTTCACCGTGGACCAGCAGCCATGGCTGCAGGGCTACGGCGCCATCGATGCGCTCTGGCAGAACAAGCGCGGCGGATTTAGCATCGGCGGCGGCCAGTCGGTCCTCACCGGCCCGAGCCTCGTCGACAAATCGAATGCGGCCGATGTCCTGACCTTCGCCCAGCAGGGTATCCGCTAACAGCCCGTTGGCCGGGCGGGCTCAGGCCGGCCCGGCAGCAAGGAGATCTCCATGACCATGACCCAGACCAAGACAAAGTCACCGGCGCCCGATGAGCGCGTCGCCAAGCGCAGTCCGTTCCAGAAGCTTCTCGGACGTCCCGAGGTCGGCGCCCTGGTGGGCGCGATCGTCCTCTTCATCTTCTTCGCGGCCGTTTCCCCGACGTTCACCCAGCCCAATGCGCTGGCGACCATCCTGTACGGCAGCTCCACGATCGGGATCATGGCCGTGGGGGTGTCCTTGCTGATGATCGGCGGGGAATTCGACCTGTCCACCGGTGTTGCCGTGATCTCCTCGGCGCTGACGGCGTCGATGTTCAGCTGGTACTTCAGCACGAACGTCTGGGTCGGCGTCCTCCTGGCCCTGGTGGTCTCCCTGGGCATCGGCTACATCAACGGCTGGATCCTGATGAAGACCAAGCTGCCCAGCTTCATCGTCACCCTGGCCACCTTCCTGATGCTGACCGGCTTGAACCTGGGCCTGACCCGCCTGATCGGCGGCTCGGTCTCCTCCCCGTCCATCTCCAACATGGACGGCTTCGCCTCGGCCCGGGCGGTGTTCGCCTCCTCGGTCACCATCGGCGGCGTCGACGTCAAAATCACGGTGTTCATCTGGATCGCGCTCGTTGCGGTCGCCACCTGGGTGCTGATGCGGACCCGGGTGGGGAACTGGATCTTCGCCGTCGGTGGGGACGCGAACGCCGCCCGCGCCGTGGGTGTGCCGGTCAAGGCCACCAAGATCGGACTGTTCATGGCCGTCGGGTTCTGCGGCTGGATCCTGGGCATGCACAACCTCTTTGCCTTCGACACGGTGCAGTCCGGTGAAGGCGTGGGCAACGAATTCCTCTACATCATCGCCGCGGTCATCGGCGGGTGCCTCCTGACCGGCGGCTACGGCTCGGCGATCGGCGGCGCGATCGGCGCGTTCATCTTCGGCATGGCCAACAAGGGCATTGTCTACGCCCAGTGGAACCCGGACTGGTTCAAGTTCTTCCTGGGCCTGATGCTGCTGCTGGCCACCATCGTCAACCTCATCGTCAAGCGCCGCGCGGAACTCAAGTAAAGGGGCCCGGAGAAATGAACGCCAACGAAATCGACCAGCAAACGCTGCTCCAGAACGAAAAAGACCCCCTCACCCACACCCCCGTCCACCTGCTCTCCCTCGAAGGCGTCGGCAAGCACTACGGCAACATCATCGCCCTGTCCGACGTCACGATGGCCGTGGACAACGGCCGCGTCACCTGCGTCCTGGGCGACAACGGCGCCGGCAAGTCCACGCTGATCAAGATCATCGCGGGCCTGCACCAGCACGACGCCGGGGTCCTGAACATCATGGGCGAGGAACGCGAATTCGCATCGCCCCGGGACGCACTGGACGTCGGCATCGCCACCGTCTACCAGGACCTCGCGGTGGTGCCCCTGATGCCGATCTGGCGCAACTTCTTCCTCGGCTCGGAACTGACCTCCGGCTTCGGCCCGTTCAAGAGCATGGACGTCGAGAAGATGAAGGACATCACGCTCAAGGAACTCGCCGCGATGGGCATCGACCTCCGCGACGTCGAACAGCCCATCGGCCAGCTCTCCGGCGGTGAACGCCAGTGCGTCGCGATCGCCCGCGCCGTGTACTTCGGCGCGAAAGTCCTGATCCTGGACGAACCCACCGCCGCCCTGGGCGTGAAGCAGTCCGGCGTGGTCCTGCGCTACATCCTGCAGGCCCGCGACCGCGGCCTCGGCGTCATCTTCATCACCCACAACCCGCACCACGCCTTCCCCGTCGGCGACCGGTTCCTGCTGCTCAAACGCGGCAAGTCAATCGGCTACTACGACAAAAAAGACATCACCCTCGACGAACTCACCGCCCAAATGGCCGGCGGCGCCGAACTCGCCGAACTCGCCCACGAACTCGAACAACTCGGCGGCCACGGCGACATCGTCAAGGAAGTCCAGGGCGAAGCGGCCGAGGTGGCCCAGACCACCGGTAAGTCCTACTAACACCAAGGGAGAGCAGGGCCCGCCCGCGTGGGCCTGGCCCTGCTTCTTCGTACGCCGGTCGAGTCCAGGCCGGGAAACCGCCTTTCGCACAGCACAGGCCCCACGCCCAGCTGTTGTGAATATGTCTGAAAGGACGAGCCAGTGGCTTACCTGAATCGAGAGTCAACGAATGTTCCCCTGCCCGTGCGCATCGGACTTATCGGCTCCGGCTGGATGGGAGCTTTCCACGCCGAGAGCATCGCCCGCCGGGTTCCGGGCGCCGAGCTCGCGGCTATCGCTGATCCCAATGTGGAGTCCGCCGCAGCCCTGGCAACCGTCCTGGGCGCCGGCAAGGTGACGGCCGACGCCGCCGACATCCTCGCTGACCCCGAGATCGACGCCGTGATCATTGCGAGCCCGGCTCGTTTCCACTCGTCCCTCATCGCCCAGGCGGCCGCCGCCGGGAAGCACGTGTTCTGCGAGAAACCGGCCGGACTGGGGCTCGACGAACTCGACGCCGCCCTGGCCGCCGTGGAGGCGGCCGGGGTGCACTTCCAGATCGGGTTCAACCGCCGGTATGCGGCGGATTTCCAGGCCGCCAAAAAGGACCTCGCCGCCGGTACCGTCGGGACGCCGCAACTGCTGCGCTCCCTGACCCGGGACCCGGGCACGGGAAGCATTCCGCACGCGGCCAGGGTCCCGGCCTGGACCGTCTTCCTGGAAACCCTGATCCACGACTTCGACACCCTGAACTGGTTCAACGAAGGCGCCGAACCGGTGGAGGTCTACGCCATTGCCGATGCGCTGGTGGAACCCGGGCTGCGTGACCAGGGCTTCCTGGACACCGCGGTTGTGACCATCCGCTACAGCAACGGCGCCATCGCGGTGGCCGAGGCGAACTTCAGCGCCCTCTACGGCTACGACATCCGCGGGGAGGTCTTCGGCTCCAAGGGCATGGTGCAGGCCGGACGGGCCACGGAAACCGCCGCCCGCCGGTTCACCGCCGAAGGGATATCGGCCGACACTCCCCGGCTGAACGTCGAGCTCTTCCGCCAGGCCTACACGGACGAACTCGTCGACTTTGCCGACGCCGTGCGCGCCCGGCGTGACGGCACGACGCCGCCGTCGGTCGCCTACTCGCTCACTCCCGGGGCCGCGGACGCCCGGCGCGCGCTGGCCATGGCGCTTGCGTGCATCGAGTCGGTCAAGCGCGGGACTGGGGTTGCCGTCAACACAGCGGCCGTCAGCGAGAGGGCAGTCCTCTGATGCGGCTGGCTGTCTGCGCGGAGATGGTCTTCACCGACCTTCCGTTCACCGAGCGGGTGCGCCGGATCCACGAGGCGGGTTTCGACGTCGAACTCTGGGATTCGCGGACCAAGGACATTGGTGCCCTGAAGGCCACCGGTGCAGTGTTCTCGTCCATGACGGGATACACGGCAGGAAGCCTGGTGGACCCCGGCTCGGCCGATGAGGTGGTGCGGACGGCGGAGTCGCTGATCCCCACCGCCCTGGAGCTCGGCGTGAGCCGGATGGTGGTGCACCCGGCCGAACTCATCGACGGCCACGCGGCCCGTCCGGTCTACCGGTCCAGCGGGCGCATGTGGATTACCGGGGCGCGTACCCTCGAGCGGCTCGGCAAGCTTGGCGAGAAGTACGGCGTGACCTTCTGCCTCGAGAACCTCAACACCATCCTGGACCACCCCGGGATCCCGCTGGCCCGCGCGAAGGACACCCTGGCGCTCGTTCAGGCCGCCGGGCATCCGAACGCCAGGCTCATGCTGGACCTCTACCACGCCCAAATGGGGGAGGGGAACCTGATCGAGCTCGTCCGGAGAGCCCTGCCGTACCTCGGCGAAATCCAGGTGGCGGATGTTCCGGGCCGCTGCGAACCCGGGACCGGGGAAATCAACTACGCGGCTGTCGCCAGGGCACTGGCCCAGGCCGGCTATGACGGCACGGTGGGCATGGAGGCCTGGGCCCTCGGCGACAGCGATGCCGCGCTGGACGCTTTCCGGGCGGCCTTCACCGTGCCCGCACCAACCGAGGCATCCACCCTGCCCGCACCACCAACAGGAGTAGAAGTATGAAAGATGTAATCCTCGGACTGGTGGGGGTGGGGCGGATCGGCGTTATGCACGCCAACAACATCGCCGCGCTCAACGGCGTCCTCAATCCGCAGGGCATCAACGTCCGGCTCCGGCTCACCGACGTCGCGGAAGACCACGCACGGACCATCGCCGCCGGGCTCGGCGCCGAATTCCTGCCCTCGACGGAGGCGCTCCTCGCGTCCGGGCTGGACGGCCTCGTTATCGCCACCGGAACCGGGACCCACCCGGACCTGATCAGGGCCGGGGTGGACGCCGGAATCCCGGTCTTTTGTGAGAAGCCCGTCGCCCTGAACGTGGCCGACGCCCTCCCCGTGCTCGACTACATCCGGGAAAGGAACGGGGTGGTCCAGATTGGCCACCAGCGCCGCTTCGACGCCGGCTACCAGGAGGCCCGGCGCGCCTACCAAACAGGGGAACTGGGCTGGATCCACTCGCTGCGCGCCGTCACCTGCGATATGGCCCCGCCGCCGGTCGAGTTCCTGGCCAGTTCCGGCGGGCTGTTCCGGGACTGCTCGGTCCACGACTTCGACATCCTGCGCTGGCTCACCGGCCGGGAAATCGTCGAGGTGTACGCCCGGGGCTCCAACAACGGGGACCCCGCGATCGGGGAAGCCGGCGATGTGGACACCGCCCTCGCGCTGGTGACCTTCGACGACGGCACCGTGGGAACGGTCTCGGCCACGCGGTACAACGGGGCGGGCCACGACGTGCGGCTGGAAATCCAGGGCTCCCGGCGTTCGCTCATGGTCGGCCTGGACGCCAAGACGGCGCTGGCCTCCGCCGAAGCCGGGGTCTCGTTCCCGGCAGGGGAGCCGCACCGGACCTTCGCCGAGCGGTTCGAGACGGCCTACCGTTCCGAGATGGCTGCCTTCGTCGAGTTAATCCTGGGCCGCCGGGAAAACCCCTGCACGCCGGAGGATGCCGTGGCCGCTTCCCGGGTCGCGGATGCCGCCCAGGAATCCCTCGCGACCGGTGTGCCGGTGCGGGTGGTCCAGACCGTCGCCGGCTGAACGGACACTGCGCCCCGGTTCCGTCACCGGGGTGGAGAGGCAAAAGAACCCGGGGCCCAAGGGCTCCGGGTTCTTTTTGTCCGGACTGCGATCTCGTCTGGACTGCGTGGTGCCGTCAGGCGCCGAAGGGCAGCCGCGGATCGAGGTCCTGGCCTTCCCAGGCCTGACGGATCCAGCCGTGGTGCGGGTCGTCGCTGATGAGCCAGTCGCGGACCGCGCCGGGGCCCGCCATGACGTTGAGGTAGTACAGGTCGTAGCCGGGGGCCGCCATGGCCGGGCCGTGCCAGCCGTACGGCACCAGGACGACGTCGCCGGTCCGGACCTCCGCGGCGACATCGATGGGACGCTCGTCCGAGGCGTACACGCGCTGGTAGCCGATCGCGTCGTCCGATCCGGGACGGGCCGGGGCTCCGGGCGTTACCCGGGTTTCGAAGTAGTAGATCTCCTCGAGGCTCGTTTCGCCGTCCTTCTCCTCGTCGTGCTTGTGCGGGGGATAGGAGGACCAGTTGCCGGCCGGCGTGAGGACCTCGCAGACGATAAAACGGTCCGCCTCCAGGGCGGCGGGGGTCCCGAAGTTGTGGACCTGGCGGGAGCAGTTGCCGGCCCCGCGTAGTTCGACCGGAGTCTCCGCGGCCGTGATGAGGCGCGTCGGGTAGGACGCTTTGGCCGGGGCGGTGGCCACGGCGACGCGTCCGCCGTCGGCCGAACTGATCGTCACCGCCTTGCCGGTTCCCGTGTAGAGGACATCGCTGGGGCCGCTGAAGACGCTCGCCCGGCCGGCCAGACGGTACTCCTCGCCGTCGACTGACACCGTAAAGGACCCGTTGAGCGGGACCACGATGCGTTCCTCATCCGCGGCGGGAAGTTCGACGGCGGCCCCGGCTCCCAGCGTGGCGACCTTCAGCCCGGTGTGGGCCCAGCCCTCCACCTGCACGGCGGAGTCGGAGGTGCCCAGCGAGATGTCCCAGGCGCCTTGGGCGGCGGTGCCGAGCGGATAGACCCAGTTGGCCATGAGTTCTGCCCTTTCGTTGTCGCGCCGGAGGAAGGCACGGGTGTGGAGGGGATGGGGTGCTGGCGACGGGCGTGCAGCACCCGCCGGCCGGCGCTGACGCCTATCTTTGGACGAGCGTCATTTCGAAGCTGTAGGAATCCGCGCGGTAGACGTGGTGCCCGGTCTCCACCTGGCGGCCGGTGTCGTCCACGGCGGTGCGCTCCATGGTGACCAGGGCAGAGCCGGGGGTGGTTTCCAGCAGGGTCGCCTGGTAATCGTTGGCGATCATGGCGCCGATCCGCTGCGAGGCGAGCCGGAAGTTCACGCCGCCGTTGCGGAGGATCGCGTACAGGCCTTGTGAGCCCAGGAGCGCCTCGTCGATGGGGGTAATGTCATCGCGCACCCAGTTCTCCATCAGCGCCAGCGGTTTGCCGCCGACCTTCCGGAGCCGGGTGAAGTGGTAGACCTTGGCGCCGGCGGGAAGCTGGAGTGCCGTGCGGGTGGCGGCGTCGGCCTCGTCGTGGGAGAAGCTCAACACCTCGGTGGTGGGCTTGCTGCCGTTGTTGCTGAGGTCGTCGTAAAGGCTGGAGAGCTCGAGGGGACGCCGGACCTGGCTGGAGACCACCTGGGTGCCGACGCCGCGCTTGCGCACCAGCAGGCCGGAGCGGACAAGTTCGTCCATGGCCTTGCGCATGGTGGGGCGAGAGAGGTTCAGCTGCGCGGCAAGGTCGATCTCGTTGTCGAGGCGGCTGCCGGGGGGAAGGACTCCGCCATGGATCGCGGCTTCGATGCCCTGGACCACCTGGTGGTAGAGCGGCACCGGCGAGGACCGGTCGATGTTGAGACTAAGGTGATTAGCCACTTTTTGAATAGCCACTGTTGAAGCGCTCCCTTGTGCCCCGGACCGGAACCCCGGGTGGGGCCGCCAGTTATGTTTCCCGGCCTATGTTCGCTTGATAGGACATACTGTTTAAGTTTATAGTAGCAGGGCTGTCCGGGCGGGTGGAAGTGTGCGCCGGGTTGCCGTGGCGGTCCCTGACGGGCGCCAGAGCGGTGGGTGTCTCCTGTTGACGGCCGGGCAAGATGGTTGATTCTGAGTCACCGCCAGTTCATTACCCGGACGCTGACGAACCATGCGCTGAGCCTAGCCTCGGTTGTGTGATCTCATTAACCCGTCGTCTTTCCCTGCCCCTGGCCGTGTCGTTGCTGGCCGCCGTCGCCGTCCTCCCGCTCTCTGCCACCCCGGCCCACGCCGCCGCCGTTTCCACCGTAGATCCGGCCGGAAGTCCTGAGGAGGTGCAGCCTCCGGTGACAGAGCCGCGACTCGCCTACAGTCAAGACTTCTCCGGCTCCGGCCTGCCCGAGGGGTTTACCGCCGTCGAAGGCGACTGGAAAGTGCAGGATGGACGGCTGGTCGGGACCAGTACCAGTACGGGCCAGATCTCCCGCGCGACGTTCGGCCCACACCTCGCCAACTACCGTTTTGAGGCGACCGTGCGTTTTGACAACGTCCTCAATGCGGCCCGCTGGTCCGCACTCGCCCTGGACATCCAGCCCAGCGGAGCCGTTCCGTTCTGGCTCGCCACGATGCGCTCCGGTAGCAAAGCCACGAACGGTCTGGAATTCGCCGAGCGGACGGCTGCCAGCGGCTGGAACGTCACCGACACGGCGTCGGCGCCAACCGATGCCGGCACGGGAACGGACGTGCGTGTTGCAGTCGAGGTCCACGGCAAAAAGGCCGCCTGGTACTTCAACGGCCAGAAGATGATGGAAACGAACCGGTTGGTCCGCTCCGACACGGGCGTCCTGGGGTTGGTGGCCAACGGCTCCACGGTGTCCTATGACAACATCAAGGTCACCGAACTCCCGGACACGGAGTCCCTGCTGGTCGGCCCCGGCAAACAGCCCGCTGTGATCGCCCACCGCGGACTGTCTTCTGTGATCCCGGAGAACACCTTGCAGGCCCTGCTGTCCGGGGGCCGCAGCGGAGCCGACTGGATCGAAATGGATGTTAACACTTCCAAAGACGGCGTGCCCGTAGTCATCCACGACAACACCGTGGATCGGGTGACCGCGGGAACCGGCGACGTCTCCGTCCTGACCGCCGAGTACATTGCCGGACTGGAAGCCGGTTCCTGGTTTGCCCCGGCCTATAGCGGCGCCAAGATTCCCACCCTGGCCGAGTTCCTGGACCAGACGGACACGGAGGGCTCCGGGCTTCTCCTCGAAGTCAAGGGACCCGAGACAAGGGAGGAAGTGCAGCGGACCATCGATATGGTGAAGGACCGCGGCATGTTCAACCAGACCATCCTGCAAAGCTTCGATACCAATGTCCTGCAGTACGCCCGCGAATACGCTCCCACTCTGCGCCTGGGCCTGCTCCGAGGGGCACTCGACGCCGACGTTGTCGCCGCGGCGAAGCGGTACGGCGCCGTAACGTACAACCCGAGCTGGAATGCCCTCGCAGCCCGGCCCGCGGCCATCAAGGAACTGCACGACGCCGGCATCGCCGTTATGCCGTACACGGTGGACAACCCCCAGCAGTGGAAGTCCATGACCGACGCCGGGGTAGACGGCATCATCACCAACCGGGCAGGTGCACTCGTCGGTTTCCAAAGTGCCTTGCCGTCCGCACCGCCGGCTCCGGCGCCTTTGCTGGCGTTCCTTGGAAAGCTCGACGGCGCCACGCTCACCCGAGGCGACACCGCCGTCCCGGCAACCGGCGTCACAAACGCCGACGCCATCGCGATCACCCTGGACAGCAAGTCCGTAGCCGAGGGCGAGGCGGTCGACGTCAACACCCTCACCCTGGGAGAGCACGCATTCGCGGCCAAGGCCACCGGCCCCGGCGGCGAGGCCACCGCAACCGCAACGTTCACTGTCCGGGCCAGCAAAGCCGGACTGCTCGCCCTCGTGATGACTGAAGATGTGGATTCCAAGGTTCGGGACAAGGTGCTGAAATACATCGACGCCGAACGCTGGGAGGACGCCGCTGTCGAAGCGGAAGCCGCGGCCGGCAAGGGTATCCCGGCCGGGCGGGCCACTCTCATTGCCTCAGACGCACGGGCGCTCGCCGGCTAGCCGTACGGATTCCGCCGGAGACAGGTCAGCGGCGGGTCCGGCAGACCTCGACGAAGGCGCGGAACGGGGCCAGCCGCTCCTCGGCCGGCAGTTCCAGGGCCTCGGGGTGCCACTGCACGGACGCCACCCAGCGTTCCGGGTCCTCCAGCGCCTCGACGGTTCCGTCCCCGGCGACGGCAGTCACCACGAGCCCGTCGGCCACGCGGGCCACGGCCTGGTGGTGGCCGGAGGCGATCTTCACGCTCACGCCGGCGCCGTGTTCCCCGGCCCCGCTTGTGCCGCCGCTGTACAGTTCGGCAACCTTGCTTCCGCCCTGCACCTCGACCTCGTGCCAGGCCCACGGCCCGGCTCCGTGCGCCGGCTCGGTTTCCCGGTGCGCCACGGTGCCCGGATCCATGTCCTGGATCAGCGTCCCGCCGTAGAGCACATTGAGCAGCTGGTGTCCCCGGCAGACGCCGAACACGGGCAGCCCGGCATCGATCGACCGCCGAGCAACGCCCAGGTCCAGTTCGTCCTGGGCGTGGCTGACGTCGTAGCAGGCCTGTCCTGGAGTTTCGCCGTAGCGCCGGGGGTCCAGGTCGCCGCCGCCGGGAAGGACGACGCCGTCCAGCTCCTCGAGCGGATCCTCCGGTGCGGCCAGCAGCACCGGGTCGCCGCCCCCGTCGCGTACCAGCTCCACGATGTAGTCAAAAAGCTCGTTGGCCTCCGCCACCCGCGGATCCGGGTCCGTGGAGCTGCTGAGCCGGAGGGGAATGCCGATGCGGGGCCGGCTGCTGCGGAGGACGGGGAGGGTCTGCATGATTTATTCTGCAACAGAACTTCCGTCTTCCAGCGCGGGTCTAGGATGGCCGGATGACCAACAGATATCTCGTGTCCCGCAGCCGCTTCATCGCGGCCGCTCCGGAAACCATCTTCGAAGTGCTCGCCGCACCTGCGCTGCACAGCGTGATCGACGGTTCGGACACAGTGAAGGGCGCCCAGCCGCGCGGCCCCGAACGGCTTGCCCTGGGCGCGAAGTTCGGCATGGAAATGAACATCAAGCTGGACTACAAGATCCTCAACACGGTCTGCGAGTTTGAGGAGGGCCGGCGGATCGCCTGGCGGCACTTCGGCGGCCACGTCTGGCGGTACCTGCTGGAGCCCGCCACCGACTCCGCCGGCAAACCCGGCACCCTCGTCACGGAACAGTGGGACGCACGGGAAGTGCGCGCCAGGATCCTCCTGCGCCTGGCCGGCTACCCCCGCCGCCACCCGGCCAACATCGAGCAGACCCTCGCCAAGCTTGACGCCTACGTGACGTCCGAAACCGCGTCCGGCACCGCCCCGGCTCCACTTCCCTAGGGGCCCCGGATGAGTGCTGCCAGCAGCCTGCACCCGAGTCCGCGCACGCTGGAGGTCGACAGCCTCGACAGCTTCGACCGGCTGGTCGCGGCCGGCGCCAGGACCATGCAGGGCTGGCATGCGCAGTCGCTGGACCTGCGCGGACGGGCGGCGCAGCTTGCGGCCATGAACCCGCAGGGCGGGATATTCCTCGGCTGCACCTTCGACGACGGCGTGGAGGATTTGCTGCGCAGCGGCGGCGCCCTTATTTTCCCGAAGCTCGAGGCCGTGCCGTTCAACCCGTACCGCGCGCGGCTCTACACCCCGCAGGAGCTGTACGAGGGGATCTCCGATTCACGTTATGAGGACACCCCGGATGCCAGGGTTTACCAGTGGAGCATCCGGCCGGGGCAGCGGCACCGCCTGGACGCGACCCTGGCTGCGGCCCTGCATGACCACTCGATCGGCGATGCCCTTGATGAGCTGACCCGTTCGGAACTCTGCGCCGGCCGGACCATGGTGGGCGTCATGGGCGGGCATGCCGCCAAGCGCGGTTCCGGCGTTTTCGAGGAGGCCGCACTGCTGGGGCGGCTGCTGGCCAGGGACGGGCGGGTGGTTGCCACGGGCGGCGGGCCCGGCACCATGGAGGCCGCCAACCTCGGCGCCTACCTGAGCGATGCCCCGGAGCGGGATTTCCGGAAGGCACTGGAGGACCTCGCCGCGGTTCCCGGTTTCCGCCCGTCCGTTTCGGCGTGGGCGCGCGCCGCCGCCGCCGTCGTCGAACGCCACCCGGAGGGAACGCCGTCGCTGGGAGTCCCCACCTGGTTCTACGGGCACGAGCCGCCGAACTTCTTCGCCACCCACATTGCCAAGTACTTCGCGAACGCCATCCGCGAGGCCATCCTGCTGGAACTGTGCAACGGCGGGATTGTTTTCCTGCCGGGCTCCGGGGGCACCGTGCAGGAGATCTTCCAGGATGCCTGCGAGAACTACTACGGCACCCCGGAAACCATCATGCCGATGGTGCTGGTGGGGCAGGAACACTGGCTGCGGCGCTACCCGGCCTGGCCACTGCTGCAAAGCCTCGCCTCGGGACGGCGGATGGAGAGCAGCATCTTCCTGGTGGACACCGTGGAGGAAGCGCTCGCCGTCCTGGACGGCTAGCTGCAGGTCCTCGGCGGCCGGCTGCTCAGAGGTCTTTGCGGCACTGGGCCTGGCCCAGCTCGTACAGGCCGTTCAGGTCACCGGCGGCCAGGCCGTCCGGGGCGCCGATCTCGGGGTACATCAGTTGCACCGGATCGTCCACATGCTCCAGCCCCATGACGTGGCCGAGTTCGTGCAGGATCACGGCGGTGGCATACGCGGCCCCGTCCCGCCGGCTGAGGTCCTCGGCGATCTGCGGGGCGTCGAGCTCCAGGCTGCCGGTGACAAAACTCTTGGGTCCGGTGCCGAAGCTGAAGTGCGTGCTGCCCCCGGTGCCGATTACCGGGCCTTTGAGCTGCGGGGCCTGGTCCGGGGTCGTCCACGCGATCAGCAGCGGCGCCCAGCGATCCCCGTAGGCGTCCTGCTGGTACGGCACGCGGGACTGGGACGGCACCTCCGTGGTCGGGCCGTCGTCGACAAATTGGATGCCGGTTGCGCGGGAAATCGACCTGATCGCGTCGTCAACGAGGCGTTCGGCTCCCTGCGGGGCGAGGGCCGCGTTCACTACATAATGCAGGGGCCGGCACGGGGAATAACCCACCGGGGTGCCGTCGTCATTCACGGCAAGAAACCTGTATGAGCTGCTCGCAACGGCTGGCTTCTGCGCACGACCGAGCGGATCGTCCTGCTCCTCAAAGCCGGCCGGGGGAGTGTCGGTCCGCACCACCTCGGCGCCCGGCGGCTGCCCGGAATGGCCTGCCGCCGCCCTGCCTGGGCCGGGTCCGCGGCCGACTTCGAAGAGCCCGGCGAAACGCGGATCCCCGTCGATGAGCCCGGCGGCCAGGAACGCGCCGCCGGCAATCAGCCCGGCGGTGGCGAGACCGCGGACGATCTGCCAGGTGGCGCGGGAGCGGCTGTGACGCGGTGTCCGGTCCCGGAATTCAGGACCGTCCACTACGCGACCACGGCGCCGAAGGCCATGCCCAGCAGGTACGTTACGCCCGCGGCGCCCATACCGATCGCCAGCTGGCGGAGGCCGCGGGAGGCGGGAGACGTTCCGGAGAGAAGCCCGACGACGCCGCCGGTGAACAGGAGCGCCAGGCCCACCAGGACGGCGGACAGCACGAGCGCGGCGACGCCGGTCATGCCCAGGACAAAGGGCAGGATCGGCACGATGGCGCCGGAAGCGAAGAAGCAGAAGCTCGACGCCGCCGCGCTCCAGGCGGTGCCGACGGCTTCGTGCTGGTCGTGGGTGGCCGGCAGCTCCGGCTGCAGGGAGAGGCTGGGATCGCAGTCGCAGTCGCGCAGGCCCATCCGCTCCGCGACGCGGTGTTCGGCAGCCTCCCGCGACATGCCGCGGGCCAGGTAGACCAGCAGGAGTTCGTTGTGTTCAATGTCCAGCGAAGGTGCGGCGGCCAGGGTGATCTGCGTTGGCCGGGTCGCGGCCAGGAGTTCGCGCTGGGAGCGGACGGAAATGAACTCGCCGGCTCCCATGGACAGCGCCCCGGCCAGCAGCCCGGCGACACCGCTGAGCAGGACCACGGAACTTCCCACGCCGGAGGCGGCCATGCCCATAACGAGGGAAAGGTTGCTGACCAGCCCGTCGTTGGCGCCGAAGACGGCCGCCCGGAAGGTGCCGGCCAGCCGGTTGCGGCCCCGGGTCGCGAGCCCACGGACGACTTCCTCGTGGATCTGTTCGTCGGCGACCATGGCCGGGGTGGCGGAGGGGTCGGTGGCGTACGGCGAACGGCTTTCGGCCCGCTGGGCGAGGGCCAGGACAAAGACGGAGCCGAAGTGGCGGGCCAGGAAGCCCAGGAACTGGCTGCGGAGTGAGGCGGGGCGGAGGCGGCCGGCGTGGTCGCCGAGAAGCTGGATCCAGTGCGCCTCATGGCGGCCTTCGGCTTCGGCCAGGGCCAGCAGGATCGCGCGCTCCTCGCCGCGGCGGTTCTGGGCCAGGTCCCGGTAGACGGAAGCTTCGGCCCGTTCGTCGGCGAGGTACTGCCGCCACCGCTTGATGTCCGCGGGGCTGGGGGTCGCGGCGCCCGGGGTTGCGGCTGGCGTCTCCTGGCCGGATGCGTGGCCGGATTCCGCGTGGGATTCCTGGCGGGGTTCTGGGTTGAACGGGTCAGATGTGGCGTGCTGGGACACGGAAGCTCCTGGGCTTGAAAAGGGCATGGTTAAGCCCCATTGCGTTTCCAGCGTACCCCGTATTTCCGCGGATTTTCGGCTGGCGATCCTCAGCGGAGAGTTTAGGCTAACCGTAAAAAAGCCCTGCACTGCGGGGCAGTCCGCAGCAGTCGGGGTCCGGCCCGGGGCGAGCTCTTGACCGTCCGGGTTCCCGGTGTTCGAATGAAACCCAGGGCGGGCTCTCCGGGGCCCTCGCCGCCACCCCAGTCACACGGAGGTTGCATCATGGACAACATCGGCTCACGCCCCATCCAGCCGGCCCGGGATTCCCTCGAGTCCGACCCCGCCTACGACTACGCCGAGGACGCGCCCGTGAGTGATGCTGCGGAGACCGAGGAGGAAGAACTCTTCGAGGAGGCCGATCGCATCGTTCCCCTCGACGAGGAGGACTTCCTGGGCGACGAGACGCCGGTGGTGCCTTTGGAGGGGGAAGAGTTCCTTGAGCCGGAGGAGAAGGAATAATTCTCCGGGCGGCTTGAATATCCGACGGCGGCGCCCCCGGAAGGGGAGCGCCGCCGTCGGCCTTTAACCCGCGGTCAGGAACTCACGGCGTCAGTGCGTCGGGACCGGGGCGGCGAGGAACCCGGCCGACGAGGATGTCGTAGACGATGGTGAGCGCCGCGGCGACGTCCTTGGTGATGATGGCGATAACGATCGCCACCACGCCCAGTCCCAGGACCCACGTGCGGTTGGCCTTGACGTCGTGTTCCGGGGTAGTCCGTGTCGTCGGTGTTGGTGTTCTTGCCGAACCGGCTGGCAACAAACGGCAGGGAGTCGGCGCAGGGTGTGATCCGGGTAACAATCGAGGCGTGTGACGCGTCGCGGGTTGATCGGGCGTCCGGGGGATGCCGTCCCGCTAGTATTGCTCCAACGATGGGGCCGAGCGGCCGGCCGTGAAAGGTTCCAAAATGAAGGCTCTACCAGTTGAACCGAGCAATGTTCCCGTTGCCATCGGTTCCCGGATCCGTGCCGCCCGGCAGTCGCAGCGGCTCACCATCGAGCAGGTGGCCGACGCCACCGGGCTGACCAAGGGGTTCCTCAGCCGGGTCGAGCGGGACCTCACCTCACCCTCTGTCGCGTCCCTCGTTACCCTGTGCCAGGTGCTGTCCATCTCGATCGGGGACCTCTTCGCCGCACCGGAAACGCATCTGACCAAAAAGAACGAAGGCCCGCGGATTTCCCTCGGCGGTGAAGGGATCGTGGAACGGCTGCTGACCGCGCGCTCCGAGCGCCGCGTGCAGATCATCCAGGCCGTGATCGAGCCCCGCGGCCGGGGCGAAGCTGAACTGTATGCGGTGGACTGCGACGTCGACGTGCTGCACGTTGTCAACGGCAGCATCCGGCTGATCCTCACCAACGAGGAATTCGAGCTGCACACCGGCGACACCGTGACCTTCCCCGGCCGCGAGCCGCACACCTGGGTGAACCCGACGGATGAAGCCGTCGAGGTCCTCTGGGTGCTGGTCCCCGCCGCGAGCCGCTAGGTTCCCTCACCGGTTTTGGGGTGGCTGCCTTCCCTGGCCCGGGCTGAGGACCGTTCGTGCGCGCTCCTGCCCAGTTACCGGAGCCCGCGCCGCCTGCCGGATTGGGTGAGCCCCGGAATTCCGCGGGCGCCGGGGGGCGGGCCCCGAAGTAACTGGGCAGGAACGTCAGGGCGCGGGCCGCGGCCGGCCCAGTACGGCCCGGATCTCGGCCACGACGCGCTCCGGCTCGAACCAGATGTGCTCCGGCATGTACCTGAGCACGGCAAAGCCGCTCAGGGTCGAGGCGTTGTTCCGTCCCAGGTCCCGGCGCAGGGCCTCGCGGCTGGAGTGGTACGCGAAACCGTCCACCTCAACGATCAGGTACCCCTCGATCAGGAAGTCGACCCGGCCAATCCCGGGCAGATAGACCTGGGCATCGTAGCCGATTCCATTGGTTGTGAAGAGGTGCTGCGCGTCGACCTCCACGATGGACTCGGCCCGGAGGTCCAGCTGATCCAGCGCCTTGCGGACCTGGCCGGACCGGTCGGCGGTGAGCTGGGCCTTCAACAGCTCCAGCGGGACACCATGCAGACGCATCGCCGAAGTCGCGATGGCCGCCGATGCCGGAGGGGCGAGGCAGGTCAAGGCATGCAGCACCACGTCCTCAACCGCGGCCAGGGGCAGCACTGGATGGCCCTCGAATCGGACCGTCCGGTGCCGGATGAAGCCGCTTCCGCGCCCGTGGTTGCAGGCCAGATGGTGCTGCGCCGGAGGGTCCCGAAGCCACAGCCCGTAATGCCCGGCCGCGCTGGCGCACGTGACGCGGGCGTTGTGGCGGATTGCAGCCTCAAGATCGGGGCGGCACTCCGGAAGGGCGAAGACACCGCGCCGCACTTGCCGGATGCCGGCGTCCGCCAACCGGGCAATGTCGGTCCGGGAAAAGCCTGCGGCCAACAATTGTCCGGTCCGGGCTACTCCGCCCAGCTGGGCCAGGTAATTAATCGGGTCCATCAAGTCAGTTGACATCCGAAGCCGTGCTGGTGAAACGGGGCGGGTGGCCCATGTGGAAAGCATTCCGGGGGATTGTTTCTGGACTCTGCCAGCGCTCCTGCCCAGTTACCCGCCACGGCACCGGACCCGGCCTGCCGCAGAGCCCCGGTTTTCCGCGGTTCTGCGGGTGCACCGGCCGGCTTGGTGGGGAAGTAACTGGGCTGGAACGTCCGGACCTGCCGCGCCCGTCGGGATCAGGTAAACATTTGATGCACAAGGGACAACTTCAAGTGTATGATGACTGTCACACCCGTCGGTCAATCCTCGAAGGAGAGCTTTCTTTTGGAAGAGCTGCGCATCGAGGCCAATGGCAACCTTGGCCCCATCGATTCATCCCGCATTCCGCGCTACGCGGGAGCCGCCACCTATGCGCGCCTGCCGCGGCTGGACCAGGTCGCCAAGGCCGACGTCACGGTTGTCGGCGTCCCCTTCGACTCGGGCGTCTCGTACCGCCCCGGCGCCCGCTTCGGGTCCAACCACATCCGCGAAGCCAGCAGGCTGCTGCGCCCGTACAACCCGGCGTGGGACGTCAGCCCCTTCGAGAACATCCAGGTTGCCGACGCCGGCGACATGGCGGTCAACCCCTTCAACATCCATGAAGCGATCGAGGCCATCCAGCAGAACGCGCTGGACCTGACCGCCTCCGGCAGCAAGCTGCTGACCCTCGGCGGGGACCACACCATCGCGCTGCCGCTGCTCCGCGCCGCCGCCGAACGCGCCGGCGGGCCCGTCGCCCTGCTGCATTTCGACGCGCACCTGGACACCTGGGACACCTACTTCGGCGCCGAATACACCCACGGCACGCCCTTCCGCCGCGCCGTCGAGGAAGGCATCCTGGATACCGAGGCCATCAGCCACATCGGTACCCGCGGCCCGCTGTACGGCAAGAAGGACCTGGACGACGACCACCGGTTTGGCTTCGGCATCGTGACCTCCGCCGACGTCTACTACCAGGGTGTGCTGGAAACCGTCGCCAAGGTGCGCGACCGGATCGGCAACCGCCCGCTCTACATCTCGGTGGACATCGACGTGCTGGACCCCGCCCACGCGCCCGGCACGGGAACGCCGGAAGCGGGCGGCATCACCAGCCGCGAACTGCTGGAAATCATCCGCGGCCTGCGCGGCATGAACCTGGTCGGGGCCGACGTCGTCGAGGTTGCCCCCGCGTACGACCACGCGGACATCACCGGTGTGGCCGCCAGCCACGTGGCCTTTGAACTGGTCACCCTGATGGCGGACCGTGCGGTTGAAGGCGACCGCTTCGGCGCGGCCAGCGGTTACGCTGCCCAGGCCCTCGGGCAGGAACCCCGCCGCCCGGCCGGCTTCGCGGCCCCGGCCGCCGGACGCGTCGAGAGCGGAGTCTCCCAGTGACCGGCGTGCGCAACGGCGGCGACCTCGTCGTAGAGACCCTCGAAGCGCTCGGCGCCAAAACCGTCTTCGGCATCCCCGGCCAGCATGCCCTGGGTCTCTTCGACGCGATGGGCCGCGGAAACCTGCACTTCGTCTCCTCCCGCGTGGAGAACAACTCGGCCTTCGCCGCGGACGGATACTCCCGCGCCACCGGCGAAGTCGGTGTCCTCTTCCTTTCCACCGGCCCCGGCGCACTGACCTCCCTGGCGGGGCTGCAGGAGGCCTACGCCACTGGCGTCCCCATGGTGGTCGTCGCGAGCCAGATCCCGCTGGAAGGACTGGGAGCCCGCCGCAAAGGCATGCTGCACCAGCTCGATGACCAGAAAGCCTCGGCCGCGAACGTCACCAAGAGCCAGCGGCTGATCCAGCACGCCTCCGGCATCCCCTCCGCCATCCAGGACGCCTGGACCGAGGCGATCTCCTCGCCGCAGGGCCCCGTCTGGCTGGAAATCCCGCAGAACGTCCTGCTGGATCCCATCATGGTGCCCCCGGTGGAGGACGCCCTCGCCGAGGCGGCAGACAACCCGCCCCGAGTGGAACTCATCCGCGAGGCCGTGAAATGGCTCTCGACCGCGGAACGTCCCGCCATCATCGCCGGCGGCGGCACCCGCCGCGGCCGGGCCGAGAAATCGCTGCGCTCCATTGCGGAGAAACTGCGGGCCCCGGTCATCTGCACCCCCGGCGGCAACGGTGCGTTCCCCTGGAACCACGAGCTCTCCCTGCAGTCCTGGATCGAGGACGAGTACATGACGGAGCTGCTCGAGGACGCCGACGTGCTGATCGTCGTCGGCTCCTCGCTTGGCGAAGTCACGTCCAACTACTTCACCTTCGCGCCGCGCGGCAGGATCATCCAGATCGATGCCGAACCGCGCGTGCTGGAATCCAACCGCCCCGGCCTCGGCATCCGGGCCGACGCCGGCCAGGCGCTCGCGGCCCTCGACGCGGCCCTCGACGCCGCCCTGGCGGAGCCGCGCCAAGGGCACGCGGACTGGCACGGCGCCCCGCCCGAAACTCTGGTCAAGGAAACCCTGGCCAAGGTCAAGGCCCGGCTGGAATCGCAGGACCTCGGCAAGGAACTGAAGTTCATGGCGGACATCAGGGAAGCCGTTCCCTCCGCCATGCAGACCTTCTGGGACATGACCATTTCGGCCTACTGGGCCTGGAGCTGCTGGGACGCCCGCGAGGGCCAGTTCCACTCCGCCCAGGGTGCCGGCGGACTCGGCTTCGGCTTCCCCGCGGCGATTGGCGGCGCCGTCGGCCTCGAAACCACCGGCAAGCCCGGCAGTTCAGCCCGGGTGCTGGCCGTCTCCGGCGACGGCTCGGCGATGTACTCCATCTCCGAGCTGGCCACGGCCAGGCAGCATAATGTCCCCGTCACCTGGCTGATTGTCGACGACGGCGGCTACGGCATCCTGCGCGAATACATGGTCGGGGCGTTCGGCAAGGCCACGGCCACCGAGCTCGCCCGTCCTGATTTCGTCAAGCTGGCCGAGGCCTTCGGGGTACCGGCCGTCCGGGTTGCGCCCGAAGACGTCGGGGACGCGCTTAGGGCTGGTTTCGCCGCAGACGGGCCGAACGTCGTCGTCGTCGAAACTCTGCTCCGGATGTTCGCCCCCACCCACGTGGAGGTCTGAGCCCCACGCTCCCCGCCTCTTCGAGGACAAGCAAGCGCGGGCCGGCAGCACTGCTGCCGGCCCGCGCCGGCTTTTAAGCGCACGATATGAGTTAGTTTCCCAAAGTAACTAAAATCCTGATATATTGTTGCCCCAGGCAAGCAAAGGGGGCCGTTATGGCCGTTGCGCCGGACACCGCAGCCAGACTCGTCCATCAGATCTTCGACCTGCAGCGCGCCGTACGATGCGTCGCCGCGGTCAAACTGCGCGGGGAGGACACCGGTGTGGCGCTCCAGGGCGTACTGCGCTTCGTGGGGGAGGGGGAAACCCGCGCCACCCGGTTTGCCGAGCGGCTTGGCGTCAGCGCGCCGGTCCTCAGCCGGCACATCGCCGAGCTGGAGGAACAGGGCCACGTGGTCCGCCGGCCCGACCCGCTGGACGGGCGGGCGCAGCTGGTCGCGCTCTCCGTATCAGGAGTCGCGAAACTCCGCTCCATTGAGGACCAGCTCGCCGCCGCCCTCCTTGGCTTCCTGCAGGACTGGAGTGAGCAGGACATCGAAGAGACAACGAAAACCTTGCAGAAACTTGCTGAGTCCCTCAGGACGGCAGCCCGGGCAACGACGGCCGGTTCCATCAATACGACCGACATTGTTTAAGGAGCGCCCCCATGGCCGCAACCGCAGAAATGCCCCCGGCACCAACGGTGGTGATGACGCACCGCCAGATCATGGAAGCCCTCACCGGACTGCTGGCCGCGTTCTTCACCGCGATCATCAGCAGCACGATCGTTGCGAACGCACTTCCCACGATCATGTCCGAGCTCAACGGCACCCAGACGGACTTCGCCTGGGTCATCACCGCTGCCCTGCTGGCCAACGCCGCAACCACCCCCATCTGGGGCAAGCTCGCCGACCTCTTCGATAAAAAGGTCCTGGTCCAGCTCAGCATTGTGATCTTCGTGGCCGGGTCCGTCATGGCCGGCCTGTCAGGGACGATCCCGCTGCTGCTGACCGCCCGCGTCATCCAGGGCGTCGCCATGGGCGGGCTCACCGCAATGGCGATGGCCATCATCGGCTCCATCATCCCGCCGCGGGACCGCGGCAAGTACTCGGGTTACATGGGCGCCGTGATGGCCGTGGGCACCGCCGGCGGCCCGCTGCTCGGCGGCTTCATCGTGGACAGCCCGCTGGGCTGGCGCTGGACGTTCTTCGTCTGCGTTCCGCTGGCCATTGTTGCGCTGATCCTGCTGCAGATCACCCTGAAACTGCCGCACGTCAGGCGCCCCGCCAGGATCGACTGGCTTGGTTCCATCCTGCTGACCTCCGGCGTGAGCCTGCTGCTGATCTGGGTGTCATTCGCCGGCAACCCGGACTACTACGACTGGTGGTCCTGGCAGACCGGAGCCATGGTGGGCGGGGGCCTTGCGCTGCTGGCGCTGCTGGTCCTGGTCGAATCCAGGGTCCCGCAGCCGATCATCCCGCTGAAAATCATTTCGCAGCGCACCACCGCTCTCGCCATCCTCGCCTCGATCGCCGTCGGCGTCGGGATGTTTGGCTCCTCCACCTTCCTGGGCCAGTATTTCCAGGTGGCCCGCGGCGCATCACCCACCGAGGCCGGACTCCTGACCCTGCCGATGATCGCCGGCAACCTGATCGGCTCCGTGGCCTCGGGACAGCTGATCAGCCGCACCGGAAAATGGAAGCGCTACCTGGTCGCGGGCTCGCTCCTGCTGATTGCCGGCCTCGGACTGACCGGCACCATCGATCACACCACCGAGCTCTGGCTGACCAGCGTTTACACCGCAATCCTCGGCCTCGGGCTGGGCCTGCTGATGCAGAACCTCGTGCTGGCCGTGCAGAACACCGTTCGGGCCGGCGACATCGGAACCGCCAGCGCCTCGGTGGCGTTCTTCCGCTCGGTCGGCGGCGCCATCGGAGTCTCCGTGCTCGGAGCCATCATGGGCAACCGGGTCAAGCAACTCGCCGCCGAGGGCCTCGCCGCCGCCGGGATTCCCGCCAGCGGGGGCGTTGCGGCCAGCATGGACCTCACGGACATGCCCGAACCCGTCCGCGAGATCATGCGGGCCGCCTACGGTGACGCGACGGCGCAGATCTTCATGGTCTCCGCGATCGTCGGCGTGGTCGCCCTGGTCGCGGTCCTCTTCATCAAGGAGGAGCCGCTGCGGCGCACCGTGGACATCGTCAGCCCCTCCGCCGCAGGCGACGGCGGCGGCGACGGCGGCGGCGACGGCGGCCCGGCCGCCGGGTTTACGCCGACTGCCGTGACTGCACCGGCACCGTTCGCGCCCGCCACGACGGGGCCAGCCCCCGCCACGAGAGAGCCTGCCCCCGCAGCCCCGACCGGAATCGTCGACCTCGACCGGGAATTTGTCGAGGTGCTCAGCCAGCAGCGCGAAAGCCGGCGCCGGGCCGACTAAACGGCGGGAGATGCCACGAGGAGCACGTTTTTCCCGAACAGATCTTCGGTGTAGCAGCTGATGAGGACGAGGCGATTGGGTACGACCTGCCAGATCGGATGGTCCTTGAGCGAGGCCTTGTTCTCGGTGGAAATGGAATCCACCCGGTAGCTGATCTTGCCCGCGGCCGTTGTCACTTCGAAGATGTCCCCGGGGGCGGTGCCTGAACTGAGCCGGTTGAACGGTGCGTCCCGGCCTTCCCAGCTGTGGCCCATGATGTAGGTCGTGTTGGCGGACCCCGCGCCGGGGGCGCCGAAGTTCGTCACCCAATACCCGTCCAGGGAGACGGGCGGAACGATGGTCTGGGATTCGATTTCGGCCGGGCTGGGCTGCAACGGGTGGACCGCAACGTCAAAGCCGGCGGCCGGATAGACGACGCGAAGGGGTGCCGCCGCCGGGGGGAACGGGGGAAGTGCGGGCGGCTGTTCGGCTGCCGGTACCGGGGACGCGGTGGCGGCACCGGTACCGGCGGCGCCCGGAGCCTCAGCGCTGTCCGCCGGCGCGGCGGGAGCGGGGCTTTCCGGAATGACAAGCGCGGGCGCTGCCGGCGGGGTCGCGGCCAGCTCGGACCGGGCGGGGGTTCCCGGGCCGGACAGGAACGTCAGGACGAGGAATGCAACCAGACCGCAGGCCAGAAGCAGCAGGTCGCCGCGGTTCCAGGTCCGTGGCTTCGCGGTCGCTGAACGGTGGGCCGGGGAATGGAGGAAGGGCATTGGAGCTCCTTCGTGAGTTCGGAAAAGGTCGGGGCACCGGCCCAAGCTGGTCCGGTGCCCCTTCGCCACAGCAACCCCTATGAGGTTGCGTCCGCGTCCTGCGCGCGTCCCTGACGCCTCACTGCGACTACCGAAGCGGCCGTGAGCAGTGCCGCGAGGCCTGCCGCCCATCCCGGAAGTCCGGCATCAGTCTCGCTGCCAACAGCGGTTTGAGCGTTGAATCCCCGGTTGACCGCGACTGCAGCAACGGCTGCGCCGGCACCTGACGGTACGACGGCAGCTGCGCCGGCTCCGGAGGGAACCTCTGCGTCTTCCCCGGGGGTTTCCACAGCGGGCGGAACCGTGGTGTCTCCGCCGCCGCCCGGATTCTCCTCTTCTTCCTCCCCTTCGTGGTCGTCATCGTCGTGGTCAGCTACGAGGCAGCCCTTGGCGGGGACCGGGTAGATGTCGGCGTGGCCGTTGTGCCCGTCCTTGTGCCCGTTGAGCCAGGCCTGCTCGGCCACAGTGATGACGACGTACGGGTTCTTCTCGGATCCCGTGGCGTGGCAAATGGTGACCTTCTTCGATTCAGGTCCGTGGTCTCCGTTGTCGCCCGCCGGGCATCCGCCGGCCGGGGCCGGAACGATGTCGCCGTCGTGCACGCCCTGGGCGTTGTGTCCGTTGAGTCCGTTTTCGCTGATCGTGATTTCAGCGTAAGGATTCGACTCGGAGCCGGTCGCATGGCAGATGCTGATTTTGTCGTCTGGGCCGGCAATTGCGGGGGCGCTGGTAGCTAGTAGGGCAAGGCTGGCAATGCCGGCCGCTGCAAGGACTTTCTTCATGGCAGTGCTCCATCTGGATCATTTTGGACTGACCAGACTGCGGGAGATGGCGGCTCGAGGCCGAGCCGGCAGATTCACTCGGGTCCCAGATGTCCCTTATTACCCCTGCAGCGTTGTCCAGTAACTGACAACTTCACGCTAGGCCGCACGACGCCGGCGGACACGAGTAATCACTACCCGGTGGACTACCGGTTCTTTAGACGGCACTACTGGGGCCGAAGTGATTACTGGGGTCGAAAGCGGGTACTGGTGCCGGAGGTGACTACGTTGTCCCCAGTTTCGAAAGGTACGCCGTTGGGATGATTTTCGGGGCCCGATGTCCCGCACGGGCCGGTCGTTTCGTAGAGTTGGATGGCTATGGCTGTCGGCCCGCTCTGCTACTACTGGGAGCGAGCAGGAGGCGGTTTCCCGCCGGGCTCTTCTCCCGCCTCATTTACTCGGTATCTCCTAAGGACTCGTGGGCATGCTTGTCACCCTCATGCGGCGCTATTCGAAGCCGTATCTGCCATACATTGCGGCAGTCATTTTCTTCCAGCTCGCATCCACCATTGCGGCGCTGTATCTGCCCAGCCTGAACGCCCGGATCATTGACGAGGGCGTCTCCCGCGGCGATACGGGCTACATCTGGCGCACCGGCGGGGTGATGCTCGGCGTCGCCCTGATCCAGGTGGCCACCGCAATCGCCGGGGTCTACTTCGGGTCCAAGGCCGCCATGGCGTTCGGCCGCGACCTGCGCCGCGGGGTGTTCCGGAAGGTCACGAGCTTCTCCGCGAAAGACGTCAACGTCTTCGGCGCCCCCACCCTAATCACCCGCGGCACCAACGATGTGCAGCAGGTGCAGATGCTGATGCTGATGGGCCTGAACTTCATGGTGGCCACGCCCATCATGTGCGTCGGCGGCATCTTTATGGCACTCCGCGAGGACCTCAACCTGTCCTGGCTGGTCTGGGTTTCCGTCCCGGTGCTCGTGGTGGTGGTGGGCTACCTCGTGGTCCGCCTGATGCCGCTCTTCCGTTCCATGCAGCTGAAGATCGACCGGCTCAACGGCATCCTCCGCGAGCAGATCATCGGCATCCGCGTCGTCCGCGCCTTCGTCCGCGAACCCCACGAGGCCGAGCGCTTCGGCGCGGCGAACAAGGACCTCACCGATGTCTCCCTGAAGATCGGCGCCCTGTTTGTCCTGATGTTCCCCGCGATCGGCATGATCCTGCACGTCTCCACCGCCGCCGTGCTGTGGTTCGGCGGCCAGCGCGTCGAGGCCGGCGAGATGCAGGTCGGCGCGCTGACGGCCTTCCTGCAGTACCTGCTGCAGATCCTGATGGCGGTCATGATGGGCACGTTCATGGCCATGATGATTCCGCGCGCCGCGGTCTGCGCGGACCGCATCGGGGAGGTGCTCGACGTCGAACCCTCCATCCACGAGACGCTCACCCCGGTGGCGCCGCTGGAGAAGGCGGGCCGGGTCGAGTTCCGGAACGTGTCCTTCGCCTACCCGGGAGCCGAAGCGCCGGTGCTCAGCAACATCAGCTTCACCGCAGAGCCCGGCCAGACCGTGGCCATCATCGGCTCCACCGGCGCCGGCAAGACCAGTCTGCTGTCCCTGCTGCCGCGCCTCTACGACGCCGCCTCGGGCGAGGTGCTGCTCGACGGCGTCCCGGTCACCCAGCTGGACCGCTCGGAGATCACCCAGCGCGTGGCCATGGTGCCGCAGCGGCCGTACCTGTTCTCCGGAACCATCGAGCACAACCTGCGCTTCGGCCGGCCCGGAGCCACCGACGAACAGCTCTGGGACGCCCTCGCCGTGGCCCAGGCGGCTGACTTTGTCGGCGAGAAGAAGAACGGACTCGGCGCCCGGATCGCCCAGGGCGGCACCAACGTTTCGGGCGGCCAGCGCCAGCGCCTCTGCATTGCCCGGGCACTGGTCACCGAGCCCAAGGTCTTCTTGTTCGACGACTCCTTCTCCGCCCTCGACGTCGCCACTGACGCCAGGCTCCGCCGGGCCCTCAAGGCGAAAACCGCGGAGGCCACCGTCATCATCGTCGGCCAGCGAGTCTCCACCATCGCCGACGCCGACCAGATCCTGGTGCTCGAGAAGGGCCGGATCGTGGACCGCGGAACGCATGAGGAACTGCTGGAGAGTTCCAGCACCTACCAGGAAATTGTCGAATCCCAGCTGACTGCAGAGGCCATGGCATGAGCACCAACGAGAAGGTCGACCTTCCGCCCCCGGGCGCCGGGCCGGCGACTGAATCCTCCGCCGCCGGGCCGGACGACGATTTCTACGAAGAGGAATTCAAACCCGGCGAGGCCGACGGCGGCATGTTCGGTGCCCTGCCCGCGAAGAAGGCCCAGCACTTCTGGCCCTCCGCGAAGCGGCTGATGGGGCTGCTCAGGCCCGAGCGGACCGGCATCATCGCCGTGCTCGCGATGGTGACGGTCGCCGTCGTCCTCAATGTCGTGGCCCCCCGGATCCTGGGCCAGGCGATGGACGTGATCTTCGGCGGAGTCGTTGGCAAGCAGCTGCCGGCCGGCGGCACAAAGGAGCAGTTCGTCGAAGGGCTGCGGACCCAGGGCCAGGATAACTTCGCGGACATGCTCTCCAGGATGGATGTCATCCCCGGCGTCGGCATCGATTTCCAGCAGCTCGCGTTCCTGATCAGCGTGGTGCTGGTGATGTACTTCGTCGCCAACATCTTCCTCTGGCTGCAGGGCTACGTCCTGAACATCCTGGTCATGCGGGTGGTCCGCCAGTTGCGCGACGACACCGAGAAGAAGCTCAATAAGCTCCCGCTGAACTATTTTGACACCCGCCAGCGCGGCGACATCCTCTCCCGGGTGACCAACGACGTGGACAACATCCAGCAGGCGCTGCAGCAGGCCTTCGCGCAACTGCTGAACTCGGCGCTGACGGTGATCGGCATCGTCATCATGATGTTCATCGTGTCCTGGCAGCTGGCCCTGATTGCCCTGGTCGCGCTGCCGCTCTCGGCCGTCGCCGCCGGCATCATCGGCTCCCGCAGCCAGAAGCTCTTCGCAGCCCAGTGGAAGAACACCGGCGAACTCAACGGCCAGATCGAGGAATCCTTCTCCGGCCACGACCTCGTCCGGGTCTTCGGACGCGACGCCGACATGCTGGAGCGATTCGACGAGCGGAACGAGGCCCTCTACCAGGCCAGCTTCGGGGCGCAGTTCGTCTCCGGCATGATCATGCCTGTCATGCAGTTCGTGTCCTACCTCAGCTACGTAGGAATCGCGGTCGTGGGCGGGCTGCGTGTTGCCTCCGGCGGGATGAGCCTGGGCGACGCCACCGCGTTCATCCAGTACTCGCGCGAGTTCACCCAGCCGCTCGGCCAGATGGCGGGCATGGCCAACATGCTCCAGTCCGGCGTCGCTTCCGCGGAACGGGTCTTTGAATTCCTCGACGCCGACGAACAGGACGCAGAGACCGCCACGGAGAAGCTGCCGGCCAAGACCGACGGGCACGTCGACTTCCGGCACGTCACCTTCAGCTACACCCCGGAAAAACCGCTGATCGAGGACCTGTCCTTCACTGCGGAGCCCGGGCACACCGTGGCGATCGTCGGACCCACCGGTGCCGGCAAGACCACCCTGGTGAACCTCGTGATGCGCTTCTACGAGCTCCAGGGCGGCAGCATCACCCTGGACGGCGTCGACATCACCCATCTGAGCCGGGCGGAACTCCGGGCCAAGGTGGGCATGGTGCTGCAGGACGCCTGGCTCTTCGGCGGCACCATCTACGACAACATCCGCTACGGCAAGCTGGACGCCACCGAGGACCAGGTGATGGAGGCGGCGAAGGCCACCTTCGTGGACCGCTTCGTCCGCGCCCTCCCCGAGGGCTACAACACCATCATCGACGAGGAAGGCAACAACGTCAGCGCCGGCGAGAAACAGTTGATCACCATTGCCCGGGCCTTCGTGGCGAATCCCTCGCTGCTGATCCTGGACGAGGCCACCAGCTCGGTGGACACCCGCACCGAACTGCTTGTCCAGAAGGCCATGGCTGCCCTCCGCACCGATCGTACGAGCTTCGTGATCGCCCACCGCCTCTCCACCATCCGCGACGCCGACACCATCCTGGTGATGGAAGCCGGCCGGATCGTGGAACAGGGTGCCCACGGGAAGCTGCTGGAACTCAAGGGCGCCTACCACCGTCTGTACATGTCCCAGTTCGCCGGCGAGGACGCGGAGACGGCCTTTTCGGAAAACACGGCCGACGACGCCGCGGCGGTGCACAGTTGAGCGCCGCCGGCCGGGCCGCGGAGCCCCGGCGCATCGAGGTGCAGATCCCGATGCGCTGGGGTGACATGGACGCCTACGGACACATCAACAACGTCCAGCTCGTCCGGATCCTGGAGGAAGCCCGGATCGCGGCCTTCGGCCCGCCCCGGGGTCCTGGGTTGCCGGGGGTCGAACCCCCGGTGCCGCTCTTCAACACGGTCCCGGAGGGGACCCTGGCGCTGATCGTGGAGCACAAGATCCGCTACGTCCGGACCCTCGAGTACCGCAATGTACCGGCCCTGGTCCAGCTGTGGATCGGTGCCGTGAAGGGCGCCAGCTTCGACATCCATTATCTGGTCCTGGATCCCGTCACCCGCGAGGAGTGCGTCCGGGCCACGAGCCATCTGGCGTTCGTGGAGGAGGCCACCGGGCGGGTGCTCAGGCTTACGCCGGAGCAAAGGGACACCCTGGCCCCCTACATGGCCGTCCACGCCGCCCCGGCCGCGGACCCCGCCCACCCGGTCCGATAGCCTCTACCTCGGTCCACCGATCGTCCCTAGAATGAACAACCGCGGGCAACCAGCCCGGAAGCCGTAGTCCGGAAGCCAAGGAGCACACATCATGGTGAACAAACGAGCACAGATCATGGCGAAAAAGCGCAGGAAGAACGCCCGGAAGAAGACCTGGAAGGAACTCTCTCCGATGGCGAAGTTCGGCACGATCACCGCCGCCGTCGTCCAGCTCTCGCTCCTGATCGCAGCCCAGCGCGACATCTCACACCGCCCGGCCGAACAGATCCGGGGCAGCAAAACGTTGTGGCGCCTGGCGACCCTGGTCAACTTCGTCGGCCCGGGCAGTTATTTCACCTTCGGCGTCAAGCGGAGCCCGGCGGCCAAGTAGCAGGCGGTCCCGCCCCGCCGCGGGGCTACTGTTCAGTAACTTTGGCGGCCGGCGGGACGGGGCGTCCGGCTTAAGCCTGTAAATTGAAAGCATGACCCCAGCCAAAAAGCCTGCCATGCACCGTGCCCTCGGCATCTCCAAGGAGATCGAAGACGCAGCGTGGTTTGTCCTGGGGCCAGGGCTGCACGGGAAACCGTCGGCCCTGGACCGACGCACCAAAACATGGTCGGTGCCGGCCGCCGCGGAGCTGCTGGACCGTCTCGAACGGGGGGTCCCGGATCCCAAAGCCCCCATGATGACCAACCTGCGGCAAAACCTTCAGGGCGCCTCCCGGGGCGCCAAGCAGTTGGCCGTCGAACTGCTCTTCCTGCAGTCCCTGCCGCTGGCACACGAGGTGAAATCCCTCAAGGTCAAACGCGCGCGGGTGGCCGAAGCCGCGTCCTGGCTGGAGCCGCCGCTGGAACTGCCGGACGAACTGTTCGCCGGCATGACGGACCACGGTGTCATCCGGGACCGCACCGCCGAGTTCAACTGGACCATCTGGGACCACCTGAAATGGCTCTGCCGGTTCGTGCAGCACGTCGCGCAGCGTCCGGCAGGCGACGTCGCTGCGGCGGTCAAGGATCCGCTGGCGTTCCACCGGCTGGTTGCCGGCACGGCCGACGACCAGCCGGCCATCCGCCGCAGCATCGAATTCCTGGTCTGGCCCGGCTACTTCGAGCCCGTGGTGGCCGACGTTGAGCGCCAGGAGATCCGCGACGCCTTTGCCTCCCTCGTGGGCGGCGCGAAGGGCGACAGCGACGAGGACGTCACCGCCGATATCCACCGCATCCGGCTGCACCTCGACGAACAGGCCGGCCAACGGATCGACTGGTACTCCCGGCAACTGGTCAGCCAGTGGCGCAAGGTCGGCGACCCCGGTCGGCGGGCCTGGCTGCTGCGCACCCACCACGACAATGCCGAGCTCCTCGGCACCTGGCAGTCCGAGGAGACAGTGACGCTCGACGTCGAGCACCTCCGCCTGCTGGACCCCGGCGTCACCGCCGGGCTGGTCCAGCATGCCGTTGACGAGGACTATCAGCACCTCGGCTACGTGGAACGCGAGGACACCAAAACCGCCGTCTTCGCTTTCCTGACCGTGATGAAACCCGGCGACCTGACTTTGTCCCAGAGCTCCGGCACGGTCCGCGTGGGTGTGGTCCTCGGTGAGCCTGAGCACCACGAGGACAACCGCCGGCTGCGCCGGAAGGTGCGCTGGTTCGACGAAACCCACAACATGACCGAGCTGCCCCGCCACGTGCAGCGGCAGCTGGCAACCTCCGGCATCGTGGTGGACATCACCCGCGTCATCCAGGCGCTGGAAGCGCTGCTTCCGGCCGAAGCGGAAGCCGAGCCGGACGACGGCGCCGAGCCGGCCGCCGTCGTCGAACCCGCCTGCGAAGGGTTCCGCCCGCTGACGCCGGAGTTCGCCGCATCCCTGCACATGGACCTCGAGCCGCTGCAGGAGATCGCCGAAATGCTGGAGGAGAACCGGCAGCTGGTGCTGTACGGTCCGCCCGGTACCGGCAAGACGTACCTGGCCAAGCACCTGGCCGCCCAGCTCGCCGGCGACACCACGGACGAACGGGTGAAGCTGGTGCAGTTCCACCCTTCGTACGCCTATGAGGACTTCTTCGAGGGCTTCCGTCCGGACAAAACGGAGGAAGGGCAGGTGTCCTTCAAACTCGTGGCCGGGCCGCTGCGCCGGATCGCCGAAGAGGCCGCCAAACCCGGGAACGAAAGCAAACCGTACTTCCTGATCATCGATGAGATGAACCGGGCGAACCTCGCGAAGGTCTTCGGCGAGCTGTACTTCCTGCTCGAATACCGCGATGACCGGATCTACCTGCAGTACAGCCCGAACGAGCCCTTCACGCTGCCGGACAACCTCTACATCATCGGCACCATGAACACCGCGGACCGGTCCGTTGCGATGATGGATGCGGCCATCCGCCGCCGCTTCTCCTTCATCGAGCTGCACCCCAAAACGGAACCGGTGAAGGGAACGCTGTTGCGGTTCCTGCAGGCCCGGGACCTGGACACGACGCCGGCCCTGCTGATGGACGCGCTCAACGACGCCATCGATGAATGGGACCGGGACCTGATGATCGGCCCGTCCTACTTCATGAAGAAAACCGCCCAGAGTTCCAAGGGCCTGCGCCGGATCTGGAAGTACGAGTTGATGCCGCTGCTCGAGGAGCACTACCACGGCCAGCTGAACCGCGCGCAGTTGGAGGAGCGCTTCGGACTGGACCAGCTGCTTGACCGCCTTGCGCGCGTCTAGCCAGCCTGGGCCCGCCAGCCACGGGGCGCCGGGCTCCCGGCCGGTCCGCCGGATCCTGCTCGACGAGCTCTCCGGCGGCGTCGTCGAACGGCTTGACCCTGGAAGCGCGGCCTACGTCAACGGCAGCGGCCTGGCCAATGCCTCGCCCATGGGCATGGGTTTGTACCGGATCGAGCCCGTCGGGAAGGTCGGCTCGGTGCGCACCCCGACCGTGCAGCTCGAGGTCCGGCCCAAGGAACGGCTCGGCCTGGACCGGCTCCTGTTCCTGCTCGGGTACGCCGGGGACCAGGGCTTCCAGGAGGAATGCGTCACCGCAGCCGAGGAAGCGGACCTGTGGAGTGCACTGGCCGAATCGCTGGCCCAGCTCGCGGACCGGGCACTCAGCCGCGGCGTGCTGCGGGGCTACCTGAATGTGGAGGAATCGCTCCGGACGGTCAAAGGCCGGATCCGTATTTCGGACCAGATCTCGCGCCGGCCGGGCATGCTCGTTCCCCTCGAAGTGTCCTACGACGAGTTCACCGAGGACATTGCGGAGAACCGCATCCTGCGGGCGGCGCTGGAACGGATGTCCCAGGTTCCGGGCGTGCGGCCGGAGGTGCTCAGCCGGCTCCGCCAGCTCAAGGGCAAGCTCGCGGCCGTGACCCGGCTGCAGTCCGGCGCGCCGCTGCCGGTCTGGCGGGCCAGCCGGATGAACACCCGGTACCAGGCCGCGCTGCGGCTCGCCGAGGTGATCCTGCGCCACGGTTCGGCGGAGGCCGGCGACGGCACGCAGCAGTCGGCGTCGTTTGTGGTGGACATGTCCGTGCTGTTCGAGGACTTCGTCGGGAGAGCGCTGCGCGAGGCCATGGCGGTGTACCCGGGGGAGATGCGGCTGCGGTACAACGCCCTGCTCAATGAGGCCGTGCGCGACTCTGACCGGATCGTGGTGCAGCCCGGAGCCGTCCACCTGCTGGGCGGGCGGCCGGTGATGGTCTACGACGCCAGGTACCAGGCCGCGGCCGACGCCGGGGCGTCACTGTCGGGTGACCACTACCGGATGCTCGCGTACTGCACCTCGCTCAGGGTTCCGACGGCGTGGCTGGTGTATCCCGGCACGGGAGAGATCAAACTGCGCCGGATCCTGAACACGGACATTGACGTGGTGGAGTTTCCGCTGGACCTGTCGAGGCCGCCGTCGGAAATCCTGGCCTCCGTGGCGGACCTCGCGCAGCAGTCGTGGGGCGAAGTGGTGCGCCAGGCAACCATCAGCCGCTGACGCCCTTCTCGGGTGGCGGCGCTACCCGGCAGGCTGTTCCACGGAGACAGAGAGCAGGTGGCTCAGGAGGGCTTTCTCCGGCTGGCCCGGGTTGTTGGCGACATGCCAGCGGAGTTTCTCGCGCACCGCCGCGTCTTCGGGTTTGGTGTCGGAGAGGATCGCGTCGATGATGGTGGTCACCTGCCGGCGCAGGGGGCCGAGATCGGTATCCGGTTCGATCCCGGGGGACCTTCGCCGCGCAGGCGGACGGGAATCGGGGGATGACTTCGCTGGCCGCGTTGCGGGCCTCAGCGACGTCGTGGACCTCAGCAAGTGCGGCATGGTGGCGCTCTCCCGTGGAGTAGAAGTACGAGTAAGTGCGGACCCGATAGAGTCCTTGTCCCCAGATTCGGATATTACCCGAGACAGACCAGTCTGTCTCTGTAGCGGTGAGACATTCCTAGTTTTGGGGGCGGGGGAGTGCCGGAGTTTGGCCGGTCGCCTGCTCGGCCACGGCCGTGGCCGGCCCGGCGGTCTCGCCGGCGGGGGTGACAGCGGGGAGTGTTTTGCTGGCCAGCAGGAAGTCATCCAGTTGCTTTTCCAGCGCGGAAAGATCCTTGAGTTCGCATTCCCAGACGGTGAGGACTTCCCAGCCCGCGTGCTCCAGCAGATGGCGCTGTTCGGCGTCGCGGGTCCGTGTCCGGGTGCGTTTGGTTTCCCAGAACTCCGCGTTGTTCTTGGGGGCATGCTGCCCGGCCCGGCAATCGTGGAAGTGCCAGAAGCAGCCGTTGACGAAGATGACTTTGCGTCTGCCGGCGAATACCAGATCCGGGTTGCCAGGCAGCAGCCCTCCCCGGGCGGTGCCGTGCAGCCGGTAGCGGTAGCCCTTGGCGTGGAGCAGCTTTCGGACCAGCAGTTCAGGCTTGGTGTTCTTCCCGCGGATGCGGGACATGTTCCAGCTGCGCCGCTCGGGGGTCAGCTTGTCCGCCATGGTTTAAGTCTAGGCGGCCGGGAGGGGCGCGACGGCGGCCGTCCGCATCGGGCTGGCCGCCGTCCTTATCGGGACATCGGGCTGCCGATCAGTGGCGATTGCCGCCGTCGCGACGTCCGGCGATTGCCGCCGTCGAACAGTTGCTAGATCTCCCGCTCCGGGTGTTCGCCAAACTTGAAATGGCGCCCGCTGACCGAGGTGGGCTCGATCTCGACGTAGAAGTCCTTCAAGGTGGGCACCCATGGCTTGAGCCCCAGGGCCTCCGCCGCTGCGATGTCGGCGGACTGGTCCAACACCCTGGCCGTGCCGCGCATGACAACCGACCAAGCCTCATCGGAGAGGATCCCGTCTGTTTCGAACAGCACCTTGGAATTGATGGTCAGTTCAGCAAGTTTGTTGCCGGGAGCGGTCCGCAGGTAGAGCTTCCGGTCGCTCACGGCATAGTTCACCGGAAAGATATCGGGTTCGCCGCCCACGATGACCACGAGCCTGCCGTGCTTGGTGCCCTCAATCAGCTTCCAGCTCTGGTCGTCATCAAGGTGGAGGATGGGATTTTCGTCTGCATGTTCGAACATCATGGGTTCATTGTTCTGGGCGATGTAGAAAAAGACCAGTGGCTCAGCGGGAAAGTCGTTGTGAGTCGGTGTGAGGCGGAGCATTTGCGGTGAACGATTAGGCGGCGGCAAATTGTCGGACCTCGTTCATGGTCTGATTTCGTTCGACGTGCTGCGGTTGCCCCGTGATCCTCGGTTTATCGCGCCGCGGCGCCCCGGGTCCAGGCCCTCAGCAGCGCGTGAGCGCGCCTGAGTGGTATGGGAAGTCGGCCGCCTGCGCGGTCCATGGGGCGTCTGTGGATAACTTTGAAGTTCAAAATGTGATGTCAGTTACCCTTAAGTCATTGTTTGGCTTCAGGCGTCTTGATTTCTATCGGGGGGAATAGCTGACCATGACATCTCGCACTTCACACTTCGTTCGGCGCAGACGCATCTGCGCCGTCCTGCTTGCGCTCTCTTTGATGTCGGTGACCGCCTGCACCGGCGGGGGAACACCGGGTGCAACGGCCGCACCAGGGTCGTCGAGTCCGACGGCGTCGCCGACACCAACAGCCACCCCCACGCCAATGCCCAGTTACAAGCCGGCAGATGCCTCGGGGAGGGCGCAGAACGTGCCAGTTCCCGTGCTGCCGGAAGCCGCGACGGCCGAGACGAAGGAAAGTGCAATCGCCTTCGCGACTTACTGGTACGAGGTACTGAATTATGCCTATCAAACCGGCGACTTCGGGCCGATGGATGCGGTTACTGGCCCAACATGTCGTATGTGCTCGAAGGTTCGCCCGGGCATAGTTGAATGGAATTCAGACGGACGTTGGATTGCGGGAGGCCTTGTTGCGGTTAAGGGGGCCTTCACGGAATTTGTGAAGACAGCCGAAGGCAACTATCAAGTGACCACGCAGTTGGAACAGCCTGTCGGGTTCCTTTATCGGGCGGACTCAAGTATCGAAAAGTCCGTACCTGCAGCACAGGTTCTCGCCGACATTATGACCGTTCGCTTCACCGATGGCAGGTGGAACGCGCTGGACGTTGACCGGCTCGGTGTATGAAAAGAGGCGGGGGTCTTCGCGGCTGGCTCGGGCACGCCCTGAGGGTCCTAGCCACTGTAATTCTGATTTCGGTTTCAACTGTATCTCCGGCTGTCGCAGATACATCGGACGTGTTCTGGAACTCAACTGGCGTTGGCGTCTGGCGCTACGATGCGGCTCTCAAAGTCTGGGTAGACGCACCGAACACTGTTCCTGAGAGCCCTTATCAGTACCGGTTCGATTACCTGTGCCTGGTGGACAACAATGCTTTCGATGTCGATTGTCTCGCAGCGGCGACAGAGTGCAGTGCTGGTGAAAATGGGCGCCCGGTCAGGTGGTGGTGGAAGTTGGTGGTCGCTGGCCCGAACGATTGGAGCCGGATCGCCCCGGACCGCTGCGTTTACTCCGAGAAGCCGGATGACGTCCTGGGCAAGATTGCTGCCCAGATCCAGACGAAGTTCCAGCAGCTTCCCGTCAGCCCCGGCAACCTGGTCATGCAACCGAGTCCGCACACCCTGAGGGGCGCTGAGACCAACTTCTATGTTGAAGCCACGGAGCAGGCGTTCACAGTGGACATGCTCGGTCAAAGCGTCTCGATCGTTGCCAGACCCGTCCAGTACACCTGGAATTACGGCGATGGAACCTCGCTGGGGCCGCAGACCGCGGCCGGTGCACCCCTCCCGCAGGAGCGCTGGGGCGAAAAGACAGCCACCAGCCACGTCTACACCGAGACCGGAGATTTTTCGGTGGTGCTGACGACCCACTTCCAGGGGACGTACTCCGTCAACGGCGGCCCGCCCTTGCCCATCCCGGGCCAAGGGCAATTCGGCTCACCGCCGCAGACCGTGAGCGTCTGGCGCTCCATCACCCGGAACTACGCCGACGACTGCCTCCGCAACCCGCAAGGTCAAGGTTGCCCCGGCGTCGTGGCGCCTGCTCCTTAGCCTCGGCGCCACCCTCGGCTCGACGTTCTGATCCACATCCGGACCCACTTTCGGCACGTGCAAGGACGCCGAAGGCGCGGCGCTCAGGCCCGCAGCTCCCGGTCGACCCTTTCCATCCGGGCGCTCACCAGTTGGCACCGGGGATCCTCGGGTCCCATCAGCGCGGCCGCCGTCGCCGCGGCAGCCGTATCCGAGGAACCCATATCGCTCGTGCACCATTGCAGCATCAACCGGGCGTCGCCGCTGGCGCGTATGGAGGCGCCAACGGCCTCGTTAAGCTCGTCTCGCATGAACCCGACGGCGAGGGTGCTCGAACGGTTGAGGAGTTTTGCCCGGTACGCCGCAAACGCCTCGGCAACCCGGCCGTCGCGCAAATGGCCAGCCACAAGCGAAGCATCAGTCACGACCCTGACGGTGGACGAGAAACGGTAAGGATTCGCTTCCACGACACTGCCCAGGATGCTGCGTATCCGGTGCATCTCGGTCCGGATTGCCGCAGCGGTGCCCGAGTCGCCATGGATCTCGTAGGCCAGTTCATCGGCACTCCAGCCCTGGGTGCGCGAGGCCAACAGGGCCAGAATCTCGGCACGGCGCAGCGTCAGCGGGCGACGGTTGCCGCCGTCGAGCGCCGCCGATGGTGCGTCCCCCAGCAGCTGCAGCGTCAGCTGGGACCGGGCCGAGGATTCCGAGCGTCCGCCTGCGGCAAGCCCTTCCGCCTCCCCGGTCCTCCCGCCGGTGCTGACGGGAGGGGCCGCGGATTTCAACAGCTCCTCAGCCAGCCGCACGCCACAGCGCACCAGGCGCAGACTGTCCGGCGTGACGGATTCAAACGGGCCGGACACGTCCAGGACGCCGACGACCTCGCCCGTCAAAGGGTCGCGAATCGGAGAAGCCGTGCAGGCCCAATCGTGATGCGTCCGGACGAGGTGTTCGGCCGAGAAAAGCTGTGCCGGCAAGCCTGTCACCAGTGCCTCGCTGATGGCGTTGGTGCCCACCCCGGACTCGGACCAGTCGGCCCCCTCCACGAATTCCAGAGAGTCGGCGAGTTTCAATGCCTGTTTGCTGCCAACGCGCCACAGCACTTCGCCTTCGTGGTCGGTGACGATCAACAGGTGGCGGCCGGTTGCCGTCTCATCGGCCAGTAATTGGGAGAGCGCGGGCATCACGGCGGCCAGCCGGTGGCCGGCACTGAGCGAGCGGGCCTCGGAAACTTCATGCCGGTGGACCGGGCGGTGCTGGTCCGGATTGATGCCCAGCGCGAGGGAACGCTGCCAGGACTTAAGCAGGGACGGCGACAGATGCGGGTTTGGAGTACCGGAAACCGTGGCCTCGTGCGCCTTCCGGAGGGCCCGTGCATACTCCGCCGGCGCGGAAAACCTCAGGTCCGGGAGCGGCGTAATGGAGCGACTTTCCGGCCGCATGCTCATTTACCCAACCCGCCCTCGAATCGTCGCGCCCCGCAGCCACCGTCGGCCCCTGGCCCGCCTGAGCGCGGACCATGAGCCTGAGAGCTCTGTGTAACCCGATTGTAACCCCCTGCGGACTTTACTTGTGATGCGGGTCACTGCATGGCCGAGACGCCACCCACGGAACCCGCCCACAGTTGGCAACGGAAAGAGGAAACATGCCTGAGACTCCAAACGGCGTGATCGAGGCGTGGCTGGCGCAGTTCGATGAGGCGCTGCGCAGCCACAACACGGACAAAGCGCTTGAACTATTCGACGACGAGTCGTACTGGCGCGACTTCGTCTCCTTCACCTGGAACCTGAAGACCCTCGAGGGCAAAGAGGACATCCGGCGCATGCTGGACGCGACCCTGGCCGACGTGCAGCCCAGCAACTGGATCCTGGCCGAGGACGCCACCGGGGACGCGGCCAACACCGAAGCCTGGGTGAACTTCGAGACCGCCCAGGCCGGGGGTTACGCCCACCTGCGCCTCCGGAACGGTAAATGCTGGACCCTGCTCACCACCATGCAGGAGCTCAAGGGCTTCGAGGAAAAGAAGGGCGTGAACCGGGAAAAGGGCGTCGCCCACGAGATCACCAAGGGCCGCAAGTCGTGGCTGGAACTGAAGGAAGAGCAGGAAGCCCGGCTCGGCTACGAAGACCAGCCCTACACCGTCATCATCGGCGGCGGCCAGGGCGGAATCGGGCTGGGCGCACGGCTGCGCCGGCTCGGCGTGCCCACCATCATCATCGAAAAGAATGACCGCCCCGGTGACTCCTGGCGGAACCGCTACAAGTCCCTCCACCTGCACGATCCGGTCTGGTACGACCACCTGCCCTACATCAAGTTCCCCGACGACTGGCCGGTCTTCGCGGCCAAGGACAAGATCGGCGACTGGCTGGAAAACTACACCCGGATCATGGAACTGAACTACTGGTCCAAGACCGAATGCACCAACGCCCGCTTCGACGAATCCTCCCAGGAGTGGGTGGTTGAGGTGGTGCGCGACGGCGAACCGGTCACCCTGCGCCCCAAACAGCTCGTCTTCGCCCTGGGCGTTTCGGGGTACCCCAGCGTCCCCACGTTCGACGGCGCCGAATCCTTCCTCGACGAGCAGTACCACTCGTCCAAGCACCCGGGCGGCGGGGACTGGACCGGGAAGAAGGCCGTGGTCATCGGCTCCAACAATTCCGCCCACGATATCTGCGCCGACCTGTGGGAACACGGCGCGGACGTCACCATGGTCCAGCGGTCCTCCACGCACATCGCCCGGAGCGAGTCGCTGATGGACCTTGCCCTTGGCGGTCTGTACTCCGAGCAGGCACTGGCCAACGGGGTCACCACCGAGAAGGCCGACCTGCTGTTCGCCTCGCTGCCCTACCGGATCCTGCCCGCAGCCCAGATACCGGTCTACGCGGAGATGGCCGAGCGGGACGCCGAGTTTTACTCCCAGCTGGAAGCCGCCGGCTTTGACCTGGACTTCGGCGTGGACGGGTCCGGCCTGTTCCTCAAGTACCTGCGGCGGGGCTCCGGCTACTACATCGACGTCGGCGCCTCGCAGCTGATCATCGACGGCCGGGTCAAGCTCGCCAACGGTGAGGTCGGCAAGATCACCGGGAACGCCGTGGTGATGGCCAACGGAGCGGAACTGGAAGCGGACGCCATCATTTACGCGACCGGCTACGGGTCCATGAACGGCTGGCTGGCCGATCTTGTCTCACCCGAGGTGGCCGACGCCGTCGGGAAGTGCTGGGGCTTTGGATCCGATACTCCCAAGGATCCAGGTCCGTGGGAAGGCGAACTGCGCAACATGTGGAAACCCACAAACGTGGATAACCTGTGGATCCACGGCGGCAATCTGCACCAAAGCCGCCACTATTCCAACTATCTGGCGCTGCAGCTCAAGGCCAGGATGGAAGGGCTGCCGACGCCGGTCTTCGAGCGTCAGCCCACGCACCACGCGCGCTGACCCGGACGGGCCGTGACAATCCCACTCCCGGGAACCACACTGGGGATGACGGCCACCTTGTGAGAATCCAACGACATGCCGTGGATGCGCCTGACCGGCGCATCCACGGCCCGCAATGCGAAGGAAAATACATTATGAAAGCAGCACGATTCCATGCCCGTGAGGACCTCCGGATCGAAGACATCCCGGAGCCGGAGCTGCGGCCCGGAGCGGTGAAAATCGCCGTCGCCTGGTGCGGGATCTGCGGCACGGACCTCCACGAATTCCTGGAAGGGCCGATCTTCACCCCGCCGCCCGGTCACCCCCACGGGCTGTCCCACGAGGCCGCCCCCGTCACCCTGGGACACGAGTTCTCCGGCACCGTCGAGGAACTGGGGGAGGGAGTCACCGGCCTCGCCATCGGAGACAGCGTGGTGGTGGAGCCCTATATCGTCTGCAATGAATGCGGTCCCTGCCTCAGCGGCCACTACAACCTGTGCACCAAGCTGGGCTTCATCGGCCTGGCGGGCGGCGGCGGGGGCCTGAGCGAGACGATCGTCGTCGACTCCCGGTGGGTGCACCCCGTCGGCGATATCCCGCTGGATGAAGCCGCCCTCATCGAACCGCTGGCTGTGGCCTATCACGCCGTCGGCCGCAGTGGCGTCAAAGCCGGGGACGTCGCCGTCGTCGGCGGTGCCGGCCCCATCGGTTTGCTGACCGCGGCAGTCCTCAAGGGCCTTGGCGTCACCACGATCGTCACTGAGCTGTCGACGGCCCGGAAGGACAAAGCGGTTTCCTCGGGAGTCGCTGACCATGTTCTGGACCCGAGCTCCGACGACGTCACGGCGCGGGTGCTGGAACTGACGGAAGGAGCCGGGGCAAACGCGGCGTTCGAATGCGCCGGCGTGAATGCCGTGCTCGATACGATGTTCGACGTCGTCAAGCCGGCCGGCGTCGTCGTCAACGTCTCGATCTGGGGACATCCGGCCACCGTCGACATGCAAAAGGTCGTCCTGAAGGAAATCGATCTGCGCGGCACCATCGCCTACTGCGGCGATCACGCGGCCGCGATCAAGCTTGTCCAGGAGGGAAAAGTCGACCTGAAGCCCTTCATCACGGGAAGAATCGCCCTGGATGATCTCGTGGACAAGGGCTTCGATACGCTGATCCACCACAACGACACCGCGGTGAAGATCATCGTCCACCCCTAGTGATTCGAGTCTCCTGAGGAATAGTTGCAGGCGCCGCGCAGTTGCCGCCAGAGAACCCAATCCCTGGTGAAAGGAACTGCGCATGCTGTTTTCCCCGATTACTCTCGGCGAGCTGGAACTGCCCAACCGACTCGTGATGGCGCCGCTGACCCGCGTCCGCTCCGGCAAGGAGGGCATTCCCGGCCCGCTGGTTGTGGAGCACTACCGCCAGCGCGCGTCCCTCGGCCTGATCGTCAGTGAGGGCACCTACCCCAGCCACGCAGGCCGGGGGTTCCCGGGCCAGCCGGGCCTGGTGACCGAGGAGCAGCTTAAGGGCTGGGCCGATGTGACCGCCGCCGTGCACGCCGAGGGCGGCCGCATCTTCGCCCAGGTCATGCACGCGGGCCGGGTCACCCATGAGGCCACCAACGGTGGTCACCAGGTGGTGGCGCCCAGCGCCATCGCGATCGACGGCGAGACCCGCACCTACGAGGGGAAGCAGGCTTTCCCGGTTCCGCACGCCCTGACCGCCGAGGAACTGCCCGGCATCGTCCAGGAGTTCGTCACCGCGTCCCGCAACGCGGTCGGTGCCGGGTTCGACGGCGTGGAACTGCACTCCGCCAACGGCTACCTGCTGCACGAATTCCTGGCACCGTCCGCCAACCAGCGCGACGACATCTACGGCGGCTCGCCGGAGAACCGCGCCCGCTTCGTCATCGAAGTGACCCGGGCCGTGGTGGACGCCATTGGTGCCGACCGCGTCGGCATCCGCATCTCGCCCGAGCACAACGTCCAGGGCGCGCTGGAGCTCGACGCCGCCGACGTCCGGGAGACCTACGGGATCCTGGTGGATGCCCTGGCGCCACTGAACCTCGCCTACCTGAGCGTGCTGCACAAGGAGCCGACGAGTGAACTCGTGCAGGAGCTGCGTGCCCGGTTCCACGGCACGTTCCTGCTGAACACCGGCTTCGGTGTCGTCACCACCCGCGAGGAGGCCACCGCGATTGTTGCGGACGGCCACGCAGACGCCGTCGTGGTCGGGCGCCCGGCGATCGCCAACCCGGACCTGGTCCGCCGCTGGCGTGAAGGACTTCCGACCAATGTGGCCGACCCTGCCACTTTCTACACCGACGACGCCAAGGGCTACACCGACTACCCGGTGTACCAGAACTAGGGCAGCCAGCAGCCCGGAGCACCCACGCGGGCCAGCCGCGCGGCTGGACATGTCCCTCCGCGGCCACTCGCACCGCTGGACATGTCCCGCGGCAGCCACGAACAGTGGGCAGAACGCCATTCTGCCCACTGTTTGTGTTTAAGAATGAGCATGTCCCGTGCTGGCGGGCGCCAGGAATGGGCATGTCCCGTGGGTGGCAACGTGAAGGATGGGCATGTCCTACCGGGCGGCAGGCACCGAGCGCTGGCAGAGGCCGATGAATCCGCCCAGCTGCTCCAGGCCCTCGGGATGCGCGGGAAGGTAGTTGGTCAGCTCGGGTGCGCGGACCACGACGGCGCGCCACTGGCCGCGCGAGACCGCCACGTTGATCCGGTTGCGTGAGAGCAGGAATTCCATGCCGCGCGGCGCCTCGGCCACCGCCGAACAGGCCATGGACACGATCACCACGGCGGCTTCCTGGCCCTGGAACTTGTCCACGGTTCCCACCCGGACACCGGGGAGGTTCGCCCCGTCCAGGGCATCACGGATCACGTTGACCTGGGCGTTGTAGGCTGCCACCACGAGAATGTCGGCTGCACCGAGCGGCCGGGTGACCTGCTCCGAATGCCAGGCCAGCCCCAGATGGCGCCGCACCTGTCGGACGACTTCGGCGGCTTCCTCGGTCGAGGACGTGACGTTGCTGCTGTGCTCCACCATGACGGTCTCGATCCCGGCGGGGACTCCCTCGAGCCTCCGGACGTCCGCAGCCGGAGCCGAGCGCAGCTTGCCCTCATAGGACAGCTCGGAGACGGCCCGGCACAGCTCTGTGGTCATCCGCCAGGAATCGGCCAGGAAATAGCCAAGCTCCGGCGGAAGCGTGGCATGACCGGCGGAAACCCAGCCCAAAGCTGACTCATCCACAGGTTCGGGGTGGGTGCCCTGGCTGACCTGCGGCAACTGCTGGGGATCACCGAGCAGCAGCAGCCGGCTGCTGGCCTGCGCCACGGCGAGGGTGTTGGCCAGGGAGAACTGGCCGGCCTCGTCGACCACCAGCAGGTCCAGCGATCCGGCCGGGACGGTGGCCCCCGTCATGGTCCACGCCGTCCCGCCGATGAGCGCCCCGCCGGCCGAGCCGAGCAGGCGCGCCACGTCCTTCGCCGAGCGCTGCCCCCAGGGGAGGGGTTCGGCGTGTTTCACGTCCTTGGCGACCAGGGCCGGATCGACGCCGGCCTTGGTTACGGCCGTCGTCAGCAGGTTCTCCACCACGGCATGGGACTGGCCGACAACGCCGATCTTCCAGCCCCGGGCAACCAGTCGGGCGATGACATGCGATCCCACGTGGGTTTTGCCGGTCCCGGGCGGCCCCTGGACTGCCAGGTAGGAGTGGTCCAGGGCTCCGACGGCCTCGGTGATCGCGTCAATGAACCGGTCGGGGCCCTCCCCGGGCGCGGGCAGTTGCCCCCCGGAGACAAACCGTGGCGGAACCCGGCGGATGATATCGAGCGCCGGATGGCGAGGGAACCGGGACGGGCTGGTCTGCAAACCCGCAGTGACGGCGGAGGCCAGCGCCGCCAGCGCGTCCTCGAGGCTCTTGGTCTGGATGGGTTGGTCTTCGGTCAGCGCAACGGGGACCTGGCGGTAGGGTTCGATGCCCTTGCGGAGTTTGTCGCGGATGATGACGGTGTCCCTGCCGTCCTCGTGGCCCAGCTCCAGAACCTCGGTCCCGAACCACCCGCTGCGTCCGGTCCCGTTGATCCCCGCGCCCTCCAGCCCGGCCGGCAGCGGCGGCTCATACATGCGGAACCACGTGCTGCCCTCGCGGAGATCGGAGCCCGGACTGACCGTGCCGATCAGCTTGACCTTCCGCTCCGGGAGCTTGGCTCCGTCCTTCCACCAGTCCTCAAGTACCTCCGCGTCCTCGACGAGGAAAACGTTGCGGTCCTGCTGGTGATGGGTGTCGGGGCCGTTCTCGCAGCGGTCGAAATGCGCCCACCAGAAGGCCTTGCGCTCCCGGCGGTGGTAGCTGACCGCCGCCGCCAGCATCGAAACTGCCTTCCGGTCATCCTCTGACAGCCCGACGCCGGCACCCGCCAGCCCGGCCAGCGCCACCTCCAGCGGGTCCAGGTCAGCGGAGCTTGGCGCTGTGTCCGCCCTGCCGCCGCCGGCAACCGCCCTGCCGCGGACGTCCCTGGCCGCGGCTGCGGACGTTGCCGTGGACGCGGCTGGGGAAGCGCCGCCCTCGCCCCCCGGTTCGATGCCGCGCTCCCGGGCCAGGCCCAGGAGCCAGTTCCGCAGCTTCAGCGTGGAGAGGCAGTCGTATTCGTTGTAGTCGGAAATCCCGGCGAGGATGCGGGCCGCTTCCTCGTGCCGCTCGTCGTCGCGCGCATCGCAGTAGTGGGCGTAGGCGACCACGGAGGCGCCGGCGTCTTTGACATCCCCGGTGCGAAGATTCGTCCCCATGTAGAGCGGTTCGAGTTTCTTGATGCTGTAGGAGTTCTCAGAGATCCGGATGCTGTTCCGGACGGTCTGGTAGAGGTCCACCAGGAGCCCTTCGCGCAGCCACTGGTCGACGATGTCTTCACCGGCGACGTGCAACACGGAGAGCTTCCGGAGCGCCGTCTTCTCGTAAGCGGCGTAGTGGTAGACGTGCATGTCCGGGTAGTCCTGCCGGCGTTTTTCCACGTAGTCGAGGAAATCGAGGAAGGCCTGTTTCTCGGCGTCCCGGCTGTGCGCCCAGAACGGCCGGAACACCCCCGGGTCGCCGGGGCCCGTCGGTGCCTCGATGACGCCGAACAGGTACTCCAGTCCCCAGACTCCGGTGGTGCTTTCCTGCCACAGCGGATCGCCCTCGAAGTCGAAGAAGATGTCGCCGGCGCTGGGCGGGGGCAGCTCCGCCAGGGAATTGTCCGGGACCACCCGGTAGCTGATGGTGTGTTCGGTTCCGTCATTGAGGTACCGGACGCCGCCGTCGGAAGCGCCGGTCCCGCTCTGCATCCGGGCCTGGTCCCGGAGGCGCAGCAGTGCCGCGTTCGCGCCGGGCAGCCGGGCTTCCGCGAGTTCCTTGACCGTATAAATGTTCCGTCCATGGAGTGCTTTGCGCTGGGCCGAATTCATCCGCGCCACGAGCAGCAGATCATCGGTGGCCACGACCTGCTCCTGGCAGTAGTCGCAGCGGCCACAGGCGCTGAGCCCGGGCGAACCCCACTGCACGGTGCCGGGCTGTGCCAGATGGGAGGAGGTCAGCGCCAGGAACCGGTCCCGCCGCTCACGGAAGACCGGCAGGATCTCCGAGAGTTTGTGGTGGCTGCGGACGTAGTCGAAGCCTCCACCCGGGAGCGGGACCGTGGCGCCGAGGACCAGGGTCACGGCCGGGGCTGGTGTGATCCCGGCTTTCAGCAGCTGATCGCCGTAGGCGGCCAGCTGGAGCAGCGCGCTCACCTTTGCGTGGCGGGCCAGTTTGGTGTCGAACACCGCGTAGCTGCCGTCGGCCTGCCGGACCAGGAAGTCGGAGCGTCCGTGGAACTGGCCGTCGAAGAAGGCGGCCTGGAACACCACGTCGGCGCCGGAGCGCAGCGCGTCGAGGGATTCCCGGTGTTTGGCCAGCAGGGTGGCACGGTCCATGGTTTGGGCCGGTTCGACGTCGTACACGCCGCGTCGGGCGGCCGGATCCCAGGGCCCGAACTCCGCGACGAAACCGTCGAGGACCTTGTGTTCGTGCAGGTCTCCCAGCACGGCCGCATGCTGGAGCATCTCGTCGTTGTCGAAGACAGCCTTGGGGGACCGGCCCAGCTTCTCGTCGAGCTTCCGGAGCAGCTGGTACTCACAACTGGCCGCGATCACGAGGTCGCTCGCGGAGAAAACCAGATCCTGCACGGAACCCGGCATTTCCGGTTCAAGAAAAAACACTGTGCCCCCGATGTTGATGGCCTGCGGTATGTCCGGCTCGGACGTGCCGCCAGCGCAGCCTTGCCGTCTGTTCTTCAAGCTATCAAAGCCCCCTGACAATCCTGCGGGCCTGCCGGTGGAACGGGCTGGTTCCTGTCGGCGGCGCGGCGTATGGTCTGAAGATCATGACCGAACAGCAACCTTTCGAACTGGTCCAGCGCTACCAGGGTTTCGAGTTGCGCCGCTATCCCGCGCACGTGGTGGCCGAGGTGCAGGTCAACGCGACATTCGACCGGGCCGGTAACGCGGCTTTCCGGCACCTCTTCAACTACATCAGTGGCAGCAACTCCGCCCGGCAATCGGTGGCGATGACCGCCCCGGTGGTGCAGCAGCCCGGCCCGTCCCAGAAGCTGGCCATGACGGCCCCGGTTCTGCAGAGCGGATCCCTGACCAGGGGAGGGGACACCGCGGACTTCACCGTTGCCTTTGTCCTGCCGGCGGGAATGACCGCGGAGACCGCCCCGGTCCCGACGAATCCGGACGTCAGGATCCGGACCGTGCCGGGCTCCCTTGCCGCCGCCCTTGGCTTCTCCGGCGGCGGATCGGAGAGCGCCTTCAGGAAACGGAACCAGGAACTGCAGGCCGCTCTGACCACCGCCGGGCTGACCGCCGTCGGGCCCCCACGGTTCGCCCGTTTTGATCCGCCCTTCAAACCGTGGTTCCTGCGCCGCAACGAAGTCCTCCAGGACCTCGTGCAGCTCCGCCCCGATTCCGGCGCCACCGGCTAAAGTCCCCGGTAGGGCAAAATGGCAGGGTGACCCAACTCCCGCAGCGCCCCGCCAGTTCAGCCTCCGCACCGCCGCCCAGGACCCCGTCCCTAGGGACGCCCTCGGTGAAAACCCCGGGTCCGCACACGCAGGAGTCCGGCATCGCCGCCCAGATCGCCGCCGAGCTCGGCGTGCAGGCCTGGCAGGTGAAAGCGGCCGTGGACCTGCTCGACGCCGGGTCCACCGTGCCGTTCATCGCCCGGTACCGCAAGGAGGCCACCGGGACGCTGGACGACACCCAGCTCCGCGAACTGGAGGAGCGGCTGCGCTACCTCCGCGAGCTGGAGGACCGCCGCCGGACCATCCTGGAGGCGATCGCCGCACAAGGTGCACTGACCCCGGAACTGCAGGCCGCCGTCGTCGGCGCCGACACGAAGTCCCGGCTGGAGGACATCTACCTGCCGTTCAAGACCAAGCGGCGGACCAAGGCGCAGATCGCCCGCGAGGCCGGGCTGGAGCCGCTTGCCGACGCCCTGCTGAAGCGGCCCGAGCTGGATCCGGACCGCGAAGCCGCCAGGTACCTCAACGCCGATCACGCCATTGACGATGCCGCCGCGGCGCTCGCCGGCGCCCGTTCGATCCTGGTGGAACGCGTCGCCCAGGACGCCGACCTGGCCGCGACGCTGCGGGAGCGGCTCTGGACCCAAGGCCGGATGGTCTCCCGGGTGAAGAAGGGCAAAGACGCCGAGGGGCAGAAGTTCAAGGACTATTTCGAGTTCTCCCAGCAACCGTCCGGGATGCCCTCGCACCGCGTGCTGGCGCTGCTGCGCGGCGAAAAAGACGGGGTGCTGGAGCTGGATCTCGCCGAGGCTGAACCGAACGACGACGCCGCCCTGGCCGCCGCGCGGGGCCGGTACGAAGCCGCCGTGGCCCGGTTCCTCGGGGTCGCCGACCGCGGCCGGCCCGCCGACGCGTGGCTGCTGCAGACCGCCCAGCTCGCCTGGCGCTCGCGGGTGCTGGCGCGGCTCACGGCCGACCTGCGCAGTCGGATGTTCGCTGCCGCCGAGGACGAGGCCGTCCGGGTCTTCGCGGCCAACCTCCGGGACGTGCTCCTCGCGGCGCCGGCCGGGAACCGCGCCACCCTTGGCCTGGACCCGGGACTGCGCACCGGAGTGAAGGTCGCGGTGGTGGACGGCACCGGCAAGGTGGTTGCGACCGACACGATCTACCCGCACGCGACGGCCCGGAAATGGGACGAGGCGCTGCGGACCCTGGTGGACCTGGCGCGCAAGCACGATGTCGAGCTCGTCGCCATCGGCAACGGCACCGCCTCACGCGAGACCGACAAACTCGCCGCGGAGCTGCTCAAGCAGCTCGCGGCATCCGGCGCCGACGCTTCGAAAGCCGGTGCCGACGCTGCGAAAGCCGGCGCCAAACCGCAGAAGATCGTGGTCTCCGAGGCCGGGGCCTCGGTGTATTCGGCCTCGGCGCTGGCCGCCGCGGAACTGCCCGGCATGGATGTGTCCCTGCGCGGGGCCGTGTCCATCGCGCGGCGGCTGCAGGACCCGCTCGCGGAGCTGGTCAAGATCGAACCGAAGTCGATCGGCGTCGGGCAGTACCAGCACGACGTCACCGCGGCCAAACTGGACCGCAGTCTCGATGCCGTCGTCGAGGACTGTGTGAATGCCGTCGGTGTCGACGTCAACACCGCCTCCCCGGCGCTGCTGAGCCGCGTCGCCGGCGTCGGGCCGCTGCTGAGTGAGAACATCGTCGCGTACCGGAATGAGCACGGCCCGTTCCACAAACGCAGCGAGCTGAAAAAGGTGCCGCGGCTCGGTGCCAAGGCGTTCGAACAGTGCGCCGGCTTCCTGCGGATCACCGGGGGAGCGGAACCGCTGGACGCCTCCAGCGTGCACCCGGAGGCGTACCCGGTGGCGCGGAAGATCAAAGCCGCCGCCGGCGGGCAGGGACCGGCCGCGGGGAGCTTTGCCACCTTGAATCCGCAGGACTTCGTCGACGGCTCCTTCGGCCTGCCCACCGTGCAGGACATCATCGCCGAGCTTGAGAAGCCCGGCCGTGACCCGCGTCCGGCCTTTGCCGCGGCGACGTTCTCGGAGGGCATCGAGAAGATCTCGGACCTCAGACCCGGGATGGTGCTGGAAGGGACCGTCACCAACGTCGCGGCGTTCGGCGCGTTTGTCGACGTCGGGGTCCACCAGGATGGCCTGGTGCACGTCTCCGCGCTGGCCAACCGCTTCGTCTCCGATCCGCGTGAAGTGGTCAAATCCGGCCAGGTGGTGCGGGTCAAGGTGCTGGAGGCCGATCCGGAACGGAAGCGGATCTCGCTGACGCTGCGGCTCGACGACGAACCCGCCGCGCCCGACGAACCCGCCGCGCCCGGCGGACGGGCCGCCCCCGGCGGCCGTGCGGAGCCGCGGCCGGACCGTCCGGCCCGCCAGGCGCCCTCGCAGCAGCCCTCAAAAAAGCCCGCACCCGACCGGCGGACGCCCGCCCGGCAGCCGCAGAAGCCGACGCCGGCCGCCGCACCAGCCAACACGGCGATGGCGGAGGCGCTGCGGAAAGCCGGACTCGGACGGTAGGCCGCGACCGCTTGTCGCGGACTTCCTACCGTTCGGCGCACAAATAGTACGGTTGCTGACGATTTGCACCATGATTGCCGGAGGTAACGGCCGAAATTGGAGCCGTTTGCCTCAATGCCACTGGGACACCGACGTCTTCGACAAGCAATGGAGCAATTATGGGCTGGCTGGACCGTGACCGAACGATCGCCCCACCGGGATTCAACCGGTGGCTGGTGCCTCCCGCGGCGCTCGCCGTGCACCTGTGCATCGGTCAGGCGTACGCGACGAGCGTCTACAAAACTGCGCTGGTAAAGCACTTCGGCGCCAGCCTGACCGAGATCGGCGTGATCTTCTCGATCGCCATCGTGATGCTGGGCCTCTCGGCCGCCATCATGGGCACGTGGGTGGACAAGAACGGCCCGCGCAAAGCGATGTTCACCTCGGCGATGTTCTGGGCCAGCGGCTTCCTGATCGGTTCGCTCGGCATCTTCAGCGGCCAGCTCTGGCTGGTCTACCTTGGCTACGGCTTCATCGGCGGTATCGGCCTGGGCATCGGCTACATCTCGCCGGTCTCCACCCTAATCAAGTGGTTCCCCGACCGTCCGGGTCTCGCGACCGGCATGGCCATCATGGGCTTCGGCGGCGGTGCCCTGATCGCCAGCCCGGTCTCCACCGCGCTGCTGAAAATGTACGACCCCAACTCCGGAGCCAAAGGCTGGGTGGCCAGCGGTGACTCCGTCGGCAAGCTCTTCCTGACCCTCGCCGTTGTGTACCTCGCCTACATGCTGTTCGGCGCGTTCACCATCAAGGTCCCGGCCGACGGCTGGAAACCGGCCGGCTTTGACCCGTCCAAGGTCAAGACCGCCACCCTCGTCACAACGGACAACGTCTCCGCAAAGAACGCCGTGAAGACCAAGCAGTTCTGGCTCGTCTGGATCGCCCTCTTCTGCAACGTCACCGCCGGCATCGGCATCCTGGAGCAGGCCGCCCCGATGATCCAGGACTTCTTCCGCCAGTCCGACGGCGTGTCCCTGGTCAGTGCCGCCGTCGCATCCGGCTTCGTGGGGCTGCTCTCGATCGGCAACATGTCCGGCCGCTTCGCCTGGTCCGCCACCTCCGACGTGACCGGCCGCAAACGCATCTACATGATGTACCTCGGAGTCGGTGCCGTGCTCTACACAGTGCTGGCGCTGGGCGGGTCCACCAGCACGTTCCTTTACGTGGCGCTGGCCTTCGTCATCATTTCCTTCTACGGCGGCGGCTTCGCGACCGTTCCGGCCTACCTGAGGGACCTGTTCGGCACGTTCCAGGTCGGGGCGATCCACGGCCGGCTCCTCACGGCGTGGTCCGCGGCCGGCATTGCCGGGCCGTTGATCGTCAACGCGTTCCTGGATGCCCAGGGCAAGCCCGGCCAGTTGACGGCCGCTTCCTACCAGCCGGCACTGCTGACCATGGTGGGGCTGCTGGTGATCGGCTTTGTGGCCAACCTGCTGGTCAAGCCGGTCGATGCCCGGTTCCATGAACCACGCCCGGACCGTGTCCGCGCCGAAGAACCCGCCCTGGAGGCCTGAGATGAGTACTGCACAGACATCGGTGAAACAGTCCACCGGGAAGCTAGCGGTCGCTTGGGCGCTGGTCGGAGTCCCGCTGGGATTCGGCGTGTATGAGACCCTCACCCGGGTGGCGGCCCTGTTTGGCTGAGCTCGCTGAAGAGTCCCTGCTTCCCTCACGTGCCGGCGCCGAGGAGTTCACACGCCCGGAGGCGTTCACCACCCGGCCCACGCTGCAGGGCACCTTCGGGATGAGCGCCTCCACGCACTGGCTCGCGACGGCGGCTGCCCAGGCCGTGCTGGAGCGTGGCGGTAACGCGTTCGACGCCGCGGTTGCGGGTGCCTTCGTGCTGCACGTTGTCGAGCCGCACCTGAACGGTCCCGGCGGGGACATGGCGGGCGTCTTCGTCACCGCGGAGGAACCCGGCAAGCCGGTCGTCCTTATGGGCCAGGGCCCGGCCCCGGCCGGGGCCACCGTGGAGCATTACCTCGCCGAGGGCCTGGAACTCGTGCCGGGCTCGGGGGCGCTGGCCGCTGCGGTGCCGGCCGCCGTCGACGCCTGGCTCCTGCTGTTGCGGGACCACGGGACGTGGGAACTGGACGAGGTGCTGGAATTCGCGATCGGCTATGCCCGCGACGGGCACCCGATGCTGGGCAGGGTCGGGGCGACGATCGCGGCGGTGTCCGAGCTTTTCCGGACGCACTGGCCCACCTCGGCCGAACTCTGGATGCCCGGCGGCCGGATTCCGGCCGAAGGGGAGCTGGTCCGGAATCCGGCCTACGCCCGGACGTTGCAGCGGCTCGTCGACGCCGGGGCAGCCGGCGTTGAGTCCTCGGAGATGGGCCCCCGTGAGCCTGCCCCCGGGGACTCCCGCGACGGGTCCGTCACGCATTCCCGTGAGACCAGCATTGACGCCGCACGCCGCGAATGGCGCGAGGGTTTCGTGGCCAGGGCCATGGTGGACTCCGTCAAGACCCCGCACCGCCATTCCTCCGGCACGGACCACCCGGGTGTCCTAGAACTGGAGGACCTCGCAGGGTTCGAGGCCGCATACGAGTCGGCAGCCACAGTTGAGTTCCGGGGGCACACGATCGCCAAGACGGGGCCGTGGGGGCAGGGTCCGGCGCTGCTTCAGACGCTCGCCATTCTCGAGGGGCTCGATGACCGGTACCTCGACCCGTCCACCGAGCTCGGGGCGCACACGATCCTGGAAGCCCAGAAGCTGGCGCTCGCGGACCGGGAAGCGTACTACGGAGACACTGACGTGCCGCTGGAATATCTCCTGTCCGCCGGATACTGCGCCGCCCGCCGATCGCTGATCGGGGAGCGGGCCTCGCATGAATTCCGGCCCGGCACGGTGCCCGGGCGTGAGCCCTACCTGCCGCCGTTGCGCACGCACTACACGCCGCCGGCCCTCGCGGGAGCTGGCTCCGCCGGGCTCGGGGCGGGCGAGCCCACCGTGGCGCCGAGCGGGGAGACCCGCGGCGACACCTGCCATATCGACGTCGTGGACCGCTGGGGCAACATGGTCTCGGCCACGCCGTCCGGTGGCTGGCTGCAGTCCTCGCCCGCCATCCCGGAGCTGGGTTTCTGTCTCGGCACCCGGCTGCAGATGATGTGGTTGGAACCGGGCACACCGTCCACCCTGACGCCGGGGAAGCGGCCCCGCACGACGCTGACGCCCACTCTCGTGCTGCGGGACGGCCGGGCAGTGACCGCGTTGGGTTCGCCGGGCGGTGACCAACAGGATCAGTGGCAGCTGCCGTACCTGCTGCGCACGATCATCGGCGGTTACTCACCGCAGCAGGCCATCGACGCCCCCACCTTCCATACGACGTCGATGCCCGGCTCCTTCTGGCCGCGCACCTGGGAGCCCGGTGGGGCCGTCGTGGAGGACCGGCTGGGCGACGACGTCATCGCAGGTCTCGAGCGCCGCGGTCATGTCGTCACCCGCGCGGGCGGATGGACGCTGGGACGGTTGTCCGCGGTGGTGCGGGATCCGTCAACCGGGGTCCTTCAGGCGGCGGCTAATCCCCGCGGCGCGCAGGGGTACGCCGCCGGTCGTTAGCCCGCGCCGGCTCGGAGCTCCTCCCGACCCTCCAGGCGGCATGCAGTGTCGCTTGGAGGCGCCGGACCTTCGTCGCCTGGATCCGCCGGACCTTCGTGATCCCGGCCGACGAATTCGTTGAGCGCCATGGCGTTGCCTTCGGAGTCTTCTTGGAACGCGGATATTCCCATGGAACGGACAGATTCCGCGGCAACCCGCTGCTTGCGCTTTGCATAGTCAGGCGGCCAGGCGGCGGTGCTGAGGTCTGTTGGGTGGAAGTAGTAGTTGCGCCTGGGTTTTTGGCGTGGGTCCAGGTGGGGTGGCGGGATGAACCACGGAACGCCGTTTTGCAGCTGGATGGTCCATTGTTCTTTGTGGATCACGTGGTGGTGGTGTGAACAGAGCAGTACACCGTTTTCCGTGCCGGTGGTTCCGCCGCGGGACCAGTAGGTGATGTGGTGCGCTTCGCACCAGGACGCGGGGATGGTGCAGCCGGGGAACGCGCAGCCCTGGTCCCGCGCGGTGAGGGCTTTGCGGATGTGGTGCGGGAAGACCCTGGAGGTCCGGCCGATGTCCAGGACCCGGCCCTAGGTGCCGAGGAGGACCGGGATGATGTCCGCGTCGCAGGCGATTTTCCGGGCGGTGGAGGCCGTGACCGGTCCGGTGAACAGCAGCGTTCCGGTGTGTTCCACCGGGTCACCGGGGGCGGCGGCGCCGTCGCCGTGCCCGAGGCGGGCGAGCAGGTCGCGGTAGTCGATGGTGACCATGACCTGGGGCCGGAGTCCTCCTGCGGCGGGCAGGGTGCCGGCGGCGAGGGCGACCTTGGCGGCGCTGACGAGGCCGTCGAGGTGTTTCTGCGGGCGTGAGCGGAGATCGAGCGGGATGTCGGCGCTGTCCTGGCCGCCCTCGGCCCAGGGGACCCGGCCTGCGGTGGAGGAGGTGGCGGTTCCGGCGGCCGTGAACCCGGCGGCGGCTCCAGCGGGGACGGTGGCCGAAGAACCGGCGGACAGCGTGGCGCCGGCGGCGGTGGTTCCTGGTGTCTGCGCGGCGCCGGCGCGGGGGTTGGTGGCGGTGTTCATGACGGTCATGAGGTGTTCGAACTGTTCGGCGGTCGCGAAGATTTCGAGGTGCTGGAGGCCGTGGCGGGGTTTGCGGATGAAGGCGCCCTGGAGTTGGCGCAGGAGTTCTTCGGAGGGCTCGGCGCCGTCCTGGTCCAGCGCGTCGGTCCAGCTCCGGGCGACGCGGGTCAGGAAGTCCGGGTCGTTCTCGGCGGCGGTGCGGGTCAGGGCGTGTTCCATCCGGTCGGCGGCTTCGGCGTCGCAGACGAGCCGGACCCGGTCCAGCGCGAGGGTGATGATCGTCGCGGAGCGGGACGGGACCTCCCCGGTGGCGACGGCGGCGCCGAGTTCCGCGTGCACGGCAGGCAAGGGTTCGCCGGTGAATCCTTGGCGTGGCAGGAGATTCCCGGCGAGTGCGAGCCGGCGGCGGGCTTCGGCGGCGCTGATCCGCAGCCGCGCCCGGAGGAATTCCGTGGTGTTCCGGTACCCGTCATCCGCGGTAGCCGCTGGAACGGCGGCAGCCGCGGTCGACGGGGTTCCGGATGCAGCTTTGGCGTCGTGCGCGTCCTCCGGCGTCGCGGTGCCGTAGTTGGAGTCGTCCCGCCAGCCCGTGGTCCACGAGGTGCTGGCCTTCGTCCCGGTGGCCGAGGCCTGCTTCCGGGCCCGGTCCACGGCACCGGCCGCGACGAGCTGCAAATACTCCGCAATCCGGGAGACCTCCTCCACCGTGCCAGCGAAATCCGAGGCAGCCTGGAACCCCCGCAGCGCCGCGTCCTCGACCGCCGTTAGAGCCACGTCCCGCAGCGTGGCCAGGGCGTCGTCCACCCCGGACTGCCCGGCCGGGGTGTTGCCCCGGCCGGAGTCCTGAACGGCGATGAAATCCCTGACGGCTTCCATAAACCAAGACTACTTTCGGCCTCAGACATTTTTGCCGCTCCGTGCGCCGGCCGCAGATTTGCGGAATTCCCGTGCTCAGGCCGGCTCAGGACCTACCATCCAACACGCGCGCCATCCAACACGCGCGGCCGGCCAAACTGGGTGCGGACTCCGGGTGAGAAGAGCACCGATTCGGGCGGCCCGGTGACGTGGATCCCTGCCTCGGCAACCAGTTGGTCCTCAAGGGAAGTCAGTTGCGCCCGGTACAGCGGCCACGCGGCGTGGGTGTTGGGAACATGCAGGGTTTTGCCCAGGAACCGGGTATGCAGACCAAACCGGGCAGTGAGGTGGATGGACAGCGGATCGGTTGCTTCGACGTCGAGCTCGGGGGCCACCTCAAAGTCGCTCCGGGCGCCCCGGAACCGGCGCACCCAGTACCCGGCTCGGGGGCCAGCCTGGCCGTCCCGCCCAGCCCGCCCGTCCCTCTCGGCCTGGCCGTCCCTCTCGGCCCGGCCAGCACGGCCGGCCCGGCCAGCACGGCCACCTGAACTGGCGGTGCCCGGAGAATCCAAAACCCCCACCCCGCGGAAGCCCGCCCGCGACCACACATAGGGGATCCCGGCCGCCCGAGCCGCCAGAACCACGGCCAGCCGGGTCGCATCGAGGCTGAGGAAAACCACACCCCGGGTCCCATCGGGCTCCCGGGAATAGAGTCGCACGTTGATCTCGTTGAAGCTCCCGAAATAGGGGATCCCGGGCCCGCGGCCCAGGCCGGCGCCCTGCATACGGAATCCGATCAGCCCCACCCAGGCGGATCCGTCGAAGTCGTCCGGAACCACGCCGGGAGGCATAAACGGCGCCGCGACGGCATGGGGGATGCGCCAGTGAAGAAAGACCGCATCCGTCCACCGCTGATCCATGATGATCGGGGCCGGAAGCTCAGGGGCACTCGGCCACGGATCAACGCTCATTAGCCGGGGCCCGCTAGTTCAGGGGCCGGGTATTGTCCGGAAGCGCCCCGCCGGCGAGGAGTTCTCCCGTTGCATCGGCCAGCGCCGTCAGCGCCACGCGCTGGGTCCATGGACCATAGGAAATGCGGGCCACTCCGAGATCCTGAAGTTTGGCCGGTGTCAGGGAACCGGGAACGTTGATGACCGAAACCGTGTTCCAGCCGATACCATCCACCAGTGCCCTGACCGTGGCCTCGTCCAGCAGGCCCGGCACAAACACCGCCGTCGCGCCCACTTCGAGGAAGGCTCGGCCGCGCTCAATGGCATCGGCCAGCACAGCCTCAGGGTCCCGGTCTTTGCCCTTCAAAAAGGCGTCGGTGCGGGCGTTGAGGACAAAGTCAATGCCCTCGGCCTCGGCTGCGCGCACTACCGAGCTCATCTGCGCCACGGCCTCGCCGAGCGGACGCATCTGGTCCTCGATATTGGCGCCGACAATGCCCGCAGCAGTGGCTTTGCGTACTGTCTCGCCGGGGTTGCCGTAACCCGATTCGAGGTCGGCACTGACCGGGAGCGTTGTGGCGGCGGCGATCCGCCGGACGGCGTCGATCATTTCGTCCACCGGAATGTTCTCGCCGTCCGCGTAGCCCAGCGACGCCGCGATTGAATGGCTGGCCGTGGCCAAAGCGCTGATCCCCGGAACGTCAGCCACCACCTTGGTGGAGATGGCGTCCCAGACATTGATGACCTGCAGGATTTCGGGCGCCTGGTGGAGCCGGAGCAGCTCGGTGGCTTTCGGGGCAAGGGCAGCGGTGGAGTCAGTCATGACCCGAGCCTAACCGGAGCCTGCGACACCCGAAAGGGATTCAGCCCGCAGATGACGCTGCGGAGGAGCCCTCGGGTTGTTTCTGCCAGGGCCAGCGGCCGGTGATTTCGAGCTCGAGTGAGAAGCTCAGGAAGGTCCGGATCAGGACGATGATGGCGAGCACCCCGACACTTTCGAAGGTAGGGGTCACAGCGACAGTCTTGATGATGTCCGCCGCGACCAGGAGCTCCAGCCCGAGCAGGATTGAACGGCCCAGCAATTGCCGGTACGAGCGGTACACAGACAGCGGCTCGGCCCCTTCGGGCAACCGCCGGGGCTGGAAGCCGCGAATCGCCAGCGGGAGGGACACCATGGCGCCGAGCACCATCACGGCCACACCGGCGGCGTCCATGTACCCGCCGATCGCTTCAATAATTTGCTGCAAATCCATTGTTCCCCTCACTGGAAACTCGGTGGGTGACCTCTGGAACGGCGGGCTCAGGCGTGCCGTTCCCCCACGCCGGCGAGCATGGCCCGGTAGCCTTCGCGGAAGCTCGGGTAGGTGAACTCGAATCCAGTGCTGCGCAGAAGTGCGTTGCTGCAGCGTTTGTTGCCGCCGCGGGACGGCTCGCCGCCGGTTTTCTGCCCACCGGCCGTTGCGGCCGTTGCAGACGGTCCGGCCGCGCCGCTGTTGCCACCGGCCTTCGGGCCGCTTTCGGCCGTGTCCGACGGCGGCTGGGGAAGTCCCAGCTCGGCGGCCAGGAAGCGCAGCACCTCACCAAGCTCGGCAGGTTCATTGTCGACGCCCAGATACACCGGTGCCGGGTCCGAGTCCATGGTGCACAGGTGGACGATCGCGGCAGCGGCGTCGTCCCGGTGGATGCGGTTCGTGAACCGCGGCTCCGCCGGAACCACCGCGGATCCGCCGCGCACCTGGTCAATCAGCCGGGTCCGCCCCGGGCCGTAGATGCCGCCGAGCCGCAGCACCACCGGCGTGATTCCGGTGCCGCGCAGCCGGCTGGCCAGGTGGCCCTCCGCCTCGCGGATGATGCGGCCGGAGAACCCGCCGGGCTCCGGCGCCGTGCTCTCGTCGATCCAGCCCCCGCCGGCGTCGCCGTAGACCGCGGTCGAGGAGACAAAGAGCACGCGGCGCACTGGGGCGCCGGAGCGCAGGACGGCGTCCACAACGTTGGAGAGCCCGTCCACGTAGGCGGCCCGGTAGGCAGCCTCGGTGGGTGAGTCCGCCGCAATCGCGACGACGACGGCGGTGGTGTCCGCCGGGACGGGCGGCAGTTCGCCGGAGCTCAGGTCAGCCGCGGCGCCTTCGATGGCCGGCGGGAGCTTCTCCGGCGAGCGCCGCCAGCCCACCACGCGGTGGCCCGCCGCGGCGAACCGCAGCCCGGCCTCGGTGCCCAGATCGCCGCAACCGGCCATAAATACAGTCATGGTGGCCAGTCTGCCATTTTTCGGCGGACGCGGCCGCCGAATCCGAGTTACCGCGCCGGGATCGGGAAGAAGACCCGCGGATCCTGTAGTAGCGCCGGGTAGTCAAAGTCCGAGCGGTTCAGGATCTCGTCGACTTTGAAGTTCCGCGCGAAGCGGCCCTCCACAGTGATCGGACGGCCCAGGACTTTGCCGACGGCGAAGGTCGCGCCGCCGTCGAACGGGATGGCCACCGTCGAGTTGCCCGGAAGCGTGTTGAACGCTTCTTCCTGCTGCTGGCGCTTGCGGGTGGGCTTTTTGATGAGCTGCTTCGGCGGGAGCTTGCGCACCTTGGGCCGGCGGGAACCGGAGTCTGCATAGATGAACTGGTACTCCTCGTCGCCGGCTGCGGCTGCCTTGGCCTTGCCCACGAGCGGGAGGCTGACAGTCTCCAGCTTCTCCGGCTCGGTGTCACCGAGCGGCTGGCGAAGGACCCACATGCGGTCACCGGAAGGGTCCTCCGGCAACAGCTCAAGTTTGGGCTCGGGCCAGACATACTCCAAGTCAAGCTCCGTATCCGGGAACAACGGGGTGTAGAACCGCGGGTCCTTGGCGATCAGCCGGGAGCGGTGGCTGAGGTGCAGTTCCGGGGCTCCCAGCCACGGCGGCATCGGGATCTTCGCGGCGTAGTCGGGGTGCGCAGCCTGGGGTGCGAACTCCATGATCTTCTCGCGTGTGGTGTCCTCGCCGCCGCGGGCCGTCCATTCATTCACCACAGTCAGGCCGTAAAGAGTCAGGGCCGGGACGTACCCCATCCACATCCGGATGGCGGGGTGCGACTGCCACCCGTACTCCGGGATCACCAGCGCCCGGAGGATCTGCAGCGCTTCAACGCGTTGCTTGCCGAGCCGCTCGCGGTCCAGAACCGCGGCGCTCTGCTGGAAATCGGGGAAGGGGAGAAAGGTCTGCATCACTCCAGTTTGAGGCCATCGAGCCAATGCGCCAATTGCGGCAGGCTGCGGGTGAGCGTGTTCACATTTCGGACGGGACAGACAGCTCACAGATTGGGCGCGTAAACTAGCACAAACAACCCCTGCCGCCCGGAAGACACGCCATGCCGAAGAAGTCAGTTACAGAATCAGCGGCGCGGACTGCGCCCGGACAACTGCCCAAGTACGGACAAATGCTGGGCCCCGAGGCGAACGGGATCCTCGTCCTGGAGGAGTTCACCATTGATCCGGCGGCTGCCCGCAAGGAGCAGCACGGTTTCCGGACGGCGCTCGCGTCCGTGGCGCTGACCATGCGGCGCATCCTGGCGCTCCGGCTCTTCATCGCGGTGGTTGCGATCGCCAATCTTCCCCTGTTCCTGCTCTCCAGCGGCTGGGAGATCTATGTCATCTCAGTCGCCGTCGTGGTGGCCGTCCACACCGCGGTGTCCTGGCTGAACCGCCATGAGCCCACGATCCGGCAGCGCGGGCTGCTGGAACTGCACCTCCATCGCGAAAAGAGCACCAATTACCGCAAGGTCCGCGACGCCGTGAAGTACGTGATCGACGCCCCGGCCCGGATGAACGAGAGTCTTTACCTTGAGCTGCTCGCCGCCAAGCGGGTTGCGCTGAACCTTGCCATGGGCACCGTCGCGCTGCTGGACACCAGCGACGACACCGTCTGGAAAGTGCAGATCGTCCGCGAAATTCCGCGGATCGCCTAGGTCCGGCGGCCACAGCGCAGCGCCCCCCGTTAGACAGCACGACAGACAGCTGACCAGACAGCACAATCAGACAGCACGACACAATCAGACAGCACGACGCCGGAGGTTCCCCTGAGGGAACGCTCCGGCGTCGTGGTTTAACCGCTTCTGCCGGGAAGGCTACTGTCGTGAACAGCTGCCGCCGGAAAAGGGTGGGGGCGCAGATCAGGCGGGGAGCTGCAGCACCTGGCCGGGGAACACCACATCAGGATCGCTGATGGTCGCGGTGTTGGCGTCGGCCAGCACCTGCCAGCCGCCGGCGATGTTGAGTTTCTCGGCGATCTTGGACAAGGTGTCGCCACTCTGGATGGTGTAGCTCTCGCCGCTCAGGGGGACGGCCGCCACATGGCGTGCCGGTGCGGCGGCCTTGGGTGCTGCGACCTTCGGCGCGGCTGCGGCCTTGGGGGCTGCGGCCGTGGCGGGCTTGGCTGCTGGAGCCGGAACCGCGGCGGGAGCCTGCGCCTTCGGCGCGCTCTGCGGAGCTATCGCGCCGCCGGTCAGGCCCAGCTTGGCGGCGCAGGAGGGCCATGCTCCCCAGCCCTGGCCGGCCTGTACCTTTTCGGCAACGGCGATCTGCTGCTCCCGGCTGGCGTTTGCCGCAGACCCGGTGCCGCCGTAGGCGGCCCACGTGCTGGGGCTGAACTGCAACCCGCCGGCATAACCGTTGCCGGTATTGATGCCCCAGTTGCCGCTGCTTTCGCACTCGGCGAGGGAATCCCAGACGGTCGTGGCTGTGGCGCTCGGGACAGCTGCGTTGGCAGCCGAGGCGGACAGGGCGACGCCGGCGATGGAGACCGCCGCAAGGGTGAGTCCGCGGCGCGCGACAGTGCTGTAGGTGGATTTCTTCATGGGTTAGATGCTCCTGAGGGCCACCGGTGCTCGGTCCGTCCCCGGACGTTGTCGCACTACTGCCCGCCCCTGACAATAGAGGTCGTTGCGGTGTCTACCGGTCGGGCAGTATCTGGTGGTGGTAGCACCGGGCATTCATGCCCGGTGTCCGGGCATGAACTCTAGGCTAGGCGAGGCCGCGGCCGTTATCAAGCCGTTATCATCAACTAAAGTCGTTTTATCCTTGGCAACCTCAGCCGAAATCCCGGAGCACTCACGCGCCGCTCAGCCGCCGAGCACCGCGGCAAGATACGGCGCCGTGCGGCTCTTTTTGGACCGGGCGACGACGGCCGGCGTCCCCACCGCGATGATCTCGCCGCCGGCGTCGCCCCCGGCCGGGCCAAGATCGATCACCCAGTCCGCGGCGGCCACGACGTCCATCTCGTGTTCCACCACGATCACGGTGTTTCCGGCGTCGACCAGCCGGTGCAGCTGCGCCATCAGGAGTTCGACGTCGGCCGGGTGCAGTCCGGTGGTGGGCTCGTCCAGCAGGTAGAGCGAATGCCCGCGCTGGGCACGCTGCAGTTCGGTGGCGAGTTTGATGCGCTGCGCTTCGCCGCCGGAGAGTTCCGTGGCGGGCTGGCCCAGCCTCAGGTAGCCCAGGCCCACCTCGCGGAGGGTCTGCAGGCTGCGTGCGGCGGCGGGGACCGCGGCCAGGAACTCCGCGGCGGCGTCGACCGTCATGCCGAGGACCTCCGCCACGTTCTTGCCGCGGTAGGTCACCTCAAGGGTTTCCGGGTTGTAGCGCGAGCCCTGGCATTCCGGGCAGGGGCCATAGCTGCCGGGCAGGAACAGCAGTTCGACGGCGACGAAGCCCTCGCCCTGGCAGGTCTCGCAGCGGCCGCCTGCGACGTTGAAGGAGAAGCGGCCCGCACCGAAGCCGCGGGTCCGGGCCTGGTCCGTCGCCGCGAATTCCTTGCGGACCGCGTCGAACAGCCCGGTGTACGTGGCGAGGTTGGAGCGCGGGGTGCGGCCGATCGGCTTCTGGTCCACCTTGACGAGCCGGTCCAGCCGGTCCAGCCCGGAGACCGGGCCGACACTGAGCGGCTCGGCGGATTCCGCGGGTTCGGACTCCAGGTCCTCCGGGGCTTTCGCCGCGGCGTCGGCTTCCGGATGCAGCCGGCTTCCCACGACCTCGGCGAGCACCTGGCTGACCAGGGTCGACTTTCCGGAGCCGGACACGCCGGTGACCGCGGTCAGCACACCGAGCGGGAAATCGGCGTCGAGCTCGCGCAGGTTATGGCGGCTGATGCCGCGCAGCTCCAGCCAGCCGTCAGCGTCCCGGCGGGTGCGGGCGGTGGAGGTGCGGGCAGCGGAGCTGCCGGATGCTGACGTGCCACCGGTGGAGGAACCGCCGTCGTCCGCTCCACCAGAGCCGTCCGCTGGACCTGATCCGTCCGGGAACAGGAACGGCCGGGTCACCGACGCGTCCACCTCGGCGAGCCCGGCGACCGGGCCGCTGTAGAGCACCTCGCCGCCGCCTTCACCGGCGCGCGGGCCGACGTCGACCAGCCAGTCGGCGCGGCGGACGATGTCCATGTTGTGCTCCACCACGAACACCGAGTTGCCGGAGGACTTGAGCTGGTCCAGGACCGCCAGGAGCGGTTCGGCGTCGGCCGGATGTAGCCCGGCGGAGGGCTCATCCAGCACATAGATCACGCCGAAGAGGCCGGAGCGCAGCTGGGTGGCGATCCGCAGCCGCTGCATCTCGCCGGGGGAGAGTGTAGGGGTGGACCGGCCCAGCGCGAGGTAGCCCAGGCCGAGGTCCAGCAGGACGGTGACGCGCTGCAGCAGGTCCCGGGTGATGGCAACGGCCACCTCGTTGCCCTCGCCGGAGCTCTGCTTGCGCGAGGCGGTGCCGGCGTCTTTGAGCTCGGTGGTGGGACGGATAATTTCGGCCAGTTCGCTCATGGGGACGGCGTTGAGTTCGGCGATCGTTCTGCCCGCGAACGTCACGGCGATGGCGGCCGGGGTCAGGCCGCTGCCGGCGCAGACCGGGCACGGTCCGGTTTCCATAAAGCGCAGCACGCGGTCGCGCATGGTGGTGCTCTTGGAATCGGCGAGGGTGTGCAGCACGTAGCTCTTGGCACTCCAGAAACGGCCCTTGTACGGCTTCGCGACGCGGTCGCGCTGGGGCGTTACCTCCACCACGGGCTGTTCCTCGGTGAAGAGGATCCAGTCGCGGTCCTTCTTGGGCAGCTTCCGCCAGGGGGTATCGACGTCGTAGCCCAGGTGCGTGAGGATGTCGCGCAGGTTCTTGCCCTGCCAGGCCCCGGGCCAGGCGGCGATCGCGCCGTCGCGGACGCTCAGTGACGTGTCCGGGACCAAAGAGGACTCGGTGACGGTGTGCGCGATACCGAGGCCGTGGCATTCCGGGCAGGCGCCGGCGGCGGTGTTGGGGGAGAAGGCGTCCGAGTCGAGCTGGCCGGCGCCGTCGGGGTAGCTGCCGGCGCGGGAGAAGAGCATCCGGAGCGAATTCGACAGCGTGGTGACCGTGCCGACCGTGGAGCGGGAACTGGGCGTCCCGCGGCGCTGCTGGAGTGCGACGGCGGGCGGCAGCCCGGAGATCATTTCCACCTTGGGGTTGTGGCCCTGCTGGATCAGCCGGCGGGCGTAGGGCGCCACGGACTCGAAGTAGCGGCGCTGGGCCTCGGCGTAGATGGTCCCGAAGGCCAGCGAGGACTTTCCGGAGCCGGAAACCCCGGTGAACGCGACGATCGCGTCGCGGGGCACGTCCACGTCCACGTTCCGCAGGTTGTTCTCCCGGGCACCGCGCACCCGGACAAAGCCGTCCGCGGGACGGTCGGCGCCCAGCCCTGTCAGGGCCGGGCCGGAAGGATGGGAAGCATGCTGATCACTGTGCATTAGATCGACTCTATCGGTGTCTGCTGCCGGCGGGCATATCCTTACCGAATGGAAACTAACGACGGCGTCGCTGCCACCGGGGACGCTGCACCGGACAGCCCAGTACCTCCCACCCCCGAGAGTCCCGCCTTCGCCGAGGTTCCCGAGGAGGTCCACGGTCCGCTGCCGGTCGCAGAGCTCCATCTCCACATCGAAGGAACCCTCGAGCCCGGGCTGATCTTCGCCCTGGCGGAACGCAACGGCATCCAGCTGCCGTACGCGGACCTGGACGAGCTGCGCTCCCGCTACGAGTTCACGGACCTGCAGTCCTTCCTGGACCTCTATTACGCCAACATGGCCGTGCTGCAGACCGAGCAGGACTTCGCCGACATGACCCGGGCGTACCTGACCCGGGCTGCGCTCGCCGGCGTCCGGCATGCCGAGATCATGTTTGATCCGCAGGCCCACCTGTCCCGCGGGGTGTCCCTGGAGACAAGCGTGAACGGCGTGGCGTCCGTACTGGCCGTCTCTGCGCAGGAGTTCGGGATTTCAACCCTGCTCATCGCCGCGTTCCTGCGGGACCTGTCCGAGGATTCCGCACTGGAGGTGCTGGAGAAGCTGCTCGCCATGGACGCGCCGATCGCGGGCATCGGCCTGGATTCGGCCGAGGCGGGCAATCCGCCGGCCAAGTTCCAGCGGCTGTTCGCCCGGGCCAAGGACGCCGGGCTGCACCGGATCGCGCACGCCGGCGAGGAGGGCCCGCCGTCGTACATCATCGAGGCGCTGGACCTGCTGGAGGTGCAACGGATCGACCACGGCATCCGTTGCATGGAGGACCCCGAGCTGGTGGAACGGCTGGTGCACGAGCTCATGCCGCTGACCGTGTGCCCGCTGTCCAATGTCCGGCTCCGCGCGGTGGACAGCCTGAAGGAGCACCCCCTGCCCGCAATGCTCGCCGCGGGGTTGAACGTGAGCGTGAACTCGGACGATCCGGCATATTTCGGCGGATACGTGGACGACAACTTTGTGCAGCTGAAGTCCGTGATCGGCCTGTCCGAATTCGACTTCGTGCGGATGGCGGCGAACTCGATCCGTTCCTCCTTCGCGAGCGAGGAACGCAAGACGGAGCTGCTGGCCGAACTCGCCGCCTCCGGGCACTAAACCCACAAGCAACGCGGGGTCACCTCCGGCCCATCGGGCGGCCTCGCATGGGCCGTAGATGACCCCGCGTTGCACTATGACGGGGCGTCCTTTGGCGGCACTGCCTCGGCTGACGGTGCGGCGCCCGAGAAGAGGCCGATCAGTCCGTCGATTTCCCGGCTTGCGGTGGCGGGGTGACGGAAGTGCTGGTGGGGTTCAAGGGCATAGCGGGTTCGCCGTCCGGCCCGGATGCGGTGGAGGTAACCTCCGTCCTCGAGATCCTTGAGGATCTGGAGGGTCGCGCGCGGTGTGATGCCGACCCTCGCGGCGATCTCGGTAATGCGGGCTTGAGGGTCGGCCGCCACCGAAAGCAGGACGTGCCCGTGGTTCGTGAGAAAGGTCCATGCGGGACGCGGGGGTGCCGGAGGAAAGGGCGGATTCGAGCCTTTTTCCGGACCCTTTTCCGTGCCAGGCGGGGCGGCTGTCATGGTTCGTTCCTTACTGGCGTTTCGACGACGACGCCGTCTTCGTGTCGCGGGGCTTGCGCCACAGCGGTTCCAGCCCGGCGATTTCCTCGGGTGAGGCGGTTCCGAAGGGGGAGTGCGCCGGCGCCGTGGGATCCTTGCGGCCCTGTCCGCGGGTGGCCCAGAGGCTCAAGCCGATGGACACCCCAAGGATGGTGGCGATGACGGCAAGGGAGAGCGGGGTGGGGATGTAGAAGATGTCGATTTTGAGGAGCATTTTGATGCCGACCCAGATGAGGACGAGCGCGAGTCCGATCTTGAGGTAGATGAAGCGGTGGATCATGTCAGCGAGCAGGAAGTACATTGCCCGGAGGCCCAGGATGGCGAAGGCGTTGGCGGTGAAGACCAGGAACACTTCGTCGGTGACGGCGAAGATCGCGGGGATGGAGTCCACGGCGAAGATGATGTCGGTGACCTCGATGAGGACCAGCACCGCGAGCAGCGGGGTGGCCAGCAGGACGCCGTTCTTGCGGATCAGGAAACGCTGTCCGTGGAAGTCGTCCGTCATGGGCACGCGTCGGCGGAAGAGTTTCAGGGCCCGGGACTTTTCCGGGTCAAGCATGTCGTTGCGGTGACGGATCATCCGGTAGCCGGTGAGGAGGAGGAAAGCGGCAAAGATGTACAACACCCACTCGGCACTGGCGATGATGACGGCGCCCGCGGCGATGAAGATGCCCCGGAAGACCAAGGCGCTCAGTACGCCGAGGAACAGCACCCGGTGCTGGTATTCGCGGGGTACTGCGAAGTACGTGAAGATGATGGCCCAGATGAACACGTTGTCCACGGCGAGGGATTTCTCGATCAGGTATCCGGCGAAGTATTGCTGGCCGAACTCCGCTCCGTAGATTTGCCAGACCAGGGCGCCGAACCCCAGGCCGAAGGCGACCCAGACGGCGGACCAGAGCGCGGCTTCCCGGACACGGATGACGTGCGCTTTGCGGTGCGCGAACAGGTCCACGGCCAGCATCAGGACAATGACAGCAAGAACGGCCAACCAGGCCCAAAAAGGAACATCCATCGAGGGAACACTCGCTTCCAGTCAGTACACCAACTGGAGGTCTTTCCCGGCCCCAAGGGACCTGTCACGCCGGGCCGCTCAGGGTCGGCCGTACTGACGACGGGACATTCAGGGGATACTCCCCTCCGCATAAATAGTGAAGCATACTTCACCTATACCGGGCAAGGGTTGCGTCGCCCGTGGGCGCTACTTTGAGGTGCCGGCCGGCGCGAGCATACGCCGCAGGAGCACGGCCGTGAGCCAGGTGACGGCGCTGCAGGCAGCGGCGCCCCAGGCGATGTCGGTCAACGCCACCACGGCCGGGAAGTCCTTGAGGACCGCGAGCCCGGTCAGGGCCCAGGTTGCGTAGGTGAAGAAGCCGAACAGGGCGGCTCCCGTCACCCGTTGCCTCAGGGTGGCGTCCGGGTCGTTGGGCCGGACGCCGTAGTGCACGATCCCCGCCACAAAGATGAGGTAGAAGGCGACGGCGCCGGCGAGGTTGACGCTGGGCGCCAGCAGGTCACCGATCTGGCTCTCGTACTGCTTGTTCGCCACGGTGCCGATCCAGACGACGTCGAGGACGGCGAAGATCACGGCGGCGACCGCGTAGGACAGCAGCCACCTCTTGACTCGGATGCTCATGCTTGGCTCCTGTTTTCCGCGTAGAGGTTGTCAACGATGTGGCGGGCTCGTTCGGTGAAGGCGCCGCGTTTGAGCTTCATGGTGGGGGTCACTATCCCGTTGGCCTCGCTGAGGTCGGTCAGCAGCAGCACGAAGCGGCGCACCTGCTCGGAGCGTGCGATCTTCGCGTTGGCGGCGCTGACTGCCTGGCCGATCGCGGTGAGGAGCCGCGCGTTGTCGATCTGGACGGCGCCGCCGTCGTCGGGGATGCGCAGACCGGCCAGATCGGCGATGCCCTCGCGCTCCGCCCAGGCCGCGACGGATTCCGGGTCCAGCAACACGAGCCCGCCGAGGAAGGGTTTGCCCTCCCCGACCATCACGGCGTGGGCCACGAGGGGGTCGCCTTCGACATAGCCCTCCCAGATGGCGGGGGAGATGGTTTTGCCGCCCGCGGTGACGATGACGTCCTTGATCCGGCCCCTGAGGGTCAGCCTTCCCAGCTCATCGAGCTCGCCGAGGTCCCCGGTGCGGAAAAACCCGTCGGTGAAAGCGTCCGTGTTGTCGGCCGGTCTGCGGTAGCCGGCGAACACGCCCACGCCGCGGGCAAGCACCTCGCCCTGGTCCGAGAGGCGCACGGTTGTTCCCGGCATCGGGACGCCCACCGAGCCGGCCCTGATCGATCCGGGCATGTTCCCGGTCAGCGGGGCGGTTGTTTCGGTGAGGCCGTAGCCCTCGATGACCGGCAGGCCGAGGCCGCGGAAGAAGAGGGACAGCTCGGCGTCGAGTGCGGCGGCACCGGAGAGCAGGTAGCCGAGGCGTCCACCCATCAGCTGCCGGAGCCGGGCGTAGAACAGCCGATCAAACAGCGCATGCCTGAACCGCAGGCCCGGCGCAGCCCGGGCGGCCGGGTCGGCGTCGCGGGCTTCGGCGAACCGGCCCCACGCGACCGCGGTGCCCTGCGCTGACGCCCACACCGGACCGAGGTGTTTCTTCGCCGCGGCGGCCGCGGCGGACGCCTGGATCTTCTGCAGCACGCGGGGGACCACCACGAGGAAGGTTGGCTTCAGGGCGCCGAGGGCGGGCACCACGTCCCGGGGGTCGGACAGGTGCGCGATGCGCATGCCGTTGGCCAGGCAGGTCAGCTGCAGTCCGCGGGCCAGCACGTGGGCCATCGGCAGGAAGATGATGGTGTTGCCGCCCTCGCGGACCACCCCGGTGTAGGCGGCGGCCACGTTCAGCACCTGCCCCACGAAGTTGCCGTGGGTGATCAGGGCGCCCTTGGGAGCGGCCGTGGTGCCGGAGGTGTAGACGATGGTCGCCACCGCGTCGAGATCTGCCAGCAGGCGCCGGTCCTCGACCGCACTCTCGGAAATCCCGGCGCCCAGGAGCGCGAGGTCGGCCAGGTCCGCCCCCGGACGGTCGTCCATGGTCCAGACCCCCAGGCCCGGCATCCAGGCCTGTTCAAACCCCTGCTCCAACAGGACGGCGTGCTCAGCTGTGCCCGCCACCGCGAGGCGCACCCCGGCGTCGGCGATGATTGCGGTCACCTGGGGAGCGGCAGAGGTCTCGTAGATCGGGACGACGACGGCGCCGGCGAACCACGCTGCCATGTCCGCCAGCGCCCACTCATACCGGGTGGGGGACATGATGGCGAGTGATTCGCCGGGCTTTATGCCGGCCGCAATGAAGCCCTTGGCCAGCGCGCGTACCTCGTCAACGAACTGCCGGGTGGTCACCTGGCGCCAGGGACCCGTGACCGCGGCATCCGCGGCCCGCACCTCAAAGGCAACGTGGTCCGGGGAAGTCCGGAAGCGCTGCATCAGCAGCTCGGTCGCGTTCCGGTGACCGGACGGCCCAACCAGCAGCGGGGTGGTGAACTCTCTCATCGGGCGTCCTTCTCCGAAAGTGTGTGCAAGTGGTCCTGCATCAGGTGCTGGGCGACGTCGAGGAAGTCCGCGACGACCCCCTGGTGGGCGGCGGGCAGGGCCTTGATGTGCTCGTTGGCGGCGGTCATCAGCGGCCGCATCAGGTTCATGATTCCACGGTTGGCTGCCGGCGTGGCGCTCACGTGGACCTGGCGCCGGTCCTCGGTGTTCCGGTGGCGGGCCACGTAGCCGCGGGACTCCAGCCGGCTCACGATCGCGGTGGTGGTGGCCGGGGTGGCGCCCAGTTCCGCGGCGAGCTTGCCCACCGTCACCGGTCCGGACTGTGCCAGCGCCGAGAGCGCCCGGTAGTCGGTGAGGTTCAGCCCCAGTTTGTGGGCGACTACACGCTCTGTCTCGTTGGCAAGCGTGAATAGGCCCTGCAGGGCCGACGAGGCCGGGTGGTACGGCGACGCAGTCATGATCCCTCCTTACGCTCGCCTCATTCGACAATACGCAATTCCATTTGATCGTCAAATAGAATTGACTAAAACTGTGGTGACCGGTGGGATGACTCCGGGCGGACTGCCGGCATCCGGCTCCGCCTGTGAAAGGAACTTCGTCATGAAGGAACCAGACCGTAAGGCGCTCATCGCCCTCCCCGTGGTGGTGCTGATCGGGGCGCTTGTCGCCGTGGCCGGCAGCCAGGGTGGAGCCACCCTGGGCGGGATTCCCGTTTTCGCGATGGCGGTCGGGGCCGCGTTCCTCATCCAGTGGCTGGCATTCATCCCCTCATTCAAGGCCCAGACCGAGAAGTTCTACGACCTGACCGGCACCCTGACCTACACCGCCATCACGCTCCTGCTCATCCTGCTCACCCCGGGAGTCGACGCCCGCGCCCTGCTTCTGGCAGCCATGGTGCTCGCCTGGACGCTGCGGCTGGGCACCTTCCTGTTCCGCCGCATCAGCAAGGCTGGCAAGGACGACCGCTTTGACGAGATCAAACCCTCCTTCGTCCGGTTCCTCAACGTGTGGACCATCCAGGGTCTCTGGGTGGTCTTCACCGCGGCCGCAGCGTGGGTGGCGATTACCTCGGCGACCAGGGTGGCGCTGGACTGGTTCGCGCTGCTCGGCTTCCTGGTGTGGGCCGTCGGTTTCGGCATCGAAGTCGCGGCCGACCGCCAGAAAAGCCGCTTCAACGCCGACCCCGCCAACAAGGGCAAATTCATTTCCACCGGGCTGTGGTCCAGGTCCCGCCACCCGAATTACTTCGGCGAGATCCTGCTCTGGATCGGTGTCGCGATCATCGCACTGCCCGCGCTGCAGGCCTGGCAGTGGGTGGCCCTGATCTCCCCGGTGTTCGTTACCCTGCTGCTGACCAAGGTCAGCGGCGTGCCGCTTCTGGAGAAGAAGTCCGACACGAAGTGGGGCGGCCAGGCCGATTATGAAGCCTACAAGAAGAACACCCCGGTCCTGATCCCCAAGATCTAGCAGCAGCACCACCCCAGGTTCAGCGCGGCTCCGGTCCTCGCCGTGCCGGGGCCGGAGAGTGCGTGCCGGAAATACTACCCGCGGGTACACTGCCCAAGGCCCCTCGCGCCCGCAGTTATGGGGTGTAATAGTGGGTCACGACACACAGAGTTAACCGTTACCGACTCGCGGAAACTCGATGATCCTTGGCAAAATGCAGGTGGATCAATTGCTTCTAGAGGAGACCCATGGGCGCGAACACTGCCGAAAACACCACCCGTCGACTGAAGGCCGTACTGGACGTTCTGGCAGAGGGGGTGTGGACGGGCGAGAAGCTGAACGCCGGAGCAGTGCTGGGCGAGGCCATCGCCCGCGTTCCGCTCAACGAGTTTGAGCGCGAACTGCTCAGCGGCGGAATTCCCCGTGGCCACAAGACCCTGACCACCGCCACCGCGAAGCTGGTCAAGGCCGGCTGGCTGGTCAAGGGCCGTGCGGGCTGGACCATTACCGAGGACGGCCAGCGCGCCACGGTCGCGTTTGCTGACCCTGCCGCTTTCGCCGCAGCGCTCGACGCCGGAACTCCTGTTCCCGCCGACACCCCGCTTCCGTCGGCGCCCCCTGCCGGGACCCCGGTTCGGAAGGCCGCTTCCGAAGCCGCGGCTCCGAAGGCTGCCACGGTTGCCGAAAAGGTCGCCGGCAAGGCTGCCAAGCTGGTCGAAGACGCCGTCGCCCCGGTCGCCAAGGCGGTCCGCAAGCGCAAGGCAGCCGACAAGGCAGCCGAGTCACCCGCCACTGCGCCGGCCGCTGAGAAGCCCGCGGCTGCAACGACCGCGGCTACAGCGCCTGCGGCCGCATCTCCCGTAGCCGGTGCGGCAGCCGCCGCGGCCGCGGCTCCTGCCACCAGCGTGGGAACCGTTGAGCAGCCCGAAGCTGTCGCCGTCGCCGGCGATTTCAACATCCTGCTCGGCGCCCCCGCCAACTGGGCCCCGCAGTACGACGAATCCCAGATGGAACTGGACCTCGTCGATCAGCTCTGGAAGCTCGCAGCGGATCTCCCGGCCGGTACTTACAGCTTCAAGATCGCGCTCAACCGCTCCTGGGACGAGAACTTCGGCGCGTTCGGTGCCTTCGACGGCACCAACCACGAGGTGCGCCACTCCGGCGGCCTGCTGGTCATCCACTACGACCACCGGACCCGGGACATCATCATCATCCTGCCGTAGCCGGCGACACGCATTTTTCCGGCCGTCGCGCCAAAGACCCCTCGCCACCCGAACCCGGGCGTCGAGGGGTCTTTTGTGCGACGCGGGCGGCTTTGCGCGTCGTGAGTCTGGGGCCGTGGCGCGGACAGGCTTCCCTTCAGTCCTCCTGAACGGGGCGCGTCCTGGCCCTGCGGGCCACGGCGGACCGGCCTAGCATTGAATTATGGAAACCGTCGAGGTTGATGGGCTGCGGATCGCATATCAGCGGGTTGGCCAGGGACCGGCGCTGGTCCTGTTCCACGGGGCCGGGGAGGACAGCCGGATCTGGCGTGCGCAGCTGGAAGGGCTCTCGGACGAGTTCACGGTGTTCGCCTGGGACGCTCCCGGGTGCGGCCAGGCGGACGACCCGGACCCAGGGATGTCCGCCGGTGAGCTTGGCGCCATCACGGCCGGATTCCTGCGCGCAGCCGTACCGGCGAAGCCACATCTCCTGGGGCTGTCCTGGGGTTCCATGGTGGCCCTGGAGCTGTACCGCGGGTATCCCGGGATTCCCGCGTCCCTGGTGCTGGCTTCGGCCTATGCCGGCTGGGCGGGTTCCCTGCCGGCCGAGGAGGTCGAGCGGCGCTACGCCCAGGTGCTGGCCGAGATCGGTCAGCCTCCGGAGAAATTCATCGACGACTGGCTGCCGACACTCTTCACCGACAAGGCCGATCCCGCCGTCGTCGCTGAAGCCGCCAGGATCATGGCTGATGTGCGCCCGGCCGGGCAGCAGGCTCTGCTCTCAGCCAGCGGCCGGGCCGACTACCGACCCGTGCTGCCAACCATCACCATTCCCACGCTCCTGCTCTACGGCGCAGACGACCAGCGGTCCCCGCTGAACGTCGCCCACGAACTGCACCGCCAGATTCCCGGCGCAAAACTCGTCGTGATTCCCGACGTCGGGCACCTGGCCCCGCTAGAGGCGCCCGACGCCTTCAACGCCGAAGTGAGGAACTTCCTGCACGGCATGGCCGGTTGAACCAGGCCGCCGGCCAAGCCAGCCGCGGCAAACCAGCCGGCCGGTGAACCAAGCTAGAACCGCGTCGGGTCCGGCCGCGGCGGGACCGGCCCGGGGTCCGGTATCGGCAGCGGACCGGGCGTGGGGAACGGGCCGGGCGCCGGCGTGGGGCCCGGCTGCGGAATCGGCGCCGGGGGCGGGACCGGTCCGGGCTCCGGCGGGAAGGGGTCCCCGGGTTGCGGCTCAGGCGGGGTCGGGCCCGGTTCCGGCGGAAACGGCTCGGGTTCGTGTGGCGGTGGAATGGTCATCTCAGGCTCCCTCACTCATCGTTGAACGTGTGTTGCACGGGATTGCGCGTCCGCGGTTTACCGGGCGGGCCGCGCTGCGCCGGCGCGGAAGACCTTCAGCTCCCACGGCCGGAGGTGCAGGCGGGGCACCGGGGGCTCGGCCGGGTAGTTGCCCAGGATCAGATCCGCGCTGCCCCACGCCAGCGGAACATCGGCGTCGTCGAGTGTCACCTCCTGATCCTGGCCGGAGAAGTTCCCCAGCACCAGCAGCCGCGTCTCCGGCAGTGACCGGACGAAGGCGTAGACGTGCTCGTCTTTCGGCAGCAGCATCGTGAAGTCCCCGTGCGCAATCACGGGCTCGGTGTGCCGCAGCCCGATCACCTTCCGGTAGAAGCTGTAGACCGAATCGGGGTCGTCGATCTGCGCGGCGGCGTTGATGTGGTTGGCGTTCGGGTTGACCGCAATCCAGGGCGAGCCGGTGGTGAAACCGGCATGCCGCGACGCGTCCCACTGGACCGGGGTGCGCGCGTTGTCGCGGTTCAGCGGCGCCAGCGCGGCGAGGACGTCGGCGTCCGTGTGGCCCAGATGGGTGGTGGCCTCGCGGTGGTGGTTGAGGACCTCGATGTCGCGGTAATCGCTGATCGCCCCGAAGGTCATGTTCGTCATGCCCAGTTCCTCGCCCTGGTAGACGTAGGGCGTGCCCCGGTGCAGGTGCAGGATCCCGGCGAGCATCTTGGCGGAGAGTTCACGGTATTTACCGTCGTCGCCGAAGCGCGAGACCGCACGGGCCTGGTCATGGTTGCCCCAGTAGAGGCTGTTCCAGCCGCGCTCCGCCAGGCCGGTCTGCCAGTGCCCCAGGGTCCGCTTGAGGTCCGTGAGTTTGAGCTTTTTGGGCCGCCACTTGTTCCCGTCCTCCTGGTCCAGGGCGACATGCTCGAACTGGAAGACCATGTCCACCTCGGCGCGCTCCGGGTCGGTGAACAGGATCGCCTCCTCCACGGTGACGCCGGGCATTTCGCCGACGGTCAGCAGCGGGCCGGGGCGGTGGGCGAAGACCTCGCGGTGCATCTCCTGCAGGAATTCATGGATCCGGGGCCCGCCGATGTAGAACGGGCTGCCGTCGCCGTAGAGCATGCCGGCGGCGATGGGCCCGTCCGGCAGGGCGGTGTCCTTGGAGATGAAATTGATGACGTCCATCCGGAAGCCGTCCACACCCCGGTCCAGCCACCAGGTCATCATCTCGTACACCGCGGCCCGGACCTCCGGGTTTTCCCAGTTCAGGTCCGGCTGCTTCCTGGAGAATATGTGGAGGTAGTACTCGCCGGTGGCCTGGTCGAACTCCCAGGCCGGTCCGGAAAACGCCGACCCCCAGTTGTTCGGCTCCGCGCCCGGACCGGCGGCGGAGCCGTCAGCGGAGGTCTCGCGCGGCGGCCGCCACCAGTACCAATCCCGCTTTGGGTTGTCCTTGGAGGAGCGTGATTCGACGAACCAGGGATGCTCGTCCGAGGTGTGGTTGACCACCAGGTCCATGACCAGCTTCATGCCCCGGGCGTGCAGCCCGTCCGTCAGTTCCCGCAGTTCCTCGAGGGTGCCGAAGATCGGGTCGACGTTGCGGTAGTCGCTGATGTCGTAGCCGTTGTCATCCTGCGGGGAGGTGTAGATCGGGGAGAGCCAGAGGACGTCGACGCCGAGCCGCTGCAGGTAGTCCAGCTTGCTGATGATGCCCCGCAGGTCCCCGATGCCGTCTCCATTGGAATCGGCGAAGCTGCGCGGATAGATCTGATAGACGACGGCGCTCCGGAACCAGTCGCGGGACGGGGCCGCAAGGGATTCGTCAGTCGGCTGTTCTACCGTCATTGGGGGACTCCTCAGCTGCTCCGGCGGGCTCCGGCGGGCACCGGCGGGCAACGCGGACGCTGTCTCACCGAATCCTGATTATTGAACAGTTCCCGCAGGCAGGGAAGACCCCGCCGGTGCCATGTGGACGGCGCCCGCCGATTGGGGGCGGCCGGCGCCGGGCAGCACCGGCCGGCGGCGAAACGGCCAGGCTAGTTCTGCGCGGCGATGCTCTTGTCCCGGTCCTCGAACACTTCCTCGCCGGGGCCGGTGAAGGCCCGGGAGCGCTGGATCGCCTCGATCGATCCGGTGAACAGCTGGGAGTCGTGCGGATCGGCGGGGTGCCGGCTGTGTTCGTCCGCGGCGGAGACCGTGCCGGGCTGCTTCGTGGAGGGTCCGGACGCCTGGGCCGAGGCGGTGGTACCGGATCCGAGCGAAGCGGCATTGAGCGATTCGAGCCGGACGTGGGGGAGCGCCGTCGGGTGTTCCTGCTGCAGGAACAGCACCAGCTCTTCGCGGATCAGGCAGCGCAGGTCAAAGAGCGTGGCGCTGTCGGCGGCGCTGACCAGGATGCGGACCCGCACGAAGCCCGCGGTCGCGTCGGTGATCTGCAGGATGCCCACCCGCTTGTCCCAGAGCTCGGTGGTTGCCAGGACCCGTTTGAGTTCCGCGCGCATGTCCTCGACCGGGGCGCGCCAGTCGAGGTCGAACTCCACGGTGCCCATGACCTCGGACTGCCGCCGGGTCCAGTTCTCGAACGGGGTGGTGGTGAAGTAGGTCGAGGGCAGGATCATCCGCCGGTCGTCCCAGATGTGGACCACCACGTAGGTCAGGGTGATCTCCTCGATCCGGCCCCATTCCTTCTGCACCACCACCACGTCGTCGACCCGGATCGCGTCCGTGAAGGCCAGCTGGATGCCGGCGAAAACATTGACCAGCGAGGTCTGCGCGGCAAGTCCGGCGACCAGCGAGATCACGCCGGCGGAGGCCAGCAGGCCGGCGCCGAGGGCCTGGATCGCGGGGAACGTCAGCATCGCAATGCCCAGGGCCACGATGACGATCAGGGCCACGCCGATCCGGCGGGCGAGGATCACCTGGGTGCGCAGCCGGCGGGCGCGGCGGTTGTCCGCCACGTCCACCCGGTAGCGGGTCAGCACCATGGTCTCGATGATGAGGAAGACCGCGATCGCCATCCACGCGAGCGAGCCGATCAGCGCGATCTGCAGCGCGTGGTCAAGGTTGCGGCGCCATTCGGCGTCGTCCGTGGTCAGGCCCAGGGCGATTCGGACGCCGATCAGGCAGAGCGCAAAGCGCAACGGCAGCCGCGCCACCCGGGAGGTCTCGCGGAGGGCGGGCTGGTTGCGGTTGAGCCGGAGCACGATCCGGCGCACCAGCCAGGAGGCGAGGAGTCCGGCGGCCACGGCGAGGGCCACTGCGAGGATGGGGGCGAGGAAGGGCATGGCGGGGTCAAGGACGTCTTGCATTACTTAAGCTCTAGCAAGCTTCCGCTGCCAATTGAAATCTGCAGGGCGCAAGGTGGGAAGCATCACGGCCGGCGGCGAGGCCAGCACCCCGGCGCCGCATGGCCGTCACGGCAGGGGCGCCAAGGGCCCTTTGCCCCTATTTTCCTCCCGGAAACCCCAGAGAATTGTCCAACCACTTTATTTTCCCAGGGGGAGGGTGTCATGCGCCGAGCCGCATCATTGGCTACAGCTGTTTCCGCTTTCTGCGCAGCTGCAATCCTTGCAGGGTGCGGGACGCCGGCAACGGCCCCCGCCGTTTCCGCTTTCTGCGCAGCTGCAATCCTTGCAGGGTGCGGGACGCCGGCAACGGCCCCCGCCACCAGTTCCGCGCCGGCGACGACGGCCACGGCCAGCGATCTGCCGGCCAGCCCTTCGCCGTCGGCCACCCCTTCTCCGGCGCCCACGGTCCCGGCGGGCTGGAAGACCTACACGACCTCGGACGGCACGCTGGCGTTCGACTACCCGGAGACGTGGACCATCACGGACCCGGCCGATGAACCCGCCGAGGGCGGTGTCGCGGTGGACCTGGTGAGTGACTACGGCAAGACGATGGCGACCCTGCGGACCAACCTGGTCACGGGCGCCGAGTGCACGGAGAAGTTCCCTTTTATGCTGTACGACTCGGAGCCCATCCCGGCGCTGGCCCAGGGGGGAGTGACGCCGCGGTTCGTCTACGAGGGGCGGACCGATCCGGAGCCGGACTCGGGTGACCCGGCGGATTCCTTGACCCTGGCCTACGGCATCACTTCCGCGCCGGAACCCACCGGGGATACCGCCTGCCCGATTTCCCACTTTTTCACCTGGCCGCCCAGCGGCGCCATGTTCGGCGGTGCCTATGATCCGTTCGACACCACACCGGGTGGTCCCATGCATGTGGATACCCCCGAGGTGTACAAGGACACCACCGAATACAAGTACGTCAAGCAGGCGATCACTTCACTGCGGCCCGCCGGAAAGCCATAACGTGAGGAGGCCGGCCGTTTCGCCCGGCCCCATCCGGTGCGCCGCCGCCGGCGCCGCCCTCAGCTCGGTCCTGCTGCTGACCTCCTGCGGTTTGTCCCCGGCGCTGCCGGCGGGCCCCGCCGCTTCGGAAAGCCAGAGCCCGGGAGGCACGACGTCGGCTGCGGCGCCGTCCGCCACGACGCCGGCCGGGTCCCCGGCGTCGGAAGGGCCGGCGTCGGGCTGGACGACGTTCACAACGACAGACGGGGATTTGTCGTTCGACTACCCCGCCGGCTGGACGGTCAACAACCCCGGCGGGGCGCTCTCCGGAGAGTTCGTGGACGTGCTGAACGCCGAGGGGAAACCGATGGCGGGGCTGCGGACCAACATCGTCACCGGGGCGGAGTGCGTCGAAAAGTCCCCTTATGAGGTCTACGACTCCGAGCCGATGGTTGCCCTCGCCGAGGGCGGGGGAGCCGACGGCGGGGTGCCCCGCTACGTGTTCGAGTCCCGGGGCGAAGACACCGCTCCGGTGGCCACGCAGTCCACTGTCGCCGCCTACGGCATCACCATGGTCCCCGAGGAGCCCGGCGACACCGCGTGTCCGATGTTCCACCTGTTCCTGTGGCCGCCGAGCGGTGCCTTCTTCGGCGGGACGTACAACCCGGAGCACCACGAGACACCCGCGGACCCCGCGCTGCCGTACCGGGAGAAGGCCAGACTGTACGCCGGAACCCCGGAGTACCAGGACATCCGGACGATGATCACGTCCCTGCGGCCGGCGGAGGCGCCGGCAGGATAGACACCGGGACCGGCCTCAGCGCTCCGTCGTCCGGGGACGCGGCGCCGCATCGGCGGCCGGGTGCCGCGACCCGGCACGCAGTGCGGTGCGGATGTTGACCTTCGAGGTGTAGGAAATGGAGCCGTACTGGAAGAGCCGCACGGCGAGGCGAAGCATCACCGCGGCGCCCACGAAGAGGATCACGATCACGATTCCTGCCTCGACCAGGCTCAGCGAGCCGAAGCCGTTGCGCAGCAGGGCGGTGACCGGGGCGGAGAACGGGAAGAACGTGAAGATCTGCACAATCACGGACTGCGGATCGGAGACCACCAGGGACACGGCGTAGAACGGCACAAAGATCAGCGCCATCATCACGCCCATGAAGTTGCCGGCCTCCTTGGCGGTGGGCATCACGGCGCCGATCGCCACGAGGGTGGTGGTGAACAGGGCGAATCCGCCGACCAGGATCAGCAGGCCAACGGTCATCCGGACCGGGTCCAGGATCAGCGGGGGCAGGTCCAGGGCCGCGATGCTGAGCTCCTCAGGGAAGAACAGCCGGCCGATCAGGACGGGTGAGAGGAACACGATCATCTGTACCAGGCCGATCGCGAACAGCGCGATCACCTTGCCCGCGATCAGCGTCGTCGGTTTGAGGGTGGTCAGGATCATCTCGGTGACGCGGTTTTCCTTCTCCTCCAGCGTGGAGTTGAGCATCTGCCCGGCCAGCAGCACGATCAGCCCGTAGAAGATGACCAGGAAGATCAGCGGCGGAATCACCGAGCCCAGGCCCCCGGATTCCTGGGTGCCGTCATAGGTGACGGTCTCGATCTGCACCCTCCCGGCCGCGAGCGCGGACAGTTGCGGTGAGCTGACCTTCTGTTCGACGGCGTGCGTCAGCAGGGCCTGCGCGACGGCGGCGTACTTGCCGTTCTCGAAGATCCCCTTGTCCGCACCGTAGACGCGCACGGCCGTCGATTCGGGGTGGGCCGGGTAGTCGAAGTAGGCGTCCACGGTGCCGGACTGCACGGCCCGGATCCCGGCGTCGGGGGAGTCCGCGGCGGTGGCCCCGAAGACCGCGGCGTCCCGGGCGGTGATCAGTCCGGAGGCGTCGGTGTAGGAGATGCTGAACTGGGCGCTTTTCTGGGCCTCGGCAGCGGTGTCCGTGCTGGTGTTGCTGAGGAAGATCAGCCCGAAAACCACGCCGATGATGATCGGGACGGAGAGGGTGCCGATCCAGAACCGGCCTTTGGTCACGGTGCGGATGAACTCGAAGCTCACGACCGTGCCGAGATTATGCTGCGCCACCGCGCTACACCCCTTCCCTGCCCGGGGACCGTGCGGTGCCGGCAGCCCCGGACGCGGACGGCGTGTTCTGGTCGCCGTAGACCCGGATGAAAATGTCCTCGAGGGAGATCTTGGTGGTGGTGAAGCTCCGGATGGTCAGGTCCGCCTCGACCAGGTCCCTGAGGATGACGGCTTCGTCGGTGGCGTCGGTGATCGAGAGCTCCGAGTAGTTGGTCTCCTCGAGCATCACCTCGTAGTGGGGGGAACGGGGGATGGGGCCGCTGTGCCTGATCCGGACGATGCGGCCGCCGTACTTGTTCTGTACCTCGTCGATCGTCCCGTAGGCTTCCGCGGTGCCGTCCTTGAGCAGGATGACCCGGTCGCAGAGCCGCTCCACCTCCTCCATCTGGTGGGTCACCATGACCACGGTGGCACCGCCCTCCTTCTGCTCGGCGATGATGTCCATCAGCAGGCGCCGGTTGACCGGGTCGAAGCCCTTCGTGGGTTCGTCCAGGATCAGCAGCTCGGGGTTGTTCATGATGGTGACGCCGAGCTGGACCTTTTGCTGCTGCCCGCTGGAGAGCTTGTCCAGCACGGCGGAGGCGCGGTCCGCCAGCGCCACCCGGTCCAGGTACTCGAGCGACCAGCGTTTCGCGGTGCGCCGCTCCATCCCTTTGAGCCGGCCGAAGTAGGTCATGATGTCGATGACCTTTTCCTTCTTGTACAGCCCGCGCTCTTCGGGAAGGTAGCCCAGCTTGTCGCCGTGCTCGGGTTTGAAGGCCCGGCCGTTGATGTGGAGGATTCCGGCGGTGGGCTCGTAGATGCCCAGCAGCGCCCGGATGGTGGTGGTCTTGCCGGAGCCGTTGCTACCGAGGAATCCGAAGGTTTCGCCGGCGTGCACGTCGAAGGACAGATCGCGGATCACCGTGGTGTCCCCGAAGTCCATTCGGAAGCCGCTGATGTGGACCCGTGCTTCGTCCATTGCGGCTCCCGAATGGTGCCGGGCTACCCGCCCGGGGTCTTGCAGTTCCGCCGCTTAGACGGCGGGGTAATGCCGATGCCGGCGGTGGGCGGGCGTCGGCAGCCCTGCCCTGACCTTTCCGGTGCCGCCCCAGGCGTTGGAACGGGCCTCCTTGATCAGGCCGGTGCCGGCACATTCGCGGACCGCCATGATGCCGTCCGCGGCGGACCGCTTGTCCTCAAAAGCCTTGGAAATCGCCAAAACCGTGCCGTCGGCCCCGAGGAGCCGGAAACGGACGTTGGCCTCAGCGTCCGTGAAGATTTCGAATTGTCCTGCCATCTTTGTTTTCCTTCCGGGCAATACAGCACCGCGGGAGGGTGAGGCACTTCCATGTGCCATGCCTTGTCTCGACACGTCCCCGCAGCGCACTTGTCAATCCTTGCCGCCGGGCCCGGGGCGGGTAAGGGGCAAAAGTCCCTATGTGGACAAGTGCACTAGTCCTCTGGCGGCGGGGTCCGGGGCCGGCGCTACATTGGGAGCATGGCTGAGTTTCCGAGGGGCGATTCCGGCGAGTGGGTCCGGCTGACGGCGCGGGTGGACGGTGTGGTGCAGGCCGTTGGCTTCCGCTACTGGACGGTGCACCGGGCCGAGGAGCTGGGACTGACCGGCACCGTCCGGAACAACACCGACGGTTCGGTGGGCATCGTGGCGGAGGGCCCGCAGTCGGTGGTGCTGGAGTTCCGGCGCTGGCTGCGCTCGCCGGAGGCGCCGGGCAAGGTGGAGAACGTGGACGAAACGGTCTCCCGGGCCACGGGGGCGTTCAGCAATTTCCGGGTGGTGTACTGACTCCCGGCCGGGGGTCAGGCGGGCGTGAGCAGGCCGTGGCCGAGGACGGCTTTGCGGGACAGCGTCCGGTAGCCCTCGCGGTCGAACAGCACGGTGAGGAGGTCGCCGTCGTGCCCCATCACCAGGCCCGGGCCCCAAAGGGCATGCTCCACGCGGGAGTTCACTGGAAAGGCCTCGTTGGGGCCGGCGTCAGCACCGCCGTCGGGCGTTCCGGTGTGCTCGCCGCGCTCCTGCTGCAGCGCGGAGCCGTCGGTGCAGTTGTCGCAGTTCCCGCAGGGGCCGGGCAGGTCCTCGCCGAAGTAGCCGAGCAGGAACTGGCGGCGGCAGCGGCGCGTTTCGGCGTAGCTGCGGATCATGGCGATGCGGGACTTGTCCACGCGCTCGCGGGCTGCGGCGAGCTCGACGGCGCGTTCCACCACCTGGGCGGGATCCGCCGCGGGGTCGAGCCGGACCCCGTCGGGGTCTGCGGTGACGGCGCCGGTCTCCTGCAGCTGGTTCAGCAGGCCGGTGATCCGCCGGGCGGGCCACACGGTCCCCTCGGCCAGCGCCCGGGGCTGGAGCGGCCGGCCCGCGGCGCGCAGTGCGGTCAGGACCGTCCGCAGCGCGGCCTGATCGGGGGTGTGCGTGGCGAAGTAGCGCCGTAGCCCGAGGTCCTCGGAGCGGTAATGCAGGACCGCGGCGGCAGGCAGCCCGTCCCGTCCGGCCCGGCCGATCTGCTGGTAGTAGCTGTCCAGGGATTCCGGGATGTCCGCGTGGAGGACGAAGCGGACATCGGGCTTATCGATCCCCATGCCGAAAGCGGTGGTGGCCACCACCACGTCCAGGCCGCTGTCGAGGAACTGCTGGTGGACCAGTTCGCGCTCGGCGGGTGTGCGGCCGGCGTGATAGGCCGCGGCGCGCAGGCCGCTCCGGGCCAGTTTCGCGGCGTACTTTTCGGTGTCCCTGCGTTTGGCGGCGTACACGAGCCCGGGCCCGCGCGTTCCGGCGACCAGCTCGGTGACCTGCTCGACGACGGCCCGGCGCTTCTCCTTGTCCTCGTGGTGGCGGCGCACCTCGAGGACGATGTTGGGCCGGTCGAAGCCGTGGACCAGGATCAGCGGGTTGGTCATGCCGAGGCGGGCCAGGATCTCCTCGCGCACCGGGGGAGAGGCCGTGGCCGTCAGCGCGGCGGTGGTCGGGTTGCCGAGGCGCTCGCGGACCTCGCCGAGGCGGAGGTAGTCGGGCCGGAAATCGTGGCCCCAGGAGGAGACGCAGTGCGCCTCGTCCACCACGAACAGGGCGATGTTGAGCGCCGCGATCCGTGCCACGGTGCTGGGCTTGGCCAGCTGCTCCGGGGCGAGGAAGAGGAACGCCGCCTCGCCGCATTCCACCGCCTGCCACGCACGCTCCTGCTCCGCGGCGCTGTGCGAGGAGTTGACCGCGACGGCGCTGCCCGGCCCCGCGGCGTCCCGCAGCCCGTCCAGCTGGTCCTCCTGCAGGGAGATCAGCGGGGACACGACGACGGTGGGCCGCTGTTGCTGGCGGTGCAGCAGCAGCGCAGGGACCTGGTAGATGGCCGACTTCCCGTAGCCGGTGGGCATGACGGCGAGGACGTCCCGGCCGGCGGCGAGGGCGCGCATCCCCGTGAGCTGGCCTTCGCGGAGGTGCGGCAGGCCGAAGGTGGCGTCCGCGAGCCGGCGGAGTCCGGCGTCGTCGTCCGCTGGAATGGGGAGTGCCGGGGCAACCTGGGCTGCCGAAGCTGCAGGTACGCCCGGACGCGATGCATCCGGGCGCGGCGCATCAGCGCTGGCGGCGATGGCCTCGGTCATAGTGCGGCTCCGTTGCGACAGTGAGGTGAAGCGGGCCGGGCAGCTGCCGGCCGCTGATCTCAGGGTAGGACGTCCCGGAGTAGTTACAAAGAATGCGTGGTGTCCCAGGGCCTGCAGCTCAAGCCCTGACCGGGGCAAAGGACCCTCGGCAGCGCGGCCGTTTCTGGGTAGGGTGGCCGCATGCAGAAGATATCGCTCGATGCCCTTGCCCGTCAGCAAATCGCGGCTGCGGTGGCGGCACCCAGCGGACGCGCTGCGGATACTGCCTTTGGCGGCCATGAGAAGACCCTCCGCCAGACGGTGATGGCGTTCCGGGCCGGGACGCGGCTGAGCGAACACCAGAATCCCGGCGAAGCCACGGTCTTTGTGCTCCGCGGCTGCGTCCGGCTGCGCTCGGGCAAGGAATCCTGGCAGGGAAAGGCCGGGGACCTGCTGATCGTGCCGGACGGGCTGCACAGCCTGGAGGCGGAAGAGGACTCGGCGATCCTGATGACGGTCGCGAAAATCAAGACCTGAGGCCACGGCCCGGTTGGGCGGCGGCCGCGCAGACCGGCCTGGCCGGATTGCCTACTCGTTGTGCCTCGCCCATAACTGCAGCCCGACAAGCAGGCGCGTCTCGGGATCGTCCAGGTCGATGCCGAAGAGAGGTTCCACCCGGGCCAGGCGGTAGCGGACCGTGTTGACGTGCACGCCCAAGGTCTTGGCGGCCTCGATCGCGTTGCCTCCGCAGCTCAGATAGGCGTGGATGGTCTCTTCAAAGGACTTGTTCTGGTGTTCGTCGTACTCGGCGATCCGGAGGGCGTGGGTTCCGGGCAGCTGGCCGGACGTCGTCAGCGCCGAGACGATCTGGCGCAGCTGCAGGCGCGAGCCGAGCGATTCGTCGTCGGCCACCACGTCATCGGAGCCGGCAGGGATCCGACCCTCGGCGACGTTGCGGACCAGCTCGGACAGGACCAGTTCCGCGTTGACCCGGGACTCCGCGAGCCGGTCGATCGGGGCCGCTGTGCCCAGCGCGGCCAGGACCGGGCGGGAGAGCAGCCGCCGCGCATTCTGGACAATCTTGAGGACCGCGCCGCGTTGGAACTGCCGCGACGATTCAGTTGTCTGCGGCAGGACGATGTACACGATGCCGTCCGAGAGCCCGCAGACCGCCGTGGGCAGCCGGATGGCGCAGGCGGTCCGGATGGTGTCGAAGAGCCGAAGGCGTGACTGCAGCGTTTCGGCCGCTACGGCTTCCGCCGGCCAGACGCTGAGTGCGGCTACCCGGATGGAAGCTGCCGAAATTCCCAGCCGGATGGCCGCCAGCTCGGCGCGCTCCGGCTCGAACAGCAGCGGCTGGACCAGATCCATCTGGCGGGTGAGGTTCGAGACGTACGTCGTGCGTTTGTGCAGGATGTGCAGCGCGGCAACGTTGGCGGCTTCGCGCAGGATCCGGTGCGCGTCCGGGTTGTGGTCTTCGGCCCGTTCCAGGAGCCAGAGCGATCCCAGCACGGCGCCGCCGGCCCGGATGGCGACCGCCGTGCGGCGGAGCAGCGGGTCCTCGGTCGCCACATCGACAGCACCGTTGGTGGCATGGACGCGCCGGTAGTCCTTGTCGGTTTGCGTGGAGTGCGGCACGTGCAGACGCAGGATCGAGCTTCGCCGGGTCTCGTCAATGGGCTGGTCGGGCAGGGTCGAATAGGCCAGGATCATCTGATCGGGATCGGCGATCGCAATGGCACCGCCGGCCTGGGCCGCGACGGTGTTGGCCAGATCGAACAGGTCCCCGGGACGGATGTCCACCAGGGTGCGGCCCGATTGGCGGTGCGGAACGACGGCGGCGTCCATGATCTCCGCCAGCTGGTTCCACGGCACCGAGTCGGAGGCCCGGAAGAGGGCCATCCCGGTTTCCCGGGCGGCCGCCCGGAGTGCGGCGTCCGAGCTGCCATTGGATTTGTAGACGATTGCCACGTAGCCGGCGTCGTGGAGCTCCTGGATCTTGCCGCGCAGACGCTTCCCGGACAGCGACAGGCCGATGGCCAGCGCAACGGCCCCGGCGAACCTGGCGGGCGGGGCCGTCGGGTCGTACAGGACGGAGCCCGCGACAGTCTGCTGGTCATCGGCCGGCATTTCGACGAGGCTGACAATTTCCGATCCGGCCGAGCGCGCCACGTCCGCGAGGGTGGGCAGCGCCTGGCTCTCCGCCGCGGCAAACACCATCACGGTGTCATCCCACACGATGTTTGGTAGCAGCTGCTAATGAAGGACCCTCCAATTTGTCGCAATCTCCATAGTGGCACGGTGTTTCGCTTTCTACGCTGAACCATAACGCACGCACGCAGTGGAAGGCCCTCCTTGAAAATCAGCGACGCCCGGCAGCTAATCCAGGTCAAAACCCCCGTCTTCTCCCGACGGCGCCGGGTACTGGCCGACGCTTTCAATGTGGAGGAATACCGCAAATCGGCACAGCGGGTCCTGCCGGCCGGGATCTTTGACTACCTCGACGGCGGCTCGGAAGACGAGGTGACGCTGCGCCGCAACCGCGCCGTCTTCGATTCCTGGGCGCTGATGCCCAGTTGGGGCCCGGTCTCCGGACCCGACACCAGCACCACCCTGCTCGGAAAAAGCAGTGCCCTGCCCCTGACCCTGACGCCCACCGGCGCCACCCGGCTCTTCCATCCCGAGGGCGAGCTCGCCGTCGCCGCCGCCGCCGACCGGGCCCGTATCCCCTACGGACTGGCCGGGCTGAGCACCGTGCCGATGGAAACCATCGCGGCGAGCCACCCGGCCCTGGACCGCTGGTTCAACTTCGGGCTCACCTCCGACGCCCAGGCAATGAAGGACAAACTGGCGCGCTGCGAGGCCGCCGGGTTCAACACCCTGATTGTCGGCGTCGATACGCGGGCCCTGGGCGCAAGGGAACGGGACCTGCACAACGGCTTCACCGCGCCTCCCGCCCTGACGCTGTCAACCATCGCGGACATCGCCCGCCGGCCGTCCTGGTGGATCAGCTTCCTGAAGTCGGACGGCATCAGTTTCCCGAACCTGGATCCGCGCAGTGCCGCGGCCACCTCCGTGGTCACCCCGTCCATGTGGCAGCACATCCTCGGCCACTCGGATGCGACCAGCGGATGGAAGGAACTGGAAGCCTTGCGCCAGGCGTGGCACGGCAAGATCGTGCTCAAGGGCTGCGTAAACCCGGCCGACGTCGAAAAAGCAGCCCGGATCGGCCTGGACGCCGTCCAGCTCAGCAACCACGGCGGCCGCCAGCTCGACCACATGCTCAGCCCGATGGATGTGCTGCAGGAATCCCGCCAGCGGGTGGGCGATTCGATGGAAATCTATGTCGACTCCGGCATCCGGCGCGGCAGCGACGTCCTCAAGGCGCTGGCGCTCGGTGCCGATGCCTGCTCGATCGGCAGGGCCTACCTGTACGGACTGGTGGCGGCGGGCTCGCCCGGCGTCGGGCGCATCATCGAGATCTTCGCGGATGAGCTCCGGCGTACCATGACGTTAGTGGGCGTTTCCAGCATTCCGGAGTTGAAAGCTCGAGGCGGGGAAATTCTCCGGGACATCCGTCATTCCGGAGAAATCCTCGAAACAACAGCGTCAGGCAACACGCACCAACAAGTTCTGAACCTGCAGGCACGCAGTGCCCTCCTCCCGCAGACTTGCGGGAAGCTTTGTGAATCTCTGAACAGCTAAGGAAACCATGCGCACCCGATACCTTCTCCCCGTTCTCACCATAGCCACAGCCCTCTCGCTCTCCGGCTGCGTCAACAACAGCGAGCCGGCGGCTACCGGCGGGGCATCCGGAACCGCTGACGCCATCGAGGTGAAAAAGAATGACGCCGTCGCCGCGATGCTCCCGGAGAAAATGAAGAGCGCCGGCGTGCTCAACGTGGGCATGGCAAACAACTACCCGCCCAACGAGTTCAAGGACGACAACGGGGCGCCGGCCGGCTGGGCCGTGGACCTGACCAACGCCCTGGGCCAGGTCATGGGCCTGAAGGTCAACTTCGACATCGGCACGTTCGACAACATCCTCCCTGCGGTAAAGGCAGGAAAGGATGACATGGGTGTGTCCTCCTTCACCGACACCCTGGAACGCGAAAAGCAGGTGGATTTCGTGAACTACTACTCCGCCGGCATCCAGTGGGCCGCCCCGAAGGGCAAGACCGTGGACCCCGACAACGCCTGCGGGCTCAAGGTCGCCGTCCAGGCCACCACCTACCAGGACACGCACGAGGTTCCGGCCAAGTCGAAGGCCTGCACCGACGCGGGCAAGCCGGCCATCACCATCTTCAAGTACGACGCGCAGGACCAGGCGACCAACGCCCTGGTGGTCGGGCAGGTCGACGCGATGAGTGCCGATTCCCCGGTGACCCTTTACGCGATCTCCAAGACCAAGGACAAGCTGCAGACCGCGGGCGACGCGTTCGAAGTGGCACCGTACGGGATGCCCGTGGCCAAGGACAGCGAATTTACGCCGGCCCTGCAGAAGGCGCTCCAGACGCTGATCGACGACGGTACCTACAACAAAATCCTGTCCAAGTGGGGAGTGGAAGCCGGCGGAGTCAAGACGGCCGAGCTCAACGTGGCAGCCAAAGGGTGATAGCAGATGAGCGAGCCGGAATCCGACCGGATGATTGAGGCGGAACCCGGCAAATCGCCGGAGTCCGGCAGGAACGCGGAGTCCGGCAGGGCGCCGCGGGCCGGCAGGGGGCGGGACGCGGACAACGCGCCGCCGGAAGCGATCGTCGCGATCCCGCTGCGGCACCCGTGGCGGAACGTGGTGGCCGTGCTCCTCGTCCTCGGACTGGCGGTCTTTGTCCTCGACGCCGCCCAGCGCCCGGACTATGGCTGGGCGGACGTGGGCAAGTTCATCTTCGACCGCCGGATCAGCCAGGCGGCGTGGGTGACATTGTCGCTGACCATCTACGCGATGATCGGTGCGATCGTCATCGGCCTGCTGCTGGCCATCATGCGCCTCTCGCCGAACCCGGTGCTGAAGAGCATCGCCTGGCTGTACATCTGGCTCTTCCGGGGAACCCCGGTCTACGTGCAGCTGGTCTTCTGGGGCATCGTGTCGCTGATCTATCCGGTGTTCACGTTCGGCATTCCGTTTATGGATCCGTGGGTCACCATCCCGAACGAGATCTTCACCAACCTCTTCATCACCGCGGTGATCGGGCTGGCCCTGAACGAGGCAGCCTACATGTCCGAGATCGTGCGCGCCGGGCTGCTGTCCGTGGACCAGGGCCAGGAGGAAGCCTCCACGGCCCTGGCGATGTCCTGGGGGCAGACGATGCGGTACGTGGTGGTCCCGCAGGCGATGAAGATCATCATTCCGCCCACCGGCAACGAGGTGATCTCGATGCTCAAGACCACCTCACTGGTGGCTGCGATCCCGTTGAGCATCGACCTGTACGGGGTGTCCCGCGGCATATCCGCGGTGACGTTCACCCCGGTGCCGCTGCTGATTGTCGCTTCCCTCTGGTACCTGCTGTTCACCTCCGCCCTGATGGTGGGACAGCACTTCATTGAGAAGCGGTTCTCCCGCGGAACCGGGCGGGTCAAGGCGGGCAAGGAATCGGCGACGCCGGAACCGGCACCGACGGCGGTTCCCGGCGCGCCCGGCGGACCGCTCGGCACGGACTTTGGAGGAAAAGGATGACGGACGTGCCGATGGTGCTCGCGGAGCGGGTCTCCAAGAATTTCGGCTCCAACAAGGTGCTGCGCGGGATCAGCCTGGAGGTTGACCCCGGGGAGGTGCTCTGCATTGTGGGCCCCAGCGGTTCGGGTAAGTCGACGTTCCTGCGGTGCATCAACCACCTGGAACGGGTCGACGGCGGCCGGCTCTCGGTCGACGGGCAGCTGGTGGGCTACCGACAAAAGGGGGACAAGCTCTACGAACTGAAGCTCAAGGAAGCAGCCTTCCAGCGCCAGGAAATCGGGATGGTGTTCCAGCGGTTCAACCTGTTTCCGCACCTGACCGCCGTGGAGAACATCATCCTTGCCCCCATGCGGGTGAAGGGTGTGTCCAAGGCCAAAGCCACCGCCCGGGCCAAAGAACTGCTGGAACGCGTGGGCCTGGGCGACAAAGGGGACGCCTATCCGGCGCACCTGTCGGGCGGGCAGCAGCAGCGTGTGGCCATCGCCCGTGCCCTGGCCATGGACCCGAAGCTGATGCTCTTTGATGAGCCGACCAGCGCCCTGGACCCCGAACTGGTGGGCGAGGTGCTGGACGTTATGAAGGAACTGGCGAAGAGCGGCATGACCATGATCGTGGTGACCCACGAGATGGGCTTCGCCCGCGAAGTGGCGGACACGCTGGTGTTCATGGACGAAGGCGTGGTGGTGGAGGCCGGACCGCCCCGGCAGATCCTGAGCGACCCGCAGCACGACCGCACCAAGGCGTTCCTCTCCAAGGTTCTCTGACGCCGGGAGTTGACTCACGCGGCGGCGGGCCCAGCTAAGAGCTGTGGCTTCGCCGCCGCGCGCGTGGAAAAATAAGGCTGTGACAACGCTCGCGGACAGCAAGGTCTGGACCGACTACAACGCGGCCCAGGCGGACCGTCCCGTGCGCCCGCTCTGCCTCGGCGCCATGGAGCTAGCCGGTCCCGGCAACGGCCGCCGGGCCATCGACCTGGGCTGCGGAGCCGGCAAGGAAACGCTGGCGATGCTGCGCGCTGGCTGGTGCGTGCACGCCGTGGACTCGCTGCCGGACACCCGGGAACGGCTCCTCGGGATCGCTCCGGCGGATGCGGACGGCCGGCTCAGCATCGAGGTGCGGGCCTTCCAGGAACTCCGGGAACTCCCGGCAGCGGACCTCATCTTCGCCGGCTATTCGCTGCCGTTCATCCACCCGGACCACTTCGGACGCTTCTGGCGGATGATGCTGGGCGCCCTTCAGCGCCGGGGCATCGTGGCCGTGAACCTGTTCGGGGACCGGGACTCCTGGGCGGACATCCCGGAATGGAACTTCCACACCGAAGCGCAGGCACGGCAGCTCTTCGACGGGCTCCAGATCCTGACGTTCGAGGTGTACGACGACGACGGGCAGTCATTCCGGGGCCCCAAGCACTGGCACATCTTCGACGTGACCGCCCGCACGCCGTGATGCAGGCGTCACTGGAGGCAGACTTTTCCAGCACCGCAGCGAGGACTTCCGCTTTATTCCGCGGGGTCCCGGGTCACGCAGGGCCAAAAGCCTGCCCGGCGTGACGTCTCAGGCGGCCCGCCGTAGCGGAATTTGTCGTCCGGTTCGATTTTGGCCGCCGCCGTGGGACAGACTGTTGCCGTGAGCAACTCCCCACGGACGGGCCTCGCCGTCGCAGGACTCAGCCTGGGCACGGCCCTGAACCCGCTGAACTCCTCGATGATCGCCGTCGCCCTGGTGGTGCTGCGCGCCGACTTCGGGCTCGACGTCGCCACCGTCACCTGGGTGATCACTTCCTTCTACCTCACCTCCGCGGCGGGCCAGCCGCTGATGGGCCGGCTGGCGGACCGCTTCGGGCCGCGGCGGCTGTTTATGCTCGGCATGGCGCTGGTGGCCGCGACCTGCGCGCTGGCACCGTTCGCCCCGAACTTCGCCCTGCTGTGCGTGGCCCGCGCCGTTATGGCACTGGGCACCGCGACCGCCTACCCGAGCGCGGTCGTGATGGTCGGAGCGCTGGCGAAGCTGGCGGACGTCAAGTCCACCCGGCCGCTGGGCCGGATCCAGATGGCCAACACCTCGGCGGCCGCGGTCGGGCCGGTGGTGGGCGGCCTGCTGGTGGGCTTCGTCGGCTGGGAGGCGCTGTTCCTGGTCAACGTCCCGCTGGCCCTGGGCGCGATCCTCCTGGTCCGGCAGTTCGCGCCGGCGGATGAGGACCGGGAACGCGGCCGGGCCGCGGAGCTGCTGCGGGACTCGGACATCCCCGGCATCCTGGCTTTCATCGGCTCCATGGTGCTGGTGATGATGGCGCTGCTCAATGTCGTGCCGGAGTACCGCTGGTGGCTGCTCGGGGCAGGCACCCTGCTGGCCGTACTCTTTGTCTGGCGCGAGCTGCGCTTCGACCCGCCGTTCCTTGACCTGCGGCTGCTGGGCCGGAACCGGCCGTTGCTGCTGGTCTATCTGGGCTTTGCCTTGTTCAACGGTGTCTACTACTTCGCCTTCTTCGGCCTGCCGCAGCTGCTGCAGGAAGCCGGCGGCTACGAGCCCGGTCTGGTGGGCCTGCTGATGCTGCCGCTGGCCGCCGTCTCGGTGATCTCGACGCCGCTGGCCGTCCGCGCGATGGACCGGATCGGCGTCAAGCGGGTGCTGATCGCCGGCGTCGTGCTGCTGATCGCCGCATCGGGGACGATGTGGCTGCTGACCGCCTCGTTCGCGATCCCACTGGTGATTGCGCTGACCGCGATGCTGGGCGTGCCGTACGGAGTGGTCAGCATCGCCTCCAGCCAGGGCATGTACCTGTCCACCCGGCCGGAGGAGCGCGGCGTGGCCGCCGGGATCTTCCAGACCTGCCGGTATCTCGGGGCGATCACGGCCACGGTGCTGATCGGGATTTTCTACGGCACCGGCGTGAACCAGGCCAACTGGGGGCTCATGGTGTTCACGATGCTCGGACTCGGCGCGGTGGTGTTTGCCGTGTCGCTGATGTGGCGGGAGCGGCGGTGAGCTCCGGGCAGCCCCAAAAGAGCCCCACATCGGCGCCTCGTTTCCTTGTGTTCGCGGAGCATTGACACGCGGATTGTGCAGGAATACTGTCTGCCTTAACGGGGCTTTCCGACCCGTTTTCTAAGTATTTTCGGCGCTGTCTCTGGGCCGCTTCTGCTTGGCGACGGTGCCAGCTAGGAGGATTCCATGTCGTGGGAAATTTCGGGAACTTACGTTGGCAACTGCACTTGCCGGATGATCTGCCCGTGCCCCGTGGACGGCGTGCCCACCGGACCGGATGGCGAGTGCCGTGGTGTAAACGTCTTCCATATCGCGAGCGGGAAGCTGGATGAAACGGACCTCTCGGGCGTCGACTTCGTCTTCTGCAATTGGTTCCCCTCTCATCTGACCGCAGGCGGCTGGAAGGTGGGTGCCGTCGTCGACGACGGCGCTTCGGATGCGCAGGTGAGCGCCCTTGAGAGCATCCTTCGGGGACAGGCCGGCGGGCCGTTCGGGGATTTCGCGGCGCTGTACGGCGAATGGCTGGGATTGGAACGCGCGAGTGTCTCGTTCTCGGACGGGGATACTCCGTCCGGCTCAGTGGCGGGCCGCGTGGTCGTTACGTTCGAGCCACTGCCCGGGCCCGACGGCGGCGTGACCACCGTGAAGAACGCGATGTACGGCTTTGCGCCGGAATTCCGGATCGGCAAGGGGCCGGGACACCCGGATCTCTTCGGCCTGGAGTTCGACGGCGTTTACGGCGAGACATCCGACTTCACCTTCGCCAGTGAAATGGCGGAAGGCGCACCCAAGGGCCGCGGCTAAGGCCGGCCGATGTATTACAGGAAGCCGTTCAGGAGAGCGGGCGTGCAGCCTGCAGTGCACGCCCGTATGCCGTCCCGTGTCGACCCGCGGGAGGCTGGCCTGATTGCGGCGCTGCTTCTGCTCGCTGCGGCCAGTTGGGTGTTCACGTCCACGCAGCTCAGCGGGATGGACATGGGCCGCTGGACCGACCCGGGGCCGCTGGGGTTTTTCGTCGTCACGTGGGTGGTGATGTTGGCGGCCATGATGTTCCCGTCCGTGTCGCCCATGGTGGTGGCCTATGACCGGATCCAGCAGCATCGGCGCAAAACGGGACGGTACGCTCCCGCTGGGTCCACCGCAGTGTTCGTCGCCGGGTACCTGATCTCCTGGACCGTCTTCGGGCTGGTGGCATATTCGCTGTACATGTCGGTCGCGTCGATGGCCCCCGGGCTCTTCGGCTCGGATCAGGGCGGACGCTACCTGGCGGTCAGCGTGGTCCTGCTTGCGGCTCTGTATCAGCTGACGCCCGCCAAGAACGTCAGCCTGATGAAATGCCGGACGCCCATGGACTTTGTTTTGCACCGCCTGCGGACCGGGTACCGGGGTGCGCTGGTCATGGGCGTGGAGCACGGCGCCTGGTGTGTCGCCTGCTGTTGGGCGCTGATGGTTGCGCTATTCGCACTCGGGGTCATGAGCATCGGCTGGATGGCGCTGATCGGAGCCTTCATCGCCGGGGAGAAGATGCTGCCCTGGAAGCGGCTCGCCAACCGTTCCGTTGCGGTGGCGCTGGCTGTAATTGCACTCGGTGTGGCCCTCACACCCGCGGCGACGGGCGGGATGGGGATGTAATGTGCTGTCTCCGCCGTAGCGCAGGCAGCGACAAACCGGGGGAATATCACAGGTCTCATCCAACAAGGAGTCGGAAATGTCTGAAGATATTAAGTTGATAGAGCGGTTCTACAAGGACGTGATAGAGGCCGGGAACCTCGACCTCGTTGATGAGCTGGCGCTGGACAGCTACGTGGATCACGAGGAGGGCCTCCCCGGGCAACCGCCCGGCAGGGAGGGCGTCAAGTACTTCGTGAAGACGATGCGGTCGGCGTTCCCGGATATCAAGGTCAAGGAGATCACACCATCGCTGAGCGCCGGAAACATGGAGGCATGCCACGTGGTCCTTACGGGCACCCATCGTGGGGAACTGACCGGCATCCCGCCAACGGGCAAGAGCGTGGAGTTCGACTGCACCGACATCATCCGCGTCGAGGAAGGCAAGGTGGCCGAGCATTGGGGCACCACTGACAACATGGGCATCATGCGGCAGATCGGCGCCATGTCTATGGCCTGAGTAAGCCCCAGCACGACGTAAAACACCAGCACGACGGCGGCCGGATCGACCGCCGCCGGGCACAACGAAGGCTGTCCACGTTCCGAAAGGGAACGCAGACAGCCTTTTCCGCGGCGGATTTCGTCTACCGAGTTCAGCTCTGCGGGACACCGAACGCGTCTACTGGGGGTCAGCCGGCCGCCGTTGTGTTTCTAGACCGTCGGGGCGTAGGCCTTCGGCAGCTTCAGTCCGCGCTCTTCCATGACGGTGCGCAGGCGGGTGGGGTAGTCGGTGATGATGCCATCGACGCCGAGGTCCATCAGGCGCTCCATGTCCGCCGTGGTGTTGACGGTCCAGGGGACGACCGGCAGGCCGAGCTCGTGGGCTTCGGCGATCATTCCGGCGGTGACGGAGCGGAAGGCGGGGGAGATGACGTCGTAGCCCTGGGCCGCGGCTGCCTTGGCGAGGGATCCGCCGTAGGTGTCGATGTCGATGCCGCCGAGGTTGGGGCTGGCGCCGGGCTGGCCGATCTCGAGCCAGGCGTCGCCGCTGGACAACGCAACCAGCGGCATCTCCGGGGCGATTTCTTTGGTCAGGTTCAGCGATGACCAGTCGAAGGACTGCACGGTGACGCGGTCCGCCATGCCGGAGGCCTGGATCTCGGTCACCACGGCCTTGGTCAGGGCCACCATGCCCTCGCCGCCGATCTGGCTGCTTTCGACTTTGGTCTCGATGTTGAAGCCGACCTTCTCTGCGTCGGCGTCGCGAACCAGCTGGAACACGTCCTTGAGCTCGGCGATCCGGTTGCCCTCGATCACGTCCTGCTCCGGGTACCCCTTCAGCTGGGTGAAGCCGCAGTCCAGCGTCTTGATCTGGGCCAGCGACAGCTCGGCAACCCGGTCGCCGACATACGGGAAGTCTGCGTCGCCAGGCGTGGCCGGCGCCGTGTCCAGGCACTTGTCCGCCTGGATGGTGTCGTCGTGCCAGACGATGACCTTCCCGTCCGACGTCAGGTGGGTGTCCAGCTCCAAGGTGGTCACTCCCAGCCTCAGCGAGTTGGCGAAGGCGGCCAGGGATTCCTCGGTCCACTCGCCGCGGCCTCCCCGGTGGGACTGCAGGTCAAAGGAGCCGTTACGCTCGTTGGTCTTGATGCTGGAGGTGGCGGTTCCGGCAGCGTTCGACGACGGCGCGGTGCCTGCTTCGGTGTGTGAAGCGGCGACGGCGGGGCTCGCCAGCGAGGCGATGAGCGCGGCGGTGGCCGCGGCAGTCAGGACTGTGCGCATGGTGATGGTTCCTCCTGGGTGACGGGTCGCCGGCGCTGCGCCGGCGACCCGACCACCCTAGGGAGGCCAGATGGACTGCCGTGTTCGGGGAACTGGACCGCGGGTGAACGCCTCATGATGCGGGGGGCGGGGTTGGGGGTCAGCCGTCGAACAGGCCCCGCACATCCTCCGCCGACAGTGCCGAGGAGAACATCGCGTCGTCGTCCAGTACGGCGGTGAACAGCTTGGCTTTCTTTTCCTTCAGCGCCATGACTTTCTCCTCGATGGTGTCCCGGGCCACCAGCCGGTAGACCATGACATTCCGGGTCTGGCCGATGCGATGAGTACGGTCAACGGCTTGCGCCTCTGAAGCGGGGTTCCACCACGGGTCCAACAGGAAGACGTAGTCCGCCTCGGTCAGGTTTAGTCCGAATCCACCGGCCTTGAGGCTGATCAGGAACACTGGGGCGTTTCCGGACTTGAACTGCTCAATCACGTCGCCGCGCCGGCGGGTTTTGCCGTCCAGGTAGGCGTACGGGATACCTTCGGCGTCCAGCCGGGCCGCGGCCTTGCCCAGGAAGCCAGTGAACTGGCTGAAGATCAGCGCGCGGTGTCCCTCGGATACTATGTCGGCAAGCTGCTCCAGCAGGGCGTCGAGCTTGCTGGACGGGACGGACGCGTATTTCTCGTCCACCAGGGACGCGTCCAGGCTGAGCCTGCGCAACATCGTGAGGGACTTGAAGATCGCGAAGCGGTTCTTGTCCATGTCGTCCAGCAGCCCCAGCACCTTCTGTCGTTCGCGCTGTAAATGCCGCTGGTAAATGGTGCGGTGGCGCGGCGCCAGGTCCAACTCCAGCACCTGTTCCTGTTTGGCGGGCAGATCCTTCGCGACGAGGTCCTTGGTGCGCCGCATCATCAGAGGCCGGATCCGGCGTCGTAATTGCGCCAGTTTCTCCGCATCCCCGTCCTTCTCCACCGGCTTCTGGTAGTACTCGGCGAAATTCTTCGACGACGGGAACAAACCGGGAGCGGTGATCGCGAACATCGACCACAACTCCATCAGGTTGTTCTCCATGGGCGTGCCCGTGATGGCGAGCTTGAACGGGGCCGGGAAACGGCGGGCGTTCTGGCTGGCCTTGGTGGCCGGATTCTTGACAAACTGTGCCTCGTCCAGCACCAGCCCGGCCCAGCGCTGTGCGGCGAACGCGTCGTAGTCGAGCCGGAAGAGCGTATAGGAAACAACCACGACGTCGGACCCGGCAGCCAGTGCCGCCGGATCCGTCCCGCTGCGCTGCAGCGTGTCCGTGACCGCGGTGACGCGCAACCCGGGGGCGAACCGTCCGATTTCCGCGGCCCAGTTGGGCACCACGGAGGTAGGGGCGACCACCAGGAAGGGGTGGCGCGCAGTTTCGTCGCGGTCCGGAGCGCCGATGCCGTTCTTGGCGTGGCAGATCAGAGCGATGGCCTGGAGGGTTTTGCCCAGGCCCATATCGTCCGCGAGCACGCCGCCCAGGCCCTGCTCCCACAGGAAGGCCAGCCAGTTGTAGCCGTCCTGCTGGTAGGGACGCAGCGATGCGTTGAGGTCCGCCGGCAGCGGCACGTCCAGCAGCTCCGTGAACCGCAGCAGCCCGCCAACGCTCCGCCGCCAGGACTCGGCCTGTTCGGCCGTGGCAGACAGTTCCTCGAGCTCGTCCCAGAGCCCGGCCTGGTACCTGCTGATCCGCAGGGGCCCTTCGTGGTCCTGCAGGGACCTGGCTTCCTCGATCAGCCGGCGCAGCTGGAGGAATTCGGGCTGGTCGAGCCGGAAGTAGTTTCCGGTGGAGAGCATCAGGTGTTCCTCGCCTGCGGCCAGGGCGCGGAAGAGCTGGTCGAAGGGGACATCTTCCCCGCTTAGGGTGACCGTGACGCCCAGATCAAACCAGTCGCCGTCGTCCGTTCCCTGGGTGCTGACGCCGATGAGAGGGCTGTCCGTCAGCTCGCTGTAGTCCGGCACGGTGCCCGTGGTGACGACCCGTACGTGCTCGAGCTGTTCCAGCACGGGGAGTGCCTCAGTGGTGAACCGGGCGGCGGCGATGTTTCTGAGCACCGCCGGCGCGGTGCTGCCCGGGTGGCCGGAGGTTGGGTCCGGGAACTGCTCCTGCCAGGCTGCCGGGAACGGGTCCAGGGCCCCGGCCGCCCGGGCCAGGAGCTGTGCTTCGAACGCGCGGTCGCGGTAGCCGGTGCCCGCATCGGGCAGCGGCTGGCGGGTGACGGTGCCCGCGGAGCTGTATTCCCAGTGCCATTGAAGGTGCAGCGCGCCGGGATCCTGCGGTGCTCCGGCCGCGGGGCGGCGCTGGGTCCGGCCGGACGGTACCCGCTCTGCTGTGGATTCGTGCGGGACGTGGGCGGCTGTCAGCACCAGCTCCGGCGGCAGGATCTGCGGCAGCTCCACGGAGCCGTCGCTGCAGATGACATCTGCTGCCTGGGCGAGTTGCGGGAAGATGGCACCCAGGAAGGAACCGCGGGCCGCCGCCGGAACCAGCAGTTCCGTGCGGTGGCTGATCAGCGGCCGGATGGCGTCAGGAACGGGCGCTGTGCTCGGGGCCAGATGGAAAACACGGGGAGCCGTGGAGGTGCCCGGGCCTGTGGCGGCATCCCACCAGAACAGTCCGTGGCCGGGCCGGCCGATCACGCCCATCGCGGTGCGATCCGCGGAACCGCCGCCGATGCCGACGTACGGCGCCAGCCGCAGTCCGCCGTCGTGATCGCGGATGTCCAGCGAAATGCTGACAGGCTCATGAACCAAGACGGCGTCGCCGGTCTTTGCGGCCACCAGCGCCACCCCGATGTCGTTTGCCTGGGCGAGGAGCTGCCAGAGCAGCGGGTTGTTGAAGCCTTCCAGGGGCAGATGCGTATACGGAGCCGACGTGCCCTCGGCAGCGTAGAGCGTGGCGAAGGTGCGCATCCAACGAACCTGTTCCGGACTGAATTCCTCAAGATGGGCTCCATAGTAGGAGCGCCCGAAGGTATCCCAGCGCAGCTGGCCCACCACCCACTTGCCCTTGGCATTCAGTCTCACCGGCCTGGCGGTCAGGCTGACCGGCGGGGCGGATTGATCTTGCCACGGGTCAACGCGGCCACGCTGGTACCAGGCGGGCTGGCTGGAACCGGATTCGTGCAGTTCCAGCTGCACACCGAGGGGCAGCGTTGGCTTGCTGGCGCTTCGAATGGCCGGTACGCCAGCGAAACCCGGGTACCGTGATGCCGGCTCCGGGTGGAGAAGGGAATGGATCTGCTCCTGCCAGGGAGCGGGAGGGGCCGGTTTCTGGACAGCTTTCTGAACGGCGGGTTTCAGAACGGCGGGCGCGGGCTGCCTCGGCGCGCGAGTGCTCACCGTGGCCGGCGGAATGTCCAGGAGCGCTGGCTGCTCCACGATGGGCCCACTGCTGATGTCCAGGAGCAATGCGGCGACGTGTTTGCAGTTGGAGCGCATGGGGCAGGAACATTCGCCCCAGTCAAGACGCAATCCGCTGGTGCCGTCCTGGAATGAGACTTTGGTCCGGTAGGGGGCGCCGCGGTTGCCCTGGACCTTGGCCTTCAACTCCAGGGATTTGGGGTACCACTCAATGCCGGAAACAGCGCCCTTGCGCGCGTACGTGCGGCCGCGACTGAGGGAGGTGGAACCCACAAGGGCACTGATCACGGCGTCATCGACCTGCGGAAGCGGGGGTAAAGTCACGGCTTAACGGTAACTGCTGGTGCGAGCCTCTTGCGAGCACCCGGTCATCGTCCGGTGGGCTTCAACTCTGGATTCGGCGGACAGGGCCCGGTAGCGCTCAGGCGGTGTGGCTGGGGGCTTCTCCATTTGTCGCGGCTTAAACCGTCGGCCGGACGGTCAAGGTCGCTCAGGTGCGACTATCCAATACCGACTCCAGTTTCTCGAAGGACTCGGTCCATCCGCTGCGGTGCAGGGCCAGCCGCTCTTCCGTCAGGAACGGTCCCTGCGAGAGCACCAGGCGCGTGGCTTCGCCGGTACTCCCGAGTGCGAGGTCGACGACGGTTTCCCGGTCGTCCGGTGTCGGTTCCTCCCAGCGGAAGGTGTACACCAGACGCCAGGGAGGATCGATCTCCAGGAACTCGCCTGAGAGGTGGAACGGTTCGCCCTCCGGTGGCGTCATGCGGAATCCGTAGCGGCCGCCTTCCGTGAGGTTCAGTTCGGCTGCAGGGATGGTGAAGCCGTGCGGACCCCACCACTTCATAAGTTCGGTCGATTCCGTCAGCATCCTGAAGACTTCCTCCGGGGGAGCATCGAGCGTGCATTCCAGGTTCAGGACCAGCCCGCCAGTTTCCTCGTTCATCGTCCCACTCTGGCATCTTGCGGGCGCTGGCGGAAGGGGGCGGGTTGGCAGCCGCCACGCCGCGCTTGCCGGTCATGCCGCCAGCCCGCTCCGGACCTCCGCTCCGTGCTGCGGAGCCTCTTTGGCGGCGAGCCGCTTCGCCAGGTATTTGGCATCCCGGCCCACACCGGGGAGGGTTTCCGATGCTTCTGCGAAGATGAGCTCTTTCCCCAGCAGGTAGAGGCCCGGCAGGGCATCCACGATCCCGCGGTGCTGCTGCTCCCGCCAGTTCGCGGGCAGCGCCGGGATGTCCAGCCACGGGTAGGCCTCGGTGAAGCCGGTGCACCAGATGACATTTGCCACCGGAAGGCGCTGGCCGTCGTCGAGCATCACCGCGCCGTCCTGGACTCCGGTGACCCGCGGCACCAGGTGGACGCCGGCGGCGCCCAGGTCCGCGAGCTTGGTGCGGATCAACGGCCTGGCCATGGCGGCGATCTTGGGCAGCGCCTTGCGACCCACCGGCGTGCTGGTGTTCAGCACGTGCAGCCCGGCGAAGCGGACCACCGGGAACAGGAAGCGGGCCGCGGTCCGGCCGTGCCGGAACGGGAGCTCGCCACTCGGCTTGCCGGCCAGCCAGGTTTCGTGTGTGCGGCTGGTCTCCAGGGCGATCTCCGCCCCGGAGTTGCCCACCCCCACCACCAGGACGGGACCGGGCTTGAGTTGCGCCGGGTTCTTGTAGTGGTGGGAGTGGAGCTGCACGACGTCGGACGGCAGTTCCGCCGCAAAGCCCGGCGTCTTGGGCAGCTGGCAGGCACCGGTGGCGAGGACGACGTTCGCCGCCGTCCAGCGCTGCGTCCCGGCCGTGACATGGAACCGCTGCCCGTCGTGGCTCAGCCGGGTGACGGCCGTGTTGGGCCGGACCGGCAGGTGGAACCGGGAGGCGTAGTCCTCCAGATAGTCCGCCTGCTCATCCTTGGTGGGGAAGGCGAGGGGGTCCCCCGGGAAGGGCCGGCCGGGCAGGCCGTCGTACTTGGCCGGGGTGAACAGGCGCAGCGAGTCCCAGCGGCTCCGCCACGCGTCGCCAACCCGGGTGCCGGCGTCAAGAATGACAAAGTTCCGGTGCTGCCGCGCCAGGTAGTAGCCCAGCGCCAGGCCGGACTGTCCGGCGCCGATGATGACGGTGTCGACGGCGGCAGTGCCGACGGCGCCGCCGGTGTCGGTTGCTGGGGTGGTGTTCATGGTGGTGCCTCCTTGGTGTTGCACGTGCGGTGGGGTGGTTATGAACGCTGTGCCCGCTGTGCCTGCTGTGCCGCCGGCTGGACCGCGGGTCCGGACCGGAAACGCAGGTACCAGATGAGCAGCAGCGCGGAGGCGACGACGTAGAAGGAGTGCAACAGCCAGATCGGCCCCAGCGGGAGGCTGAAGACGTACAGGCAGTGCACTGCGTTGGCGACGTTGCTCAGCGCGAGGTAGCCGAGGCTGTAGGAGTCAAGATCCCTCGTGTGCAGGGCCTTGAGCAGCATGGGCAGGTAGCTCACCGCGAAGAGGCCGGTGGAAACCATTCCTGCGAGCACTGAAACGTTCATGCCATTAACGCTATTTTTCGTCGCGTCGCGGCGAATCGGGCGAATCACCCATTTCGCATTTGCCGGGGAGAAATCCGGCGGGTGGGGAATGGGTATTTGTATGCAGGGAGGTCAGGCCAGTCCGTGCTGGTAGGCGTAGGCCGTGACCGCGGCCCGGGAGGTCAGGCCCAGCTTGGTGAAGATATTGCTCAGGTGCCGGGCCACGGTTTTTTCGCTGATGAACAGTTCGGCTGCGATGTTGCGGTTGCTCAGGCCGGCGGAGACGAGCCGGACCACCTCGGCCTCGCGGGCGGTGAGCGGCCCGGCGTCGGCGGCGTGATGGGCGTCGTTGTTGCTGGTTGGCGCCGGGGCTGTCCGGGCCTCCGGCGCTCCGGGCAGCGGTTGCTCAAGCTCCAGTTGCTCGAGCTCCGGTTGCTCAAGCTCCGCGAGCGCCGGCGCGGCGCCCAGCTCGGAAAATACTGCCCGGGCCGCCTCATGCTCCAACCGGGCGGATTCCTCATCGCCGAGCGCGGCGCACAGCCTGGCCAGGAGGGCGCGGCAGCGGGCCGCTTCGAACGGTGCGTCGAGGCTGAGCCAGCGGGACCACGCGCGGCGCAGCGGGACCAGGGCAGCCTCGGGGTTGCCCTCGTGGAACAGGACAGCGGCCTCGGACTGCTCGGCGAGGGCGTGCAGCATCGGCATGTCGATCGAGGCGCACAGCGCGGTCAGCTCCTCCGCGGCGGCCCGTGCTGCCGGCGCGTCCCCTGCCGCCAGTTCGACCTCCACCCGGGCGGCGAGCATCCGGCGCCGGTAGGCTGGGTCGACGCCGTCCATCGCCTGCCGGAGCAGGGACCGGGCCTGGTCCGGCCTGCCTTGGGCCAGACGCAGGAGCGCCAGCCCGGGCTGCGGCGGGAAACCGGTCTCCTGAGCGTGCAGGTAGCAGGCCTCGGCGGCGTCGAAGTCGCCCCGGAGCCGGTGGATTTCGCCCTGTTCGTAGAAGCCGCCGTAGGTGGCCATGCGGTCGCCGCGGAAGGCGAGGTCCAGCGCCGCTTTGGCCTCGTCCATCGCCTCGGTCCAGGCGCCGTGCAGCCGGTACAACTCGGCCCGGTGCATCTGGCACTGACCGCTGAAGGCCACCAGGCTCTGTTGCGCGTCGCACCACCGGTCCAGCGCCCGAGTCCACTCGTGGGCGCGGTGCAGGTCGAAGGCCAGACGGCAGGTTTCGATCACCGCGCAGTAGATGATCCCGGCGGGGATCGGGGAGATTTCCCCGACGGTGACGGCGACCATGGCTTCGTCAAGCAGGGCCAGGCCGTCGTCGAACTCGCCCAGCATGACCTTCGCCTGCCCCAGGCCCAGCGTACCGAGGGCCGCAGAGTCAGCGTCCCCGCGGGCCCGGCCGAGGTCGGCGGCCCGGGTGAAGGCTTCCGCGGCGGCGGCTCCGTCGCCGCGGTAGAGGGCGCCCAGCCCGGCAGGGACGGACAGCAGGCCCTCGAAAGGGCAAGGCTCGGGCAGGTCCTCGATGATCCGGTGGGCGCGGGCGAACCAGCCGGCACTGCGGGCCGGTTCGCCCAGCAGGATGAGGTTCATCCCGGTCCAGACAGCGCAACGGACGGCGGCGGAGTAGTCGCCGTCGGCGAGGTACTTCAGGTGCGCCCGGGCCAGGATGTCCACTCCCTCGGAGCCCCGGCCGGTGAGGATGACGGAGGTGGCCAGCTGTTCCAGATCCCTGGCCGGGAGTTCGGCGTCGTGGTCGGCTGCGGTGTACTGCCCGACGGCGTCCGGCCAGCGCCGTTCGGCGTAGGCTTCCCGGCCGTGTGCGAGTGTAGACATCGCGCCTCCCCGTTCCCGGTGGCGGGTCTGAGCCTGGGGGCGCTGCCCGGCCCCGGCACTCCCGGAACCGGGGGGTGGGCGCGCGGCCCGTCATCTGCTTTTCAGGCTACCGCCGCCGGTTACGGGGCGGCAAGGTGCGGGGCCGAAGCTGAGTTTCAGCCGAGGGAATGGAAGAACGCCGCCGCGTCCCCGGCGACCCGCTCCGGGCACTCCCACAGGACCAGGTGCGCCACGTCGGGGTAGACCTTCACCGCTGCGCCGGGGATCCGGGCGGCCAGGGTCTCCTGATCCTCGCGGGGGAGCAGGTTGTCCCGGGCGCCCCAGAGGATCAGCGTCGGCGCGTGGATGGTTCCCGATTCCGTGGGCGGCGTGGCCTCGCACAGGCCGTTGAGGATGCCTTTCCATGCGCGGGCGGGCATCCTGAGGCCGTCGCGCACGCGGTCCTCGATGAACCCTGCGGGAACCTCGTGCAGCATGGGAAACCAGGTCAGGGATTCCCGTACCCAGGCCTCGCTGAGCGGGTCGGTCAGGCCGTCCACTTCGTCGGCGAAGGCGGGCCGGCCCTGCAGGCTTAGGGGAGCTCCCACCAGCACCATCGCCGCAACCCGTCCGGGGCAGGTAACGGCCAGCTGCTGGGCAACGTAGCCACCGCTCGAGGAGCCAAGGACGAAAGCCTCCGGCACGTTCAGGGCGTCCAGGATCGCGGCGACGTCCTCGGCCTGTTCGGCCAGGGAATAGCCATCCTCCGGTTTGTCCGCCTCGCCGTGCCCGCGGAGATCGGGAGCATAAATCCTGAAGCCGGTCAGCAGGGGTATGAGGCGGTCAAAGCTTCCGCGGGATTCGCCCCATGCATGCAGCAGCAGCACCGGTTTCGCGTCGGCGGCGCCCCGGACGAGGCACGGCACCGTAATGCCGGTGCGGAGATTGAGGTCCCGGACTTCGGATTCCATAGACCCGGTTTCCATAGCCTCAGGGTACGCCGCAGCGGCTGCCCGGATCGCGGTCCTGGGGACGCCCGGCGCGGCCGGCCGCCGTTGGGCCTGTGATTTGCCGCTGAGGTCAGGGGAGAGGGATGGCCGTGACGCTAGTTCGTGTCCGGTTCCCCGCGCCGCAGGTGCCGGTGGTGCAGCTCGTAGCTGTCGAACACATCGGAGGACGTGGTTCCGGAATGGCCGAATTTGCCGCGAAGGACCTCCGCGAGGGCGTCCAGCGACGCGTGGAGCATCCGTCCGGCGAACCGGAGTTCAGGGCTCTCGCTGCGCTGGGCCTGGGACGCGAGCTCCTGGGCGTAGGCCACCGTGGCGGGCAAGGAGCCGCGCTGTTCGATTTCACGGAAGTAATAGGTTTCATGGAACGCAAGCAGATCTATGCTCACCGAAGCCACGTTTCCGGCCATTGATTCCAGCAGCCCGGCAGCATGCCTTGGATCCAGCGACAATACACCCGCCGGACCTGCGGCCTCCGGAACAGGCTCAGTTGGTGGGCAAGTGTCCGGCGGCGGTTCAGGGCCGGGTACGTCTGCAGGATCCAGGTGACCGTTGCCGTCAGCAACCCGAAGCCGGTGACGGCCTGGAGGGCCACAACCAGCCTGAGCAGCGGATGCGCCGGTACGATTTCGCCGAACCCCACGGTGGAAAGAGTGACTAGGGAGATGTAGAGCGCTTCGGCAAAGTCGCTCCGCTGCGGCACCCCGGCTCCGTGAACAAAACCGGCCGGCAGGTGAGGCAGATAGAGCAGGGCCCAGCCGATGGCCGCCAGGGCCGCCCAGGCGCCAATGATTGCGGCCATGGCCAAAGGTGCTGCGATGAAGGAGCCCCGGCCCCGCAGTTTTCTGGACACCAGCCAGAATCCGCGCATGATCGCCCGGCCCAGAGGACCGGACCCGTGCGGGTAGAGGAGCGTACGAAAGACGTCAACGAGCATCAGCAGAACCAGCCCGGCTCCCAGAATCGTCCAGAGCGTGCCTTCGAAGTCCATGCCTCATCCTATGGGCGGCACCGTGGGCACAGTAAAAAACAGAGGAACCCCGCAGTGCCGGCACTGCGGGGTTCCTCACTGGCTGGATCCAGGTTACTCGGAACCGGGTTTCTGTTCCCGGTCCCGGAGGTTCTTCTTGAGTTCGTCGAACTTCTCCTTGATGACCCGTTCGGCTTCCGAGAGGGTTTTCCCGGCGCTGCTCAGGGGATCCATCTGGAGGTAGACGTTCTGGCTGACGGGCAGGTCGTATTCGTCCTTGAGGTGTGTGCCGCCGCCCACTCCCTGAAGCGACAGGTACACCATGGCGTCCGTCCGGGCAACGCCGGCCAGTGTTCCGAAGACAACGGTGAAATCGTTCGCCTGAAAGCTCACCGTCTGACCGATATGGCTGCGGTCCAGGTCACCGGCTGCTACCGGCTTTTCGGACTGACTTCCGCTGTAGCTCATGAACTTCTCCTAAAAGTCGAGGGTCACGTACCCCAGCAGTCTATCTACGGGGCCAGTGAAGTTCCGGCGGTTCCGCTGCCCGGCAAGGAGACCGCGCAAGGCGGGTCAGCATCTCCTCTCAGGGTGCTGCCCGCGAGGCCCGCATCCCAAGCAGCAGCCACGTTGTCCGCGGGATCGGCCACAGGATAGCCAGTGCCAGAACCGGCACCAGCGAGATGCCGACGTCGGGGAACTGCCGGACGATGACGAAGAAGTGGGTGTCGAACCGGGCGGGGGCGTGGATGAGGCACAGCCACAGCGCAAACCCGTCGAGGGCCAGGGCCGCGGCGGCCCAGGCCAGGGGAGCCCGCCGCTTCCCGGCAGGGTCATGGCGCCGCGGCAACAGGAACCGCAGCGCCAGCCACAGGCTCAGCAGCTCCGCCAGCAGCAGTCCGAGCGCGACCGCCGAGCTGTAGCGCTGCAGCCAGTCCTCGTGCACCACCGCAGGCACCGGCGCGTGGCCGTGGAGAATCCGCAGGAGATTGGTGTCGATCGCCTTCAGCCGGGACGGGGCACCCGTGTCATTGCCGTTGATGACCAGGGCGACGCCAAGACGGGCTGAGGGAACCATGGCCAGGTAGGTGTGGCTGTTGCCCCATTCCCCCTGATGCTCCAGGAGAAGAGGCAGCGTCTTCTCCGGGACGGGCGGTGTTGCGGCCTCGGCGGACTCCACCAGCGGCCGGGTAAACCAGCCCATGGCGTAGCGCTTGGATCCGTCCACCTGCACCCGTGGCTCGAACATCGCCTCAACGCTCCCGGGCTGGAGGATGCGGGCGGCGCCGTAGCGGCCGCCGTCGAGCAGCGCCATTAGTTCGTGGCTGAGGTCCTCGGCCGAGGAGTACAGCGTGGAGGACGGCATCCCGGTGGTAGGGGCGGGGACGTCGGTCTGGCGCCACCATGCGCCAAACCACCGCGAGTACCCGGCAGCAGCGTTGTCGGCGCGGGCACCGGCCCGGGTCGGATGGCTGTGAGCCATCTCCAGTGGTCTGAAGACGTGCTGCGCCAGGTAGTCGCCGAACGGTTGGCCGGAGACCGTCTGCACCAGGAGGCCCAGGATGTTGAAGTTGGCGCTGGCATAGCGGAAGGCCGCGCCCGGTTCGCCGGCCAGCGGGGAGTCACCCAGGGCCCGCACCCCTTCTTCGAGGGCTTCCGGGACCTGTGTGTCGGAGGCCTCGAAGGCCGTGTCCTTCGAGGCCATGCCGCTGGCCTGATGGAGCAGGTGGCGGAGGGTGATGGCGGACGAGCGGCTGTCGTCCAGCGTGAACCAGGGCAGGTACGTCTGCACTGGCTCATCCAGCCGCAGCCGGCCCGCCTCAACCTGCTGCAGCACGGCGATGGCGGTGAGGGTCTTGCTGGTGGAGGCCAGCAGCACCGGCGTCTGCGCGGTCAGCGGCCGTCCGAAGTCATCGGCTCGGCCAAAGGCAGCGGCGTGCACCCGGACCCCGTCCCGGACGACGGCGATGGCGGCGCCTGGAATTCCGAGGGCCCCGATTTGCTCCTGGAGGAAGGAGTCCAACTCCGCATAGACCTGCTCGGGATTCGGCGGGCCGGTGGCTGGCGCAGCGTAAGCGGCAGGTGCCGGCGGTGTGAGACCGCCAAGGATGCCCGCGGCCAAGAAGCACAAGAGGAGGCATTGCGCTGACCAGGGAATAGCTCGCATGTCCGCACCTGCACTTCGGCTGACCGTCCCTTCACGGTATGACCGGGCCACGGGGAAAACAACTGCGCACGGCGCCGGAGGTGGCCCTCCGACGCAGAATCCGGTGCTGTCTTCTGTCTTCTGTCACGCAGCACCCAGGTAGCGTAGGAGCACTGGTCCAGCTGTGGGGAGGACTCGAACGGGTCATCCAGATCCCGTCGACGCCGAGGGCAGCGATGTACGGCAGCCGGGCGGCCAGCCCGGCGAAGTCGCCCACGCGGTCGCCCGAAGGAACGCAGATAGACCTGGTAGATGACGGCGGACTGCCACCACTGCACGCTCCACTATGGTGCCGGACGTCACGGCGGACACTCTAGGCCGGCGTGGTGACGTCCCTGTCGATATAGGAACCCGCTCGCGACGAGGGCGCCGCATGGCAGCCGCACTTGCTGTCTACTTCCAACCGGACGGTGACGGCCCGGTCTCCTTCCAGCTGTAGTGTGATGGTCTCGTTTCGATCGGTCGAAACTCGCAGAACGGTTACTTCAGGAGAGATGGCAGACATGGTGTCCTTTCGTGAGCCGTGTGGCTCGTGGCGGAAATATCGGGTGGTGCATTGAAGGATTCGGGGGGCCTAGGTCAGGGCGTTCAGGACACCTCGCACAATGGTTGCTACGGCGCCCAGATAGGCGAGGACAATCAGTAGGATCTGAGCGGTCCTGGCGGGTACGAACTTGGCCGCGATATCTCCCAAGACCAGCCCGGCGAGGCAGGCGAAGGCCACGGCCAGCCACATGGTCCAGGGGAGCACAGGGAATGAAGCGGGGGCGGTAATGGCCTTGGCGGCCAAGGAAAAGGTTCCAATGGTGAGGAAATACGGTTGCATCGTGGCCGCGAACGAACGGTGGTTCCAGCCGGTGGCGATGGAGTACATGCTCACGGCGGGCCCGCCCACACCCGCCGCCGTGTTCATGAATCCGCTCAGGCCTCCGGCCGTCCAGAGATAGCGGCGGCGGGCCGGCAGTTTCGCCGATTTCAAGGCGAGCAGGACGGTCAGCCCGACAGCCAGAAAGACGCCGATCGAGATTTCCAGGACAGCCGGGGGGATCAGCCTGATGAGGAACGCCGCCGGGATGATCCCGAGGAGCGCCGAGGCGGCCAGCGCTGCATACCGGCGCCAGTCGATGTCCCGGACCACCCGGAAGATGATGGCACCGGCTGTCACGGCTCCGCAGAGGTTCACCAGCACCACGCCTTCCACCGGTCCGAGGAGCAGGACCAGGAAAGGAGCGGCCACCAGGGCGAAACCCATGCCAGTGATGCGCTGCATCCCAGCGCCCATGACGACGGCGGCCAGCACCAGCCCGGTGGTCAGCACCTATGGCCTCCAGGCCACGTACTGGACCTCCTCGAACTCTGCCATGCCCAGGTCTGATCCCTCCCGGCCAAGGCCGGATTGCTTGACTCCGCCCATCGGTGCGAATGCCACGGACGGCAGGGGATCATTGACTCCCACGATGCCTGCTTCCAACCGTTCCGGGACATTCCAGGCACGCTTGGAATCGGTGCTCCAGACATAGGCTGCGAGCCCCATCTCGGTGGCGTTTGCTTTCCGGATGGCGTCCTCGTCCGAGGCGAACGTGACAACACCGGCTGCCGGGCCGAAGACCTCCTCGGTCACCAGGGCTGCGTCGTCCGGTACGTCCATCAGGAGCGCCGGGGCCATGAATGCCCCACCGTCGGGAACGTCCGTCCGCTGGGTGATCCGCCGGGCACCGCGTTCGACGGCGTCGTCCACCAGGGCCTGCACGGCTGACACCCTCTCTCCGTCGATCATCGGACCAAGATCCGGAACGGCTGAACCGCCTTCTGGAACGCCGTGTCCGATCGACATTGCATCGAACCGTGCCCCAAGCTTTTTCGCGAATTCCTCGGCGATGCTTTCCTGGACCAGGAAGCGGTTGGCTGCGACGCAGGATTGCCCGGTGTTGCGGAGCCGTCCAAGAACGGCGCCTTCTACCGCCGCATCCAGGTCGGCATCTTCGAACACGATATACGGCGCGTTGCCGCCCAGTTCCAGAAGGGGACGGACCAGGCGATCGGACGCCATGGCCATGATCTGCCTCCCCACGCCGGTGGAACCCGTGAAACTGACGGCCCGCACGGCCGGGTGACGGACCAGGGCAGCGGTGATGTCCCGGGAGGGCCCATGGACGACGTTCACGACGCCGGCGGGGAACCCGGCGTCGTGCAGGACCTCGAACAACCCGGTCGCCGCGAGCGGCGCCTTTTCGGAGACCCGTCCCACCACGGTGCAGCCTGCAGCCAGCATGGCAGCAAGTTTGCGGGCCTGGATGGACACCGGGAAGTTCCACGGTGTGAGGCTCAGGGCAACCCCGATAGGTTTGCGAAGGCTAAGGTGACGCCGTCCCGGCATTTCGGGCGGACTGATCTTCCCCGTGGAGCGGCGGACTTCCTCGGCGAACCAGCGGAAGTACTCGACAGAGAAGTCCACTTCACCCTGAGCTTCGGGGAGCCGTTTGCCGGCCTCCAAGGCCAGGGTGTAAGCGAGTTCGTCGCGCCGTTCGGCGAGGAGGTCAGCCGCATTCCGGAGCAGGTCGGCCCTCATCCGCACGGTGGTTTGGGACCACGATTCGAACGCGCCGGCAGCGGCGTCGGCGGCCTTGACGGCGTCGTTAGCTGTTCCCCAGGCAACTTCACCCACGGTGAGGCCATTCCCGGGATCGACAACGTCCCTTGAATCGTCGGCGGACTGCCAGATGCCGTTCACTAGGTGACGGGCTGATTTCAGGTTCACGTTTGGGTTCTCTTTTCTTGGGCTAGTGAATTTCAAGCACGGCGGGGCGGGTTCGGCCACCCACGGCCAGGGTGGGCCAGACATCATCGATGGTGAGAATCCGGGGACCGTCGGCGGTGACCAGCACGGTGTCCTCAACTTTGAACCCTGCTCCGGACGGATTCCAGCCCAGCACCATGCCCTCAGCCAGTTCAAGGGTGGTGCGCGGGCTCACTATTAGTTCGCGCGGGTTGAACCCGGTGAGGCCGCCCTGGTGGTGCCGGCGCCACTCCTCGGGTTCGAAGCCGTTGTCGCCGTAGGCGCCCGCCCCGTGGGAGAAAATCCCGCCCAGTACGGCGCCGGGTTTGCTGTGGTCCAGGAACACCTGTTCCACGCGCAGCAAAGCGTTGTACGTGGCGGATTCGGCACCGAGCGCGGAAAAGGACGCCATCCGGGTGATGGTTCCCACCATGCCGCCCCGTCGCCCGCAGCAGGCAACCATCACGCGGTCCTGCACCGGCTTCGCGGAGGCGAGAGGGTGGCGGTGGGCGCCGATCCGTTCGTCGGATCCCACGAACAGCGCCACTGCCTCAATGCCTTCGTCCAGCAGCGCTGCCACCAATTGGCCGGCAATGTGCTGCTCTGGGTCGCCTGGCCTGATGGCAGACACAACCCGTCCGGTGATCCGCGCAAGGTCGGCGCACAGTCCGGTGAGGGTCTGCTGCTGGTCGGGGGTGAGGATCCGGCGGATGGCGGCAAGCGCTGCCTGACCGTCAATACTGTCAACACCTCCGTTGGGCTGGTCCGTCAGGACGCCTGGTCCGGAGGGAAGCCTGATTGACCGGTCTTCGGTCCAGTCCACGGCGTCGAACACCACCGCGCGGCCGGCGAATTCGGTATCGCGCAGCCTCGGCGCCTCGATGGCATTCGTGACGATCCGCACCTCTTCGGCGGACTGCGGTCCTCCGAGGCCGGAGATCACGACGTCGAAGCAGGCCATGTTCAGCGTCTGCGGCACGTGCCACTTGGCTCCCGTGAACCATGAGAGGTTCAGCGGGTCCCGGAGCACCACCGTGTGGGCACCGTGTTCCACGGACAGCCGGCGGAGGGAGGCGAGTTGATCTTCCCAGCTGCCCGGGAGGCTTGCTGCACTCATCCCTTGCTTGCTCCGGCCGTGATCCCGGCAACGAAGTAGCGCTGCAGGAAGACGTACGCCACCACCACGGGCAGGGAGGCCAGGATGACACCGGCGAACAGCAGCGGATAGTTGGTCTGGAACTCGCCCTGGAAGCTGAGCAGTGCCAGCGGCAGGGTCCGGTTGCCCGGGGACTGGATGAACAGCAGCGGGTACAGCAGTTCGTTCCAGTGGATCACGAACAGGAAGATTGCGGCCGCCGCCACTGACGGTGCGGACAGCGGGAGGGCGATGGAGACGTACGTCCGCCAAGGCCCTGTTCCGTCAATGGAGGATGCCTCGAAGAGTTCCTTGGGCAGGGTCCGCATGAACCCGCCCAGGATGAAGACCGCGATCGGCAGCGTGGAAACCACGTTGGCCACCACCAGGCCGGTGAGGCTGTCCAGAAGCCCGAGCCGTCCGAACAGTACGTAGAGCGGCACCATGTTGGCCTGGGCGGGGATCGCCATGCCCAGGACCAGGAAACCGAAGACGGCCCAGGACATGAAGCCCCTGAGCCGGGCCACGGCGTAGCCGGCGAGGCTGGCAAGGAACAAGGTGAGCGGCACGGAAATGGCGGTGACAATGACGCTGTTCATAAACGACGAGCCAAGGTCCTGGCCGGCGATGACCTCCGCGTAGTTGGCCGGGGAGATCGACTGCGGCAGGCTGAACGGCCCCTCGAAGAGTTCCTGGGTGGACTTGAAGCTGCCGAACCCCACCACGGTCAGCGGAACGATGATGATGACCGTGTAGATCGCGAGGATTCCGCGGCGGGTTATTGACGAGAGCATGCTGTCATTCCCCCTTCGGGGTGAGGCGGAGCAACCGGCGCTGCAGCCACGTGACCAGGGCAATCATCGCCATGAAGATGATTGACTGGGCGGCGGCATAGCCGAACTCCGAGTTGGCGAAAGTGCTGTAGATACGGGTGGAGAGGATGTCCAGGGACGCTTTCGGCGGATTGCCGGCGATACCGAGGATCAGGTCGAACGCCTTGAACGACTGGACGGTGGAATAGGCCACCACGATGGACGTGGCGGGTGCCACGAACGGCCAGGTGATCGACTTGAACTGTTGCCATTTGCCGGCACCGTCCATCTCCGCCGCTTCGTAGAGTTCCCGCGGGATGGCTTGCAGCCCGGCGATGAAGACGACCATCATCTGCCCTGCGTGGAACCAGACCTGTGTCAATGCCACCCAGTACAGCGCCTGCGCGTTGTTCCCCAGGTAGGAGCCCTGCAGGGCTTCCAGGCCTACGGCCCCGAGTACCGAGTTGGCGAGTCCGAAGTTCGGGTCATAAATGAACTTCCAGATGAACGCCACGGACACGGAGGACAGGATGGTGGGGAAGAAGAACAGGGCGCGGAGCAGGATGCTTCCGCGTGAGTTCTTGGTGAGCAGCAGGGCGAGCAGCAGCGAGAACACTGTCTGCGCCACCACCACCAGCAGCACGAACTTCAGGTTGTTCGTCAGCGCGTTGGTAAACAGCGAATCCTTGGTGAACGCGCGGATGAAGTTGTCCATGCCCACGTAGTTGAACGCGGCGGAGAAGCCGTTCCAGTCCGTGACGGCGTACTGGAAGGCCTGCAGCGTGGGCATCACCAGGAAAAACGAAATGATGGCCACGGCGGGCAGGGGGAAGAGGTAGAGAGCCGGGTTCACCCGGGTGGGTGAACGGCGGCGCGCCTTCGGGTCGGGGGCGCCGGCACGGCTGTCCGGTGCGCTCCTCTTCGCATCCGTTCCGGGGTGGATGCTCATAGCCGTTCGTCAACAATCTTCTGGGCCGCCTCGGCAGCCTGCTCCGGGCTGGTACCGGAGATGACGGCGGTGGCGCTTGCTTCCACGGCGTTGCGCACGTCCAGGTTCTGGAACTGGAACCTGGCGGCCAGCGCCGTCTTCTTCTCCAGCCAGGGGCTCAGCCTCTTCAGGTCGGGGTTGGTGTAGTCCACCTTGTCCACTGACACGTGCTGGGCCGTTTGGTTGGCGTAATAGGCGGCGTTCTCCGGTTCGGAGAGGAAATCGATCCACGCTGCTGCGGCTGCCTGGTTCTTGCTGGCTGAGTTGACGCCCAGGATGAACGTGGCGTTATAAACGCCCTCGTACTTGGCGTTGCCGCCGGTGGAGGTGTTGGGGAACACCAGTTCAATGGGGAACTTGGCGCCCAGTCCCCGGACAGCGGCGATGTGGTAGGAGCCCGTGGCGAGCATCGCGGCCTTGCCCTGGGAAAAGAGGTTCTGCGCCGGCTCCACCGCGGTGCCCGTGGCGTTGGGCTGCAGGTAGGGGACCAGATCCTTGTACTGTCGGAGCATCTTCAGGAACCAGTCGTCCGTGCACTTGAGCTTGCCCTGCTCGATCTGGGCACACATGTCGTCAACGGGGGCATTGTTGGCGATCATGCAGTTGAACAGCTGACCGCCGTTTCCGACGTCGCCGCCGGGCCAGGAGATGGGGATAACACCGGAGGCCGCGAGCTTTTCGCACATCGCCAGGAAGGCGTCCCAGTCCTTGGGCGCGATGTCTGCCCCTGCCTTGTCGAACAGGTCCGCGTTGGCCATGGGCATCGGGAAGACCACCTGGTAGGGGAGGCCAAGCTGGCTGTCCCCGGACTTGCCGGCGGCGAGCAGGCCCGGCTGATAGTTAGACGCCGCCTTGCTGTCCTTCAGATCGGTGTAGATCCCGGCCTCGGTGAAGTTGTTGAACTGGGACCCGCGGAAAGTGGCGAACGCGTCACCGATCGAACCGCCGCGCAGCTTCTGCAGAGCCTGCGCGTTGTAGTCGTTGGAGGTGGAAATGTCCTGGGCGATTTCCACGCCGTTGTGGAGGGCGGCGAAGCGCTTGATCAGTTCGTCGAATACCACCTTGTCCTCACCTCGCCAGTGCGCGAAGGACACCTTGCCTGTGATGTTTCCGGCGGACGGGGCAACGGCGCCGGCGCTGCCGCCCGGTGCCGTGCTGCCACCGGGGCCCGCGCATGCCGCGGCCGTTGCGCCGAAGCCAAGGGCGCCAAAAACAGTGATTGCCTGCCTGCGTGAAATCTGACTCACAATAATCTCCTCGTTGAGTGTTTGCGTTGCCGTGTTGCGGGCTGTTAGGGGGTGTCACCACTCGGTGACAGGGATCCCCAAAAGGTCAGCCGCGGTGCGGAGCTGGGGACGGATGTCCTTCCAAGCCAGGACCGTGTGGTGGGGGAACCCGCCCACCACCAGGGAGTTCACGAACGAACTGGCGTCCACGTCGAGCCGGACTTCCGCGGTGTTGCCCTGGAAGTGGTTGGGCGCGGGGATCGATTCCCCGGCGCCGATGAGCAGCCGCAGCCCGCCACCGCCGTCGTTGTTCTCGGTCAGGCGGGCCATGACCACCGGTCCGGTCTTGAGCGGGAAGTTGCCGGCAACGCCGATTTTCCGGTTGCAGTGGGTGAACTGGGTGGCCTCGGCCGGATCGGCCGCCAAAGCAGTGGCCGCCGAGCCGCAGTGCCAGAGCCGCACGCTGTTGTTGTCCGTGTTCAGGTCCACGGTGTCCACCAGGTAGGTGGGGCCGGAGCCCAGGGACTGCATCATCAGCATGGTGACGGCGCCGTAGACGTCGCGCTCGCAGGCCGTGGGGGTGCCTTCGTCGGCGATGCGCGACAGGGAGGAACAGGGGCAGACCCCGCGCTGGGTGGGGAATTCCGGCCAGCAGCGGACGGCGATCGCGGACAAGTCCTTGGCGGCTCCCCATTCGCGCATCGCGACCGTGGTGGCGGCGGACCGTGCCACCTCGTCCGGGTTCACGGAGTCGAGGCTGGGCTGCGCGGCGCGGGCTGATTTCTGCTCCGCGTCGCACTGGGCGGGGGCCACATCGTCGATCTTGCTGAACATCTCATCGATGCTCAGCTGCTCCACCTGCAGTCCGAAGAGCTTTTCCAGCAGCTCGGGATCAAACTGGCTGGGAGTGAAACCCGGGGGGGCCTCGGACACAAGTCCCAGGCGCTGGCCCTTCATGCCCAGCAGTGACGCGCCCACGGCTTCCTTGTCCTTGGCACGTTCGCCATGCACCGGTGCCAGGGCGGCGCCGGAGGGCAGCGTCCCGTTGATGGCGTTCCGCAGAACCTCCGCCACGGTGGCCTCGTCCGGGTTGCCGTACATCAGCCGGACGCTGCGGCCGGCGCGGACCAGGGCGTGGGCATAGAGGTTGGACCCGCACAGCGAGTTCAGCCAGAGCCTGTCTCCCACCGGTCCCGGTTCGCGGAAGGACCACAGGAGCACCGGCTGGTCCAGCTCCGCATACAGAGCCAGCGCCGGGGAGGCATCGGAGAAGCTGGCGCAGACGTTGACCACCAGGTCGAAGTCCTCCTGCAGGTACGGCAGGGCGGCTTCGATGTCCTCGGGGGTCATGACCAGTTCGCTGGGCCCGAAGACCTCGGCGCCCAGTTCCTCCACCAGGGCCCGGGCGGCCGCGGCGTAGCGGCTGGCGACGTCCACCACGAAGGTGGGCCGCGCCGTCGCGATCATCAGTACGCGCTTCCTGGCGCCGGTGGTGCTCATGCGTTGGTCCGCTGGGAGGCGACGACGTCGTCCACGACGGCGCAGAGGTGCTGCAGCCGCCGCACGGCGTCGGTGGACAAGGAGGCGACGACGTCGGGGGAACCGATGCAGGATGCCCACACTGCACGTCCGGAGAGGAAGCCGCTGGCACCTTCGAGGCAGGCCCACCGGACGGCGTCGGGGAAGACATCCTCGGGGACGCCCGAGGAGAGGACAACCCAGGGGCCGTCGATGGCCCGGGTCAGTTCGGCGCAGGCTGCCCGTACCGCTTCTTCCGGGGCCTGTCCGTGGAATGGCACTTCGGCCTTGTACAGGTCGGCTCCAAGGCTGCCCAGTTCTTTGGCTGCGGCCAGGATGCCTGCGTCCCAGTCGAAATCGTCCCCGGAGAGCGGTTTGCGGGATAAAGGTTCGATGATGCTGATCAGTCCGGCAGACTTGCACAGCTCCACGAACTCGCGGACCATCTGCACCCGGCCCCCGGCAGGCTCATCCGGGCGGTAGAGCACCAGCAGCTTGAGTGCCTTCACGCCCAGGGCGGCATACTTGTGCGGATCAACCAGGCGGTCGATGGTTACCTCGCCCACCAGTTCGCCATGCGCTGATTCGAAGTGGTCGGCTGAAGCGATGAGACCGCAAGAAGGGTCAACCACCCCTGCCTCTATGGCCTGGTCCAGGGCGAACTGCCGGTCGATCAGGACACCGGAGGCGTACGGGCTAAGGATGCGGGCTGCCTCCAGTTTGAAGTCGCGCAGGTCTTCATCAGTGACCGGCTCCACCTGGTGCTCAGCGATCATGTTGCGCATGGCTTCGCGCTGGTCGACGGCGAGCATTGCGAAGGCGCCGGACGGGCGCTGGAGGGGTGAAAGATCTGTGAGGGTCATGGGCTGCTTCTTTCGGCTAGGCGGTGTGGTTTGAGGCAAGAACAGGTGTGATGATTTCGCGCGGGATGGCAGAGCGGCCGTCCAGCCCAGCGCAGGATGCGGAGGCAATACGGCCGGCGAAGGCGGCGGCGTCGACGAGGGGCTGGCCGGCCGCCACAGCGGCGAGCAGTGCGCCGTGAAAGACGTCGCCTGCGCCCAGGGTGGAGACGATATGGGCAGGTGTCGCCGGTACATGGACCGCCTCGCCGTTGGCGGACTTCACCCAGGCCCCGTTCGCGCCGGCAGTGGCGACGACGGCGGTGGCGCCGTCGTCGATCGCTTTCTGGAGCAGCGACTCAACCGGCAGGTCTGCGCCGTACACGGCCTGCAGGCGCTCGACGGTGGGGACGTAGAGGGCCACGCCGCGCGGGCTGAAGTTAGGGATGGGGTTGCCAGCGTCCACGCTGAGGTTCAGGTTGGGGATGCCCGTGACGGCGTTCCAGCCGAGGTGGTCCACATGGACCCACGCTGCGGCGTTGAGCAGTTCCCGGAAGCGTCCGTCCGTGGGGAACTGGACCGGCGGGACCGGCCGGGTGACGATGGCGCGGCTTTCGGAGCGCTTGCTGACGACGATCACGCTGGCACCTGTTTTGACGCCCGGATCGCGGAGGACGGCGGAGGTGTCCACCCCCTCGGCCTGCAGGCCGGCGATGATCCGGTCCCCCTCCTCATCCGTGCCGAGCACCCCGGCGAAGGCGGCTTCAGCTCCGGCGCGGGCGGCGGCGACGGCTGCGGTGGCGGCTGGTCCGCCGCCCGCTGTGGCAAAGTCGGTTGCGATGGTGCGGCTGTCCGCCGCGGGGTAGTCCTGGACCAGGGCAATGGAGTCAAGAGTTGCGCAGCCTACGAATAGCAGGGTTCCGGTTGACGGTTGGGACACGTTCCACCTCGTTGTAGTTCCGGTTGTAATGAAGAAATATACACACGCTATGTTGGAATAACAACACTTTCTGTATAGTTCTGTCTGGGATGCAACGCGATCCCATCCTCAACGTAGAGAAACGGAGCAGCTCATGTCATTGCCCACTGCGGAAGCGGTCAGGACCATTCGTTACGGACTCATAGGCGCCGGCCACATGGCCCGGGAACACGTTCGCAACCTTGCTTTGATCCCCGGAAGCCTGATTACCGCGGTTTCGGATCCCCAGCCGTCCTCCCTCGAGGAGACCGTGGCGGAGATCGGCTATGAGGTGACGACGTTTCCGGACCACCGTGAACTCCTGGTCTCAGGCCTGGTTGATGCGCTGGTCATCGCAAGCCCGAACGACACGCACCTGGACATCCTGAAGGACATCTTCTCTAACCAGATGAAGCTCCCCGTGCTGGTGGAGAAGCCGGTCTGCACCACGGCCGCACAGGCTGACGAACTCGAGTCCCTCGCCGCGGGCTACTCCGCCCCTGTCTGGGTGGCCATGGAGTACCGCTACATGCCTCCGGTGCAGGAGCTCATCCAGGCCGCCCACGGCGGCAAGCTGGGCAACGTGTTTATGCTGTCCATCGTGGAGCACCGGTTCCCTTTCCTGCACAAAGTGGATGCGTGGAACCGCTTCAACGAGCGCACGGGCGGAACCCTGGTGGAGAAGTGCTGCCACTTCTTCGACCTGATGAGGCTGATCCTCCAGGACGAGCCCACCCGCATCTATGCAAGCGGCGGCCACGACGTCAACCACATGGACGAGCTGTACGAAGGCCGGGTGTCGGACATGATCGACAACGCCTACGTTGTGGTGGACTTCAAGAGCGGCCGGCGGGCCATGCTGGAGCTGTCCATGTTCGCCGAAGGATCCAAGTTCCAGGAGCGGATCTCCATCGTGGGCGATGCCGCCAAGATCGAGTGCCTTATCCCCGTCGCGGCCAGCCACTGGATCGAGGGCGATGAATCCGAAGCTGTGGTGGAATTCAGCCCCCGCTCACCGCTGGGCCCCGAAACACACGAGGTCCCGGTTGATGAAGCGGTGCTGGCAGCAGGCGCCCACCACGGCTCCACCTACTATGAGCACCTTGGCTACCGCAAAGCCATCCTGGGGGAGGGCCCGGTGGAGGTCACGGTTGCGGACGGACTGCAGTCGGTGCGCATGGGCCTCGCGGCCGAGCGCTCCATCATTGAAGGACGCCCGGTTGAGCTGCTGAGCGCCAACAGCGCCGTCAGCTGATACGTAAGTTCACAAAGTACATTTGAGCGTGGAATGAAAATCCCCGCCAGGCCAGATCGTCCGGTCAAGGGACGCAGGGAGAAGGGGACATGAGCATCTCAAGTGAAGAGGCGCCGCTGACGCCCCGACAGCGCACCATACTGGATGAATTGGAGCGGCGGGGGTTCATCTCCACCACCGACCTTGCCCAGACATTTTCAGTGTCGGACATGACGGTACGCCGGGACACCCGCCAGCTCTCGCAGCGCGGGCTGGTCCGGGTGGTGCACGGTGGGGTGAGTGCGGTCGACGGGGCCGGCCAGAACGCTGATTTTGCCGCGAGGGTCCGTGAGGACGCGGACGGCAAGCAGCGGGTGGCACGTGCCTGCGTCTCCCTCATCGGGGAGCGCGACGCCATCATCCTCGATGCCGGCACGACAACGTACCAGATCGCGCAGGAGCTCCCCGCGCTGTTCGCGGGCACCATCATCACGCATTCGGCCCCGGCCATCCAGCGGTGCCTGCAGCTCACGTCGGCGCGGACCATTTGTCTTGGCGGGGAGCTGCTTCTGGACAGCCAGGCGTTTAACGGGGACATGACAGTTGCGGCCGTGGCGGGGCTCCGGGCAAAAACCGCGTTCATCGGGGTGAGCGGGATCCACGACGAGGGGTTCTACATCGAGCGGGATGTGGAACGGGCCACCAAGCTGGCGCTGATGAACTCCGCCGAGCAAGTGGTGGTGGTGGCGACCCGGCAGAAGATGCTCCGGTACGCGTTGGCGCGGCTCGCCGCCTTTGAAGCGGTCGATGTTCTCGTGACGGACGCTCCGCCGCCGCGGGAAATTGAAGCTGCGCTGCGGGCCGCGTCCGTCAACGTGATCGTGGCGCGGTGACGGCCGGGACGTAGTGAAGTCGCTTCGACAGCGCTCGCTGGTGCTGCGCAAAAGGGTGCCGGGCCTCAACGGCCCGGCACCCTTTATTGTGGTTCGTGGCCTTAGCGGCGGATTAGTTCCAGGACGCTGTCCCGCACTCGCTGCATGGTTGCCGCGTCCTTGCCTTCGACATTCAGCCGCAGCAGCGCTTCAGTGTTGGAGGCGCGAACGTTGAACCACCAGTCGCCTGTTTTGGAGGAAATGCTCAGGCCGTCGAGCTGATCCACGACGACGCCGCCGAGACTTTCGAAGCTGGCGTGGACCCGGGCGACGGTGCTGGCGACGCCTTCCACGGAGGAATTGATTTCCCCGCTGGCCGTGTACGGCTCGAATTCCCGGCCGAGTTCAGAGAGCGGCACCGCCTGCTCACCCAGGGCGGCGAGCACATGCATCGCGGCCAGCATCCCGGTATCGGCGTTGTAGAAGTCGCGGAAGTAGTAGTGGGCCGAATGCTCGCCGCCGAACACGGCGCCTTCCGCGGCCATCCGGGCCTTGATAAAGGAGTGCCCGACCCGGGTGCGCACCGGACGCCCGCCGGCGGCCTTGATGAACTCGGGTACAGCCTTTGAGGTGATCAGGTTGTGAATGATGGCTGGTTCCGCCGCGCCGGCGGTTCTTGCACGTGCAATCTCGCGGACGGCGATCAGCGACGTGATGGCGGACGGCGTCAGCGGCTGGCCTTTCTCGTCGACCACAAAGCAGCGGTCCGCGTCTCCGTCAAAGGCCAGGCCGAGGTCCGCGCCGTGTTCGACGACGGCGGCCTGCAGGTCGCGGAGGTTATCCGGGTCCAGGGGGTTTGCCGGATGGTTGGGAAAAGTGCCGTCCAGCTCGAAGTACAGAGGCACCACTGTGAGGGGCAACGCCGGGAGGATCTGGTCCCCGAGTACTGCCGGGACAGTCAGCCCGGCCATGCCGTTGCCGGCGTCCACCACGACTTTGAGGGGGCGGATGCTGCCGAGGTCCACCAGGGAGCGAAGCTTTTCCGCATAGCCATTCAGTATGTCGAATGCCGAAGTGCTCCCCGGCGCTCCGTCTTCCGGAATTCCCTCGGTGAGGTACTGCTGGGCCAGGTCCCTGATCTCATTGAGTCCGGTTTCGGAGGAGACCGGGACGGCTCCGGCCTGGGCCATCTTGATCCCGTTGTATTCGGCAGGATTGTGGCTTGCGGTGAAAATGGCGCCGGCTGCATCAAATGCGCCGCACGCGAAGTAGAGCTCGTCGGTGGAGATTAGACCAAGGTCCCTGACGTCGGCGCCGCGCTTTGTGGCTCCGGCGGCGAAGGCCGCTGTGAAGGCGGGGGAGGACGGCCGCATGTCCCCGCCGCAGAAGATTGACTGTCCGCGGAGTCCCAGCACGTCAACGAAGGCCGCTCCCACAGCCTCGCAGCTCTCCGCTGTGATGCTCTCCCCGACGATGCCCCGCACGTCGTAGGCTTTGAATGACGCTGACATGTCCATGGCGCTCCCCGCGGTTGCTAATGCAAACATAAAATGTTGGATAAACAACATCAGTTTAGCCGGGGAGGTTGTGGGGGCGCGAATCGCCGGGGGCCGGCGCCACGGAGACCTCGGTGCCCGGCGGGCTCTGTCCACGTTCCCGTTGCGCTATCACGTATGGGCCTTCTGAGCGCTGAGAACAGCTAAAAGTGATAGCGCAACGGGTGTCCCGTCTTGCCGGTCGGCTCAGCCGCGCAGCACCCACGCCGCATTGTCCGGCTGCAGCCAGCCGTCCTCCGCCAGGGGTGCGGCACTGAGCAGCACGGATCCGGCCGGCAATTGCACCGGTTCAGTGCCCATGGCGACGGCGACGAAGAAGCCGGCGCTGCGTTCGCAGATCAGCAGGTTCCCTGCCTCGATCCGCCAGGTGCCGCCGTCGTCCGGGCCGAAGACCTCGTTCTTCCACAGCAGCCGGCGCAGTTCCAGCGCCTTGGTGACCAGCGCCAGCCGGGACTCCGGGTCCTGCTGCTGGCGTTCGATCGCGTGCGCGCCCCAGCCCGCGGGCTGCGGGAGCCACGGCCCTGATGTCGTTTTTCGAAGTCGTCTGCACTGGCATTCGCGGTAGCCCGAGGGTTGTGCAGACGGGTTTGAACACGCGTTTGTTCAAACCCGCCTGCACAAAAGGCATTCTGTCTCAAAGCCGTCTGCACTACCTTTAACTATGGCTTTGAGGCGCCTGCACCGTCGTTACCGGCATGACTGACGAGGAACCGCCGATCGTTGAGCGTGGCCTGCTGGCCATGTCCGATTCGGAGTGGGATGAGGCAGTGCGACAGGCTGCGGTGATTGCTCCCTTGGCTGCGTCGGATGTTGTCGGGCGGGGGGCAGTCAATGATGCTGCCACGCTGCTGGGTGTGTCGCATCGGCAGGTTTACGTGCTGATCGACCGGTACAGGCGCGGCACCGGCAGAGTCACGGATCTGCTTCCTGGCCGATCGGGGGGCGGCCGCGGAGGGGGCCGTCTGACGCCACCGGTGGAAGCGGTGATCGACGGGCTGATCCGCAAGCGCTATCTGAAGCGGCAGAAGCTCTCCCTGGCGGTGGTTCACCGTGACATCGTCCGCGCGTGCACGGAGGAGGGATTGCCTGCCCCGTCGCGAAGTACTGTTGCCCGCCGCGTCGCTGAATTGCATCCAACGACCGTCGCCCGCCGTCGGGAAGGCGCGGACGCGGCCCGTCCGCTGCCGTCGGCCGGAGGTATCGTTCCGGAAATCTCTGCCCCGTTGGAACAGGTCCAGATCGATCACACCGTGATTGATCTGGTCATCGTGGACGAGCGTGATCGACAACCAGTCGGCCGCCCGTATCTGACCGCGGCCATCGACGTTTACAGCCGCTGCCTGGTCGGCATGGTGGTCACTCTTGAGCCCCCATCGGCAGTTTCCGTCGGGCTCTGCCTGGCCCACGTGTGCAGCGACAAGCGTCCGTGGCTGGAGGGCTTGGGGATTGGAGGGGACTGGCCGATGAGCGGCAAACCGCGGCTGCTGTACCTGGATAACGCGTCCGAATTCAAGAGTGAGGCCCTGCGCCGCGGCTGCGAACAGCACGGTATACAACTGGACTACCGACCCCTGGGGCGGCCGCACTACGGCGGCATTGTGGAGCGGGTGATCGGCACGGTCATGGCGCAGATCCATGAACTCCCTGGGACGACGTTCTCCAATCCCGTGGAACGACGAACCTATGATTCGGAGAAGACTGCCGCATTGACGTTGAATGAGCTGGAGCGATGGCTGGCCCTGGCTGTGGTTTCCTATCACGGCAGCATCCATAGCGGCCTGGCCCAGACACCTGCCGCACGCTGGGATCAGGGCATCACCGAATCCGGGAAACCGCCGGTGGTCACCAGCCCCACGGCGTTTCTGGTGGACTTCCTGCCGGTGCTCCGCCGCAAGCTCGGACGCACCGGTTTCGTCATCGATCACGTGCACTACTTCGCTAACGTGCTCAAGCCCTGGATCGCCCGGCGGGACCGGTTGGAGCGGTTTGTCATCCGTCGGGATCCTCGTGACATCAGCAGGATCTGGGTGCTGGACCCGGAGGGCAACAACTACGTTGAAGTCCCGTACCGGACCCTGTCGAATCCTGCGGTGACACTGTGGGAACACCGCCAGGCCGTAGCGCGGCTGCGCGAGCAGGGGCGTGCGCAGGTCAACGAGCAGGAGCTGTTCCGCATGATCGGACAGATGCGTGAGATCGCCAGCACCGCGCAGCGCGATACCCGGCGGTCGCGCAGGGATCGGGAGCGCCGGAGCCAGCTGAAATCCGGGCACAATCTCAATGTTTTGAAACCGCCGCGGGACGGGATGGCCGGCGATTCTCCGCCGGCCGCGCCGTTTGATGACATCGAGGAGTGGTAGCTGTGGATGAATATCCGGCTCTCCTGACGTAAGTGTGGGTCAGGGTTTGCGTGTTATGAGGCATGGGTAGCCCGGTAGATTTGGGAGTTCTCACACTGTCCAAATTTCGGAGCTACCCATGCGTGCTACTACTCTACTCAACGGCGTCTTGAATCTGGCCGGGGTCCGGGTTGTTGACGTTGATCCTGGCGCCGGGGGTCCGCTGCTGGTGCGGGTGGCGTTGAAGGCCCGCAAGCGCCTGGACTGCCCGCACTGCAGCTACTCAACGATGGCCGGGTATGACACCCGGTGGGCGGAATCGTCGTGGCGGCATCTGGATTTCGCCGGCAGGGTCCTGGTGCTCACAATGCTCCGCCGGCGGCTGGTCTGCCCCAGCCACGGCGTCGTGGTGCAGGGCGTGCCGTTCGCCCGGCCCGGCTCCCGGTTCAGCACGGAATTTGAGGACATGATCGCCTGGCTGGTCACCCGTGCGGACAAGACCACGGTGTCCACCTTCGCCCGGATAGCGTGGCGGACCGTCGGGGCGATCTGTGAACGCGTCGTGGCCGAACAACTCGATGAGAGCCGCTTCGAAGGCCTGGTCAATATCGGCGTGGATGAGATTTCCTGGCGCAAACACCACCGCTACCTGACCCTCGTCTCGGACCACGCCACCTCGAAGATCGTCTGGGGCGCACCGGGAAAGAACGCGGCGACACTGGATGGATTCTTCAAGGAGATCGGACCGGTGAACACGGCGGCGATAGAGGCCGTCAGCATGGACATGGGCCCGGCTTTTGCCAAGTCCGTGAAGACCAACGCACCCGGCGCGGTCATCTGCTACGACCCGTTCCACGTCATCCAGGTCGCCACCAACGCGCTGGAAGCCTTCCGCCGTTCCATCTGGCAACGGACCCGTGAGCTGCCCGATCAGGACATCGCGAAGAAGTTCAAAGGAACCCGCTGGGTGCTGCTGAAAAACCCGCAGAACCTCACCGAAAAACAACAAGCCACCCTGGCCGGGCTCGAACGCACCGGAGGGCTGCTCTGGGACGCCTACCAGCTCAAGGAATCCCTCCGGGAGGTCTTCGCCGGCGACCTCAACCCCGATGACGTGATGGAGATGATCACCACCTGGTGCGACCTCGCCGCCAAATCCAACATCCGCGAGTTCGCCAGGGCCGCCGCCACGATCCGATCCCACACCCAAGGGATCCACGCAGCAGTCACCAGGAAACTCTCCAACGGCCGCCACGAAGGACTGAACAACAAGATCCGCACCATGACCCGCAGATCCTACGGATTCCACACCCCCGAAGCCGCCCTCGCCCTGATCATGCTCGCCTGCGGACCCGTCGAAATCAAACTCCCATACCAGACATAACCGAACCCACATTCACGTCAGGAGAGCCGAATATCCTTTGGAGGACCTGTCCCATCTCCAGGACTCCGCACGGGAAACAGCACGGTTGCCGGGGCCGGAACGGACCCAGCGGATCCGTGCCGACCGATGGATCGGCTACCCCCGCGCCCAGGAAGCCCTCGCCCGGCTCCAGACCCTTTACGAGTGGCCGGTCAGGCAGCGCATGCCCAACCTGTTGCTGGTCGGGCCGACCAACAACGGCAAGTCAATGATCATCGAAAAATTCCGGCGCCGGCATCCATTAGTTCCCGGACCCGACCGGGAACAGATCCCGGTGCTCAGCGTGCAGATGCCCTCCGATCCCTCCGTCGCCCGCTTCTACGCCGCGTTATTGGCGGCAACGGGGGCTCCCGTCCAACCGCGCCAGCGGCTGGCCGAACTCGAACGGTTAGCCGTGTTCCTGCTGCGCGAGGTCGGGGTGCGGATTCTGGTGATTGACGAACTGCATAACGTGCTGGCAGGGCGGGAGAGCGGCCGCCGGGAGTTCCTGAACCTGCTGCGCTTCCTGGGAAACGAACTGCGGATCCCCCTGGTAGGGGTCGGAACCCGGGAGGCGTACCTGGCCATCCGCTCCGATGACCAGCTCGAGAACAGGTTTGAGCCCATGACCCTGCCCTTATGGGAGGTCAACACCGACCTGTTGTCCCTGCTCGCCAGCTTCGCGTCATCCTTCCCGCTACGCCAGCGCTCGGATCTGGCCACCGAGGATATGGCCCGCTACCTGCTCACCCGCAGCGAAGGGACCATCGGCGAACTGACCATGCTGCTCACCGAGGCAGCCGTGGCGGCCATAGACAGCGGCGAGGAATCCATCAACCACCGGACGCTGACCCTGGCAAGCTACGACGGTCCCGCTGCCCGGCGCCGTAAGTTCGAACGCGAACTGATGTGATGCCCCCGCCGCGCTGGCCCCTGCACCCGGCCCCCGCAGAGGCCGAGGCACTGTCCTCCTGGCTGAACCGGCTGGCCGGCACCTACCGGATGGACACCTCCGCGCTCCTGGAGCACGGGCTGGGCCAAGGAAGAATCCAGGACCGGCAACTCGACGAGAACCCACCGGCCACTCTGCTGACGGAACTGGCCAGGTGCAGCGGCGTCGGCCGGGAACTGCCACTCATGCTGAGCTGTCCGCGGCACGGCCGCCGCATCGAAACCTACGAAGGCCTGCCCCCGGACTACCTGCGTTGGACCTCAGCGACCTCTGACCCGCCCTCGACCCGGGACGCAGTCACACTCATGGACCGGCGTACCTGGCAGGCAATAACGACAGGATCAGTAGACCTGCCCCGCCGCCGCGTTCACGCAGGCATCTGGTTCCGGCTCCTGCGCACCCTACTGGACGAGCTCTCAACCGCCCAAGGACGATACGGGCGGCAGTTGGCAGAGGTCCGCCTTGTCTGGGAGTACTGCGGTCACCCGTTTCGGGCAGGCATGCATGCTTGGCGCCCGTTCGAGAACCTGCACTGGGAGAAGCAAAAGCAACTGCTCGAAGCAGCCGCCGCCGGGGAAAAGCTCATCTCCCGGTAGACGCCCACGTAGGCCCGATCGTTGGCTGCGCGCCGTCCCACCGTGTCCGGTGGTGCTGCTTCTGTCATGGATTTGGAACGATCTCGCCGGCACTGGTCGTATTCGTCGACGTGACGTGTTCCTAGTAGATGACGGTGCCGGTGGTCGCCACAGTGGTGCCGGAAATGGCGTTGCGGCCGCTGACCTCGAGCTGGATTCCTGTCCGCTGCAGCGGTGTCTCCAGGGCCGTGGATAGGTCCGGAATGACCCTGGTGTTGATCCTGTGGAGGACGTCCTGGATGTCGGCGCGGTTGGAAACCGTGACTTTCATTGTGAGATCCGGTTCCATGGCGGTGCCGCGCAGCAGCGCCGAGGAACCCACAACTCCGGGAAGGGTATTGATCTGGTTTTCCACCGCGGAGCCCAGCACCGAGGCTTCACACAGCGTGGTTCCGGAGGCGGGGTCCTGATGCAGCCGGTACCTGTCGGCGGGATTCCTTCGTGGAATCTGTGCCAGGATCCACAACAACCCCAGGGCGCCCATGAGAACCCCGGCCACCAGGACAATGGCCGTAACATACGCGGGCCCGAAGGCAGTGTGCAGGTCCCCTGTCACGACGGGGCCCTCTGCAGCCACAGTTGCGGGGTTCATGGCGTGCAGCGTTCCGCTGGCGACCAGCAGTATCAGGACGCCGCAGGCCAGGGCGAGAATGCCAAGGATGGCCAGCCAGGTGCGGTTCAGCGCTCCGGCGTGTTGTCGCATGGGGTGCCTTCTTTCCGGAGTGCGGGAGGATGGTTGCCGCGGTCATTCCCTGGACCGGACGGACGCGGTGACCTTTGGGACCGGGTTGAGCCCGGTACCGGCCAGTTGTTCCCTGACCACGGCAATGACACGCCCGCGCAGCTCCCCTGTTTCGTGCAGAGCCGTGGTCACGTTCAGGTGGACTGCGCGGGCCGAGGCCGTGGCCGATGCTGAACGGACGCCGTCGACGAGTTCACAGTGCGCCGCCGCGTACCGCGCCACGGCCCGCCGCGTCATGACTATCTCGTGCGCGCCCGCCACAGGCACTTGCCCCCCGTCCTCGGGCGCCTGCAGACGCAAGGCGTTAAAGCGGCCCGGAACCAGTGCCGCCGCCAGCAGGACGGCTCCCACGACCGCCGCCGCAGCCCCCACGGCCCAGACTCCCGGATCGTTCCAGGTCAAACCGCTCAGCCAGTCCCGGGGGCCGGCCAGATACACCGGCCACGAACCCGTGACCAGCCGGGCCACTGCCGCCCACACCAGTGCCACGCCGGCGGCCAGAAGCAGCGTTCCCAGGATCAGGGCAGGAACAGCCCGGCTGGGACGGTGCCGCAGGGGTGTGGCTTTCCCATCGTGCCGGCTCATAACAGCCTCCGGCGGCCGGTGGTTTCATCGGCCGGTTTCAGCCAGGACACTGTGATGTCGATCTGGCGGACCTCCACACCGGTCAGGGCGTTGACGCGTTCGCTGATCCGGCGCCGCAGCTGTTCGGTCACCTGGCGCAGCGGTACCGGGTAAAGCAGCCCTATTTCAACGCTGAGCACGGCAATATTGCCTGCCAGCTCCACCGTGACTTTGGGCCGGGCGGAAAAGTCCGAATGTGCTCCGATGCCCAGGAACCCTCCGGAGGACCCGCCGGCAAAGGACTCTTCGCTCGCGACCTGACTGGCGATCTTCTCCACCACCTTCCGGTCAAGGACGGTGCGCCCCCGCGAATCCAGGTCCCGGGAGCCGGCAGGTGCTGCGGGAGTATTCATCGGCTGGATGCTTTGCCGAACAGTGCCTGCAGATCCAGTTTCCCTTCCGCAATACGGCCCACCACCAGCCCGATCAGACCAAAGAGGAGCACTGTCACCAGGGCTGTAAAACCTCCGAAGGCCAAAACGATTCCTAATACCAGACCGACTGCCAGACACCATCGTGTAGTGGACATGCGGCGCTCCTTCCAAATCGGTTACCGCCCGACAACGGGGCGGAGTGGGTGAGGTGGTTACTCCAGAGGCTTCCTGGCGTCCTCTTCGGGCCGCTCATCCTCGGGCAGATGAACATCGGTGACGTTGACGTTCACTTCCAGCACCTCCAGGCCGGTTGCGCGCTCCACTGACTGGATGACATTGCGCCGGATACCCTGGCTTACCTCGACAATGGACGTTCCGTACTCGACGACGATGCTCAAGTCGATGGCGGTCTGGCGTTCGCCCTTTTCCACGCTCACACCGCCGCTGACATTCGTCTGGGAACCGGGAATGCGCTCGGTCATCGCGCCGAACGCGCGCCGGGCAGCACTGCCCATCGCATACACGCCGGGAACCTCACGCGTGGCCATGCCTGCCAGCTTCTGAACCACGGTTTCCTCAATGGTGGTATCCCCCCGGTCCGTGTGCAGCAGGTCAGTGCTGCGGCGCGACTCACGCGACTCAGCCGGGGCGTTCCGCTTCTGCTCCTCCTGGGTTGCCACCATGCCTCCGGACTTTCCTGGGAGCTGCGGGGCTTCTGTCACGGGAACCATCTCCTCAATCAACCGATGTGATTTTGCCTACATGGTTAAAGACGCACGTCACCGCCAAACGTCACGCGGAAAGGCAAACTGCTTTGTCCCTGTTTCTCCCCGCACCGGCCATTCCCATTGCCGCCCGCGTCTGAAAATATTGGTCCTAAGCCCCGGAACCCGGGTGGTGCGGTTCGGGGGCAAAAGGGGATGGCGGTGACGATGGATGAGCGTGAACCGGTTGCCCCTGACCCGGCCGGAGGATCTGGACGAGGCGACCGTCGTCGCCCGGGCCCAGGACGGCAACTTGGACGCCTTCGAATACCTCGTCGAGGCGTATCAGGGCAGACTTTTCCGTCTCGCTTTCCGGATGCTCCATGACCGGGGAGAGGCCGAAGACGTCGTGCAGGACACCCTGATGGCCTGCTGGAGAAAGCTGCCGCTGCTGACAAGCGTTCAGGCTTTCAGCGGGTGGCTGTACCAGATGGCCACCAACCGTTGCCTGGACAGTCTGCGTCGACGGTCCAGTCAGGCGGAGGTCGTCCAGGAACCGGTAACTCTGCAAACAACCGCGGATTCCTTCATCAGACCGGGAACCGGAGACGATCCCGCCCGCGAAGCGGAAATCTCCTGCGAGATCGATGGCCTGGCCGCAGCGTTGCTGACCCTCCCGCCCGGGCAGCGAGCCTGCTGGCTCCTGCGGGAAATCCACGAACGCAGCTACGCTGAAATAGCGGCAACGCTGAAGGTCAGTGAACCGACGGTCAGAGGCCGCCTCGCCAGAGCACGCGCACAACTCGCGGAAAGGATGAGTCAATGGCAATAGACGAAACCATCCCCCGCCTGGGCTGTGGGCGCAGCATCGACGAGGTCTGGGCGACCATCAACCAGCCTCCCAGCGCCCATGAAAACGGCTGCGGCCACTGCCGGACGGCCCGGGCCAGCCTGGCGAAGCTCGCGAAAGCCGCCCGCACGCTTCGGGACAACGATGCAGAAGATGCCTCCCTGCAGCCGCAGCACGCCGTCAAGGACACCATCATGAACCTGGCCCGCGCCGAAGTCCGGAGGGGCAGCCGGCTGCCCGTCTACCGGTCTGGCCAGGGTGGCATTGCGATCAGCGAACAAGCCATCACTTCAGTGATCTGGTTCGGCGCCGATGCCCTTCCGGGAGTACGGGGCCGTCGCTGCCGCGTCCATCCTGACCCGGATAACGCGGAGGACCCCCGCCCGGCCGGGACCGCCGACATCCTGGTTGACCTTCGAATCGCCGTGGCCTCCGGCACCGACATCCCCGGAACCGCCGAGCTGCTGCGTCAGCGGATCATCGGCATGATCACAGCACACGTCGGAGTCAACGCCGGAGCCGTCAACATCACCGTGGAGGATTTCTACGATGTCTGAGCGTCCTCTCGAGGCCCGGCTGATCAGCAGTCACCTTATTGCCGGCCTTGCCGCCCGCACCGCCCTCGATACACCAGGCGTCCTCCGGCTCGAACCGACCCTGAAAAACCTTCTCACCCACCTGGGAACAGGAACAATCCAAAATCTCCGCAGGACAGACACCCGGACCACTCCCGCCCGGCACGACGGGGTCTTTGTCACCCTCCACAACGGCATCGCCGACGTCCAGCTCGACATCGCCACCGATATCGCCTTCGCAGCCCTGAACGTCGCCCAAGCCGTGCGGGAGCAGATCTCCCGGACCATCAGCCACACCGGGCTCATCCCCGGGCGCATCGACATCTCGATCCTGGCCATCGAGCACCCACCCACCGCCACAGCGGCCCGCGCTCCCAGGCCCCTCTGATCCAGAACACCAGCATGCCGGCCACCAAACCATCATCGTTTACGGACTCGTTTAACGATTCCGAACCACGGCACCGCGCCCCGGACTCCCGGGCGGGACCCATCGGCATGGAACCGGCATGAACTCTGAACCCAACAACCAGGAAAACCCGACCGAAGGCATCCCGGACGGAACCGGCCGGCACCAAGGCAAGACATCCTGGGCAACGGCCATCCTCCTCCCACCGGCGCTGCTGCTCTGCGGCGTCTGGCTGCTGCTGATTGCCAACTACCTTCTCGCCGCCGTATTCTTCTTCGCCGCCATGGCCTCTCTGGCCTACTTCGCGGCCAGCCGCCGACGCGGATGAACTAGAAGCATCCCTCCGGGCGGCCGGTGCGGCGGATCCCGTCCGAGGTCCGGTGTTTGGTGAGCAGCAACAGTGCGGCTTTGGAGCGGCACCTGCTCGAGTACTTCCCGGCGCTGGAGCAGGCCTTTGACTACGCCGAGGAACGAGGGGCTGGACAGGCTGGAGCGGACACGTAGAATCCGAAGGAACAGCCAAAAACGGTCGTAGACACAAAGATCGGACACGGCGGAGCCCTGCGACGTCGGGGCCGGGTCCAACAGCCGGCCGCGCCAGCGGAGGCCCGATAACTGGTGGAGCGCAACGGAATCCGATGCGTTGATGCTCTGTTTGGCGCTCTAACATCAGAAGGGAGACCGAGATGGGCCTCAGAAGTCTCTTTCAGCGAAAAGCAGTAACCACCGCATGTGTGAGCCCCGTTCGGGCGGCCACCGCCGGCCAAGACCAGCTTTTGTCGCCGGAACGCCAGGAGGAGCTGCAGGCCGCCTGGGTTGAACTGACTGAGGCAGCCAGAGGCTCAAAGGTGACCAGCTTCCACGCCTGCACCCGGAATGGCCGACCCTGGACGGAAGATCCGGCCGCGGTCAGAGCCGTCGCCGCCACACTCCGTGAATTCCCGGCCTCGGACAGCCAATAGGCCGCATTTCCCCCGCATTGTTCAAGCAGGGCGAGCATGCGCTCCTCTTCGGCCCGGTCTGTGCCCCATGCCGATAACAGTAACGCTGGAAAGGATCCGCACCGGAGAACCGTCGCCGGCCCCAAGTCTCAGGTGGTAGCCGCTTGGAAGGCTTCGGCGATTCCGACCCAGTATCGTGCCGTGGGAGCGTACCTGATACCCATTCTCGATGGCCCAACGAGCGGATCGGCCCGGGGCGGAGACTCTGCCCGCGCGGGGCGTCTTTGCCGCGGGCCCGGCGGTCCTGTGGTCTCCGCGTCCGGGGGCGGGTTGGCAGCCCGACAGTGTGCAGACGATTTCGAACATTCCGTGCAGACGACTTCGAAAAATGACACCGACCCTACCGGCGACACGCCGCGAAATCCATGTCGAAAACCCGCGCCGGAAATCAACGTCGGCAAACCCTGGGTATGGGTATTATCGACACATGTTGATCGGATATGCGCGCGTCTCCACCGCCGACCAAAACCCCGTCCACCAAACGGACGCCCTCGCCCGCGCCGGCGTCGACCCGGCCAACATTTACCTCGACCACGCCAGCGGTGCCAAAGCCAGCAGGCCCGAGCTCGACAAGGCCCTCGCCTCCTCCAACCGGGCCGGTGACCAGCTCGTCATCACCCGCCTCGACAGACTCGGCCGGTCGGTACTCCACCTCGTCACCCTCGGCGCAGCTCTCCGGGAACGTGGTGTGGGATTGCGTGTCCTCGAGCAGGGCATCGACACCACGACCGCGGAAGGGCGGGCAATGTTCGGGATGCTCTCCGTCCTCGCCGAACTCCAACGAGAACTCATCATCGCCAACACCCGGGACGGCCTCGCGGCCGCCCGCGCCCGCGGACGAACCGGAGGAAGACGCCCCAAACTCACCCCCGATCAGGCCCACCATGCCCAACAGCTCTACGACGCCGGGGACCACACCGTTCAGCGCATCGCCGATCTGCTTCAGGTCCCGCGCTCCACGATCTACGGCCACCTCAACAAATCAAGCATCGGGCGACGCCCCACCCCAGCGCCGTGACCCGGCGTAACAGCGGTGCCGACCAGAACCTCTACTACCTGGCCCCAACGGCTTAGCGTGACTTTCCCGAGCATTGGTCCTCAAGCCCCTCGTCTTCGGGATGTTCGCCGCCCTCGCCGAGTTCGAACGCGAACTCATCTCCGAACGCACGATCGCAGGCCTCGCCGCCGCCCGTGCCCGCGGACGGAACGGAGGCCGCCCCTACAAGATGACGCCGGCGAAACTCCGGCTCGCGGTGGCGTCCATGGGCAAGCCAGGAACCAAAGTCAGCGACCTCTGCACCGAACTCGGCATCACCCGCCAAACCCTCTACCGGCACGTCTCACCCACAGGGGAGCTGCGGCCCGACGGTGAGAAACTTCTCTCGCGATAGCAGTAGACCCGCCCGTACCAGCAGCGGCCGGCACCACCGCCCTGGCCAGCGCATCCGGCCTCGCCGGCGTTCCCTTTCACGCCCCGTCACCGGTCGTTTCAGCGGACGGGGGTTACGGGACGGTCGACTTTCCTGTGAATTCCGGAATTTCTTATGTAGCAGGTCAGGGCGGGGTGCGCTCCGCTAGCCGACCGGCTTGCGGGATGGCAGGAAGGCTCTATAAGGGACACCCCAAAAGGTGCTGTATATGATGACGCACTTATGCAGAGCTGGCGTTCCGGCTGCGGAGCTTTGCCTTATTCTTCTCCACTCGTCAAGCCCACGGCCAACCAGGCAGCTGCAAAAGCTAGTGCAAGGACCGGCTTCCATATGTCAGCACCTTCGATGAGCCCACTGATACCCAGCCATCCAAATACCAGGGCTCCGAGGATCGCAACGATCAGAGTTGTTCGTGGCGCCTCGTACAGCCTCAACGAGATGGCGCCGTCGACGTCAGAGAACCGGGGCCTGGCCCCGGTTCTCCGTCTTGCGCGAAACTACTGGCGTGCGATGGTCACGGCCCGGTGATCGTGATGTAGTCGCCGGTGAAGCCGGCGAAGTGCAGCGTGTAGGTGAAGCTGCTGAGCGTGATGGTTCCTCCGAGCAGTTCCTTGGTCCAGTTGCCGTTGGGGCAGGTCGCTCGGGCCACGAAGTCTGCCGCCGTCGGGACGGGCGACGAGCTCAGCGCTGTTACCCTGAGCCTGCCGTTCTTGGGTGCGAGGTCTCCGGTGGTCGCCGGCACGGTCGTGACCTGAGACTTGACCTCGACGATCTGGCCACCGCGGTTGCGGCATTGGACCGTGGCCGTGTAAGTCGTGGACAAGGTTGCTTCGGCATTGGCGTTTCCGACGCCCGCCAATTCGAACGTGGTGCAGTCGACCTGGGTTGCTGTGACGCTACAGCCGATCGTTCCCGACTGAAGATGCGTGCCCGTCGGGGCGGCAGCGGGATCGATGGTGGTGGTGGCGGCCAGCGCCGATGTGGTGACGCCGAACAAGAGCATCGCCATGGCGGCGATGATCGCAAAAAATCGCTTATACATCTTTGTCTCCTGTAGCAAAAGTGGTAAGACTTGGCCTCCGCTAATCAGCGGGGAAAAGGACCCCCCAGTCAGTCCCAACAGTTGCTCGTCGGGATTTCTGCTCTCGCTATTCCCGGCCCTCCAAGAAGACACCTAACGGAACGAAACCACAAGGGAATTCAGTACTATCTCTTGATGCGAAGTCACGATTTACGGTCGCAGGAACGTGGCAACGGCAACACCTACGAAAAAGCCAGAGATTCAACGACCTCCTGCACGTGATCGCGAACGTTCGTGCTCAGATCGAACATGATCTTGAGATGGGCTACTTCGAGCTTAAAACCTAATCGATCGCGCCGCACAGTCTTCGAGCCCTCGGGCATCGAACCTGCCCGTTGAGGGATCCTCTTGCGGACGCTCGTTAGGGGTCGCTTCGGGCAAAATGGCGATATGAAACAGTTCATGCGATCACTGGCAAACTGACATTCTCAGCGCCGTCGGTCCAGGGCGCCGAGTAGTGGCAGTCGACGGCGTGGATGGCAGTGGCAAGACATTCTTCGCCGCAAACCTGGCATTCGAGATCCAGAATCGACCCGTGATCGTCATCCACGCCGACGACTTTCTAAACCCCTCGCCCGTGAGGCATGCCAAGGGACGTGCTTCACCCGAAGGGTTCTGGGAGGATACCTACAACTACGCGGCCCTGCAGGATCGGTTGCTCGCGCCACTCGGCCCAAAGGGAGACGGCTGGTACTCGCCGGTTTGCTACGACGCAGTGACCGACCGAATGCCACAAGTGGAGGTCGTTCGCGCTCCATCGGATGCACTGGTCGTTGTCGAAGGCATGTTCCTGCACCGCGATGAACTCACCTCCTTCTGGGATGCGTCGGTATTCCTGGATGTTCCGTTCACCGAGACCGCGGCACGAATGGCAGTTCGGAACGGTAGCAACCCCGACCCTGAGCACCCAACGATGCGCCGGTACGTCGGCGGACAGCGCCTCTACTTCGACGCTGCACGACCCTGGGAACGTGCCACGTTCGTCGTGGATAACTCGGATTTCACTTCACCGAAAGTCATCCGTCCCGACGAGGCTTCAACTGTCCGGTGAGGGTTCCTCATACGGACTTGTAGAGGGCCGTGCAGGCGAGTGTGGACATTCCGTGCAGACGACTTCGGAAACTGACACCTGATGCCTGAACCGCAGCGGCTGGTTCAGTCAGCGAAAAGCCGTGGTTCAGCGCGACGTCCTCGGTCCAGGGCAGCGGCACGCGGGCGCCGTCGCGGCAGACGCCGCCGCGGGCCCACATCGGATCCACCCGGGCCTCGAGCGGGACGTCGACCTCGGGCAGCCCAAGCTCCTGGCCCTGGTACAGGTATGCCGGGCCGGGCAGACCCAGCAGGGCGACCAGTGCGGCGCGGGCCCGCAGGGCGCCAACGTCCCCGCCGCCGAAGCGGGTGACGGAGCGGACGATGTCGTGGTTCTCCAGCGCCCAGGTAGGGGTGGCGCCGTGGAGCTGGCGGGCGGCTTCGAGTTCGTTGCCGGCGGTGGCCCAGTCCGCGGGGTCCCAGCCGAGTTTCACGAACGCGAAGGCGAAGGCCTGCTGCATTTCGTCCGCGCGGGTGTAGCGGGCGGCGCGGGCCGGTTCCAGGTTGACCTCGCCCACCAGCAGGCGGTGCGGCTCATACTTCTCGGCCAGGACACGCCAGCGCCGGTAGACCTCGTGGACTTCCTCCTGGTCCGAGACCTGCGGGTTGGACCGCAGCCCGTCCACCACCCCGCCGGTGGAGGGCGAGTCCGGCAGGCCCTCGGCCTTGAACAGGGCATGGGCGACGTCGATCCGAAGCCCGTCCACGCCCTTGTCGAACCAGAAGCGCAGCACGCCGTCGAAGTAGTCGCCGACGGCGGGGTTGCGCCAGTTCCAGTCCGGCTGTTCGGCCGAGAACAGGTGCAAGTACCAGTTGGTGTCCTTCGCCGAGCCGGGGGTGGCGCGGCTCCAGGCGCGGCCGCCGAAGACGCTCTGCCAGTTGTTCGGCGGGGTGTCAGCATCGCGCCCTTCAACAAAGTGGAACATGTCCCGTTCCGGCGAGCCCGGGCCGGCCACGAGGGCCGCCTGGAACAGCGGGTGCTCCGACGAGCAGTGGTTGGGGACGACGTCGAGCAGCACGCGCAGGCCCAGCGAGTGGGCGAGTTCCAGCAGATGGTCGAACTGTTCCATGGTGCCGAACAGCGGGTCCACGCCGGAGTAGTCGGACACGTCGTAGCCCTGGTCCACCTGCGGGGAGGACTGGAACGGGGTCATCCAGATGCCGTCGACGCCGAGCGAGGCGATGTACGGCAGGCGGGCGGTGAGCCCGGCGAGGTCGCCCACGCCGTCGCCGTCGCCGTCGGCGAAGGAGCGCGGATAGACCTGGTAGATGACGGCGGAGTGCCACCAGTGCACATCCGGCGTGAGGGTGGTTTCCTCAACGGTGCCGAATTCGAGAGGGCTCATTTGCTGGCGCCCGCGGTGAGGCCCTCGACGATCCGGCGCTGGAAGATCAGCACCATGATCACCAGCGGGACGGTGACGATCACGCCGGCGGCCATCTGCTCGCCGAAGGGCGCCTGGAATTCGGTGGCGCCGGTGAACTTGGAGATCGCGACCGTGGCGGTCTGGATCTTGGGATCGTTGATCATCGACAGCGCGATGATGAACTCGTTCCAGCTGTGGATGAACGTCAGGATCGCGGTGGTGAAGCCCTCAGGATGGGCCTAGGCGCCGGGTCCGTCGAACAGCGCGCTGGTGCTGCTCTGCGGCACCACCACGTGGACGGCGTTACGCTGGACGGTGAAGTCGGTGGGCGTGGTGGTGGCGATCTCGCCGTCGAGGTTCACCGGCGGCTCGTCGGTGACCAGCCGCACACTCCTGGTGGTCAGGTGGTACACCCGGTCGTGTTTGATGAAGCTTCCGTCTTTGAGCAGCCGTGCGATGCTCACGTGCTCCCGCAGAGGCCCCGCCAGGATGGCGTAGATATCAAGGATGTGGTCATCGATGCCTGCGGTGGGGGAGACCGTGTTGCCGCCGCCGTAATGCCGGCCGTTGCCGACCGCCACCTGGAGCAGGTCCTCGAGCTCCAGCGGCTCGTGGTCACCCTCCGGGAACTCGAGGCGGACCCGAAATGGCTTGTGCCGGGCATAAGCCCGAAGCGTGGCGATGCTGTAGGCCAATGGCCCGATGTACCGCTTCAAGCGGGGGCTGAGCGCTTCGGTAGCCGCCACCGAGAGGCCCACGGATGCGACGTTGAGGAACGGCTCACCGTTGGCCCGGCCGAGGTCGATGTCCACCACCTTGCCTTCGGCGACGGTGGCGCACGCCTCGGCAAGATTGTTCGGTATCTCCAGCGTGCGGGCGAAGTCGTTGGCCGTGCCCAGTGGAAGAACGCCGAGCATAACGTTGGTGCCGGCAACCCGGCCGGCGGCGTAGGAGACAGTCCCGTCGCCGCCGCCGACAACCATTAGGTCGTGCCCGTCCGCCAGCACCCGGTCAAGCGCCCCGGCCAGGTCTGCCCCCGACAGCACGCGGTGCACGGCGGAGATTGGCACGCCGGCCTTTCGCATCACGTCCACGGCAAGTTCGTGTGACGCCCCTCGGCGTGATCCGGCGTTGATCACAACGGCGGCAGAGCGTGCGTCCCGGGCAGCCTTCATGTGGAACATGGTAGGCCGCGGACCTGTGAATTCCGTTAGCCGGCCACCGCCGCCTTCGCGGCCTGCGAGGCCGCCATCCACTCGCTCAGCCACGGGGCCCGGACGCTCGACGTGATCCGGCAGTCGGCCACAAAGGTTCCGCTGGCGCCGGCGTCGATCCAGTCCGTGAGCGCGGAAAGGTCCGCCAGCGAGCGGATGATCGCCGATTCGGCACCAAGCGCTCGAGCGACGCCGCTGAAGTCCACCTCGGGGATCAGCATGGGCTTTTCGGTCAGGCCCTGGGAGCCGTACTGGTGGATTTCGGCTCCATAGGCGGCATCGTTGTAGATCACGACGACGGCGCTGCTCGCCGCGCCAATCAGCGATTCGAGGTCGGACAGGCCCATCAGGAAACCGCCGTCGCCGGAGGCCAGCACCAGGGTGCGGCCGTCCTCCACCGCGCGGGCTGCCCCGACGGCGCTGGCAAGGCCCAGCCCGATGGTCTGGTAGGCGGTCCCCACCATGACCAGGTCCTGTGGCCTCGGGATGCGCCAGTACATGGGTGCCCAGCCGACGAAGTGCCCTCCGTCCTGGACCACCGTGCGGCGCTCCGGCAGCACCACATCCAATGCCGTGGCAAGGGAGCGCGGGTCCAGCCGGCCGTCCGGGGTCTCCGCTGAGCCTGGATGGTGGGCCGGTCCTTCAGCCAGGCGTTTGCGGGCTTCCGCGCGCCAGGCTTCTGCGGGGGTGGCGTCCGGCGAGGCCGGGCCATCCAGCATCTTCAGGATGCGTCCCGCAGCAGACTTCACGTCCGCGCTGACGAAAGTGTCCACCCGGGGGTGCGTCGGCTGCAGGGCGGCGTCGATCTGGATGACCGTGCTGTCCGGGCCGAGCAGGTGCCCGAACCGCATGGTGAAGGGGCTCAAGCTGGCCCCGGCCACGAGGACCACATCGGCCTCACCCATGAGCCCGGCCGCGGTATCCGTGCCGAAGCCGCCCGCGACGCCGAGATACCCGTCGCCGTGGAGGAGGTTGAGCGCCAGGGCGGTTCCGGCGGTCAGCGCGCCGAGCCGGTCGGCAAGTTCGCGGAGCTCCGGGCCGGCGCCGGCGAGGTGTGCGCCGCGGCCGGCGAGGATCAGCGGCCGCTTCGCCCCGGCGAGCAGGCGGGCTACCTGCCCCAGTCCGCCGTCGACGTCGTCCGTTACCTGGGGTGCCAACGGCGCCGGAAGCTCTTCATCTGCCGCCTCGAGTGCCGCGAGATCGTAGGGGATGGCAATCACGACGGCGGTGCGCTTGGTGAGTGCGTACTCCACCGCCTGCCGCGTGATGGAGCCCGCGGCGTCGCGGGTCACGGTGAAGGTGGCCGCGCCGAGGCCTGCGGCGATGGCTGCCTGGTCCACGTCCTGAGGACGGGCGCCACTGCTCGGAGCGTCCCCGGTGACCAGCACCACGGGGATTTGGGCCTGGACCGCCTCGGCGAGGGCGGTGAGTGCGTTGGTGTAGCCGGGGCCGTAGGTGGTGGTGCCCGCTGCGAGACGGCCCGAGGCGCGGTAGTAGGCGTCGGCTGCGGCGATGGCGGCGCCTTCATGGCGGACGGCGGAGAAACGAAGGCCCAGCTTCTCAGCGGCGTCCAGGAAGTAGACGTTTCCGTTGCCCATGACACCGAAGAGATCGGTGAGATAGCTGCTGAGAACCTGTGCCACGCGGCCGGAGACGGTGAGTGAAGTCATGCAGCAATTTTGTGTGCTGGGTCACGAATCAGCAAGAGAGTTGTTTTTGATTGGTATTTTTGGCAGTTGAAAGTGGTTCGAAGTGAAAATAGGCACGCTTGTGGTGTGGGTCATGCGTATTAGTCGGCGGGGCGGGATTCCTGCTCCGAGAGCCGGGCCAGGAGGCCGTCGTAACGCGGCGGCATGAGTTCCAGCACGGAAATGGCGGTGCTGGTCCGCTGGATGCCGTCGATTTCCAGGATCTCATTGGTAATGCGGTAGAGGTCGGCCGTGCCGCGGGCCACCACCTTGGCCATGAGGTCCGCATCCCCGGTGGTGGCGTGCACCTCGATGACCTCCGGGATTGCTGCTAGCCCGTCTTCCACCGCTCCGGTCCTCGTCTGGCTGATGGACAACGAAAGGAAGGCCATGAGCTCATAGCCCAGCGCGGCGGGGTCCAGCCTGCGGCTGAAGGATCGGAGGGCGCCGCTGCGCTCGAGCCGCGCCAGCCGGGCATGGACGGTGTTCCGTGCGACGCCAAGCGCCCGCGAGAGTGCCAGGGCGCTGGCCTCGGGATCCTTGTCCAGGGCCAGGATGATCCTGCCGTCGAGGGAATCCAGGGTGCGAGGGCTCGGAATGGTCATATTTTCACCGCAGACAGTAGAAGTTGAGCAGAAGTCCCAATGGAATGAGGGTATCTTGCATTGTGGGGCGGGTCACAATCATGATCGTTCCTCATGACCCATGATCAGCTCCTGACCGCACCGGACACAGCGTTTCCCACCCTTCGTGGCGCTGTGGCCGGACTTCCGTCCTACGTCCCGGGCCGGCGGAGCGCCGGCCTGGACATTGCAGCCCTCGCTAGCAACGAAAGCCACTACGAGCCGCTGCCGGCGGCCGCCGCTGCGGTGACCGAAGCGGCCGGCACCATGAACCGCTACCCGGACAGTACCGCCGTCGAACTCCGCGAACGGCTCGCCCGGCACCTGGGCGTCACCGCCGGGGAGGTCGCGGTGGGGCCCGGCAGTGTGGGGGTCCTCCAACAGATCATCACCGGACTGTGCGACGCCGGCGATGAAGTGATCTTCGCCTGGCGCTCCTTCGAGGCGTACCCCATCCTGGTTGAGCTGGCCGGCGCCCGGCCGGTCCGCATCCCGCTGGACGACGCCGAGGGCCACGACCTCGAGGCCATGGCCGCGGCCGTCACTGACCGCACCAAGGTGATCCTGCTCTGCACTCCCAACAACCCCACCGGCGTGCCGATCAGCCACGAGCGCATCGAGGCCTTCCTGCAGTCCGTCCGTTCCGACATCCTCGTGGTGGTCGACGAGGCCTACGTGGAGTACGCCGAAGCGGGCAGCGGCCCCGATTCCCTGTCGCTCTACCGCCAGCACCCGAACGTCTGCATCCTGCGCACCTTCTCGAAGGCCTACGGACTCGCCGGCCTGCGCGTGGGCTACGCCGTGGCGGCGCCGGCCATCGCCGAGGGACTGCGCCGCACCGCGCTTCCCTTTTCGGTGAGTGCGCTGGCCCAGAAGGCTGCCATCGCGTCGCTGGACGCCGGAGAAGAGATGGAATCGCGGGTGACAGCCGTCAGGCAGGAGCGCGCCCGGATGGCCGCGCAGCTGGAAGCGCAGGGCTGGAAACTGCAGCCAAGCCAGGGCAACTTCCTGTGGATCCGCGCAGATAACAGCCTCCGGGCGAGGCTGGTGGACGCGTTCGACCGCGCAGACATCCTGGTCCGGGCGTACCAGGGCGACGGCGTGCGGATCACCGTTGCCGATCCCGCCTCCAACGATCGCGTGCTCCGGCTCCTGGCAGCCCACGCTGCTTAGCAACCACTGACCCGAATCCCCATCCGTTCCACCAACAACCAGAGGACTCCCCATGGAACAACAGACAAAGACGTCTGGCCGCGCACTGGGCGCCGCACTCAAACCCCGCCAGCTCACGATGATGGGCCTCGGAAGCGCCATCGGCGCGGGCCTGTTCATCGGCTCCGGCGCCGGCATCCAGGCTGCCGGCCCGGCCGTGCTGATCTCCTACCTCGTGGCAGGCACCCTTATCATCCTGGTGATGTGGGCCCTCGGCGAGATGGCCGCCGCCAATCCGGACAGCGGCGCCTTCTCCGTCTATACCGCCAAGGCCTACGGGCCGGTGGCCGGCGCCACGGTGGGCTGGCTCTGGTGGCTGCAGCTCGTGGTGGTCATCGCCGCCGAAGCGCTCGGCGCGGCAGGCCTGCTGGCCACCATCTTCCCGGCCCTGCCGGTGTGGCTGATGGCCTTCGTGTTCATCGTGCTGCTCACCGCCGTGAACCTCACCAGTGTGAAGAACTTCGGCGAGTTCGAGTTCTGGTTCGCCCTGCTCAAGGTGGCAGCAATCGTCGGGTTCCTCCTGGTGGGCGCTGCGCTGCTCTTCGGCTGGCTGCCGGGCGTGCAGTCGCCGGGCCTGTCCAACTTCACGGGTGCCGGGTTCGCGCCCAGCGGTTTTGCCGGGATTGCGACGGCGCTTTTCGTGGTGGCGTTCGCGTTCGGCGGCACTGAGATTGTCTCCGTGGCGGCAGCTGAGACCGCCGAACCTGCCCGCAGCGTGAAGAAAGCGGTCCGCACGGTGCTGTGGCGCATCCTGGTTTTCTACATCGGTTCCATCTTCATTATTGCGGCCGTGGTTCCCGTGGGTTCGGCGGGGCTGAAGAGCCCGTTCGCTGCCGTGTTGGAGGCCGCCGGCATGCCCGGCGCAGCCACCGCCATCACCCTGGTGGCCGTCGCAGCGCTGCTCTCGGCCCTCAACGCCAACCTCTACGGTGCGTCACGGATGGCGTACTCCCTCGCGGAGCGGGGTGAAGCACCACGCCTGCTTGCCTCGGTGTCCAAGGCGCGGGTCCCGGTTGTCGCAGTCCTGGCCAGCGTTGCCTTCGGTGTTGTCACGGTTGTGCTGGAACTGGCCTTCCCCGAAATGGTCCTTCCCGTCCTGCTCAACATCGTGGGTTCAACGTGCCTGCTGGTATGGACCTCCGCGCTGCTCGCCCAGCTCGCATTGCGCCTCCGCGCCGACCGCGAGGGAACGGAGCTTCCCCTGCGGATGCCGGGCTTCCCCTGGCTCACGGTGTTCGGTCTGGTCATCCTCGCGGCGATCTTCACGGTGGGATTCATCGGCGAGGATTCCCGTCCCCAGCTCCTGAGCACGTTCGCACTCGTGGCACTTCTGGCGGTGGCGAACTGGATGCATCACCGGAACGGGAAGGTTTCGCCGGTTGTCGAATCCTCGGAGCGTGCCAAGGAGCCGGTGCTCATCGACTGAATCAGGGGCTGTGGACCCACCTCGTGGGTTCGGTGCACGCGGAGGGCGCGTCCGGTCGGGCCGGGCGTGCCCTCCGCAATGCTTTGCCGAGCTGGCCATGCTGACCATAGAATCGGCCAGTTCGGCTGCGCCTCTCTCGTTGGGCGCACGACTGCGGACCGCCGCCACCGCTGCTCCGGATGCGTGGCCGGCCACAACGCTAGATAAACAAGCTCCACCTCGGTCCTGCGAACTACCCTGTAAGTCGTCACTTCTTCGGGGTTCACAGTGAAGACGGGCTGGGACTTCTCACCTGAGCTGCTAAAGTCTTCCTCCGCGGGCAGATGGTTTCCCACGGAAGCTGGCCTATAGGGCGGCGATACGGCGTCACCAAGAGCGCTGATTTCGGAATGTCCCGATTCTCGCGAAGCTGTGCGTTCCATGAGTGGCGAGCTCCCGTACTGCAGTTGTGGCGGCGGCAGAGGCGTAAAACATCGGGATGCCTTCAGGGCTCATGCGGTTGGCTGCAGCGAGGTGTTCAGGAGCAGGCCCGAGGTAACTTCGCTATTGGCGTCGGGCATGAAAATGAAGCGTGACTCCGACTTCACAGCCGCCACGAAGCTTTCCCATTCCCACCGCACAACCTGCACCGAGTTTCCGTGGCGACTTGGAATCCACTCATGTTCCCGAGCAGCCTCCGATAAGAGCTCAAAGAGGACTTCATCAACGTCTGAGGCGAAGGCGCCCGCACAAACACTAGAAATGACGTCCCACGAGTCGAGATTCTCTGGGTCAAAATAGCCCAATCCGGTAGGACCTGGTCCGGGTGCCTTCAATTTCCTAATAACCACGCAACTCTATGAGGTCCTGTCTCGCTGGCAGTCTCCACGCCTAAAAGCTCGCCACACACCAAGCGACGTTTCGTTGGTGGTGAGCAAGAACCACCGCTTGGACATCCTGCGCAGGATGACATACTTCAACCACACGTCCAGCTTCGCCACCATCTCCGCCGGCGCCGCCATCGCCGCGTACTCGTTCCTCGAGTTCGACGCTGTCACCGCCGTCACCGAGGAGACCGTCGAACCGCGCAAGAACATGCCGCGCGCCATCATGCTCATCGCCCTGATCGGCGGCATCATCGTGACGGTGTCCTACGTGATCCACCTGGTCAGGCCCGGCGGTGTATTTGAGGACTCGGCCTGCACGGCCAGGTCCATCGCACTGCAGATCGGAGGGCAGCTGTTCAGTGCCGTGTTCCTCGCCGACCTGGTGGTGGCGCAGTCCGCCTCCGCTGTCGCGGCGCAGGGCAGTGCCTCCCGCCTGCTGCACGCGATGGACCAGGACTCCGTGCGGTCCAAGGCGGTCTTCGGCCGGCTCAGCGAGAAGTTCCACACCCCGTGATGAACCTGATTTTCACGGTTATTGTCGAACTGATCGCGATCTTACGTCCAACGAAATGGCCATAGCAACCGCACTGGACGCGGCGTGCAACGCTGTCCGGAGAGCGCGCTCGGTGCGAGCCCTCCGTTCTCAGAACCCCGTCTATACCGGGCCGAGCTTCCGGAACCCGTCCTGCACGTCGTTCTGTCAGGGCTTTGGGCCCGCTACACCGGACATCGGAGCTGCCCCAACATTTCCGGTGCCAACTCGGCCGGATAGGCTTCCAAGACGCGCCAGGGTGTGCCAGGCGCTGGCCGGAACCAGAGGACACCCCTATGCGATTGATTTCCCGCTCCCGATTCGATGCGCTTGCGGCTTATGCTCGCGCCCCAATGGCTGTGTTCGTTATGGAGGAACTTGCTTGGTTTGAGGATGCTGACGGCAGTATTCTTTCGACTATTGTCTTCGACAGGACAGACGGTGATTATGGGGTGATTATCCTTGCTAGGGACCTGAATGACCGGTTTCGATGGATTAGCGGGACTCATTCGCACGGGACCCCGGAGCAGGCAGTAATGGCACTGAGTCTTCGGCTCAACAAGATTGGCCCAGACCTGGCCGCGATGCGCATACAGGGCGACGAGACTGGCCAGCCGGTCGACTTCTTTGCACCTCTAGCTATTGAAGAGAAGCTCCACGAGGACTTCCTCCATTTAGCCTCGGATAAAGGATTCTCAGCTGCACGAGGCATCATCAGCGCCATGATGCGGTGGAACAAAGACATTGACGGAAACTTTGTGGAGCAGTTTCAAACCACCGGATTTGATGCGCGTCTATGGGAACTATATCTTTTTGCTGCTCTAACTGAAGCCGGCCTGTTTGTGGGTCGGCCTACACCCGCGCCCGACTTTCTTGCGACGGGACCTCTTGGAGAATTTGCCATGGAAGCAACCACCATCAACCCCAGCGTGGGACCTGGCGGGAAGCCAGCAGCGTCGCAAAAGCCGAGCAGTGAAGCAGAAATAGGACCTTACGTCCATGAGTATCTCCCCATCAGGTATGCAGGACCTCTGACTGCCAAATTGCGCAAGGAGTACTGGAAAAAGCCAGCAGCGGCTGGGAAGCCGCTAGTGTTTGCCATCCAGGACTTTCACGACACGATGTCTATGACATATAGCGGAACTGCCCTGGAAACTTACCTTTATGGATATAAGCACGAGGCCAAGAAGGACTCCGAAGGCGGCCTTACAATTGTGCCTATCCCCGTTACTGAGCATAAGTGGGGGGAGAAGAAAGTCCCATCTGGATTTTTCTCACTCCCGGATGCAGAGAACGTCAGCGCGGTTATCTTCAATAGCAGCGCGACGCTCTCCAAGTTCAATAGAATGGGAGTTGGCGCAGGCTTCGGGTCTGACGACGTCGTACTCATTCGTCGGGGATATTTCGCGGACTCTAATCCGGATGCGTCAAGCCCCAAGCCCTATGTTCACTTCGTCACGCAAGAGGATACGGAGACTTGGATTGAGGGCATGGACGTATATCACAATCCAAGGGCCGCTCACCCCTTTGACCCCGACCTGCTTCCGGGCGCGTCCCACCATCGGTTAGTCGAGGGTGGAGGGATAGAAACCGTCTCTCCACGTTGGAAACCACTGCAGTCGCGGACGTCGATTCTGACATTGACAGGAAGCGATGGGCAGGTGAAGTAGCCGCATCATGATTCTCACGAGTAGAGGCCTCGTGACTGGTGGTGGTGGTTGACGAGGACCGCAGTTTCTTTACAAGGGGAAGACAATCATGAGTATTGCTCAGAGGCGTCTAAGCCCCGGGCGCCGCTGCCACAGCCTGGCGAACAGCAATCGCGTGTCGAGCGGGTCGAGCGTTGCTATTCCACGCCTACAGAACTAGCGCGTCCCGGACCCGAGCCACGGCGGCTCCAGGCCCGTGTATCCAATAATTCTGGGCCGCGAGATAGCACATCAGTCGCAACTGGACCGACAGTTGTGCGACCTAGAGCTACGCAAGGAGCCGACGCGGACACCGTCCAGCCGCAGCCCCAGCAGTCCTCCGTCAACAGGCTGCGGGCACAGGGGGCATTGGGTTGGAGAATCGGCAGCCTGTTGACGTGGATGGCCCTGAACCGGACAGGGAAAGCATTCCAGCCGTCGACCGCCAGGACTCATCGGCACGGCCAAACGGAGCACAGTGCACCTGCTTCCGGTCCTGGACGGCGGAGACCGCGGCGCTCTGGTACCTGCTGCGGATCTGGCAGTCAGTGATCCTGCGACTATCGAGCAGGTCGCGGCGCTATAGTTGCCATCAACCTAAATCAGTGGTCTGCCGCATTCTTGTACGGGGGAAATGATGTCACCAAGGGAAAACACTCTTGAAGCGCACGAATTACCGTTGCGTTCAATCTTTGACGATGATTTTCGGTTCACTATTCCCGACTATCAGCGTCCGTACTCGTGGACGCGCGACCAGGCCGGGCAGCTACTCGACGACCTCCTCACCGCGCTAGGCGAGCGAAACGCGTCGTCGGAGTCGGGAGATCCGTACTTTCTGGGGTCGCTAGTCCTCGTCAAGAAGAAGGGGCGTCCTGCTGCTGAAGTGATTGACGGCCAACAGCGGCTTACTACACTCACACTCCTTTTTGCTGTGCTGGCACATCTTGCGGAGAGCTCGGAAGAGAAGACCTCGTATATGAAGCGGATACAGCAGCCAGGAGACGTAGTTGCGGGAACGAGGGCGGAGGCCCGCCTGAAGCTTCGAGCCCGGGATCGCGAATTCTTTACTAAATTCGTCCAGTCACCTGACGGTATTGGTCTCCTTGTATCCCTCCCTGACCATCAGGTACTTGATGGAAGTGTCCAACGCCGTCTTCGGGACAACGCATCGTTGTTCGTGGAAATCCTCAAAACGAAGACGAGTGCTGAGCGCTTAAGTTTAGGGTCGTTGCTCGTCAACGAGACGTTTCTAGTGGTCGTCAGTACCTCCACTGAGGACAGCGCACACAGAGTGTTCAGCGTGATGAATTCCCGCGGTCTGCAACTGTCGCCAGCCGACATATTCAAGGCGCGAGTCATAGGATCCATCGACGAATCCAAGCGAACCGAATACTCCACCAAGTGGGAGGATGCAGAAGAACAGCTCGGCCAGGAGCCATTCGCAGATCTGTTCTTGCATCTTCGTACAATATTCGTTCAGGAGCGGGCAAAGCAGTCCTTGCTAAAAGAATTTCAAGAGGTTCTCAATAGCCAGTTTTCGGGCGAAGCCGGAAAATTCGTCGATGATGTCCTTGTGCCTTATGCGTCGGCTTTTGAACAAGTTCGGGATGCTTCCTTTTCTGGCTCAACACATGCACCAAGCATTAACCAGAAGATCCGCCGGCGGTGTCATACCCTCGAAGCAACAACACGTTGAATAGAGGGGTTGCCGGTGGCGCGCAGGGCGTTGACTTTTTCGGATCGGGCGGATATCGCGGTGGGGCTTCAGGCCGGTAAAACGGACCGGCAGATCGGGTCCGATATCGGCCGGGACCACACGATCGTGTGGCGTGAACGGCGGCGGAATTCCACCAAGACCCGTGGCTACCGCCCTGTCACCGCAGACGTGAGGGCGGAGCGGAAACGCAGCCGTCCGCAGGCCCGGAAGATGGACACCGATCCTGTCCTCGCGGCACGGGTGAAGGCTGACCTGTTCCGGTCCAGGACGCCGCGGCAGATCGCCGGGCGCTTGCGTTTGGAAGCCACGGAGACCAGCGTTGAGACCATGGTTAAATCTCCTGACGCGCAAGGCCGGACCGTCTCCCACGAGGCCATCTACCGGTGGATCTACGCCCTGCCCAAGGGCGAGCTGGCGAAGTCCGGGATCCTGCTGCAGTCCAAACGAACCAAGCGAAAAACCCGCAAGCCGTTGGGTGAGCGGACAGGCGGGAGGATCATCGGCATGGTCAGCATCGATGACCGCCCGGAAGAGGCCGCGGACCGGCGGGTTCCAGGGGCGTGGGAAGGGGATCTCGTGGTCGGCAAGGCCGGCAGGACCGCTGTGGCCACGCTGGTGGAGCGGAACAGCAGATTCCTGATCATGCTCGGCCTTCCCGACGGCAAAAAGTCTGCAGGACTGGCCGATGTGCTGATCGAGAAAGTCAATGACCTGCCGGCACTGATGCGCGGATCCCTGACCTGGGACCAGGGCACCGAAATGGCCCGCCACGCCCAGCTGACACTCGCCACGGACCTGCCCGTGTACTTCGCCCACCCGCACTCACCGTGGGAGCGGCCCAGCAACGAAAACACCAACGGCCTCATCCGGGAATACCTGCCCAAAGGCGAAGTCCTTCCCAGCCACCAGCCGTTCCTGGACTCCATCGCCGATGAACTCAACGACAGACCACGCGCCGTCCTGGGCTACTTCACACCGAGGGAAGTATTCACCAAGCTACTCAACGACGACGTTGCTAAGACGGGTTGACACCGCCGCCAGCTGAATCGTCTGGCTAATAACGACTGGGTCGCGCCTGCGCTCTGGGCTATCTGTGATCCGCAAATGGACGAGTCGTCGCTCCTGTCCTTCCTGACATCGCTAGAGCGGCTGGCTGCGTCGATGCTTCTGCAGCGCTACTACGCCACTCCTCGGGCCAGTAGATACGTAGAACTCCTCAAACAGCTTGCAGCGGGAAGAGGGATGCAGTCACCCGCGCTCAAGCTCTCCGGCGAGGAACTAGCCAAGTGCAGAAACGAACTCGACGGCGAAATCTACAGGAATTCCGCACAGGCTAAGTACGTCCTGCTGAGACTGGACGAGGATCTTGCTGATGCCAGCGGAGTCAGTTATGAGCACAGGGTTGTGTCCATTGAGCATGTTCTCCCGCAGACTCCCCGGGAAGGATCAGAATGGAACGAAGACTTCACAGAGTACGACCATGGTCAGTGGCTCCATCGTCTTGGCAACCTCGTGCTCCTGAGCCGCAGCAAGAATTCGCAGGCACAGAACTACGACTTTACGGAGAAGAAGTCTAAGTATTTCCAGAGCTCTCGAGGAACATCAAATTTTGCTCTGACGTCGCAGGTCTTGAACTCAGTTTCTTGGACGCCGGAAGTCGTCGAGCGTCGTCATTCGGACCTTGTGAATCGGCTGGTTGGCATTTGGAACCTTGGCGAGGAGAACGCGGAGGAATCAGACCCGGACGCGCACGGAGTCCTGACTCTTTTCGGCACGGGTGGCGTGCACGCGCTAGGACGGTTCTCAGGAAACGGACACTTTGTCGTCGAGGAAGCGATGGTGCGCCCACAAGTTAGAGTCTCGATGCGGAATTCGTTCAAGGATCTCCGCGACGGGCTACGACTGAAGCAAGTGCTAGTTGAGGAAGGAGATCTGCTGAAGCTCGTGGAGCCCCTGACATTTACATCGTCGTCTGCGGCGGCGGAGTTCGTGCTCGGATACTCGGCGAGCGGGCCTCTGATGTGGAAGTCTGTGTCTGGCGTCTAGCGGGCTCCTCTTTAAACGTGTTGACATAACCGATCGAAATGGGCGGCCGAGCGGTCTTCGAATCGAAGACATTGCTTGCCAATGCTCGACTCCATTTTTCGTCAGGGACCTCTGTGCCGTTGAGCTCCGCCTCACGTCAATTAGCGTTTTCTGGGTTCCACTGTCTTCTGTATTTGGAGCAGGTTGAAACTCCGTGGGGCGGCTCCGCTATAAAGTACAGACGAGCTGGTCTTTCTAAGTGCTTTTTTAGATGTCCAGAATTGGCGTGGCGTTGGTCTTTCTGGGTTCCAGCGAATAGCCTGGCGCAGTGAATACATCCAATGGGGGAATGGCAGTAGGACAACTGTCTGAAGGACTTTACGAGCTCCTCAGCACCGAGGCTCTGACTGCCGATCTGACGAGAACTCCTCAACTCGAGGCGCATTTCGATTCCGTCGAGGACGCGGATAGTCCGGATATCCTTGCCCGTCACGTCGCCCAGGTGGTTCGTCGAGCTTTGGCCGCTGCCAAGCCAGGTGAGCGCGTGGCTCTCGCCAATCGAGTTCTGTTGGAAGTCGAGCAAGGCAACCGTATCGCCAACGGCCCGACTCAGCTTCAGTCCCTCCACCGTCCAGCCGGACTCAAGCGCAGACAACTCCGCCGCCCCACCACAAAGCTGAGTGATTCGGCGCTCCTCACCAACAGCAAGGACGATCCGAACCTCGCGGCCGAGCTCCGGGCAGAGATCGAGTCCGCCAACACAGTGGACCTGCTTTGCGCCTTCGTCCGCTGGACGGGCCTCCGGCTGCTCCATCCGGCGCTTGAGGAGCTCAAGGAGCGCGGCGCGAAACTCCGGGTCATCACCACCACCTATATGGGCGCCACAGAACGTCGGGCCATCGACGAGCTGGTGACCCGGTACGGCGCCGAGGTGAAGATCAGCTACGAAACCCAGGCCACCCGTCTGCACGCCAAGGCCTGGCTGTTCCGCCGGGACTCCGGCTTCGACACCGCCTACGTCGGCAGCTCGAACCTCAGCCAGGCGGCCCTTCTGGACGGCCTGGAATGGAACGTCCGGCTCAGCTCCGTCGGCACGCCTGCGCTGCTGCAGAAGTTCGAGGTCACCTTCGACAGCTACTGGGGACAGCGCGCCTTCCAGAGCTACGATCCCGAACGCGACGGCGAAAAGCTGGACGCCGCACTCGAACGCAACGGCGGCCGGCGAACAGCTGTCCCTGGGGCAGCCACCGGCCTCGAGCTTCAGCCCTTCCTCCACCAGGACGAGATGCTTGAAGACCTCGAAGCCGAGCGGCTCAAGGGCTTCAACCACAACCTTCTGGTCGCAGCCACCGGTACGGGCAAGACCGTCATCGCCGCACTCGACTACAAGCGTCTCTGCGAAGCAGAGGGCAAAAATCTCAAGCTGCTCTTCGTCGCCCACCGCCAGGAGATCCTCAAGCAGGCCATGCGCACCTACCGTGACGTCATGCAGGACGGCGCCTTCGGCGAACTCTACGTCGGCGAGCACAAGCCACGGCACTGGAAACACATCTTCGCCTCGGTCCAGTCGCTCTCGTCCCTCGGCATCGAGCAGCTGGAGCCGGACTTCTTCGACGTCGTCGTCATCGACGAATTCCACCACGCCATGGCGCCCACCTACCGCCGGCTGCTGGACCACCTGCAGCCGCGGCAGCTCCTCGGGCTGACCGCGACGCCGGAACGCGGCGACGGCGTCGACGTCGCCAAGCAGTTCTTCGACGGCCGCACCGCCAGCGAACTGCGCCTCTGGGATGCCCTGGACGCGGATCTGCTGGTGCCGTTCCACTACTTCGGCGTCTCGGACGACGTCGACCTCAGCCAGCTGGAATGGAAGCGCGGCAACTACGACACCGCACAGCTGAGCAACCTCTATACCGGCAACGACGCCCGCGCTGCCAAGGTGATCCGCGAACTGCGCGACAAGGTCACCAGCACGGAGCAGATGCGGGCCATCGGCTTCTGCGTCTCTGTCCAGCACGCCCACTACATGGCGCTGGTGTTCAACCGCGCCGGCATCGCCTCCGTCGCGGTCGACGGGAGCACCGACGACGCCGACCGCGCGGCGGCGCTGGAGCGGCTCCGCACACGGGAGATCAACTGCATCTTCGCCGTCGATCTCTTCAACGAAGGCCTGGACCTGCCGCAGGTGGACACCATACTGCTTCTCCGGCCCACGCAGAGCGCCACGATTTTCCTCCAGCAGCTGGGACGTGGGCTGCGCCGTGCCGAGGGCAAAGCGGTGCTGACGGTCATGGACTTCATCGGCCAGCAACGCCGGGAGTTCCGCTTCGATCTGCGCTACCGGGCGCTGACCGGCTACGGGCGCAAGGAACTGGAAAAGGCTGTCGAGGACGAATTCCCCTACCTGCCGTCGGGCTCGCAGATCGTGCTGGACCGGGTGGCGCAGAAAGTCGTGCTGGACAACATCAAGGCGCAGCTGCGGTTCAACCGGGCACAGCTGGTCCGGGACATCGCCTCGTACGCAGAGACCGAGCTGCAGGCGTACCTGGAGCGGTCAGGCAACGACGTGAAGTCGATTTACCGGTCGACCAAGGACTCCTGGACCGGCTATCTCCGCCAGGCAGGCCTGATCGACGGGTTCTCGCCAGTGGAGGCGGTCCTCAGTGGCAGGATTCAGGACCTTTCGAACGCCGACGAGAAGAAGCTCCTCGGCCGCATGGCGGCGCTGATCCATGTGGACGATACGGAACGCGCCGAGGCCTACTCGATGCTCGTCGGCACCGACGCGCCCCGCTACGCGGACCTCGGTATGCGGGAACAGACCTTCGCCCGCATGCTGTTCTACACACTCTGGGACGACGGGGGCGGGTTCCAGTCGCACGACGCCGGACTCGACTATCTGCGCGGCTACCAGTTTGTCTGCAACGAGATCCGCCAGCTCGTGAAGCTCGGCGTGGCGGCGTCCAAGCACGCCGCCAAGGGCCTCGGAGCGGGCCTGCAGCACGTCCCTCTGCTCTCCCACGCCACCTACCGGCGTGAGGAGATCCTGGCGGCCCTGCAGTACGGTTCGCTGGAGCTCGGCAAGAATGTGCAGCACCGGGAGGGCGTGGCCTGGTGCCCGGCGACGTCTACGGATGCCTTCTTCGTGACGTTCAACAAGGACGACAAGAAGCACTCGGCGACCACGATGTACAAGGATTACGCCATCAGCCCGGAGCTGTTCCACTGGGAGTCCCAGAATGCGACATCCCCCGGAAGCCCAACGGGCAGGCGCTACTTGGACCGGGCTTCGCAAGGATCGAAGGTCCTGATTTTCACCCGGGACACCTCAGAGGACGAGACCGGGCTGACCGTTCCGTACACATGCCTCGGCCAGGTGGACTATGTGCAGCATTCGGGTGAGAAGCCGATTGCCATTACGTGGAAGCTGCACCGGCCGATGCCTGCTAATGTTTTTGCGACGGCGGCTGCTGTGGCGCAGTGACTCAACGGGAACATCAAGGATGGCTTGCCCGTTCGTAGGAATCCCTGTGTGGAAAGGCTTTGGCAGCGCCAGCCGACAGATCGCCGAAGAATCAGCGACGGCTGTCCGTTCCCCTGGAACTCCGCTCCACTATTCGCAGCCCATACCGTCGCCGTCGCGGTCCAGCCCATAGATGTCAGTTCCAACAACCGTCACAGGTCCTCTCACATAAGCTGGGCCGTTGCCGCTCCCGCCGGCGCAATCCACATCGGAAGCAACTGGCACGCATGCTCCTGAATAGTTGCGATCGCATCCAGAAGGAGCGGCAGGGGCAACGGCCGGCGCGGGCGGTTTCACTGCAGCCGCTGCCTGTTGGCGAGCGGCCGCTGCCGCTGCAGCCTGTTGACGCGAGGCTTCTGTGGCAGCCTGTTCTTGCGCAGCCTTAGCTGCCGCCTCCTGGGCGGCTTTGTCGGAAGCAGCTTTTTCGGCTGCCACCTTGGCCGCAAGCGTTGCAGCCGCCGCTCGCGCAGAAGTTACTCGTTGTGATGCCGACTGTTCCATCCACAGCAGTTTTCCGTCGTCAGTCATGGTGCATATGAAAACGGTTCGTTGGTGTGTTTCGGTCGAATTTTCGGAGGTGCAGGTCGTTGTTTTTGGGGCAGTTGGAGTGGGTGATGCTACTGGAGTTGTAGATACCGACGCAGTGCCTGACGGAATTGACAGGGAGGCCGCAGCTTGGCCTCCACACGCCGTGAGGGCCAGAAGAGCAGCGCCCGCCAGGGCCGCGCTCTTCGCCGAGCGACCGTAGGCCCGGAATTGGCGGTTTCCTTCGTTCGCCCGGTAAGAAGTGGTTTGGCCCGAGACCTCAAACGCTGTTGGCCTGAATCGTATATTCATTTGTACCCCCACAAATTACACTTTGGATAAAAAAGTCTTGCCGATCGTATCACTCGGGCAGGTTCTAAACGGACTTCTGAACATTACAAAAGCAGTCACTTATTCGGTCGAATCGTTGTCAACTGTAACGACCTGTATTTCGTCAAAGTCCACCGGGCGGGCGCAAGGGAGCGCTGGTGAAAGTTAACGCCTTCAGCCATGGCATTGACTGTCGTCCGGCGGCATTGAAGCCGGCTTCAAAGAACACATGACATGAAGGCCGTGATGGTGAGAAAACCAGCGACGGCCCACTCGGGCGCGGTCTTGACCCAATAAGCTGGGGTCACCATAAAGGGATTGTCTTGGTCATCGGGGGGACGAAGTCGCCTCCGAGAAGTGGACGCCGCGGCGGTTTGAATTCAGGTCACGGTCGCAGGAGCGGCGACGACTCCCCCAACGGTGTTCGCCGATCGCCGAGTGGGCGCATCCCGCAATGGGCTATCGACGAAGCACTTGGAAAAGTGCAAGAGCTTGTTGGATGGCGCACGGATTCCTCAGCCGGAAGAAGGGGCAAAACAAGACGCGAAGGCTGCGACGACGGCCGGGTCGGGGACGCGGCTGAGGAAAGGGAAGTCAATGCCCACAGCCCTGGGACTTGCTCTTCTCGTGGGCTTGTATTTCAGCCCGGCATTATTTGAGCGGTTTGTTATACAGCTTTCCCGGCCGTCCCTGCCTGGCGCCACCGCACCTCCGCCGGGGGTCGGGGCGGCGGACGCCCCTCGGCCATCCACCGGAAACGACTCCCTCCAGCGCGCATGTTCTTCAACTCTCTTCGGACCCGGACCAACCCGTCGTAGCCTATGGTCCCTGCCGTCCCATCCACTACGCCGTCGGGCCTGACAACGCGCCGCTTGGGGCGAACAGCGGATTCAAGAGCCCGTCGAAAAAGGTTTCAGCTACAACAGGACTGCAGTTCGTGAACGACGGGCATACGTCTGAGGGTCCCATTGAACCGCGCCAGGCATACCAGACGGACCTCTATGGCAATCGGTGGGCGCCGGTTCTGATTGCGTGGTCGCCCCCCGAGGAAAGTCAGCGTCTGGAAGGCAAAGTTGTCGGAGTTGGTGGAAGTGGGCAGTCTGTTGCCGCCGGGCGCCCCTCAGCCCTGGTTACCGGGCAAGTGGCACTAGACGCCCCGGCTCTTGAGGAGATCATGCAGCGGCCAGACGGCACCCTCGTGGTTCGCGCGGTGATCATGCACGAACTGGGCCATGTCGTGGGGCTTGCCCACGTCGATGATCCGAAGCAGCTGATGAACGCGGATAACACCGGGAGCATAGAGTTTGCGGACGGTGACCGCGCTGGCTTGGCTTTGTTGGGCAGAGGGGTGTGTGTCCCTGAAATCTGACCGGACCAGACCCGAAGATGGCGGCAACCGGTCGTCGATGCGTTCGTGCCCAGGACGCGGTTGCCAGCACGAACGACCAGAACGGCCCTTTGATCGCACCCATAGGAAGGACTACACCGTCTGCCCGGAGCGTTTACACCAGGTCTTTCGGATTCTTTCGGGGCGAGCCTCGCCAGCGTGAGGGCTACCAGGTCCGGGTCGTCGTAGATGAGTTCCATGGGCCAAAATTGCGCATCTCGCCGGCACCGTAAAGAGCCGCCCAGGCCGATGGAACCACGCCTGTACCTGATGTATTCCAGGAGGCATGTGTACTAGCGCCATCCGCAACCTCGGTAGCAATCGGTTCTTCGCCACCGCAGGGTGTGCTCGTGGATTTGTCCGGGAAGGTCGGATAACCCGCATGCCAGGCCGGAGACACGCTGCAGCAAAAAGGTCCGAGCGGCTCAAACCGGTCGGACCTTTTCCGTGATTCGTCTAAACGTGCTTTGCCAGCGCTCAGTCTCCTCCTCAGATGAAGGCCTGCTGACGGCTCGCACAGTGACGGGGTTCTAAATAGGTGGCCGCTTTCCCCACGAGCGCCTCACGGCATGATTCGTCCCCGCCACCGTGAATGACGAGACCGCGAGTGCCATGCCCTGCCGGTTCATAGTCGTGCCAGGAGCTCGGCTTTCTTTGCGGTGAACTCATCGTCAGTTACTATTCCGGCGTCTCGGAGGGAGCCGAGCTTATGGAGCTGGTCGAACACTTCGTCCTTGGGGTCAGCGGCGAGCTGCTGCTCGGGCTGTGGGGCTATGGTGCTGCTGTTGTGGGCCCCGGTCATGCGAGATTTTACGGTCTCCGTGAATATCTGCATCGCGGGTAGGTCCGTTATCCATTTCATGGCCACTTTGTGGCCGGTGGCGAAAAAGGAGATTCTGTGGCCCATAGGACTTTTGGACTGTTCGAAAGATGAAATGTTGCGGTAGGCAAAGGACTCAAGATCGTATCCTCCAAATTTCTTGGCATAAAAGACGAGACGACCTTCTGTCGCGATAAGTATTCCGTTTCGCGTGGTATCGCTGCCAAGAATTTTCGTCTCGTAGGCACCGATCACGACCGCAAGTGCAGTTTCGCTGGGTTCGAGATGCGCGGCCGCCATCTCTTGCAGTTTGTCTACCTTGGCCAATCCGGCCCTGGCTCTGACCTTAGTACAGGGTTGCCGTTGCGCAGGCTCCCATTCGGCATGGGGTCAAGATAGGCATCCAAACGGCGGCCGGGATGCTCGGCGCGGGCTACGTCGACCGAGGTGCAGGCTGAGGGTTAAGGTATCTGCGAGCACAGACACCCTGTGGAGGAGAAGTCGAGGGTCCCATTTTAGTGCGGGGTGGACCAAGAGAGCGGCTGCCGGGCCCCGACGCTGACGGAACCGGACGGCGCAACGTATTCCCGCCGTCGTCGTTCCATCCTTGCCTGCTGACCGGGCGAGGGAACCCGCGCGCCCTTCGTCCGGTTGCACCTGGCACAGGCCGCGACAAAGTTCTGCAGGCTGGTGGATCCGCCCTTGGACCACGGGTAGAAATGGTCACCGTGCTCGGCGGGCAGCGAGCATCGCCATCGGAGTCCGGACTCCATCTCGCACTGGCCGCCAGCGCGTGCCATGCCCTCCAGGCGCTGCTGGCGACTGAAACGCCGGGCCGGGTCCCTGCGTTTTATGTCGCGGACGCGAATGACCGCCGCAGCAATTATCGGAACCACCGCGAAAAGCCCTGGGAGGGCGACGGCAGCCAGAAGGCCGTCGACCATGCCTCGCAAAATTTCGGCGGCGGTTGCTGTGGCTGGGGCTGCCCGCCGGGTTTGCCTTCGGCATGAGCGCCAGGACAACGGAGGCGCCCAACCATACAACCACCGCCGAATAGGCCGCACGCAGAGCCTGGCGGCTCCAGTAGAAGCGTTTCAGTTCCACCATTCAGTCGTCCCCCAATCGATCTTCAGCCCGGTCGAATGCGTGCCGCGCTGCAGCTAGGGAGATCATACCGTCGGGACGACGAGGGCGGGCACGTGCCCGCCGTCGTCCAGCCTGGTTTTGAACGGGTTCTACCCCCGCGCGACCAGCCCCGGGACCCCATCCTGAATCTCAAAGGACGCCTTGGTGCTCACGGGCGCCCCCGGCGTCGTGACGTATTCAAGCACCCGGAAGTCAGCGGTCATCGCGTCCTTCGTGATGCGGGTGTTCACGTAGCCGCGGTTGTCGTTGTAGAACTTCAGGTGCGGATTCCAGGCCATCATCGGATCCGTGGTGGAACCCGTGCCGTCACCGGTGGAAGTGATGGACGTGCACACCAGTTCCGTCCCCACCACGGGCGAGGCCGGGTCTTTGTAGTCCACCTTGACGTCGTTGGCCCAGCTGCGGTGCACGTCTCCGGTGAGGACCACGGCGTTGCGCACCTTCGCGTCCACCCAGCCCTGCGTGATCCGGCGGCGCGACGCGGCGTAGCCGTCCCACCCGTCCATGGAGACGTCGTCGATCTCCGGCGCCTGGTTCCGGTCCTTCTCTGCGAAGAACACCTGCTGGCCCAGGATGTCCCAGCGCTGCGTGGAGTTCTTGAAGCCGTCCAGCAGCCACTTCTCCTGCTCCGCGCCGGTGATGGTGCGGTCCTCCGCCAGACGCCCGGCCACGTTCTTCTTCCAGCCGTCGCCGGCGAGCTGGTCGTCGCGGTACTGCCGGGTGTCCATCATGTGGAAGTTCGCCAGCTGGCCCCACTGGATGGTGCGGTAAATCTTCATGTCGAACCCGGCCGGCACGGACGACGGCCGCAGCGGCATGTTCTCGTAGTACGCCTGGAACGCGGCGGCGCGGCGCTGCCGGAAATGCTCGGTGGTGTCGTTCAGCTGCCCGGCATCAGTGTTCTCCGGGACCTCGTCAGCCCAGTTGTTGTCCACCTCGTGGTCATCCCACACCACCAGCCACGGCGCCACCGCGTGCGCTGCCTGCAGGTCGGCGTCGGCCTTGTACTGCGCGTGCCGCTGCCGGTAGCCGGCCAGGCTGGTGGTCTCGGGCCCTTCGTGGTCGCGCGGGTTGCCGCCGCCGATCACGTAGCTGTCCTTCTTGTACTCGTACAGGTAATCACCCAGGTGCAGCACCAGGTCCGGCTGGTCCTGCGCCAGCCGGGCGTAGGCGGTGAAATAGCCGTGCTCGAACTGCGCGCAGCTGGCGAAAGCCATGGCCAGCGCCGCCGGCGTCTCGTGCAGCGCCGGGCTGGTCAGCGTCCGGCCCACCGGGCTGACGTGCCGTCCGGTGCGGAACCGGTAGAAGTATTCACGCCCCGGCCGCAGGCCCCGCAGCTGCACGTGCACCGAGTGCGCGGTCTCGATCCGGGCCTGCTCGACGCCGCGGGCCACCACCGAACGCATGCCCGCGTCCTCCGCCACTTCCCACGCCACCGCGACGTTGCGCGACGGCATGCCGCCCAGGCCGTCCCCGGCCACCGGGTCCAGCGCCAGCCGGGTCCAGATCACGAAGCCGTCCGGCCACGGCTCGCCGGAGGCGATACCCAGCAGGAACGGATCCGTGCGGAGGCCGGCGTCGTCCGCGGTGGAAACGGCAACGGCGGCACTCGGCCAGGCGGCGACAAGCCCGGCCCCGAGGCCGGCGGAAAGAACGGATCTGCGTGAAATGTTGTCCATGCCTTCGACCGTACGGCGGCCGGTTGGACAAGTCCTGTGGGCCATGTGAATGCGCGGTAAACTGCGTGACAAGATCTGTTGACTGGGTCAACACCCCGTGCGTTCAGGTCAGAGCCGGCCGCTTTCCGGTATGCCAGCTGCCGGCATTGATTCCAGATAGCGTTTGAGGCTTGCCCAGTTGGCGGCTTCCTGGCGTTTGCCGACTCGGCCGATGACCGGGGAGAGGAACCTGAGCGCGCCTCGGGGCTGGATGTCCCACGACCATCGCAAGAGGGTCCCCCGGTTCAGGCTCGAAGGTGAGAACTCCCAGGATCGTGGCCGAGGACATGCTTGTCGTGTTCGCGAGCCGGGTGGGGCGGTGATACTCCGTGGTTTCCAGGAGCATGGTCAGCAGCCGTCTCCTGGACGTGGTCGTCACTTTGAACTGCGTCCCGTTGCCGATGGCTCCGCCCGTGACTTTCTCGACACGCAGTATGCGGGGGTTGTATCTGGGCTCGTTCCGTTCGTCGGCGACGAAGTCAAAAACCTCACTCGGTGGTCGACCGATAACAATCTCACCGTGGATGCTGGTCATTGTCCCGGTCCCTCCCGACGGCCGTCCAGCAGTCTGTCCAGCGCCCAGTCCCAGCGGATCAGTTCCTGTTCCAACCGGACGGACTTCCCGAACCGGTCACTGCCCAGCGATTCATAGAGCGTGGACTCTTCGGCGGTCAGCCTGCCGAGCGCAGCCCTGGACGGAGTCGGTTCGCTACCCCACGCATCACGGTGCGCCAACAGCGTTGCCTGGTCCATCAGCACGCTGACCACGTGCGGGTGCTCCGCCCGGAGCTGGTCCAGAATCCGGAATCCGTGGGTGTCCAGGTCACCCCAGTACCAGACCTCGCAGTCGCGGAGCCATCCGGCCTCGCGCAGCGACGAGAACCCGTACCCGCCCCCGTAGAGGGCCAGATTGCCAGGGAGAGCGGGCAGGGCGAGGAAATTCACCAGGTTTTCGGTGACGATGACGCGCCGGACAGGCAAGTTCAGGGTGCTGAACGCGTCCGCCGAGACCGTCAGGTCCCGTGCGTCGCCCAGCAGCGGTATTCCGGGGTCCAGCGCCCGGAACCGGACGAGCTCGGGCGGGTGCAGGAAACCGTGCCGGGCGGCGAAGCGGGCTGCCGGAGTCCGGGCCGTTGTCCCGCCGAGCAAGGACCCCGGTTCCGCGGGCACTTCCGGAAGGGTCTCATCGTCCGCCAGGGCCCCGGGAACCGGATCGGAGGCCTGCATCTCCGCGGCCATCCCATCAATCACTTTTCGATGGTGCTCGACGAATTTGGTGTGCACCCCGGGCAAGCTGAGCTGCCGGACATAGACGCCAGGGTCCTCATTCTCCCGCAGCCACAGTGCCACACGGGCGGCGGTCAGCGCGTCGCCGCCGAGCTCCAGCAGCCGCATTGGCCGATTCAGGGCCCAGGCACGGAAGGCAGGATCCAAGGCCACTAACTCCTCGGCGAGCCCACGGAACCGCGCCGCATCCTTCGTCTTCCCCACAAACGCAATCTCATCCTCCGCGGAGGCGAACACCGCCGCCGCCGGCAACAGGTTGGACCCGATAGTAGTGCGGCCCACCTCCGCCGTCTCCAGCGTGAAATGACCGGCGGCTGCAAACAACTCCGCCGCCCACGCACGGGCCGCAGCATAGTCACTCCGGAGGGTGGCCGCCGTCGGGCGCTTCAGCTTACGGTGGCGCGGATACACGCCAGTGGGTTCCAGCAGCTCACGCAGCAGCGCCCCACTGTCCCAGGCCTTCTGCGACTGGGCACGCAACATTGCCAGCGTGGTCCAGCCCTGCGCCCGTATTACCAAAGATTCAGCCGGCACGCCGGTCCCGTTCGTCCCGTTCGTCCCGGTATTCCTGGATGGTCATGTTGCGCAGCTGGGAGTCGTCGCCGTTGGTGTTCGCCACGAAGCCGACATGGGCCACGAACGGTTCGATCACATGGATCTTCTGCAGGGGAGTGACGATCAGCAGCTGCAGCTTCATCCGCTGGAAGAGCTCCAGGCCGTACCGCGCGGACTCGTCCGAGCCGCGGCCAAAGGCCTCATCGATGACGACGAACCGGAAACTGCGGCCCGCGCCGGCGTTCCTCCCCGTCGATTTTGCAGAGCCCAGCCCGAACTGGAAGGCCAGGGCGGCGGCGAGGATGGTGTACGCCAGCTTTTCCTTCTGGCCGCCGGATTTTCCGCCCGAGTCGGTGAAGTGCTCGAACTCCTCGCCGGTCTCGGTCCACTTCTCGGACGCGGAGAACGTGAACCAGTTCCGCACATCCGTCACTTTGGCCGTCCACCGCTCGTCGAGCGCGGTGTAGCCGTCCCGGCCGCGGAACCGCTCGATCAGCCTGGCCACCTGCAGGTACTTCTGCTCCGAGTACTGTTCCTCGTCGCCGATGGTGCCCTCCGAACAGGCCCGCAGGTCGATGCCAAACTGGCGGACGTCCAGGTCCGTGGTGTTCTGGTGCTCAAGCTGGATGTGCCGGCCGGGGTTGTACTCAATCCCGGCCAGCGAGAGGTTGATTTCGCCGATCCGGTTCACAATGTCCTGCCGGCGGCTGTCCAGGAAGGCATTGAAGGCCACCACCTCGTGGATGGTGTTCTGGTTGAGCGAGTCCTTGAAGTGGGCTTCGAAGCGGGGCAGGTCGTTGCTGGCCAGCTGCTCCAGGAGCCGGTTGTAGTCCCCGGCGGCCTCGAGGGCGGCGTCGATCTCGGTGGTCTCGTTCGGGTATTTGTTCCGGAAGTCGGCCATCAGCCGCACCGTGGTTTCCGCCGTGCGGGCGATCCGCTTGACCAGCGCGTCGATGATGTCCGTCAGACCGGCACGCACGGTGCTTTCCACCGCCGCAGTGTTTTTGTACGTCAGCGCTTTGTCCCCGAGCGCGCCGGCGGCCAGCTTGGCGACGGCGGCCAGCACACCGGCGTCGTCCGTCAGGGGCTGCTCGGCGAGGACGGCAGCGCATTCCTCGATCGCGGCCGCGATCTCCTTGGCCGCCTCCTCGTTGGCGCCGATCCGGCGCTGGAGTTTGTCCGCCTGGTCCTCCAGGCGCCCCAGCCGCCCGGCCATCTCCTGCTCCTGGGCCGCCAGCTGCTGCAGGACATCGCTGGCGGACTCGAGGTCGGTCTTCTCCTTTTTGAGGTCCTCGATCCGGCGGGCGGTGAGCTGCCAGCTGATCTCGGCGAAATCCGTCACGGACCGGACCGTGCCGAGCTGCTGGTTCTGCCGTCCGAGCGCACCGAGGTAGTGGTCCACCTTGCCGAGCCGGTCTTTGTTGCCCTGGAGCTGGCCGCGGACCTCGTCCTGCTCGGCGAGGAAGCGGGTGACCTTGTCCTGGTTGTCCCAGCCGAGCACGTAGTTGCGCCGGTCAGCCAGGTCCCTGCGGTCGTCCTTCTCATGCCTGCCGCGGCCGCCCTTGAGCTGGCCGTTGAGGGTCAGCGCCTTGGGGTACCGGCGGAAGTCGTCCAGATTCTCGCAGCAGAAGTAGTCGAACCGGCTGCCCAGCTCGTCGAGGAGGAAGTCGCGGAACGGGGTGCCGTGCTTGATGGCGATCTTGGCCGCCAGCGTCCCCGGCTCGGCTGGCCTGGGTGCGTACGACTCGCCGATCTTCAGGTACACCAGCCGGCCCCGGAGGTTGTTGGTGTCCACCCATTTGCTCACGGCCTGGTAGTGCTCGGCGGGCACCAGCAGGGAGAGCGCGAAGCCGTGCAGGGTGCGTTCCGCGGCGCCCTCCCACTCGGCCTCGCCGTCGCGGACCCGCAGCAGTTCGCCGGCGTAGGGCAGCGCGTTTTCCGGTATTCCGGTGCCGTCAGAGAGCCGACGGCGGAGCTCCAGCTGGGGGCGCGGCAGCAGGTTGGGGCGGGACTGCAGGCTGGTCAGTTCCGCGGCGATCTCGGCGGCGCGCTCGGTGAGCGTGGTCCGCTCGATGGTCAACGTGGTGCGGCTTTCCTGCAGCCCGCGGGAGTTCTCGGCGAGCTCCGCTTCCACCGCGGCGAGGCGGGCGCGGTTGGCATCGAACAGCACCCGGTCCTCGGCGGCCGGCAGGCCCAGCCCGGACGCCGCGTCCGTGTAGTTTTCGAAGCGCTGCCGCTGGGCGCGGGATTCCCCGGCGAGGCGGGTGACCTCGGCGTCAATGGCGGCCAGCCGGCCGCCGCCGTTGCTGCGGATGTCCTCCTTGACGGCGCTGAGGTCGTGGCGCAGCGCGGTGATCGCGGTGGACAGCTTGCCGCCGTCCTCGCGCAGCCGGACGCCGGTGTCCGCCAGCTCCGCCTGGTGTTCCAGGCTCAGCTGCAGCTTCCGGTCCGTAAACCAGGGGTGCAGCTGGTCCCGCTGTGCCCGGGCGGTCTCGTCCTCGCCGGTCAGGCGGGCGTGCTGGGCGGAACCCTCCCTGATGGGGGTGAGCAGGCCGATCTGGTCCTTGGCCCGCAGCACGGCGTCGTGGGCCTTTTTCAGGTCGTCGAAGTGGTGGATGAGGTTGCCGATCCGGGCCTCGACGTCGTCCTCCTCGAGCATGTTGGTGCGCACGAAGGAGGTGATGTTCTCCACCTGCTTCATGGACACGGTGCGGTGGAACAGCTCCATGGCCTGGTTCCCGCCGATGCCGAACTGCCGCTTGAACGCCGCCGCGTAGGGCTCGAAGGAGTCATGGACGGTTACGCCCGCTGCGCGGAGCTTCTTTTTCAGTTTCGCGGGGTCCTGGCCGAAGTTCGCGAAGTCCGCCGCGATCGACTGGTCCGTCTCGGCGAGGGAATAGAAGCGGCTGGGCTGGCCGGCCTCCTGCATGGCCCACAGCGTGACCGCCAGGGTGACCGACTTGTTCAGCACCGCGTTGTGGAAAACGCCGAGCACCACGGTGAGGGTGCCCGTCCCGCGCAGTGCCACCGGCTTGGAGTACTCACCCCCGGCGCTGCGGGCGCTCTTGTGGAAGCCCCGGACATAGGACATCAGGGTGCGTTCCTTCTTCTGCGCCCCCGCGGCCTTGTTGTACTCGATCTTGTTGGCCGGCAGGAGCAGGGTGGTGATCGCATCCACCACGGTGGACTTGCCCGAGCCGATGTCGCCGGTGAGCAGGCTGTTGGCGCCGTCCAGCCGGAACGTGCGGATTCCCTGGTGGAAGGTGCCCCAGTTGAGCAGCTCCAGACGGTGCAGCCGGAAGCCCGGGGGAGCCCCGGCGTCGTCCGTCACGTCCTGGCCGGGTAACTCCAGGCTGAACAGGCTGTCCTGCAGGTCGGTCTTCAGTTCAGCGGTCATTTGCTGGCCCCTTCCGTTACCTCAGGACCGGCGGCGGTGCCGGTCCCGGTGCCGCCGGTGAGCGACGAGCGGTAGTCCCCCAGCCGCGCGTCGAACTCCTCCAGCCACTGCGCGTCCACGTAGGCCTTGAGGATGCGGGCCACCTCGTAGGTGCCGGTCTGCCCGCGGAGTTTCCGCAGGAAACCGAGCTCCACCACCTTCTTGATGTTGGCGCCGAGCTGGTCCAGGATGCGGGCCTCGTTGCTGGATTCGGGCAGGAACACCGAGACCATGTCCGCGATCTCCTGCTCGGTCATGATGAGGCGGAGCTCGCTGGAGTTGGTGTCAAACTCCAGCATCCGGCCGCGCAGCAGGGCCAGCAGCAGGCTCACGTTGAAGGTCAGCTGGCGCCGCGGGATCAGCCGGGGGAGGGTTCCGTCCGGGTCCTCCCGCGACTTCAGGAACGCGTAGCCTTCGGATTCGTCCAGGATCAGGTCCAGCCCCAGCACGGCAACGTAGTCGCGGACCTGGGACGTCAGGGCGAGCAGTGACTGCCAGATTTTCTCGTCCGCTTCGGCATAGACCACACCTTTGAACAGGCGGGTGACGACGCCGGGAAGCTCCTCCGGTGTCCGGGCTTCGGCGGTCCTGGTTTCCGGTGCTGCGGCGGGGTTCATGCTGGCCTTCCAAAGATGATCTGGTCGATGGTTGCTTCGCGGATGCTGCCGTCCGGGAGCTGCCAGGACAGTTGCTGCGTGGCCTCGGGGTTGATGCTGGCCCACTCGGATTCGGTGGCCAGCTGGTAGTAGGCGACGATCTCGGCGAGGCCCTGCTGCAGGGGGTGCGCGTCGGTGATCTCGGCGAGGGTTGCCTGCTCCGCGTTGGCCAGGACGGCGTCGATGCTGGCTTTGAGCCGTTGCGTGTCGACGTGGAACTGGCTGAACAGGGCGCCGGCGTCCACGTCCGCGTCGTCGGCGGCCACGACGTCGTCGTCCACCATCACCTTCCGGCTGGGCTCGTAGAGCGGCCGTTCGAACGGCAGCGCCACGTCCACGGACGGCGCGGCGATGTCCAGGAAGGCGCCCGACGGCGGCGCCTCCCGGGTGCCCAGCGCGCCGGATTCGATGCTGCGGATCAGCTGCATGATGCGTTTGTTCTCCAGGAAGACCTTGTCATCGAGGAGCCGGCGCATCTGCTGGGAGAGCTGGCGGACGGTCGCCTGGGTCTGTTCGACGGCGGGCAGCCAGTCCTGGTGGAGGTTGGTCACGGCCTGGAGGTTTTCGGTGCCGGCCAGCGCCTCGATCCGGGTGGCGCGCTGCAGCAGGTCCTTGAGTTCGGTGCGCAGCTGCGGGGACATCAGGTAGTCCCAGAAGCCTTGGAACGTCCGGCCCTGCAGGGAGCTGCTGATGTCCTGCTGGTTGGCGAAGATGGTTTCCAGGAGATCGCCCTGGGACCCGTCCCAGGTGGCGATCTGTTCGCGGACCTGGCGGTCCAGTTTCCGGAAGTTCTGCTCGACCTCGCGGAAGTCCGAAAGCAGGTCCTTGGCCAGGGAGGTGAGCTGCTGGAAGTGGTCCAGGGCCTCCGGGGCGGTCATCACCCGGATGTTGCCGTCCCGGATGCGCTGCATTTCCGCGTCGATGCCGTCGCGCTGGCGCTGGAGCTCGGCCAGCCGCACTTCCGGGTCCGTTTCCGACTGCTGAACGAGGGCCTTGAGGACGGCGAAGATGCTGGTTAGCCGCGACTGCGTGGCGACGAAGTCCCGGCCGCGCAGGCCCTCCACCCAGTGCACCACGTCCTCCGCCGCGGCGGTGAGGTCGTAGCGGGGTTCGTCCTGGCCGGAGACGTAGTATTTCCGCAGCCAGGCCCGCTCGGGGGCGGCCCAGTCGTCCAGGTACTCCGCGGCCGGGCGCGGGAACTTGTCCTCGCCGAAGTCGTCGCGGAGGCCGAACAGGACGTCGTCGAGGTGGTCGATGAGGTCCTGGCGGCCGATGTCGCGCTGGTTGGGTCCTGTGAAGGCCTTGATGAAGAAGGAGACTGCCAGCGGGGCGTTCTGCGCGCGCAGCAGCGACCAGCCGGGGTGGTTCTCACGCAGCGAACTGATTGCGTAGTAGTCCATCGTGTCCTTGATGCGGGGGTGCGTGCTGAGGGTTAAGGCCTAAGGTACATGCGACCACAGACAGGCTGTGGAGGAGAAGTCGACGATCCTATTTTAGTGCGGGGTGGCTCCGGGCGTGGGCATGGTCAGTATCGAGGCGCGCGAGTGTTCAGCGAGAACTCGCGCGGCGTCGACTCTCAGCCCGCTCAGGGGAGCGGCTGCCGGGCCCCGACGCTGACGGAACCGGCCGGCGCAACGTATTCCCGCCGTCGTCGTTCCATCCTTGCCTGCTGACCGGGCGAGGGAACCCGCGCGCCCTTCGTCCGGTTGCACCTGGCACATGCCGCGACAAAGTTCTCCAGGCTGGTGGATCCGCCCTTGGACCACGGGTAGAAATGGTCACCGTGCTCGGCGGGACCCCGTCCTGGATCGCGAAGGACGCTTTCGTGCGGCCCCGGGCGGAAAATACGGTATGCAGCTCAGGCCCCGAGCTCGTGAGCCAGTTCGGTGATGCTCGACGCCGAGAGGTCCCAATCGCTCTCCGGCGCCAGATCCGCAACCTGGCCCTGGCCGTATTCGGTGGGGCGGGCGATGAACGCCGTCGCCAGCCCGGCCTCCCGGGCAGCACGCAGGTCGTTGTTGTGGGCGGCCACGAGCATCACAGCGCCGGGCCTGAAGTCCAGGAACTCCGCAGTCCGAAGGTAGGCCGCCGGCAGCGGCTTGTACGCGCGCGTCATGTCCGAGCCGATGATCACGTCCCACGGAAGGCCGGCGTTTCTGGCCATGTCCAAAAGCAGCGAGGTGTTGCCATTGGAGAGGGGACCCACGATGTAGCCACGGCGGACGGAGGCCAGGCCCTCCAGGCTGTCCGGCCATGGGGGCAGACGGTGCCAGGATCTGTTCAGCTCCTCCAGGGTTCGTGCGTCCAGCCGGTCCGGATCGAAGCCGTGGTGGCGGAGCACCTGGTCCAGATTTTCGCGGTGGAGCGTGTCCAAGGTGGCGAATTCGCGGGATCCGGAGCGGATGGCCTCCATTGCCGGCTGGTAGAGGGAGCGCCAGTCATCGGCGAACGCCTCAGCGTCGAGGTCCTGCCGATGTGCCGCGGCGAAGGCGGCCGCCTGCCGGGCGACGCCTGTGCGCCAGTCCACCACCGTGCCGAAGGTGTCGAACAGGACGGCGCGTACCTCGCACCCGGTTGACGGTGAACGGTATGGCTTGAACTTCATATCCTGTCTCCTTCCCGAACTTCCCTGACCGTTAGTCTGGCAGTATGCGTACTGATTTCGATCCCGCAACCACGTCCACCAGTGATTTCTACCGGCTGCTCACCGCGGTGGTGGTGCCACGGCCCATCGCTTGGGTATCTAGCGTCTCGCCGGAGGGCGTTGACAACCTAGCCCCTCATTCGTTCTTTACGGTGGCGTCCACGACTCCACCCATTGTTCAGTTCACCTCAGTGGGGGAGAAGGATTCGCTCCGCAACATCACCGAGTCGAAAGAATTCGTGGTGAACCTCGCCCCGGCAGCGCTGCTGGAGGAGGTCAACGCCACCGGCACGAACTTTCCGCCCGATGTCAGCGAGTTCGACGCCGCCGGCCTCACTCGTGAGCCGAGCCTCACCGTGGCTGCGCCGAGGGTCAAGGAATCGCTGGCGGTGCTCGAATGCCGTCTCCACTCGGTCCTGCCGATGGGGGACTCCATCCTGGTTTTCGGCGAAGTGACGCACGCTGCCGTGAGTGATGCGGTTCTGGACGGCAGCCACCCTCGGATTGACCTGTTGGAGCCGCTGTCCCGGCTGGGACTGGACGAGTGGGGCACGCTGGGCGCCATCCAAGACCTCAAGCGGATCCGGCTTAGGGACTGGCCGGGGTCGTTCCGCCCGAAGGCCTGAACCGGTGGAAGCCTGACCGCGTGAAGTCGCTCAAGAAGGGGAAGGGATGCCCTGCCACGCAGGACACCCCCTTCCCTTCTGATGTGCGGTGATCAGCCGAGGCCCAGCTGGACGAACACGAACCATACGAGGAGCGGCACCACGCCGATCATCGCGATGGCCCAGAGCAGCAGCGCCCGGAAGAACATCCGCTCGTCCTTGGGCTGCGCGCTCGCCATCAGCAGGGCGCCGCTGGTGGACATCGGGCTCACGTCAACCACCGAGGAGCTGATGGCGATGGCCGTCACTACCCCGATGGGGGTGAGCAGCGGATCCATAGCGATGGGTGCGACCACCGGGCTGATGACGCCGAGGGTGCCGGTGGTGGAGGCGAAGGCCGAGACGATGGCCACCACATAGCTGGTGAGCAGGGCGGCAAGGGAGCTGTTGCCCAGGCCGGCGATGCCTTCCTGCAGTTCCTTCAGCGCACCCATCTTTTCGAGCATGCCTACATAGGTGACGATGCCGGTCACCAGAATGATCGCAGACCACGGCATGCTTTCCACTGCCGGCTTTTGCACGCCCGAGTCGAGGACGATCAACACAGTGGCAATGACCAGCGAAGCGACTCCGACATCCAGTCCCAGGACAGTGGTGAGCACCAGAAGGGAGGCGATGCCCACCAGGGTGAGGATCCGCATCGGCGTTGCGGCGACCTTCTCGGGACCGGTCCTGGTGGTGCTTGCGGCAGCCACAGCAGTATGCGCCGGGGCGGTGAGCAAAGCCGTTCCGGACCCGGACGGCGCCGGTGCGCTGGTTCCAGCGGTAGCGGCAGCGCCGCCGTCGTGTGCGTCGCCGGCCTCACCGGCCTGGTGACGTGCCTCCGCCTTGGCCGTGCGGCGTTTCATGATGGCCTGGACCAGGACGTAGGCGATCGCGGCCAGGATGGCATTGAAGACGAAGCAGTAGGCGTAAAGCTTGAAGGAACCGTCCGCGGCCCCGGCGCCGTCCAGCATCTTGTTGGCCAGCACGCCGAAGGGGTTGACCGGGGAGAAGGCGCCGGCGTTGGCGCCCTGGACGATGACCAGGCCCATGGCCAGGGTGCTGATGCCGAACCGCATGCCCAGCGCCAGGCCCACCGGTGCCACGATGGCGATGGCGGCGGGGGTGAATGCGCCGGCCGAAGCCAGGGCGGCCGTCAGCAGGAACATCAGGATGGGGACCAGGATCTTCCGGTCGCCGGCGAGCCGTTCAGCCCAGTAGGCCAGCAGGTCGATGGTCCCGTTGATCCGCACTATGGCGAAGAGCAGTGTGGCGCCCACCAGGATGAAGAACAGCCCGGCGGGGAACTGGCCGATGACGTCCTTGATGGACATGCCGGCCAGGAGGGTTCCGACGCCGAACGCGGCGACAGTGGCCAGCAGGCCGGCGTTGATCTTGGTGAAAGAACCGATGGCAAAGGCCGCAACCAGGACCAGGAATGCGATTAGTGACAAGGACATAGTGCCGGCCGCCTAGGCGTTCGCCGGGGTGAGGACGCCGGCGCCGGACAGCAGGCTTCCGGCTCCGCTGATTGCGGGCTGGTGGCCGAGTGCCTTAAGGATCTCGTACGTGGTGGCGGTGGCCGCCGTGATGACCGGCAGTCCGAGCTCGTCCTCCACTGCCTGGACCGCAGCCAGCGACGGCATCTGGACGCAGGCGGAAAGCACGACGGCGTCCGCGCCTTCGCGCTGCAGGCTGCGGGCAAGCGCTGGCAGGTTCTGCGGGTCAAGGCAACCGACGTCGAGGTTGTCCGCCACTTCGAGGCTGATGGCATCCAGCACGGTGATGCCGGAGCCTTCGATGTAGTCCACCACCATCTTGGTGAGCGGCTTCATGTACGGGGTGATCATGGCCACCTTGAGCGCTCCGATTTCCTGCAGGGTGCGGACCAGGGCGCCGGCGCTGCTGGTGACCGGAGCAGGGTGCCCGTTGCCGGCGGCGGCGTCAGCGATGACTTTTTCCGAGCCCTCGTGGGCTCCCGGCCCCTGGGCCATGACGGCGACCAGGCAGGCGTAGGCGATGACGTCCACATCGGCGTCGGAGACTGCCTCGGCGCAGCCAGCTGCCTTACCCACCATGGCCAGCAGCTCTTCCCGGGTGACCTTCTTCATGCCGGCGCGGGCGGAGTGGAACGTGTAGCTGTGGCCGGTTGCCTCGGCCTGGCGCCGGAACAGCTCGGGCAGCTCCGTCTCCATAGTGGTGTTGGAGCTGGGGACGATCAGTCCAACCCTGGAGGAGCCCGGGCGCTTGGGCTCCGGCGCGGTTTCGCAGGTGATTTCGGGGGTGCTCATTGTTTTCTCCACATCATTGTGCTTGAGGGCTGAGGGCTGAGGGCTGAGGGGTTAGACCCACTACGTGGGTTCGGCTCCCATGATGTGGGTCACAAGCGTATGATGTCAAGTGGGTCACGTTCCGTGGCCCGCTTCCGGCTTACTAGGCTGGAGGCTGCGAGTGGAAAAATGAAGGGACGTGGAAACTGTGGCGACAGAGCCGGGCCCTGGGGCCTCACCTCTGCTGGTGCTGCACAAGGTGGCGGAGATCCTGGACTGTTTCACGGTCGAGGCTCCGGAACCAACATTGCAGCAGATCATCCGGAAGACGGGCCTGCCGTCCAGCACCTGCCAGCGGCTTGTGCAAAACATGTTGCGGGAGGGGTTCCTAGACCGCGACGGCGACCGCTACCGGATCGGCATCGGTCTGGTCCGCTGGGCTACCCCGGGAACGTTCGGGCTGGACGTGGTCCGGCTGGTGAAGCCAGCCTTGCAGCAGCTGCGCGACGAGACCGGTGAAACTGCGTGCCTGTATGTCCGGGACGGTGCCTTCCGGACCATAGTTGCCGTAGCGGAGACGCGCCACGTGGTGATGCGGCCGTTCATGGTGGGCATGGTCATGCCCCTTCACGCCGGAGCGCCGGGCAAGATATTCCTGGCGTTTGACCCTGATTCGTGGTCCGCCCTGAGCGAACACAAACTAGACCGCTTTACCCCCCACACACCGGCCTCCTTGGAGCTGCTCCGCCAGCAGGCGGCGGTGGCACGGGAGCAGGGATATTATGCGGCTTTCGGAGAACGGAACGAAGACGTGGGTTCCATCAGCGCACCCGTGTTCGACCACACGGGGCGGCTCGCCTGCGCAGTGGGTCTGGGATTCCCGACGCAGCGGATTGGGCCCGCCGACGTGGAACGGTTGGGGCCGATGGTGGCCCGCGCGGGCCTGGAAGCTAGCCGTGCGCTTGGATATGACAGCAGCCAATCAGCAGGTTGACCCTGCCGGGCTCACGATTCTGCACTTCTCACGCGTTTTCCGCGTGAGTACGGCTGATGCGCGGTGGCGACGCGGGCGCAATGGATGTTTGCGGAAGGTCCAACGGTAAGGAAGTGCCGACGAGGGCGGGTGCGTGCCCGCCGTCGTCTTGGCTGGTTACGAGCGGATTTTTCCCCCGCTACTGCAGCCCCGGAACCCCGTCCTGGATCGCGAAGGACGCCTTCGCGCGGAAGGGGGGATCCCGGCGTCGTGACGTAGTCCAGTACCCGGAAGTCAGCGGTCATAGCATCCTTGGTGATCTTTGTGTACACGTAGCCGCGGTTGTCGCTGTAAAACTTCAGGTGCGGGTTCCATGCCATCACCGGATCTGTAGTGGACCCGGAGCCGTTGCCCGCGACGGTGATGGATGTGCACACCCGTTCCGACCCCGCCACACGCCGGATCCTTGTAGTCCACGTTGACGTCGTTGGCCCAGTTGCGGTGCACATCGCCGGTCAGGACCACGACGTTGCGCACGTTGGCGTCCACCCAAGCCTGGGTGACGGTCCGGTCCCCAGCGAGGCGTCCGGCGACGTTTTTCTTCCAGCCGTCACCGAACAGCTGGTCATCGCGGTACTGCCAGGTATTCATCAAGTGGAAGTTGGCCAGCTGCCCCACTGGATGGTGCGGTAGATTGTCAGCTGTTTCCGCCGCCCAGGAAGTGAACGTTTGTGCAGATGCTCCCGGCCGTCACTGGGCCAGCGGCCCGAGCCAGATTAGCTACTCACCAGTAGCTATGGGCTGAACGAGGGTGTTTCGCCCGCGGACAACGAGGTTCAGCTGAGCGGCCCAATTTCGCGCACGTTCGTGCAGTCCACGCCGCTTGGGCCCTTGATCTGCCTAGCATTTCAGGACTGCGGTACGGTTCGACCGGCACGAAGAACCGGCAGCCGCGGCTGGTCCCACCCGCTGACACGCGAACAAAGAGGTTTCTATGTCACTGCTCACCAGAACCCTGTCCATTGCCGCCGCCGCGGTCCTCGCTGGCTCCCTCGCCGTGGCTCCCGCCCAGGCAGGCACCCTTGACGTTTCCCCGCCCGGAGCCAACGACTGGACGTGTAAGCCCTCCGCCGAGCACCCCTATCCCGTCATCCTGGTGCCTGGGACCTTCGAAAGCATGGCGAAGAACTGGTCCACCCTCTCGCCCTATCTGAAGAGCAAGGGGTACTGCGTGTTCGCCCTCAATTACGGCGAGACGAACGGCGTGTACGCCACCGCACCGGTGACCGAATCCGCGAAGGAACTTGCCCCCTTCGTGGATGCGGTACGTGCTGCCACCGGAGCCAAAAAGGTGGATCTGGTGGGCCACAGCCAGGGCGGCATGATGCCCCGCTATTACATGGGCTTCCTGGGCGGAGCCAAGAACGTCCATCACCTGGTGGGCATCGCACCCTCCAACCACGGCACCGAAGGCGTGATCGTCCCGCCGCCGGGATTCGTCCCGCCTCCGGACTACACCGGCCTGGGCTGTGCGGCCTGCGCCGACCAGCAAGCCGGATCGGCCTTCATGCAGCACCTCAACTCCATCGGCGACACCGTTGCGGGACCGTCCTACACCGTCCTTTCCACCGTCTACGACGAAGTGGTCATCCCCTACAACAGCCAGTTCCTCAACGGCCCGGCGCGGCAGGTCACCAACATCACCATCCAGGACAAATGCCCCGCCGACGTCTTCGAACACGATCAGACGCCGAACGACCCCGTGGTGCACCAGTTCGTGGCCCACGCCCTGGGACAGGCCTCCGGCCCCGCCGATCCGGCGTACCAGCCCAGCTGCATTTAGCCGGCTTCAGCGCGGTCCAAGAATGCAGCCCGGTCAGCGGGCCGCGATGTGCCCTGCCACGAACTCTGCGTCGTCGCCCACGACTGACAGCGTGGCCGACAGGTGTTTGGTGAGCCAGGGGAGGCCCACAGCGTAGAGACCCGGAACCTCGGTGACACCGCGGAAGTGGCGCGGGTAGTTCCATCCGTCGAGCACCGGGACGTCCAGGAAACTGAAGTCCAGGCCGTAGCCGGTGGACCAGATGACGGAGGTGACCCCTTCGGCCTCCAGGTCCAGGCGTGCCCCGGTGTCCGCAGGCAGCCAGTCGTCCGCCGGCACAGGGTCAGCGGGCGGTGCGTCGATGCCTGCGGCGTGAATGTAGGCGTCGGCCAGCCGCCCCAGCCGCGCACCGAACCCCGCCTCCACCAGGGCCAGGCGTGCGGGGAGGTCGTCGCTGAAGACGAGCACGCCGTCGTCCGTTCCCTCAAACCGGCCGTGCAGCCGGACGCCCCGGCGGCCGAGGTCCCGCAGATGGATGCCGTGGCCGCCGCCGTTGCCGGAGATCAGCGGGTTGCACATAAAGCGCGCGGCGGGGGCGGGGAGCTGCTCCGCCTGGAGGCCGGTGATGCCGTACTCGGGGCCGTGGAGGTTGACCTGCAGGATCCAGTGGAAAACGTCCCGGCCGCGGTACCGCCTCGGGGCCTCGGGGCAGGCCGAGACGGAGAGGTGGACCTCCCGGCCGGCGTCGAGCAGGTCCTCGGTGATCTGCCCGCCGGACTGCCCGGTGCCCAACACCAGCACGGCGCCGCCGGGGAGCTGCTGCGGGTTGCGGTAGTCGTGGCTGTGCAGCTGGCGGATGTGCCCTGGCAGCGCGGCGGCAGCGGCCGGGATGCGCGGGAGCTGAAAGGCGCCGTTCGCGAGGACCACGTTCCGTGCCTGCCAGCGGCCGTGGTTGGTATCCACGGCGAAGCCGCCGTCGGCCGCGCCGACCCGGGTCACCTCCGTGCCGAGCAGGACCGGCGCCGCGATCCTCGCGGCGTAGTTCCGGAAGAGCCCGATCACCTCGTCCCGGGGGAGGAAGGCGTCCGGCTCGGGGCCGTCGTAGGTCAGCTCCGGAAGGAGGAACGAAAAGTTCGGGGTGTTCAGGTAAAAAGAATCCCAGCGGTCCTGCCAGGCGCCGCCCAGTTCCGGCCGCCGCTCCAGCAGACGATGTTCGACGCCGTGCCGGCTCAGCCAGTAGCTGGTGGCCAGGCCGGCCTGCCCCGCGCCGATCACCAGGGTGTCGACCTCGTGGACCGGGCCTGCCGCGGAGGAGGGCATGGCTACTCCTTCGCGGCCTTCGCCTTCGGAACCTTGGGAGCCTTGGGCGGGAGTCCGGCCACATGCTCGAACGCCTTCTCCACCCAGGCCCGGGCCCGCGCCTGGTCGCCGTCGCCCTCCGCGTTCCAGATTTCCGGCAACCCGGTGTACCCGCCCATGGGGCGCTCCGCGGGCCCGAACGGAACCGTCCGCTCGGTGCTTTCGAGCAGTTCCCTGTCCGTCTCGGACAGCTTCACCCCGATGGTGGGGCCGAACAGGCCGGCGAACATGTTCCCGTTCACGAACGCGCCGAGGTTCCCGAACATCGGCTTGATGACCACCTCGGGAATCTCCGGCAACACCGAGCGGAAGTGGTCCTTGTCGGCGTCGGATGCTTTGGGCATTTCCATGGGGTACCTCGGAATTGCTGGTCAGGGACGGGTCTTCCTGCAGGATATGCCCGCCGCCGGACAAGGTACAGAGCGGTCACGCAGCTGGTAGCGCCTAGGCATCGATCACCAGATCGGTCCGCGCGGTGGAGCAGCAGGGCAGGAACTTGCCTGCATCGATTTCCCGTGCCCGGATCCCGCCCTGATGGTTCATCTCGACCTCCCCGGACAGCTTGACGACCTTGCAGGAGCCGCACATGCCTTCCTTGCAGTTCGCGCCGATCCTGACGCCTGCACGCTGGGCCACCCCGAGGATGTGTTCGGCGGGGTCGATGCGCACGTTGATGCCGGTGCGCATGAAGGACAGTGTGAGGCTTCCCGTTCCGACCGTGTCGAAGCTCGAGGCGTCGGGGGACCCGGCCTCCGGCCCGCCGTCCGGACTGCCGTCGGGGGATTCGGGACAGGGCGCGTCCGGGTCGACGGTTTCCAGCGGCAGCCCCGTGGCCTTCAGGGTCCCCTCGGCGTCGTAGCCGGGTTCGTAGAGCCCGAACGCGGTGGGCTGGCTTTCGTAGTAGTCCTCGGCGGAATCGGCGATTTCCTCGGCGATTTCCTCGGCAATGTCCACTGCCAGCGCGAGCTCCGCCTGGTATTCAAGGATTGTCTGGCGGTCTCCCGAGAAGAATTCCATGTGGATGGAGGTGTCGTCGACGCCGACCTTCTCGAGGAGCTCGGTGGCGGTGTTCAGGTAACCCTCGGGGCCGCAGGCATAGACCTGGCGGCCGTTAGCATCGGGGGCCACCTCGTCGAGCATGGCCGCCGTCAGCCTTCCGGTGAGCCCTTCCCATCCCTCGGGTTTGCTGCGGTCGCCCAGGGAGTAGAAGACCCTGACGCGCGAGTCCACGGAGGCGATGTAGGCCAACTCCTGGTGGAAGGCAAAGCCTCCGGCTTCGGCTCCGTGGTACAGCACCACGACATCGGCCTGTCCGGGCAGGGAGTGGATGGTCCGCAACATCGACATGATGGGGGTGATGCCTGCGCCGGCGGCCAGCAAGAGGTACCGTGCCCGCCGGTCGGCGTCGGGCAGGTGGAATGCCCCGACCGGTCCGAGCATCTCGAGGACGGTGCCGGGTTTGACGTTCTCGTGCACCCACGGCGAGACCAGTCCCGTGGGGTCACACTTGACGGTGATGTCGAAGGTCCACGGCTTGGTGGGGGAGCTGGACAGCGAGTAGCTGCGGTCCACCGCGTCGTGGTCGTCGCCGTTCACGGGAAAGGCGACGTTCACGTACTGGCCCGGACGGAACGCCAGGGGCGCACCGTCCGAGCGGCGGAACACGAAGGTCATCATGCCGCCCACCTCGGGAACGGTCTCGACACATTCGGCCATGAACTCCTGCGGATGCCAGGGACCCAACGCGCGGGCGGCACTGGCGGGTCCCTCGGTGCTGCCCATCACCCTGTTCCACGGCATCTCAAGACCGCGAATGCGCTGTGGTTCCTGAATTGCCGTGACGGTGCGGAGTTCAATCATGCCAAGTGCTCCTGCACGCGCTGCACATACCAGTTGATGAACGCCTCGACCTGGTATTCGCTCTTCATGTACGGGCCGGGCTCGTAAGCGGGGCTGCTGGCGCCCTTCTGGCACAGCTCCACGAACGCCTTGTCCTGCAGATTGGTCTGCTTCCAGGTGTGGGTGAGTTTCTCCAGGTCGTAGTCGACGCCTTCCTCGGCGTCGTCAGCCACCAGCCAGGTGGTGCGTACCAGTGTCTGGTGTTCGTTCACGGGGAAGACGGCGAACGTGATGACGTGGTCCCCGAGGAAATGGAACCAGCTGTTGGGCTGCAGATGCATCGAGCAGCGGCCAAGGCGGAAGTCCCGCAAGTCGCCGAGCAGCTTCTTGGAGAGCCTGTGCCCATCGGGCGAGAACGATTCGCCGTCACCGTCGAGCGAGTCTCGTGAGATGCGGATTCCCGCTACACGGGTGTCGAGCTCCTCGACGACCTCATAGGGAAGGCCATAGCGGCGGCAACGGTCCTCGAGCGAGGACTGTGCTTCCTTGTTGCGGTCCCACACCTCCTCGAGATGGGGCGGGATCAGGCCCTCCGTCAGGCCCCAGGTGGGAAAGAGGGAACAGGCGAGTTCCGGGTGGCCGTCGCAGTGGTAGCACTCACGGTTGTTCTCCATGACGAGCTTCCAGTTGCCCTCCTCGATGATGTTCTGCTGGTAGGCGATTTTCGTCCTCGACAGATCGTGGGGCGCGAGGTAAGGCTCGAAGATCTTTCCGGTTTCGTCGAAATCCGTCGGCGGTTCGTCCGCAATGCAGACGAAGATGAGTCCGGCGAACACGCGGCTGTGGGCGCGCTTGAGGCCGAAGCAGCCCTTGTCGAACTTCGTTTCCCCCGGTGCCGAGGCATGGATCAAATCGCCGTTGGGGGAGTAAGTCCAGGAGTGATAGCCGCATACCAGGTTTCCCGTTGTCCCCGCGGGTTCGGTCAGGACGCGGGCGCCGCGGTGGCGGCACACGTTGTGCAGGACGTTCACGCCGCCGTCATCGTTGCGCAGCACGATCAAGGAGTAGGGCCCGTAGTCGACGGTGACGTAGTCGCCCGGCTCCGGGAGCTCGGCGATGCTGGCGGCGAAGATCCAGTGCCGGCCAAAAATGGCCTGCATGTCGATGTTGAAAATCGTCGGATCGGTGTAGAAGGGGGCATCGAGGGAATATCCCGGGCGCCGGAAATCGAACAACTCGGTGATTTCCGCCAGCTGCTCGGCAGGCAATGATGAAGCGAGTTTTCCGCGTGAATTGAGCGGCACGTTCACTGGAGCAGACATGTGTTTCCTCCCGGGAGGGTGGGTAAGTGTGCGATTCGTGGGGACCACGGGTTGGTGGGGTGCAACCGGCGTTGTCTAAAACCTTGTACTCATGAGATTAGGGACGATTGATCTGCAACAAAAGCGCAACATTTAGGAGATAACAGTGCACAATGGGTGCATGATCGATCCACGGCTCATAACGCTTCGGGTGTTTGCCCGGTGCGGCACCGTTGGCGCAACCGCGGAGCTCCTGGGTTATTCTCCGTCCGCCGTCTCCGCGCAATTGAGGGAGCTCCAGCGCGTGCTTGGAATGCAGCTGTTGACTAAAGACGGCCGGGGTGTGCGGCTGACCGCCACGGGCCGCTTCCTCGTGGCAGGCTCGGACACGCTCATCGCGGAATGGGAGAGCCTGCGCGCCGCGGCCATGGAGGCCGGCGACCAGGTGCAGTCCCGTTTTGGCCTCGGCGGATTCTCCACGGCAGCCGCCCAGCTGCTTGCGCCGCTGGCCGCCACCCTGCGCTCAACACGCCCCCTGCTGGAGGTGCAGGTACTTGAGGCCAACCCGGCCCGCTGCTTCGACTTGCTGGTTGCCGAGCGCATCGACCTCGCGGTCATCATCGCGATGCAGTCCGACACCTATGTCGAGGACGATCCGCGCTTCGAGCAGACCGTTCTGCTCGACGATCCCCTGGACGTGATCATTCCCGCCGATCACCCGCTGGCATCGCGGGACACGGTGATGCTCGAGGAGTTGGCGTCGGACCCTTGGATCACCGAGGCTGCCGGTTCCACCTACCACTCCCTATTCACTGCGGCGTTCACGGCAATCGGGGTGACACCGCGGATTGCCCATGAGGCCGTTGAATGGGAGACCCAGATCGCCTTCGTTGGTGCGGGCCTGGGCGTGGGCCTGCTGCCGCGACTGGCGCCCCTGCGTAGTGCCGAAAACGTGGTTCGACTGCGCATTACTGGCAAGGGGAAGCCCGCGCGCCGCATTGTCGCGGCGGTGCGCCGGGGCAGCATGGCATCGCCCCTGATCCAGGAGTCGCTCGGCATCCTGCAGGTCAGCGCCAAACGGATCCTCGCCGCCCGACCCGAAGACGATCTCTGACATCACATGGCTGAGCCGCGTGTAAACGCTGGCGTCGCGGACTTGGTCCGTTGCGTGTCCCTGCCGGACCAGTTCCGTCATTACGGGTCCCAGGGCCTGACTATCATCCAATCCTGCAGTCCGGGCCCCCGGGGTGGATCGTTATTTGCTATGGGTGTGCCAGGGCGGCACGCTCCGGAACAAGCCGCGTGCCGCCCAGGTGGGGTGCTACTTAAGGTGCTCTGCTATTTACGGTCCGCGTCGGGGTGCTGGGACTCGACGGTTGGGATGGTCCCCGTGGGAGTCCCTCCCAGACAGTCCGAGTCGGGGCACTTTTCGGCGCAGTCGTGCTTTGTTACGAGGTCGAACTGAACGCCGCCGTGTTGTTCCACGCCAGTGCGTATGGCCCGCTCCACTACGGATGTGGCCAGGCGACGCCGCAAGGAGAGGGGATCGCGACGCAGGTCCTTGGTGAGGGCAAAGCAGAGCAACATCATGACGACGACGAACGGTAGCGCTGCCACGATGGTGATCCGTTGCAGGCCAGCCAAGGCTTCCGATGGTTTATCGCCGCCGGCCAGCAGCATGACCGCCGCCACGGCGCCGGTGAGGCAGCCCCAGAAGATGACCACTCCGCGGCGAGGGTGCTCGGCGCCATTGGAGCTGAGCGATCCCATCACGATTGAGGCAGCGTCGGCGCCAGTGATAAAGAAAATAGCGACCAGAATCATGGCCAGCACGATAACGGCAGTGGTAGCCCAGTCAGGCATACTCAGGTTCTTGATCAGGTCGAAGAGCGCTCCGTCGAAGTTGACGGACGGTGCCCCGTTGACCATGGTGACCAGGCCGGGGGTGTTGGCCTTGTCGGCTTCCTGCTGGATCTGGAAGGCGGCGCCTCCGAAGACGGCAAACCAGATCACGCTGACGACGCTGGGCACCAGCAGCACACCGGTGACGAACTGGCGGATGGTGCGGCCACGGCTGATGCGGGCGATGAAGAGGCCCACGAACGGGGTCCATGAGATCCACCAGGCCCAGTAGAAGATGGTCCAGCTGCTCATCCAGCTACGCAGTGACTCATCGCCGACCGCTTCGGTCCGGGACGACATCTCGGCCAGATCACGGGCGTAGTCGCCGACCGCGGAGGGGACCAGGTTAAGGATGAAAAGCGTGGGGCCGGCGATGAAAACGATCAGTGCAAGGACGACGGCCAGGACCATGTTGATGTTGGAGAGCCACTGGATGCCGCGGCTGATGCCGGAGACAGCCGAAGCGACGAAGCACAAGGTCAGGACGGCGACGATCGCAACGAGCACGGGGGTGCCAATTTCGCCAAACCAGCCGTTGGAGGTCATGCCGCTGCCAATCTGCAGAGCGCCCAGGCCCAACGATGCGGCGGTACCAAACAACGTGGCGAAAATGGCCAGGATGTTGATGAACTTCCCGGTTGGCCCTTCGACCGTCCTGACGCCGAAGATCGACGTGAAGGCGACAGAGATCAGTTGCCTGCGACCCAAGCGGTAGGTCCCGTAGGCCATTGCGATGCCGACAACTGCATACATGGCCCAGGGGTGCAGGGTCCAGTGGAAGATCGAGGTGGCCATGGCAGTCTGGATGGCTTCGGGGGTCCGTCCGTCCACAGTGCCGGGCGGGGGAGAGATGTAGTGGTAGAGCGGTTCGGCCACGCCGTAGAACATCAGCCCGATGCCCATGCCGGCCGCGAACATCATCGCGACCCAGGAGACAGTGCGGAATTCGGGCTTTTCGCCATCCTTGCCCAGCGGGATGTTGCCGAACTTGCCCAGGGCCAGCCACAGGACGAAGATCACGAAGAGCGATGCCATGAGCATGAAGAGCCACCCGGTGTACTCCATGACCCAGTTGAGGGCACCCGTGGAAGTGTCGGACAGGCTGTCGCGTCCCACGAAGCCCCAGATAACAAAGGCAATGGCGATGACGCCTGTGATACCGAACGTGACCTTGTCGAGAACGAGCTTGTGGTTCCGGCGATCCGCAACTGCTTGCTCGGTCTTGGCATGACGCAGCTCTTCGAGGATTTGCTCGTACTCGACGTCCGGTAGGGGAGGTGCGCCTCCTTCCTCCGGATCGAGGACAGCGGAGTTTCTGTCTACTTCGCCGGAGAGACTACTGACTGCTTCACTATTCTCCCCATTTCCAGGTTCTTCATTACGCAGAGCCTTTGCCACCCCGTTGTCAGCAGGCAACTCTTCGGGTGTATGGGATTTTAGGTCACTATTAAAAGCCATGAGCGGGTCCTTTGCTCGGTGAGGCATGGGCCTGCGGTTAAACAAGGCCCTCGGGAGTCAGACCGGGTGGAAGCTTGAGGGCCTCGTCCGATTCGATGATCATGATGTTGCCGTCGATGATTTCTGTCTCTTGGGTGCGTACCGGCAGTTTGGCCGGGGGTGCATCCCAGGCTCCGGTGCGGGGGTTGAGCCTGGATGCGTGAAAGGCGACTCGTCCCAGCACTCCGTTACGTAGCCGTCAGCCAGTGAGGCGTCGGTGTGTGCACGTGTCGTCGATGGCGAAGAACTCGCCGGCTTCGGTGTGGAAAACGGCGATCGGCGGAGCAGTATCGAGCCGTAGTGCCTCCCCGGGAGCGAATTCACTGAGCGGGCAGGCCTTGTGCATGGGGCACCTCTTTTATGTTCAGGGGATGAAGTTCGCGCCAAGCGGGTAGGGCGGGATCGTTCCGCATTGACTCAACGGAAATCGCAAGTAAAGCTGATATGCTTCGATCATCGATAAAGATATATCAGTTATCGTATTGCAGGACTGGGTGAGTGTCCAGAGATTTCTTAGCGGCCGTGTATCAGGCTGAGCGCCTCAGCCCGGGCCGCCGGCAGACGGAGCTCCCCGCGGACGGCTGAAGTGATGGTCTTGGCCCCGGGCTTGCGGACACCGCGCATCGACATGCAGAGGTGCTCGCACTCAACTACCACAATGGCCCCCAGCGGCCGCAGCGCACTGACCAGCGCATCAACGACCTGGGTTGTCAGCCGTTCCTGGACCTGGGGCCTGCGTGCGAAGACATCGACGAGCCGGGCCAGCTTGCTCAGCCCCGTGACGAGACCATCAGCCGAGGGGATGTAGCCAACGTGGGCTACGCCGTGGAACGGCACCAGGTGGTGCTCGCAGGTGGAGTAGAAAGGGATGTCCTTGACGATGACCATTTCTCCGTGCCCAAGGTCAAAGGTCTTATCCAGCACGGCCAGGGGGTCCTCATGGAGCCCGCCAAATATCTCCGCAGCCGCCCGGGCCACCCGCGCGGGCGTATCCACGAGCCCTGGCCTGTCCGGGTCCTCTCCGATCGCAAGCAGATAGTCACGGACGGCCTGCTCAACCCGCGGCCCGTCCACACCCTTGGACGCTGTTGCCGTCGTCATGTCCGCGCTCACGCTTCGGCCCGTTCCAGCCGCACGATGACAGACTTGGATGTCGGTGTACCGCTGGTGTCAGCTACCGAATCGAGCGGCACGAGCACGTTGGTCTCCGGGTAGTACGCTGCCGCACAGCCCTTCGGCGTCGAGTACGAAACAATCCGGAAGTTGTCCGCCCGCCGCTCTGTGCCGCGGAACTCGGAAATCAAATGAACCATGTCTCCATCCCTAAAGCCCAGCTCAGCGATGTCAGCCTCGTTGACAAGAACCACCCGACGCCCACCCTGGATACCGCGGTATCGGTCATCCTTGCCATAGATGGTGGTGTTGTACTGGTCATGTGAGCGCAGGGTCTGAAGGACTAGCCGCCCCTCGGGTACTTTGATGAATTCCAGCTCATTGCCGCTCCTCGAAATTTTCGAAGCCGTCGATGACCGCCTCGATGTGCACACCCTGGCGGCTTTGTCCTCCCCCACGGTGAAGTGGGCCTTGCCCGACGCGGTGTCGAACTGTCTGGCGTCCCAGTGGAGGTGCTCGCTGGCAGGCTTAATGCGTCCGCGGGACGCATGGACGGCGCTCATCGAGTCTTCCACCGTCACCCTCTGGTCCCCGGTGCGCTGCGCGTCCTTTTCGGTCCGGCCCAGCGTCGGGAGAATCAGCGCGCGTCGGCCCGTGGACACGTGGGAATGGTTCAGCTTCGTGGAGATCTGTACCGTCAGGTCTGTGTTGGCCAATGCCCACTCCGTGACCTCGGAATCCGGGGCCGCCCGGACGAAGTTTCCACCCATTCCAATGAAGACTCGGACTTTGCCGTCCCGCATGGCACGAATCGCCGCAACGGTGTCGTAGCCGTGCTTGCGGGGGGAAAGGAACTCGAACTCCTGGTCCAGCCTGTCGTGGAATGCCGCTGGCATCTTTTCGAAGATGCCCATGGTGCGGTCGCCCTGGACGTTCGAGTGGCCGCGGACGGGGCATACTCCAGCTCCGGGCTTACCGATGTTGCCTTGGAGAAGCAGCACGTTGACGACGTCCCGGAGCGTGGGAACTGAGTGTTTGTGCTGGGTTAGGCCCATGGCCCAGCAGACGATGGTGGCGTTGGAGGCCAGCAGGCGTTCGCCCGTGGACTTGATCTGCTCCAAGCTCAGGCCCGTGGCTTCGACTATTTCACTCCACTGGACCTTTTCGAGGTGCCGCAGGTACTCGTTGATGCCCACGGTGTGGTTATTGATGAATTCGTGGTCCAGGACCGCAGTCAGTCCCAGGGTCTTCCTCCCCTGCGCCTCCGCCTCGAGGAGGTATTTGCCAAGCCCCTGGAAGAGGGCCTGATCCCCGCCGGCCCGGATCTGCAGGAAGTCGTCCGTCAGTTGCGTGCCCACGAACGTTCCGGAGATCGTCTGTGGATTCTCGAACCGGAGAAGCCCGGCCTCGGGAAGTGGGTTGACGGAGATGATGACGGCGCCGTTCTTCTTCGCTTTTTCCAGGGCGCTGAGCATACGCGGGTGGTTAGTCCCTGGATTCTGCCCGGCAACGAAGATCAGCGAGGCTGTCTCCAGATCGAGGAGGCTGACCGAGCCCTTGCCGATGCCGATGGTTTCAACGAGGGCTGAACCCGTGGATTCGTGGCACATGTTGGAGCAATCGGGGAGATTATTCGTGCCCAGTCCCCGCACGAGGAGCTGGTAGAGGAAAGCGGCTTCATTCGAAGTCCGCCCGGAAGTGTAAAAAACTGCCTGGCCGGGATGGTCCATTTCTTTCATCTCGTGGGCGATCAGCTCATAGGCTGCGTCCCATTCGATGGGTGTGTAGTGCGTTGCCCCCTCGGCCAAAAACATCGGGTGCGTCAGCCGGCCCTGCTGACCCAACCAGTAGTCGTCCCGCGTTTTCAGGTCCTCGATGGAGTGTTTGGCGAAGAACTCGGGGGTGACGCGGCGGCGGGTGCCCTCCTCGACCACTGCCTTCGCGCCATTTTCGCAGAACTCGGCTGCGTTGCGCTTTTCGTGTTCGGGCCATGCGCAGCCCATGCAGTCGAACCCGTCGACCTGGTTGACTGCCAGCAGCGTTTGGACACTGCGCAGCGGACCCATCTGCTCGAGGGAGATCTTCAGCGAGTTCACCACCGCGGGGATTCCGACGGCCTTGGTCTTGGGTTTGGTGACGGTCAGCCTTGACTCGTCGATGTTATGTAACGGGGCTTTTGAAGCCATGTGATCTTTCCCTTCAGATCTGGGCAGGAAACAGGGGGCCGGATTTGCTTGGTGGCTTTGTGGCGGCCTCCTGCAGCTTCGGCAGGCTGTCCAGGAGGCCGGGCAAGCGGCCCAGGCCGTTGAAGGTGTAGACGTGGAAACCGGCAAAGAGGGGATCACCTGCCAGCTCTTGGTGAACTTCGCGAATCAGTCGGCCACTGTCGTAGTTCATAAAGTCCCCTCGCTGCCAGAGGGCGCCTGCCATGCCTGAACTGCGGGCCAGCTTGAGCGAACGGCCGACACCGAGGCGTGCTCCCATAGACACCAGCTTTTTGACTGAGACCGGACCGGGCACCCCAACCCACACAGGGAGCTCGACGCCGTTTTTGCGGATCGTCCGGAGGTAGTTGCTGATCGCCTCGGCAGAAAAGCACATCTGGGTGACCAGGGATGACGCCATCGGCGCCTTGATCTCGAGGCTGCTCAGGAGTTTGTCCTGGCCCAGGTGGGGGTGGCCTTCGGGGTAGCCGGCAATGCCTACTGAAAAGTCAGCCGAATACGCTTTGACAGCCTCCAAGAGCTGTCCGCTCCAGCAGTAGGGACCCGCGGGGGTGCGCCGGTCACCGGCAACGACAAACAGCTCGGAGACTCCCGCCTCCTGCAGCTCCAGCAGCAGGGAATGCAGTTGGGCCTTGCTGGTGATACTGCGGGCGGCCAAATGGGGAACCGCGTGGTACCCCAGGCGCGCCAGACACGTGGATGCTTCTACGGTGCGTTCAGGACCGTGGTGCGGAAGGCACGTCACACTCACGGAGCCCGGAGGATCAAACACCAAGGGGAGCGCCGTGAGCAGATCGGCTGAAGGAACAACTTCCAGCCGCACCCTTGCAACAGCTTCATTGCCCATTGCTCTCCATTCGTGGCGTACGGGTTGCATATCCCGTGCAGTCCGGGGCTTACCATTTGAAAGGCACTGTAGCCATTGACATTCTTATGCTGACATATTGATATATCAGTTGTTGGAATACTATGTACTGAGGGCCGGGGCGTCAAGGCTCGGACGCGCATCGGGAGGAGTCTGGGAAAATGGCAAACGCTGGCGGAATACCAGTGGAGGCGGGGGGTTCCTCCTTGCCGCAGAGGCAAGACGACGAATCCTTTGCCGACTTCGCCTACAGGATCTTGTGCGATGAATTGATCGTTCTGGACATCAAGCCGGGTGAGCCCCTCAACGATGAAGTAATCTCCAGGCGTCTCGGTGTCGGCCGGACGCCAATCCGCGAAGCTATGAAGCGGCTTGAGAGCGACCATTTGGTGGTGGCCTATCCGCGGCGCGGAACGTTCGCCGCGGGCGTGGACATTAAAGATCTGGCGGAAATCTCCGAGATTCGCCACCTTCTGGAGCCTGCCGCAGCCGCGCGGGCTGCGCGGATGGCGTCGCCGCAGCTTCGGCAGGAGCTGAGGGACTTTGCGCGGGAAGTAGAGCAGCTGCTGCCAGGGATGCAGTCGCAGCAGGACCTCATGCGCCTGGACATGCGGGTACACCGGACGATCTATCGCGCCACAGGAAGCCGGCACCTCCAGGATGTCCTGATTCGTTATGACAATCTGGCAACACGGATTTGGAGCCTGGTGCTGGAAAAGCTCCCGCCGGTGTCCGAGCATATTGCCCAGCATATTGAGCTGCTCGAATGCATCGCGGCTGGGGACTCCGAAGCTGCTGCGCGGTTGACCGCCCAGCACGTCACCGATTTCGAGAAGCTCATCAGGGCTGTGCTGTAGACGGCAACGACAACGGGTTCCAGGGGCTGGCAAGTGTGTCTACCGTGGATCACCCGGCAGCTTCCAGAGCTAAATCACGCGACTGTTTCCGCGCGGCCTCGGTTGTGTGCAGGAGAAGCAGTGATGTGGTGACGGAGCCGACGCCGCCGGGGACAGGGGTCAGCGCCGCGGCGACGCCGCGCACGCTGGCTGCGTCGACATCCCCCACGAGGGATCCGTCGGGAAGGACGTTGGTGCCGACGTCGACCACTGTGGCCGCTGAAGAAACGTGGTCGCCGGTCAGCAGGCCGGTGCGGCCGGCTGCGACGACCACGACGTCGGCGGTCCTGGTGTAGTTCTCCAGCGGACCTGACTTGGAGTGGCAGATAGTAATCGCGGCGTCGCGTTCCAGCAGCAGCAGGGACAGTGGCTTTCCCACGACGGCGGAACGGCCAATGACGACGACGTTTCGGCCAGCGAGTGGGATGTCAAAGTGGTCAAGGATCTCGATTACGGCGCGGGCAGTGGCAGGTGCGAACGCGGGCTGGCCGACAGCCAGTCGTCCCAGGCTTAACGGGTTCGCGCCATCTATGTCCTTCTCCGGGGCAATGTGCCCGACCAGCTCATCCGTCTGGACGCCGGGAGGCAGAGGCGTCTGGAGGATGATGCCGTTCACTGAAGGATCGGCGCTGAGGTCCTTCAGGACGGCGGCCAAGGCGCGTCCGCTGGCATCGTGGCCAAGGTCCACGAGCCGGCAACTGATGCCGGCATTCTCTGCGGCCCGTTCGATGGACCGGACATACCAATGCGTGGAGCCGTCGTCGGTGGCCACAACGACTGCGAGCGTGGGCCGTAGCCCGTCGGCTGCAAGGTTCTGCGCCTCATCATGGGCTTTCTGCCGGATGGTCTTTGCCAGTGTTTTGCCGGAGAGGAGTACGGTGCTCAACCGAGGATCCTTCCGCGCACGCGCCCTACGAGGGAGTCTGCTGCCAGGATGACCTTTTCCTCGATGCCGTCGGTCTGGGCAGCAAGCCGTGAACGGGCCGCGGCGTCTTTGATGGCCACCACGTTAATGTCGATGTTGACCCGGGCGGTGGTGGCGGCTGCGCGGGCTGCGTCTGCGGCAGCAGCGATGTCGCTGATCACGTTGGCGTTCGCGACCTCGAAAAGTTCCGTGGCAAGATCGACGACGGCGGCGGCTAGCTTGATGAGTTGTGCGGGGGTTTGGGCGGCCAGGATAAGGGCGCCCTGGATGGATTCCGTTCGTGCGGCCTTGAGGTCTTCCGTTCCGGCCGGAAGTTTGTACGAATCGATGACGCTCTGGAACGCATGTTGGTCAGCGTCCGCCAGCCGCAGCGCCTCGGCCACCAGTGCGTCCGCAGCGCTGATGATCCTGTGAACGAGTTCGGCGTGCTGGTCGTATTTCGGGCCGGTGGTGTACCTGCCAACCATGGCGACGAGTGCCGCCCCCTGGGCGGCGTGGATGGCTGCGACGGCGCCGCCGCCGGGGGTGGGCTCGCGTGCGGCAAGGCTGGCAAGGTAGCCATTGATTGTTTCTGAACTGATCATGTGTCTTCCTGAGTATGAGAGCCATGGAAGGCTGCGGCCCGGACTCTGGTTCGAGGGGATGGGTCCGGGCCGCTGCCTTGAATGGTCCGGCGGGGTGTTAGCCGCGGAGCCTGGTCATCGTGGGGTCGTACAGCGGATCTGCGGTGACCGTGGCCTGGATGCGCCGGCCGAAGTATTCGATCTCAACGGAGTCGCCCACGGAGACAGCGGCCGGGAGGTACGCGTAGGCGATCGGTTTGGCGACGGTGTAGCCGTAGGCGGCGCTGGTGACGTAGCCGACCGCCTGGTCCTTGTAAAAGACCGGTTCCTTGCCCAGGACGATGCTCCGGCCGTCGTCGACCGTCAGGCAGCGCAGGTGCCGTGCGGCGTTTTCCTCGGTGCGGCCTTCCAACGCTTTCTTTCCGACGAAGGATTCCTTGGCCATCTTCACGGCGAATCCCAGTCCGGCTTCCAAGGGGTCGTGCTCGGTGGTCATGTCTGTGCCCCAGGAGCGGTAACCCTTTTCAAGACGCAGCGCGCCGAACGCTGCACGGCCTGCCGCGATGACACCGTGAGGCTGGCCGGCCTTCCACAGCGCATCCCAGAGGCGCTGCCCATTGTCTGCGCTTGTGTAGAGTTCCCAGCCCAGCTCGCCGACGTAGGACAGGCGCATGGCCGTGACGTTGACGCCGCCGATGACTACCTCCTTGGCGCGGAAGTAACGGAGACCGTCGTTGCTGAAATCGTCGGTGCTGACGGTGCTGATCAGGTCCCGGGCGAGGGGGCCCCAGAGGCCAATGCAGCACGTGCCGCCCGTCGTGTCGCGCACCTGTACCCAGTCGCTGGCGCTCCCGTTTTCAGTCTGATGGCGGGCTGCCCTCTCAAAGTAGGCAGTATCGATGTTTCCGTTGGCTCCAAGCTGGAAGGTGTCTTCGCTCAGCCGGGCCACGGTGATGTCGCTTCGGATGCCGCCGGCGTGGTCCAGCAGGAGGGTGTAGGTGACTGCGCCGGGCTTCTTTGCCATGTCCGCGGTGGTGAGTTCCTGCAGCAGCTTCAGTGCTCCCGGGCCGGAGACCTCGAGGCGCTTGAGCGGAGTCATGTCGTACATGGCCACTGCCGTGCGGGTCTTCCAGGCTTCAGCGGCGGCGATCGGCGAGCTGAACATCCCCGACCAGGCGTCGCGGGCCGGTGGCAGCCAGCTGTCCGGCATTTCCTTCAGCAGCTCCGCGTTGGCTTCGAACCAGTACGGGCGTTCCCATCCGCCGCCCTCCAGGAAGAACCCGCCCAACTGCTTGTGGCGGGCGTGGAACGGGCTCACGCGGAGGTTGCGGGGGGAGAGCTTGGACTGGAGTGGGTGGAGGACGTCGTAGATTTCCACGAAATTCTGCTGGGACGTTTCGCTGACGTATTCCGGGGTCAGCTGGACCTCTTCAAAGCGATGAATATCGCAATCAGCCAGATCGATCTCCGACCTGCCGGTGGTCAGCAGTTCGGCAACGGCGCGGGCGATACCGGCAGAGTGGGTGACCCACACGGCTTCGGCGACGAAGAAGCCGTCCAGCTCCTTGGACTCGCCCACCAGGGATCCGCCGTCGGGGGTGAAGGAGAAGATGCCGTTGAAGCCATCCTCGATGTCGCTTTCCCGCAGCGCGGGCAGCATTCGTTTGGTGGCTTCCCATGCCGGGAGGAAGTCCTCCAAGGTGAAATCCAGCCGGGAGGGCATGTTGTGTTCGGTGATCGCGGCGGGCTTAAAGGTGCCGAGTTCGTCAAGGTCCACGGGCATGGGGCGGTGGGCGTAGGAACCGATGCCGTAGCGTTCGCCGTGCTCGCGGTAGTAAAGGTCCTGGTCCTGGTGTCGCAGAATGGGCAGGGAGGCCCCGTTGGGCAGGTCGTTCTTGCCCTTCAACGCCGGCACCGGAGTGGTCTTGACGTACTGGTGGGCCAGGGGCAGAAGAGGGACGGACATGCCGATCATTTCGCCGATCTTGGCCCCCCAGAAGCCTGCGCAGGAAACCACGATGTCCGCGGGGATAACACCGTCGGACGTCTGGACGCCAGTGACGCGGCGGCCCGACTGTTCAATACCGGTCACCGTGGTGTTGCCCCGGTACGTGACGCCCGCGGCTTCGGTACGTTTGATCAGCAGCTGAACGGCGCGGGCGGCGTTGGCCAGGCCGTCGCTGGGGACGTGGAGACCACCCAGGACGTCTTCCTCGTTCAGGAGCGGGTAGAGCTCCATGCACTCTTCACGCGAAAGTATCTTGCCGTCAATCCCATACGAGGCTGCGTATCCGAGCTTCCGCTTCAGGTCAGCGAGACGGGTCTCGGTGGTGGCGACCTCGAGGCCGCCGACCTGGTTGAAGCAGTTGACGCCGTCCTCGGTCAAGGACAATAGCTTTTCCACCGTGTACTTGGCGAAGAGCGCCATGGACTTTGAGGGGTTCGTCTGGAAGACAAGGCCCGGGGCGTGGGAGGTGGAGCCCCCGGGCATGTTCAGCGGCCCTTGGTCCAGGACGGTGATGTTGTTCCAACCCCGGGTGACCAGTTCATCGGCCAGGTTCGTGCCGACGATTCCGGCTCCGATGATGACAATGCTTGGCGTCGATGCCATGTGGTTTCTCCTGCTGATATTCGTGTGTTGTCTCTGCGGGTTTGGTGGCTTCTACTTACCTGAACACGACGGTGCTGGTCCGATCCAGCAGCACACGGTGTTGGCAGTGCCAGCGCACGGCGCGGGACAGTGCCAGTGCCTCCGCGTCCTGGCCAACCGTTGAAAGGGCGGTCGGTCCGTAGCTGTGGTCGACCCTGATGACCTCCTGTTCGATGATTGGCCCCTCATCCAGTTCCGCGGTGACGTAGTGGGCCGTGGCGCCCACCAGCTTGACGCCACGATCGTAGGCCTGGTGGTAAGGGCGCGCACCCTTGAAGCCCGGGAGGAAGGAATGGTGGATGTTGATGGCCCGGCCTTCCAGGGAGCGGCAAAGGTCGTCGGACAGTACCTGCATGTACCGGGCGAGTACGACGAGGTCGATGTTATGCTCGTCCACCAATTCCAGCAGGCGCCGCTCGGCATCTGCCTTGGTCTCGGGGGTCACCGGGAGGTAGATGAAGGGGACGCCGGCGGCCTCGGCCATGGCCCGGTGGGTTTCATGGTTGGAAACCACAAGGGCGATGTCGCCGCCGAGGCTTCCGCCCCGCCAACGAAACAGCAAGTCGTTCAGGCAGTGGCCGAACTTGGACACCATGACGAGGAGGCGCTGCTTCGTCTCGTCATGAAAGCTGAATTTCATGTCGAAGCGGTCAGCGATCGAACGGAATTCTTCCTCGAGCCCGTCCGGGGTGTAGACAGAGAGGCCCGAGAATGCGGTGCGCAGATGCAGAGTCTCGCGGAGGCCGTCATCGAACTGCTGGTGTTCTTCGATGTTAAAGCCGCGCTCAAAGAGGAACGTGGTGACCGCTTGGACGATTCCTGCGCGTTCGACGCACGACAATGTGAGAACGAACTTTTTCGTCGGGTCGTCCCCCAGAACCTCCGACTGGGGCAGCGTGCTGGTAGATGAGTCTGTCGCCATTAGCGTCATGTCTCCGCCTTTAGATATATTCTTAGAATTGTTACTGATATATTAGGTTTGATCACCAGCGTATACTGGTCGTTAGGAGAGGTCAATAGCCTTCTCACTGGAATTGAAAGGGGTCCACGGATGGCTGTCGAAGCCTTAGTGCGTGCTGGTGATGATGCCGCAAGGAGGTCGTTGGCGGATGTGGCCTATGAAAGCATTCGTGACCGGCTGTTGATGCTGGACATCAAACCCGGCGATCTCCTTAATGATGACCAGCTCGCCAAGGACCTTGGCGTGGGGCGGACGCCGGTGCGCGAAGCCTTGAAGCGGCTGGAGCTCGATCGCCTTGTTGTGTCCTACCCGCGGAGGGGAACTTTCGCGACGCGCGTGGAGGTTACTGACCTTGCGTTCATTTCCGAAATCCGTGCGCAGCTTGAACCCCTTGCCGCGTCCCGGGCTGCGCGCGTGGCCACGGCGTCTGCCAGGGAGCAACTGCGCGATGTTATGCGCGCCGTTGAGGCATTCGACGCGGGCGCAGCGTCCGTCGTCGAGACACTGCGGCTGGACGCCAGCGTGCACCGGGGCATCTATGCGGCCGCCGGCAATCCCCACCTTGAAGATGTCCTGATCCGCTACGACAATCTCGCAACACGAGTCTGGTGCATGGTCCTGGATCGCCTGCCCGACCTGTCCCGGCACGTCCATGAGCATGTGGACCTGCTCCGTGCCGTTATCGACGGAGATGAGGCGGGCGCCGCTGAACTCGCACGGATCCACGTCAGTGGCTTCGAGCACGCGGTACGCGAAGCTCTTTTCGCCGCCTGAGGCAGACGCCGCCGGCCACGAAACTAAAGCGCAGCCCGGAATGGGCTGCGCTTTAGCCCGTTCCGGGGCGCTTTGGTCCGCTCCGTGGCCGCCAGCCCCGCCGGCCGGGCCGGGTCGGGAAATCTGTTGACACCTACCGGCCCGGATAGCATACTTGAGTCACTGAACTAATATATCAACAGGATATTAGAGAGACTAGGAGACATGATGGTCGATGTTCTGACCCGCTCGCTCGCAGAGACCGATCCCCAGATCCACGCCGCTGTGCACCAGGAATTGCTGCGCCAGCAGGGCACACTGGAGATGATCGCCTCCGAAAACTTTGCGCCGACTGCCGTCATGGAAGCCCAGGGATCTGTGCTGACCAACAAGTATGCCGAGGGCTACCCCGGCAAGCGCTACTACGGCGGCTGCGAGCACGTCGACGTGGTCGAGCAGCTGGCCATCGACCGCCTCAAGTCCCTCTTCGGCGCTGAATTCGCTAATGTCCAGCCCCACTCAGGCGCCCAGGCCAATGCAGCGGCGATGTTCGCCCTCATCCAGCCCGGCGACACCATCCTGGGGCTGAACCTCGCACACGGTGGCCACTTGACCCACGGGATGCGAATCAACTTCTCCGGCAAGCTCTACAAAGTGGTCCCGTACGGAGTCGCCGAAGACACCATGCTGATTGACATGGCTGAAGTCGAGCGCCTGGCGGTCGAGAACAAGCCGAAGCTGATCGTCGCCGGCTGGTCCGCTTACTCCCGGCAGCTGGACTTCGCCGAGTTCCGCCGTATCGCGGACTTGGTAGGTGCCTACCTGATGGTGGACATGGCGCATTTCGCAGGCCTGGTGGCCGCGGGGCTTCACCCCAACCCCGTGCCTCACGCCCACATCGTCACGAGCACCACCCACAAGACCCTTGGCGGCCCGCGCGGTGGTGTGATCCTGACCAACGACGCCGACATCGCCAAGAAGGTCAACTCCGCGGTGTTCCCCGGACAGCAGGGTGGCCCGCTGGAGCACGTCATTGCCGCGAAGGCTGTTGCGTTCAAGCTTGCTGCTGAGCCCTCGTTCCGCGACCGCCAGGAACGCACCCTGGAAGGCGCCCGCCTCATCGCAGAACGCATGCTGTCCGCCGACGTTGCAGAGTCCGGCGTGACCGTAGTCAGCGGTGGCACTGACGTGCACCTGGTCCTGGTGGATCTGCGCAATTCGGAACTGGACGGCCAGCAGGGCGAAGACCGCCTGCACCGGATCGGCATCACGGTCAACCGCAACGCCGTGCCCTTCGACCCGCGTCCGCCGATGGTCTCTTCCGGTCTTCGTATCGGCACGCCGGCACTGGCCACGCGTGGCTTCGGGAAGGCAGAATTCACCGAGGTCGCGGACATTATCGCCGCAGCACTCAAGCGCGAGTTCAGCGACGAGACCGTGGCGGAACTCCGGCAGCGGGTTGAAATCCTGGCCGGAAAGTTCCCCCTCTACCCCAACCTCTCCTCTGACGTGACCGAGGTGGCATGATGGCCGACCTGCTTCCGGAGCACCCGGAATTCCTCTGGCACAACCCTGACCCCAAGAAGAGCTACGACGCCGTGATTGTGGGCGGTGGCGGGCACGGCCTCGCCACGGCCTACTTCCTGGCCAAGAACCACGGGATGACCAACATCGCCGTCCTGGAAAAGGGCTGGCTCGCCGGCGGCAACATGGCCCGGAACACCACGATCATCCGCTCCAACTACCTCTGGGACGAATCCGCGGCGATCTACGAGCACGCCCTGAAGCTCTGGGAGATCCTGCCCGAGGAACTCGAGTACGACTTCCTGTTCAGCCAGCGCGGCGTCATGAACCTCGCCCACACCCTGGGCGACGTGCGCGAGAGCATGCGCCGCGTGGGAGCGAACAAGCTCAACGGCGTGGACGCCGAGTGGCTGGACCCGCAGCAGGTCAAGGAACTCTGCCCCATCCTGAACATCAACGACAACATCCGCTACCCGGTGATGGGCGCCACCTACCAGCCGCGCGCCGGCATCGCCAAGCACGACCACGTCGCCTGGGCGTTCGCCCGCAAATGCGACGAACTCGGCGTGGACATCATCCAGAACTGCGAAGTCACCGGCTTTCTCAAGGACGGCAACAGGGTCACCGGCGTCAAGACCAACCGCGGCACCATCAACACCGAAAAGGTCGGTCTCTGCGCGGCCGGGCACAGCTCGGTCCTCGCGGAAATGGCCGGGTTCCGGCTGCCCATCCAGTCCCACCCGCTCCAGGCACTGGTCTCCGAACTCCACGAGCCCGTCCACCCGACCGTGGTCATGTCCAACCACGTGCACGTGTACGTCTCCCAGGCGCACAAGGGCGAACTGGTGATGGGCGCCGGCGTCGACTCCTACAACGGCTACGGCCAGCGCGGTTCGTTCCATGTGATCGAGCACCAGATGGCCGCCGCCGTCGAACTTTTCCCGATTTTCGCCCGCGCCCATGTGCTCCGGACCTGGGGCGGGATCGTGGACACCACCCTGGACGCCTCCCCGATCGTGGGCACCTCCCCGGTGGAGAACATGTTCGTCAACTGTGGCTGGGGTACCGGCGGCTTCAAGGGCACCCCGGCCGCGGGCCTCACCTTTGCCCACACCATCGCCACGGGAACGCCGCACGAACTGAACAAGCCGTTTGCGCTGGAGCGGTTCGAAACCGGCGCCCTGATCGACGAACACGGCGCCGCCGCCGTGGCCCACTAGAAGAGAGTCCGGACATGCTCCTCATTTCATGCCCCAACTGCGGCTCCCGCGACGAAACCGAGTTTCACTACGGCGGCCAGGCCCACGTGGCCTATCCGGAGAACCCTAACGAACTGAACGACCGTGAATGGGCCGAGTTCCTGTTCTACCGCGACAACACCAAGGGCGCCTTCGCCGAACGCTGGCTGCACAGCACCGGCTGCCGCCAGTGGTTCAACATGCTCCGCGACACGGTCACCTACGAGATCCAGGCTGTCTACCCCATGGGCGCCGCCCGTCCGGACAAAGCCGCCCCGGCACCTGAGTCCGGCACCGCCAGCACCGCCCCGGACAGCACCACCACCGCGACCGCGGCTCCGGACATCACCGGCACAAGCACAGCCCCCGCCAGCGCCACCGCCCCGGAAGGAGCAACCAAGTGACTTCCCAGAACGCCCGCCTCGACGCCGGCGGACGCATCGACCGCACCATCTCCTGGCGTTTCACCGTAGACGGCGAGGAATTCACCGGCCACCCCGGCGACACCCTCGCCTCGGCCCTGCTCGCCAACGGCCGCATCGCCGCCGGCAACTCACTTTACGAGGACCGCGCCCGCGGCATCATGTCCGCCGGCGTGGAGGAATCCAACGCGCTGGTTCGTATTGAACCCCGGTTCCCGGGCCACGTGGCCGAGTCCATGCTCCCGGCCACTACCGTCACCCTGGTGGACGGCCTGAAAGCAGAGCTGCTCAACGGACTGGGCAAGCTGGACCCGGACGAGGACCGCGCCGAGTACGACAAGAAGTACGTCCACACCGACGTCCTAGTCATCGGCGGCGGCCCGGCCGGCCTGGCCGCGGCCCGCGAAGCCGTACGCACCGGCGCCCGGGTCATCCTGATGGACGACCAGCCCGAGTTGGGAGGTTCGCTCCTGTCAGGGTCCACGGCTCCCGGCCTGGTCGAGACCATTGAAGGCAAGCCGGCCCTGGAATGGGTGGCGGACGTTGAGGCCGAATTGGTTTCCGCTGCCGAGTGCACCGTCCTGAACCGCACCACCGCCTTCGGTGCCTACGACGCCAACTACGTCATCGCCGTCCAGAACCGCACCGACCACCTGTCCAGCCCCGCAGCTCCCGGCGTGTCCCGCCAGCGGATCTGGCACGTGCGCGCCAACCAGGTGGTGGTAGCTCCCGGCGCGCACGAACGCCCGCTGGTCTTCGAAAACAACGACCGCCCCGGCATCATGCTCGCCTCGGCCGTCCGCACTTACCTCAACCGTTACGCCGTCGCGGCCGGGCAGTGCGTTCTCATCAGCACCACCAATGACAGCGCCTACGCCCTGGCTGCGGACCTGCAGGCCGCCGGCGTCAAGGTCGCCGCAGTCGTCGATGCCCGTGCCAAGTTCACGGACGTTGCTGCGGCCGCCGTCGAAGCAGGCACCCGGGTGCTGATCGGCAGCGCCGTGGCCGCCACCGCCGACGGAACAGGAACAGCCGCGGACTCCGGCGATGGCCGGCTCAACGCCGTCACGGTCCGCAGCATCAACGACGACGGCGACCTCACCTCCGGCATCGAAGAGGTCCCCTGCGATCTGCTGGCCGTTTCCGGTGGCTGGAGCCCGCTGGTCCACCTCCACTCCCAGCGCCAGGGCAAGCTGCGCTGGGACGACGAGCTCGCCGCCTTCGTGCCGAGCACCGTGGTCCCGAACCAGCAGACCATCGGCTCGGGCCGCGGCAGCTTCGAACTCGAGGACTGCGTGGCCGAGGGCATCTCCGCCGGAGCGTCGGCAGCCATCGCCGCAGGCTTCAACCCTGAAAATGCTGGCGCAGTTCTCGATCCGCTGGTCTTCTCGGAACCGAAGGCCTCCGCCCCGACCCGGCAGCTGTGGCTGGTGCCCGGCCAGTCCGGCACCCCGGAGGACTGGCACCACCACTTCGTGGACTTCCAGCGCGACCAGTCCGTGGCCGACGTCCTGCGTTCCACCGGCGCCGGCATGCGCTCGGTGGAACACATCAAGCGCTACACCTCGATCAGCACCGCCAACGACCAGGGCAAAACCTCCGGCGTCAACGCGATCGGCGTCATCGCCGCCGCGCTCCGCCAGGCCGGGGAAGCCTCGCGCGGGATCGGCGACATCGGCACCACCACCTACCGTGCACCTTTCACCCCGGTGGCGTTCGCAGCACTCGCCGGACGCCAGCGCGGCGAACTGTTCGACCCGGCCCGGCTCACCTCCATCCACCCCTGGCATGTCGCCCGCGGCGCCCTGTTCGAGGACGTCGGACAGTGGAAGCGGCCCTGGTACTACCCGCAGGCCGGCGAGGACATGGACGCCGCAGTGCTGCGGGAATGTGCCGCCGTCCGGGAATCCGTGGGCTTTATGGACGCAACCACCCTGGGCAAGATCGAGATCCGGGGCAAGGACGCCGGTGAGTTCCTCAACCGCATTTACACCAACGCGTTCAAGAAGCTCGCCCCGGGTTCCGCCCGCTACGGCGTGATGTGCATGGCAGACGGCATGATTTTCGACGACGGCGTGACCCTGCGTCTCGACGAGGACCGCTACTTCATGACCACCACCACCGGCGGCGCCGCCAAGGTGCTCGACTGGCTGGAGGAATGGCTGCAGACCGAATGGCCGGAACTGGACGTGCACTGCACGTCGGTGACCGAGCAGTGGTCCACCATTGCCGTCGTCGGACCCAAATCCCGCGCGGTACTCGCAAAGGTGGCCCCGGGCCTTGCCGCGGACGGCGGGCTGGAAGCGGAAGCCTTCCCGTTCATGACCTTCCGCGAAACCACCCTCGCCTCCGGCGTGCAGGCCCGGGTCTGCCGGATCTCGTTCTCCGGCGAACTTGCCTACGAGATCAACGTTCCGTCCTGGTACGGGCTAACACCTGGGAAGCCGTGGCAGCCGCCGGGGCCGACTTCAACATCACTCCCTACGGCACCGAAACCATGCACGTGCTACGCGCTGAAAAGGGTTACCCGATCGTCGGGCAGGACACCGACGGACCGTGACCCCGCAGGACGCGGGCATGGAATGGGTGGTTTCCAAGGCCAAAGACTTCATCGGCAAGCGCTCCTACGCCCGCAAGGACGCCGGCCGCACAGACCGGAAGCACCTGGTCAGCGTCCTTCCCGTGGACAAGACGCTCCGGTTGCCCGAAGGAACCCAGCTGGTGGAAAAGGGGATGCCACGAACCCCGCCGACGGCCCGGTCCCCATGCAGGGATTTGTGACCTCGAGCTACCACAGTGCCGCCCTTGGACGTTCCTTTGGGCTGGCACTGATCAAGAATGGCCGCAACCGCATCGGTGAGACCCTCGTGGCCGCCGCCGGCGACCAGCTCGTTGAAGTTGTCGTCGCAGAAACCGTACTTTATGACCCCGAAGGGACCCGCAAAGATGGCTAAGACAGCAGCACTGACAGGCGTCAATGGACTCCGGGACATCCGCCGCAGCCCCGCCTCCCACCTGGCCGAGGCCTTGAATGCCGGCTCCGTCCCGGGCAAGGTCGTCCTCAACGAAGGCCCGTTCCAGACCATGGTCGGAGTCCGCGTGGACCCCCGCTCCGAGGAAGGCTCGCAAATCGCCCGCGTAGCCGGCAACCTGCCGGCGCGCTGCGGCGAAGTGACCGGCACGAACGGCATCAGCGTCCTCTGGCTCGGACCTTCCGAGTTCCTGGTGGTGGCACCGGAAGCTGCCCATGATTCCATCGGTGGCAACCTCATCGGATCCCTCGTGGAAGCACTGGGCGACGCCCCGGGCCAGGTGGTGGACCTCTCCGCGAACCGCACCACGTTCGAGCTCTCAGGCCCGCAGGCCCGGGCAGTTCTGGAAAAGGGCTGCGCCCTTGACCTGCACCCCCGCAGCTTCACCCCGGGAACAGCCTGAACACCGAGGTGGCAACATCCCGGTGGTCCTGAGAAGACCGGGGAGGAAAGCTTCCGGCTCTTCCCGCGCGCCTCCTTCGCGGAGTTCCTGGCCGGTGGCTCCTCGATGCAATGCGCGAGTACGACTCGCCGGAGGTCCCCTGATGGCGCTTAGCGTCCTGGACCTGTTTTCCGTTGGCATCGGGCCCTCGTCGTCACACACGGTCGGCCCGATGCGGGCGGCCAAAGCTGTTCGCCGACGGACTTAAGGCGACGGCCACCTGAGCGCCACCAACGCGTCAGGCTGAGTTGTTCGGTTCCCTCGGTGCCACCGGGCGGGGCCATGGCTCGACAAGGCAGTGGTCCTGGGCTTCAAAGGGCTGGACCCGGAACCGTGGACACCGCACGGCTGATGACCAGGTGGCCGGCCGCAGCCCTCGACGCCGAACTGTGGTGTGCGGGGACCATCGGGTGGATTTCAACTGGGACGAGGACGTGGTGCTTCACCGGCGCAAGTCCCTCCCGGCCCACCCCAACGGGATGACCTTCCGGGCCCTCGACCACACCGGCGCCGTTCTGAGGAGCGGAGCTCTATCCATTGGGGCGGCTTCGTTGTTGATGGCGACGCCGACGCGGGCGACCGGTGGTGGCAGACGCTACAGTCTCCCTTCCCGTTCACCACAGCCGACGAACTCCTGGAGATCTGCAGCGGGAGACATGTCCATCTCCGACGTCATGCTCGCCAACGAACTCGTCTGGCGCAGCGAAGCCGAGCTCCGCGAAGGCTCCTGGCCCTGTGGGCGGTCATGCGCCAGTGCGTGGAGAACGGCTGCGCCGCGGAAGGGAATCCTCCCGGCGGACTGAACGTCAAGCGGCGCGCCCCGTCGTTACCTCAGACCCCTGGACCGCGGACACAGGTGGTCCCCGACCCGCTGCCGCCATGGAATGGGTGAACCTGTTCGCCCTGGCGTCAATGAGGAAAACGCCGCCGGCGGCCGCATCGTCACGGCACCCACCAACGGGCCGCAGGAATCGTCCCCGCCGTCCTGCACTACTACGTGAAGTTTGTTCCTGGCGCCAACGACGACGGCGTGGTCCGCTTCCTCCTTGCCGCGGCCGCCGTCGGAATCCTCTTCAAGATCAACGCCTCCATCTCCGGAGCCGAAGTGGGCTGCCAGGGCGAGGTGGGCTCGGCCTGCTCCATGGCGGCCGCCGGCCTCTGCGAGGTCCTGGCCGGCACGCCCGCGCAAGTGGAAAACGCCGCGGAAGTGGGGATCGAGCACAACCTCGGCCTGACCTGCGATCCCGTGGGCGGGCTGGTGCAGATCCCCTGCATCGAGCGGAACGCCATCGCCAGCGTGAAGGCCATCAACGCCGCGCGGCTGTCCCTGCACGGGGACGGCAGCCACAAAGTATCCCTCGACAAAGCCATCAAAACCATGCGGGAGACAGGAGCGGACATGAAAACCAAGTACAAGGAAACCTCCCGCGGAGGCCTCGCCGTCAACGTCATCGAGTGCTGAGCCCTGAAGTACCGGTAGCTCCAAGCGTGAACAAGCACCCAGGCAGTCACGAGCACGTCACCGTCGCTGGCAGCAACCGCGTCAAGCGAGGCGGGTAGCGCATCATGTGGGATACGAGTTCAGGCCGGACCTCGGCTGGACGCGGGCCGCGCAGCGACTGGGCCCGGCTGACAGGCCACATGGTGGAGGTGTGGCTATTCGGCGAGCACATCGTGACCGGGGTGGTGGAACAAGCCGCTGACGACGGCTCCGTCCTTTGGATTGCGGCCGCGGGAGCCAGCACACGAAAGCTCTTTGATAAGCCGACCGGATATAACATCCGGGCCTAGGCGCTCAGGGAGTGCCTCTTCCCCCCGTAAGCAGTCTCCCGGGTGGAGGCGCGGCGGCGTGCGACCGCGCTTGGGAGCAGGGCGTCCTGTCCGCGGGATGCACCGTCACGATTTTGGCCATATTCTGGCCAAGTGACTACAAACACCATGAAGTCGGGCCAACAGCTTGACAGGCAGGCGCGCATTCTCGAAGCGGCACTGGAGCTGCTGTCGCGCCACGGCATCTCAGGTGTCAATATGCGCGCGGTGGCCCGGGAAGCCGGCGTGGCACTCGGGCTGGTGAACTACTACTTCGAAGACAAGATGAGCCTCATCCGTGCGGCCTTGCATCAGATTGACGAACGCGATGTCAAGCTGGTCGCCCCCGATCCGGCATCGCCCCCCGACGGGCAGCTGCATAAGGCTCTGCGCCGCGTTGCGGACCCGGAATTCCTCACCACCGAACATCTGTCCCTGCGCCTCCACCTCTGGGCTCTTGCGCAGGCCCATGAAGACTTTGCGCTGATTAACGCGGCGGCCTTCGAGCGGTACCTCAGTGGACTCGCGGCCCTGATAAGCAATGCGAAACCTGAACTTTCCAGTGATGAATGCAGGGTGCGGGCGGCGGACATTGTTGTCGTGCAAAACGGGATGTGGCTGACAGCGCTCCTGGGCGTGGACGAGGCCTCCATCCAAAGGAGCATCGCCCGTACTGAGGAGATCGCCTTCGCCGCCTAGCGGGGGATTGCCTGGGAATTCCGTGAAGGCGCCACCGCCTTCTCCAACGACGCGAGAACTCTTCACGCCCGGTCTCCGCACGCCCGCCAGTCCCTGGCGCGAATCAAGCCGCCGTAGCCCTTGCACGTAACAAACAAACTTTCCTGAACACTTGTCCAGCAGCGCTATTGAACACTTGTTCAAGTTACATTACTGTTCAGCGGTATGACCTACACCACACCAGCGGCGTCTTGCGGGTTCTCCGGAGCGCCACGGTGCACCGCAAGTTCCCGGAAGCAGGATCACCGGCCCTGGGCGGAAGATCTGCGCCAGGCAGAAGGAGAGTTTGCAGCATGACAAAAACCAACTACGACTACGTCATCGTCGGTGGCGGAAGCGCGGGGTCCGTGCTTGCCAACCGTCTGAGCGATGGAGGCCAGAGCAGCGTCCTGGTCCTCGAAGCGGGGCGGAGTGACTACCCTTGGGACCTCTTCATCCAGATGCCCGCCGCGCTGACCTTTCCCAGCGGCAATCCTTTGTACGACTGGCGATACGAGTCGGACCCCGAGCCTCACATGGGCGGCCGTCGGGTAGCGCACGCACGCGGGAAGGTACTGGGCGGCTCCAGCTCAATCAACGGCATGATCTTCCAGCGCGGAAACCCGCTCGACTACGAACGCTGGGGCGCGGACGCCGGGATGGAAACATGGGACTTCGCGCATTGCCTGCCGTACTTCAACAGGATGGAAACCGCGTCCGCCGCGGACCCGGACGATGAACTGCGCGGGCACTCAGGCCCCCTCGTGCTGGAACGCGGCCCGGCCACGAACCCCCTGTTCCAGGCTTTCTTCGCCGCCGCCCAGGAAGCCGGGTACCCGCTGACGGATGACGTCAACGGTTACCGCCAGGAAGGCTTCGCGGCATTTGACCGCAACGTCCACAAAGGCCAGCGGCTCTCGGCGTCCCGCGCCTACCTCCGGCCGAATTTCGGCCGGGACAACTTGACCATCCTGACCCGGGCCTTGGTCACCAAGGTCAACTTCACGGGCAACGTGGCTACCGGCGTCACTTACCGCCGCAATGGCAGGACCCACCAGGTGAACGCAGGCGAAGTGATCCTCGCGGGCGGCGCCATCAACACCCCACAGCTGCTCCAGCTCTCCGGCGTGGGAGACGCGACCCACCTGAACTCCCTGGGCATCAACTCCGTTGTCAACCTGCCCGGCGTCGGCGAAAACCTCCAGGACCACCTTGAGGTCTACATCCAGCACGCCTGCACCCAGCCGGTCTCCATGCAGCCTAACCTTGACCTGTGGCGCTACCCGCTGATCGGGCTCCAGTGGCTGCTGGGCCGGACGGGACCGGCAGCCACCAACCACTTCGAGGGCGGCGGCTTCGTCCGCTCCAACGAGGACGTTGCGTACCCGAACCTGATGTTCCATTTCCTCCCGGTCGCAGTCCGCTACGACGGCCAGAAGGCCGATGCCAAGCACGGCTACCAGGTGCACATCGGCCCCATGTACTCCGACTCCCGCGGCACCCTCAAGATCAAGTCCACCGATCCCACCGTGCACCCGTCCATGGTGTTCAACTATCTCTCCACGGACCAGGACCGCCGCGAATGGGTTGAGGCCGTTCGTGTTGCCCGTGACATCTTGGGCCAGTCCGCCATGGTCCCCTTCAGTGGGGGCGAATTGTCTCCGGGCCGGGCCGTGCAGACGGACGAGGAGATCCTCGACTGGGTTGCCCGCGACGCCGAAACAGCACTCCACCCGTCCTGCACTGCGAAGATGGGCCCCGATTCCGATCCCATGGCTGTAGTGAACCCGCTGGACATGACCGTGCACGGCACGAGGGGCCTCCGCGTGGTGGACGCCTCCGCCATGCCCTATGTCACCAACGGCAACATCTACGCGCCTGTCATGATGCTCGCTGAAAAGGCCGCCGACCTGATCGCCGGCAATGCACCTTTGGCGCCGCAGCACACGGAGTTCTACCGGCACGGCGTCAGCCCGCTGGAGCGTAACGGCAACGCCGCCCCTGCGACCAGGGGCTAGGAATGACGGATGCACACACCAGAAGGAGAGACAATGACTGCCACAGCTGAGCAAGTCCATCAGGCCGGGAAATCACGGGATTCCATCAAGGGCCTCTACATCGGCGGAGCCTGGCAGCAGGCGTCCGACGGCGGCACCACATCCGTGCGCTGCCCGGCAGACGGTCACGAAGTGGCAGTGGTCGTGTCGTCCACCGTCGAGGATGCCGAGCGGGCGATCGCCAGTGCACGGGCAACGTTCGATAGCGGCCCGTGGCGCAAGCTCACAGATATCGAGCGGGGTAGCGTGCTGCTTCGCGTGGCCGACCTGCTTGAGCGGGACAAGGCCGCCTACGCCCAGGCGGAGGCGCTCGACACCGGCAAACGCCTCGTCGAGGCCGAGTACGACATGGACGACATTGCTGCCTGCTTCCGCTACTACGGAAAGATCGCAGGCCTCGACGCCGGCCGGGTGATCGACACGGGCCGGCCCAACGCCATCAGCCGCGTGGTCTACGAGCCGCTCGGTGTCTGTGCCCTCATCGCACCGTGGAACTACCCGCTCCTCCAGGCTGCATGGAAGGTGGCGCCAGCACTCGTCGCCGGAAACTCGTTCGTGCTGAAGCCCAGCGAGCTCACACCGTCCACGTCGATCCTGCTCATGGAAACCCTCGAAGAGGCAGGCGTGCCTGCCGGCGTCGCCAATCTCGTCACCGGACCCGGCTCGAGGGTGGGCGGCCCACTCAGCTCCGACCCGCGCGTCGACCTCGTCTCCCTGACCGGGAGCCTGGCCACAGGCCAGACGATCATGGCCGCGGCCGCGGAGACAGTGAAGAGCGTCGCCTTCGAACTCGGCGGGAAGAACCCGAACGTCGTCTTCGCGGACGCGGACTGGGACGCCGCCGTCGACAACGCCCTGACTGCTGTTTTCCTGCACTCCGGGCAGGTCTGCTCGGCAGGGGCGCGGCTCGTCGTCGAGGAGTCGATTGCAGACCGCTTTGTGGCCGAGATCGTGGAACGGGCGAAAAAGATCCGGATGGGCGGGCCGTTCGATCCCGACGCCGAGACCGGGCCGCTCATTTCCGCCAAGCACCGGGACCAGGTCCACGCCTACGTACAGGCCGGCATTGCGGAGGGCGCCGAGCTACTGTGTGGCGGCTACATCCCTGAAGAGGGACCGCTCGCCGACGGTTACTTCTACCCGCCCACCGTACTCGGCAACTGCCGCTCCGGCATGAGCGTACTGCGCGAGGAGTCATTCGGCCCGGTGCTGACCATCGAGACGTTCCGGACCGAGGATCAGGCCATCGCAATCGCGAACGATACAGAGTACGGCCTGGCCGGCGCGGTATGGACATCGGACGCCTCTAAAGCGCAGCGCGTCGCCGGCGCCCTCCGGCACGGAACCGTGTGGATCAACGACTACCACCCGTACGTACCCCAGGCTGAGTGGGGCGGCTTCGGGAAGTCCGGGATCGGCCGTGAACTCGGCCGGGCGGGCCTCAACGAGTACCGCGAGGCAAAGCACATCTGGCAGAACATCCAGCCCACGCCCAGCGGCTGGTTCGGCGCGACTCCGGCTCCGAAGGAAACGGGGGAGGGCGCAGCCAACTAGGCAACAGCATTGGGGAAACAGCCGGGCGCCACAACGGCGCGGCGCCCGGTCGCTTGGTTTCATCTGCGTCCAAAGCGGCCGCAAATCACCACCATCGTGCTTTTCTGACTTAGGAGTTCCATTGACAGAACCCAGCAAGAGTACTGATTCAAGCGGCATGGACCAGTTCGGCTATGCCCAGACCCTGGACCGAAGCATTGGCAAGTTCGCCAGCTTCGCGGCCGGAGTTAGCTACATCTCCATCCTTACCGGCGTTTTTCAACTCTTCTATTTCGGTTTCGCGATGGCCGGCCCGGCCTACGCCTGGTCCTGGCCGCTTGTCTTCGCCGGGCAGCTGATGGTGGCCTTATGCTTCGCCGAACTGGCAGGGCGTTACCCTGTGGCCGGTTCGGTCTACAACTGGGCCAAAAGGCTCTCCTCCGGCACTTTCGCCTGGCTGGCCGGGTGGCTGTTGTTAATTTCCTCAATTATGGCCCTGGGCGCCGTGGCACTGGCCCTCCAGCTCACCCTGCCCCAGATCTGGTCCGGGTTCCAGATCATCGGTGACGGCACCGGCACCTACGACTTCGCCCTCAACGGGGTACTGCTCGCGAGCATCATGATCGGCATCTCCACCCTCATCAACGCCTTCGGCGTGAAACTCATGACCAAGATCAACAGCGTAGGCGTCCTCGTTGAACTTGTTGCCGCGGTGTTGCTTATCCTCGCACTTGCATGGCACATGGTCCGCGGACCCGGTGTCCTTTTCGAAACTACCGGGTTTGGGGCGGACCACCCCTTGGGCTTCTTCGGAGTGTTCATCATCGGCGCCATGGCATCGGGCTACGTGATGTACGGCTTTGATACCGCCAGCTCCCTCGGCGAAGAGACGAAGGACCCGAAGCGCACAGCACCCAGGGCCATCCTGCGGGCGATCACCGCGTCCTTTGTGCTGGGCGGACTGATCCTGCTCACCGGACTCCTCGCGGCCCCGGACCTAAATGATCCCAAGCTAGGCTCTGCTGACGGCGGCCTGCAATACATAGTGCTCTCCGTACTGGGCGGCCCCTTCGGCAAAGCCTTCCTGCTGTGCATCGTGGTAGCCGTCATGGTCTGTACGCTGGCCGTCCACGCCGCCGCCATCCGCATGATGTTTGCAATGGCCCGGGACAACAACCTTCCGTTCAGCCGCCACCTGGGCAAGGTACACCCCGTCCGGAAGACCCCAACGGTCGCCGCCATCGTGATCGGAATCATCGCGATCATCCCGCTGATCGTGAACGTCTCCCAGCCCGCCATCTTCACCATCCTCTCCAGCATCAGCATTGTCCTGATCTACCTCTCCTACCTGCTGGTGACCGTGCCCATGCTTCGGAACCGCCTGGCCAAAAAGTGGCCGCTGCCCGATGACGGCACCGAGCCCGGCTTCAGCCTGGGCAAATGGGGACTGCCGGTGAACATCCTCGCGGTCCTGTGGGGCGGCGCCATGACACTGAACCTCATCTGGCCACGCCCGGAAATTTACAACTCCGTGCCGCCATTCGAGTGGTACCTGCAGTGGGGCGGGGTTCTCTTCGTCGCTGCCGTCACCCTCACCGGCGTCCTGATGTACCGACTGAAGCTTCGGCACCAGACGGGTGTCCTCGCCGGGCATGCAGCCGCAACCACAGCACCTCCGTCGCTGGGCTCCGCCGAGACGAAATCGGAAGTGCCCATTAGCGTGAGGTAACGGCCCGGCTCCCGGACGTGAGGCGGGCACCGCGTGATTCTTGAAACGACACACCAAAGTACGTTTCGAAGAGAGCTCACGCGGTGCCCGCCCCCCGTGTTACCGATCCCGCCCGTCGTCACGTCCTACAACGGCCATCGCTCCACCGTCCCGGTCGTGGCCGGATGGAAAGACCCGTGCTTCACGCTCCGGTACACCGGCTACGGGGCGTCATCGGCGCCCAAGGGCCCGATTACGGAGGAGCAGAAGGCCGAGCGGAAACCCTGATCGAAAATAACACGCTGATGCAGTCGGCTACCTTGCTCTGCACTAACGTGGGCAGCTAATTCGCTTTCCCTGCCGATGACCGATGCAGCATCAGCGTTACCCCGCTCAGTAGTGACACCGCGGCGGTGAGAACCAGCAGTGGCCCCAGCCCCAGGCCAGGGATCACCGCGCCGGCGAGGGCCGGCTCTGCGACTGAACTGATGGCTCCCACAACCAAGCAGCCCGTGAAGGCGGCACCTGCGCGGTCGGGCACCAGCTCGGCGGTCCAGACCGCGAGTACCGCCGATCCTGTCATGTACCCCGCACCGAAAATACACGCTGAGACCGCCGTCGCGGTCAGGGAGTCGCTGGCCAGGCCGAGGAGCGCCAGCGCCGCACCGACGGTCACGAGGCACAGGGCGGCGACCCGAGAGGTGCCCAGCCGCTGCGCGGCGGCCCCGGTCGCTACGCCCACCATGCCGCTGAGGCCGATAGCGGCGTAGAGCGCCGGGACGGCTGCCGCGGGGAGCACTCCGCGGTCCAGGATGTCCGCGGCGTAGGTGAAGTAGATGACGACGACCGCGAAGTAAACGACCGAGTAGGCGGCAGGGACTCGTAGCGCTCTGGCCAGTGAGGGGGTACCGCGCGCTCCGTCCGGGCGCGGGTCCGGCCTGGTCCGCGGTACCAGTCGGAGGTTCACGGCTGCGGCGGCCACCGCGGCAAGGGCGGTGCCGGCCCAGACCAGGCGCCATGAACCGAGCGCAGCGAGGACGGCCAGGCCGCCCAGCAGTACCAGTCCGCCGCTGGTACCGGTCGTGATGATGGCCAATGTTCTTGGTTGCTGCCGCAAGGGCACCGAACCGGTCACGATGTCGGAGTAGGGCGCCCAAACCCAGCCTCCTGCGCTGCCGGCTAATATGACACCGAGGGCGAGCAGCCAGGGCGACTGGGCGACCGTTACGATCACCGCTCCCAGAGCGCCGCAGGCGCCGCCTACGGTCGTCGGTGTACGCGACCCGTGGCGGGCGGCGAGAGGTCCCGTGAGCAGCAGGCCGGCCAGATAGCCTGCGAATGTTGCGCTGGCGACCAGGCCGAGCACCAGCTCGGAAAGCCCCAGGTCCTGCCGGATGTCGGGCAGCGTCAGGCCGTAGGCGTATCGGGCCATGCCGAAGGCGACCCCGACCACCGCCGCACCGGCCAAACCGACGCGGCCACCCGCGGAGAGCTTCATGACTACCCCTCGTCCTGCACCGTGCGCTGTCGTCCTGACGAGCTCGGCCTTGAAATCATCGGGCAGCAGTCCGATGTGGACTTAGCGGTCCTCGCGCGCCAGCACCGAGGCTAACCTTACCAATGGCTCGTCGACGCAGCCGTCAGGTGCGTACCCTTGGCATGCCGGGGGGTGCCTGCCCGCTTTGGGCGCGGGCCGGTGATGAGCCCGGGGTTGATGACACCTATAGCGCCCGCAACGCGCTGTGGTGGGCGGCCAACGAAGGGCTAAGCCGCAACCAGTACGCAGAGAAAAATGATGATGGCGCCGAACAGTGGGGCCTGACCGTGATGCGTGCCGTTCCCGCCGGCGATTCAAAGTTCCGGCGCGGGGGCGAGGCTCTGGTGGAAATGTTGACCAACGAGGTCCTTACAGGTTCTTTTGCAGACCTCGACGTCGAATATTCGCTTCCGGCCAAAGCATCGGGACTTTTCGTTTTGGAGCAGCAAGAGCTTAAGAACGCTGCGGAAGAATTCGATCTTATTCTCCTGGGTTCGCTGGCCTATGGGGTGGTCAGCGACGTTTTGTCCGCGTCCGTCAAGCACGAGATCAGCCGAATCTTCCGTGCCCACTGATTGTCGCTCCGGATGCCAGGGAAGACCAGCGGATCCGGATACGCAACGCAACACTGGCGATGGAGAACCACTGGTCACGTGGCATCGGGCTCGATAGCTGGGAGAAAGGCCCCATTATCTAGTCCGACGATTCGGCTCTGGGACCGCGGTGAACTGCTCCCCGAAAGTTGGACTGAGAATTCAGTTCTGACTTTTTGGGGGAGAAGTTTTTAGGCGGTGAGCAGCTCGTTATCCAAGGCGGAACGGGAGGCCGCGGTAGCGTTTTTCGAGACCGCGATTGGGGCGCCAGGTCCGTGGCAAAAAGACGGGGTGCGTGCGGAGGCCGTCAGCGGGTATTTGACCGGCGGAAAGTTCGCAGAGGTACGTCGCTAGCAGTTCCGGAGGGCGCGACACTTAAGGGACCATTGTCGGCACCGGGAGGATCACATGAGCAGATCAAAATCGTCCAGCGTTGTGGTTTCCGCGGCATTTCTATTCGCCTTGTCGCTTTCCGGATGCGGTCAGCAGGCAGCGCCGCCGGCATCGGACACTGCGAGCGGACCCGCCGCCTCAGTCACGACAACCACAGCACCGAGCCAAGGGCCCTCCTCGGATGGGTCACCGAGCGCTACTGGCGCCCCCACGGCGTCGGCGGCCTGGACTAAGTACACGACGGCGGATGGCCAGCTGACATTCGACTTGCCCGCCGCATGGACCGTCAGGGATCCCGCCGGTGAGCTGGCAGAAGGTGGTGGCGCATTCGCTGAGGTTAAGAACCAGGCCGGGAAGCCATTGGCTACTCTCCGGACCAACATGGCCACGGGTTCTACCTGCATGCAGCGGTACCCTTACTCCGTCCTGGACTCGCAGGAGATGACGGCGCTCACGCAGAACGGTGCGGTGCCCCGGTACGTGTTCGAGACACGCGGCAACGCCGAGGATCCCGGGCCAGCGGATACGCCGGGAGCTGCCTACGGCATCGTGACCGGACCGGTCCCCACGGGGGATTCTGCGTGCTATATGTTCCACTTCTTCATCTGGCCGCCCAACTCTGCCATGTTCGGGGCGTTCTACGATCCCGCAAACAACGTGACCCCTGGAGACGCAACCCTGCCGTATCTGGAGAAGGCGAAGAGGTACGCGGACACTCCCGAGTACCGGGATATCAGGAGGATGATCACCTCGCTGCGGCCGACGAGTTAGACAAACAAGAATCGGCCTCAGCTTCCAGCCCCTGCCACCCTCGCCAGCGGTGCCGGTGGCACCCGCTGCGGTGTTGACGATGCCTGGGCCCACACTGGCGCTGGCAGAGGTGCCGGAAGTGAAGGCACCGGAGAGGCCAAGTCGTGCTATGCCGGCTGCGGTGCCAGGCCGCAAGGCAAGGGCAACAGCGCCTCAGACACCGGTAAGATGCTCGGAGTCTCCCGCGCCACGGTCTACCGATACCTCACATAGACGACGTGGCGAGAAACCCCGGTCCGACGACGACATCGAAGCGGCCCGCTCGACCCTCGTCATCGGTCGCAGGCGGGTGGCGGGCCGTTGGCGATGATACCGGGAGAGGTGCGCTTCGCGATGGCATCGATGGCGAACCCCGATACGAACGTCGGCGAACTATACGAGGAGCTCGGGAGATTAGGATCGCAGTTATGGGGACAGCAGAGGACTTGTTCGAAGGGCAGCCCACCGGAATGCCGGAACCGATGCCGCGGCGCACCGCGCTCTACCGGGAAGGTTCCGGCCCCGCGGTGGTCCGGCACCTTGAAGGCTATGCCCCGTTCGTTGACTTCTGTTCGGCCCAGGGAGCACGGGCCGAGGAGCTGGCCGCGGACCCGGAACAACTCATCCGGTTCCTGCGCACGGCCGGCTCCCGGCTCGCGGACGACAGCACCCTCAGTGCGGCGGCGGCGGTCTTCGTCGGGAACACCATCGCGGCGCTGCGGCCGGACGCGAAGTGGACCGCCTACGAAGGGGCCCCTTCCACGGTGGGAAACCGTGCGAAGGCGGTCGAGGTCGACCGCCTCCTCGAAGCGCTTCGCAGCGCGGACGACGACGCGGTCCGGGGCCTGATTGCCGTGCTCTCGGACTGGGCCCAGGAAGAGCCGGACGAGCCCCCGGCAACGCCGCCCCGGCCGGTATTCCGGCCAGCAGGACAGCCCCGCTACGTCCGGCCCGCCCTGCCGACTGAGACCTACTACAACAGCGACGGGGAGCCCATTCCCTACGGCCGGCACTGGGGCGCGGGCGCGCCCGACCCGGATTCCTACAGCGTGGACAGCCACCCCGAGCGTTTCGCCGGGCTCCACGTCGTGGCCCGTGCCCTGATCGACCACCTCACCGCGGTGTACGACGTCGATGTCCAGGACGATCCCGTCCATGCCGGGGAGCTGCTGATGCAGGGCCCGGGCGTGCTGCAGGCGGTCAAAATCTCCCCGCGGGATCCCGGGGCGGCGGCCCTGACGTTTGTGCTGACTGGGTACCCGGGCGTCATGGTCCACGCCGGGGTGCTGCATGACTTCGCGTTTCCGGTCTGCGGCTGCGATGCCTGTGACGAAACGATGGAGACAACAGCGGACCGGCTGGAGCTGCTGGCGCTCTCGGTCGCGGCCGGCGGTTACAGCGAACGCTACCCGGTGGGCCACAAGCGGTGGAGCGAATACGCGCTGGCCGCGTTCGACGGTTCCGGCTCGGAAGGCGGCCAGGGCGAACCCCCTCCGGCCAGCGCCGAGCGCCTGCGCGACGCTGAAAACCGGCTGCGGGAGGTCGCCGGCGGGTGGAGACCCTGGCCGCTGCGCCGAAGCTGACGCAGCGAGACCGGGGCGCAGCCCGACCATGGAGGTGCATAGGCCCGGTGTCCCGGCGCCACCCCGCGGGCTGCCAGCGCACCCAGTGCAACCATCGTCCCAGTTCAGGCCCACATTCCGGGTAGGTTCAAGTCCACTCTTACTTTCCACCGCTGCGAAAGGGCCTTATGTCCGGCCGACCGCTCCGCAAGTCCCTTTTCACCCGCACTGCTTCCGCGGCAGCAGCCCTGCTGCTCGCCGTCGCGCTGGTGCCGGCCGCGATCCTGCTGCCGGCGGCGCCGTCCGCGGCGGCAGAGGAATCCGTGCCCGTTATGGTGGTCCTCGACGCGTCCGGCTCCATGATGCAGAACGACGCCCCCGGCCTGCGGATCGACGCAGCCAAGTCCGCGGTGAAGAACCTCATCGGCGCCGTGCCGGACTCCGCCCGGATGGGGCTGATGGTCTACGGGACAGGCACCGATTCCGCGGCATCCTCCAAGGCCGCCGGGTGCGCCGACATCCGGACCCTGGCTCCGGTGGGTGCGGTGGACAAGGCAGCCCTCACCGCCGCCGTCGACGGGATCAAGGCCACCGGCTACACTCCCGTGGGGGCGTCGCTCCGGGCGGCCAGCGAGGCGCTGGCAGGGGTGAAGGGTCCGCGGTCCATCATCCTGGTCTCGGACGGCATCGACACCTGCGCCCCTCCCGCGGCGTGCGACGTCGCCAAGGAACTCGCCGCCGCCGGCTCCGAACTGAGCATCCATTCCATCGGCTTCAAGGTGGACGCCTCCGCCCGGGCGGAACTCGAATGTATTTCGAAGGCGACCGGAGGCACCTACACCGACACCCGGGACGCGGCAGCGCTCACGGACGAACTCACCATCCGGACCACCCGGGCCATCGGCGTCTACGAGGCGCAGGGCACCCCGATTACCGGCGGGACGTCCCCGGCGGATGCCCCGCTCCTGTCCGCCGGGCAGTACCTGGACGTGCTGGACAAGGGGTCCAAGAAGAACAGCACGGCCGAGGCCGGTTCCACCCGCTACTACAAGATGCAGCTGGCCCCCGGCGAGCGGGCCCATGCGGCCGCGACACTGCTGGTCCCGCGGCGCGGCGAAACGGACACCTCGGGCACGGCCTACCTTGGAGTTTCCGTCGTGAACGCGGAGGACGAGTCGTGCTTCCTCCATGACACCGAGCACGGTAACTCCAACCAGTCCTTCCTGTACCCGCCAACGGCGGCGTTCAGCACCCCAGCCCTGGGAGAGGACGCGGGGGACGAGTGCTTCGGGGCGGACGCCACGGGGGAGGCCTTCCTGAAGGTGGAGCGCTCCGGCAGCTGGGCCTGGACCAAGGCACTGCCCGTGGAGCTCCTGTTCGCCACCGAGCCTGCCGCCGACACCAAGGGCCTGCCGGACGCATACCCGGCGGCGTTGCCCCCGGTGGTCCCGGCTCCCGGCGGCACCGCTTCCCCGGTGACCGGCGGAGCCAGCTACAACACCGCGGCCGAGCTCACGCCCGGCCTGTTCTCCGATTCGCTCCTGGGCGCGGAAACAAAGTTCTACAAAATCCCGGTGGGCTACGGGCAGAGGCTCAGTTTCAAGGCCACCGTGACAGCCGACGGCGCCTCCGCCGGGTCGCTCGGCAAAAGCCTGGACCTTGCCCTGTTCAACCCGCTGCGCCAGGAGACCGAACTTGCCCCCGGGAGTGATAAATACATTCTGGGCAACTCGCTGGGCTACACCTTCATGGGTACCGGCGACAGCCTGGGGGCCAGTATGGCGGTCCCCGTGCGCTACAACAACCGCAATTCGAAGGACGATGGCATCGAGCTGATCGCCTACCCCGGCGGCTATTACCTCGCCGCGTCGCTCAAGGACAATTCCACGGCGGACATCGGCAGCGAACTGGCGTTTGACCTGGCCATCGACGTCAGCGGCGACGCCGAGGACGGGCCGCAGCTGAAGGTCGCGGAAGCTTCCGCGGAGGCGTGGTCGGCGCCCTCCGCGCAGACGTCCGCTGCGGCCGCCGCGGACGCCCCGCCGGAGGCCTCGACGTCGGATAATTCCAGTCCGCTGTGGTGGGGACTCGGCTTCGCCGGGCTGCTGGCGGCGGCCAGCGGAGTATTCGTGTTCCTGCGTCCCAGGTCGTCCCAGCGGCAAGTGGGCTAGCTGCTTCGGCGGCAGCGTCGCCACATAGGAGAAGGCCCTAGCTATCCACGCTTGTGCTGAGATTACCGAACATCGGCTTCACGGTGATGCCAGGGTCCGCCGGCATCACCGCGCGGAATCGCTCCTTGTCTGCATCTGACGGCTTGGGCATATGCATCGTCCCCTTCTTCCGGATCGTGTGGGGTCGATATGAGGGGCTTTTCTGAGCCTATTTGTGTTCCGCGCACCCGATCCAAGGTCCACAGAGGCGGGTTCTCCGAAGGCCTCTGGATTCCTCCCACTACGGTTCCTGTTTCGGTGTACTGGGTCGGGACGTTGGTTACACCGTGCACCAGCTCGGGCGTCACGGAACTGCTTGAGGAGCAGTCCCGCGCCCAGGGTGCTAAGTAACGAACTGGTAACATTGGGCTAATGCAGTCTAAGTCTGGTCAAACAAGAGTCACGCAGCTGGATGGCCTCAGGGGGATTGCCGCCCTGGTGGTTGTCGCCTGCCACGCCCTGTCAACGCTCCCGGGAATCGGGAACGTTGTCCATGGGAACCGGTCCGCGGGACTCAACACGGCGGAGGCGTGGGCCGTTTTCTCGCCGCTGCACGTTCTTTGGAACGGCACTCCGGCTGTCCACGTCTTTTTTGTGCTCTCCGGCTTCGTCCTGGTCCTGCCGTTCACCAGGCCGGGAGCGGCGGGGAAGTGGGCACAGTACTACGCCAAGCGTTTCTTCCGCCTCTACTTGCCGGCCTGGGCGTCCCTGGCGGTGGCCGTTGCGTTGATGATCATCATTCCCCGGTCTGTGTCGCCGCTTCAGAGCCCGTGGGCGGACATGTACGTGACCGACCCCAGCGTGGCCCAGGTCCTCAAGGACGGACTGCTCATGCTGAATGCCAGCACCATCAACACCCCGCTGTGGTCCCTCAAATGGGAAGTCGCATTCTCGCTCCTGCTCCCGGCCTACGTACTCATCGCCGTCCGCTGGCGGCGCTTCTGGCACGTGAAAATCGGCCTTGCCCTTCTGCTGGCCGCGGTGGGAGCCCTGCAGGACCTGGAGTGGCTGTCCTATCTCCCGATTTTCGCCATCGGCGCTGTCCTCGGCGCCGAGCGCGAGCGGATCCGTGAACTGACCCAGCCCTGGCCCCGCTTCATCTGGTTCTTCGTGGCCGCCGCGGGACTTTTCCTGGCCAACGCGGAATGGATCAGCCCCGAGCAGCCGATCCCCGGCGTCGAGGCCCTGGTCACGGTGGGCGCGACGCTGATCGTCCTCCTGTTCGTGTCCTGCGGCTCGGCCAAGAGGCTCGGTGACACGGCCGTCGCGCAATGGCTGGGACGGGTGTCCTTCAGCCTCTACCTGGTGCACCTTCCGATCATCCTGGCGGGCGTCACCTTGCTGCGGTCCGTCTCGCTTCCGCTGGCGCTCGCCGTCTCCGCGGTCGCCTCGTTCGTGGTCGCCGAGCTGTTCTACCGCTACGTGGAACAGCCCGCCCATCGGCTGTCGATGGCCGTGGGGCGTGCCGTGGGGCGCCGGACCCGCAGCGACGCTCCCTCGGACAGTCCGGCCATCCCACAGCCGGCAGAAGCGACTTCGCCTCCAGTAGCACGGGAATATGCCGGGTCCGGCTCCCGGTAACCTGGGGCGGCGCTAATTGGAAGGTGCGAGGAGTCCTGCCGTGATCAGAAGACTGAGCAGAATAAGGATGATGCCGATGGCTGTGAAGATCCAGACACGGCTGGACTTCCCCTTCGGGGCTCGCCAGATCGCGATAAGCGCAGCGAAGAACAAGCCGGCCGCAACCGGAATGAACGCGAGCTGCTTGGACTCTGTGTTCAAAGGCAGGAGCCGGTCAGCGCCAGTGAGGGCCAAGACCAGCGCCGGTATGCCGAGGCCGAGAGAGGCCACTGCCGCAAGGGTGTTGAAGGAAGACTGCGCGTCGGCTTCCCTGGAGTTCGAAATGCTGGCTGCCGCGGCCATGAGGGCCCGTGTGGTGGCCGATTCAGCATCCAGCTGCTTTCGCATTTCCAGGCACTGGCGAATGGCGGCATCGTGGAGTCTCATCCAGGTGCGTGTGCTGGGCGTCGCCACGGCGGCGTCATTGACGATCGACGGGTCCTGCAGCCTGCGATATGAGTGATAGGCCACGGAGTCCGAAAGGTGCAGCCAGAGACCTTCCCGAACTGCTTCCCTCGCTTGGTCGGCAGCGCGGCCACAGATGATGTTCAGTTCGAGCAGCGAAGCGACGATGGGTGTATTGCTGGACGTTTGATGTCCCTTGCCGCTGAACACCGCCAAGCGGTGTTCCAGCGCATAGCGGATTTCCCTGACCTGGGCCACCGAGTTTCGAGACATTTCCGCCAGAGCCTTGGCGTGCCGGGCCGCATGCATCTGCGGATCACTGGCTTCGGACGCCTCCGGCCACGCCGGCAGGGCGTCCTTGAACCTTAAGACTGCCTCCTTGACACGGGCGTTGCCGCCCGCGTCGCCTTTGTCCACCAGAGTGAACTCCCCCTCGTCCGCGCCTTCAGTCCAGACGTTGCTCAAGAAGCACTCCACGGCCACGTGGTCGACGTCCTGGACGATCACACGTGAGTGGCCCACCATCACGACGCGCTGTCCCTGTGCCCCGGAGACATGCAAGAGCGGGACGGCCCGAATCGTGCTGGTGCCGCCCGGACGGCCCAAAAAGTCGGCAGCGGCTCTGGCCGACATGGCCTCCTGGCCCACGACGCCAGCGTCAAACGAAATGCTGATGGTGTCAGGGGCTTGGATGGTGCCATCCGGGCTGGAGTGTGCATGCATTTGTCCATCGTATTGCCCCGCCCGCGCTCCGGGGTCGCCCCACCGGTCGGCGCCCCGCCGCTGAGCGCTCCGTCGTTTTCCGGGCGCCCGTCGTGGGGCAGTTTCTGGGTCCCCTTGCCGCGTCCGGCTGAGCCCTGCTGGTGGCGTTCCCGCTTGCCGTACTCGCCGCCGGCCTCAGTTTCGCCGTGGCCAGGCGCCGAACGGCGGACTTCGAAAAATACCGTGCCACCGTTGACCTGCTCAAAGATGAACTGGAGCAGGTCAAGCGGCAGATCTCGTCGGGGGATTTCGTCGAAACGGCACTCCCTGCAGAGGGCGAGGTCACTGATGTGCGGCCCAGACTGACGCGCAGTGGGTGATTCAGGACGGTGCTGGAGCCGTCATAAGCCGCCCCCGGTGTCGTTCGCGTCTTCGTGCCTCAGGCCTGGTTGAAGCGGACCATGTTGCCGGACGGGTCGCGGAAGGCGCAGTCGCGCGGGCCCCAGGGCTGGGCGATGGGTTCCTGGAGGACCTCCGCGCCGGCGGCCCGGACTTTCTCGAACGTGGCGTCCAGATCATCCGTGCGGAACACGATGTTCGGCAGGACACCCTTGACGAGCAGCTGCTGGAGTGCGTCGCCGTCGTTCTTCGAGCGGCCGGCGTGCGGGACGGACAGCACCAGCTCCAGATCGGGTTGGGCCGCGCTGCCGAGGGTGACCCAGCGCTGTCCGTCCGAGCCGATGTCGTTGCGCACTTCCAGGCCGAGCACGTCGCGGTAGAAGGCGAGCGACTCGTCCAGGTCATTGACGGTGATGTGTGAGTACTGCAGTGAAATGTTCATGTCTCCCACGTTATTGCGGCGCCCGCGGGGGCGCTTCTTCAATCCTGCTCGGCTTGCCTGCTCAACTTGCGGGCGGGCCGCGTGCGCAGCCGGGCAATGCACGGCGGCATGGCCTGCACCGCGGAGTGCTCCCGGGCCCGGTACTCGTTGGGCGGCATGCCGACGATCTCGGTGAACCGCGAGCTGAACGATCCCAGCGAAGTGCAGCCGACCTCCATGCAGGCATCGGTCACGCTGGCACCGCCCCGCAGCAGCGCCATGGCCCGTTCAATCCGCCGGGTCATCAGGTAGTTGTAGGGCGACTCGCCATAGGCCGCCTTGAACTGGCGGGAGAAGTGCGCCGGCGACATCAGCGCCCCGGCGGCCATGGCAGGCACATTGAGCGGCCGGGCGTAATCGCGGTCGATCAGGTCCCGGGCACGGCGCAGGTGTGCCAGGTTGGCCTGCTCCTGCGGTGTCATGCGGCCATTCTAGATCCGCGAACGTCCCGGCGGAGGGCTCAAATGCGGCGGCGGGGGAGCCGTCCGAAGCCCCGGTGGTCATCGGCTCCGGAAATCTCCTGTATTGTTGATCCTGTTGTTGTGTTTATGCAGTTCGTAGTTCAGGCAGTACGCAAGGTTGCAAGACCTTGTTCTTCTGAAGCAGCGGTTTTGAGCACCCCACACCGGAGGACCCGAAAGTCGGGACTTTTCCTCCACCTTCACGAAGGACAAAAAATAATGGCTACTGGTACCGTCAAATGGTTTAACGCTGAAAAGGGCTTCGGCTTCATTTCCCCCGATGACTCCTCACAGGACGTCTTCGCACACTACTCCGCGATCGCCTCTTCCGGCTTCCGCTCACTCGAAGAGAACCAGAAGGTCTCCTTCGAAACCGAGCAGGGCCCCAAGGGTCCCCAGGCCGTAAACATCCAGGCTCTCTAAGACTTAGCTTTCAGCTAACTCTTCTGAGTCCGGAACCTTACAGGTTTCGAGCAGGGTCCGTCTTTGACGGGCCCTGCTTTTGTTTAACCCCGGGTGTGCTGCTTCAGCCAGCGCTAGGCCGCACCGCCGGCGTCGCGGTATTCGAAGAACACCTCGGCCGGGGGAGGACCCTGCAGCATTTCCGCCGTCAGCCCGTGCACGCTTACCAGGTGCTCGCGGAACCAGACATCGTAGGGATCGTCCGACGCGGCGAGCGTCTGGAAGGCCTTCGCAAGGTCCTCGGCCTCATGGAAGAGGCAGACGAAATCCCCCTGCGGGGTCTGCATCAGGCTGGCCACTTCCCGAACCACGCCCATGCGCTTCCTCGAACGTGCATGTTCCTCCCGGCGCGGGCCGTTCATTTCCGCGTCGAGCGCCTTCCACTCCTCCAGTTTCCCGGGCAGAATCGGCGCGAACCACGTTATACATTCCATGACAGATTTCCTTCCACGCAGTGGTGAGCACGGTGGTAATCCCATCGGTACAGCTGAATGGTAGTCCCGTGTCCGACGGCGGGACAGGGCTTCCGGAATAGGTTCGGGTCCTGCTCCACTTCCACAGGATCACGCGGAAACTCCATGGCGCCGGGCCAGGAACGCGGTCAGCGCCGGGTTGTCGATCTCCTTCGCCAGCCAGGGCACGGCCTGGGCTGCCGCCCCGTCGCCGAGCACCGCCCGGTGCGACTGCGCCCGGACCACAAACTCCCGCATGCCGCTCCTGCTGGCCAGCGCTGCCAGCCGGTCCACGAACTGCGAGGCCCGCGGCGAGCCGGTGGCGATGGTGACTTCCGCCGCGACGTCCAGCAGCCGGGCCGTGTACCAGAGGTACCACGGCTTGGGTCCGAGGCCCCGGTCGATCCAGTGCTCGGCGGCAGCCAGGTCGCCGTGCGCCAGGTACAGCCGGGCTTCCGCCCCCGCGGCCAGGGCCATGTAGCAGTGGTCGCCGGCGAGATCGGCCATCACCCAGGACCGGTCAATCAGGTCCGAGGCGTGGTCCAGCCGGCCGGCGGCCAGATAGGTTTCGCCGCGGACTCCGGCGGCAAACGGCTCGAACGCGGTCCAGTGTTCCTCCGCGATCCAGTCCAGCGCCCGGTCCAGGCAGGCGGCCGCCAGCTCCAGGTCCCCGCGCAGCAGATGCACCCGTCCCAGCAGGGCCTCGCTGAAGGCGTGCTGCCGGCGGTTCCGCACCGCCCTTGCCAGCCGCCCGGATTCGGTGAAGGCAGTGACGGCGTCCCCGTAGCGCGCGGTGTCCGACGCGAGCATGCCCTGGATCGCGAGGATCCTGGCCTGCTCGTCGGGGATTCCCCGTGCCGCCTGCATCGCCCGGTCCAGCCAGCCGGCCGCGCGGTCCGGGACACCGCGCTGGACTGACAGGTAGCCCAGCTCGCGGAAGGCGGCAGCGGCGGTCCGGGAGACGCCGTCGGGCGCTTCGGCGGACAGCGCACGGTGCAGGAAGTCGGCGACTTCGGCGCCGCGGCCGCCCGCCTGGTGGATCAGGGCCCCGGCCAACGTGACCAGCGACTCGGCCACCAGGTGCCGGTCAGCGGTGCGCTGCGCCAGCACGACGGCGAGGCGCAACTGGTCCAGGCCCCGGTCCACGGCGCCCGCCGACAGGGAGGCACTGCCGGCGTCGAGGTAGGACCGGACCGTGGCCACGTTGGCGCGGATCTCGGGGTCAGCGTCCGGGGCGGAGTCGGACAGGGCACGCCGGACCTCCGCCGGAAGCGGCAGGCCCAGCTCACGGTGGTAGAGGTCCGCGTATTTGGTGACCTCCTCCCGGGCCCGCCGGTGCTCGCCCAGGGCAACCAGCGCCTTCACCAGGACGGCCGTGCAGTCGGCGTGGAAGGGATCCCGGCGCAGTGCCAGCGAGGCCAGTTCGACCGCGTCCGCGGGGGCACCGGTGGCCAGGGCAGCCACCGAGGCTTCGTACAGCAGCGACTGGACGCAGTTCTCGAGCCGGTACCGCTGGTCCGCCAGCCAGGAGTCAAAGACCGGGCTGTCCGCGAAGGAGAGCCCCTCCAGCAGCTGGCCGCCGAACGGGCGGGGGTCCAGGCCCTGGCCGTCGGCGGAGCCGAGCAGCTCCAGGGCATCGCAGCGCCAGGGATCCAGGAGGGCCAGCCGCAGCGGGTCGCCGGTGATGGACACACCGCCCAGGGTCCGGCGCAGCTCGGACAGGTTCCAGCGCAGGGCGCCCAGCGGGTCCGCGGCGTCGGGGAAGAGCAGGGTGGCGGTGCGGGAACGGCTGACGCCGTCCGGCTGCAGGGCGAGGTAGGCCAGCACGGCCCAGGCTTTGCGGCCTTTGGGCTGTGGGGGAGTGGTGCCTGGGGACTCGATCTTTGGCGGACCGAGGAGCCGAATCCACGTCTCGGCCATGGGAGTAATTTTACGCCGCCGGACCCTCTCTCGTCGCGGGGGATTCACACGGTTGCTCACACGGGCGCTGCGGAAACTGGAGTCATCCCATCCGCTCCACCCCCGAGGAATCACAAATGGAACTGCTTGTAGTCCTGCTGTTCGGACTGCTCATGGCCGCCGGGACCGCCACGGTCCGCGCCATGCTCAAGGACGGCCACGGCCACACCCCCGTGGTGCGGTCCACGGAGTCCTGGTACGCCGGCAACCTGCCCAGCGAACCTTTCACCTCGTCGCTTGCCTGGTACCGGCCGGGAGCGCGGGTCCAGTAATCCCCCGGGTGCGACGAGCCCCATCGCCGGCGCGGCGAACATTTGCGGGGCGGTGGGCCGGAAGCTCACCGCCCCGCAATGTGCCCGGCAAGATACGCCGCGTCGCGGCCCACGCGCGGCGGTTCCGGGAGGTCGTCGCTGAAGACGAGGTCGCCGTCGTCGGCGGCTTCCAGGTGGCCGTGAAGCCGGACGCCGCGGCGGCCGAGGTCCCGCAGGTGGATGTCGTGGCCGCCGTCCGCGCCGGACAGCAGCGGGTTGCACATGAACCGCGCCGCGGGGAGGGCAGCTGCTCGACGGTGAGGCCGTCCAGCCCGTACTCCGGGCCGTGCAGGCCGAGCTGGATCATCCTGTAGATGGTGTCCTTGCCGCGGTAGCGGCGCGGCGCCTCCGGGCAGGCGTTCACCGCCAGATGGACCTCGCGGCCGGCGGCCAGCAGCTCCTCGGCGATCTGCCCGCCGGACTGGCCGGTCCCCGCGACCCGGACGGCACCGTCCGGCAGCCGGCCGGGGTTGCGGTAGGCATCGGTGTGCAGCTGCAGGACATGCCGCGGCAGCCCTGAGGACAGCGCGGGGATCCTCGGTTTCTGGTAGCCGCCGGTGGCCAGCACCACGTTGCGTGCACGCCAGCTGCCGCGGGTTGTCTCCAGGCTGAAGCCGCCGTCCGGCGCGGGAGCGATGCCCCGCCGAGGCTCCCGCGCCGACCACCAGGGTGTGCACCTCCCGGGGCGCGTCCGGAGGCGCATCCAGGGGAAGGTCCCCGGGCACCGCCCCGGGCGGTGCGCTAAGAGGATCAGCTGACGGCGGCATGGTCCCTGCCTTCGGCTCGGTCCCAGTGCTCACGCAGGAGCGCCCCAAGCCGTTCGGGCTCAACCCGGTGCGGGGGATCGGAGTGGTGGCGGTCCTCGAACACTTCGAGCCGGAAGTCGGGGAAGACCGTGGACAGGCGCTCGGCAATGTCACCGAACTGGTCCGGGTTGCTCCGGCCGCCCAGGACGAACAGGACCGGGGCGTCGAACGCAGCCAGCGCCCCGCGGTCCAGCTCATAGCTCCGGAACGTGCGCAGGAAGGCCGCGATGCCGGCCGGGCGCCTTGCCATCCACGGCGGAGGCTCCCCCGGCGCGGGCGGCGGCAGGACGACGTCGGGCTTAACCTGCAGCCGCAAGAACTCCGGCATAAACTGCCCCGGCGGCAGGGTTTCCAGCCGGTCAAAGGCCTTCCACAGCTGAGCGTGGGCAGGGCTCCAGTCCCAGGTGCCGGCCCAGGCCGGTTCCAGCAGGGCCAGGCTCAGCAGGCGCTGCGGGTGTTTGGCCACGACGGCCAGTGCGGCCGCGCCGCCCCCGGAATAACCGGCGAGATGGAAAGTCTCCCAGCCCCGGGCATCCGCCTCGCGCAGCACACCGTCAATTTCCGCGTCCAGGCTCCAGCCCGGCGGCGGATCGTCGCCCGCGTAGAGTTCCAGGTCCTTGGCGAGAGCCTGCATGTCCGGTCCGAGGGCCCCGATGAGCGTATGCCGGCTGCGCGGGGAGGACAGCGCCCGGAAGCAGGATGACCCGAATCGGTCCCATGGCAAAACGATACGCGCGGCCGGGCAGGTTTCAAGGGGAACTTGCCAAGCGCCGGCGCCCGGCCGGCCGCCGCCGTCGGGCCTGCCCGCTACGGGCCCTTGGTTCTGGCCGCTACGGGCCCTTGGGCATGATGATCCACAGCACGATATAGACCAGTTCCCCGACGCCGAACAGGCCGAAGAACACGAAGCCGATGCGGACCAGTGTCCTGGGGATGCCGAAGCGGTCAGCGAGTCCCGCGCACACACCCGCGATGATCTTGCCGTTCCTGGGTCTAACCAAAGATCGTTCCATCCAGCCAAGGTAGCAGTGCGACCCGGTCAAGAGAACAGCCCCGCACGAGCGGGACCGTCCCCGCCGTCACACGATTGCTCACACGGCGCCTGAAGACACTGGGATGACTAACCCGCCCATCACCTGAGGTGAATCACCAATGGAAGTCCTGATCGCCCTGCTTGCCGGAACCATGCTCGTCGCCGTTCCCGGAACGCTCCGCTCCGTCCGCAAGGACGGCCACGGCCGCACCCCAGAGGTGCGGTCCACCGAGCCCTGGAAAGCCGGGACCCTGCCCAGCGAACCGTACTCGGCGCCCAACGCCTGGTATCTGCCCGGGGCATGGATGCGCTAGCCGCGCCACTGACAGTCCATGCGGCGGGGCTCTGGCAGGATAGCCAGCATGGAGTCCGTCACCCCTGCCCTTCCCGCGTCAGTCCCCGCCTACGACCTTCGCGTCAGCATCCAGGACACCGACCCCCTGATCTGGCGCCGGGTCCAGGTGCCGGAAACCATCACCGTCCCGGAACTGCACCGGGTGCTCCAGACGGCCTTCGGCTGGGAGAACCGCCACCTTTATGGCATCCGGTGTGTGGACCGGCTCGGCCAGCCCCGCGTCATCATCGGCCCCGACGACGCGGCGGAGGAGACGGGTGCCGAGCCAGCTTCCGGCGTCGTGCTCTTTGAACTCCTGGACGCGCAGCAGGCCGGGCCGAGCACACTTGAGTACGAGTACGACTTTGGTGATGTGTGGACGCACACCTTTGAGGTGATGGGGCCGACCGAACTCCCTGCCGGTGCCCTGCGCTGCATCGGTGGCGCCAACCGGGGCCCGGTGGAGGATTCCGGTGGGACCTTCGGCTATGCGCGCCTCATTGAAGCCCTGGCCGATCCCTTGCATGAGGAACACCAGGAGCTCTCCGGCTGGTACAGGTTCGCGACGGGCCAGGATGCCGGCACCTTCGAGCCGGACGCGTTCGACGCCGCCGCGCTCAACCGCCGCCTGGGCGAGCTGGCGAAACGCTTGTGGCCGGACCCGCCCACGGACTCGGAGATCGATGCCGTCATCCGTCCCGTGCAGTGGCTGCTGAACCGGGCGGGCACTGAGGGACTGCAATTAACCCAGGACGGCTATCTCAAACCTGCCGTGGTCAGCGAGGCCGTCCGCGAACTTGGGTGGGCCTATCGCTGGCCGGGAGCTGCGAACCGGGAAAGCCAGACCCTCCCCGTTCTGCTGCTCCGGCAGCAGCTGCAGGCCTGGAAGCTGCTCCGGAAGAGCAAGGGACGGCTTGTCCTGTCACCGGCCGGCCGCAAGATGCACGACGGCGGCCGCCTGCTGTGGGACTACCTCGCCGGGGCCGTTGCCTTCCCGGCTGAGCAGTCGACGGCCGTTGTGACCCGCATTGTGGTCCATTGGCTGCTCGAGGGCTCCACGCCGCCATGGGACCGGCGGCCGCGGATCATCGCGGATGCCCTGACCGCGGCGGGGTTCCGGATGGCGGGTGGGGATTCGGTGCCACGGGACGCCGCCCAGGACCTCTATCTGGAAGTGCGCTGGACGCTGGACTGCCTTCAGCTGAAGGTTCCGGAACGCACCTTCAGTGAAGAGCCGGCCCTGACCGACGGCGGACGGAAGTTCCTCCTGCAGGTTCAGGGGTTGCTCGACCGCATGTGAAGCCTGCCGGGCCGTCCACCGCGGATGTGAGCCAGTACACAGGAACCCTGGTTCGTCGTTTCGGCTGGCGGAAGGCCTGCCGGCTGGCAGGATTCTGCGCGGTTCCGGGTTTTTTGGGGGGTTGGGGGGTGGTGTGGGGGTGGATTTGTGTGGGGTGCGGTGGGCGTGTAAAGTAATTCGAGTCGCCGCCGCTGATGCGGAGAGATTGCGACCGACCCCCTGCTGAACAGCCTGGAAATGGCGCGCTGATTGGCGTGCTGAGTATGGGTGGGGATCCATTCCTGGAACTGGAAATCGCGGAAACGCTGATTTGCGTTGTTCGTTGGAGTCGGGTAAGTTTGGGAAGTTGCTCCGGAGCGATCCACGGCTGAGGTTGTGGTGGTGCCGGGTGTGTCTGTTGTTTGAGAACTCAATAGTGTGCCAAGTTTGTTGATACCAATTTATTATATTGAATTGGTTGAATTGACTGGATCCGCCACCCCGTGGTGTGGTCTGGTTTTTACAGCTGGTTTCAAATTTTGTGCAGCCAATACGTCCCGTTTTCCCGGGGGTGTTGGTTGTGTCTGTTTTACTTCAACGGAGAGTTTGATCCTGGCTCAGGATGAACGCTGGCGGCGTGCTTAACACATGCAAGTCGAACGATGATGCCAGCTTGCTGGTGGATTAGTGGCGAACGGGTGAGTAACACGTGAGTAACCTGCCCTTAACTCTGGGATAAGCCTGGGAAACTGGGTCTAATACCGGATATGACTCCTCATCGCATGGTGGGGGGTGGAAAGCTTTATTGTGGTTTTGGATGGACTCGCGGCCTATCAGCTTGTTGGTGAGGTAATGGCTCACCAAGGCGACGACGGGTAGCCGGCCTGAGAGGGTGACCGGCCACACTGGGACTGAGACACGGCCCAGACTCCTACGGGAGGCAGCAGTGGGGAATATTGCACAATGGGCGAAAGCCTGATGCAGCGACGCCGCGTGAGGGATGACGGCCTTCGGGTTGTAAACCTCTTTCAGTAGGGAAGAAGCGAAAGTGACGGTACCTGCAGAAGAAGCGCCGGCTAACTACGTGCCAGCAGCCGCGGTAATACGTAGGGCGCAAGCGTTATCCGGAATTATTGGGCGTAAAGAGCTCGTAGGCGGTTTGTCGCGTCTGCCGTGAAAGTCCGGGGCTCAACTCCGGATCTGCGGTGGGTACGGGCAGACTAGAGTGATGTAGGGGAGACTGGAATTCCTGGTGTAGCGGTGAAATGCGCAGATATCAGGAGGAACACCGATGGCGAAGGCAGGTCTCTGGGCATTAACTGACGCTGAGGAGCGAAAGCATGGGGAGCGAACAGGATTAGATACCCTGGTAGTCCATGCCGTAAACGTTGGGCACTAGGTGTGGGGGACATTCCACGTTTTCCGTACCGTAGCTAACGCATTAAGTGCCCCGCCTGGGGAGTACGGCCGCAAGGCTAAAACTCAAAGGAATTGACGGGGGCCCGCACAAGCGGCGGAGCATGCGGATTAATTCGATGCAACGCGAAGAACCTTACCAAGGCTTGACATGAACCGGAAACGCCTGGAAACAGGTGCCCCGCTTGCGGTCGGTTTACAGGTGGTGCATGGTTGTCGTCAGCTCGTGTCGTGAGATGTTGGGTTAAGTCCCGCAACGAGCGCAACCCTCGTTCTATGTTGCCAGCGCGTTATGGCGGGGACTCATAGGAGACTGCCGGGGTCAACTCGGAGGAAGGTGGGGACGACGTCAAATCATCATGCCCCTTATGTCTTGGGCTTCACGCATGCTACAATGGCCGGTACAAAGGGTTGCGATACTGTGAGGTGGAGCTAATCCCAAAAAGCCGGTCTCAGTTCGGATTGGGGTCTGCAACTCGACCCCATGAAGTCGGAGTCGCTAGTAATCGCAGATCAGCAACGCTGCGGTGAATACGTTCCCGGGCCTTGTACACACCGCCCGTCAAGTCACGAAAGTTGGTAACACCCGAAGCCGGTGGCCTAACCCCTTGTGGGAGGGAGCTGTCGAAGGTGGGACTGGCGATTGGGACTAAGTCGTAACAAGGTAGCCGTACCGGAAGGTGCGGCTGGATCACCTCCTTTCTAAGGAGCACCTACGATCACCGTGCCTCATGTATGTGAGTGTGTCGGGGTTGTCAGGAGTACGCCCGTTGCGCAGACGCTAGTTCTGCGGCGGGTGCTCACGGGTGGAATATCAATGAATAGCGGCCGCCGGTTTTTTCCGGCACCCAGTACGGACTGTTCACTCTTCGGGGTGTGGTTCTGGAACGGTGCGGGGAGGGTACGGGCGGTTTAGTGTTTGGCACACTGTTGGGTCCTGAGGCAACAGGGTCGGGAGGGGTTTCTTTCCCGGGTTTGTTTGTTTCTGGTTTCCTGGCTGCACCGGGCATGCACTTTTTTGTGTGTGGGGTGTGTGGTATGGGGTTGTTGTTTGAGAACTACATAGTGGACGCGAGCATCTTTTATAAGAAGCAATTTCCAAGAATTATGAACCTGGATCTGTTGTTCCATCCTTCGGGGTGGGGTGATGGTTTTCATGGTTCTCTCGTGAAGTAGTTTTTTTGATCTTTTGTGGTCAAGTTTTTAAGAGCACACGGTGGATGCCTTGGCATTAGGAGCCGAAGAAGGACGTAGGAATCTGCGATAAGCCTGGGGGAGTCGATAACCGGACTGTGATCCCAGGGTGTCCGAATGGGGAAACCCCGCCAGGGGCGCGAGTTACCTGGTGACCCGCATCTGAACACATAGGGTGCGTGGAGGGAACGCGGGGAAGTGAAACATCTCAGTACCCGCAGGAAGAGAAAACAATAGTGATTCCGTCAGTAGTGGCGAGCGAACGCGGATCAGGCTAAACCGTTCCATGTGTGATAGCCGGCGGGCGTTGCATGGTCGGGGTTGTGGGACTTCCCATTCTGTCTCTGCCGGGACAGTGGGGTGAGTAGTACAGGCATAGGTGAACGGTCTTGAAAGGCCGGCCAGAGAGGGTGTGAGCCCCGTAACCGAAATGTTGTGTACCGCCCGGGGAGTATCCCAAGTAGCACGGGGCCCGAGAAATCCCGTGTGAATCTGTCAGGACCACCTGATAAGCCTAAATACTCCCTAATGACCGATAGCGGACCAGTACCGTGAGGGAAAGGTGAAAAGTACCCCGGGAGGGGAGTGAAACAGTACCTGAAACCGTGTGCTTACAATCCGTCGGAGCATCTGCAGCTTGCTGTATGGGTGTGACGGCGTGCCTTTTGAAGAATGAGCCTGCGAGTTAGTGTTACGTCGCGAGGTTAACCCGTGTGGGGAAGCCGTAGCGAAAGCGAGTCTGAATAGGGCGTTGCAGTGGCGTGATCTAGACCCGAAGCGAAGTGATCTACCCATGGCCAGGTTGAAGCGACGGTAAGACGTCGTGGAGGACCGAACCCACTTCAGTTGAAAATGGAGGGGATGAGCTGTGGGTAGGGGTGAAAGGCCAATCAAACTTCGTGATAGCTGGTTCTCCCCGAAATGCATTTAGGTGCAGCGTTGCGTGTTTCTTACCGGAGGTAGAGCTACTGGATGGCTAATGGGCCCTACAAGGTTACTGACGTCAGCCAAACTCCGAATGCCGGTAAGTGAGAGCGCAGCAGTGAGACTGTGGGGGATAAGCTTCATAGTCGAGAGGGAAACAGCCCAGACCACCAACTAAGGCCCCTAAGCGTGTGCTAAGTGGGAAAGGATGTGGAGTTGCGAAGACAACCAGGAGGTTGGCTTAGAAGCAGCCATCCTTAAAAGAGTGCGTAATAGCTCACTGGTCAAGTGATTCCGCGCCGACAATGTAGCGGGGCTCAAGTACACCGCCGAAGTTGTGGATTTCAGATAGTAGCCAAGCCGCCTCCTTTGTGGGGTTGGTTCAGGCGTCTGGAGTGGTAGGGGAGCGTCGTGTGGGCAGTGAAGTCGCGGTGTAAACCAGCGGTGGAGCCTACACGAGTGAGAATGCAGGCATGAGTAGCGAAAGACGGGTGAGAAACCCGTCCGCCGAATGATCAAGGGTTCCAGGGTCAAGCTAATCTGCCCTGGGTAAGTCGGGACCTAAGGCGAGGCCGACAGGCGTAGTCGATGGACAACGGGTTGATATTCCCGTACCGGCGAAAAACCGCCCATGCTGAACAGGGGATACTAACCGCCCGAGACCTGCCTGACACCCCTTGTGGGTGGAGGGTTTTGGTGGAGCGCGGGACCTGATCCTGGGAGGCAAGCGTATTAACAGGTGTGACGCAGGAAGGTAGCCGAGCCGGGCGATGGTTGTCCCGGTCTAAGGATGTAGGGCGAACGGTAGGCAAATCCGCCGTTCATGATGCCTGAGACCCGATGGGACTCCCGTAAGGGGGGATTCGGTGATCCTATGCTGCCTAGAAAAGCATCGACGCGAGGTTTTAGCCGCCCGTACCCCAAACCGACACAGGTGATCAGGTAGAGAATACTAAGGCGATCGAGAGAATTATGGTTAAGGAACTCGGCAAAATGCCCCCGTAACTTCGGGAGAAGGGGGGCCCCCATCGTGATGGACACTAGCTGTCCGGAGCGTGCAGGGGCCGCAGAGACCAGGGGGAAGCGACTGTTTACTAAAAACACAGGTCCGTGCGAAGTCGCAAGACGATGTATACGGACTGACTCCTGCCCGGTGCTGGAAGGTTAAGAGGACCGGTTAGCCGCAAGGCGAAGCTGAGAATTCAAGCCCCAGTAAACGGCGGTGGTAACTATAACCATCCTAAGGTAGCGAAATTCCTTGTCGGGTAAGTTCCGACCTGCACGAATGGAGTAACGACTTCCCCGCTGTCTCAACCATAAACTCGGCGAAATTGCAGTACGAGTAAAGATGCTCGTTACGCGCAGCAGGACGGAAAGACCCCGAGACCTTTACTATAGTTTGGTATTGGTGTTCGGAGTGGCTTGTGTAGGATAGGTGGGAGACGTTGAAGCCCGGACGCCAGTTCGGGTGGAGTCATCGTTGAAATACCACTCTGGTCACTTTGGACATCTAACTTCGGCCCGTAATCCGGGTCAGGGACAGTGCCTGATGGGTAGTTTAACTGGGGCGGTTGCCTCCTAAAAAGTAACGGAGGCGCCCAAAGGTTCCCTCAGCCTGGTTGGCAATCAGGTGTCGAGTGTAAGTGCACAAGGGAGCTTGACTGTGAGAGAGACATCTCGAGCAGGGACGAAAGTCGGGACTAGTGATCCGGCGGTACATTGTGGAATGGCCGTCGCTCAACGGATAAAAGGTACCTCGGGGATAACAGGCTGATCTTGCCCAAGAGTCCATATCGACGGCATGGTTTGGCACCTCGATGTCGGCTCGTCGCATCCTGGGGCTGGAGTAGGTCCCAAGGGTTGGGCTGTTCGCCCATTAAAGCGGTACGCGAGCTGGGTTTAGAACGTCGTGAGACAGTTCGGTCCCTATCCGCTGCGCGCGCAGGAAATTTGAGAAGGGCTGTCCTTAGTACGAGAGGACCGGGACGGACGAACCTCTGGTGTGTCAGTTGTACTGCCAAGTGCACCGCTGATTAGCTACGTTCGGATGGGATAACCGCTGAAAGCATCTAAGCGGGAAGCTCGCTTCGAGATGAGATTTCCATACACCTTGTGTGTGAGAGGCCCCCAGCCAGACCACTGGGTTGATAGGCCGGATGTGGAAGCGAGGACTAACGACTCGTGAAGCTGACCGGTACTAATAGGCCGATAACTTACACCACACACCCTCTTCGTGAACGGATTCAAAAGACGTTCACACCATGAAAAGGGTAAAAAGAAAACAAGACTGCTTGCGTCCACTATGTGGTTCCCAAACAACAAACCCGTTGCTTGAGGAACGAACAACTACACAACAACACCACAACTGCACCACCACCCCCAGGGGTACCGGTGCAGCAAGGTTGTAACCACAGATTTCCCACCCCAACGCCCACCAGGCGCACCGGGGTCGGGAGCAAGGGTTACGGCGGTCATAGCGTGGGGGAAACGCCCGGTCCCATTCCGAACCCGGAAGCTAAGACCCACAGCGCCGATGGTACTGCACCCGGGAGGGTGTGGGAGAGTAGGTCACCGCCGGAACATCATTAAACGGTCGAGAGCCCCAACCACACGGTTGGGGCTCTCCCGCATTTAACCACCAAACCATTACGGGAACCAGACGCCGAGCGCCTCCCGAGCCGACACGGTGCAACTCGGGAGGCCATCGGCCGGCCTGACCTAAATCAAGTCCGCCTGACCGTCGGTCAGGCAGGAGTCCCCAGCTTCGACAACAGAGCCGTCATGGCGGCCCGGACGCCGGTCGTCAGCGTCGGCTCGATCACCGGCGCGAAGAAGGGGGAGTGGTTTCCGGCGGGAGGGTGCTCGCCGTCGAACGCTTCCTGGGGGTGTCCGCCAAAGAACCAGTACACGCTGGGAACTCCGATCGCCTCTGCCAGCAGGCCAAAGTCCTCACTGCCCATGACCGGCGGCGTTTCCAGGACCGCGTCCTTCCCCAGAACTTCTGCCAGGGCCGTCATCAGGTCCCCGGCGGAGGCGGGATCGTTGTAGCACTGCGGGAAGCTTGAGATTTCCTCGATGGTGGGCTCCGGGGCGCCTGAAGCCGCAGCCTCGGCGCTGATGATGCGCCGGAGCGAGCCGAGAACCAGATCGCGCACGTCGTGATCGAAGGTCCGCACGTTGAGCGTGAATTCCGCGGATGCCGGGATGATGTTTTCCTTCAATCCCCCATGGAACGTGCCGATGGTGACCACGGCCGACTTCATCGGATGGACCTGGCGCGAAACGATCGTCTGGATCCGCACCACCATGTGGGCGCCCAGCACGATCGGGTCGATCGACTGCTCGGGCTGTGATCCGTGTGACTGCTTGCCGCGCACCGTGACCTTCCACGAGTCGGCCATGGCCATGGCGGTGCCCTTGCTGAGATTCACGGTGCCGGCGAGTCCGGGCCATACGTGCTGCCCGTAAATGACGGCTGGTTTGGGCGCCCTGTCCCACAGCCCGTCCTCCACCATCGCTTTGGCCCCGGCGGCGGTTTCCTCCCCTGGCTGAAAGATGAACACGGCGGTGCCGGCCCAGGCGTCACGGTTCTCGGTCATCAGCCGGGCCGCGGTCAGTCCGACGGTGATGTGCGTGTCGTGGCCGCAGCCGTGCATGACCGGGACCACGGCGCCGTCGGGCATCGTGCCTGTTGCCGTGCTCGCAAAGTCCAGCCCGGTGTCTTCCTGGATGGGGAGGCCGTCGGTGTCCGCGCGGTAGCCGACCACGGGGCCGTCCCCGTTGCGCAGGATGCCCACGACGCCGGTGCCGCCGCACAGGAACGTCTCGAGCCCCAAGCCGTCCAGCTTTTCGCGGATGTATTCGGCGGTACGCGTCTCCTGCATGGACAGCTCGGGGTGGGCGTGGAGGTGCTTGTAGATGTCGTGCATGTCGGTGGTGTGGGCGGCGGAGAGGCCGAAGATGTCAGAGGTGATGGTCATGATGTCCTTTCACAGGGCGGGAAGCGGTGCCTAATTGACGAGGGGGGTGGGGGTTGCGTGGGTCTTGCGTGAGCGGAGGAAGCAGGCGAGGACAGCGGTGATGAGGACGACGATACCGGTGGCGGGCTTGGCGAGGGCCGGAACCGCCGGGACCAGGACGAACAGCACGAGCACGGCCACCACGACGGCGATCACCGTAACCCGGGGCTGCTTCAGGGTAGCGACGAGCTGGACCAGGACGCCGCCGATGATGGCGGGGAAAATATAGAGCCGCGCCACATCAACGATGTCGGTGGGAACGATGCTGACGAGCCAGGTGCCCAGGACGCCGACGAAGAACAGCATGGACAGCACATGGACCATCGCTGCCCCGCAGATCGCCATCAGGGCGGAAAACTCGCCGCGCTTTGTGCCGGGCTTGGCGCCGATGGCCGCCTGGGCCACCAGTGCGGACGGCAGCAGCTTGTTGGCGATGTTGCCGATCATGAACGCCTGGTACATGCCTGCCGGACCCAGGACGGGGAAGTAGGTGATGGGCTCAACAAACCACAGCACAAAGAAGGCAGCGGCAACGGCGAGGTACGCCGTCCAGATCATGCCGGAGGTAATGCCGAGATCCTGGGTCAGCACGAGATACAGGGGCGCTGCGACGGAAAGCAGGAGCGCGGCCCCCATGGTCCCCTGACCCCAGCGCGAGGTGGTGCGGTCAAACTCCTGGAGGGAAGCGGAGGCGGAGCGGGCAGTATCTGTAGAGGACATGGTGGTTCCTTTCGGGTGAGGGACTGCCTAGGCGGCGGGTGCCATGCCGGAAATGTGGGCAAAATAGGCCGCCGTCAAACCGACCATGATGGAAATGCCCAGCCCCCATTCCCGGAGCCAGGTGGCCGAGGTCCTGTTGGCGAGGAGGATGCAGGTACCCATGGTTACTGCGGACACGATGACCGCGAGGACGTGGACCGGTGTCTTGCCGAGTTCAGCGATGCCGAGGCTGGCAAAGGCCCCGATCAGGGCGGCCGCGGGCACGATTGCCATCAGGGCCGGATTGACTTTCCGCAGCTTGCTGTCGCCACGGCGCAGGATTGGCGTCAGGATCAGCGTCGCCAGCATCCAGCCGGCACCGGAGAGGCTCATGGCCATAAAGGCGACCACGAAAACGGCCTGCGTATAGCTGGCGTCGCCCAGCACGGCGCCCATGGTCCCGGCAGCGAGGCTGGCCGACGCGGATTCGGTGGCTGCGGACCCCACCAGGCCGATGCGCACGAGCACGGCAGGAGTGCCGAAGAGTGTCAGCAGCGCGATGCTCACCAGCACCACCGCCAGGGACGGTCCAATAGCGGCGATGGCTCCGGCACGGAAGGAAACCTTGAGTTCGGCGTTCGAGATGTCCGCCGCCGGCCCGGCCTTCTTCGCGGCCTTCATGTAGACCAGTGACTGCACAATGATGGCGGCGAACACGCCGATGGCCAGGACCCAGAGGACGGGCAGGTTGGCGATGGCCAGGATGTCGGTTGAGGACCCCTGAGAGGTCAGTTCTGTTTGCATGATCGCTCCAGTTGGCGAGGACGGGGAAAAGGGTCGGGCTGCCTGCGGTGCGGGCAGGGGTGCTATTGGCGGTCAAGGTCCTTGATGGTCTCCAGCAGGGCGCTGACTCCGAGGGCGATGTCAGCGGTGTCGCTCCACTCCTCGGGACAGTGGCTTTTGCCGTCTTTGGAAGGAATGAAAATCATTCCCATCGGTGCGAGCGAGGCCATGTGGACCGCGTCGTGCGTTGCCCCGCTGGGGATCGGCATCCAGGGGATTCCCAACGAATCAGCGGCGGAAGCGGCCACGTCCTGAACCCCGGCGTCCGCGGTGACGACGGCATTGTCGGTGGACCAGTCAAACCCGACGTCGACGCCGAGCTCCGCGGCCTTGGCGGCAATCTCGCCGGTCAGCCGGCCCTTGACGCCGGACAGCCAGGCGGAATCAACGCTTCGGACCTCGCTGTACATGCGGACCAGCGACGGCACAACGTTTGGCGACCGGGATTCAGATTCGACCCGGGTGGAGGTGGCCACGCCATGGTTCGGCGCGCCGCACCCTTCCGCGCGAACGGCCAGAACGGCTTCGGCGGCCGCAACCATCGCGTCGCGGCGGTCATCCATGGAGGTGGTACCGGCGTGGTCGGCCGACCCGGTGAAGGTGGCGATGAACCGCTCAATGCCGGTGATCGCGGTGACCACCCCCAGGGGCAAGCCCCGCTTCTCAAGGGTGGGGCCCTGTTCGATATGGAGTTCGATGAACCGATGCAGCCGCTGTCGGGCCCACGGGACGTCGGAGAGTTTGTTGGGGTCCAGCCCGTAGTCGGCGTAGGCCTGCCCCAGGCGCACTCCGCGGTAATCGGTCCGGTCGAGGTCTTCCGGCGTCAGTTCCTGCGCTGCGGACCGGCTTCCCAGGCAGCTCAGTCCGTAGGCATTGGATTCTTCGCCGAGGAAATCGACAACCAGCAGATCCCGGCTGAGCCGCGTGCCTGATTGCCTGAGTTGGCGGGCGGCCTCGATGGCTCCCAAAACTCCGACGATGCCGTCGAAGCGGCCGCCGCCGTCGACCGTGTCGGTATGGGATCCGGTCACGAGCGCCGGGGCCGAGGAATCCCGCCCGGCGAGGCGTCCCACGATGTTTCCGGCATTGTCGATGCGGACCTCCAGGCCGGCCTGCCTCATGCGGTCAGCCGTCCAGTCCCGTGAGGCCCGATACGGCTCGCTGAAGACCTCGCGGGTCCATCCCGGCCGGGCCGGATCACGGAATTCGGCGAGCTCGGCGAGCCCGGAGTCAAGACGCTCGACCGTCTCTGTTGATGCGGGGTGATACATGGGGATCCGATCGTGTGGCGCAATCGTTTGCGCGAATTGTCATGAGCACGATTCACCTTGCTTGTGGTGTACATAACACCATCAGGTCTTGGTTTCGTCAACGTTTCGGCCGCGTGAAGATTGAAATACCGGCGCCGGGACGCAAACCTTTGCGCAACACACCGCCCATGGCGTCGCAGGAGCCGTAGACTCTTGCTAGCGGGAGGAGAACGCATGTCAGAGCAGCCCGAATCGGGGCGGACTCGCCCGGTGACACTCGCCACCGTGGCGCGCCACGCACAGGTGCACATTTCCACTGTTTCGCGCGCCCTCAGCGATGACCCGACTGGGGTCGGGCCCGAAACGGTCAAAAGGGTGCGCGAGCTGGCGTCGGCCATCGGCTACCGGCGGGATGTCCGCGCGGCCGGGCTGCGCACGGGCAGCTCGCGCCTCATCGGGGTGCTGGTGCCCCGCCTCACCGACCTTGCCCTCGCCACCATCTACGACAGCATCGATATCGCTGCCAGTGCCGCCGGCTACGGAACCGTGGTGGCCAATACCCTGGATGACCCCGGGCACCGCAGGATCCGCATTGACGCCATGCTGTCCAGAGGGATCGACGGCATGATTATCGGCGACTCCCACCTCGGTGACACCGCCGCTCAGGAACTGCAGAGCCGCGGCATCCCTTACGTGCTCGTCATGCGCAGGCTTGAGGGGCATCTCTCGGTGACGACCGATGACTACCGCGGCGGGCAACTCGCGGCCGAACACCTCCTGAAGCTGGGCCACCGGCGGGTCGGAATCGTCGCGGGAGATCAGCTCGCGAGCACCGGCAGGGAACGGACGCTGGGCTTCCGCAGGGCCTTTGAGGCCGCAGGCTACCCGGTAGGAGAGCGCTACGTCATCGGATCGGAGTTCACCACTCCCGCCGGCCTGCGCGCAGGGGAGACGCTGATGGGCCTTCCCGAACCGCCGACGGCCATCTTTGCCGTGGACGACCTGATTGCCCTGGGCGTTATGGGCGCCATCCGTGAGGCCGGCAAGCAGCTGGGATCCGAGGTCGCCCTGGTGGGATACAACGACCTGGATCTCGCGGCGACACTGCCCGTGCCGCTCACTTCGGTCAGTTCGGATCTCAGCCTGATGGGCCGGCTGAGTTTCGAGGCCCTCACCAGCAGGATCAACGGCAAGCCCACTGACTCCGTCATGCTGGAACCGGTGCTGATCCCGCGGGCATCGACGCTCGGCGGCCAGGATCGCCAGGTCCTGGAACCGCACGGCCAACCCGGGGCCGTTGTGGTTCGGTAGGCTCGGTTCCTACCAGCCCGATTACCGCTACCGCTCAAAGGGACTCTTATGACCGCACGGACCATCGTCATCACCGGCGCCAGCGACGGCATCGGCGCCTCCGCCGCCCGGACCCTGGGCAGGCAGGGGGAGCGGGTCGTCGTCGTCGGGCGTTCCGCGGAGAAGACCGCCCGGGTCGCCCGGGAGATCGGCGCGGACTACTTCGTCAGCGACTTCGCGGAGCTGGCACAGGTGCGTCAACTCGCCGCGCAGCTGCGGGAGAAGTACCCGCGGATCGACGTCCTGGCCAACAACGCCGGCGGCATCATGGGCCGGCGGGAACTCACCGTGGACGGGCACGAGAAGACCTTCCAGATCAACCACCTGGCCCCGTTCCTGCTCACCACCGAGCTGATGGACGTGCTCACCGCCAGCAACGCCACCGTCATCAACACCTCCAGCGCGGCGAACTCGTTCTACGGCAAACTGGACCTCAACGACCTCGACACGGCCGGCAAGTACTCCGCCAACCTTGCCTACGGCAACGCCAAGCTGGAGAACATCCTCTTCACCGCGGAGCTGAACAACCGCTTCCAGGCGGCCGGCATCTCCACCGCAGCGTTCCATCCCGGGGTCGTGGCCACCAACTTCGCCGCTGACACCACCAGCCCGTTCCGGTTCATCTACCGGAGTTTCCTGAACAGGTTCATGCTCAGCCCCGACCAGGGCGCGGACACGCTCGTCTGGCTCGCCACGGCTACGCCGGGACAGGACTGGATCTCCGGCGCGTACTACGCCAAGCGGGCGCTGGCCAAGGCCAACAAGCAGGCCTACGACCCGGAACTCGCGCGGGAGCTGTGGGAGCGCAGCGCGGCCCTGGTGGGCGCTGACCTCGGCGAGCTCGACCACCGGCCGTAGCCGGCCAGCCCACCGGCCGAGGTGCCGGCCGGGTGCCGACGGCGCGAACGGATTACCGGGCGGGGAACCGCAGCCGCGTGCGGGGAGCCCCGGGCGTTTCCTTCGCTGTGGCCATGGCTGCATACGCCTGCCGCAGCAGCTCCGCTCCGTCGAGCGTTCCGGCGGTCCGGGATGCGAGACCCATGCTCACGCCGGTCCGGACCAGGGAGCCGCCGGCGCGCAGCGGCTCGTGCAGCGACGCGGCGATCCGGGCCGCCGCCGCGTCGGCGTTGAGGCATTCGGTGAACAACACCACGAATTCACCGCCGCCGAGGCGGGCCACGGTGTCGTGCGGCCGGACGCCGTTGAGCAGCCGGCTCGCGACCTCCAGCAGGAGCTCGTCCGCGGCGGCCCGGCCCAGCGTGTCGCTGAGGTTGGTGAAGTCATCCACGCTCAGCAGCAGCACGTCCACCGGGTCCGGGCGGCGGAGCGCCGCGGCCAGCCGCTTGGTGAACAGCGTGCCGTTGGGCAGCGCCGTCAACGCATCCCGCAGGGCCCCGGCCCTGAGCCGGTCGTCGTGGTCGGCAAAGCCGGCGGTGGCGGTGGCGGCAGCGGGCGCTGCCGCGGCACGACGGCGGGACGCCGCCCCGCCCGCTGTTGTGCCGCCGTCGTCCGGCTGGTTCCGGCCTGACTCCTGACGGTGGCCGGCGCTGCGGACCGAGAGCGCGACGGACGGCGCAGGCGGGCCTGCCCCGGCGCCGGAGGGCAGCAGCGAGCAGGTGATTTCCACCGGGACTTCGGTGCCGTCGGCGCGCCGGCCGGAGCCGGCGAAGGGCTGGCCGGGCCGGCGCAACGGGTTGCCCAGCCCGGCGAGGAGGGCGCGGAAGTCCGCGCGGAAGGCCTCGGCCAGGAGCAGGCTGGCGTCCGCGCCCAGCAGCCGGGACCGGGAGTAGCCGAAGAGTTCCTCCGCGGCGGTGTTCAGGAAGGAAATGGTCCCGTCCGGATCGAGCAGCAGCAGCGGGTCCGGGCCGTGCTCCAGCAGCAGTTGTGCGAGTCCTGATTCCATGATGTCCGACAGCCCCCAAGCCGATAAATGTGGAGGGCAGCCGCCGCTGCGGAGAACAGGGCGGGCTGCGCTCCCTGAAGCATATGCGCAGTTGCCGGTTGCGGGGTGCCCGTCAGGCCGCCGCGCCCAAGATGCCGGTTTGCGCCGGCCTGGATGGCGCTTATCCCGGGCGGGAAACGCCGAGTGACGCAGCGGCGGCGGCGGTGTTGCTGATGCCCAGCTCCCGGCGGTGCTCCGGCTCCGGGCGGGAGAAGAAGTAGCCCTGCAGGGCATCGCAGCCGTGGGCGATCAGGTAGCGGGCCTGTTCCGGGGTTTCGATGCCCTCGGCGGTGACCTTCAGGCCCAGGCTGCGGGCCATGTGGATCATCGAGGTCAGGATCGGCAGCTTCTCCGCGCCGGTGCGCAGCATGGAGACGAAGGACTTGTCGATCTTCACGATGTCCACGGGGAGCTCCTGCAAACGGCCCAGCGAGGAGTATCCGGTGCCGAAGTCGTCCAGGGCCACCCGGATTCCGGCCCCGCGCAGGCTCTCGAGCTGGGCGATGACGCGGGACCGGGGGTCGAAGAACACACTCTCCGTCACCTCCAGCACCAGCTGGTGCGGGTCCACGCTGCCCCGGGCCGCAATATCCAGGACGCGTTCGGCGAAGTCACGGTGCAGCAGCTGCACGCCGGACACGTTCACCGCCAGCGTCCGGGACCGGTCCCCGGCAAGCCAGGGCTGCAGCTCGGCGCAGCTGCGGCGGAGCACCTCCGCCCCGATGTCACGGATCAGGCCGCTGCGTTCCGCGGTCCGGATGAACTCGTCCGGGGGCATCAGCTTCCCCTCGAACTGCCAGCGCGCCAGCGCCTCGAACTGCACCACCTCCAGCAGCCCGGTGGACACGACGGGCTGGTAATGCACGACGATCTGCCCCAGTTCCACAGCCCGCCTCAGCCCGGCCGTCAGCCGGGTCCGCGCGAGCAGTTCCGCCAGCATCTCGGGCCGGAAGTGCAGATAGCAGTTCTTGCCGGCTTCCTTCGCGGCGTACATGGCCAGGTCCGCCTGCCGCAACAGCTCCGAGGACGTCGCGGCACCGGCGCCACGCGAGGCGACCCCCAGGCTCAGGCCCGGCCGCAGCAGGGTTCCCTCGATGGAGAACGGGGCGTTCAGGGTGGCCACTATCCGCCGGGCCACGGTGTCGGAATCCTTGCAGCCCACCAGCAGGATCACAAACTCATCCCCGCCCAGGCGCGCCACGGTGCCGTGCGGTCCCACGCAGTCCTGGAGCCGGGCCGCGATCTCCACCAGCATCTCATCCCCGGCATGGTGGCCCAGGATGTCGTTGACTTCCTTAAAATCGTCCAGGTCCAGCAGCAGCACATTCACCGGATCATCGGTCAGCATCGCGGCTGCGACGCGCTCGGTGAAGAGGATCCGGTTGGCCAGTCCGGTCAGCGGGTCCCGGAACGCGAGTTCCTTGAGTTTGTCGGCCTGCGCGGCAAGCTCCTCCATGGCGCGGCGCGCCTGGTCCTGGGCGCGCTGAGTGGAGGTAATGTCGCGGAAGTTCCAGATCCGGCCCACGACCGCGTCCGCGACCTGCTGTGGCCGGGAATAGAACTCCACGGTGCGGCCGTCCCTGAATCCCAGCACGTCGTGGCTGTGCAGGACCTTGTCTGCGTAGAGGTCGCGGACTTTCTGCAAAAAGTACTCCGGATCCAGCAGTTGCCGGGAGATGAAGGTGACCATCGCCGTCGGGTCCTCCGCTGCGACCAGCTCAGGCGGCATGCCCCACAACTTCAGGTACTGGTCGTTGATCCCGGTGATGAGCCCATCGCTGGAGACGACGAGAATCGCGTCGGCGGTGGATTCCAGCGTGGCGTCCAGGAGGGCGACGGCGACGCGCCGGCCCGAATCGGTGTCCTCCCGGTGGCTGCCGTCCCTGATGGCCACCGCCATGGCGGGGCGGGAGTCGACTATGACCAGCGAGCAGGTGATCTCCAGTGACAGTTCGCTGCCATCCCGGCGCCGGCCTGCCGCCGCGAACGGCTGGCTGCCGGAGAGGCTGCCGCGGCCCAGCCGGCCGAAGGCCCGCAGGAAGCCGCCGCGCTCGTCCTCGGAGAGCAGGATGTTGTGCGCGGCGCCGAGCAACTGTTCGCGCGGGTAACCAAAGAGGCGCTCGGCTGCCGCGTTGACGAGGGCGATGGTTCCGTCCGCAGTCAGCAGCACAAAAGCGTCGGGACCCTGCTCAAGCAGGCCCTCTCCAATCCCGGTTCCCACGGCGATACCGGCCCCCAAAGCGACGGTTGGTGTGTTAAAGGCTGTTCCGGCGGCGGCGCCGCGTACAGTGTGTTCCCTGAATCATAGGGTCCGCTGGCCCCTTGTCCAGTACCCCGGCAGTGGACCGTGCCGGGTCACCGCGCCCGGGACACCCGTTCTCCCCGCAGGGCCGCGAACGCGTCGTTGGACTCGGCAATGGCGGACCGCAGGCCGGGGCCCGCTTTGGGGCGGGAGAACAGGCAGCCCTGCAACGAATCGCAGTCCAGTTTCATCAGGTATTCGGCCTGCGCTGCCGTCTCGACGCCTTCCGCCGTGACGGTCAGGCCCAGGCCGTGGGCCATGGAGATCATGCAGCTGAGGATGGGCAGTTTCTCATCCCCCGTGTGGATCATCGACGTGAAGGACTGGTCGATCTTCAGGGTGTCCACCGGCAGCCCCTGCAGCCGTCCCAGCGAGGAGAAGCCGGTGCCGAAGTCATCCAGCGCCACCCGCACACCGGCGTTGCGGAGGGCGGTGAGCTGCTGGATCACGTGGCCGTCGTCGTGGAAGAAAACACTTTCGGTGACCTCCACGACCAGCTGCCGCGGGTCCACCGCGGTGTTCGAGGCGACGGCCAGCAACAGCTCGGCGAAGTCCCCGTGCTGCAGCTGGACCCCGGAGACGTTGACGGCGAGGGCGCGTCCGGGGTCCTCCGCCAGCCAAAGTCCCAGCTCGGTGCAGCCTTTCAGGAGCACCTCCGTGCCGATCTCGACGATCAGGCCGCTGCGTTCGGCCGCCGGAATGAACTGCGCCGGAGGGACGATTTCGCCGTCGCGGTCCCAGCGGGCCAGGGCCTCAACCTTCACCACCACGCCGCGCTCGGTCGAGACGATGGGCTGGTAGTGCACGGTGATCTGGCCGGCGTCCACGGCCAGCCGCAGCCCGGCCTCCAGCTCGGTGCGCTGGACCAGGCTCTTCATCATCTCGGGCCGGAACCGCAGGTACCGGTTCTTCCCGGCGGCCTTCGCGGCGTACATCGCGATGTCGGCCCGGCGCATCAGCTCGGAGGCGCCGACGGCGTCCTCGTTGATGGATGCCAGGCCCAGGCTCAGGCTCGGGCGCAGCATGGATCCGTCGATCCGCAGGGGCGCCTTCAGGGACGCGACAATCCGCTCGGCAACGGTTCCGGGGTCCAGCGAGCCGACCAGAAGCACCACGAATTCGTCACCACCCAGCCGTGCTACAACGTCGTTCGGGCGGACACACTCACGCAGGCGCCGGCCGACCTCGATCAGCAGCTGGTCCCCGGCGTGGTGGCCCAAAATGTCGTTGACTTCCTTGAAATCGTCCAGGTCCAGGAGCAGGACGTCGACGGCGGTGCCGCACGGCCCGCGCAGGGCTGCTTCGAGGTGGTCGTTGAAGAGCTTCCGGTTGGACAGTCCGGTCAGCGGGTCCTGGAACGCGAGGGCCTTGAGCTGGGCGGCCTGTGCGGCCAGATCGGCCAGGGCCTGGGTGATCCGGTCCTGCGCGATCCGGGCCGGGGTCACGTCACGGAAACTCCACACCCGGCCGACGACCCGGTCCGCGACCTTCTGCGGGCGGGAATAGCGTTCGAAGGTGCGGCCGTCAAGGAAGTCAAGGACGTCGTGGCTTTCGGCGTCCGGATCGGCGTAAAGCGCGCTGATCTTTTCGACAAACTGCGCGGGGTCCACGAGCTGGTCCAGGACGAAGCCCATTACGGCCTCGTCGTCCTGGGTGGCCAGCAGTTCGCGCGGGACGCCCCACATGGCGTGGAACTGGTTGTTGACTCCGGCGATCCGGCCGTCGGCGCCGACGACGAGGATGCCGTCAGCCGTGGATTCCAGCGTGGCGCTGAGCAGGGACAGAGCTTCGCGGAGTCCGGCGTCGGCGGCGAGCCGGTGGGAGGTGTCGCGGACGGCGACGGCCATGCTGACGGGGGAATCGTCGGTGCCCCCGACCAGCAGCGAGCAGGCCACTTCGCACTGGAACTCGGTGCCGTCGCGCCGCAGACCGTAGGCTTCGACCGGGGGGAGGTCCGGGGCGGTGGGTCCGGGGGCGGCACCCGGGGTGGATTCTGGGTTGGAGTTTGGGACGGCGGTGCCGGCGCCGGTGCCGGCGTCGTCGGCGGAGGAAGCGGAGGCGGAAGAGGTGACGTCAGCGGAAGCGTCCGCCCCCTTGCGGAGGGCGAAGGCGAGGCGGTGGAAGCCGCTCCGGAACCCTTCGGCAACGAGCATGCGGTGGTCCTTGCCCACCAGTTCCTCACGGGTGTAGCCGAACATGCGCTCCGTGGCAGCGTTGACCCGGCGGATGATCCCCTCCTCGGAGATCACCAGAAGGGCATCGGGGCAGGATTCGAGGACCGCCTCGGCGCCGGGCGCAGGGTGCGAGGAAGCCGTCACGGTGCCGCTGTCTTGCGTTTGAGACCACAGGTAATTCATTTGGATTCCTCCCCTCAGGGAATCATAGGGGCCTCACGGCTGAGCGGTGGCTACGTGCACCCGGCGTTTCAGCGTCCGGGTGCCAGCAGCCGGGTTTCAGAGGATGGGTTTCAGCGGGCCCCGTCAGCGCTGCTCGGGCTGGTCGCAACAAGCCGGTGGCCCGCGGACTGGTCCGGGCCGCCTGAGGTGGGTGCGGCGGGGCCGGTTCCGGTCGGGCGGGTTGCGCGGCCCCGACCAAGGCCGCGGACCGTCCAGCCGTCCGCTTCCCAGACTGACGCGTCGACGATGTTCCGGGCGTCCAGCAGGGTCCGGCGCCGGACCAGCGTCCCGGCTTCGGCCGGTAAGAGCGCGGCGTACTCGTCCCATTCGGTCAGCAGCAGCACCAGTTCGGCCCCCTCCAGTGCCTGGGATGTTGACGGCTCGAAGCGCAGCTGCGGGAAGCGGAGCCACGCGTTGTTGATCGCGGCCGGGTCCGTCACCGTGATGTGGGCGCCGTGCGAGGCCAGCTGGAGGGCAACGTCAAGGGCGGGGGAATCCCGGATATCGTCCGTGTCGGGTTTGAAGGCCGCGCCGAGCACCGTGACCCGGCGGCCGCCGAGCTCACCGCCGCACAGTTCCCTCGCCAGCCCGACGGTGCGGGAACGCTGGTCCCGGTTGATGGAATCCACCACCTCCATCCACTGATCCACCGAATGCACGCCCAGACCGGCCGCCTGGACCCGAAGGGATCGGATGTCCTTGGGCAGGCAGCCGCCGCCGAACCCGAGGCCGGCATGGAGGTACCGGCTGCCGATGCGCGGATCGAGGCCCATCGCCGAGCCCAGCTGTTGCACGTCGGCGCCCGTAGCGTCGCAGAGCTCGGCCATTGCGTTGATGAAGCTCAGCTTTGTGGCAAGGTACGCGTTCGACGCGGACTTGATCAGTTCCGCCGTGGCGAAGTTGCAGACCAGCCGCGGAATCCCCGCCGCCAGCAGGGGCGCATAGACGGCGTCGAGGGCCGCGGTGATCGAGGTGCCGGTGAGGGCGGTGTGGGCGGTGCCGGCGGTGCCGGTATGGGCGGTGCCGACGTCGGCATCCGTACCTTCAGCGTTGCCACCTTCAGCGTTGCCGTCGCGGGAGTGGCCAGCCTCGGGGACGCCGTAGACCAGGCGGTCCGGGACCAGGGAGTCCTTGACCGCGGTGCCCTGGCGCAGGAACTCCGGGTTCCAGCCCAGCAGAACATCCGGCCGCTGGGACAACACACCGCGGAGCATATCCACCGTTCCCACCGGAACCGTGGACTTGCCCACCACGGCGGACCGTGCGGCCAGATGGGGGAGCAGCGTCTCGGTGGCGGCGACGAGGTAGCTGAGGTCGGCGCCGTCGGAAGTTTTGGACTGCGGTGTGCCCACGCAGAGAAAATGCAGCTGAGCGCTGGCGGCGTCGGCGAATTCCGTGGAGAAGCTGAGCCGGCCGGTGGCGATGCCGTCGCGCAGGAGTTCGTCCAGCCCCGGTTCGAAGAACGGCGCCGCACCCCGGCCCAGCTGTTCGACCTTGGCGGCGTCGACGTCGATCCCCACCACGCGGTGGCCCATCGATGCCAGGGTGGCCGCATGCACGGCCCCCAGGTAACCGCAGCCGATCACGGAAATTATCACAGGGCGACTCCTTGAGGGGTTGTTGTGGCGATGTCGGCGGCGAGGACCGCCTGGTAGTGCTGGACCAGCTCGGCACCAAGGGCTGACCATGTCCGGCCCTGGACCGACGCGTGGGCCGCCGCGGCGAACGCCCGGCGCTTGGCGTCGTCGCCCATCAGGTCCACCACGTGGTTCCGCAGCGCGGCGAGATCGCCCGGCTTGTACAGCCAGCCGGTGCGGGAATTCTCGACGAGGTCCAGCGGTCCGCCGCGGCCCGTGGCAACCACCGGCACGCCCGAGGCCATCGCCTCCTGGATGGTCTGGCAGAAGGTCTCAAACTCCCCGGGGTGCACAAAGAGATCGAAGGACGCCACCGCCCGGGCCAGCTCCTCGCTGCCGAGGAACCCGGTGAAGACCGCGTCCGGCAGGGCGTCCTGGAGGGCCTGCCGCTGGGGCCCGTCGCCCACAATCACCAGCCGGGTCCCGGGAACATCGGCCAGCACGCCAAGGTCCTGCACCTGCTTCTCGACCGCGAGCCGGCCCACGTAGCCGATGATGCGCTCGCCGGCCGGGGCGACGGCCGCCCGCCATCCGGCGTCGCGCTTGTCCGGGGAGAACCGCTGGGTATCCACGCCGCGCCGCCACATCTGGACCCGCGGAATGCCGCGGCCGCGGAGCTGGTTGACCGCGAAACTGGAGGGAGCCAGGGTCCGGGAGGCGAGCAGGTGGATGTTCTCCACCCGGTTCCAGGCCCAGTTCTCCAGGAAGGGGACGCCATACCGCCCGGCGTAGCCCGGGACCTCGGTCTGGTAGATGGCTATGGTGGGGATCCCCAGCTGCTGTGCGGCCTGTGCCGCGCGCCAGCCGAGCACGAACGGCGACGCCAGGTGGACCACGTCCGGTGCAAACTCGGCAAGGATTCGCTTGACCCGATAAACACCGCCCATCGCCACCCGCACGTTCGCGTAGCCAGCCAGCGGAACCGAGGGCAGCCGGTGGACATGCGCCCCGTAGACCCTGTCGGGGGCCTCCGTGTCCTGGGTGGACGGCGCGATCACGAGCACCTCGTCCCCGCGCTCCTGCAGATGCTCCAGGACCCGCAGGATCGAATGCGTTACCCCATTCATAAGCGGAAGGAATGACTCGGCGACAATTGCGATCCTCACCCCTCCACGGTGCGGGGACAGGCTTTCGGGGCGGGGGTGGGCGTATGGCGGGGGAAGGAAGAGTGGGTTAACAGGGCGGGCGCGGGGTCCGAGATCGGCGCGGCTTGGCTCGAGATCGGCGCAGGCGGGGCTTGCTCGGGATGGTTGCGGCGCGGGTGCGGTTGCCGGATCTGCCTCCCGCCCGCTGGACGTGCCCTCCGGCCGCGCCCAGGACAGGACATAACCCCGTATGCCCCCTCGTTGCCGCGAAAAATGGGCATGTCCAGTGGTCACGTCCGCGTGCGGATCCGGCGCAGGTCCGCTTCCCGGGGTAGGCGGGGACGAAAGCCCCTGTCAGGGCGCCTGCTGCAGTGGAAAGGTGGTCTGAAGGCTGAGGTGCCGTCCTGGAAAGGGTGATTTCCGATGCGAAGCCTATCCGGAACGATGATCGGGATCGCTTGGGACATCTGGCGCGCTGAGCGGGGCGGCCCCGAAGGGATCGCCCGGCGGCAGCAGGCCCGGCTCGCGGAGCTCGTGGAGTTCGCCCGGTCCTCGTCCCCCTATTACCGCCGCCTGTACCGGGACGTGCCGGACGAGGTCACGGATCTGGGGCAGCTTCCCCGGGCCGGCAAGCGGGAGCTGATGGCGAACTTCGACGACTGGGTGACGGACCCGCACATCACCCTGGCGAAACTGAGGTCGGAGTTGCTCGCTGACGTCTCCCGGCTCGGGACCCTTTACCGCGGGAAGTACCTGGTGGTGACCACGTCCGGCACCACCGGGGAGCCGGCCGTCCTGGTGCACGACCGGTTGTCGTGGGTGGTGGTCAACCTGGTGGTGCGGGTTCGCGAGCGGCGGACCCTGGTCCGGGCTGCTGAAGTGCGGGCGCTTCTGCGCCACGGGGCGCGGGCTGCTGCCCTCGTCGCGGGAGGAGGCCACTTCGCGGGCGTGGTCCTGACCGAATCCGCGCGGCGGCGCGCCTCGATCATCGCCCGGCGGGTCCGGGTCTTCTCAGTGCTGAGGCCGCTTCCGGATCTGGTGGCGGAACTCAACGACTTCAAGCCCACGCTACTGTACGGCTACCCCAGCGCGATGGCGCAGCTGGCCGCCGAACAGCAGGCCGGGCGGCTGCGGATCCGCCCCGTCCTGGCCATCAGTTCCGGCGAGAACCTGTCCGCCGCCGGACGTGCAACCATCGAATCGGCGCTTGGCTGCCGGGTCACCGAACGCTATCTCTCCTCGGAAGTCCCCGCCCTGACCAGCCAGTGCCGGAACGGCGCGTTCCACGTCAACAGCGACTGGTACATCCTCGAGCCGGTGGACGCGGACTACCGGCCGGTCCCGGCCGGCGTCGCCTCCCACACCGTGCTCGTGACCAACCTGGCCAACCGGGTGCAGCCGTTGATCCGCTACGACCTCGGGGACCGCGTCTCGTTCGCCACTGCCCCGTGCCCCTGCGGCAGCCCTTTTCCTCCGGTAAGAATCGAAGGGCGTGCCGGGGACTTGGTTTCCTTCGCGGCACCTGACGGTCGCGGGGTCACGGTCGTGCCGTTGGCACTGGGCACGGTGATCGAGCAGACCGCCGGAGTGCGCCGGTTCCAGGCGATCCGCACCGGGCCGGCAACCCTGCGGCTGCGGCTGGAGGTCTGGCCAGGATCCGATCTGGCGCAGGTGCGGAAAGCAGTCGGGGAGCGGTTGGACAGCTTCTTCGCGGCCCAGGGGACCGGCAGGGTCGCCGTCGAACATGCGGAGGAGCTGCCGCGGCCGGACCCCAGCGGCAAGTTCCGGCAGGTCTGGTCCGCCTGACGGCGCTGCAGCCGGACGACGTGGTGGGGGATGCTCAATACCGGCGGAGATGCCGCGGCGGGTCTACTGCGGCCCCAGAAGCTCGCGGGCCTGCCGCTGGGCCTCGAGCTGTTCGGCGGTGAGGGTGGAGCCGCGGAGGAACCCGGCGTCGCCAATGATCCGGCGCAGCTCGGCCACCGTCCGGGGAGTGCCCACTCCCTGGTGGGCCATGGCATGGCAGTTCGCGCAGAGCGGGATGAGGTCGGTGATGGGATCGAGCTGGTAACCGCTGCCGAGCTGGGAAACCGGGACGACATGGTGGATATGGATGAAGTCCTTGCCGATCTCGCCGTAGGCCGTTTCGAAGGAAAATCCACACGCCGCGCAGTTGGTGCCGTGGTACGCGATGCAGGCTCGCCGGGCCTCCGGGCTGCGTTCGTAGCGGTTGGCCTCGACCCTGACGACCGCGCCCTCCGGATAGGTTCCTGGCACGGCGTCCGTGGGATCCGGCCCTTGCTGAGGCCCGAAGCTACCCCACAGGGTGCGGATGTTGGCCTCCTCGGGCGGCTCAACGGCCAGTCCCGAGCCGAAGACGCTGCTCCAGGGGACCCCGGGCACGGCTTCCTTGAGAACTGCGGAGGCTATCTGGTCGCCCAGGGGAAGGAGTGCGTCGAAAGCCACCTGCACGTACATCGCGGTCTTCCCCGGTTCGGAATAGTGTGGGCCGGGTTCGGGCTGCTCCGAGACCACGACGCCATGGCCGATCAGTCCCCGGCCGTGGTCTCCCTGCAGGAGCAACCAGGCGTCCGCACCCGCGCTGATATTCCGGTGGCGGCCCACGCTCCACGGCTCGAGGTGAAGGCCGGTCGCGGCAACGCGCTCGACGACTTCCGCGTAGTTCCAGTCGTTCCAGCGGTCCGGGTTCCAGCCCAGGATGATGGCGGTCATCTGGCCATTCTCGCAGGACCGGGGCGCAGTAAGCGCGGCCTCGATTGAGCCATTGGACGCAGATGGCCGCCATTCGTGACTTCATAGCGGCCGTTTGCGGCGAATGGGCGCGGGAGGGGTGGCCCATGGCGGCCGTTTGTGGCGAATGGGTGAGCTTGAGCGGGCGGGTTCAAGCGGTCGGGCGACCCGAACCAAAGAGGCAGACTCCGTCAGCGTCCGACGGCTGCCCCTGCGGTCAGTCGGCACAGCCGGCCGTACCGGTCGGCAAGTTCCTCGGGCGTGAGCTCGCCGTCGATCCGGTACCACTGGGCCACGCCCGTGCACATCGTGGTGATCGCGCGGCTGGTTTCGCGGGGGTGGGGCGCGTCAAAGATCCCGGCGGCCACGCCTTCGTCGATGATCCCGCTGAGCAGGGCCTGCTGGCGGTCGCGGGCTGCAATGTGGTCCGCGCGCGCGGATCCTTCAAGGCTGCGGATCTCGCTGAGGGCGATGAAGGCCAGTTCGCCCCGGTGGGCGTGGAAGAGAGTGAGGCAACGGATCAGCCGGTTGAACCTGTCCAGCACCGACTGCGGGCCGTCGGCAAGTGCAGCCGTGCTCCGGGTCCAGAGCTCGCTCATGGCCTCGGCGTCGAGCGCCACAAGCAGCGCCTGCTTGGACGGGAAATGGTGGTAGAGCCCGGGCACTGACAATCCCGCCCGGGTCGCAACCTGGCGGATCGTCGTCCCGTGGTAGCCGTTCTCCATAAAGCATGCCAAGGCTGCTGCCAGGGCCGGGCGGAGGGCGGGAGGCGAGAAATCCTGCCACCCGGCGCTCGCAGCCTTCGGACGCTCCGTCCCAGTTACCGCAGCCGACGCCTTTGAATGCGTGGCACCTCGTGCGCCCATGTCCACGTGACCCCTTGCCGTAGTTGTGTATCTACACTATATTCGATTGAACCGAGCGAGCGCTCGGTAAAGTAAGCTAAGTCACAAAGAGATTCACTGTCCTCTGTTCAACGAAGAAGAGACTCATCGCCGTGAACGAAACCGTAGACCCAGCCTGGACTGCCCTGTATCCCGCGGGCATCCCACCCCGCGTCGAGCCTGCCGCCGGGTCCATCAATGAAGCCTGGTCCCAACGCGTCCGTGAGGCGCCGGATGCCACCGCGGTGACCTACTTCGACCAGTCGCTGTCCGCGTCCGACGTCGACTCCCTCACCGACGCGCTCAGCGTCGAACTTCAACAGCGGGGCGTTGGCCCCGGAAGTGCCGTCGGCATCTACCTGCAGAACATCCCGCAGTTCGCCCTGTCCATGCTGGCCATCTGGAAGGCCGGCGGGACGGCGCTGATGCTGAACCCGATGTACAAGGGAAAGGAGCTCCGCAACATTATCGACGACTCGGGCGCCGTCGGGATCGTGTGCCTCGACGGAGAGCTTGACGACGTGAGGGCGACGCTCCGCGGCAGCAGCGTGGCCTGGGTGATTACCACCACCGACCTAGACTTCCAGAGCGAGGATGACCCGCGGGTCTTCCGCTCGCCGGTCCGGCGTGAACGCACGGACGATGACCTGCGCTCGATCCTCCAGCGGAGGTCCGGCCAGGTCCCGATCCCGGCGGCGCTCACCGGAGACAGCGTGGCGCTGCTGACCTACACCTCGGGAACGACCGGCCCGGCAAAGGGTGCCCTGGGAACCCACCGGAACGTGATGGCCGTGGCAACGGGCTACGCGCAATGGCAGGACCTGGCGCCAGGGGACGTCGTGCTCGCCGTTGCACCCCTCTTCCACATCACGGGTGCGGTGGCCACCGCGGTGACGGCCCTCATCCACCCCGTGAACCTTGTTTTCATCAACAGGGTCCGGCCGGATGTCATCCTTGAGTCCTTCAACCGGCACGGGGTGACCCATGTCATCGGGTCAATCACCGTGTTCAACGCGCTCCTGGATCTGGCGCACGCCTCGTCCGCGGAGTTCGCGACGCTCAAGTACATCTACTCCGGCGGCGCTCCGATCCCGCCGGCCACTGTGGCGGCTTTCCAGGCACGCTTCGCCCAGTACATCCACAACGTCTATGGCATGACCGAGACGGCCTCTGCCGTGATCGCGGTACCGCCCGGGCTGGTGGCGCCGGTCGATGCCGCCAGCGGCACTCTCGCGATCGGCGTGCCCCTGCCGAATCTCCTGGCCCGGGTCATTGGTCTGGACGGCGAACCGGTTCCGGACGGCGAGCCGGGGGAGCTGGAGCTCAGCGGGCCGCAGGTGACCCCCGGCTACCTGAATAAGCCGGCAGAGACGGCAGCCGCTATTCCCGGCGGCCGGCTGCGCACCGGGGATGTCGCCATTATGGACGCGGCCGGCTGGATCTACCTCGTGGACCGGATGAAGGACCAGATCAACGTTTCGGGCTACAAGGTGTGGCCCCGGGAAGTCGAAGACGCCCTCTACGAGCATCCGGCGGTCCTCGAAGCCGCGGTGGTCGGCCAGCCGGACAGCTACAGCGGCGAAGCGGTGGTTGCCTACGTCTCGCTGAAGGCCGGCGAACATGCGACCGACACCGAGCTGATTTCCTTCGCCAAGGAGCGGATGGCGGCCTACAAGTATCCGCGCCGGCTCTACATCCTGAACGATCTACCCAAAACGCACACCGGCAAGATCCAGCGGCGGGAACTCCGCGGCCTGAACCTGAAGGACTGAACGTGACCGGACAGAACGAGACCCAGCCCAACATCCCCCGCCGGCTCGAGGGCAAGACCGCCCTGGTGACCGGCTCCAGCCGCGGCATCGGCCTGGCCATCGCCCGCCGGCTCTCGGCGGAAGGTGCGCGGGTCGTCCTGACGGCCAGGACGCAGGAAACCCTCGACGAGGCCGTTGCGTCCTTCCCCCCGGGCACCGCCTACGGCGTCGCCGGAAAAGCGGACGACGCCGGCCACCAGCAGGCAGTCTTCGAGTTGATTGCCCGCGAAACCGGCGGCCTGGACATCCTGGTCAACAACGCCGGCATCAACCCGGTCTACGGCCCGCTGGCCGAACTCGACCTCGACGCGGCACGCAAAGTCTTCAACGTCAACGTCATCGGAACGCTGGCCTGGGTGCAGGGTGCACTGTCCCACCCCGGGCTGGGCTTCCGGGACCGCGGCGGCTGCGTCGTGAACATATCCTCCGTCACCGGCGACACTCCCTCCGAAGGGATCGGGCTCTACGGCATCAGCAAGTCCGCGGTATCCCACCTGACCCGCACCCTCGCCGTCGAACTCGGCCCCGAGATCCGCGTCAACGCCGTCGCCCCCGCCGTCGTCAAGACCCAGTTCGCGAAGGCGCTCTACGAGGGCAAGGAAGCAGAAGTCGCCGGGCAATACCCGCTCAAGCGGCTCGGGGTCCCCGAGGACGTCGCCGCCGCCGTCGCGTTTCTCGCCTCCCCGGACGCTGACTGGATCACCGGCCAGATCCTCACGGTCGACGGCGGTCTGCTGACCGCCGGCGGCACCGCCTAGCACCCGCCTTCCGCTGCAGCACCCCGGCGGTGCTGCGCTTCAGCGCTTCACCCCTTCCGGCCCGAAAGGACCTCCCATGAACCAAAGCCCCCTGCCTCCCGCCGCCGAAGACCTCCGGCTCCGCACGCGAGAGTTCATCCGCAGTGTCGTGATCCCCGCCGAGCCGCGGCCAGGCGTTCGCCTGGACGACGGGCTCCGACGGGAACTCGGCGAAGCCGCCAAAGCCGCCGGCGTGTTCGCCCCGCACGTCCCCGTCGCCTTTGGCGGACAGGGCCTGCCCGTGGACCAGTGGTCCCCGATCTTCCAGGAAGCCGGCTATTCCCCGATCGGGCCGGCCGTACTCAACTGCATGGCGCCCGATGAGGGCAATATGCACATGCTGAACATCATCGGCACCGAGGAGCAGAAAAGGCGGTATCTTGCACCCCTCGCAGCCGGTGACACCTTCTCCTGCTTCGGGATGACCGAGCCCCACCCGGGCGCCGGGTCGGACCCCGCGGGGCTGCTGACCACCGCGACCCGCGAGGGGGATTCCTGGACGATCTCCGGGGACAAGCGTTTCACCAGCGGGGCCGAACACGCCGGATTCGCGATCGTCATGGCACGGACACCAGGTGCCGGGCCGGAGACGGACGGCGCCACGATGTTCCTGGTGGACATGGACGCCCGGGGGGTGCGCCTGGGCAACCCGATCCACACCATTGACCGGACCATCGCCGGCGGGCATCCGAACCTGCACTTCGACAACGTTGTGGTCGGGCCGGAGGCGGTGCTCGGCGAAGTCGGCCTCGGCTTCAAGTACGCCCAGGTCCGGCTGGGACCGGCCCGGCTCACCCACTGCATGCGCTGGCTCGGCCTGGCCCGCCGCTCGCTGGACATCGCTTTGGACCGGACCGACACCCGGGAAATCTTCGGCTCACCCATCGCGCAGCTCGGCATCGCCCAGGAGATGATCGCCCAGTCCGTGATCGACATCGAAACCTCGGACGCGATCATCACCAAGACCGCCGCCCTCCTGGTCTCCGATCCGAAGGCCGGCTCGGCGATGTCCTCGATCGCCAAGGTGCACTGCTCCGAGGCCGTTTTCCGGGTCATCGACCGCGCCATCCAGCTCTGCGGGGGCGACGGCGTGTCCGACGGGCTGCCGCTGGCACAGTACGCCGCCGAAGTCCGGCCCTTCCGGATCTACGACGGCGCCAACGAGACCCACAAGTGGGCCATCTCGCGGCGCGCCTCCTCGCACCGCCGCCGGGTGGTTGCCGGCGGCGAGCCGTTCCTGGGCGCTGCCCGTTACCCTCTGGGAGCCGAATCATGAAGCCCGCCGGGGTCACGGAAGCCGCCCAGCCCGAGGTCGTCGACAGCGGGGACCAGGCCGCCTCGCTGACCCGGCCGCCGTTGCTGATCCTGGACAACGTCCGCGACTTCCTGGACGGAGCCGGGCTGGGGTCCGGCGACCTGGAGTGGGAGCGGATCGGGGACGGCCAGTCAAACGTGACGTTCCGGCTGCGCCGGGACGGGACCGACGTCGTGCTCCGCCGCGGACCGCGGCCGCCGCTGCCCAAGTCCACCCACGACATGGTGCGGGAAGCCCGAATCCAGCTGGCCCTGGCACCGCTGGGCATGCCCGTTCCGCGCATCCTGGCCGTGTGCGAGGACGACTCCGTCCTCGGTGTTCCGTTCTACGTGATGGAGCACCTCAACGGCACGGTCCTCACCGACACGGTTCCCCCGCACCTCGACGCCCTGGAATCGCGCCGGGCGACCAGTGAGGCAGTGGTGGACACCCTCGCGGACCTGCACTCCCTGGACGTGTCCAGCGGAGAGATCGCCCGGATCGGCCGGCCCCAGGGCTACCTGGAACGCCAGGTCGCGCGGTTCGCCTCCTTGTGGGACGTCAACACGACCCGGGATCTGCCCGCTGTCGGACGCTTAGCCTCCTGGCTGGAGGAAAACCGCCCGGAGAGCCAACGCGATTCGGTGATCCACGGCGACTACCGCACCGGCAACCTGATGTTCGCCTTGGACGCGCCGCCGCGCGTGACCGCCGTGCTCGACTGGGAAATGGCCACGCTGGGCGACCCGCTGGCCGATCTCGGCTATCTGACCGCGACCTACGCCGACGCCGACGAGCCGTTCACCACCATGGAACTGACACCGGTCACCCGGCTGCCCGGGTACCTTCGGCGGCAGGAACTGATCGACCGGTACCAGGAGCGGATGTCCCTCGACCTCACATCCCTGCCCTGGTACCAGGCCCTGGCCCTGTGGAAGGCCGCGATCTTCAGCGAGGCGATTCATACCCGCTGGCTGCGTGGCGAACGCCCGGGGGACACCGGTTTCGGCGCCGCCATGGAACACGGCGTGCCGCAACTGCTGGACGTCGCCGAACGCCTCGCGACCCGCCTGAAGTAAAACCCTCGCAAGTCCGCCACCCGCGGGCTGTCTGCTCCTGGGCTGTGGCCGCCGCCGGCGCCATGGTCCCCCCAGTCATGCCCCTTTGACCGAATTCCTCATACAGCGCAGTTAGGGAAGGAACCACCATGGACAGCACCATCCGACTTGAGGCCGCCCCGCCCCGGCAGCAACAGCCTCGTCCCGATCAAGGCTCCAAACGACGTTCCATGCTGGCCAGCACCGTCGGCAACGTCCTGGAATGGTACGAGTGGAGCGCCTACGCCGTCTTCGCGCCCTTCATTGCGGCGGCGATGTTCGATTCCAAGGACCCTGTCTCGGCCCTGCTCTCCACGCTGGCGGTCTTCGCGGTGGGATTCCTGATGCGCCCGCTGGGCGGCATTGTGTTCGGACGGATCGCCGACAAGCGCGGCCGCAAGTTCGTATTGATCACCACCATGCTGATCATGGCCGGCGGCTCGCTCCTGATCGGGCTGATGCCGACCTATGGCCAGGTGGGTATCTGGGCCTCCGTGCTCCTGCTGCTGGCCCGGGTTGCGCAGGGCTTTGCCCACGGCGGAGAGTCGGCCACGGCCAACACCTACATCGCGGAGATCGCACCGCCGGCCAAACGCGGGCAGTGGGGAAGCATCGTTTTCGTCGCCATCTTTGGCGGCTCGGTGCTCGCCTATGTCGTGGGCGGCGGCGTGACCAGCATCCTGGGCGCGGCCGGAGTGGCGCAATGGGGATGGCGCATCCCCTTCCTGCTGGGGGCCGTGCTGGCACTGGCGGCGCTCTACCTTCGCCGGGGCATGGAAGAAAGCGACGTCTTCGAAGCCAAAGCAGCGGCCGCCGAGGTTGCACCGATCCCGCGCAAGACCGTCATCCGCGCCGTCCTGCTCATGATCGCCATGACCTCCGGCATCACCGCCGCGCACTACACCTGGACGTCCTACGCCTCGACCTTCGCCATCACCCAGCGGGGAATGGATCCCCAGACCGCGTACTGGGCCTCCGTGATTGCACAATCGATTGCCCTCATCACCCTGCCGTTCTGGGGGCGGCTCTCTGACCGGATCGGACGCAGGCCCCTGCTGATCGGCTTCTCCGTCGCCATGGTCGCCGCGCAATTCCCGCTGATGGGCATGATCACCAGCGATGGCTGGACGCTCGCCGTCGCCGCCACCCTGGCCCTGTGCATCGTCGCCATCCCGGGGGCACTGCTCGCAGCCGTGCTGTCAGAGAACTTCCCCACCAAGATCCGCACCCAGGGCATCGGCTTTGCCTATTCCTTGTCGGTCGCGATCTTCGGCGGAACGGCACCGTACCTGAATGCCCTCTTCAACAGCTGGAGCCTGGGCTGGCTCTCCAGCATCTACATCATTGTGCTGTGCCTCGCCACGGCGCTCGCGGTGTTCAAGCTTCCGGAGACCAGGGGCATCGACCTGAACGACGCCTAGTGGCGCAGCACGCCTGCCCCGGCCGGAGATCTGCGCCCGGGGGTGTTGCAACGATCGCTAGAACTCAAGCATTACGGGCAGCGATTCGCCACAGATGGCCGCTAAACGCGGTTTCATGGCGGCCATCTGCGGCGAATGGGCGCCGGAGAGCTGGCTCATAGCGGCCATCTGCGGCGAATGGGCGGGGTTTGGCCGCTCCGGGGGCCCCGGGCGGTCACAAAATGCCGCCCGCCGGGGCGCGAGGCCGCCAACACCCGGCCAGCCCCACGCCGACGCGAAACGCAGCCCCGCCCCCGGCACAAAGAAAGCTGGTGCAGCCGCACGAGGCGACTGCACCAGCAGGTAGTACGAATTTTCAGAATGCTATGAAACGTTACTCATTCGCGGCTCCCTTTATCCCGGTTGTTTGCTTTACCGGGTCTTTGCGTCCTCGGCCAGATGCCTGGACATCAGCCAACCGGCGCCCACCATTGCTACGCCCAAGATCATGAAGGCCCAGTTATCCATGGTGTTCAGCGACAGGAAATTGGCCGCCGACCCCACCCCAACGATGAGCCCGTAGACGCTAAGGACGATGTACAGCAGGCCAAAGCCCATGAGAAAGTTCCGGGCACCCATGGGGTTGTTCCGGGACATGGCCCAGCCGGTGGCGCCGATCGCGAGCTGAACGACGTTCAGCAGCATCGATACCTGGAACACTCCCAGGAACAGGGCCTGGGAATCGGGTCCGAGGAACGCCAATTCGTTGTACTGCGTGGTGATGCCCGGGATGAACCCCAGGATGCCCACGACTATCAGGACGATACCTACACCCATGCCGGCGTTCTGGACATCGGTCCGTCCGAAGTGAACGCCGTGTGCATGTGGAGATGCGGTAGTCATTTTTCTGCCTCCAACCACTGATTGCGGACATTCCAATTTTACGGCGCAGTAGGGAAAAAAGCTCCGCCTGGAGCCGCAGTTCAATGCAGCGGCCGCAGCACGTGATCCGGGCAACATACCGGCAAAAACGGCCGGTTGAGCCTGTCGGCACGGGCCGGAACGCCGGTACGTGGCACCATGGAACACGATGAAACTGCGCGCTGATCAGACCGGGGAACGTGGACTTCCGATGCCCTTGTGGCTGCAGGGGGCCCTTGAGTCCGCGCAGGCAGCCATTATCTCCGCACTGGTGGTGGTTGCCCCCATCCTTGCCGTGTGGGCCACGGCCGGTTTCCTCAACGGCGCACCCGACGTCCTGGCCCGGCTCGCCGGCCAGGCCTGGCTGCTGATCCACGGCGTTCCCCTCCTGCTGGACACCGCCGGCGCGGCCTCCGCGGCCCAGCCGCAATCCGGCGTCCTCTCGCTCACCCCGCTCGGCCTGACCCTGATCCCGTTCCTGCTCGCCTGGCGCGCCGGCCGCCGGCTGGCCCGGGCCTCGTACACGGACCAGCTCTGGCAGGCGCTGCTGGGCTCCTGGCTGATGTACGCCGGCTTCGGACTGACCACCGGATTCGTCTGCCGCACGGACGACGTCGGCGTGGGGCTCTGGTCCGCCGCCCTCATCCCGCTGATCCCGGTCGGGCTCGGCATGGTGATCGGCGCCCGCCGTGAGGCCGGTTCCTGGAGCCGCCTGATCGGCGTCGACGCCGTCGCCTGGCTCTCCCGCACCAGCCAGCATTCGCGCTGGGCCGGCTCCTACCTGGGGTCCGCGGTCAAGGCCGGCTTCGTGGCGCTGCTGGCCAGCCTGGCAATGTCCTGCGCGCTCCTCGCCGCCACGTTGTTCATCCACTGGAACCTCGTGATCGCGGTCTATGAAGCGCTCGACGCCGGCATCCTCGGAAGTTCCGTGCTGACCATCGCGCAGCTCGGCTTCCTGCCCAACCTGGCCGTGTTTGCGCTCGCCTGGACCTCCGGCGGCGGCTTCGCCCTCGGCATCGGCTCCCAGTCCGGGGCGCTCGGCACCGCCGTCGGGCCGCTGCCGTCGATCCCGGTGTTCGCGGCGCTGCCGGCCGGGTCGCTGGACTACGGGATGGCCGCGCTGGTGGTGCCCGTGCTCGCCGGAACCCTGGCCGGCTGGTGGTTCCTGCGCGAAGGCGAAAACCACTTCGACGAATGGCTCTCGATCAAGATCCACGCCCGCTGGTTCACCGCCACGGTCTCCACGCTGGCGCTCGGCGTTATGGTCGGCAGCGTCGCCGGTCTGCTCGCGGCGGGCCTGGCCTGGCTGGCCGGGGGCTCCGCCGGCATCGGGCGGCTCACGGAGATTGGGCCCGACCCGCTCCGGACGGCACTGTTTGTCGCCGCGGAGGCGGGGATCGGCGTCGTGATCGGTTATGCGGCGGGACCGTGGCTGGAACGCCAGCAGAAACTGCGCGAAGCGGACCTGGAGCCGGCGTCCCTGTGACGCGGCCCCGCGCTGCGCGGAACTGCGCTCAGCCGGCCCGCGATTGGCGGAACTGCGCTCAGCGGAACTGCGGCAACGATTTTTCCAGCTGGGTCTGGCACATGGAGGCGGCCTGCTGGGTCAGGGCCTGCCGGCTGCACTGCTGGTAGTCCCGGACCTGGTTGAAGAACAGCGCCGTGGACACGAGCAGCAGCACCTGCACGGCCAGGACCACCAGGCCGGAAATCGTCCCGAACAGCACGAACCGGGATTCCTTGAGCCTGGCGTACCGGACCAGCACGATGATGCCCAGCACCAGGGCAATCGCCGTCAGGAGCGCGCTCAGCCAGAGGTAGTTGATATCCAGCTGGTAGACGAAGAACGACCCCAGCACCGCCACGACGAAGCTGCGGAACAGATTATGGGTTTTCGCCTGTGAGGCTTTGGCCGCGTCGCTGAGCGGGTGCTTGCCGCCCTGGTTGCCGGCTGAGTCGTTCGGGGGATTCATGGTTTCCAGCCTACGCGAGCGGCCCCATAAGCTAGGACAATGCGCATCGTAGTCCTCGTCTCCGGCACCGGCTCCAACCTCCAGGCTGTCATCGACGCCGTTCGGGAGGGCAGGCTCGAGGTGGAGCTCGCCGCCGTCGGCGCGGACCGGCCGGGGACCTACGGGGTGGAGCGCTCGGCCGCCGCCGGAATCCCGACCTTCGTGGTGGACTTCAAGGCCTACCCGGACCGGGCCGCCTGGAACGCCGCGCTCACCGACGCCGTCGCCGCGTACGCGCCCGACGTCGTCGTGTCCTCAGGTTTTATGCGGATCGTCAGCGCGGATTTCATCAACGCGTTCGGCGGCAGGTACCTCAACACCCACCCGGCCCTGCTGCCGTCGTTCCCGGGCGCCCACGGGGTCCGCGACGCGCTGGCCTACGGCGTGAAGGTCACCGGCTGCACGGTGCACTGGGCCGACGCCGGGGTGGACACCGGCCCGATCATCGCGCAGGAAGCCGTGGCGGTCGGCGACGGCGAGACCGAGGAGTCCCTGCACGAACGGATCAAGGTCGTGGAGCGCCGGCTGCTGGTCTCGACGCTGGCGTCCCTCGCCGCCGCGCACACCCCCGCCACCCCTGCCTGACCCCACCGTTGAGCTGTCACTTGAGGTGGCGCTGCTTCGTTTCGGGGGCGAAGAACGCCATCCAGAGCACACTGAGCAGCACCAGCCCGCCGGCGAGGGCAAAGGAGGTCGCCAGGCCCAGTTCCGGCCAGAGGAACGCCGCGAACACCAGCGGGCCGAATCCCGCGCCGAGCCGGGAGAACGTCGAGGCCCAGCCGAAGCCCGAGCCGCGCAGTTCGGTCGGATACAGCTCGGAGACATAGGCGTAGAGCACCGGGATGGCCACCTGCACCACAAAGCCGAAGACCAGCAGCCAGAACACGGCCGCCGTCGGGATGTCCACCACAAATGCCACGATCACCAGGGTCAGCGCCGACAGCGGCCCGGTGATCGCCAGGATCCACTTCCGGCCCACCCGCTCCACCAGCAGCGCGGCGAGCACCACACCCAGCAGCCCGACGGCGGCCATGGAGGCGGTGGTGAGGAAGGCCTTGTACTCCTCGAAGCCGGCACCGATCAGGATCCGCGGCATCCAGGTCAGCGACAGGTAGTAGACCAGCAGGATGCTGAAGAACAGCGACCAGGCCGCAGTTGTGATCTTCCAGTCGTACTGCCAGAGCAGGCGCAGCTGGGTCCAGGCGCTGCCGGCGGAGAGCCGCGGAGCCTCCTGCGCCTCGGGCAGGCTGTAGGCGCGCGGTTCGGCCCCGGTGGCCGCGACGAGGTCATCGATCACCTTGGCGGCCTCGTCCCGCCGGCCCTTGCGGATCAGGAACAGCGGGGATTCGGGGACGCTGCGGCGGACCCAGAACACCAGGAGCGCCGGCAGCACCATCACCATCATGGTCAGGCGCCAGTCACCGAACAGGGCGACCAGCCCGGCGGACACGAAACCGCACAGGGCGGCCCCGATCGGCCACCAGCCGTCCATCGCGGTGAGGACCCTGCCGCGCTGCTTGCGGGGCGTGAATTCGCCCACCAGCGCGTAGTCCACCGGGATGCAGCCGCCCAGGCCGAAGCCGGCCATAAAGCGGAACGCCACGAACCAGAGGAAGTCGGGCGAGAACGCGCCGAGCACGGTGAAGAGCGAGAAGATCAGCAGGGTCGCGGTGAAGGCCTTCTTGCGCCCGATGGTGTCCGCGATGGTGCCCCAGACGAAGGCGCCCAGGGCCATGCCGATCAGGTTCGAGGCGCCGATCCAGGCCGCCTCGCCCGGGGTGAGGGCCCAGTGCTTGGACAGCAGCGGAATCAGGATGCCGTTGAGCGTCACGTCCCAGGCGTCGAACATAAAGCCCAGGCCGCCGATCAGGAAGATCCGGCCCTGCACTTTCCAACGCCAGGGCAGTTCCTGGACCACCTGTTCGCCGCTGGGCACAGTGGTGTAAGTATTCATCTCTCAGCCTCCTGGGAAAACTCTACGTGTCCCTGCACACCGCTGCGGCGCGCTTCATACTCCGGCGCGCGGGAAGGCCCGGTGCGCTGACGCGATAAACTGGCCCCATCCCCACCACCCGCGGCCCCGCCGCGATATAAGACGGAGACTTTTGTGAGCTTCACGCAGCTTGACCGTGTATCCATCGACCGTGTTCCCATCCGCCGGGCCCTGATTTCGGTCTACGACAAGACCGGTCTGGAGGAGCTCGCGAAGGGCCTGCACGAAGCCGGCGTCAAGATCGTCTCCACCGGTTCCACCGCCAAGAAGATCGCCGCCGCCGGCATCCCGGTGCAGGAAGTCGAAGAAGTCACCGGCTCCCCGGAAATGCTGGACGGCCGCGTCAAGACCCTGCACCCGCGCGTCCACGGCGGCATCCTGGCCGACCGCCGCGTCCCGGCCCACATGGACACGCTCGCGTCGATGGAGATCGAGCCCTTCGACCTCGTCGTGGTGAACCTCTACCCGTTCGTGGAAACCGTGAAGTCCGGCGCGGCGCAGGACGACGTCGTCGAGCAGATCGACATCGGCGGCCCCGCGATGGTGCGTTCCGCCGCGAAGAACCACGCCGCCGTCGCGATTGTGGTGGACCCGTCCTCCTACCACGACGTCGTTGCCGCCGCCGCCTCGGGCGGCTTTGACCTGAAGACCCGACGCCGGCTCGCCGCCAAGGCCTTCGCGCACACCGCCACGTACGACACCGCCGTGGCCAGCTGGACCGCGAGCCAGTTCCTCGACGAGGACGGCGACGGCGTCATCGACTGGCCCGCCTACGCCGGCCTGGCGCTGGAGCGCTCCGAAGTCCTGCGCTACGGCGAAAACCCGCACCAGCAGGCCGCCCTCTACGTGGACAAGGCCGCCCCGGCCGGCATCGCGCAGGCCGACCAGCTGCACGGCAAGGCCATGAGCTACAACAACTTCGTCGACGCCGACGCGGCCCTGCGCGCCGCGTTCGACTTCGCCGAGCCCGCCGTCGCGATCATCAAACACGCCAACCCCTGCGGCGTGGCCGTGGGGTCCGCTTCCGCGGCGGATCCCATCGCCGACGCGCACGCCAAGGCGCACGCCTGCGACCCGGTCTCCGCGTTCGGCGGTGTGATCGCGGCCAACCGCACGGTCACCGCCGGCATGGCCCGGACCGTTGCGGGCATCTTCACCGAGGTCGTCATTGCACCGGGCTTCGAGGACGAGGCGGTGGAAATTCTGTCCAAGAAGAAGAACATCCGCCTGCTCGCCCTGCCCGAGGGCTACGGCCGCTACCCCTCCGAGATCCGCCAGGTCTCCGGCGGCGTGCTGGTGCAGATGTCGGACCGGGTCGACGCCGAGGGCGACAACCCCGCCAACTGGACGCTCGCGGCCGGTGCAGCCGCCGACGCCGACACCCTGGCCGATCTCGCCTTCGCCTGGACCGCCTGCCGCGCGGCCAAGTCCAACGCCATCCTGCTGGCCAACCACGGTGCCGCCGTGGGCATCGGCATGGGCCAGGTCAACCGGCTTGATTCCTGCAAGCTGGCCGTCGAGCGCGCCAACTCGCTGGGGGTGAGCGTGGACTCCGACGTCGAGGGCGCCGGCGGTGCAGCTGGTCCGTCGACGGCAGAGACGAGCGGGGCGCCCGAGCGTGCCCGCGGAGCCGTTGCCGCCTCGGACGCGTTCTTCCCGTTCGCTGACGGGCTGCAGATCCTGATCGACGCCGGCGTCCGCGCCGTCGTCCAGCCCGGCGGTTCGGTCCGCGACGAGGAAGTCATCGCCGCAGCCAACGCCGCGGGCATCACGATGTACTTCACCGGCGCGCGCCACTTCTTCCACTAGGCCGGCCGCGCGGGGTCCTGCATCCCGGACCAGGCGCACATGGCACCGTTGCACCAAGAATGGACATGCCCTCCTTTGCCGGAGGACATGTCCATTCTTTGTGCCGGGGACTGGGCACAGCGGGTATATGTCCAGGCCCTGCGCCGTGAGGGGGACATGCCCAGTGGTGGCGGGGGGAGGACCGGGCACGGGTGCGGCAGTCCGTGCGGGGACATGCTCAATTTTTGTGCCGGGGACTGGACACAACGGGTGTATGTCCGTGCTCTGCGCCGTGCGGGGGACATGTCCGGTGGTGACGGGGAGGACCGGGCACGGGTGCGGCAGTCCGTGCGGGGGGACATGTCCGGCGCCGGGGCTGCGCGGAGGGCATGTCCCGCGGGCGGCCTGGGTCCACAGGCAAGGACCGGGCGCAACGACAACGCGGGGCCACTGCGGACCATCCCCCCTGCCGGAGATGGGCCGCAAGTGACCCCGCGCTGGTGTGGGTGAGGCTGGAGCCTAGGAAGCAGCCGCTGTGGTGTAGGCCTGCTGGATGACGGAGCCCCAGTACGGTCCGTACATGGTGGTGGACTTGCTGCCGTAGCCGTAGCTGTTGACGGAGTTCTGGTAGCCGGTGGAGCTGGAGCCGATGAACCACGGGCCGCCCGAGGAGCCGCCGGTCATGTTGCACGGGATACCCTGGGAGTTGAACTGCGGGTTGTAGGGATCGTTGGTGGCGGTGCCGGTGCAGCTCTTCAGGGACTCGCCGGTGAAGGGCCGTGCCGCCGGGTAGCCGAAAGCCTTGTAGCTCAGGCCGCGGGCGGCGTTGAACTGCACACCCGAGGCGCCCACAACGTCCGCGAGCGTCTGGCCGTTGAGCGTGTTCATGACCGCGAAGCCGGTGTCGTACGTCATGTCGCCGCCGGAGCTCCACTGGGTCGGGGCGTGGAGGGACTTGGCCGTCCACATGCCGTAGGGTGCGGAGCCGTTGAGGTAGGCCGGGACGAAGGTGAACTTGGTGGCGAAGGCGCCGGGGCCCTCGTTGAGGCAGTGCCCGGCCGTTGAGACGGTGCTCTTGTTCGTGGCGGAGACCGAGTTGCCCGAGCACACATAGTTGCTGCCGCCGAGCGTGAAGAAGACCTTGCCGATGTGCTTGACCGGGGTCTCGCTCGCGTTGACCTTGGCCTGGACTTCCTTCGCCTGCAGGACCGGCGCCTGGGACTCGACGGTGATGGGTGCTCCCGCTTCCGCCGGGCGGTTCAGGGCGGCCGTGGAGCCGGCACCCCGCTGCACGGCCTTGTCGGCCAGTACGTCGCCGGGGATGGCGTTGCGCATCCGCTCTTCCGTCCAGTACTCGGCACCGCCGGTCTCGACGACGGTGTGGCTGCTGACCCCCGACGTTTCCATCGGTGCCTTGCCGGGGGCCGGGGCGGCGCTCGCTGCGCCGGCGGCACTCAGAGCCAACAGTGCCGCTGCCGAGAGGCAGAGGAGGCTGGTGGCCAGAGTCTTGGGTGTTCTCATGGTTGTCCTAACCGTGGAAAGCGGGGCGGCCGCCCGTGGCGGCCGCTGTAATGGAACGAAACTACGGCACTTTGACGGAGCTGTAAACCCTCCTGTCAACTCTTGTCACTTCTGGTTGCTGGCGTCACGGAGGTCTGGCCCGACGACGCCGGTAGGCGGCAATCCAGCTCCCTCGGGTAAGTTAGACATGTTGAAATGGCACAAATTTCCGGAAATACCCAGACCTTCAGGGAGACGCCCGAGCAATGGCAAAGATTATCTATACCCACACCGACGAAGCGCCGATGCTGGCAACCTATTCGTTCTTGCCGATTGTCGAAGCCTTCGCTTCGACGGCCGGTGTGGAAGTGGAGACCCGCGACATTTCGCTGGCCGGCCGCATCATCGCCGCGTTCGGCGACTACCTCACCGAAGACCAGCGCGTCAGCGACGCCTTGGCTGAACTTGGCGCCCTCGTCAAAAATCCCGAAGCCAACATCATCAAGCTGCCCAATATCAGCGCCTCGACGCCGCAGCTGAAGGCCGCCGTCGCGGAGCTCCAGGGCCAGGGCTACGCCCTCCCGGACTACCCGGACAACCCCTCCTCGGACGAGGAGACGGACATCCGCTCCCGCTACGACAAGATCAAGGGTTCCGCCGTCAACCCGGTACTGCGTGAGGGCAACTCCGACCGCCGCGCACCCCTGTCGGTCAAGGCTTACGCCCGCCAGAACCCGCACAGCATGGGAGCCTGGAGCCCCGAGTCCAAGACCAACGTCGCCACGATGGACTCCGAAGACTTCCGCGCCAACGAGAAGTCCGTGGTCATCAAGGCCGATGGAACCATCAAGATCCAGCTGGTCAAGGAAGACGGCACGGTCAAGGTCCTCAAGCGTGCCTTCCCGGTCCTCGCCGGCGAGGTCATCGACGGCACCGTGATGCGCGCCGCCGCACTGGACACGTTCCTCGCCGCGCAGGTTTCCCGTGCCAAGGAAGAGGGCGTGCTGTTCTCCGCCCACCTCAAGGCGACCATGATGAAGGTCTCGGACCCGATCATCTTCGGCCACGTCGTCAAGGCGTACTTCTCCGAGCTTTTCGACACCTACGGCGCCCAGATCGCCGCCGCCGGCCTGAGCCCGAACAACGGCCTGGCCTCCATCCTCAACGGCCTTGAGGACCTCCCCGAGGAAATCCGCGGCGACGTCGAGGCGGCCATCAAGAAGGGCCTGAACGACGGCCCCGAACTGGCCATGGTCGATTCCGACAAGGGCATCACCAACCTGCACGTTCCCTCCGACGTGATCGTGGACGCCTCCATGCCTGCCATGATCCGCAGCTCCGGCCACATGTGGGGCCGCGACGGCCAGGAAGCCGACACGCTCGCCGTCCTCCCGGACAGCAGCTACGCCGGCATCTACCAGGTCGTCATCGACGACTGCCGCGCCCACGGAGCCTTCGACCCGACCACCATGGGCACCGTCCCGAACGTCGGACTGATGGCCCAGGCTGCCGAGGAATACGGCAGCCACGACAAGACTTTCGAGATCCAGTCGGCCGGCACCGTGCAGGTCGTCGACGACGCCGGCACCGTGCTGATCGAGCACCAGGTCGCCCCGGGCGACATCTGGCGCGCCTGCCAGACCAAGGACGTGCCGATCCGCGACTGGGTCAAGCTGGCCGTCACCCGCGCCCGCGCCTCCGCCGTGCCCGCCGTATTCTGGCTGGACAAGGGCCGCGCCCACGACGCCCAGATGATCGCCAAGGTGGAGGAATACCTCAAGGAATACGACACCGAGGGCCTGCAGATCGCCATCATGACCCCGGACGACGCGACGGCCTTCACCCTGGAGCGGCTCCGCAAGGGCGAGGACACCATCTCGGTGACCGGCAACGTGCTGCGCGACTACCTCACGGACCTGTTCCCGATCCTGGAACTCGGGACCAGCGCCAAGATGCTCTCCGTGGTTCCGCTGATCAACGGCGGCGGCCTCTTCGAAACCGGCGCCGGCGGCTCCGCCCCGAAGCACGTCCAGCAGCTGCTCAAGGAGAACCACCTGCGCTGGGACAGCCTGGGTGAGTTCCTGGCCCTCGCCGTCAGCTTCGAGCACCTGGCCACGTCCACAGGCAACGCCCGCGCCCAGATCCTGGCCGACACCCTGGACCGCGCCACCGGCACCTTCCTGCTGGAGGACAAGTCCCCGAAGCGCAAGGCCGGCGAACTGGACAACCGCGGCAGCCACTTCTACCTGGCCAAGTTCTGGGCGCAGGAACTGTCCCGCCAGACCGACGACGCCGAGCTGGCCGCGGCGTTCGCTGCAGTCTCCGGCGCGCTGGATTCCGGAGAGGAGACCATCACCGGCGAGCTCCTGGCAGTCCAGGGCTCCCCGGTGGACATCGGCGGCTACTACCGCCCCGACGAGGCCAAAGTCACCGCAGTGATGCGGCCTTCGGCGAAGTTCAGCGAAGTGCTGTCCATGCTGGGCTAGCTCCGACCCAGGCCGGCGTCCCGCCGGCCACGTGTTACCCGAACGGCGCACCGGACATGTCCGGTGCGCCGTTCCGTGTTTTCGGAGATCGGCGACGTTTTCCGGGGACGGCCACCGGACGGCTGTTGCCTCCGCGGAGGCTGTCACTTAGGGTACTAAGCACGCTTAGTTTCGGCTGGGGCGCCACGCGGCCGCCGCCCGTCCGGGACCAAGGTTGCCTACCCTGAGGAGTCATCCCATGCCAGCAGAGAGCAACATCCAGATCCCCGGCGCAGCGTCCGTGGAACCGCCCGCCCTGGAGGAGCCCACCACGCCGCGGGAACCGCTTCCGCCCAAGCCTGACCAGCAGGGGCCGGAGGCCGTCTCACCGACCGGCACCCCCACGGGTGCGCCGGTGAACTCGCGGGCACAGTCCGGTGCCTACCTCACCACAGCCCAGGGGCTCCGGCTCTCCGACACCGACCACTCGCTGAAGGCAGGACGGCGCGGCCCGGTGCTGCTCCAGGACCACCATCTGCGCGAGAAGATCACCCACTTCGACCACGAGCGCATCCCGGAACGGGTGGTCCATGCCCGCGGCGCCGGCGCGCACGGGTTCTTCCGGTCCTACGGTTCGGCGTCGAACATCACCCGCGCCGGTTTCCTGGCCAAGGACGTCGAGACGCCCGTCTTCGTCCGCTTCTCCACCGTGCTGGGCTCCCGCGGCTCGGCGGACACCGTCCGGGACACCCGCGGCTTCGCCACCAAGTTCTACACCGACGAGGGCACCTTCGACCTCGTCGGCAACAACATCCCGGTGTTCTTCATCCAGGACGGCATCAAGTTCCCGGACATCGTCCACGCGGCGAAGCCGCACCCGGACCGCGAAATTCCGCAGGCCCAGAGCGCACACGACACCTTCTGGGACTTCGTCTCGCTGCACACCGAGGCCCAGGCCCATACCATGTGGAACATGTCCGACCGCGCCCTCCCGCGCTCCTTCCGCACCATGGAGGGCTTCGGCGTCCACACCTTCCGCTTCGTCAACGGCGAGGGCGCCACCAGCCTGGTGAAGTTCCACTGGAAGCCGAAGCAGGGCGTCCATTCACTGCTCTGGGAGGAAGCCCAGCTCATCAACGGCATGGACCCGGACTTCCACCGGAGGGACCTCGCCGACGCGATCGAGGCCGGCGCTTATCCGCAGTGGGAACTCGGCGTACAGGTCTTCCCGGACACGGAGGAGGAGTTCTTCGAGGGGATCGACCTGCTGGACCCCACGAAGTTCGTCCCGGAGGAGCTGGCGCCCGTGCAGCCGATCGGCATCATGACCCTGAACGCCAACCCGGTGAATTACTTCGCCGAAACCGAGCAGGTCGCCTTCCACCCCGGCCACCTCGTCCCGGGCATCGACGTCACCAACGATCCGCTGCTGCAGGTCCGGTTGTTCTCCTACATTGATACCCAGATCAGCAGGCTGGGCGGCCCGAACTTCGGCCAGCTTCCGATCAACCGGCCGCACGCCCCCGTCAACGACATGCTGCGCGACGGCATGCACCAGACGGCGGTGCACGGGGGAGCGGCGCCCTACCACCCGAACTCGCTCGACGGCGGCTGCCCGTTCCTGGCCGGCGCCGACCTTGGTGCGTTCATCGACGTCCCGGAAGAACTCGCGGCCGCGGTCAAGGAGCGGAAGTCGCCCGTATCCTTCGAGGACCACTACAGCCAGGCGCGGCTGTTCTTCCGCAGCCTGACCCCGGTGGAACAGGACCACGTGATCCAGGCGTACACCTTCGAACTGGGCAAGTGCCGCGAGGAGACCATCCGCCAGCGCCAGCTGCTGGCGCTGGCCAACATCGACCCGGCCCTGTGCTCGGCAGTGGCAGCCGGGCTCGGCCTGCCGGCCCCGCAGGCCAGCGAACAGGTCGAAGACGCCGCCCTGAGCCCCGCGGTCTCCCAGCTGGGAGGCTCCTGGCCGGTGGCCGGCCGGGTGGTGGGCATCATCGCCGACGAGGACAGCGACCTGGACTCCGTCCGGAGCGCCCGGGCGGCGCTGGACGCCGCCGGGATCGTGCCGCTCGTGATCGCACCGGCCGGAGGCTTCCTCGGCGGAGCCGAGAGCGGCATCCCGGTCCAGCGGACCTATCTCACGGCCCGTTCGACCGAGTTCGACGCCGTGGTCGTTGCCGCTTCGGGTGCGCCGGCCAAAGACGCCACGCAGGGACGGGACGCCAAGGCCGGCGAGCCGGGGGCGTCGCTGGACCCGCGCGTCGTGCTGCTGCTTTCGGAGATGTTCCGGCATGCGAAGGCAATCGGCGGCTGGGGCCCGGCCGTCATGTGCCTCGACGGGGCCAGCATCCCGACGGACGCCGCGGGCATCGCCCTGGGAGAGGGGCCGGACGACGTCGTGGCCCGGCTCGCCGGGCTGCTCGCCGCACACCGGGTGTGGGACCGCTTCCCGGCGGCGGGGGCATAGCACCTAAGGATCCGGACAACCGGACAGCCCGCGGGCTCCTCCCTCCGTCATGTACTGCCGATCTTCAACGGCCTTAGTCGTCGTCCTTGCCCTTGCCCTTGGCCTTGCCATTGTCGGCAGGCGGCGCGGGCGCGACGGCGGGAGGGGCAGCCGCTGCAGCCGCTGCAGCGGCGTCGGCTTCGGCCTGGGCGGCGGCCTGTGCTGCCGCTTCCTGCTCGGCGGCAACCCGGGCGGCTTCGGCCTGCTGGGCGGTAAGGTCCGCCCGGACGGTCTCAACCGACGCCCGGATGCTCTGGTGCCGTTTGAAGGAGACTTCGCCGCGGGCGGCCGCCTCGTCCAGTTTCAGCACAAGCCCGTCGAGTTGCTGCAAGGACGCTGCCGGATCATTGGCGGCTGCGGCCTCGGTCACGGCAAGGACCTGGACTTGGAGCTGCCGCGCGGCGTCGCGGTCCAGCTCGGGGGCCGGGGCGCAGCCGGCCAGGATGCCGGTGAGGAGCACCGCGCCCAGGAGCCCGGCGATGACCGGACGCGAGCCGCCGCGCCGGGTGCCGGAAGCCTGCAAGGTGGTCAGGTTCATGGTTCCACACTCTTCTGCAGCTCTTGGAGGTGCTGCCCCAGGTCGCCTGTCACGGCCGGATAGGGTACGACGTCGGGTGCTTCCGGGGCCGCGAGGGCGACGGTGGCCGCCACGGTACCCGCAGCAACGGCCAGCAGCGCGAGGGACAGCAGGATCCGGGTGCGGCGCCGGGCCTGCCGGAAACCTGAGGCGACCCGGGCTGGCAACGTGCCTCGGTTCGCCTGTGGGGTGGTTACGGCGTCCGGGTCGAGCACGGGCATGGCCCTTGTCCGGGCGCTGCTGTCGCCGCCAGCAGCCGTGGGTGCGCTACTGCCGGGGCCGGCGCCGGCGGAGGGCGGCCGCGGGGGCAGCGCCGGCGGGGCGGGCAGCACCCGGGTGCCCGCTTCGGCAAGCAGGCCGGGAAGGGACCCGGGGGAGACCAGGGCATGTCGCAGCGCCACTTCGAGGTCCGCGGCGGACGGGCGGTCCAAGGGGTCCATTGCCGTCATGGCCCGGATCAGTTTGGCCCATTCGGCGGGCACGGAATCGGGGATGGCCGGGGCCCGGTGCAGTCTTGCGACGGCGGATTCCACGGCACCGCCGGGGTACTCGACGTCGCCCTTGATACATTCGAGCAACACCAGCCCGAGCGAGTAGATGTCGCTTCCCGGGCCCAGCTCAGCGCCCCGGGACTGTTCCGGGCTCAAGTACGCGGCGGTCCCCACCATGGTGCCGGTGGCGGTCAGCCGGGTCCCGTCCATGATGCGGGCGATCCCGAAGTCGGTGAGTTTGGGGCGCAGGGGCTCCCCGGGACGAACCGGAACGAGCAGGATGTTAGCCGGCTTGATGTCCCGGTGGATGATGCCTAGTGAGTGCACGTAGGCCAAGGCGTCCGAGACTCCCGCTCCGATGACGGCGACCTCGTCCAGGGGCAGCGGGCTGTGCCGGATCCGTGCCCGGAGATCCTGCCCGTCCACCAGTTCCATGGTCAGGAACGGCCGGGGTTCCTCCGAGATACGGGTGTCCGTGCCGGCATCGAAGAGGGTCACCAGGCTCGGATGGTTCAGGGCGGCCAGGAGTTGGATCTCGGCTTCCTGACGCCTGAGTTCGTCAGGATTCGCGGACTGAGGGGCAAAGAGCTTGAGTGCCACGTCGCGGCCGAGGTTCAGGTCCTTGGCGCTGTAAACGGACGCCATTCCGCCCCGACCGATCACTTCCCCCAGTTGGTATCGGCCGCTCAAGAGCTCTGCCGTGACGTTATTGGGCGAACTGTCCATGCTTTCCCCGTCCACTACCCCGGGCGCCACGGCGGCGCCTCTCAAGAATGATACCGGGACGGGTTTCAGGTTCCCGAATGGCGGCCGCGGACCGACGGCCGCCACACGGGGGAGATGCTGCCGGAGCGTGTGTGCCGTTGAGTCCCCCAGCGGACCCAACGACGGGATGCTTTGCCGGTGCGTGTGTGCCGTTGAGTCCCCCAGCGGACCCAACGACGGGATGCTTTGCCGGTGCGTGTGTGCCGTTGAGTCCCCCAGCGGACCCAACGACGGGATGCTTTGCCGGTGCGTGTGTGCCGTTGAGTCCCCCAGCGGACCCAACGACGGGATGCTTTGCCGGTGCGTGTGTGCCGTTGAGTCCCCCAGCGGACCCAACGACTTCGCTCCGACCTCACGAAACCTCAGCGAGGCGGGGGCATCCCTAAGGGGGGTGTGCCTCATGTTGAGGGGACGGTTTGCGGCGCGCCGGCGGTCCGGCTGGCCGGTCGGCTCCTTGGCGCGCAGCTGCAGGCCTTAGCCCCGTGCTGGGGGAGGCGACAGCGGAAAGAGGGTTGCCGGAATTACGGCAGGGGACGGTGGCGTCCATTGGGGATCTCCTGAATGACTGTAGGCGGGCGCCCAAAGCAGCCCGATTGGCCGTGCTCTGTGGAGGGCAGAGACGGCTAACTAGTCAGGAGAGGAACCGGGATCGGCGGCGACGGCGGAGTGCACGTGCTGCAGCGGACCACGGATTGGATCAGCGCCGGCTGTGGGAAGGACGAAGTACGGGCTGGGAAGCCAGGCGGCTCCACCGGAGGGTCCACCGGACGAGACGGTGTTTCCGGATCCAGACCCGGGAGCTGCGGGCAGCGCATCGGGAGCAGGCAGACCGGTCCCGTTGGGCCAGGGAACCGGGTCGTCCTTGCCAGGAGGTGCCGGCGGAACGCTGCCTCCCGGGGCAGAACCTGCCGGGGGCACGCTTCCGGAGTGCTGTCCTGAACCGGCGGTCGGCTGGATGGGGCCGTCAAGGACCGGGAGGAAGACAGCACCTCCGAAGGGCTCAGATCGGGGCGCCGGGGCGGCCTCCTGCAGGGCGGTGAGCACCGCGTCGTTGACTTCGCAGTCCCCCGGAGTTTCGGTCACGGCGGGAACTGCCGGGTCCAACGGAACGGGAACCGGAGCGGGGAGCACCACGTCAAGGAGCGCCAAGTCTGGAACGGCCGGGTCTGCAGTGGTTGCGGGGTTCGTGACGGCGGGTTCCGTCGGCAGCGGGCCGGTCACCGGCGGGTCAGTACCCAGGGGGTCCGTGCCCAGGGGAGCCGGCACCAGCGGGTCGGTAGTCGCCGGTGCCGGGAGGGCCGGGTCGGTGACGGGCAACGTGGGATCCAGGGCCGGGTCGGTGACGGGCAGCGTTGGCGCTGGGGCTGGCTCGGTGACGGGCAGCGACGGCGACGTGACAGGATCCGGGGTGGGAGCCGGTGACGTTACCTCCGGGTCCGGAGACGGGACGGGCGTGGGGCTGGTTGGAGTCGGGGCCGGTGCGGGTTGGGTGACCGGTTCGGGCGCAGGTGCGGGTGCGGTCGTTGGTTCCGGGGCGGGCGCTGAAGTCGGGAAGGCTGTGGGTGCTGGTGCGGGAGCAACAACGGGTTCGGGGGCGGGTGCCGGGGCTGGTGCGGGAGCAATAACGGGTTCGGGGGCGGGTGCCGGCGCTGGTGCGGGAGCAACGGGCTCGGCCGGGTGAACCGGGTGAACCGGGTGGACAGGGGTGGCTTTGCCCGGGGCCGGGTCCACGGTGGCCGGGACCGGAAGAGCCGCCGGCGGTGCCTCTGGTGTGGGGCCAGCCACGGCAGGGGGCAGGATGACCGCTGGTACGGACAGCGCCGGGTCAACCAGCGCCGGGTCAATTAGTGCCGGAACGGCCAGGGCCGGGTCGATCAGCGCGGGGTCGGAGAGCGCAGGGTCGGTGAGTGCCGGGTCGGGTTCCAGGGGGACGATGATGATCGAGGTGACCGTGACGTCGGCGGCCGGAGCCGGAGAAGTGGCGGCGTCGTCCGCGCTGGCAGCCGTCGCGGAGAGCGCCAGCCAGGCGATGCCGGCGACGCCTCCCAGAAGCACCCGCCGGAGCAGGCAGCGCGCGCGCAACGGGACTGATGCTGGGTCCACGCGCACACCCCATTTCCCCGAAAGCTCGACGGATGCCTATAGGGTAAGTCCGCGCGCGGTGGCGAGTCCAGAGCGTACCGTAAACTTGGGCGGATTCAGGCCCCGGAAACCACCGTCACCGGGCGTCGTTCGGGTAACTGACGCCCAGTTGGGCGCGCACGCCGTCGAACAGCCGCATGGTGTTCAGCGAGTCCTCCAGCGGCATCACGGGGCTCTCGCTGAGTCCCTGCTGGATGCAGCGGGTCACCTCACGCAGTTCGTAGCTGTAGCCCCGGCCCACGACGTCGAACGATTCGCTGCGGGGTTCGTCGAATCCGACCCGGACCAGGAGTTCCCTGGGGTTGTTGATGGAGCCGATGGACTGCAGGAACCCTTCGCTGCCGGCCACAGTGGCGGTCCGTGGACCATGCGCCAGGAGTGACGAGGTCAGTTGCGCCTGGGCGCCGTGCTGGTAGCCAAGGGTCAGCGCGTTCTGTGCGTCCACGCCGTCGTCGTTCAGCCAGCCGGTGGCACTGACGGTCTGCGGGAAGCCCAGGGTGCCCAGGGCCCAGAGCAACGGATACACCGTGATGTCCAGCAGGGCGCCGCCGCCGTCCTTCGGTGCCCAGAGGCGGGAGACGGGCGAATACGGGGCCGGGAAGCCCAGGTCAGCCCCCACCCATTTGACCTCCCCGATCTCTCCGGAGGCGGCGATCTCGAAGGCCCGCTGCATGCTCGGCAGGAAGCGGCTCCACATGGCCTCCATTAGGAACAGGCCCTTGGCCCTGGCCAGGGTCACCAGTTCGGAAGCTTCCCGGGCATTGACGGTGAGCGCTTTTTCGCAGAGCACGTGCTTGCCTGCGGTCAGGGCCGCCAAGGCGATTTCGTGGTGATGGGCGTGCGGTGTGGCGACGTAGACGACGTCGACCGCGTCATTGGCGAGCAACCGTTCATAGCCGGTCTGCCCGTCCTGGTCCCCGTAGGCCCGGGCGAAGCCGAAATCGGCGGCGAAGGCATCCGCCGCCGCCTGCGTGCGCGAACTGACCGCGTAGAGCTCAGCGTCGGCCAGGAGCTCCAGGTCGCGGGTCACGGCCGCCGCGATTCCTCCGGTGGCGACGACGCCCCAGCGCAGCCTGGCGCCGGTGGTCGTGCGGGGATCGGGGTCCGGCTGGCTGAACAACCAGGGCGTGGCGATGTGGGCGGTCATGGTGTCATCCTCTCACCCGGGTGGCGGAGGAAACGGGTGAGCACGCCGAAATCTGAGAGGGCGTCGGGGTTTTGGCCGCGGAAGCCGGGGACGGGCTGAAGGGACAACCCGTCTTCTGTGGCCCCGGCTTCCCCGGCGGTGGTGAGCTGCGCGTTGAGCGTCGTGGTGAGCCGCGCGCTAGGCGGGGGATCCCGCCGCAATCCGGCCGCGCGCCACCTCTTCCGTTAGCCGGCCCTGCTGCAGCCGGAACCGCCGGTCGGTCTTGTTGGCCAGCGAGCGGTCATGGGTGACCACGAGGATGGTGGTGTTGTGGTCACGGCTCAGCGAACTGAGGAGCTCGATGATGTGCTCGCCGGTCTGTTCATCCAGGTTGCCCGTGGGCTCGTCCGCAAGGATCAGCTTGGGGGAGTTGGCCAGCGCGCGGGCGATCGCCACGCGCTGCTGCTCGCCGCCGGAGAGCCGGTTGATGCGCCGCACGTGCTTGTCCGGATCGAGTTGCACCTGCTCCAGCAATTTCCGGGCACGCTCCAGCCGTGCCGCCTTCCTGGTCCCGGCAAACTCCATCGGAAGCATGACGTTGTCCAGCGCGGAGAGGTTGGGGATCAGGTTGAACTGCTGGAACACGAAGCCGATGTCCCGCCGGCGGTACTCGGTGAGCCTGCTGTCCGGCATCCCGGCCAGGCTCACGCCGTTGACGAGGACGTCCCCGCTGGTGGGCTTGTCCAGGGCGCCGAGGAGGGACAGCAGGGTGCTCTTGCCGCTGCCGCTCTTGCCCACGATCGAGGCCAGGGTGCCCTGCTCGAGCTCGAAGCTGACATCGTTGACCGGCTTGATGGTGCGGTCGCCGGACTTGAACGTGCGGACCAGGTTTTTGACTTCAATCATGGCTACTCTCCTCGGAGGACTTCGATGGGACGGATGCGGGCGGTCAGCAGCGCGGGAACCAGTGCCCCGACGATGGCGACACCAAACACCGCGGCAATCCCGGCAGCGATGACGCCGGGGGAGGCACTCGCGGTCACGGACGTCAGCAGCTGGCCGGCGCCGCCGAGCGGGTTGCCTGGATCGCCACCAGGCAAGCCGCCGGGCATGCCACCCCGTCCTGCGCGCTGGCCCGCAACGGTTGTGGCAGCGGTGGTGTTGGAGCTGATCAGTGCCGAAGCGATACCACCGCTGGCGAAGGACGCGACGGCGGCACCCACCACGCTGCCCAAAGCGACGAGGACGAGCGCCTCCAGCACGAACTGCAGGCCGATGGTGCGGTTCGGGGCGCCGATCGCCTTCAGCACGCCGATTTCCCGGCGGCGCTCGCGGACCAGCATGACCATGATCAGCAGGATGATCAGGCCTGCAGTGGCCACAGCCGCGACGAAGGCGAGGAAGGAGATGTTCTTGACACTGCCCAGCGAGCTGACCGCTGTTTCAAGGTTGCGCTGGCCCTGGCTGACATCGGCAGCACCGGTGCCGAGCGCAGCCTGCAGCGCCGACTTGGCGGCGTCGACGTTCTCCAGGGAATCTACGGTGACGATCATCGTGGACAGTTCCCCGGGCAGTTCCGCCAGCGTCTGGGCCGAGGGGAGCGTGAGGTAGAGGGCGTTGTTGCCGAAGGAGGTTCCGGCGTCGAACAGGCCCGCCACGGTGAAGTCCTGGCTATTGATGGTGAACGTGGAGCCGACCGTGAGGCCGTTTTTCTCGGCCAGGGTGGTGCCCAGCAGCGCGCCGGTGGACGCCGCCGTGTAGTCGCCGAGTCCCGTGCCCTGCGTCAGTTCCAGCGCCTTGCCGGTGGTGTCCACTTCGGCGCCGATCCCGGTGGCCGTGATCGGTACAGAGAATGCCGGGGGTGCCGCAGCGGTTCCGGAAGTGCCGGAGCTTCCCGTGCTGCCTTCCGCGCTCTGGTTGCGTGCGCCGAGCGTGCCGGCGTCGACGGCGGCCGTGAGGCTGGTGGTCACTGTGGTGGCGGACTGGCTGTCCGGACCTCCCTGCCCGCCGGGTCCGCCCTGCCCGCCCGCCCCGGTCTGGGCCGCAGCCGCGTCGGCGTTCCGCAGCCGGAGGGCCCTGGTGCCGACGACGGTGCTCACGCTGGGCACGGAGGCTGCCGTTGTGGCCTGTTCCGCGGTCAGCGGCTCGCCGCCGCCCTCGAAGCCCTGCCCGCCGGCGGGATTGACGGTAAGCACAGTGCCCACCGAGGCGTTGAGTTCCGCGACCTTCCCCGCGACGGCCTGGTTGGCCACCAGCATGGCCAGTGCGAGGCCGATGGCAACCGCCAGCATGGCCACCACGGCCGCTGTTCGGACTTTGTTTCTGAAGGCGTTGCCGATACTGCGGGCAAGGACGCTCACGTGACTCCTAGGGATTACAGGCCGGACGGGTTGGCCGGCGGCAGATCCCACACTGGTACGGCCTGCTGTGCGGATCACAGTCCCGAGCTATGGATCCGCTGTGAAGGGTGCCCGGAACTCCGGGCAACAAAAAGCCCCGGCCCGCCAGGAGGCGGAACCGGGGCTCTTGTCGTCGGGTGAACGAACTACTTGGTGAGCGGTCCGAGGACCGGATCGTTGACGTAGGCCGTCTTGACGTTCTCCTGGGTCACGATGACCGGCTCCAGCAGGTACGCCGGAACCACCTTGACCGTGTTGTTGTAGGACTTGTCATCGTTGATCTCGGGCGTCTTGCCGGCCTGGAGATCCTTGACCATGGTGATGGCATGCTCCACCAGCTTGCTGGTGTCCTTGTTGATGGTGGAGTACTGCTCGCCGGCCATGATGGACTTCACGGACTCAACTTCGGAGTCCTGCCCGGTGATGACCGGAAGCGGCTTGCCGGCTGCCTTGACCGAGGTCAGGACGGCGCGGGCCAGGGTGTCATTCGGGGACAGCACGCCGTCGAGCGATGCGCTGCCGTAGCTGCCGGTCAGCAGGGTGTCGGCGCGACGCTGGGCGTTTTCTGCCTTCCAGCCCTGGGTGACTGCCTGCTCGAAGGACGTCTGGCCGGAGAGAACTTTGAGGGTGCCGTCGTCGATTTTCGGCTTCAGGACGCTCATGGCGCCATCGAAGAAGACCTTCGCGTTGGCGTCATCGGGGGAACCGGCGAACAGTTCGATGTTGTACGGGCCTTCCGGCTTCTTGGCCTTCATGCCTTCCAGCAGCGCCTCGCCCTGGAGGACACCGACCTTGAAGTTGTCGTAGGCCACGTAGTAGTCCACGTTCGCGGTGTTCAGGAGCAGGCGGTCGTAGGCGATGATCGTGGCGCCGGAGTCCTTGGCCTGCTGCAGCTGGGTACCCAGCTGCGCGCCGTCGATGGCACCAACGATGATGACCTTCGCGCCCTTGGTGATCATGGCGCTGATCTGGTTCTGCTGTTCGGAAACGCCGCCGTTGGCGAACTGCACGTCCGGCTTGAAGCCGGCGTTCTTGAGGCCGTCATTGAACAGCGTCTCCGCCAGGACCCAGTTCTCGCTGGTCTTCTGGGGGAGCGCGACGCCGATCATGGAGTCCTTCGGGAATGCTTCCCCGCCGGCGGTGGAACCGCCGGATGCCCCGGTGTCGGAACGGCCGCAGGCCGTCAGCGCCAGTGCCGCAATAGCAGCTATTGCTGCTGCCTTTCCTGCTTTACCAATCATTCGCATTGCTTGGTTCACTTTCTTTAGATGGTGTGCGGAGAATCGTGAGGGAGCGGAACAGGGAGCGGATTAGGCGCCCTTGGAGATGACCTCTTTGGTGGAGGTGGTTTCGTCGGGCTTCATCTCGCTGCTGCGGCCGAAGTTCTTGAACATCAGGCCGATGATGGATTTCTTGCCCTGGGACTTGTTGTAGACATCGAATGCGACGGCGATCAGGAGCACCAGGCCCTTGATGATCTGGGTCAGGTCGGCGCCGACGCCGAGCAGCTGCAGGCCGTTGTTCAGCACGGCCATCACCAGGCCGCCGACGATCGAGCCGATCACGGTGCCGACGCCGCCGGTCACCGCGGCGCCGCCGATGAACACGGCCGCGATGGCGTCCAGTTCCCAGCCGACGCCGTCGAACGGTCCCGAGGCGGTGGAACGGCCGACGAAGATCATGCCGGCGAGGCCGGCGAGGACGGACATGTTCATCATGACCAGGAAGTTGACCTTCTTGGACTGGACGCCGGAGAGCTCGGCGGCGTGCCGGTTGCCGCCGACCGCGTAGACGTGGCGGCCGATGACGGTCTTGGAGGAGATGAAGCCGTAGATGAGCACGAGGGCCGCCAGGATCAGGCCCGGGATCGGGAAGGACGTTCCCGGCCGGCCGGTGGCGAACAGGTACGTTGCGTAGAGGATGGCGCCGCAGATCAGGACCAGCTTGGTGATGCTGACCCAGGCTTCGGGCACCTCGGCGCCCAGGGCCTTGGCGTTGCGGCGGGAGCGGATCTCACTGAACACCACGAAGGCGACGGCGAGCAGGCCCAGCAGCACGGTCAGGTTGTTGTAGCCGAGGTCGGGCCCGACCTCGGGCAGGTAGCCGGAGCCGATCTTCTGGAAGTCGGAGGGAACCGGGATGGTGTTGGACTTGCCGACGTACTGGTTGAAGCCGCGGAAGATCAGCATGCCGGCCAGCGTGACAATGAACGCCGGGATCCCGACGTAAGCCGTCCAGAATCCCTGCCAGGCCCCGATCAGGACGCCCAGCAGCAGCCCCATCAGGACGCCGAGGTACCAGGGGATGCCCCAGTCCCGGATGAAGAGGGCCACGCAGACGCCCACGAACGCTGCCACCGAGCCAACGGAGAGGTCGATGTGGCCGGCAATGATCACCAGGACCATGCCGATGGCGAGGATCAGGATGTAGGAGTTGCCGTTGAAGAGGTTGATGACGTTGCCCGGGGTGAGCGTGCGGCCGTCGGTTGCAATCTGGAAGAAGATGATCAGGGCCACCAGGGCGAAGATCATGCCGAATTGGCGGGTGTTGCCGCCAAAGAGCTTCTTGAGCGCGTTCATTGTTTCAGTCCTTGTTTCCGGGGTGTGCGGAGGGTTCGGAGCAGTTGGCCCCAGCGGGTCAGGCGGTCTTGCGGGCCGAGGTCATGAGTTTCATGAGGCTTTCCTGGCTGGCTTCGTCCTTGTTGAGCACGCCGGTAATGGCGCCTTCGAAGATGGTGTAGATGCGGTCCGAGAGCCCCAGCAGCTCGGGAAGTTCCGAGGAAATCACGATGACGCCCTTTCCCTGGTTGGCGAGCTGCTGGATGATGCCGTAGATCTCGTACTTGGCGCCGACGTCGATGCCCCGGGTGGGCTCGTCCAGGATCAGCAGCTCGGGGTCGGTGAACATCCACTTCGCCAGCACCACCTTCTGCTGGTTACCGCCGGAGAGTTTGGCCACGCCCTCCTCCACCGATGGGGCCTTGGTCCGCAGTGATTTGCGGTACTGCTCGGCGACGGTGAAGACCTTGTTGGCGTCAATCACATTGTGTTTACTGACCTTGCGCAGGTTGGCCGAGACCGTGGTGGCTTTGATGTCATCCAGCAGGTTCAGCCCCAGGGTCTTGCGGTCCTCGGTGACGTAACCCAGCCCGGCGTCGATCGCCTGTTTGACGCTCTTGAGCTCGGTCTCCTTGCCGTGCATGTAGATCTGCCCGGAGAGGAAGCGGCCGTAGGACCGGCCGAAGACGGAGCGGGCGAGCTCGGTGCGGCCGGCGCCCATCAGCCCGGCGAAGCCTACGATCTCGCCGCGGCGGACGAAGAAGCTGGAGTTCTTGCAGACCAGGCGGTCCTGGATCTGCGGGTGGCCGACGTTCCAGTTCTTGACCTCGAAGAAGACTTCGCCGATTTTCGGCTCGTGCGCGGGGAAGCGGGATTCCAGGGTCCGGCCCACCATGCCCTTGATGATGCGGTCCTCGTCGACGCCGTCGGCCTTGACGTCCAGCGTCTCGATCGACTTGCCGTCACGGATGATGGTGATGGAGTCCGCGATCTGCTCGATCTCGTTCAGCTTGTGGGAAATGATGATCGAGGTGATGCCGCGGCCCTTCAGGCCGAGCATCAGGTCCAGCAGGTGCTGGGAATCGGATTCGTTGAGGGCCGCCGTGGGCTCGTCCAGGATGAGCAGCTTCACCGATTTGTTCAGGGCCTTGGCGATTTCGACGAGCTGCTGCTTGCCGACGCCGATTTCCTTGATCGGGGTTTCCGGATCCTCCCGGAGCCCGACCCGGGCCAGCAGCTCGGTGGAGCGGATCCGGGCCTCGGCCCAGTCGATCACGCCACGCTTGGTGGGTTCGTTGCCCAGGAAGATGTTCTCCATGATGGACAGCTCGGGGATCAGCGCGAGTTCCTGGTGGATGATCACGATGCCGGCGTGCTCGCTGGCCCGGATGTCCTTGAACTGCTGGACTTCGCTCTGGTAGACGATGTCCCCGGTGTAGGTGCCGAAGGGGTAAACCCCGGAGAGCACCTTCATGAGGGTGGACTTGCCGGCGCCGTTCTCACCGCAGATCGCGTGGATCTCTCCGGCCTTTACCCGCAGGTTCACCTCGGACAATGCTTTAACGCCGGGGAACTCTTTGGTGATGGAGCGCATCTCGAGAATAATCGGATCGCTGTGCGTGTTGAGGGACGTCATTTGCCCTTACGCCTCCAATGCATGACTTCGTTGTCCGCCCCTGCAAACCGCAGGGTCGTCTGATGGAAAAGTAAACTGGATCACAGGGCTTGTCGTCAAGTCTTTAACGCAACGGCCGGATAACGAAAAGCTCAGTTCCGCCGGATTCCGGCGTGCTGGAAGACCAAAGCCGTGGCTCCCAGAGCCTCGGCGCGGTCGCCCAGGGAGGACATCGTGAGCGTTGTCGTCTCGCCGATCACGGGCACCGCGTGCCGGACCAGGCCCCGCCGGATCGGGTCCAGCAGCAGATCCCCGAGCCCGGCCAGCGGGCCGCCCACCACGATCACTTCGGGGTTGATCAGGTTGGCCACGTTGCCCAGGGCGCGGCCCACGGCGAGGCCGGCGTCGTCCACCACACGCAGCGTGGCGGAGTCCCGGGCGAGGGCCTTGCGGACGATGTCCTCCGGGGTGAGCGGCTTGTCCTCGCCACGGCTCAGGAGTTCGATCATGGTGGTGGTCGAGGCGATGGTTTCCAGGCATCCGCGGTTCCCGCAGCGGCAGACCAGCCCGTGCTCATGGATGGTCGCGTGGCCGATTTCGCCGGTGATGCCGACGTTGCCGTAGTAGGGCATCCCGTTCAGGATCAGGCCGGCGCCGATGCCGGATCCGATCTTGAGGAACATCAGGTTGCTGACGCCGGTGTGGGGCCCCCAGGTGACCTCCGACAGGGCGCCCAGGTTGGCGTCGTTGTCCAGGAAGACCGGGAGATCCAGTGCTTCCTCGAGGCGTTGCAGGATGTTGATGCCCACCCATTCGGGCAGGATGGCGCCCTGCGCCACCGTCCCGGTGCGGCGGTCTATGGGGCCGGGAATGCCGACGCCGGCTCCGACGACGGCGCTGCGTTCCACGCCGCTGCTGGCCAGGAGCCGGTCCAGGAGTCCGACGGCGGCGCTGATGCCCTCCTCGGCGTGGTGGCCCAGGGGGAGCAGGACCGATTCCTCGGCGATCACGTCATAGCCCAGGGAAGCGAGGACCACGCGCAGGTGCCGGCGGCCGAAATCGATGCCGACCGCGACGGCCCCGTTGCTGTTGAGCCGGACGTTCAGGGCCCGCCGGCCGGAGCTGGTGATCGGCTCGGTGGAGGCCAGCCCGGCGTCCTGCATGATCTTGACGATATTGGAGACCGTGGCCGTGGAGAGGCCGGTCTGCCGGGCGAGTTCCGCCTGCGTGGAGGGCCCGGCGAGCAGGCATTCGATGATGCGCTGCTGGTTCAGGTGCCGGAGTGCAGACTGGGACCCGGGGTTTTTCGTTCGGCTCCTCGTTGAGCGCGTTGGTGAGGGCATGCAATGAAGAGTGCCGCATCAGCGTCTTGTAGTCAAGAAGTTAACGCAACTGGCGGTGCGCGTGACACTCCGGCGGCGGCGGGTTCCGCCGCCGCCCACAGTCGCCGGGCCCCGGGCCTTAGCCGTGCAGCTCGCGGTGCGCCCGGGCCAGCTCCTTGTAGTGCGCCGCGTTCTGCTGGACGCCCGCGAACTCCTCGTCGGTAAGCTCACGGCGGACCTTGGCCGGCACGCCGGCGACGAGCGAGCGCGGCGGCACCACGGTTCCTTCCAGCACCACGGCGCCGGCGGCCACGAGCGAGCCGGCACCAATGACGGCGCCGTTGAGGATGGTGGCGCTCATCCCGATCAGGCAGTCGTCCTCGACCGTGCAGCCGTGCACCACGGCGCTGTGCCCGACGCTGACCCGGGCGCCGACCGTGCAGGGAAAGCCCGGGTCCGCGTGCAGCACCACGTTGTCCTGCAGGTTGGTGCCGGCGCCGACGGTGATCGCGGCGGTGTCGGCCCGGACGGAGACGCCGTAGAAGGCGCTGGAGTTCTCGGCGAGCGTTGCCTTGCCGATCACCGAGGCGCTCGGTGCGATGAAGGCGGATTCGTGGACGGCCGGGGTGTCCCCGGCGAATGCGTAAATGGGAGCCATGCCTCCAGCCTAGGACACACCCCCTGCCGCCGGGCCGGGCGTGAGTAGGATCGGGGCCATCAAACGCGCTGTCCGGAAGGTGGTCCGGGGCGACGCCACCGGCAGCAGGCCGCACACGGTCGCCACCGATGTGCCATTTGGGGCCTGGTTCATGGCGATCTTCCTGGACTTCTTCCCCGACGAAGGGAGCCGGCGGGCAGCCGCCCGGCTCGTGGCCCTCGGCCTCGTCGCGGCCGCTCCCACCGGACTGAGCGGCTGGGCCGAATGGGCCCGTGCCGCCCCCTCAACGCAGCGCGTCCGCGCCGTGCTGGTCATTGGCGGGTTCCTGGGCGGGTACCTGGTCAGCGTGCGCCGCCCCTGAGCCCGTTGAGCTATCAGGTGTGGTCCTTCTGAGCGCTGGGAACGACCGGAACTGACGGCGCAACGGGGTCAGACGGGGGAGCGCAGCACGGTGAAACCCGCACCGTGTTCGGGGAGGGCCGGTTCCGGCAGCACGACGGCGATCGGGGCGCCGGGCGCCGTCACCCGCCCCAGTTCGCGGACGACGCCGGCCCATTCCTCCGGCGGCAGCCCCGCCAGGGCGTCCACCGCCCACGCGGAGGGGAAGGCCGCATCGGCGAACGGCAGCGAGCCGGCCGCGGCCACCGAGACCTCCAGGCCGCGGGCCCGCGCGGAATGGATGTTCTCCTCCGACGGGTCCACTCCGGTGAAATGGATGCCGGACCGGACAAAGCGCAGCCCGTCCTCGCCCGGGCCGCAGTCCAGGCCCAGCACACTCCTGCGGCCCTCGGACTTGAGCAGGGCCACGAATTCGGACAGCGGGTCGTTCGGGGAAAGAGCCATACCCCTATTCAATGACCGGTGTCAGTTGAATACAACCGTGCGGTTCCCGTCCAGCAGGACCCGGTGCTCGGCATGCCACTGCACCGCCTGGGCCAGGGTGCGGCCCTCCACGTCGCGGCCCATCTGGACGAATTGCTCGGCCGTGCGCCGGTGGTCCACCCGGATGACTTCCTGCTCGATGATCGGCCCCTCGTCCAGGGCCGCCGTCACGTAGTGCGCGGTGGCGCCGATGAGCTTCACGCCGCGGGCGTGGGCCTGGTGGTAGGGCTTGGCGCCCTTGAAGGAGGGCAGGAACGAGTGGTGGATGTTGATGGCCTTGCCGGTCAGCTCCTGGCACAGTTCGTTGGAAATGATCTGCATGTAGCGGGCCAGGACCGTCAGCTCGACGTCATGCTCGGACATCAGCGCCCGCAGTTCATCCTCGGCCTGGACTTTGGTCTCCGGGGTGACCGGGATGTGGTGGAAGGGGATGCCGTAGAACTCGGCCAGGCCCGCCAGGTCCCGGTGGTTGGACACGATGGCCGGGATCTCGATGGGCAGGGTGCCGGAGCGCTGCAGGAACAGCAGGTCGTTCAGGCAGTGCGCGGAGGTGCTGGCCATCAGCAGGGTGCGGACCTTCCGGCCGGCCGGGTTGAGGCTCCACTCCATGCCGAAGGCCTGGGCCACGGGCTCGAGGGCGGCCCGCAACTCGAAGGGGGAGGCCGGCGTCGTGGCCTCGACGCGCATAAAGAACGTCCCGGTGCTCTGGCTGCCGTACTGCTGCGAGTCCGTAATATTGCAGCCCGCGACGAGCAGGGCGCCCGCTACGGCGTGCACGATTCCGGGGCGGTCCGGGCAGGAGAAGGTCAGGATATAAGAAGCAGTCAGCTGGTCGTCAGTCACGAAGACAGCCTACCCGCGGGCAGGCGCCGGCTGGGGCCGGGCCGCCGGCCTGGGGTACTCTGAAACCGTCGCAACTGGCGTTGGGTGGCTAACCACCAGGGAGCGGCACTCACGAAGACCACGGATCGTACGCCTGGGCCGAGGGTCATGTTTTGCCGGTCGGCAGCAGCAGCTGCCGCCCCGACGCAGGCATCCCAAAAGGATGCCGCCCCTTGGCGCGCGCCCGGATCTGCCGGCCCGTAACCTAGGGGCGCTGCCGCGGGCCAGCCGGTAACCTGACCTTAAGCAGTGCCCGTTGCCTAGCCAGGAGTTCCCCGTGACCACTTCTCTTAGCCTTTCTTCCGCCGCCGTGAGCAACCAGCCGCTGGCCGACCTTGACCCCGAAATCGCCGCCGTCCTTGCCCAGGAGCTGGGCCGCCAGCGCGGCACCCTGGAAATGATCGCCTCCGAAAACTTCGCCCCGCGCGCGGTCATGGAAGCCCAGGGCTCGGTCCTGACCAACAAGTACGCCGAGGGCTACCCCGGCCGCCGCTACTACGGCGGCTGCGAGTACGTCGACATCGCCGAGCAGCTCGCGATCGACCGCGTCAAGGAGCTCTTCGGAGCCGAATACGCCAACGTCCAGCCGCACTCCGGCGCCCAGGCCAACGCCGCGGCGCTCTCCGCGATGATCACCCCGGGGGACAAGATCCTCGGCCTGTCCCTGGCCCACGGCGGCCACCTGACACACGGCATGAAGCTCAACTTCTCCGGCAAGCTCTACCAGGTTGCCGCCTACCAGGTCGAGCAGGACAACTTCCGCATCGACATGAACAAGCTGCGCGAGCAGGCCATCGCCGAGAAGCCCCAGGTCATCATCGCCGGCTGGTCCGCCTACCCGCGCCACCTGGACTTCGCGGCCTTCCGCTCGATCGCCGACGAGGTCGGCGCGCTCCTCTGGACGGACATGGCGCACTTCGCCGGCCTCGTGGCCGCCGGACTGCACCCGAGCCCGGTCCCGCACTCCGACGTCGTCACCTCCACCGTGCACAAGACCCTCGCGGGCCCCCGCTCCGGTGTGATCCTGGCCAAGCAGGAATGGGCCAAGAAGATCAACTCCAACGTCTTCCCGGGCCAGCAGGGCGGACCGCTCATGCACGTCATCGCCGCCAAGGCGGTCGCGTTCAAGATCGCCGGCACGGAAGAATTCAAGGAGCGCCAGGAACGCGTGCTGGAAGGGGCCCGGATCATCGCGGACCGCCTGAACCAGTCCGATGTCTCCGACGCCGGCGTCTCCGTCCTTACCGGCGGCACCGACGTGCACCTGGTCCTGGTGGACCTGCGCAACTCCCGGCTCGACGGACAGCAGGCCGAAGACCTCCTGCACTCGGTCGGCATCACGGTCAACCGCAACGCCGTGCCGTTCGACCCGCGCCCGCCGATGGTCACCTCCGGCCTGCGGATCGGCACCCCGGCGCTGGCCACCCGCGGCTTCGGCGCCGCGGAGTTCACCGAGGTCGCCGAGATCATCGCGACCGCGCTGAAGGCAGGCTCCGCGACGGACATCGAGGCGCTGCAGTCCCGCGTGGACAAGCTCGCCGCAGACTTCCCGCTGTACCCGCAGCACGAGCAGTGGTAGGCCATGACTTCTGCAGAAACTGCTAAAACGGCCCAGACTGCCCGGATCCTCGACGGCAGGGCCACCGCCGCGGCGATCAAGGCCGAACTGACCGAACGCGTGGCCGTCCTCAAGGCCAGGGGCATCGTCCCGGGCCTCGGCACCATCCTGGTCGGCTCCGACCCGGGCAGCACCTGGTACGTCGGCGGCAAGCACAAGGACTGCGCCGAGGTGGGCATCACCTCCATCCGGCGCGACCTGCCGGAGGACACCAGCCAGGAGGACCTCCTGGCCGTGGTCCGGGAGCTCAACGAGAACCCGGAATGCACCGGCTACATCGTCCAGCTCCCGCTGCCCAGACACATCGACCAGGACGCAATCCTGGAGGCCATGGACCCCGAAAAGGACGCCGACGGCCTGCACCCGATGAACCTGGGCCGGCTCGTGGCCAACGTCAGCGGCCCGATGCAGTCCCCGCTGCCGTGCACCCCCAAAGGCTGCGTGGAGCTGCTCACCCGGCACGGGATCAGCCTCAACGGCAAACGGGTGCTGGTGGTGGGCCGCGGCGTCACGATCGGCCGGCCGGTGGGACTGCTGCTGACCCGCAAGGACGTCAACGCCACCGTCATCCTGGCCCACACCGGCACCGTGGACCTGCCCGGCGAACTCCGGCAGGCCGACGTCGTGATCGCCGCGGCCGGCCAGCCGCACATGATCAAGGCCGGGGACCTCAAGCCGGGCGCCATCGTCCTCGACGTCGGCGTCAGCCGCGTCGATGACGGGTCCGGCAAGGCCGTGGTCACCGGAGACGTGGACCCCGCAGCGGCCGGCGTCGCCGCCTGGCTCTCGCCGAACCCCGGGGGAGTGGGCCCGATGACCCGCGCCATGCTGCTGGCCAACGTGGTGGAAACCGCGGAACGCCAGCTGGCGGAGGCGGACAGCTCCGGCGCCGCCTGAGTCACCTGCCGCCTGAGTCACCTGCCGCCAGGGCGCCCCTCCTTCCCGGAGGTGGCGCCCTGCGCCTGGTTAAGCCGCCGGCCTCACGGAAAGGCAAACGTTTGGATTTTCTACGAAAAGACTCTTTCATAGTTCGGCGGTATCCACTACCGTGATTCGGGTGCCTGAACTCGTCTCCAAAGAATCCTCACCCAAGGAAGCTCCCGTGAGCAGCCCCTCCGACGCCGGCCCGCAGTACGTGATCACGGCCGAAAACCTGACGAAACGCTACGGCGATGTCGTCGCCGTCGACGGGATCTCCTTCTCCGTCCCCGCCGGGGAAGCGTTTGGCCTGCTCGGCCCCAATGGCGCCGGCAAGTCCACCACGATGAAGATGATCGGCGGGGTGTCCCAGCGGACTTCCGGGAACCTGAGCATCATGGGCCTGGACCCCGACCAGAACGGCCCGGAAGTCCGGGCGCACCTGGGGGTCGTCCCGCAGCAGGACAACCTGGACGAGGAACTCAAGGTCCGGGACAACCTGCTGGTCTACGGCCGCTACTTCGGCCTGCCGATGAGCTACCTCAGGCCGAAGGCCGACGAGCTGCTGGAGTTCGCGCAGCTCACCGACAAGGCCAAATCCAAGGTCGATGCGCTCTCCGGCGGCATGAAGCGCCGGCTCACGATCGCCCGCTCCCTCATCAACGAACCCCGGATCCTGCTCCTGGACGAACCCACCACCGGGCTGGACCCGCAGGCCCGGCACATCCTCTGGGACCGGCTGTTCCGGCTCAAGGAGCAGGGCGTCACCCTGATCCTCACCACCCACTACATGGACGAGGCCGAGCAGCTCTGCGACCGCCTGATCGTGGTGGACAAGGGCAAGATCATGGCCGAAGGGTCGCCCGCCAGCCTGATCCGCGAATACTCCACCCGCGAAGTCCTCGAGCTGCGCTTCGGCTCGGAACGCAACGCCACCGTGGGCGCCGAGCTGGCGGGCATCGGCGAGCGGCTGGAAACCCTGCCGGACCGCGTCCTGATCTACGCGCACGACGGCGAGGCCGCCCTTGAGGAGGTCTCCGCCCGCGGGCTGCGCCCGGTGACGTCACTGGTGCGCCGGTCCTCGCTCGAGGACGTCTTCCTGCGCCTGACCGGCAGGAGCCTCGTTGACTAGGAAAGCAGCGGTGGCCGGGGCGGCGTCCGCCGCGGCGCCGGGCGCAGCGCCCGCTCCGGTCCTGCGGGCCCATTCACCGGAAGTCTCGGCTGCCCGGGCCCGGCGCTGGGGGTCCCTCTACTTCGCCGAGCACGTGCTGCGGGTGATGAAGAGCTACGGCTGGACCATCGTGATGTACGGCGTCGGGCAGCCGGTGGCCTACCTCTTCGCCATGGGCGTGGGCCTGGCGACGCTGGTCGACACCAACACCGAAGCCGGCTTCGGCGGGGTCAGCTACCTGACCTTCATCGCGCCGGCGCTGCTGATCTCGGCCGCGGTGATGACGGCCGCCAACGAGTTCACCTTCCCGGTCATGGACGGGTTCAAGTGGCGCCGGATCTACTACGGACCGCACGCCTCCCCGCTGACGCCGCAGCAGATTGCCCTCGGCCAGGTCATCGCCGTCACGGTGCGCTTCCTGCTGCAGTCCGCGATCTACTTCGTGGTGGTGGCGCTGTTCGGAGCCTCACCGAGCCCCTGGGGCTGGGTCTCGATCCTGGTCGCCTGCCTCGCCGGGCTGGCCTTCGGGCTGCCGCTGATGGCCTACGCCGCCTCGATCAAGGAGGACAAGGGCCAGTTCGCCATGGTCATGCGCTTCATCGTGATGCCGCTGTTCCTGTTCTCCGGCACGTTCTTCCCGCTGGATACCCTGCCCCTGGCCGTGCGCTGGATCGGCTGGATCTCACCGATCTGGCACGGCACCGAGCTGGGCCGGGTGTTCAGCTACGGCTACCAGGAGGCCCCGCTGCTGACCACTGCGCACCTTCTCTTCCTGCTGGCCCTCACCGTCACCGGCTGGTTCCTCGCCAAGCGCCAGTTCATCAAAAGGATGGGCGGATGAGCGCGGTCACCACCGGCCACAGCGTCACCGAGGAGGCGCGCAACCGGAAGTTCGGGCCGCTGTACTCCCGCAACGTCCGCGCCGTCGTCGCCCGCGGGCTGATGGCCACCAAGAGCAGCAACTGGATGGTCATGCTCTCCGGCTTCTTCGAGCCCGTGCTGTACCTGATCTCGATGGGCGTGGGCCTGGGCGCGATTGTGGGCTCGGTGCAGGGCCCGGGCGGCGGGGAGATCTCCTATGCCGCCTACATCGCCCCGGCACTGCTTGCCGTGTCCGCGATGAACGGCGCGGTCTACGACTCCACCTGGAACGTCTTTTTCAAGATGAACTTCGCCAAGCTCTACCAGGGCATGCTCTACACCTCGCTGGGCCCGCTGGACGTCGCCATGGGGGAGATCTTCCTGGCCCTGCTGCGCGGCCTGATGTACGCCACGGGCTTCACCGCGGTGATGGGCCTGATGGGGCTGATCACCACGCCGTGGGCCATCCTGATGATTCCGGCCGCGGTGCTGATCGCCTTTGGGTTCGCGAGCTTCGGTATGGGCATCACCAGCTTCATGAAGACGTTCCAGCAGATGGACTGGATCAACTTCGTGATGCTGCCGATGTTCCTGTTCAGCGCCACCTTCTACCCGCTGAGCGTCTACCCGCAGTACATCCAGTGGCTCATCCAGGCCATGCCGCTGTGGCACGGCGTGGAACTGCTCCGGCAGATCAGCGTCGGCGCCTTCACCCCGGCAACCATCATCCACGTCGGCTACTACCTCGTGATGATCGCCTTCGGCGTGCTGCTGACCACCGGCCGGCTGCGCCGGCTGTTCCTCAAATAGGGCCGCCGGAAGACGTCCCCGGGGCGAAGCGTTCGCCCCGGGTGGAAGCGGGCCCGGGCCGCTGTGCGGGTTTGCGATAATAGGCTCATGCAATCTCTGGGCAACTCCCCGTCTTCCAAGCCGTCCGCGTCCCACACCGCCACGGGCAAGTTCTCCATGTTCCGCATCAGCGGGCCCGGGATGATGGTGTTTATCATCGCCTTCGTCGTCGCGGTCATCTTTGCTGCGAACCAGAACGACGTCGTCGGCTGGGTCGTGGCGGTCATCGCGGGCTTCTGGCTCGCCCTGGCCGCGTTCGTGGTCTTCAGCATCCAGAAGGCGGCCAGGAAGGCCGGTGCCAAGCTCACCGAAGCGCAGAACGCCTTCAACGCGGCGACCGGCCGGGCGCCGTCGACGGGCAGCGTTGACCACGGCTCCACCCGCCTCAGGGAGGTCCGCCGCGAAGCGGACGAGGTCCGGGACCTGAAACTGGACCACTCGTTCAAAATTGTGCAGGTGCAGGTCCGCGTCGTCGAACAGGAGCGGGCGAAGGGCGCCGCCTCGGACCAGGAAACGATCCGCCGGGCGCTCGAGACCATCGAGATCACCGCCACCAACGCCCGGGACATGATCAAGTCCTCCGGCGGCACCGACGAGCCCGTCTCCGGAACCATTGTCGACTAGAGTGGATCGGGTGAGTTCGGCATTGAAGAAGGACAACCTTCGCATCGCATCAGTCAACGTCAACGGCCTGCGCGCCGCCTACCGGAACGGCATGGCGGAGTGGCTTGAACCGCGCGAAGTGGACATCCTCTGCCTGCAGGAAGTCCGCGCGCCCGACGCGATCGTCCAGCAGCTGATCGGCGAGGGCTGGTACATCCTGCATGCCGAAGCCGAGGCCAAGGGCCGTGCCGGCGTCGCCATCGCCTCGCGCACCGAACCGCTCCAGACCCGGGTGGGCATCGGCGATGACTACTTCGCCACCGCCGGCCGCTGGGTCGAAGCCGACTACACCGTCCGCAACGCGGAGGGCGAAGCCTCCCGGCTGACCGTCGTGAGCGCCTACGTGCACTCCGGCGAGGCGGGCACCCCGAAGCAGGACGACAAGTTCCGTTTCCTCGACGTGATGCTCAGCCGGCTTCCCGAGCTGGCCAAACACAGCGACCACGCCCTCGTGGTGGGCGACCTCAACGTCGGCCACACGGAACTGGACATCAGGAACTGGAAGGGCAACGTCAAACGTGCCGGCTTCCTGCCGGAGGAGCGCGCGTACTTTGACCGCTTCTTCGGCGAGGACATCGGCTGGAAGGATGTTCACAGGGGCCTGGCGGGTAACGTCGACGGCCCCTACACTTGGTGGTCGCAACGGGGACAGGCCTTCGACAACGACACCGGCTGGCGCATTGATTACCAGATGGCCACGCCCGCTCTCGCTGCTGCCGCAGTGTCAGCCGTTGTTGACCGGGCGCCGTCCTGGGACACCCGCTTCTCTGACCACGCCCCGCTGGTAGTGGACTACCGGCTCTAGTCTTAAGGCTCCCACGAATGACCTCTCCTTCCACTGTGACCCCCGTCAACGACGCTGAAACCGTCACCGTCACCGCCGCCGCTGACACCGCGGCCCCGGCACCGGGCGTCCGCCAGCGCGTCCTCTCCGGAATGCAGCCCTCCGCGGATTCCCTGCACCTGGGCAATTACCTCGGGGCCCTGGTGAACTGGGTCCGGATGCAGGACGAGTACGACGCGATCTTCTTCATCCCGGACCTGCACGCGATCACCGTTCCGCAGGACCCCGCCGAACTGGCCCACCGCACCAGGGTCACGGCCGCGCAGTACATCGCCGGCGGCGTCGACGTGGACAAATGCACCCTCTTCGTCCAGTCCCAGGTGCCCGAACACGCCCAGCTGGCCTGGGTCCTGAACTGCATCACCGGCTTCGGCGAGGCCTCCCGGATGACCCAGTTCAAGGACAAGGCCTCGAGGCACGGCTCGGACCAGGCCAGCGTCGGCCTGTTCACCTACCCGGTGCTGCAGGCCGCGGACATTCTCCTCTACCAGCCGCACGGTGTGCCGGTGGGCGAGGACCAGCGCCAGCACGTGGAACTCAGCCGCGACCTGGCCCAGCGCTTCAACACCCGCTTCGGCAAGACCTTCAACGTTCCGGCCCCCTTCATCCAGAAGGAGTCCGCCAAGATCTACGACCTGCAGAACCCCACCGCCAAGATGTCCAAGTCGGCGGAGTCCCCGGCCGGCCTGATCAACCTCCTGGACGACCCCAAGGTCATCGCCAAGCGGATCAAATCCGCCGTGACGGACGCAGAGACGGAGATCCGTTTCGACCGCGAGGCCAAACCGGGGGTGTCCAACCTGCTGACCATCTACTCGGCCATCACCGGGCAGAGTGTCGATTCCCTCGTCGCCGCCTACCAGGGCAAGATGTACGGCCACCTCAAGGTCGACCTGGCCGAGGTCGTATCGGAGCGGCTCACCCCCATCCGGGACCGGGCCAACGAACTGTTGAACGACCCCGCGGAGCTGGACCGGCTGCTGGCCCTCGGCGCGGACAAGGCCCGCGAGATCGCCTCGGTCACCCTGCGCGACGTCTACGCCAAGGTGGGGTTCCTGCCCTACGCCGGAACCCGCGGAGCCCGCTAGGCCAATGTCCTCCGCCAGCAGAGTCACCGCTAACGAGCCGAAGCGTGCCACCGCGCGCGCCGTCCGCAGCACGGCTTCGGAAGTCCAGGAACCCCACCCGGACAACGGCCAGCGCACCGACGGCATCAGCATCGGCGTGATCCTGGGCTTCCCGGCGGAGATCGCCGAGGAGCTCCAGCGCTGGCGCGCCTCCTTCGGCGACCCCATGGCGGCTGTTATCCCCGCCCACATCACGCTCGTGACGACCACCATGACCCAGGACTGGGAAGCGACCCGCAACCATGTGCGCGACGTCGCGAGCAAGCAGGAGCCCTTCAACGTGACCATCGCCGGCACCGGATCCTTCCGGCCGGTGTCCCCGGTGGTCTTCCTCAACGTTGAGGACGGCTTCGGTGACTGTGTCAGCCTGCACCAGCAGCTCCAGACCGGGCCGCTGGAACGGGAACTGCCGTTTGCTTACCATCCGCACGTCACCGTCGCGCACGACGTCGCGCCGGAAAGCCTCGATGAGGCCGAAACGGTACTCAAGAATTACCGGGCCACGTTCCCGGTGGCTAGCATGGGACTCTACGAGCACGATGACAACGGCATCTGGCAGCTACGGGAAGAACTTGACTTTGGGACCGAACCTGACCACTGAGCCGCCCCTGCCCACCGAGCTGGCCCGGCTGAAACTGGAAGTCATCCGGAAGCGGATGGAATGGGGAAAGTCCCGCCGCTCCGGCGGGGGACTGCCGTCGCTGATGGCGATGCTGCTGTGGATGCTGGCGCGGTTCAACACCTTCCGTCCGCTGCGCGTCTTCCAGCACTACGGGCGCCAGCACGGCCCGCTGATGAGTGCCGGCATCGGGTTCAGGATGTTCTTCTCCGTCACGGGCCTGCTCGCCACCGGATTCTCCCTGGGCGGCCTCATCCTGAGAGGACAGCCTGCCCTGCTGGACCAGGTCATCCAGAGCGTTGCCCTGACGGCCCCCGGACTCCTGAAAGTGGACGGCAGCGAAGGGCTGGTCGATCCGCAGGAGCTGCTGAACCCCGCCGGACTCGGCTGGACCGCCGTGATCGCCGCGGCGGTGACGGTGGTGACGTCCCTGGGCTGGATCAGCGGCGTCCGTGACGGTGTGCGGGGCATGATGCAGTTCGGCCCGCGGGGGATGAACCCGGTCCTGCAGATCCTGCGCGACGCCGGCACCCTCCTGCTGCTCGGCGTGGCCCTGGTGATCAGCGCGGCCGCCTCACTGCTGTTCGGCACCGCGGCAGACTGGGTGACCGAACTGCTGCACCTTGATCCGCTGCTGGCCGGGCCCCTGACAACCTCGGTCACCATCCTGGTGCCGCTGCTGCTCGGCTGGGGTACCGCCCTGATCATGTTCCGGGTGGCCGCGGGGCTGAAACCGGCCCGGCGCGCACTCCTGGAAGGAACAATCCTGGCCGCGGCGGGTACCACCGTGCTGCAGATCTTCAGCACCCAGCTGCTGGCCAGCGCCACGAGGAACCCCATCCTGGCCCCCTTCGCCATCATCATCGGCCTGCTCATCTGGTTCAACCTGGTCAGCCAGGTGTACCTGATCTGCGCCTCGTGGGTGAAGATCCGCGAGGAGGACCTCAAGTTCGAACCGGCCAACAAAAAGACCGGGTGGGGGCCCCGCCAGGTCCAGCCGGGCAAAACTCCGGTGGACGCCGGCGAGAGCCGCCGACCGGCCCCCGCTACCCGCTGGCGTCGAGGTACTGATCGGCCCACGCCGAAATAATCTTCGCGGCACGCGCGGCCTGGCCCTTAGCCGTCAGCAGATGGTCGCTGCCCTCGAGCGACACGAAGCTGCGCGGATGCCGTGCGGTCCGGAAGATGGTGCTGGCGTTCTCGATCCCCACCGTGTTGTCAGTGGGGGAGTGCAGCACCAGCAACGGCTTTCCGAGCCGCCGGATGCAGTCCGTGAGGTCGGCCTTCTCCAGGTCCTCCACGAAGTGCCGGCGGATCTCCACCCGTTTGCCGCCCAGGTCCACTTCGGCGCTGCCCTCGCTGAGGATCCGGTCCAGGGCCGCGTCAAAAACGTGGGCCACATGCTTGGGCGAGAACGGGGCGCCCACGGTGGCGACGGCGTCGAGCTCCGGAATCTCCCGTGCGGCCGACAGCACCGCGGCCCCGCCAAAGGAATGACCCACCAGCAGTGACACCGGCCGGCCCGACTCACGCATGAATTCGGCCGCCTTCACGGTGTCCGCCACCTTGTGGCTGAAGGAACCCTCCGACCAGAGCCCGGCGGATTCGCCGAGGCCAAGGTTGTCGAAGCGGAGCATGCCCACCCCGTTGTCCGCCAGTGCCTTGCACACCCGGGAGGCCGAGGGGCTGTCCTTGCCCAGCGTGAAGCCGTGCGAGAACACGCCCCAGCCTTTCACCGGCCCCTCGGGGACGTCCACGATGCCGGAGAGGATTTCGCCGGTGGAACCCGGGAAGGAGACTTTTTCGGAGCGGGACACGGGAACCCTTTCTTTGGTGCTGCCGACGACGACGGCGCCCCCACCTGAAAGGTGGGAGGCGCCGTCGTCGTGCTTCTTCTGGTTCTGACTAACCAGGTTCTGGCTCTTTAGATTCTTGCGAACCAGCCGCTAGATCTTGCGGGACAGGATGGCCTGCTTGACCTCGGCGATGGCCTGCGTGACCTGGATGCCGCGGGGGCATGCTTCGGTGCAGTTGAAGGTGGTGCGGCAGCGCCACACGCCTTCCTTGTCGTTGAGGATCTCCAGGCGCATGTCGCCGGCATCATCGCGGGAATCGAAGATGAAGCGGTGCGCGTTGACGATGGCCGCGGGGCCGAAGTACTGGCCGTCGGTCCAGAACACCGGGCAGGATGAGGTGCACGCGGCGCAGAGGATGCACTTGGTGGTGTCGTCGAACCGTTCGCGGTCCTCGGCGGACTGCAGGCGTTCCTTGGTGGGCTCGTGGCCGCGGTTGATCAGGAACGGCATGACCTCGCGGAAGGACTGGAAGAACGGCTCCATGTCCACGATCAGGTCCTTCTCCACCGGGAGGCCCTTGATCGGCTCGACCGTGATGGGCTTGGACGTGTCCAGGTCCTTCAGCAGGGTCTTGCAGGCGAGGCGGTTGCGGCCGTTGATGCGCATGGCATCGGAACCACAGACACCGTGCGCACAGGACCGGCGGAAGGAGACGCTGCCGTCGATTTCCCACTTGATCTTGTGCAGGGCGTCCAGGACGCGGTCGGTGCCGTACATGGTGACCTTGAAGTCATCCCAGGTGGACTCGTCGGAGACCTCCGGGTTGTAGCGGCGCACGCGCAGGGTCACGTCGAAGGACGGGATCTCCCCGCCGCCTCCGATGTGGGCGGGCAGTTCGATCTTGGAGGCTGGCTCAGCAAGTTCAGCGGTCATCTTAGTACTTCCTCACCATCGGCTCGTAGCGCGTAAAGACCACCGGTTTGGTGGCAAGCCGGATGCCGGCTGTGGTAGCTGCGGGTCCCGCGGCCCCGTCCGCCGGAGCCAGGTCTTCCTTGTACGCCATGGAGTGCTTCATGAATTTTTCGTCGTCGCGCTCGGGGAAGTCCTCGCGGAAGTGCCCGCCGCGGGATTCCTCGCGGTGCAGGGCCGCCACGGTCATGACCTTGGCGAGTTCGAGCAGGAAGCCCAGTTCCACGGCCTCCAGCAGGTCCAGGTTGAAGCGCTTGCCCTTGTCCTGGACGCTGATGCGCTGGTACCGCTCCTCGAAGGAGGCGATGTCCGTCAGGACCTGGTTCAGCGTCTCGGCGGTGCGGAACACCTGCATGTTGGCATCCATCGTGTCCTGCAGTTCCTTGCGGATCGCAGCGACCTTCTCGGTGCCGTCCGAGGTGCGGACGTGGTCCAGCAGGTCCAGCGTGTAGGCCTCCGGGTCAACGGGGAGTTCCACGAAGTCCGCGGTCTTGGCGTACTCCGCGGCGGCGATGCCGGCGCGCTTGCCGAAGACGTTGATGTCCAGCAGCGAGTTGGTCCCCAGCCGGTTGGAACCGTGCACGGAGACACAGGCCACCTCACCGGCGGCGTAGAGGCCCGGGACGACCGTGTCGTTGTCCTGGAGCACTTCGGCGGTGATGTTGGTCGGGATGCCGCCCATGGCGTAATGCGCCGTCGGGAAGACCGGAACCGGCTCCGTGTACGGCTCGACACCGAGGTAGGTGCGGGCGAACTCGGTGATGTCCGGCAGCTTGGCGTCGATGTGCGCCGGCTCAAGGTGGGTCAGGTCCAAAAGGACGTAGTCCTTGTTCGGACCGCAGCCGCGTCCCTCACGGACTTCGTTGGCCATGGAGCGGGCCACGATGTCGCGGGGGGCGAGGTCCTTGATGGTCGGGGCGTAGCGTTCCATAAAGCGCTCACCCTCGGAGTTGCGCAGGATCGCGCCCTCGCCGCGGGCAGCCTCGGAGAGGAGGATGCCCAGGCCTGCGAGGCCTGTCGGGTGGAACTGGAAGAACTCCATGTCCTCCAGCGGGATGCCGCGGCGGAACGCGATGCCCATGCCGTCACCGGTGAGGGTGTGGGCGTTGGACGTGGTCTTGAAGACCTTGCCGGCACCGCCGGAGGCGAAGACCACGGACTTGGCCTGGAACACGTGCAGCTCGCCGGAGGCGAGGTCGTAGGACACGACGCCGGCGACGCGCTTCTGCTTGTACGGCGTGCCGTCCTCGCGGACAGCGTCTTCCTCGACGGTCAGCAGGTCCAGGACGTAGTACTCGTTGTAGAACTCGACGTTGTGCTTGACGCAGTTTTGGTACAGGGTCTGCAGGATCATGTGGCCGGTACGGTCGGCGGCGTAGCAGGCGCGGCGGACCGGAGCCTTGCCGTGGTCGCGGGTGTGGCCACCGAACCGGCGCTGGTCGATGCGGCCCTCGGGCGTGCGGTTGAACGGCAGGCCCATCTTTTCCAGGTCCAGGACGGCGTCGATCGCTTCCTTCGCCATGACCTCGGCGGCGTCCTGGTCAACCAGGTAGTCGCCGCCCTTGATGGTGTCGAAGGTGTGCCACTCCCAGTTGTCTTCCTCGACGTTGGCCAGCGCTGCGCACATGCCGCCCTGCGCCGCGCCGGTGTGGGAGCGGGTGGGGTACAGCTTGGTCAGTACTGCTGTTCGGGCGCGCTGACCTGATTCGATCGCCGCGCGCATCCCGGCGCCACCGGCACCGACGATGACGACGTCGTACTTATGGACCTGCATACCAGACGCTCTTTCTCTCAAAATTCGCTAACAACACCGGCCGGCGGAGCCAGCCCGGTGAAACCTCGTGGAAATCCCTTGCCCGCACCGGGCAGGCAAGGGATCGGTTGCCGCTGGGGCTGCGCCGCTACGGCGCGGGGCAGAACCCGCCGGGAAGCTGGACACCATTGACCACGGGGCACGGGTCAAAGGTGAAGATGACCAGGGTGCCCAGGATGATGATGACGGTGGTGGCCGCGTAGAGCACGACCTTCAGCCACAGACGCGTCGCGTCCTTCTCGGCGTAGTCGTTGATGATGGTGCGCACCCCGTTGGTGCCGTGCAGCATGGCAAGCCACAGCATGGCCAGGTCCCAGATCTGCCAGAACGGGTCGGCCCACTTGCCGGCCACGAAGCCGAAGTCGATCGCTTGGATGCCCTCGCCGACCAGCAGGTTCACGGTGAGGTGTCCGAAGATCAGAACGACCAGGACGACGCCGGAAAGCCGCATGAAAAGCCACGCCAGCATTTCGAAGTTGCCCTTGGAACTGCCGTTGCGGCGGTACTGCGGTGCAATCCGGTTGCTGCCGACCTTGGCAGCACTGCGCGGGCTCTGAATTTCAGTTGCACTCATGGCTAGTGACCTCCAAGGGCGAGGGAAAGGTGGCGGATGGAGAAGCCCACCATGACGACCGCCCAGAGAATGAGCACCGTCCACAGCATCTGGCGCTGGTACTTCGCGCCCTTCTTCCAGAAGTCGACGGCGATGATCCGCAGGCCGTTGAAGGCATGGAACACGATCGCTGCGACAAGGCCCGTTTCACCCAGGGCCATCAGGGGGTTCTTGTAGGCACCAATCACGGCGGTGTAGGCCTCGGGGGACACACGCACCAATGAGGTGTCCAGCACATGGACCAACAAGAAGAAAAAGATCACTACACCGGTAATGCGATGTCCAACCCAGGACCACATGCCTTCACGGCCGCGGTACAAGGTGCCAGCTGGTTTTGTCGGCACTGAATAAACCTCCCTGCAACACAGCGGCGCTGGCATGGGATCCACGCGGGGGGAACGCCTGCTGCGAGAGCACTCGTAAGCTCAAGCCTAAATCTAGGCTTCGCTGTCAGCTTATTCAATTCAGCCACCCGTTGGTGACGGCGCCCGGCGTGGTTTTCGTCCGGTTTTGAGACGAACGCCACATTCCGTTGCCCGACGGGAACGCTCCGGTTGCTCCCGGACTGCGGCAGCCGGGCGCCGCACTGTGTCGTGTCCGACACCGGATCAGGGACGGCCGCACGACGTTCGGCTAAAGTGGCGGTGATGAATACAGACAAAGCGACAAACCAGGACTCACCACAGGGCTCGGCCCTGGACCGATTTATTGCGGTGATTCCGGCAGGCGGGGTGGGGACCCGTCTCTGGCCTCTGTCGCGGGCTGCAGCCCCCAAGTTCCTGCACGACCTCACCGGATCGGGCAGTACCCTGCTCAGGTCCACCTACGACCGGCTTGAGCCGCTCGCCGGTAAGCATATGCTCGTGGTCACCGGAAGGGCGCACCGCGACGCGGTCTGCCGCCAGCTTCCCGAGATTGACGAGGCGGACCTGGTGCTGGAGAGCGAGCCCAAGGACTCCGGCGCCGCCATCGGCCTGGCCGCGGCGATCCTGCACGAGCGGGACCCGGACACCATCATGGGATCCTTCGCGGCGGACCAGGTCATCAGCCCCGACGGGCTCTTCCACGAGGCCGTCAGGGAGGCCATCCACGCGGCCGCCGCCGGCAAGATTGTCACCATCGGGATCAAGCCCACGCACCCCTCCACCGGCTTCGGCTACATCCGGGCCGGGAAGAACCTCGGTGTGGCCGGGGCCCCCAGCGCCCAGGCAGTCGTCGAGTTCGTGGAGAAACCCAGCGAAGAGGTCGCCCAGGAATATCTCGACAGCGGAGAATACGTCTGGAACGCCGGCATGTTCGTGGCTCCCGTCTCGCTGATGCTCAAGCACCTCGAAGCCAACCAGCCCGAGCTTTTCGCCGGAGTGCAGGAAATCGCCCAGGCCTGGGACACCCCGCAGCGCGATGAGGTCCAGGCGCGCATCTGGCCCACCCTGCCCAAGATCGCGATTGACTACGCCGTGGCCGAACCCGCAGCCGCCGCGGGCGACGTCGCCGTCGTCCCCGGTACCTTCCGCTGGGACGACGTCGGGGACTTCGCCTCGGTGGGCCGGCTCAACAGCGCCAAAGAGGTCAAGGACGTCACCGTGATCGGGGAGGGCGCCCGCGTCTTCACCGAGGACGCGAGCGGCGTCGTGGTCTCCGATACCAAGCGGGTGATCGCGCTGATCGGCATCAAGGACGTCGTTGTGGTGGATACCCCCGATGCCCTGCTGGTGATGCACAAGGAACACTCCCAGCGCGTGAAGCAGGCCGTGGATGCCCTCAAGGCCAGCGGCGACACGGACGTCCTCTAGTCCCGGGCCGGCTTCCGGCGGCGTACGGTCCTGCCGCGGCCCGTCCGGGCGGGGGTCCTGCTGCCGCGGGCGTCCCACCGGCCCGTCCGCAGGCGGGCGCAACTGTTTGCCGAACCGTAACGCGCCGTACCGGATGCCGCTATTCTTTGTGCGCTCGCTAGAGTTATGCCGTGCGCAACTACTCAACTGAAGCTCAGCCCACCACCCTGGTGCGGCCGTGGCTCGAGCCTCTGCTCCCGGAACTGATCGCCTTCCGCCGGGACCTGCACGCGCACCCGGAGCTCTCCTTCAAGGAGTTCCGCACCACGGACAAGCTCGTGCAGCGCCTCGAGGAGGCCGGACTCAAGCCCCGGCGCCTCGAAGGCACAGGCCTGACGGTGGACATCGGAGACGGTCCGATCGCCACCGCCCTGCGCGGGGACATTGACGCCCTGCCCATCATCGAAGAAACGGGTCTCCCGTTCGCCTCGAAGAACCACGGTGTCACCCACGCCTGCGGCCACGATGTGCACACCGCCACCATGCTCGGCGCGGCCCTGGTCCTGCAGCGGATGCACGAGGAGTCGCCCCTGCGCGGCTCCGTGCGGATCATCTTCCAGCCCGCCGAGGAAACCATGCCCGGCGGCGCCCAGAGCTGCATCGAACAGGGCGTCCTCGAGGGTGTTCCCCGGATCCTGGCCCTGCACTGCGACCCCCGGATCGAAGTGGGCAGGATCGGCACCCGGATCGGCGCCATCACCTCCGCCTCGGACACCATCAAGATCGAACTGACCGGCCGCGGCGGCCACACGTCACGCCCGCACCTGACCGAAGAGCTCATCTTCGCGCTGGCGCAGATCGCCATCAACGTTCCGGCCGTGCTCTCCCGCCGCGTCGACGTCCGCAGCGGCGTCTCCGTGGTCTGGGGCCACATCTCCGCCGGTTCCGCCCCCAACGCGATCCCGGCCAGCGGCTACATGGCGGGCACCATGCGCTGCCTGGACCGCGACGCCTGGCACGACGCCGGGGAAATCCTCGACGAGGTCGTGCAGCAGATCGCGGCACCGTACGGCGTCGATGTGCACCTGGAGCACACCCGCGGCGTGCCTCCCGTGGTGAACTCCGAACACGAAACCGCCCTGATCGAGGCCGCGGCCCGCGCCGAGCTCGGTGAAGGCGCCGTGGTCCTGACCCCGCAGTCCATGGGCGGCGAAGACTTCGCCTGGTTCCTCGCGGACCTCCCGGGCGCCATGATGCGCCTCGGCACCAAGACCCCCGGCGGCGAGGAGTACGACCTGCACCGCGGCGACTACATCGTGGACGAACGCGCCCTGGGTCTGGGCATCCAGGTCCTCACCGCGGCCGCCCTGCGCACCCTCCGCGACCTCTAGGCCACCGCCCACCAATCGCGACCTTCCGCCCCCCGCCAACTAAGTTGTGCACAATTCAATTGTGTACTATCGTATTTCCATGACCAATGCTCCCCGCCTGAACCGGCAGCTGTGCTTCGCGATGTACTCCGCGTCCCGGGCAGCCACGGCGGCGTACCGGCCGATGCTCGACGAGCTTGGCCTGACCTACCCGCAGTACCTCGTCATGCTGGTGCTCTGGGAAGAGGAACCGCGCAGCGTCCGCGAACTGGGGGAGGAACTGGGCCTCGACTCCGGCACGCTCTCCCCGCTGCTCAAGCGGCTCGAAGCCCTGGGCCTGGTGGAACGGCGGCGGTCGGCCGAGGACGAACGCCGGGTTGAGGTCTTCCTCACCGACGCCGGCACCGCGCTCAGCGCCCGGGCCACCGGCATCCCGCAGCGGCTCGCGGACGCCGCCGGACTCCCGCCCGCTGAACTTGACCAGCTCCGCGAGACCCTGGACAGGCTGACCGCCGCGCTGCACGGCTCCCACTGAGCTGCGCGGCGCCCGCTGACACCAACTGACCTGCACTGACTTCCACGCAAACGCAACAGATCGGATCCCCCATGAAGTCGCTTTACACTGCCGAGGCGCTGGCCTCGGGCGAAGGCCGCGACGGCACCGCGGTCACCAAGGACGGCAAGCTCAGTGTGAACCTGGCCAGCCCGGTGGAGCTCGGCGGCAACGGCGAAGGCACCAACCCCGAGCAGCTTTTCGCGGCCGGGTACGCGGCCTGCTTCCACTCGGCCCTGCGGCTGGTCGGCCGCCAGACGAAGGCGGACCTGACGGATTCCGCCGTCGCCGCCAAAATCCACCTGGGCGCCCTCGCCGACGGACCGGGCTACGGCATCGCCGCGGAACTTGAGATCGCGCTGCCTTCCGTCGACCGAAAAACTGCCGAGGACCTCGTGGCCAGGGCGCACGAAGTCTGCCCCTACTCCAACGCCACCCGCGGCAACATCACCGTCGACATCAAGATCCTGGAGGTCGCCGCATGAGCCCCGCCGCCGAAACCGCCGCGCTCCCCGGCAGCACCCGCGAGATCCAGCTGGCGTCGCGTCCGCACGGACGCCCCGTGCCGGAGAACTTCCGCCTGGCCGAGACGGCGCTGCCTGAACTCCAGGACGGCCAGGTCCTGGTCCGCAACCTCTATGTCTCGGTGGATCCCTACATGCGCGGCCGGATGAACGACGTCAAGTCCTACTCGGCGCCCTTTGCCCTCGACACCGCACTGGACGGCGGCGCTGTCGGCGAGATCATCGCGTCCCGGTCCGCCGACCGCACTGTGGGCGACGCCGTCGTCCACTCCCTCGGCTGGCGCGAATATGCCGTGCTCGACGCCGGAGCGACCACCCCCGCCCGCACCGACCTGGCCCCCGCGCCGGCGTTCCTCGGCGCGCTGGGCATGACCGGCCTGACCGCCTACGCGGGCCTGCTCAAGGTGGCCGGTTTCAAGGCCGGCGAAGTCGTCTTCGTCTCGGGCGCGGCAGGTGCCGTCGGCTCCCTGGTAGGCCAGATCGCCAAAGCCATGGGTGCGTCGCGGGTCATCGGCAGCGCAGGCTCCGCGGAAAAGGTGGCCCGGCTGCTGGAGCTCGGCTTCGACGCGGCGTTCAACTACCGCGACGGCCCGGTCGCGGGGCAGCTCGCCGCGGCCGCGGGCGAACGCGGGATCGACGTGTACTTCGACAACGTCGGCGGGGAACACCTTGAAGCCGCCCTGTCGGCGCTCACCGTCGGCGGCCGGGTGGCCATGTGCGGCGCCATCTCGCAGTACAACTCAACCGAGCCCACACCGGCTCCGCGAAACCTTGCGGTGGCCATCGGCAAACAACTGACCCTCCAGGGTTTCCTGGTCAGCGGCTACTGGCAGCATCTGGCCGAGTTCGTGGAGACCATGTCCGGCTGGCTCGCAGACGGCACCGTGCGGTATGACGAGACTATTGTGGACGGACTGGAAAACGCCCCTCAGGCCTTTATGGATCTGCTGGACGGCGCCAACACCGGCAAGATGCTGGTCCGGATTTAGGGGCACGACTTCCCAGGCTGACAGCAGCAAACCCCGCACCGGAGAAGCCGTGCGGGGTTTGCTGTCGCTACCGGTTGGTAACAAGTTCTGAACAATCTGCGGAATCGCTGTGAAGTGTGCTACTTCGACGTGTCACAGGACACTATTGTTTCTTTCATCAGTGCGCCTCGGCGCAGTGCTGCGAAATCCATCAGTGAAAACAGCGTTTCAGCGGCAACCCCGCCAACAGACACTCATTGAGCTCCGTCGTAGCGCCTACTCTTTCTTCCTGGAGGAAAATTGAAGAACTCTCTGCGTGCAACCTTCAAGCGCGGTTCAATTGCCGGAGTCGCCACCGCAGGTGCGGCGGCCCTGCTGCTGACCGGCTGCGGGGCCGCCCCGACGGCCAGCAGCACCGCCACCGCGACGGCCAGTGACTACACCGGCTGCATCGTTTCGGACTCGGGTGGATTCGACGACCAGTCCTTCAACCAGTCCTCCTACGAGGGCCTGAAGAAGGCTGAGAAGGACCTGGGCATCAAGGTCAACCAGGCCGAGTCCAAGACCAACAACGACTTCGAGCCCAACCTCCGCGCCATGGTCACCGCCGGCTGCGACCTGACCGTCACGGTCGGGTTCCTGCTCGGCGACGCCACCAAGGCCCAGGCCGAGGCCAACCCGAACAGCCACTTCGCGATCGTCGACTACGGCTACGATCCCGCCGTCGCCAACGTCAAGCCCATCATCTACGACACCGCGCAGGCAGCCTTCCTCGCCGGCTACGCGGCCGCGGGCACCACCAAGACCGGTACCGTCGGCACTTTCGGTGGCATCAAACTCCCCACCGTGACCATCTTCATGGACGGCTTCGTGGACGGCGTGAAGTACTACAACGAGAAAAAGAGCAAGGACGTCAAGGTTCTTGGCTGGGACAAGGCCAAGCAGGACGGTTCCTTCACCGGTGACTTCGAAAAGCAGGACAAGGGCAAGCAGCTGACCCAGAACTTCCTGGACCAGGGCGCCGACATCGTGATGCCTGTCGCCGGACCCGTCGGCAAGGGCGCGGGCGCAGCCCTGAAGGAAGCCAAGGCAGCAGGCAAGGACGTCAAGCTCATCTGGGTTGACTCCGACGGCTTCCTTACGGCACCGGAGTACAAGGACCTGATGCTGACCTCCGTGATGAAGCAGATGGGCGAGGCAGTGGAGAACGTCGTGAAGGAAGACAAGGACGGCAAGTTCAACAACACGCCGTACGTTGGCACCCTCGCGAACGACGGCGTGCAGCTGGCGCCGTTCCACGACATGGACTCCAAGGTTCCCGCCGAGCTCAAGACCGAGCTGGACCAGATCAAGAAGGACATCGCCGACGGCACGCTGAAGGTTGAATCCGCAGCCAGCCCGAAGGTCTAACTCACGCCGCTAAGCGCCACGGCCCGTCCGGTCATCCACCGCACGGGCTGTGGCGCTTTTCGTTGAGCAGCCCGGCTCCGCACCCGGCTGCAGGCACTAGGCTGTTGCTGCAGCCCCATCATCCGTCCGGGCAAGGTCCGCCGGACACTCGAGATTGGTCAGGGTTTTGAAACTTGAACTCAAGGGGATCACCAAACGCTTTGGCTCCCTGGTAGCCAACGATCACATCGACGTGGTTGTTGAACCCGGGCAGATTCACTGTCTGCTCGGCGAAAACGGCGCTGGCAAGTCCACGCTGATGAACGTCCTGTATGGACTGTACGAGCCCACCGAGGGCCAGATCCTCGTCGACGGCAAACCCGTCACCTTCCGCGGTCCGGGGGACGCCATGGCCGCGGGCATCGGCATGGTGCACCAGCACTTCATGCTGGTCCCCGTCTTCACGGTGGCCGAAAACGTCGCGCTGGGAGCGGAAACCACCAAGGCCGGCGGATTCCTGAACCTGGATGACACCCGCCGGAAGATCAAGGAGATCTCGGACCGGTACGGCTTCGACGTCGACCCCGACGCCCTGATCGAGGACCTCCCGGTGGGGGTGCAGCAGCGCGTGGAGATCATCAAGGCCCTCGTCCGCGACGCCAAGGTCCTCATCCTCGACGAGCCCACTGCCGTGCTCACCCCGCAGGACACCGACGAGCTGCTGGACATCATGCGCCAGCTCAAGAGCCACGGCACCTCGATCGTGTTCATTTCGCACAAGCTCCGCGAGGTCAAAGCCGTTTCCGACACCATCACGGTGATCCGGCGCGGCAAGGTGGTCGGCACCGCCGATCCCAGCGCCTCCACGACGGAACTGGCGTCCATGATGGTGGGCCGTGCCGTGAACCTGACCCTGGACAAGGCGCCGGCCCAGCCCCAGGAGACAACTTTCCAGGTCAAGGACCTCACCGTGATCGCGCCCAGCGGCCAGCACGTGGTGGACGGCATCAGCTTCGACATCGCCCGCGGCGAGATCCTCGCCATCGCCGGCGTCCAGGGCAACGGCCAGACGGAACTGACCGAGGCCATCCTGGGTCTCCAGGACCGCGTCCACGGCTCCATCCTGCTCGACGGCGAGGAACTCCTCGGCCGCAGCGTCAAGGATGTCCTCAACGCCGGCGTCGGCTTCGTGCCGGAAGACCGCTCGGTCGACGGCCTGATCGGCACCTTCTCGATCGCCGAAAACCTGATCCTTGACCGGTATGACCAGGCACCGTTCGCCAGGGGCATCAGCATGAGTCCCGCCAAGGTCCTGGAGAACGCCAAGACCCGGATCGACGAGTTCGACGTGCGCACCCCGTCCGGATCGCTGGCCGCCGGCACGCTGTCCGGCGGCAACCAGCAGAAACTCGTGATGGCCCGGGAGCTCTCCCGGCCGCTGCGGCTCTTCATCGCCTCCCAGCCCACCCGCGGCGTGGATGTCGGATCCATCGAGTTCCTGCACAAGCGCATCGTGGCCGAGCGCGACCACGGCACCCCCGTGATGATCGTCTCCACCGAACTGGACGAGGTGATTGAGCTCGCCGACCGGATCGCGGTGCTCTACAAGGGCAAACTGGTCGGGATCGTCCCGGCCGGCACCTCACGGGGGGTCCTGGGCCTGATGATGGCCGGTCTGTCCCCGGAGGACGCCCCCGCCGACGCCCCCGCCGACGCCGCGGGCAGCCGCCCGGCCCGCCGCTCCGCGGAAAACCCCGCTGACCTTCCGCCCGCTGACCTTCCGGCAACGACCCCGGCCCCCGCCGCCCTGCCCGTGCAGGAGCCCCGCTCCGGCGCCGTAGGAGACGACCATGAGTGAGAACAACGAGCCGCACCGCCCGGCTGAACCGGAACCGGGCTCCCCGGCGCCGAAGGAGGACACCGCCCTGGTGACCTCGCTGGACACCGCCGGCGGGGCGATGCGGCCATCGGCGGTGCCCGTCTCGGCCCAGAGCGGGTCCCTCCCCGGCGGCGAGGACTCGGCCTCGGTGCTGCGCAAGATCTTCACTGGCAACGGCATCGTCACCATCCTCGCCGTCGTCCTCGCCCTGATCCTGGGCGGGCTGCTCATTGCCAGCACAGACAAGGCGGTCGCCGCCACCTCCAGCTACCTGTTTGCCCGCCCGACTGACTTCCTTGCCGCCGTCTGGTCGGCCGCGACCAGCTCCTACGTCGCGCTCTTCCAGGGCTCGGTCTTCAACCCGCGGGGGAGCGGAATAGGCGGACAATTCGCCCCGCTGATGGAGACCCTGACCATCGCCACCCCGCTGATCACCGCAGGCCTCGGCGTGGCCCTGGCGTTCCGAGCCGGCCTGTTCAACATCGGCGCCCAGGGCCAGATCATCATGGCCGGCATCCTGGCCGCCTGGGTGGGCTTCGCGCTGGACCTGCCGGCGGGGCTCCACCTGCTGCTGGTCCTGCTCGCGGGAGTCATCGGCGGCGCCGTCTGGGGCGGCCTCGTGGGCGTGCTCAAGGCCAGAACCGGAGCCCATGAGGTCATCGTGACCATCATGTTCAACTACATCGCCCTGTACCTCGTCCGGTACCTGCTCGATTCGCCGGCGTTCCAGCGGCCGGGGGAGGCAACCCCGATCTCCCCGATCCTGGACCCCACGGCCGTGTACCCGCAGATCTTCGGCAGCCAGTACCGGCTGCATCTTGGCTTCCTGCTGGCCATCGCGGCGACAATATTCGTCTCCTGGCTGCTGAACCGCTCGACCGTCGGCTTCGAGTTCCGCGCGGTGGGGGCCAATCCCAAGGCAGCCCTGACCGCCGGCATCAACGTTCCCCGCGCCACGATCCTGGTGATGGCCATCGCCGGGGCCCTGGCCGGACTGTCCGGCGTCGCGCAGGTGGCGGGCACCGAAAAGGTCCTCACCGACGGCGTCGCCGCAACCTACGGTTTTGACGCCATCACCGTCGCGCTGCTGGGGCGTTCGACGCCGTGGGGCACCTTTGCCGCCGGAGTGCTGTTCGGCGCCTTCCGCGCCGGCGCGGTCCAGATGCAGATCCAGACCGGAACCCCGATCGACATCGTGCTGGTGGTCCAGTCGCTCATTGTGCTGTTCATCGCGGCGCCGCCGCTGGTCCGGCTGATTTTCGGACTCAACCCGCGCAAAAAGAAGGCCGCCACCGCCCGCAAGTCCCAGAAGGCAGCCACCACCGGAGGTGCAGCATGAGCACAACGGCAACCTCACCCGTCCCGGGAAAACCTGCCAAGCCGCAGCAGGGACAACCGCAGCCGGCCGGGAACGGCAAGCCTGCGGTGTCCGCCAAGCCCGTCACCTGGAAGCTGCCGGTGACACTGCTGGTGCTGGCCGTTCTGGCGTTCATCTTCTTCGGCCTGCTGGGCCCCCAGAAGACCGCCAGGTTCGGCATCTCCTCCGGCGGGGACTTCTTCCAGCTGCCCGCCATCGAAGTGCCTGCCTACCTCGCCGGAATCGTGCTGACCGTGATCATGCTGGGCCTCGCCGGCTACGCCATGTTCCTGAAGACGAAAAACGTCCGGCCCCCGCGCTGGCTGCCGGTCCTCTTCACGGTCCTTTTTGTGGTCTCCTTCCTGATCTGGGTCGTCGGCGGCGCCCGGACCCCCAGCATCTCGCTGGCCGGCCTCATCGCCGGATCCGTGACCCTCGCCGTGCCGATCGTTTTTGGCTCGCTGTCGGGTGTCCTGTGCGAACGCGCCGGCGTCGTGAACATCGCCATCGAGGGCCAGCTCCTGGGCGGCGCCTTCACGGCGGCGATCGTGGCCAGCCTGACCGACAACCCCTACCTGGGCCTGCTCGCGGCAGCCGTCGCCGGCGCCCTCGTCTCCATGGTGCTGGCGGTCTTCAGCATCAAGTACGTGGTCAACCAGATCATCGTCGGTGTGGTGCTCAATGTCCTGATCTCGGGCCTCACCGGCTTCCTGTTCAGCACCGTGATGCAGGCGGACAAGGAAATGTTCAACTCGCCGGGCCGGCTTCCCATCATCGAAATCCCGGTGCTCTCCAGCATCCCGGTCCTCGGCCCCATCCTCTTCAAGCAGTCCGTGGTGGGCTACCTGATGTACGTGGCCGTGATCGTGGTGTGGATCGGGCTGTTCAAGACGAAGTGGGGCCTCCGGGTCCGCTCCGTCGGCGAGCACCCGCAGGCCGCCGACACGCTGGGCATCAAGGTCAACGCGACCCGTTTCTGGAACGTCACCCTTGGCGGCGCCGTCGCCGGGATCGGCGGATCGTTCTTCACCCTCGTGGCGATCGACAGCTTCACCAAGGAGATCTCCGGCGGCCGCGGCTTCATCGCCCTCGCCGCGATGATCCTGGGCCGCTGGAACCCGATCGGGGCGTTCTTCGCCGCACTGCTGTTCGGCTTCGCCGACAACCTGCAGAGCATCGTGACGATCATCGGCACCCCGGTGCCGAGCCAGTTCATGGCGATGCTGCCCTACCTCGTGACCGTGTTCGCCGTCGCCGGCCTCGTGGGCCGGTCCCGGCCGCCGGCCGCGAGCGGCATACCGTACGTCAAGGGGTGACCATGGACAGCACCGACGTCGACTGGGCCGCCCTCGAGGCCGCCGCGGTCGCCGCCATGAAGAACGCCTATGCGCCGTATTCGAAGTTCGCGGTGGGGGCCGCAGCCCTCACCGCGGACGGCCGGATCGTGAGCGGCTGCAATGTCGAAAACGCCAGCTACGGCCTGACGCTGTGCGCCGAGTGCGCGCTCGTCGGCAATCTGCACATGACCGGCGGCGGCCTGCTGCGCGCCTTCTATTGTGTCGATGCCGGCGGCAACATCCTGATGCCCTGCGGACGCTGCCGGCAGCTGCTGTACGAATTCCGGGCCCCCGACATGGAGCTCATGACCACCCAGGGAATCAGGACCATGGACCAGGTCCTTCCCGACGCCTTTGGCCCCCAACACCTGGAGGAACCCCGGTGACACACACCCCGCACACCAGCGAAGCGTTCGACGCCGTCGACATCATCCGCATCAAGCGGGACAAGGGCGTGCTCAGCCCCGCGCAGATCGACTGGACAATCGACGCGTACACCCGCGGCGCGATCGCCGACGAACAAATGGCCGCCCTGAACATGGCGATCCTGCTCAACGGCATGGACCGGGCCGAGATCTCGCGCTGGACCGCGGCCATGATCGCCTCCGGGGAGCGGATGGACTTCTCCAGCCTCCGCCGCCCCGACGGCACCGTGAAGCCCACGTCCGACAAGCACTCCACCGGCGGTGTGGGGGACAAGATCACCCTGCCGCTGGCACCGCTGGTGGCGGTCTTCGGCGTCGCCGTCCCGCAGCTCTCCGGACGCGGCCTTGGCCACACCGGCGGGACCCTGGACAAGCTCGAATCGATCCCGGGCTGGCGCGCCGCGCTGAGCAACGAGGAAATGCTGGCCCAGCTCCAGGACGTCGGCGCGGTCATCTGCGCCGCCGGCGCCGGACTGGCCCCGGCCGACAAGAAGCTCTACGCCCTGCGGGACGTCACCGGCACGGTCGAGGCCATCCCGCTGATCGCCTCCTCGATCATGAGCAAGAAGATCGCCGAAGGCACCGGTTCGCTGGTGCTGGACGTCAAGGTCGGCAGCGGCGCCTTTATGAAGGACGAGGCACGCGCCCGCGAACTCGCCGAGACCATGGTGGCCCTGGGCAAGGACGCCGGCGTCAACACGGTGGCCCTGCTGACCAATATGAACACACCCCTGGGCCTCACCGCCGGCAACGCGATCGAGGTCGAGGAATCTGTGGAGGTGCTGGCCGGCGGGGGTCCGGAAGACGTCGTCGAACTCACCGTCCGGCTCGCGGAGGAAATGCTGGCCTGCGCCGGCGTCCGCGACGCCGATCCCCGGGCCGCGCTCCGGGACGGCCGGGCCATGGACGTGTGGAACCGCATGATCCGGGCGCAGGGCGGGGACCCGCACGCCAAGCTTCCGGTCGCCAGGGAATCCGAGGTGATCTACGCGCCGGCCGACGGCGTGCTGGTGGAACTCGACGCGATGGCCGTCGGCGTCGCCGCCTGGCGCCTCGGTGCCGGACGGGCCCGCAAGGAGGACCAGGTCCAGGCGGGCGCCGGAGTGCGCATGCACGCCAAGCCCGGCGCCCTGGTCAAGGCCGGCGAGCCGCTTATGACGCTCCTGACGGACACCCCGGAGAAATTCGAGCGGGCGAAAGAGGCCCTCGAGCACGCCGCGGTGATCGCCCCGGAAGGCTCCCGCCCGGCGCAGCAGCTCATCATCGACCGGATCGCGTAGCCGGGCCGAACTAGAGGCCCCCGCACTGCCGTTGCCCTATCACTTGTGGTCCCACCCGTCCGGGTTGACCGCCGCATGTGATAGGGCAAGCGGCTGGGACGGGGCACAGCGGGCGGCCCCACAGTACACTGGCACAACAGCCGTCCTCCCGTTGTTTGTTAGGAAACCGTGCAGGCAATCAACGACTTCATCCTGGCCGCCGCCGGGCAGCCCTGGGTGCTCACCCTCGTGTTCGCATGCTGCGTGATTGACGGCTTCTTCCCGCCCATTCCGAGCGAATCCGTCGTCGTGGGCCTCGCCGCGGTGGCCGCGACCGCCGACGTCCCCAACCCGGTGCTGCTGGCCGCAGTCGCGGCGGGGGGCGCCTTTCTCGGCGACAACATCGCCTACCTGATCGGCCGCGGCACCGGAACGCGGCGCTGGGCATGGATGCGCGGCCCGCGGATGCAGCGGGCCTTCCGCTGGGCGGGCACGGAGCTCCGGAAACGGCCGGCCTCGCTGATCCTCGTCGCGCGGTTCGTGCCGATCGGCAGGGTGGCGGTCAACCTGACGGCCGGCGCCACGCTCTTCCCGCGGCCACGTTTCGTCGGGCTGACGGTTCTTTCCGCCGTGCTGTGGGGGGCCTATTCCGTCGCGATCGGCCTGTTCTTCGGCCAGTGGTTTGAAGAGAACCACCTGCTGGGCATCATCGTCGCGGTTATCTGCGCGATCGGCTTGGGCATCCTGGTGGACCTGATCATCAGCAGGCTCCGCGGGCAGCTTCCCGAAGACGCCGGCAAGCCCGCTCCGTCCGCAGAGCCGTGGAGCGACACGGACCGGAAACGAGAGAATTATCCCGACGGAACATAGCGCAACCCAACCGGCCATGGGACACTGAAGAGCGCTTTTCGTCACTTTCCAAGGAGCAACGCCCGCGTGGAATTTATCAATGAGGCTATACTCCATGCCGCGGGACAATGGTGGATCTACCCGATTCTCACGATCTTCTGCTTCATCGACGGTTTCGTTCCGATCCTGCCGAGTGAAACCCTGATCGTTGCCTTGGGGGCACTGTCCGTCACGTCCGGTGAGCCGAACATGTGGTTCGTTATGGCCGCCGCCGCCCTCGGCGCAATTGCCGGTGACAACATGGCCTATCTGCTGGGCCGCCACGTCGGCGTCGAGCGGTTCCGCTGGATGCGCAAACCCAAGGTCCAGCGCGCCCTGAACTGGGCGCGCTATGAACTCGACAAGCGCGGGGCCATGCTGATCTTCACGGCCCGCTACATCCCGGTGGGACGGGTCGCCGTCAACTGGATCGCCGGCACCACCGCCTACCCGCGCCGCCGCTTCGTCATCCTCGATTTCTTCGCCTCCGTCACCTGGGTTGCCTACTCGGCCGGCGTCGGCATCATTGCCGGCAACTGGGTCCACGAACATCCGCTGCTCGGGGTGGGGATCGCCATCGCTTTCGCCATCGTGCTGGGCATTGTGATCGACCATGCACTGACCTGGCTGCACCGCTGGCGCGACACCCGCGGCGCCGCCGCGGCCGCCAGCCGGGCCGCGTCGCTGGCTGCCGAAGCCAAGGTTGCGCACACCCGGGCCCCGGCCGCCGGCGCACCTGCCCCGTCCGCCAAGCCCGCGCCCCCCGAGACCGGCACCGCGCCCCGTCAGGCCTCCGTCACCTCACCGCTGCCCCCGCAGCTGACAGCAGCGGCCGACGTCGAGGCCTGATACCCGCTTGTCCGGCCGCACCGGCTGGTGTTGCCGGGCCCCCGACCCTAAGGTTGGAACGTGACTGAGATAATTCTTGACGCTGCCCCTGACCTCGACTTCGACCTGAAGGGCCTCCCCAAGGTTTCCCTTCACGACCACCTGGACGGCGGACTCCGTCCGGCCACCATCATTGAACTTGCCGAGGCCGCGGGACACACCCTGCCCTCCACCGACCCCGTCGCCCTGGGGGAGTGGTTCCGCGAATCCGCCGACTCCGGCTCGCTGGTCCGGTACCTTGAGACCTTCGACCACACCATCGCCGTGATGCAGACCAAGGACGGACTCTTCCGCGTCGCCAAGGAATTCGTCGAGGACCTCGCCGACGACGGCGTGATCTACGGCGAAGTACGCTGGGCCCCCGAACAGCACCTCCAGCAGGGCCTGAGCCTGGACGAGGCCGTCGAGGCCGTGCAGGCGGGCCTCGAAGCCGGCGTCGACGCCGTCGCAGAGACCGGCCGCGACATCCAGGTCGGCCAGCTGATCACTGCCATGCGCCATGCCGACCGCGGCCAGGAAATCGCCGAACTGGCGGTCCGCCACCGCAACAACGGCGCCGTCGGCTTCGACATTGCCGGCGCCGAGGACGGGTTCCTGCCGTCCCGCTTCAAGGACGCCTTCACCTACCTGGCCCAGCACAACTTCCCGGCCACCGTCCACGCCGGGGAAGCGGCCGGACTCGAAAGCATCCAGTCCGCCCTGGTCGACGGACGCGCCCTGCGCCTCGGCCACGGCGTCCGGATCGCCGAGGATGTCACCGTTGAATTTGACGATGACGAAGACGCCGACGGGGAGAGCGACGAGTCCAACGACAACATCGGCATGGTCACCCTGGGCGAGCTCGCCAGCTGGGTCCGCGACCGTGGCATCGCCCTGGAGATCTGCCCCTCCTCCAACCTGCAGACCGGCGCCGTCGCAGGCTTCGGCGAGGGAATCGAAAACCACCCGCTGGACATGCTCTACCAGCTCGGCTTCAACGTCACCATCAACACGGACAACCGGCTCATGAGCGGTGTGACCCTCACGGACGAGTTCGAACTGCTGGTCGAGACGTTCGACTACGACCTCGACGACCTGCTCGAGCTGACGCTGAACGCCGCCGAGGCCGCCTTCCTGCCGCTTGAGGAGAAGGAAGCCCTCGTCGAATACATCAACGAGGCTTACGCCGACCTTGGCTAACGAGGACAACCCGGTGGGCGCGCTGGTCGGTGTCATTGCCGAGCTGCGCGCCCACTGCCCCTGGATGGCGGCCCTCACCCACGAATCCCTCGTGGAATACCTCCTCGAGGAGGCCTATGAGGTGGCGGAAACCATCGAGACGGCCGGCGTTGACGCCGAACTGAAGGGCGAGCTGGGCGACGTCCTGCTCCAGGTCGTCCTCCATGCCCGGCTGGCCCAGGAGCGGGGCGCCTTCGACGTCGGCGACGTCGCCCGCGGCCTGTCCGCCAAAATGATCCGGCGCAACCCGCATGTCTTCCGGCCGGACGGCTCGCTGCAGGGGGTCTTTCCGGCGACGGTGGAGGAGATCGTGCAGAAATGGGACGCCGTCAAGCGCTCGGAGCAGGTGCTGCACTCCGGGCTCCCGGACTCCGGCGCCCGGGGCCCGGTCGGAGGCGTTCCCGCCTCCCTTCCGGCGTTGGCCCGGGCCCAAAAACTCCTGGACCGCGCCGAACGCGCTGGCCTTCCGGCGCCGGTTGAACCGGTCGAGATCCCGTCCTCGGAAGAGGATCTGGGGGATATGCTCTTCGCCCTGGCCGCTGCCGCCCGTGCCCGGGGGCTCGACGCCGAACGTGCCCTGCGCGGGGCCAACCGCCGTTTCCAGGACGGCCAGGCCCCGCCGCCGTCCCCGTGATCCACAAAATGACGTCCGGGGACTGGATGGGTTTCTGTAACTTATCCCACTCTCGACTAGGCTGGGTCGCGACGAGGACGTCGGTTTTTCAGCATGATCCCAGCCTGATTTCCCATCAGATTCCCAGCAGATCGCTTCACCCAAAGGAGCCTATCCATGGCGCTTATCGATGCCATCCATGCCCGCGAGATCCTCGATTCCCGTGGCAACCCCACCGTAGAAGTTGAAGTCCTGCTCTCGGACGGCCAGATCGGCCGCGCGGCAGTTCCCTCCGGAGCCTCCACCGGCGAGCACGAGGCCGTTGAACTCCGCGACGGCGACAAGGGCCGTTACCTCGGCAAGGGCGTCCAGAAGGCCGTCGACGCCGTCATCGACCAGATCGCCCCGGCGCTGATCGGTTTTGACGCCACGGACCAGCGCAGCATCGACCAGTCGATGATCGACCTGGACGGCACCGCGAACAAGAGCAAGCTCGGCGCCAACGCCATCCTCGGTGTTTCCCTGGCCGTCGCCAACGCAGCCGCCGCGTCCGCGGACCTGCCGCTCTACAAGTACCTCGGCGGACCGAACGCCCACGTCCTGCCCGTGCCGCTGATGAACATCCTCAACGGCGGCTCGCACGCCGACTCCGACGTCGACATCCAGGAATTCATGGTTGTCCCGCTGGGTGCCGAGACCTTCTCCGAAGGCCTTCGCTGGGGCGTCGAGGTCTACCACGCGCTGAAGGCAGTCCTGCAGGCCAAGGGCCTGTCCACCGGCCTCGGCGACGAAGGCGGCTTCGCGCCGAACCTGCCCTCCAACCGCGCAGCCCTGGACCTCATCCAGGAAGCCATCCGGAACGCCGGCTACACCCCGGGCAAGGACATCGCCCTCGCCCTGGACGTTGCCTCCTCCGAGTTCTTCAAGGACGGCGCCTACCAGTTCGAAGGCAAGTCCCTCAGCTCTTCCGAGATGAGCGACTACTACGCCGAGCTCGTCGCCGATTACCCGCTGGTGTCCATCGAAGACCCGCTGGACGAAAACGACTGGGACGGCTGGAAGACCCTCACCGACGCCATCGGCGACAAGGTCCAGATCGTTGGTGACGACCTGTTCGTCACCAACCCGGAGCGTCTGCAGACCGGCATCGATTCGCGGACCGCCAACTCGCTGCTCGTGAAGGTCAACCAGATCGGTTCGCTGACCGAAACCCTGGATGCCGTCTCCCTCGCCCAGCGCGCGGGTTACACCACCATCACCTCGCACCGCTCCGGCGAGACCGAGGACACCACGATCGCTGACATCGCCGTTGCCACCAACGCGGGCCAGATCAAGACCGGTGCCCCGGCCCGTTCCGAGCGGGTTGCCAAGTACAACCAGCTGCTGCGCATCGAAGAGGAACTCGACGACGCCGCACGCTACGCCGGCCGGAGCGCTTTCCCGCGTTTCAAGGGCTAGTAACCGCAGGAACCGCGAACCGGTGGCTATGGTTGAAAGACCATGGCCACCGGTTCCTTTTTGGCACCCTGCCTTGAGGCGCCGCCCTCGTGGCACCGTCCCGCCGGCACCGCACAGCTCCGTGCCGGTGCCCGGCCCAGGCCACGGGGATCAGCACTGAACGCAGCAAGCCAGCCGGGTGCGAACCCGGCATTACAGGAGTGACATGGCTACCCGCCGACCCAAGGTTCCCCGGGCCACGCCTGCGGCCCCGAAGTCTCCGGACACCGGCGACGGCGGCGACGTCATCCAGGCTGATTTCGGCACTTCCCGTGAGACCCAGTCCAGCGCCGCCGGCAAGGCCGCCCCGGGCTCCCGGGCTCCGGGCACGGCGGCCGCAACTCCACCGGGCGCCGCCCGGCCGGCCGCACCGAAACCGGGCGCAGCCGCCAAAGCGGGCACGGCCAAAGCGGGCGCAGCCAAACCGTCCAAGGGCGGGACGGCGCAGGCCGAGGAGAACGGGGGCGGGGAGAACCTCGACCCGGTTCCCGCCAAGGCATTCTCCGGCCGCATGCTGGCACTGTTCGTGGTCATGATTGCCATCACCATCATGCTGGCGCCCACGGTGAAGATCTTCTTCGAAAAGCGTGCCGAAATCGCCGCGCTCCAGGCGGACATCTCGGCCAAACAGTCCCAGCAGAACGACCTCAAACGCCAGGTCTCCCGCTGGCAGGATCCGAACTACGTGAAGCAACAGGCCCGCGACCGCATTAACATGGTTATGCCCGGAGAGACGGGCTACTGGGTCTTCGGCAGCGACCTGCCTGCCGGAACCTCCAGTGGCGCGGCCGGTGCAGGATCAGCACAAGACCCGGCCGAGCTGCCGTGGGTGGACTCCCTCTGGGACTCCATCCGCCGCTCGGCAACAGACTAAGACGCGGCGCCCGCCGCAGGATTGTCCGCCGGACAAGCCAGACAGGGCAGGAAGGTGCCGCGCCCGTGGACGAGAACCGAGTGGACGAGAAACTGATGGCAGCTGACCCGGCAACCCCGGAGACGGCCAGCTCACCGGAGCAATCCCGCCGGCCCTCGCCCCGCGACCTCGATGTCCTGAGCCGGCAACTGGGACGCCCGGTGCGCGACGTCGTCGAAATCCCCGCCCGCTGCGTCTGCGGCAACCCGCTGGTGGCGGCCACCTCCCCGCGGCTGAGCAACGGCACACCCTTCCCCACGACCTTCTACCTGACGCATCCGGTCATCACCGCGGCGGTGTCGCGCCTCGAAGCGGGAGGCCTGATGAACGAGATGAACGACCGGCTCGGGGCAGACCCGGCTTTGGCGGCGGACTACCGCGCCGCCCACGAGGCCTACCTGGCCTCCCGCGTGGAAATCGGGGCCAGGTCCGGGATCGGAGCAGTGCCCGAGATTGACGGCATCTCCGCCGGCGGCATGCCCACCCGCGTCAAATGCCTGCACGTCCTGGTGGGCCATTCCCTCGCCGCCGGACCGGGCGTGAACCCGCTCGGCGACGAGGCCATCGCAGCCATCGGCGAATGGTGGACCACAGACCGCTGCTACTGCGGCGGGGCCTGGGACACCGGCGGCGAGACCCCCTCACAGGACCTCAGCCGGCACGGTCCGCAGGGGCTGCCGGAGATCGTGGGCCGCCCTGCTCCGGTCCGGAAGGCGCGCGCCGAAGACCCGGGCCACGCGCCCGCCGCCGGAACCGAACCCGCTGGAACGGAACCTGCTGGAACCGATCCCGACGGGGCCGGCCAGTGACCCGCGTGGCCGCCGTCGACTGCGGCACCAACTCGATCCGGCTGCTCATCGCCGACGTGGACACGGACGGCGCGGCTCCCCGGCTGTCCGACATCGTGCGCGAAATGCGCGTGGTCCGGCTCGGCCAGGGTGTGGACGCCACCGGCGAACTCGCCCAGGAGGCGCTGGAGCGGACCTTCGCGGCCGCCGCGGACTACGCCGATCAGATCCGCCGGCACGGGGCCACCAAACTGCGCTTCGTCGCGACCTCCGCCACCCGGGACGCCGCCAACCGGCAGGTCTTCGTCGACGGCATCCGCGAGCTCCTCGGCGTCGAACCCGAGGTCATCACCGGTGACGAGGAGGCCGCGCTCTCCTTCGCCGGCGCCAGCAGCGTGCTGCCCTCCCGCGGGCAGGCGCCGGTCCTCGTGGTCGACCTCGGCGGCGGCAGCACCGAGTTCGTCCTCGGCAGCGCCGACGGCGTCATCGCCGCCAGGAGCGTCGACATCGGCTGTGTCCGGATGACCGAACGCCACCTGCGCAGCGACCCGCCGACGCCGGAACAGATCTCCGCCGCGGAGGCGGACGTTGACGCGGCCATCGATGAGGCGGCCCGGACCGTACCGCTGGACCGCAGCGCCGCCGTCGTCGGGGTGGCCGGATCCATCACCACCATCACGGCCCACGCGCTCCGGTTGCCGGAGTACTCCGCGGCGGCGATCCACGGCACCGAACTGCCGCTCGAGGCCGTGCGCCGGGCCTGTACAGAGCTGCTGGCGATGTCCCACGCGGAACGGGCCGCCCTGCCCTACATGCACCCTGGCCGGGTGGATGTGATCGGGGCGGGCGCCCTCGTCTGGCGGCGCGTCCTGGAACGGCTGGCCGGGGCCACCGACGGCAGGGTTACGACGGCCGTCACCAGCGAACACGATATTCTTGACGGAATTGCCTTGAGTATCAGCTAGGCCGCAGGCCGGCCGGGCGCTGTGGCCGGCCTGGCCGGGGGACGGCCGTCCCGCCGTCGCCGGCGCCCGTTTCCCGAAATCCCCGCCCGGAGCCCTCCCTGCGTTCCGCAGCGCTACCGTATCCGCAGCACGCCCCGTTTCCGCAGCACCCTGGTGCCCCGCTGATTGGACCCGAATGACCAGAGCAACAGCCCGGCGCCGCCGGACCGCCTCCGCGTTGATGGCCCTGGCCCTTGCCGGCGGCACCCTGACTGCCTCCTTGACCGCCGCCCCGGCCGCGCACGCCGACGCCTGGCGCGACAAGGAGTTCTGGCTCGCCGAATCCGGTATCACCAAGGCCTGGGAAGTGTCCAGGGGCGCCAACGTCAAGGTTGCCGTGATCGACAGCGGCGTCGACGGCAAGCATCCCGACCTGGCCGGAGTGCTGGCGGGCGGCGTTGACGTCTCCGGCGCCGGGAGCCCGGACGGCCAGAAGAGCATCGGCGCGAAGCCCGAGCACGGAACCCTCGTCGCCACCATGCTGGCAGGCCGCGGCCACCAGCCGCCCGATTCGACGGCCACGCCCAGCCCCGGCGCCGGCCCGTCCGCCGGCCCGTCCGTTGGGCCCGACGGGATCGTCGGTGTGGCACCCGAGGCGCAGCTGCTGTCCGTCTCCACCTGGCTCGGATCGGCAAACCCCGGCGGCAAGACTGACCTGCAGCAGATTCCCCAGGCCGTCCGCTGGGCCGTGGACAACGGAGCCCGCGTCATCAACATCTCACTCGGCAGCACCTCGCCGGAATGGCCGCAGAGCTGGGACGCTGCCTTCCTCTACGCGGAGCAGAAGGACGTGGTGATTGTCGCCGCCGCGGGCAACCGGGGGGGCGGCAACATCCAGGTCGGCGCCCCGGCCACCATCCCCGGCGTGCTGACCGTCGCGGGGCTGGACCGCAAGGGAACCGCCAGCATCGATTCTTCATCCCAGGGGATCAGCATCGGCGTCGCGGCCCCGGCGGAAAACCTGATCGGGGGAATGCCCGGCGGCGGCTACGCGGAATGGGCCGGCACCTCGGGCGCCACCCCGATCGTGGCCGGCGTGGCGGCCCTGATCCGTTCCAAATGGCCGGAGATGACGGCCAGCCAGGTCATCAACAGAATCGTGAGCACCGCCAAAGACGCCGGCGCTCCCGGGAAGGACCCGCTGTACGGGTTCGGGATCCTCGACGCCGAGGCCGCGCTCAAGGCCGACGTGGCGGAAACCCGCACCAATCCGCTGGGCTCGATCTCAGACTGGATCCGGGTCCACCGGCGGGGCAGCCTGGCCACACCGCCCGCCGCCTCCGCAGCAGTCCCCTCCAGCGCGGCGCCCACCCTCCCGGAGGCCACCGTCCCGGTTGCGGAGCCCCCGTCCGAACTCGACAGCGCCGTGCCGGCCCTGGTGGTCCTGGGCTTCGGCGGACTGTTCCTGTGCATTGTGGCAGCCGCAGTCTTCCAGCTCCGCCGTGCGGCCGGGACCGGCCCCGCGGAACGCCCGGACGGCCCCGGAGACCCGGACACCGGAGTGCTCGATTCGGTGGATTCCACCGGGAAACCGTAGTTAGTGAAGTTTTTCACAAACTACGGTATTCTTGGGGAATGGCATCCTCCCCTCAGCTCCAGGACCGTCCCAGGGTACTCGTCGTCGGCGGCGGGTACGTCGGCCTGTACGTAGCCCTCAAACTGCAGAAGAAGATCGCGAATGCCGGTGGCATCGTCACCGTCGTGGATCCCCTGCCCTACATGACCTACCAGCCCTTCCTCCCCGAGGTCGCCGGCGGCAACATCGAGGCCCGCCACGCGGTCGTCTCGCACCGCCAGCACCTCAAGCAGACCGAGCTCATCCAGGGCCGCGTCACCTCTATCGACCACGCAAATCGCACCGCCGTGGTGGCCCCGGCTGACGGCGGCGACCACTTTGAGGTTCCCTACTTCGACGTCGTCGTGGCCGCAGGCGCGATCACCCGGACCTTCCCGATCAAGGGACTCGCGGACAAGGGCATCGGACTCAAGACGATCGAGGAGGCCGTCGCCCTGCGCAACAAGGTCCTCGACCGGATCGAAGCTGGTTCCCTCATGACGGATCCGGCCGAACGCGCCCGCGCCCTGACCTTCGTTGTGGTCGGCGGCGGCTTCGCCGGCATCGAGTGCATCACCGAAATGGAAGACCTCGCCCGCGCCGCGGTCAGGAACAACCCGCGCATCAAGCAGGAGGAAGTCCGCTTCGTCCTGGTTGAGGCCATGGGACGCATCATGCCCGAGGTCACCGCCAGCCAGGCCGAGTGGGTCGTCGAGCACCTGCGCAGCCGCGGCATCGAGGTCCTCCTCAACACCTCGCTGGACAGCGCCGAGGGCTCCCTGAAGCTCATCAACCTCCCGGACAAGTCCGCCGCCCAGGAGTTCCGGGCCGACACCCTGGTCTGGACTGCCGGCGTGCAGGCCAACCCGATGGTCCGCTCCACCGATTTCCCGCTCGAACCGCGCGGCCGCGTCCGCGTCCTGGCCGACCTGCGCATCGCCGGTGACGAAGGCATCATCGAGAACGCCTGGTCTGCCGGCGACGTTGCGGCTGTGCCGGACCTCACGGGCAGCGGCCTGCCGGACGGCACCTGCGTCCCGAATGCCCAGCATGCGCTGCGCCAGGCCAAGCGGCTCGCCAAGAACCTGTGGGCCTCCCGCTGGGACAAGCCGCTCAAGGATTACAAGCACAAGAACCTGGGCGCCGTCGCCGGCTTCGGCGAGTGGAAAGGTGTTGCCAACATCAGCCTGGTGGGCCGCATCGGCCTCAAGGGCCCGCTGGCCTGGCTGGCGCACCGTGGCTACCACGGCTTGGCCATGCCGACCGTGGAGCGCAAGATCCGGGTCATTTTCGGCTGGATCCTGGCCTTCTTCATGGGCCGCGACACCACGCAGCTGGTCGACCTGGACAACCCGCGCGGCGCCTTCGTTGCCGCCGCAACGCCGGCACCCAAGCCGGCCGCAGCGTCCGCGCCTGCCGCCGCTCCCGCGGCCGGGAAGCCGGCAGCAGAGGCCAGCAAGGCAGCAAGCAAGGAATCAGTCTCGGCTGACTCCAAATAGCTCGGCAGCAGCATTCGACGGCGGCCGTTCCCCTGCGGGGGAGCGGCCGCCGTCGCCGTTAAACGGCAGTCCGGCGCCGGCCGCCTGACCGGGCGCGGCCGGCGCCGAGCCTAGACTGGCACGATGACCGCTGAAAAGGACCTCCACACCCTGCTGGCCACCATGCACCCGGAAACCCGCGAGGGCGAGTTCGTCTATGTCCTGTGGCCGCACGGCCGGCCCCTCGCCGGGACCATCGCTGCCGCCGTCCGCGAAGCCGAGGGCCTCGCCGTCGTGCTGCCGCGGGCCGAAGCCGACAGCCTCGGACTGGGCTACGACTTCGTCGGCGCCTGGATCACCCTCAAGGTGCACTCACCGCTCGAAGCCATGGGCCTGACCGCCGCGGTCAGTGCCGCCCTGGCCGAGGCCAAAATCAGCTGCAACGTCCTCGCCGGCTTCCACCATGACCACCTCCTGGTCCCCGTGGCGGACGCTGACCGGGCGCTCGAGGTGCTGCACGAACTGGTCGAAGCACACGGGGAACACAAACCCGCGCCGGAGCTCGTGCTGCGCAGCGAACAGCCGGCGGACCGGCCGGCCATCCTCGCCCTCACCGCCGCGGCCTTTGCCGTCTCCCCGGCCACCGGGCTGCCCGTCGAAGGCGAGCCCGAGGAAGTCCGGCTCATGGCTGCGCTCTTCGACTGCGAGGACTACCTGCCGGAATTCAGCATCGCCGCGGAGCTCGACGGCGAGATCGTCGGGCACGTGATCAGCACCCGCGGCCGGGTGGGGGAGCTGGAGCTCCTGGGCCTCGGCCCCATCGGCGTGGTGCCGCGCCTGCAGCGGCACGGCATCGGCAGCGCGCTGATGAAGGAAACGATTGCCCGGGCCAACGCCGCGGGGGAGCGCGGCATCGCGCTGCTGGGGGACCCGGAGTACTACTCCCGGTTCGGCTTCGTGACGTCCACGTCCCTCGGCGTCGAGGCCCCCGACCCGGCCTGGGGTGTGAACTTCCAGCTGCTTCCACTCGCCGTCTGGCCGGGCGGCGTGAGCGGAACATTCCACTACGCCAAGCCGTTTGACAGCGCCCAGTCCGCGGCCTGACGGGATACCATGGACCGGGCGCCCCAGTAGCCCAATTGGCAGAGGCAGCGGACTTAAAATCCGCGTGTTGTGGGTTCGAGTCCCACCTGGGGCACACCTCCTGGCGCCCGTCCGTGAATAGGGCAGATTTCCTCTATGCAACGAGTGTTATAAGGATGTGACCGTAGTCACTTTGGATCGGGCCGTTATTGCACTAGCTTGAAGGGTAAATCAGGAACACCTGATCTTTCGCATCAAAGGCCGTTCGCACCTTTAGATCGAGGAGCTTTGTAAATGACTTCACTCCCCCAGGTGGCACCCCGCGTCGCTAAGCTAACCGCGCTTAGCATCGGCGTCGCCCTTCTGGCTACGGCTTGTGGTGGCGCGTCCACCCCGACGTCGACGTCCGGATCCGCCACGGCCAACGCCGCCGGCATCGCGTGCCCGGCGCCGAGCGCCGGAGCAGGCGCCGGCACATCGGCCGCGACGAACACCGGCCCGATCCCGGCGTCCGCCACAACCACTGACACCGCGCTGAAGATCGGCTCGCTGCTGCCGACCACCGGCTCGCTGGCCTTCCTCGGCCCGCCCGAAATCGCGGGTGTCAACCTTGGCATCAAGGAAATCAACGACGCCGGCGGCGTGCTGGGCAAGCCGGTGGAGGTCATCCACCGCGACTCCGGCGACACCAAGACCGACATTGCCACGCAGTCCACCACGGCACTGCTGGGCCAGGGCGTCAGCGCCATCATCGGTGCCGCATCCTCCGGCGTTTCCAAGACCGTGATCAACCAGATCACCGGCGCCGGGGTCATCCAGTTCTCCCCGGCCAACACCTCGCCGGACTTCACCGACTGGGACGACAAGGGCCTCTACTGGCGCACCGCCCCCTCGGATGTGCTGCAGGGCAAGGTCCTCGGCAACTACATGGCCACCTGTGGCGCCCAGACCGTCGGCATGATCGTGCTTAACGACGCGTACGGAACCGGCCTTGCGAAGAACGTGAAGGCTGCGTTTGAGGCAGCAGGCGGACAGATCGTTGCGGAGGAACTCTTCAACGAAGGCGATTCCCAGTTCAGCAGCCAGGTTGACAAGGTCATCGCCGCGAAGCCGGATGCCATCGCCCTGATCACCTTCGACCAGGCCAAGAGCATCGTTCCGCTGATGACGGGCAAGGGTGTCAAGGCCACCCAGATGTTCCTTGTCGACGGCAACATGTCCGACTACAGCAAGGACTTCCAGGCCGGCACCCTGAAGGGCGCCCAGGGCACCATCCCGGGCACCTTCGCCAAGGATGACTTCAAGAAGAAGCTCCTGGCCATCGATCCCGCGCTGAAGGATTTCAGCTACGCGGGTGAGTCCTACGACGCCGTGAACCTGATCGCCCTGGCATCCGAAGCCGCCAAGAGCACCAAGGGCGTCGACGTCGCCGCGCAGCTCAAGGCGGTCTCCGAATCCGGCGAAAAGTGCAGCGACTTCCCCTCCTGCGTCACCCTGCTCCGCAACGGCAAGGACATCGACTACGACGGCCAGTCCGGCCCCGTAACGTTCTCCGAAGCCGGCGATCCGACCGAAGCCTACGTTGGCATCTACGAGTTCCAGGATGACAACACCTACAAGGCATCCAAGGAAGAGTTCGGCAAGCTCTAAGCCCGCCGCTCCCCAGCCACAGAAGACCCCCGTCCACGTTGGGCGGGGGTCTTCTGCGTCCCGGGGGAGTGCGGCGGGGCGCGAGGCGGCCGCCGCGTCACGCAGGGCAGGTTTTCGGCCGCCAGCGAAGCGTCCGACGCCGGGAATCCGGCGATGGATCCCGGCGGCGTGGCCAAAAGTCTGCACCGCGTGACGCCGCCGGTGTATGGCCGGGGCGCTGGGCGGTAGCCAGACGCCGTCAGGAACGCGCGGGGCACGCAGAAGGGCCGTCATCACCGCTGGAACCCAAGCGGTGGTGACGGCCCTTCGGTGGCTGCGGAGCAGCCGGTGAACTACTCGACGGTGTCGGCGAGGGTGCCCAGATACAGCTGGATGACCTTGGGGTCCTTCATGAGCTCCCGGCCGGTGCCGGTGTACGCGTCCTTGCCCTGGTCCAGGACGTAGCCGCGGTCACAGATCTGCAGGCAGCGCCGGGCATTCTGTTCCACCATGATGACCGAGACGCCGGCCCGGTTGATCTCGTGAACCCGCAGGAAGGTCTCATCCTGTTTGACAGGGGAGAGGCCCGCGGAGGGCTCGTCGAGCAGCAGCACGGCCGGGTCCATCATGAGGGCCCGTCCCATCGCCACCATCTGGCGTTCGCCGCCGGAGAGCGATCCCGCCCGCTGGGCGCGCCGCTTGCCGAGTTCCGGGAACAGACCCGTGACGAAGTCGAAGCGCTCGGCGAAGTCCTTCGGGCGCTGGAACATGCCCATCTGGAGGTTCTCCTCGATGGTCAGCGCCGCGAACACGTTGTTGTTCTGCGGGACGAAGCCCACACCCTTGCTGACCAGTTTGTTGGCCTTGAGCCCGGTGATGTCCTGGCCGCGGACCACCACGGAGCCCGAGTGGACCTTGACCAAGCCGAACATCGCCTTCAGCAGCGTGGACTTGCCGGCGCCGTTCGGGCCGATGATGCCGATGAGTTCACCCTTGCGGGCCTCGATGCTGCAGCCGTTGAGGATGTTGACGCCCGGGATGTAGCCGGCCACCAGGTCGGTGACCTTGACGACCGAATCCGGGTCGTGGACGGGCTTTGCGGCTGCTGCCGCGCTGGTGGCGCTCATTCTGTGTCCTTCTCTGTGCTGTGCGGCTGCTCGCCTCGGGTCGGCTCCTCGGCGCTGCGCCGGCCGCGCGCCGGACCGCTGCTGTCCGGACCCGCCGGCTCCTCCGCCTTCGCCGCGACGACGTCGAGCGAGATGATGCCGGCGTTTTCGGTGCCGACAATCGATTCCTCATCGGCGACCAGTTCGGCGGCGAGCTCCTTGATGCCTTCCGAGTCACCCAGGTCCACGTCGTGGTGGGCGCCCAGGTAGGCGTCGATCACGGCGGGGTTCTTCATGACCTCGGCAGGCGGGCCTTCGGCCACGATTTTGCCCTCGGCCATGACCACGACCCAGTCGGCGATGTGCCGGACCATGTGCATGTCGTGTTCGACGAACAGCACGGTCATGCCCTCGGCCTTGAGGTTCTTGATGTGGTCCAGGAGGGACTGCGTCAGAGCCGGGTTCACCCCCGCCATCGGCTCGTCGAGCATGACCAGCTTGGGCCGGACCATGAGGGAGCGTGCCATCTCCAGCAGCTTGCGCTGGCCGCCGGAGAGCGAGGCTGCGTAGTCATCCTTCTTGGCGTCCAGTTTGAACTTCTGGAGCAGCACGTTCGCTTCCTCGGTGATCTTCTTTTCCTGGCCGCCCCAGATGCCCTTGAAGAGCGCCTTGGACAGCCGTTCGCCGGCCTGCTGGGAGGCGCCGAGGCGCATGTTCTCCATCACGGTGAGCTTGCCCATGACCTTGGTCAGCTGGAAGGTGCGGACCATGCCCATCCGGGCGACCTTGTACGAGGAGACCCCGGCCAGGCTGTTGCCCTCGAACTGCCATTTGCCCGAGTTCGGGGTATCAAAGCCCGTGAGCAGGTTGAACAGGGTGGTTTTGCCGGCACCGTTCGGGCCGATCAGCGCCGTGATCTTGTGCCGCGGGATTTCGAGGTACTCGACGTCGACGGCGTTGATGCCGCCGAAGCTGCGGGTGACGTTTTCCGCCACCACGATCGGATCGCGCTTCTTGCAGCCGGGAACGGCCTCGCCGACGGCGATCGGACGCGTGTCCGTCATGTAGTCAATTGTTTCCGCTGTGCGCGGTTCGTTGCTCTGCGTGCTCATGCGAACGCCAGCTCCTTCTTGTTGCCGAAGACTCCCTGGGGCCTGAAGATCATCAGGAGCATCAGTGCGATGCCCACCAGGATGTAGCGCAGCTGACCGGCCTGGACCGTGTTCAGCCAGGTGACGGCGCCGGATTCAATGAGTCCGTACAGGATTCCCTGGGTAAGGGACAGCACAACCCAGAAGATCATGGCGCCGACGACGGGCCCCAGCACCGTGCCGAGGCCGCCGAGCAGCAGGCAGGTGTAGAGGAAGAACGTCAGTTCCGTGCCGTAGTTGGCGGGCTGGACGGCGCCGCGCGGGAGGGTGAAAACCATGCCCGCCAGGGCCCCGAGCACACCGCCGATGATCAGCGCCTGCATCTTGTAGGCGTACACGTTCTTGCCCAGCGAGCGGACGGCGTTCTCGTCCTCCCGGATGCCCTTCAGGACGCGGCCCCACGGGCTCCGCATCAGCAGCCACACCAGGAGGCAGCAGACAGCAACCAGGCTCCAGCCGACCACACGGATGAAGAAGTCGCGGTTGTTCATGCCCAGATAGGAGCCCTCGGGGAACGGGTTCATCGCATAGAACCCGCCTTCGAAAGCGGCCAGGCCGTTGGCGGAACCGGTGACCGCGGTCAGCTGGTTCGTCGTGACGATGTAGCGGACGATTTCGGCCGCCGCAATGGTCACGATGGCCAGGTAGTCGGCCCGCAGCCGGAGGGTTGGAATGCCGAGCAGCAGGGCGAAGATGGACGAGGCGACCACGGCGATGAGGAGGCCGACAAAGAACGGCACGCCGAAGGTCAGGGTGGAGATGGCGAAGCCGTAGGCCCCCACCGCCATAAAGCCGGCCTGGCCGAAGTTGAGCAGGCCCGAATAGCCGAAGTGAACCGCAAGGCCGAGCGCGGCGAGGGCGTACGCCGCCGTCGTCGGGCTGAACAGTTCGCCGGCAGCGCTGGAAAATATAAATCCGAAGTCCATGGCTGTCTCCTAACCCACGCGCTCGCGACGGCCCAGGATTCCCTGGGGCCGGATCAGAAGGACAATAATCATGATGAACAGTGCTCCCACGTACTTAAGGTCGGCGGCGAGGCCGAACACGGTGGTCAGCTCCACGAAGATGCCGACGATGATGGATCCGATCAAGGCACCCCAGACCGTGCCGAGGCCACCCAGGGTGACGCCCGCGAAGATGAGCAGCAGGATCTGCGAACCCATGTCGAACGTGACGCCGGGCCGGTAGTACGCCCAGAGGATGCCGCCGAGGGAAGCGAGCATACCGCCGGTCACCCAGACAATCCGGATGACGGAGTCGACGTCGATGCCGGAGGCCGCGGCGAGTGCCGGGTTGTCGGCGACCGCGCGGGTGGCTTTGCCGAGCCGGGTCTTGAGCAGGACAACACCAAGGACGGCGATGACGACGGCGCTGATCACGAGCGACCACAGGTTGTTCGGCGAGATCGAGACCGGGCCAAGCTGGATTTCGGCGCTTTGCGCGTAGGGCAGCTGCTGGGTGGCGCCGCCGAAGAAGAACTGGATGATGTAGCGGACGGCGAGTGCGAGGCCGATGCTGACGATCATCATGGGAACCAGGCCGGTGCCGCGGCGCCGCAGCGGCTTCCACAGGCCGGCGTCCTGGACATAGCCGAATAATCCGCCGCCGAGCAGGGCGAGCAGGATGGCCAGCCAGAACGGGAGGTTCATGGCGTTGAAGGCGAAGACCAGGACGGCTCCGAGGGTCACCATCTCGCCGTGGGCGAAGTTGGTCAGGCCGGTGGTCCCGAAGATCAGCGACAGGCCGACGGAGGCGAGGGCGAGCAGGAGGCCGAAGCTCAGGCCTGCCACGAGCCGGTTGATCAGGTTCTGGCCGAAGTCCTGCTGCTGGATAACGATGCCTTCACCGAAGGCGAAAATCACCGAGAGGTTGGAGGTCTGGCTGAAGGTGACTTTCCGGGGGTTTTCCTGGCCCTCGGCGAGTTTGATGCCCTCCGGAAGGGTGGATTCATCCAGTTCGACCTCGTAGGTCCCCTGGGTGGGCACCCCGATGGTCCAGGAGCCGTTGGCTCCGGATTTGGCCGTTCCGGTGAATTCGCCGCTCTTGGCTGTGATGGTTACGTCAGGGATCGGCGTGCGGTCGTCGCCGCGAAGGAAGCCGCTGATGTTGTTCTGGAACGTGGTTGCCGACGGGGATGGTGTCGGCGAGGGGCTCGTGGCCTGCGATGCCGGTGCGACGATCAGCAGGAGCGCGGCCACGGCGGCAAAAATGGCCCCCACAGCTTTCAGCAGTCTGCCGCGCCGTCTCTGCGACAGGCCTCTCGGTGTGCTTCTCAAAATGAAAACCTCCACATGGGGGTGGTGTGTGGGTTGCGCCCTTGCAACCACTGCGAACGGTCAGGGTGACGGGTCGTGCCTCGTGCGATGCGGTGGAGCGGTAGAGCCTGTGATATCCGTCACCCTGTCCGGCCCATGTTACAGCCCGTTCGAGGCATTGAATGCCGTCGCGAGCAGGGAGAACGTCGCGATCGGGTAACAACCGTGAAGCCCGGGCGGCATGGTGGTTTACCCATGCTTAAGTAAACTTTTGTTGATTGGGGGTGTGCCTAAACATTCGGTCTGCCGCGGTGCGGAGCGGGCGCGGGAAAGCCGCGGAGAGGTCACGGTTGGGTTGCGGCAGGAGCCGTCCGGGAACTAACGGTGCCCCTGAGCTGTTGAAATTGGTAGCGTGGTGTAACAAGGTACGAACAGTTCACCACCGGATCACCACTCACCCCCTTTATTTGGAGGACACCCGCAATGGCACTTGGCGGAAACCCAGTCTTCAACGGAAAGAACTTCCGTGGAGCAACCCAGGCACCGCCTGCCCCGCAGGCTTACGGACAGGCCCCCTACGGCCAGGCCCAGACCGGCTGGAACCCGGCCCAGCAGGGTATGACCCAGGACCAGCTTCAGGACATGTACAACCGGCCCGCCGCCGGGCCGGCCGACACCGGACGCATGACGTATGACGACGTCATCATGAAGACCGCGGCCTGCCTCGGCGCCGTCGTCGCCGGTGCGGCTGTCACCCTCGTGGTGGCGTCGGGCCTGGCCTATCTGCTGATGATCGTTGGCGCCCTGGGCGGCTTCGTCCTCGCCCTCGTCAACACCTTCAAAAAGCAGCCCTCACCGCCACTGATCCTGGCCTACGCGGCCCTCGAGGGACTCTTCCTCGGCGGCCTGACCCGGATCCTCGACGGGATGTTCCCGGGTGTCGGCCTGCAGGCCGTGATCGGCACGCTCTCCGTGTTCGCCGTGACGCTCGTGCTTTTCAAGAACGGCAAGGTCCGGGCAACGCCGAAGGCCATGCGCTTCTTTATGATCGCAACCATCGGTTACGCCGTGTTCGCGCTGATCAACATGGTCATGATGTGGACCGGCGCCGTCGATTCCCCCTTCGGCCTGCGCACGAGCATTCAGATCTTCGGCATCCCGCTGGGCGTCTTCATCGGCGTGCTCGCCATCGGTCTGGCCGCCTTCGCGCTGATCATGGACTTCACCAGCATCGAAGCCGGTGTCCGCAGCGGCGCCCCGCAGCGCTTCTCCTGGACCGCCGCCTTCGGCCTCACGGTGACGCTGGTGTGGCTCTACGTCGAGATCATCCGGCTGCTGGCCATTCTCCGCGGCGAAGAGTAACCGCGGTTTAGAACTGGTAGCTGCTTACCAAGCCAGGAGGAGCCCCGTCACAAGGCGGGGCTCCTCTTTTTGCGCCCGCCGTGGTGCGGCTGCAGGCGCGGGGCAGCTCAGCTGAGCCGCTCCAGCACCACGGCCATGCCCTGCCCGCCGCCGACGCACAGCGTCGCCAGGCCGAGCGCGGCATCGCGTTCCCGCAGGCCGTTGAGCAGGGTCGTGGTCATCCGGGCGCCGGTCATGCCAAAGGGATGCCCCAGGGCGATGGCGCCGCCGTGGACGTTGAGCTTCTCGTGATCGATCCCGAGTTCCTTGGCGCTGGCGATGACCTGCACCGCGAAGGCCTCGTTGAGTTCCACGAGGTCGATGTCCTCGATCCGGAGTCCGGCCAGTTCCAGTGCCCGGCGGCTCGATTCGACCGGACCCATGCCCATCAGCTCCGGGGAGAGGGCGCTGACTCCGGTGGAGCGGATCCGCGCCAGCGGTTCCAGCCCGAGTTCGCGCGCCCGCATATCACTCATGACGACGACGGCGGCCGCTCCGTCGTTCAGCGGGCAGGCGTTGCCGGCGGTGACGGTGCCCTCGGCGCGGAAGACCGGCTGCAGGGCGCTGACCGACTCGAACGTGACGCCGGCCCGCGGGGAGTCGTCCCGGTCGATCACGGTGCCGTCCCTCCGGGTGTAGGGCGTGATCTCGCGGGCGTAGAATCCGGAGGCGAGGGCTGCCTCGGCGCGGTTCTGGCTCAGCACCGCCCAGGCGTCCTGCTCCGCCCGGCTGATGCCGAAGCTGGTCGCCACGTTTTCCGCCGTCTGGCCCATGGCAATATAGACATCCGGCATCCGGCCGCCCAACCGCGGGTCCGTCCACGGCGTGTTGGACGCGGCCCGGGCGGCCGTGCGCTGCCGGGCGGCTTCAAAGCGCGGGTTGTGGGTGCTGGCGTCGGTCTCGCCGGCGCCGGCCCAGTCCCGGTAGCGTGACACGGCCTCCACGCCTGCCGAGACAAACGTGTGGCCTTCGCCCGCCTTGATGGCGTGGAAGGCCATCCGGAGGGTCTGCAGGCTCGACGCGCAGAAACGGTTGATGGTGGCGCCCGGGACGTTGTCCAGCCCGGCCAGGATGGTGACCACCCGGGCCATATTGGAGCCGGCTTCTCCGCTGGGCTCGGCGCAGCCCAGGTAGAGGTCGTCCAGGCCGCGGCCGGAGGTGTCCGATGCGTCGAAGGACGGAATCCGGGCCAGCGCTGCGGCCACCATGGCCGCGGCGAGATCGTCGGGCCGTTCATCCTTCAGCGAGCCTTTAAAGGCGCGGCCGATCGGGCTTCTGGCAGTGGAAACTATGACGGCTTCTGACATGGGGCCAGCCTACGCTCCGCCTACGCCAGGCGCATCGCCCCTGCCGCGGGGCGTACGCGGAAGACCTCCGGCGCCGTGTATCCGGCCTCAGCGAAGGCATGCCCGACGGCGGCGCGCACCCGCTGCTCGGCCGCGACCGGGGTGAGCGCGATGGCGGAGCCGCCGAAGCCGCCCCCGGTCATCCGGGCACCGACGGCCCCCGAGGAGCGGGCCGACGCCACGGCGAGGTCCAGTTCGGGGCAGGAGATCTCGAAATCGTCCCGCATCGAGGCATGGGAAGCATCCAGCAGCGGGCCGATTGCCGCCGGCCCGCTGCTCTCCAGCAGCCCGACGGCCTGCAGGACCCGCTCATTTTCGGTCACGACGTGCCGGACGCGGCGGAACGTCACCGGGTCCAGCAGGCCGCTGGCCTCGTCCAGGTCCTCCAGCCCGACGTCGCGCAGGGCCTTCACGCCGAGGACCTCGGCGCTCAGCTCGCAGGAGGCGCGCCGGGAGGCGTAGCCGCCGCCGGCGTGGGAATGCGACACCTTCGTGTCGATCACTAGCATCACCAGCCCGGCGCCTTCGGCGTCGAACGGCACCAGCCGGATGCTCTGGTCGCGGCAGTCGAGGAAAAGCGCGTGCCCGGCCTGGCCGCGCAGGGACGCGGACTGGTCCATGATGCCGGTGGGTGCGCCGACGAAGTCATTCTCCGCGCGCTGCGTGGCCAGGACCATCTCCTGCACGCCCAGGCCCGCCCCGGTGAGCTCGTTGAACGCCGAAATGACGGCGCATTCGATCGCGTGGGAGGAGGACAGCCCGGCGCCGCGCGGCACGTCGGAGTCCAGCAGCAGGTCCAGGCCGCGCGCAGGGAGTCCGCCCTGCTGCAGCGCCCACAGGACACCCAGCGGGTACTTGGTCCACCCCTTCGCCGTGCCGCGGCCCAGGGACCGGGCATCCGCCGTCGTCAGTCCCTGGTTGCCGAAGGTGGACAGCAGCCGGATTTCGGCGTCCGGACGCAGGCGGACCGCCACGCGGGCTGTCCGGTCGATCGCAAACGGCAGCACAAAGCCTTCGTTGTAGTCGGTGTGCTCCCCAATCAGGTTGACGCGGCCGGGCGCCTGCCACACGCCCTCAGGCGCCGAGCCGAAGACGGACTCGAAGCGGGCCGACAGCTGCCGGGCATCGAGGGCGGGGGTCATGCCGGGCCGCCGGCGGTGGCCGTGCTGGGAATGCGGGTCATGGCTCCACGGTATACGCCGCGGCGTGCGGCTAGGTACGGTGGTGACCATGAACCTGCTGCCCCCCGTTTCCCCGGACTCCGACCACCCCGACAGCCCCGCCGACAGCCCCGCCGACAGCCCCGCCGGCAGCCCCGGCGGCGGCCCCGGCGGTGCCGGGCCGGACGCTTCAGCCCGGCGGTACGCCTCGGGCCGGCAGTACGAGCTGCGGCGCGGCGACGCGCTCGCCGTCGTCACCGAACTCGCCGCCGGGTTGAGGCTCTACAGCCGCGGGGGCACGCAGCTGACGGAAAGCTACGGGGACGCGGAGATTTCGCCCGGTGCCGCCGGCGTGACGCTGGCGCCGTGGGCGAACCGGGTGGAGGACGGCGTCTGGTACCTCAACGGCAGGAAACAGCAGCTGGACATCACCGAGGTGTCCCGCAACAATGCCAGCCACGGGCTGCTGCGCAACGCCTCCTATGAACTCGTCGACGAGTCGGAATTCTCGGTCACCCTGGAAGCGGCCGTGTTCCCGCAGCACGGCTACCCCTTCCTGTTGCGTCACCGCGTGCGCTACGAACTGGCCGAGGACCTGGGCCTGGTGGTCCGGCAGATGCTGATCAACGACTCCCAGGAACCTGCCCCGTTCGTCCTCGGCGCCCACCCCTACCTGCGGCTGGGGGATCTGCCCAGCGAGGACCTGACGGTCACCGTGCGCGCCGGCACCCGGCTCGTGACCGACGGGCGCCTGATCCCGCGCGGCACGGAACCGGTGGGCGGCGACTACGACCTCCGCGGCGGGCGGCTGGTGGGCGAACTGGAACTCGATTCCGCCTACACGGACCTGGAGTTCGATGCCGGCATTGCCCGCCACACGCTGAGCGCACCGGACGGCCGGACCGTGAGCCTCTGGCAGGACAGGAACTGCGGCTACGTCCACGTCTTCGTCACCAGGCAGTACCCGGGCCGGACCAAGGCGGTGGCCATCGAGCCGATGACCGGCCCGGCCAACGCCTTTAACAGCGGCGACGGCCTCCGCTGGCTGCCTCCGGGGGAGCGGTTCGCCATGACGTGGGGGATCAGCGCGTCGCTGGAGACGTGAGCGGCAGCCGGTTTCCCATCAGCGCGGCGCTGGTGAATCATGGGGCTATGACGCCAGCTGACGACTCCGCCCCGCGAGACCACCCCGACGCCGCGCGCGCCCCGGTCAGCGCCGGCGCCTCCGCACCCGTGCGAATGGTCACGGAACGCGAAATCGACCAGGACATTCCCTACGGCGTGCGGATCGCCGCGTCCTGGTCCTGGCGCCTCGGACTCATCATTCTGATGGCGGGTGCTCTCGTGTGGCTGCTCAGCAGGGTCAGCTTCCTGCTGATTCCCGTACTGGTTGCCGCGCTGCTGGCCGGGCTGCTGGCGCCGGTCAAGAACTGGCTCGGAAGAAGCGGCGTCCCCACCGGGCTCGCCGTTGCCATGACCGTCCTGGGCTTCATCGGCGCGATTGGCGCGGCCCTGGCCCTCGTGGGCCGGCAGCTCGTGGCCGGCTTCGCCGAGCTGTGGAGCGAGGCGCTGGCCGGAATCCAGAAAATCCAGGCCTGGCTCGCGGAAGGCCCCCTGCACCTCACCGCGGCCCAGATCGACCAGTACCTCAAGGAGGGCACCGAGGCGCTGCAGAACAACAGCAGCAGCATTCTCAGCGGTGCACTCTCGTTCGGCAGCACCGCCGGGCATTTCGCCGCCGGCATGATCCTGGCGCTGTTCATCCTCATTTTCTTCCTGCTCGAAGGAGGACGCATCTGGTCCTTCCTCGTGCGGCTGCTGCCCCGGAAGGCCCGCGCCGCGGCGCACGGAGCCGGCAGCAAGGGCTGGGAGTCGATGGTGAGCTACGCACGGGTCCAGATGTTCGTCGCCTTCGTGGACGCGGTCGGCATCGGGGCGGGGGCGGCGATCCTCGGCGTTCCCTTGGCGCTTCCGCTGGGGGTGCTGGTGTTCCTCGGCTCCTTCATCCCGATCGTCGGCGCCCTGGTGACCGGCGCCGTCGCCGTGCTGCTGGCCCTGGTCGCCAACGGCTGGGTAAACGCGCTGATCATGCTCGGTGTCGTCCTGCTGGTCCAGCAACTGGAGAGCCACATCCTCCAGCCGCTGATCATGGGCAAGGCCGTCAAGCTGCACCCGGTCGCCGTCATCCTGGCCGTCGCCGCCGGTTCCTACCTCGCAGGGATTCCGGGAGCCCTGTTTTCCGTCCCCATCCTCGCCGTAGCAAACTCGTCGATTCGCTACATTGCCGGCAGAACGTGGGAACATGAAAGTGCGCCGGCCTTCGCGGGACAGCAGGGCATCCCTGCCCCTGCGTCCGGCGCCGGCACAACTGTGAGGGACGCCCGGCTGCCGGGCGCCGCCTCCGGCCGCGGTGCTGATGACACACCCGACGATGGCTCCCCTGGCCGTGACGCCGGGCGGGGCACCGACGCCGGAACACCCTGAGCCGAAGACTGAGCCGAAGACATTTCCGAAAAAGGAGACTAGTTCGTGAACACCCTTGAGAGCCTGCCCGTCACGCTGGACGATGTCCTGGAGGCGCAGAAGCTGCTCGACGGGATTATTACGCGGACGCCGGTTGAATCCTCCCGTGCCCTCGGCAGCATGGTCGGCGGCGAGGTCTTCCTCAAGTGCGAGAACCTGCAGCGGGCCGGGTCCTTCAAGGTCCGCGGCGCCTATGTGCGGATGGCCAAGCTCTCCCCGGAGGAAAAGAAGCGCGGCGTCGTCGCGGCCTCAGCCGGCAACCATGCCCAGGGTGTGGCCGTCGCTGCCAAGAGCCTGGGCATCAAGGCCCGGATCTACATGCCGCTGGGCGTCGCACTGCCCAAACTCGCCGCCACCCGCAGCCACGGTGCCGAGGTGGTCCTGCACGGCCACAACGTCGACGAGGCCCTCGCGGAAGCGAAACGCTACGCCGACGAGTCCGGCGCCGTCTTCGTCCACCCCTTCGACGACGTCGACATCGTCGCCGGCCAGGGAACCGTCGGACTCGAGATCCTGGAACAGATCCCCAACGTCGACACCATCCTGATGGGCGTCGGCGGCGGCGGGCTCCTCGCCGGCGTCGCCGTGGCCGTGAAGGCCAGGGCCAAGGAACTGGGCCGGGAAATCCGGATCATCGGCGTCCAGGCCGAAAACGCGGCCGCCTACCCGCCCTCGCTGGCCGCGGACGCCCTCGTACCGCTCAAGCGGGTCTCCACCATGGCCGACGGCATCGCCGTCGGCCGGCCCGGGCAGCTGCCGTTCAGCATCATCCGGGAACTCGTCGACGACGTCGTCACTGTCAGCGAGGATGCCCTGGCCCGGGCGCTCATTTTCCTGCTGGAACGCGCCAAGATGGTCGTCGAGCCCGCCGGAGCGGTGGGCGTCGCGGCGCTGATGGAAGGCAAGATCGAGAACCCCGGCACCGTGGCCGTGGTGCTGTCCGGCGGCAACATCGACCCGATGCTGATGCTCAAGGTCATCCAGCGCGGCCTCTCCGCCGCAGGCCGGTACATGACCGTGCGGATGATGCTGGACGACCGGCCCGGCTCGCTCGCCACGATCGCCCGGATCATCGCCGAGAACGACGCCAACGTGACCGGCCTGGACCACACCCGGGTGGGCGGCTCGATCAGCATGGGCGATGTGTCCATCACGGTGAACCTGGAGACGAAGGGCCACGAACACTGCGAGCAGGTCCTCGCCGCGCTCCGGGCCGAGGGCTTCCAGCCGATCGTGGTGCACTAGGGACCATGGCGCCGGACTCCACCCGGAAGGGCTGGTCCCGCAGCGGCAGCACCGCAGCGGGACGCGCCCGCACCGGACTGCTGGTGGTGGGATTGTTCGTGCTGGTGCTCTACGTCATCGAGATCATCAACACCCTGATGCTCCGTTCGCTCAACGGCATGTTCGGCCTGCGCCCGCGCAGCCTCGACGGGGTCCTCGACATCCTGACGTTCCCGCTGCTGCACGCCAACCTGGCGCACCTGTTTTCCAACACGCTTCCGTTGATCATCTTCGGTTTCCTGGTGCTGCTGTCCGGGCTGCGGGTGTTCTTTACGACCCTGGCCCTGAGCTGGCTGGCTTCGGGGGTGGCGGTGTGGCTGATTGGCGGCTTCAACATCACAATCGGCGCGTCCGGCCTGGTTTTTGGGCTCTTCGCGTTCCTGCTGGTGCGGGGGTTCTTCAACCGCAACTGGTGGCAGATCCTGCTCTCCGTGGTGCTGTTCCTGACCTACGGCGGGATCCTGTTCGGAATTCTGCCCACGGTGGCGAGTTTCGTGTCCTGGCAGGCGCACCTCGGCGGTGCCGGCGGCGGGGTGCTGGCCGCCCTGCTCCTGAGCGTCCCGCGGCCCGGAACACTGCGCGTCCGGCCGTAACAACCCCGGCAGCAATAACAACCTGCAGTAACAACCCGGCAGTATCAACAGCCCGGCAGTAACACCCCGGCAAAAACGAAACGACGCCGGCCCTTCCGCGATGGGAGGGGCCGGCGCCGTTTGCTGCACTGCAGGGGTGCTGCGGTGTCGTTCTCTTCTTAGCCGACGTACGGCTTGGCGGAGATGATCTCCACCGTGATGTCCTTGCCGTTCGGGGCGGTGTAGCTGAGCTTGTCGCCCTCCTTGTGGCCGACGATGGCGGCACCGAGGGGGGACTTCTCGCTGAAGACGTCAAGATCCGAGTCGCCGGCGATTTCCCGCGAGCCAAGCAGGAAGCTTTCCTCATCGCCCGCGATCCTGGCAACAACGATCATGCCGGCCTCGACAATTCCGTCGTCGGCCGGGGATTCGCCCACGTGGGCGTCCCGGAGCAGCGCGGTCAGCTGGCGGATGCGGGCTTCGATCTTGCCCTGCTCCTCCTTGGCCGCGTGGTAGCCGCCGTTTTCCTTGAGGTCGCCTTCCTGGCGCGCAGCCTCGATCTTCTGAACGATATCCGCCCGGCCGGGGCCGGAGAGGTGGTCCAGCTCTGCCTTCAGGCGGTCAAAAGCTTCCTGGGTGAGCCAAGCTGCAGTTGCGCTGTTGGTGGTAGACACGGACTTCTCCTTTTTGGTCAAACAAGCAAAGACCCCGCCACGGTGGCCACTTATGGGACTCAGTAACCAGCTCAGCGGGGGAAAGGTATTGATTCATTGTAGTCAATCCTGTGGATATACCAAAGAACGCTGGGGCGTGCATCACACCGTGTTACCCGCCGCCGGTGTCCGTCCGGCCCGGAGAGCCGGGGGGCGCGGCACAAAGGGTCTACTTGGCGGCGTCCGGAATCCAGCAGTTGTCGACGACGCCGGACACGGCCTGGGACTCCGTGCGCACCGTCGCCCGGTGGGCAGTGGTGCGCCCGCCGTCGGAGCCGGCATCGGCGGCGTTGGGGGCGATGTCCACGACCTTCCACCCCACAACGGCGAACTTGGAATCCAGTGCCTTGACGGAGCATTTGGCGGCAGTGGCCGGTTCCTTGGTGACCTGGAAATCCACCTCAGCGAGGGTGGCGTCCGGGGTGCTGTAGCCGATGTCCTTGAAGGTGACCGTGTCGGTGGCGTTCGAGGTCGAAATCCAGGCCATAAAGGCCATCCCGGCCACGAGGGCAAGGATCAGGATGGTCCGTTTCGCCTTGCCGCTGAGTGTTCGCTTTTGGCCGCCGTAGCGATTGGCTAGGCTGGGAGATGCCGGCGCAGTCGCGGCAGGCTGATCCTGGGAAGTCACCAGTCCAGTTTAGTGTGGATCCGGCGGGTAAATGTTCGCTCCTCCGGACCAGACGCAGAAGCACGCCCGCAACCGCACACCTTCAGGTGAAACTTCAGATGAAAGAGGAGCCGTCCCACGATGACAGCGTCCACCAGCCCGTCAGCGCCGCTTCGACTGTTGGCTGTCCATGCTCATCCCGACGACGAATCCAGCAAGGGCGCCGCCACGATGGCGATGTATGCCGCGGCCGGCGTCGACGTCCTGGTGGCCACCTGCACCGACGGGTCCCGTGGTGACATCCAGAACCCGGCACTGGCGGGCGAGCCGCACCCCAAGCGGGACATGGCCGGCGCGCGCAGGCTCGAGATGGGGCACGCCGCGAAGGTGCTGGGCGTCCGCCAGCGCTGGCTCGGCTTCGTCGATTCGGGGCTGCCGGAAGGCGATCCGCTGCCACCGCTGCCGCCGGGCTCCTTCGCCACGCTTCCGCTGGAACGGGCCGCCGCCCCGCTGGTCCGGCTGGTCCGCCGGTTCAAGCCCCAGGTCATCCTGAGCTACGACGAGAACGGCGGGTACCCGCACCCGGATCACATCATGGCGCACCGCGTCGCCGTCGAGGCCTTCGAAGCTGCCGGGGACCCGGCCCGCTACCCGGGAACCGGCGAGGCCTGGGCGCCGAGCAAGCTGTACTACGACCGCGCCTTCAGCCCCGAACGGTTCCGTGCCCTGCATTTCGCGCTGGAGGAATCGGGCCTCCAGTCGCCCTACGCCGAACGGCTCGCCGCCTGGCTGGAAGCCGACGCCGAGGGCCACACCCCGCCCGCGCCGACCCACCCCACGACGACCCAGATCGAGTGCGGCGACTTCTTCGAGGCACGCGATGACGCCCTGCGTGCCCACCGCACCCAGGTGGACCCCGAGGGGTTCTTCTTCGCCGTCTCGCCGGCCATGCAGCGCCGGGTCTGGCCGTGGGAGGACTACTCGCTGATCCAGTCCCGGATCCCCGCCGACCTGCCTGAGAAGGACTTCTTCGTCGGGCTAAGATAGACCCATCAGGCCTTTTCTATGACGCGTAGAAGACGTCGTGGAAACAGTTCCGGCCCGACTGCCAGCCCTGGCGTTGGGTTGCCATTCAGCCCCCATAGAAGGTCCTCACCGTGTATTCCTCGCTCCTTGTCCTGGCCACAACCCCGGCGCCCACCCCCACGCCGTCGCTGCGTCCGGGACTGTCCCAGGACCAGGTGACGCCCGGCCTGCTGGGTTTCCTCCTGACCGCCTTTATCGTGGTGCTGACGGCCCTGCTGATCGTGGACATGGTCCGGCGCATCCGCCGTGTCCGCTACCGCGCGCAGGTGGAGGAGGAACGCGCCGCCGCCGCCGAGGCCGCCGCCGCCGAGGCTGCCGCCGGCGGGGGCACGCCTCCTGACGCCGACACCGATGCCGACACCGATGCCTGGACCGGCTCCCCGTCGGACCCGGACCAGCCCGTCCGGCCCGGCACCCGTCCGGAAAACAACGGCGATGCAGGCCCGGGAAACCGCTGACAGCGGCACCCCGCGCTTCTCCGAGGCCGCCAACGCCCTGGGCGGAGAACCCTCTGCCTACCTCCGGCAGCACGCCGGAAACCCCGTGCACTGGCGGCCCTTCGGTGACGAGGCATTCGCCTTCGCCGCCGCTCGCGACGTGCCGGTCTTCCTCTCGATCGGCTATGCGGCCTGCCACTGGTGCCATGTCATGGCCCGGGAGTCCTTTGAGGACCCTGACACCGCGGAGTTCCTGAACGCCCACTTCGTCGCCGTGAAGGTCGACCGTGAGGAGCGTCCCGACGTGGACGCCGTGTACATGGCCGCGACGCAGGCGATCAGCGGCGAAGGCGGCTGGCCCATGTCCCTCTTCCTGTTTCCTGACGGCCGGGCATTCCACGCCGGCACCTACTATCCGCCCCGGCCGCTGCCGGGCAGGCCCTCCTTCCGTCAGGTGCTCGGGGCCGTGGTCGACGCGTGGCGGGAGCGCCGCGGCGCCCTGGAACAGAACGCCGAATCGCTGGCCCGCGGGCTCGCCGCCTCGCAGCCCGGAGCCGCCGTGCGGCTGGACGGTGTGCCGGCGCCGATCGACCCGTCATTGCCCGGGGAGGCCGTCAGCGCGCTGGCAGGCTCCGAAGACCCCTCCGGCGGCGGCTTCGGCGCCGCGCCGAAGTTCCCGCCCTCCGCCGTACTGGAATTCCTGCTCCGGCACGCCGCCGCTGCCTCACGGGCCGTCGAGACCGGAACCCCGGCGCAGGCGCGCGAGCTGGCGGGCCGGACACTCGCCGCAATGTCCCGCTCGGCCCTCTTCGACCAGCTCGACGGCGGCTTCGCCCGCTACTCCGTGACCCGCGACTGGTCAGTGCCGCACTTCGAGAAAATGCTCTACGACAACGCCCAGCTGCTGCGCGTCTATGTCCACTGGGTCCGGCTGGGCGGCACATCCGGGTATCCGGCCGCGGAAGCCGCCGACGTCGCCGGCCGCACCGCGGGCTGGCTGCTCGCATCGCTGGGGCTCGGCACGGACGAAGCCGGCAGCGAGGCGCCCCCGGACAACCCTCCCGGGCAGCTTCCCGAGGCGCTGGCCTCGTCCCGGGATGCCGACACCGTCGTGGACGGTGTCCATGCCGAGGGCGCCAGCTACCTGTGGACCCCGTCGGCGCTGGAGGCCGTCCTGGGCCCCGGCGACGGCGCCGCCGTCGCCGGGCTGATGAACGTCCACGCCCGCGGCACTGTCTCCGCGGACGGCTCCCCGCTGCACCCCGGCCGGGCACTCAGCCCGGCCGAAGCGGAGCTGTGGCAGCGGGTCCGGCCGGTGCTGCTCGCCGCGCGTTCCCGCCGGCCTCAGCCCGCCCGTGACGAGAAGGTGGTGGCCGGCTGGAACGGGCTGGCCGTCGCCGCCCTGGCCGAAGCCGGCGCCGTGCTCGGGCAGCCCCGGCTGGTTCAGGCGGCGGAACGCATCGCGGGATACCTGGAACGGGTGCACTGGCGGGCCGGTGCCGCAGGCGGGCCCGGCACGCTGATCCGGGTCTCCCACCAGGGCGTCGCGCGGGGGATTGGCGGGCTGCTGGAGGACTACGCCTTCTGCGCCGAGGGCCTGATCGCGCTCTATGCCGTCACGGGCAGGACCCGCTGGTTCCGGCTGGCAGAGGAGATTCTGGCGGCGGCCTGCGCGCGGTTCACGGCCGGCGGCACGCTCAAGGACACAGCGGGGGAGCCGGAACAGGTCTCCAACGCCCTGGGCGGACGCGCGTCGCTGGAGCTGTTCGACAATGCCACGCCGAGCGGGGCCGCGGCCTTCGCCGGGGCGCTGCTGTCCTGTTCTGCGCTCACCGGCTCCCCGGAACACCGCTCGCTCGCCGGCAACATCCTCTCGCTGCTGCCCGCTCTGGCCGTCCGCGCCCCCCGGGCGGCCGGCTGGCTGCTCGCGACGGCGCAGGCCGCTCTCGCCGGCCCGGTGGAGGCCGCCGTCGTCGGGCCGGATACGCCGGATCGGGCAGCACTGCACCGCGAGCTGCTGCTCTCGCCGAGCCCCGGAATGGTGATCGCCCTGCAGGACGACACGGCTGCGGCCGGCGCCGTGCAGGAGGTCGGAGCGCAGCGCGATGCCCTCAAGGTGCCGCTGCTCCGCGGCCGCGGCGCGGCCGCCGACGGATCACCCCTGGTCTACCTGTGCCGGGGGATGGTCTGCGGGCTTCCCGTGGGTTCACCCGGCGAGCTGCGGGAACGTCTGGCCGTGATGGCGGAATGACTTTTCACGACGGCTTCGCCGTTGTGGTGTTCGGCTGCGGCGGCGTCCCGGTGGATTCCGGGGTGACCGCCGTCGGGGTGACGCGCGGACGTCAGCTCAGGACGGCAATGGCAATCGCGATGTAGTGCGCGGCGAAGGCAAAGACTGTCAGGGCGTGGAACAGTTCGTGGAAACCGAAGTGTCTGTAGCTGAAGTTCGGCTTCTTCAGCGTGTAGAAGACGGCTCCGGTGATATAGAGGGCACCGCCAACGCAGATCAGCACGGCGGAGGCGATATTGGCGGCGAAGAAATCCGGCAGGTAGAACAGGGCGCCGCAGCCCAGGGCGATATAGATCGGCACGTAGAGCCAGCGCGGGGCGTGGGTCCACAGCAGCCGGAACAGCACACCGAGGATGGCGCCGGTCCAGATCACCCACAGCAGCAGCTCGGCTTTTGGCCGGTCCAGGAGGGCCCAGGCGAGCGGGGTGTAGCTTCCGGCAATCACCAGCATGATGTTCGTGTGGTCCAGCCGCTTCAGCACGATCTTGACTCCCGGGGACCAGTTGCCACGGTGGTAGATGGCGCTGATGCCGAACAGCAGGACCCCGGTGAAGGCATAGATGGCGCAGGCAATTTTCAGGTCCGGCGTCGGGGCCAGAATCACCAGCACCAGGCCCGCGGCCAGCGCCAGCGGGGCGGTCACGGTGTGGATCCAGCCGCGCCACTTCGGCTTGATCATCAGGAGTTCCGCCAGCCGTACCGCGGCGTCGTCCATCGGGCCGGACCTGCGGTCCGCAGGCTGCTCCGGATCCGGCTCGGGGCTGTAGCTTTCCATGCCGCCATACTAATCTACGGTCCAGTAAGTTACCCGCGGGTAGCACGGTTTTATGGGCAAAATCGCACTGCCCTTGCGCCCGGCCTGCCCGGCGCCGGGTAGCCTAGGATGTGCACAGCAGTCGTACTTCAAGGAAGCCAGGTGAATCTCCGGATGGAAATGCCCGGGTTCCTCTATGGCTTCTACGAGCGCAAACTGCAGCGCTCTCTGGACCCGGAGCGCATCCCCCGGCATATCGGCGTCATGGTGGACGGCAACCGCCGCTGGGCCCGGCAGTTCAACGCCCCGACCAGCCAGGGGCACCAGGCCGGCGCCGACAAGATCCACGAGTTCCTCGGCTGGTGCCAGGAACTCGGCGTCAAAGTGGTCACCCTGTACATGCTCTCCACGGACAACATGAACCGTTCCGGCGAGGAACTGGACCTGCTGATGGGCATCATCGCCAACACCCTGGACCGGCTGGACGAGGACGCAGAAATTTCGGTCCATGCCATGGGAGCGCCGGAACTGCTGCCCGACTACCTCGCCGCACGGCTGAACCGGCTCACCTCCCGCACCCCGGCGCGGGAGAAACTCCACGTTAACGTCGCCGTCGGCTATGGCGGACGCCGCGAGATCGTTGACGCGGTCCGCGAACTGCTGCACGACGCCGTCGCCCGGGGCACGGACATCGGGAAACTGGCCGATGAGCTGAGCGTCGACGACATCTCACGCTGCCTCTACACCCGCGGCCAGCCCGATCCGGACCTCGTGATCCGAACGTCCGGGGAGCAGCGCCTCTCCGGCTTCCTGATGTGGCAAAGCGCGTACAGCGAGTTCTATTTCTGCGAGGCCCTGTGGCCCGCCTTCCGGAAAGTGGACTTCCTCCGGGCCCTGCGCGACTACGCGGGCCGGCAGCGCCGCTACGGCTCCTGACCCGTCACCCGGAGTTCACACGACGGCAACAAGAATCGCCGCAAAATGGGCACCGAAACGTCGCACCCCGGACGTACGTTAATCCCATCAGCAGGCAAACCGCCGGCTGATCGGGGAGGCCAGTACATGGAGCGGAAGTTCGCACCGGGTGTATGGGAGGCCGCGTCCGGCCTCAAGGCCAAGCCGCCTCACCAATAACAATTCCGGGCATGCGCCCCGGGGCTGGAGTCGATGTGGCTATTTCTGAACAACTGCCCGACGTCGTGACCGACCAGGGACAGAAAGCTACCTCTCGCGCCAAGCGAGCCACCTCAACGACCGGTGCAGCCGATAACAGCGCTGCAGCCGGTCCTGCTGTTTCCGGGGAAGGGACAGCAGACATGGAACCGGCCCGGAGCTTCGTCATCGACACCTCGGTGCTGCTCTCGGACCCGCGGGCCGTGCTGCGCTTCGCGGAGCACGAAGTGATCCTGCCGATCGTCGTGATCACCGAACTCGAAGGCAAAAGGCACGATCCCGAGCTTGGCTATTTCGCCCGCAAGGCGCTCAGGCTCCTCGATGACCTGCGGGTCGAGCATGGCGGGCTGGACCGTCCCATCCCGCTCGGCCACGACGGCGGAACCCTCATGGTGGAGCTGAACCACATCTCCGCCGAAGTGCTCCCCGCCGGCTTCCGCGGCGGGGACAACGACAGCCGGATCCTCGCCGTCGCCAAGAACCTCGCCAACGAGGGCCGGGACGTCACGGTGGTGTCCAAGGACCTCCCGATGCGCGTCAAGGCCTCCGCCATGGGGCTGCAGGCCGATGAGTACCGCAACGAACTCGTCAAGGACTCGGGCTGGACCGGCGTCGCGGAAATCGACGCGAGCGAGGAGGAAGTCGCCACCCTGTACGGCCATGAGCCGGTCTTCATCCCGGAAGCAGCCGAGATGCCGACGAACACCGGCCTGGTGCTGCTCTCCCAGCGGGGATCCGCCCTCGGCCGGGTGGGGGCCGACAAGCAGGTCCGCCTTGTGAAGGGCGACCGCGACGTGTTCGGGCTGCACGGCCGTTCGGCCGAACAGCGGCTGGCGATCGACCTGCTGATGGACCCGTCGGTGGGCATTGTGTCCCTCGGCGGGCGCGCCGGCACGGGCAAGTCGGCGCTGGCTCTGTGCGCCGGCCTCGAAGCCGTCCTGGAGCGCCAGGAGCACCGCAAGGTGATCGTCTTCCGGCCGCTCTACGCCGTCGGCGGCCAGGAACTGGGCTACCTGCCCGGTTCCGAGGCGGAGAAAATGAACCCGTGGGCGCAGGCCGTTTTCGACACCCTCGGTGCCCTGGTCAGCCAGGCGGTCGTGGAGGAAGTGATGGACCGCGGCATGCTCGAGGTGATGCCGCTGACCCACATCCGCGGGCGTTCGCTGCATGACGCGTTTGTGATCGTGGACGAGGCCCAGTCGCTCGAGAAGAACGTGCTGCTGACCGTGATGAGCCGGATCGGGCAGAACTCCAAGATCGTCCTGACCCACGACGTCGCCCAGCGCGACAACCTCCGGGTCGGCCGGCACGACGGCGTCGCCGCCGTCGTCGAGACGCTCAAGGGCCACCCGCTCTTCGGCCACGTCACCCTCACCCGCTCGGAGCGCTCGCCAATCGCTGCGCTTGTTACGGAGCTGCTCGAAGGGGCAGAGATCTAAGAGCGTCTTCTCGCGGCCGATTGGCGTTGGGGCCGTGGTCGGGTCCGCCGGGCCACGGCCCTTCGCCGTCGCTTAGACACCTCCCGTCGCTGCGCTGTGGTCGCTGGGCGACCTCCGCTTCGCTTTGGTCGGCGATGCGCTCCTTTGCGAAGAACCGTGACCCGGCTTGGTTGCCTGCCCACCATCTTGAAGGTGGCATGCGCGTCCGTTGACTTTGTTCCTAGATCCCCAGGAATTTGGCTGTGGGTTCGTGGCCTTCGACCTGCAGCTGCCAGTCGGGGCGTTTGAAGGAGGCCGGGGTAAGGCGGACTTTCCGGGCCTCGTGGACTTTGCCGCCCCAGTTGACGCGGGTGACGCCGTTGAGTTCGTAGCCGAGGGAGCGGGAGACGCCGAGGGACTGCCGGTTCCAGAGGGCCGCCTCCGACTCCGCGACCTCCGCGCCGAGCCAATCGAAGGCATACAGGGCCACAGCGGCACGCATCTCCTTGCCGAGTCCCCGGCCTTGGACGCTCCGCGTCAGCCAGGAGCCCGTGCCGACGGTCTTCAGGGTGGCAAAATCCCTGGCCCCGACGTCCTGGCACCCGACGAACCGGCCCTCATGCCAGATGCCCAGCAGGAGGGTCCATTCCCCGGGGGACATGGTGCCGCGGCACCGCCAGTACCACTGCGCCATGTTGGGGCCGAGCTCCTCTTCCGGGGCCTCCGCCCACGGTCTGCTGAAGGGGCTGCGTCCGGGTTCGTGGATGCCGCTCAGGGCCGCCTCCACCGCCGCGGGAATCTCCTCGTCGCGGATCGGCCGCAGCACCAGGCGGGGTGTGGTCAGGGTGAGGCCAAAAGGCGGCCAGTAGCGGGCGGGCTCAGTCATCCGGGAAGCCTAACGGTGCGGCCGGAGCCCTGCCGGTCACACACGCCGTCAGCCTGCCGGGAGTTCCCAGCTGATGTGCCGCCGGACATCCGTGAGGTTCATCGACTCGGCGAGGAACAGGTCATCGAGCATGTACTCGTCCACGGCCAGGATCCGGAGCCAGTGCCCGTACTCCTCGGGTCCGTACCCCTCCTGGCCGTTCTCCAGCCAGCGGCTCGCCACGCAAACGCCCGTGCCGGCGTCGATCCTCACCAGGTTGCGGCCCGGCCGGCACAGCGGGGCCCCGGGGTCGAGGGGGCGGTAGCCGGGGTTGGGAACCACCACGGCTTCCAGGGCGGGGCGGCCTTCGTGCAGCACCTCGATAACGGGGCCCAGCTCCACGGCATTTGAATTGGGGAATTCCAGCGGCACGGGGGCGTTGCCCGCCAGTTCCACCGGGTCCAGCGCGGCGGCGAAACGGCCGTTGCCGAAGCCGGGCTCGCCGTAGGCTGCCTCGGGGCGGCGCCGGACCAGACCCTGGTCGTCGTAGACCGGGGTGACGAGCTGGGGCGGCAGCAGCCACGTCTTCCTGGTGGACCCCAGGTAGAACACGTCGCGGGAGTCATTGATGCCGGTGGTGCTGTGCAGGACGAGGCCGTCCGCGGTCTCCAGCCGCAGCGCCCCCGGACGCCGCAGCCACGCGCGGACCCGGTCCGGAGCAGGTGCTGGTGCAGGGGCGTCAGGATCGACGGCGAGGGGCCGGTCCAGGTACTCAAAACGCAGGGACTGCCACCTCCACGGCGAGGAACGGCACAGGTTCCGGAAGGCGGCCGCCTCTTCCGCGGGGTCCCCGGGCGTGCGCCGATCGCGCGGGTTCGAGGTGTCCCATCCGGCCATATCCACAGTGTACGCGCGGGCCGGCCCGGGCAGCCGGAAATTCCAGTAGCATCCGAGGGTGATCCAACGACTCGGCGAACTCGGCGAAGCGACCCCGCTGGCCTTCTGGCTGGTGCTCCTGGCGTGCGCCTACTTCGCGGTGGTGGCCGTCCGGCTGACGGTCATCGACGTCCAGCACCATCTCCTGCCGAACCGGATTGTTTTTCCGTCCTACGCCGTTGCCGGGGTCCTGTTGCTGGGTGCAGTGGCGGTCCACGCGGCAACCGGTGCCCCCGCCTCGGCGGCTGCGCCCGACGGCGGAGCCGGACTCTTCGGGGTGCCCGGACTGCGCGTTGTGGCCGGGGGAGCGGTGTTATGGCTTTTCTACTTCCTGCTGCGGGCCGTTTATCCGCCGGGGATGGGTTTTGGCGACGTCAAGCTCGCAGGCGTGCTCGGCATGTACCTTGGCTTCCTCGGCTGGCCGCACGTCTTTGCCGGAACCTTCGCCGCCTTCCTCTTCGGCGGGCTGTGGAGCGTGGTCCTGCTGCTTTCGCGGCGCGGCAGCCTGAAATCGAGCATCCCGTTCGGGCCGTTTATGCTCGCCGGAACCGCAGCCGCCATGGTGTTACTCCCGGCGTCGTGAGGCCCGGGCGCGCTCTCCCGGGCCTTTTGGCTAGGACTCTGCTGAACTAAGGGCTCTTTGAGTTGCCGGTTCGGGAGCTTTGGCGCCTTAGCCGGCCATTTGGCCGTTGTCGGTGGGGATCCGGTGATCTGGTTTTCACTCATTTGGGGATGTTGGCGGGGCCGGGACGCCGTGCGGGGACCATGAGGGCCCGCGCCTGGGGCAGGGTTACCGGCCCCGACGGGTCAGGCGATGATCCAGGCCCTGTTTTCGTTGGTGAGTCCCAGTTTCAGGAGCCGTTTGAGGTTCAGCCCGGCAACGCGGAACTGGATCCAGGCGTGGTTTTTCCCGGTGCCGCGGTATCGCAGGCGCCGGTTGTTGTTGGCGACGAGCCAGGCTATGGATCGTTCGATCAAGGGCCGGTATTGCCGGTAGTCCTGCTGGAATCCTGATTCACGGGCTGCGGCCCGGTGGGCCCGTTGCCGGCCGTGGTGTTCGGTGATCACAAGTTTGCGGCCGTTTTTCGCCTTCGTGCACTGCTCACGCAGCGGGCAGCCGTTGCATTCGGAACCGAAGTTTACGTTGCCTTTGGGACTGATCTTGCGGACCAGACCGTTCGGGCATGTCATGGTCCCCTTCCCGGGGTCGTAAACGAAGTCATCAAGGGTGTATCCGCCCGCCACGGCAGGGCGCAGAGGTTTGGGTTTCACCAGCGCCTGGTGCCCGGCCTCTTCCAGATGTTCGAGCATGGCGCCGGAACCATACGCCGAGTCCCCGAGCACCTGATACCCGGTGGCGTCATCCATGGACGGGTCGGCGGCCAGCAATTCCTGGCCGGCCTGGGCATCGGAGGAGCCGTCCCCGGCGGCTTTCGTGACCGCTGCGTTGGTGATCAGCCCGGTTTCGGGTTCCCCCACGATGTGGGCCTTGTATCCATCGCGCAGGACCGACCGGGACTTGTGCGCGTGCCGTGCTTCCGGGTCGACGATGGAAATGATCCGGTCCTTGGCCACCCTCCTGGCGATCCGCCAGCGCCCGTCCGTGCCGTCCGAGCCTTCGGCCGGTTCCACGTCCTGCCCGGCAACCAGCGCCAGCAACGCATACGTCTCCGCGGCCGGGCCCTCCAGCTCTTCCGGGTCCACGGCGTCCAGCAATGCCAGCGCGTCCGTCACCAGTGCCGAAATCAGCGCGTTCTTCGCTTCCCTGTCGTCCCAGGCAATATCGGGCTTCCCGACCCTGCTGTAGTCATACCCGGGAGCGTGGACCGCGAGCAGGCTCGTGCCGTCCGGGACGTCCCGGCCGAAGCGGCGGATCACGGCAATCAACTGGGTGATCGTGTCCTGCCGGGCCACCGCGTCATCCAGGACCGTGGAATCCACGGCCCGCCGGTGCCGGCCATTCAGCACCCCGGTCTCCGTGATGACCTCAAAGACGGCTTCGGTGATCCGGTGCGGACGCTTGCTCGCGGCCAATCGTTTGCGCCAATACGTCAACGTCGAGGGGTGGAACGCGGCCTCGTTGAGCCCGTACCCGCACGCAGCCTTCCACCGCAGATCAAAGGTCAGCGCTTCGGCCGTTCCCCGGTCCGAGAGTCCCTCCAACGCCTGAAGAACCAGCACCGAACCGATCACCGACGCCGGGATAGAGGGCCGGCCCCTCGATGACGTGAAAAGGTCCTCCATCATCGAATCCGGGAACAACCGGTTCCGGTGTTCAGCCAAAAACGCGAAGGCACCTCCCGGGGCCAAGAGCTCCCCGGCCAGTGCCTCCACATCCAAAAACCCGCGCTGGGCGTCCTCAATTCCTTGCATTCAACCAGTCTTAACGACCAGCCCCGCAAGTCCAGCAGGCGCGCCTTAAACCCACCAATTTGTTCAGCACTGTCCTAGGCTGGCCGGATGGCTACCCCTGACTTCATTCTCAAGCTCCGCACCAAGATCGGCCACGAGACCCTCTGGATTCCCGGCGCCCGTGCCGTGGTGTTCGACGGCGACGGCCGGGTCCTGCTCGGCCAGCGGGCCGACAACGGCCAATGGGGACTGATCACCGGGATCCTGGAACCGGGAGAAGAGCCCGCGACGGGCCTGCTGCGGGAGGTCCTGGAGGAGACCGGCGTCGTTGCCGCCGCCGAACGGCTCGTCTCGGTGGACTCGGTGGGCCCCACCACCTATCCGAACGGGGACGTCTGCCACTTCCTGACGCTCGTGTTCCGGTGCCGCTATGTCTCCGGGAAGGCGCGCGTCAACGACGACGAATCCCTCGCCGTGGGCTGGTTCGGCCCGGAAGAGTACCCCCTGCTGATGCCCGGGCATCTGGAGAGCATTGAACGCGCGGCGCAGCCTGACGGTGCCGCCCACTTCCGGCAATGACGAGGAGCGCTCTTATTGTCGGTGCCCCGACGTAGCCTGCTCTTGTCCAGCCAGCCGCTGGCGGAGTTGGTTCGGGTGCGCCCGGACCGGAAACGGGGAAGCATGACAGACGCCGCATTGACACACGTGTACGTTCTCCTGGACCGATCGGGGTCCATGAGCTCCATCGCCGACGACACGGTGGGCGGGTTCGCGGCCTTCGTGCGCGACCAGCAGTCGGTGGCCGGCCGGTGCCTGCTCTCCCTCGCCCAGTTCGACGACAGCTATGAGCGGGTCTATGCCGCGGTGGACATCCGGGAGGTTCCGCCCCTTGACCTGCGGCCCCGCGGCAGCACCGCCCTGCACGATGCCATGGTCCGGCTGATAGGGGAGGCCGGTGCGGAACTGGCCGCCCTGCCGGAGGACCAGCGGCCCGGGACGGTGCTTGTGGCGGTCCTGACCGACGGCCACGAGAACTCCTCACGGGAGGCCACCGGCGCGATGGTCAAGGAGTTGGTCGAGCGGCAGCAGGGCCAATGGGGCTGGCAGTTCACCTACCTGGGCGCCAACCAGGACGCCGTGCTGACGGCCGGCGGCCTCGGCATCCGGGCCGAGGACGCCCTGACCTACGCGGCCGGGAACGTGGATGCGGCCTTCTCGGCCCAGTCGGCCAAGACCCGGCGGCTGAGGGAGGCCCGGATCGGCGGTGCCAGCATGGCGGACGCTGCCGCCGCGGCGGCCTACACGGCCCAGGAGCGTGAGGTGGCCGGGGGAGAACCGCCCCGGGGATAGGACCGGCGCTCAGGGGCGGGAACGCCGGCGCCGCGAACGCCGCCGGCGGGCACCCTTCACGGAAAGGGTGCCGGCCGACGTCAAACGTTCCGGATGGGGCGGAGGCGTTGCCGCCCGCGGTGCTAGGCCTTGTGCGGCGGACGGGTCATGGACATAACGTCCAGGGCGGTGTCGAGCTGTTCCACGGTCAGTTCGCCGCGCTCCAGGAAGCCCATCGCGACGACGGTTTCGCGGATGGTCAGGCCCTCGGCCACGGCCTTCTTGGCGATCTTCGCGGCATTCTCGTAGCCGATGAACTTATTCAGCGGCGTGACGATCGATGGTGAGGCCTCGGCGAGGAAGCGGGCGCGCTCGACATTGGCGGTGATGCCGTCGATCATCTTGTCCGCCATGACGCGGCTGGTGTTGGCCAGCAGGCGCACGGACTCGAGCAGGTTGGCCGCCATCACGGGGATGCCGACGTTGAGCTCGAACGCGCCGTTGGTGCCGGACCAGGCGATGGTGGTGTCGTTGCCGATGACCTGGGCGCAGACCATGATCGAGGCTTCGCAGATCACCGGGTTGACCTTGCCGGGCATGATCGAGGAACCCGGCTGCAGGTCCGGGATAGCGATTTCGCCGAGGCCGGTGTTGGGGCCCGAACCCATCCAGCGCAGGTCGTTGTTGATCTTCATGAAGGAGATCGCGATGTTCCGCAGCTGGCTTGAGGCTTCGATCAGGCCGTCACGGTTGGCCTGGGCCTCGAAGTGGTCGCGGGCCTCGGTCAGCGGCAGCCCGGTATCGGCTGCGAGCAGTTCGATAACACGCTCCGGGAAGCCTGCGGGGGTGTTGATGCCGGTGCCGACGGCGGTGCCGCCGAGCGGAACTTCGGCGACCCGGGGGAGCGAGGCGTTGATGCGTTCGACGCCGTAGCGGACCTGGGCGGCGTAGCCGCCGAATTCCTGGCCCAGGGTCACCGGCGTGGCGTCCATCAGGTGGGTGCGGCCGGACTTCACCACGTCTTTGAACTCGACGGCCTTGCGTTCCAGCGAGTCGGCGAGGTAACCCAGCGCGGGGATCAGGTCGTTGATCAGGGCGGACGTGGCGGCCACGTGGACCGAGGTCGGGAAAACGTCGTTGGAGGACTGCGAGGCGTTGACGTGGTCGTTCGGGTGGACCACCTTGTCGCTTCCGGCGGCCTTGAGGGCGCGGGTGGCGAGCTCGGCGATGACCTCGTTGGTGTTCATGTTGGAGGACGTGCCCGAGCCCGTCTGGAAGACGTCGATCGGGAAGTCGCCGTCGTACTTACCGGTGGCAACCTCGTCGGCGGCATCCGCAATCGCCTGGGCGAGCTCGCCGTCGAGCACTCCCAGTTCTGCGTTGGCCTGGGCTGCGGCCTTCTTGACCCGGGCGAGGGCCTCGATGTGGGTGCGTTCCAGGGTTTTGCCTGAGATCGGGAAGTTTTCGACCGCACGCTGCGTCTGGGCACGGTAGAGGGCGTTCACGGGGACGCGGACCTCGCCCATCGTGTCGTGTTCGATGCGGAACTCTTCGGTGTTCAACTCTTCTGTGGAAGTCATGTCGCTAGCTTATTGGGCGGAGGCGTTGCATCGAAAACCGTGAAGTGCTTGCTACTTGGCCGCTGGACGGACCTAGAGCTCGCCGATTCCGGAAACGAGGTCCGCCCGGCCGTCGGCCAGGCTGTAGGCCAGGCCGATCACTGCGGCCCGGCCGCTCTCCACCGCCTCGGAAATCACGCGCGAGCTGTCCACGAGCCGCTGCGAGGTTTGTTTGACGTTCTCGACCACCATGTCGTTGACATCGGTCTGGTTGTTGCGCAGCGAGGTCAGCACCGACGGCGTGATGCGCTCGACGAGGCTGCGCATGAAGCCGACAGGCATCTGCCCGGTTTCAACCGCTGCCTTGGTGGCCGTGACCGCGCCGCAGCTGTCGTGTCCCAGGACGACGATCAGCGGCACCGAGAGGACGCTGACGCTGTACTCCAGCGAGCCGAGCACGGCGTCGTCAATCACCTGGCCCGCGGTGCGGACCACGAAGGCGTCCCCCAGCCCCAGGTCGAAGATGATTTCAGCGGCCAGCCGTGAGTCGGAGCAGCCGAAGATCACCGCGAAGGGGTGCTGGTTCTCGACCAGGGAGGACCGGCGGGAGGCGTCCTGGTTGGGATGGGAGGACTTGCCGGAAACAAAACGCTCGTTGCCGTCGCGGAGACGGCGCCAGGCTAGGGCGGGAGTGAGATAGGTGGCCACGGCCCCTACCTTACGGCGAAGCGGCGGGGGAGGGCGAAACTGTTGCTTCGGCGGTGCTCCCGGGTGACGCGCCGCCCGCCGTGCCGGAGGCACCCTCGAGGTCCTTGACGACCGCGGCTGCCAGCAGGGTGAATTCGTCCAGCTGCGCGGATCCGGTCAGGATGACGGTGGAGCCGCCGGCGTCCAGAAGCACCATGCTCTTCTCGCCTTTGCCGGTGTCCCGGAGTTCCCAGTCCCGTCCGCCGGCGCTGCGGGTGCCGGTGACGGGCGCACTCTTCACCTGCTGCAGCAGCCAGGTGGGGTTGGACTGCCGCGTCTGGACCAGGGCGATGAAGGATTCCTTGGGGGTAAGGTAGCCGACCTCCCAGGTCGGGACGCCGCTGCCTGTCCCGGATTGCCAGCGGGCGTAATTTGCACGGAATGTGTCGGAAGTATCCGGCGCCGCCGGTGTGAATCCCGCCACATCCGCAGCGTTCTGCGCCACCGCGCCGACGTTGATGTCCGGCCGGTAGCCGTCGGACTTGGGCGAGGGGTTCATCAGGACGATCGGCAGGAAAGCGGCGATGCTCACGACCAGGGCGATGATCATGCCGATCACGGAGGCGTTCGCGCGCTTGGCCGCTCCGGCGCTCAGGACGGGTTTGACGGGCGCCTGGCCGGGCGCGCCCGGCGCGTCCTGGCCGGCGGCGGGGCCGGGGGATGCTGGGGCTGCGGGGGGCGTTTCCTGCAATTCACTCACCCCTCTATAGTCGCCCATTCCGGGCCGATCTCACATTCGACGGCGCCAGCCGGGCCGGGCAGGGCCGGGGGCCTGCCGTTTCACGGGCTGGTCATTCCAAGACGCAGCTTTCCACCACGACTATGATCAGTTGAAGACGAGATCACAAACATACGAATCACCGCGACGGATCGATCCTGTCCGTGCGTATTCAATGATCGCCACTCGAAGAAGAGGTTCACGTGACACCTGCGCCAATGACCCAGAAGTACTCCACGCTCTCCCCGTCCCTCGCCGTCGGCATCGACGAGCCGGACCGCAACCTTGCTCTGGAACTGGTGCGCGTCACCGAAGCCGCCGCCATCGCCGGCGGCCACTGGGTCGGGTTCGGGGACAAGAACAAGGCCGACGGTGCCGCCGTCGACGCCATGCGCTCATTCCTCCAGACCGTGCACTTCAACGGTGTTGTAGTCATCGGCGAAGGTGAAAAAGACGAAGCGCCGATGCTCTTCAATGGCGAGAACGTCGGTGACGGCACCGGACCTGAATGCGACGTCGCCGTCGACCCGATCGACGGAACCCGGCTGGCCGCCCTTGGCATCAACAACGCCCTCGCCGTCCTCGCCGTCGCCGAGCGCGGTTCCATGTTCGACCCTTCCGCGGTCTTCTACATGGAGAAGCTCGTCACCGGACCTGAAGCAGCCGACATGGTCGACCTGCGCCTGCCGGTCAAGCAGAACCTGCACCTGATCGCCAAGGCCAAGGGCGTCAAGGTCAACCAGCTCAACGTCATGATCCTGGACCGGGACCGCCACCGCGGGCTCGTGGAGGAAATCCGCGAAGCCGGTGCCCGCACCAAATTCATCATGGACGGCGACGTCGCCGGTGCCATCGCCGCCGCGCGCGCCGGTACCGGAGTTGACGCCCTGATGGGCATCGGCGGAACGCCGGAAGGCATCGTCTCGGCCTGCGCCATCAAGTCCCTCGGCGGCGTCATCCAGGGCCGGCTCTGGCCCACCAGCGACGACGAGAAGCAGAAGGCGATCGACGCCGGCCACGACCTGGACCGGGTGCTGTCGACCAACGACCTCGTCTCCAGCGACAACTGCTACTTCGCAGCCACCGGCATCACCGACGGTGACCTGCTCAAGGGCGTGCGTTACTCCAAGGACAAGGTCCTGACCCAGTCCATCGTGATGCGCTCCAAGTCCGGGACCATCCGCTTCGTTGATGGCGAGCACCAGGCCAGCAAGTGGGAAGGCTACGCCCGCAAGAGCTAGCACCCGCCGCAAGAGAACTCCCGGATCCCGGGGCGCGTTTCGCGCCCCGGGATTCGTCGTTTCCGGGCGGGCCGGGCAACCGGCGGACTTCCGGCATTGGGTAGGGTGGAACCATGACATGGCTCGTAACAGGTGGCGCAGGATATATCGGTTCTCACGTGGTTTCCGCATTGCGCGGAGCCGGGATGCAGGCGGTGGTGGTCGATTCGCTCTCAAGCGGTCACCGCGAGTTCGTTCCGGACGACGTGCCCTTCGTGCACGGCACGATCCTCGACTCGGAGCTCGTGGCCCGCACGATGCTGGACCACGGCGTCACCGGGGTAATCCACCTCGCAGGCTTCAAGTACGCCGGCGTTTCCGTACAGGAGCCGCTGCTGACCTACGAGCAGAACGTCACCGGCACCGCGGAACTGCTGAAGGCGATGGAGCTCGCCGAGGTGGACAAGCTGGTCTTCTCCTCCTCCGCGGCCACCTACGGCACCCCCACCGGGGACATCGTCACCGAAGACACCCCGACGCAGCCGGAATCCCCGTACGGCGAGAGCAAACTGATCGGCGAATGGCTGATCCGGGACCAAGGCAGGGCGCGGGGGCTGAAACACACCTCGCTGCGCTACTTCAACGTCGTTGGCTCCGGTTCGCCCGAGCTCTATGACACGAGCCCGCACAACCTCTTCCCGATCGTGCTCCGCGCGCTGACGGCCGGCAAGACGCCGCGGATCAACGGCACCGACTACAACACTGCCGACGGCACCTGCGTGCGCGACTACGTGCATGTGGCCGACCTTGCCGCCTCACACGTCGCGGCAGCCCGGGCCCTCGCCGCCGGCCGGCCGCTGGAACGCGTCTACAACCTCGGGTCCGGCGACGGGCTCTCCGTCCGGCAGATCATGACGGCGATGGCGAAGGTCACCGGCCTCGACTTCGAGCCGGAGATCGGCCCCCGCCGGGCCGGCGACCCGGACCGGATCGTGGCAGACGGCACTCTGGCCGCCCGCGACCTGGACTGGAAGATGCGACACTCCGTCGAGGACATGGTCGCCAGCGCCTACGAAGCACAGAAGCGCGCAGCCGCCGCCGAAATCTAGGCTCCGCCGCCCGCCCGGGGACATGCCCAGTCTTCGGGCCCGGGAATGGACATAGTGGCAATATGTCCATTGGGCCAGCGCTCACGCGGGGCATGTCCGGTGCTGCATCTGGGGTGCGCAGGGGACATAAAGCGGGACATGCCCAGTCTTCGGGCCCGGGAATGGACACAGTGGCAATATGTCCACAGGCCAGCGCTCACGGGGGGCATGTCCGGTGCTGCATCTGGGGTGCGCAGGGGACATAAAGCGGGACATGCCCAGTCCTCGGGCCCGGGAATGGACACAGTGGCAATATGTCCACAGGCCAGCGCTCACGCGGGGCATGTCCGGTGCTGCGCGGGTGCTGCACAAGGGGTGTACGGGCGACATGCCCAGTGGCCGGACCGCGGGGTCAGCGGCGGAGGGCGCTCCGCAGCCGCGCGGGCAGCTTCCGGGCCGCCAGGACGCCGCGGCGGGCAGCCTGGGCCCCCTGCCTGGCCAGCTGGTACCCGCTGTAGCGCAGCTTCCGCACCGGCAGGTCCCAGGTTCCGGGGTATGAGACCTCGCGTCCGCCAAAGGACTTTTTGAAGGCGGTAAACCCTGCCCACTGGTGCTCAGGCTGGTCCGCGGGTGCCACGCCCCACAGATCCACATGCTTCAGGCCCTTGTCCCTGGCATCGGCCATCAGGGTGACCAGCAGCGGAATTCCGGCGCTGAGCTTCCGGTGCGCGTCGTCCAGGGCGGCGTGGGCGTAGGTGCGGGTGTCCGCGGAGTCGTAGGCCAGGGCGGCGGCGATGGGTTCGCCCGCGAGTTCGGCGATGAAGAGCGTCGCGGCGCCGGCCGGCATCAGCGAGCGGGCCACCTGCGTCAGGTACTCGTCGCTCTGCGGCTTGAAACCGTTGCGCGCCGCCGTCAGGTGCAGGAAGGTCAGCAGCACGGAGATCTCGGCCGGGTCCTGGCTGGCGCGGAACGTCACACCCTTCTTGTGGATGTTCCGGTACAGATTGCGGTTCGCCGGCTTCATGTCCGCGAGGACGTCCTTGAAGTCCCGGTCCAGGTCCACGATCCAGCTCAGTTCGGGCTGCTGGCTGGCCGGGGCGGGCCGGAGCCCGCGGGCCCGCAGGACCGCACCGGCGTCCGCGGCCGGGAAACCGGCATCGACGGGCTCAACCCGGACGAACACGGCCCCGCAGCTGCGCGCCAGGTCCGTCAGCGCCGCCAGGGCGGCGTCGAACGCGGCCAGGGAAGCGGCAACCGGGCCGTAAGGGGCGTAGAGGAGTTTCCCGGCCGGGTTGCTTTCCTCGATGGCCAGGAAGCGCCAGCCGGGGCCGGAGCGTTCGTGGACTGTCCGCCCCAGGGCGCGCTGGAAATTGGCCCAGGCCGGGCTCTGCAGGAAATGGTCCACGGTCTCAGGCTCCCAGGCCGGTGGTGACGGCAAAGGCCAGGGCGGTCCCGGTGGCGCCCGATGCGGCGTGTGCATTCACCGGTGCCTCGGCGGCGGGCAGGAAGGCGCTCGCGCCGCGCTCCAGCCGCAGCTCGCCCTTGGGGGAGTCGAGGATCAGGGATCCGGACACAACGATGATCACCGCCGCACCCGACTGTGCCAGCGGGACGGGCTGCGCGCCGGGCTCAAGCTGGACGCGCTGGAGCTGGAATTCGCGGAACGGGGGCCGGAAGACCTCCTGTCCCAGCATCGTGGTTTCGGGTTTGAGCATCGGCACACCGGCGGTCTCAAAGGCGACGGTGCGGAGCAGTTCGGGCACGTCCACGAACTTCGGGGTCAGGCCCCCGCGCAGCACGTTGTCCGAGGACGCCATCACCTCGATGCCCAGGCCGTGCAGGTAGGCATGGACGTTGCCCGCCGGCAGGTAGACCGCCTCGCCGGGCGCCAGCGAGACGCGGTTCAGCAGCAGTGAAATCAGCACGCCCGGATCGCCCGGGTACTGCGCATTGAGGGTGACGACGGTGGAAAGCTCGGCCTGGTAGGGCGCCGTGGGGGCACCGGAAACCAGGGCGGCCACAATCGCGGCCGTCGCCTCCGCGACGGTGTCGCCGCCGGCGATCAGCCGCTCGAAGGCCGAGCGCAGGGCCGTGTGCTCCTCGGGCTGCGCCAGATCCTCCAGCAGCAGCGGAACGAGCGGAGGAAGCTCCAGCCCGGCCAGCTCAAAATCCGCCACCAGCAGCTCGAAGACGGCGCGCGCGTCCGCCGCGGGCCGGAAGCCGCACAGCGCCTCGAACGGGGTCAGCGCGAGGAGCATCTCGGGCTTGTGGTTATCGTCCCTGTAATTGCGCTCCGCAGCCGCGCGGTCGACTCCGGCGGCCTCCTCGCGGGCGAACCCCGCCCGGGCCTGCCCGAGGGTCGGATGAACCTGCAGCGAGAGGGGGCTGTCGGCGGCCAAAACCTTGAGCAGGAACGGAAGGCGGGGACCGAATTCGGCCACGCTGTCGCCGCCCAGATGGTGCTCCGGGTCTTCCGCGATCAGCGCGTCCAGGGACCGGCGTCCGCCGTCGTCGGCGACCGCGGCGTGGGCGCCGGTCGATCCGGCACCGCCCGGGCTGAGCGCCACCGACGGGGAGTCCGGGTGCGCGCCGATCCACAGCTCCGCCTCGGGGCCGCCGGAAGCCGCCCTGCCGAGGAGCCCGGCAATGGCTGTCGTGGAGCCCCAGGCGTAGGGCCGGAGGACATTCTCGAGTTCGTACACTGCCGGGGTGTCCCTATCTGTTCTGGAATGCTGTGACGGAAAGACTGGCTGCTGGGGGCTAGAGCGGGGCGCACTGGCCGTTTGTGGCGACCAGGTTGCGGATCGACTGTTCGTCGCCGTAGCGCTTGAACTCGTTCAGCATCTCTTCGGTGATCGGCTCGCCCTCGGGCGTGGTGGTCACCGGAGTGAAGTCCGACGGCGGCGGCGCGGGCTGGGTGCGCGGCGGCCCGCCGGCTGCCGAGAGCGGTCCGGGTGCCGCGTCCTGCTGCCGGATGCCGTCGTCGGCGCTTGCCGCGGGGGCGGGCCCGAGGAGGGCATCGACCTTCTGGTGGATCTGGTCGAAGTCCGGGACCGTGGAGAAGGACGCGTCGAAGTCGGGCGGTCCGATGGTCAGCCGGCGCATTTCCTGGCCCTTGGCCTTCATCGCGAGGTCCACGAAGCTGCCGAGCTGGCCCGCGGAGATGTTGGAGTCGACCACCTTGGTGCCGGCCTTGACGATGTCCTCGAACTTCGCCAGCAGGGTGGCCGGATCCAGCTGCTTCAGCATCGCCTGCTGGACGCACTGCTGGCGGGCGATGCGGGCGTAGTCGTCCACGAATTCGCGCGAGCGGCCGTACCAGAGGGCGTGGTAGCCGTCCAGGGTGTTGTCGCCGGCCGGGATCCAGCCCAGCGGCATGCCGTGGATGCCGTTGGCTTCGTCAACGGTCTCGCCGCTGATCGGTACCCAGCCGCCGGCCTTGATCCGGATGCCGCCCATGGCGTCGATGAGCTTGGCGAAGCCGTCCATGTCCACGAGCACGTAGGCCTGGACGGTGATGCCCAGGGTTCCGGACACGGCCTCCAGTGTGGCCTGCGCACCCGGGTCCGGCACCCCGGGGTACAGGTCCTGGTGGTCGTTGGTGACTTCGGTGTTGATGGCGTTGATGAGGCATTCGTTGCCGCAGTCGTAGCCGTCAGGGTAGATCGTGCGCATCGGGGAGTCTTCGCTGAACTGTGCGTTCTGCAGGTTGCGGGGCACCGAGATGATGGCGGTCTCGCCGGTCTTGGCGTCCACACTGATGACCGACAGGCTGTCCGGCCGGCGGCCGGTACGGTCTGATCCGGCGTCGCCGCCCATCATCAGGAAGTTGTACCGGCCCTCCGAGGGTTCCATGGTCGGTCCGGCGGAGAAGATGCTGCCGATGGCGTCGCGGCTGACATTGAGCAGGTAGGCGGCATAGCCCAGCGAACCGCTGCTGAGGATCATCGCCAGCACCAGGGCGCCAACGACGGCGGGGCGCACCCTGGGTGGCAGCAGCACGGGACGGATCAGCCGCAGGGTGTTGATGAAGAGGGCCGCCCAGCCGATGGCCAGCGCCGCGAGGCCGATGATGAGCAGCAGCGAGCTGACCGGGCCGGTGAACAGGTTGATCAGCGTCGGCCGGGATACCGCGAGGAGCACCGCGGCCAGGACGGCCAGCACCCAGACGGTGAGGGTAACGCGCAGCGCCATCCGTCCCAGCCGCCGGTTGCCGGCAACGATCTGGGCGCTGCCGGGCACGAGCAGCGTCATCAGGACCAGCAGGAAGGCACGCTTGGTCAGAACCGGGGCGGCCGCTCCCGAGGGATAACGGACGGGATCCGTGAGCGACGGCGCAGCCGTCCGGTTCCGCGGCGCCGGCTGGCGGGGGTGGGCGTAACTGTTGGTCATCTGGTGATCCTTAACGGCTGCCCCGGGTGACGACGTTGGCATCGGCGAACACTTCGCCCACCTTGTGCCGCAGGCTTGCACCCTTGCGGGTGGCAACGTCATTGAGCTCCTGGGCGAAGTCGAGCAGATCGGCGCGGAGCCGGGCCGCCAGGGGATCCGTGCCGGTGGCCAGCATGCGGACGGCCAGGAGACCGGCGTTCCGGGCCCCGCCGATGGAGACGGTCGCGACGGGGACCCCGGCAGGCATCTGGACGATGGAGAGCAGGGAGTCCATGCCGTCGAGGGTCTTGAGCGGCACCGGCACACCGATGACCGGCAGCGGGGTGACGGAGGCGAGCATGCCCGGCAGGTGCGCGGCGCCGCCGGCGCCGGCAATGATGACGCGCAGTCCGCGCTCATGGGCGGTGCGGCCATAGCTGATCATTTCCAGCGGCATCCGGTGCGCGGAGACGACGTCGGCCTCAAAGGGGATGCCGAATTCGGCGAGGGCCTCGGCGGCAGCCTCCATCACGGGCCAGTCGGAGTCCGAGCCCATCACGAGCCCGACGATCGGGGCGTCGGCGTCCGGCGCTGCCGGGGACTGGGCGTCCGTGGACCGGGGCGTGCTGCTGCTGGCGCTCATGCGTTCTCCTCGTGGGCTCCCGCTGCGGTGCGGGCCCAGGCCCGTCCGTTCCGGATGATGTTGGCGACGGTGGTGGCACGCTCCCGGACGGAATCGATCTCGGCCGCGGAGCCGCCGACGAGGTTGACGTGTCCGATCTTGCGCCCGGGCCGGACGGCCTTGCCGTAGCAGTGGACCTTCGCGGCGGGTTCGCTGGCCAGGGCTGCGGGGTAGGCGGAGAACAGGTTCTGGTTCTCGCCGCCCAGGAAGTTCTTCATCACGACCACGGGGCCCAGTAGGTCCGTCGCACCGAGGGGCAGGTTGAGGATCGCCCGGAGGTGCTGTTCGAACTGGCTCGTCACCGAGCCGTCCTGCGTCCAGTGGCCGGTGTTGTGCGGACGCATGGCAAGTTCGTTGATCAGGAAGCCTGTTCCGACGCCGGGGGTTTCGAACAATTCCACCGCCATAACACCGGTGACGCCGAGCTCGCTGGCGATCCGCAGGGCGGCGTTCTCCGCCGCGGCCGCGACCTCCAGCGGGATGTCCAGTGCCGGGGCGATGACTTCGTCGCAGACGCCGTCGACCTGGATCGTGTGCACCACGGGCCAGGCGCGCGCTTCACCGTCCGGGGTCCGCGCCACCAGGGCCGAGAGTTCGCGGCTGAATTCCACCTTGGCCTCGGCCAGCAGCGGCGACATCGCCGCGAACCAGTCCGCGGTGTCCGCAGCCTCCGCCGCGGAGCCGACGATCCGCACCCCCTTGCCGTCGTACCCGCCGCGCGGGGTCTTCAGCACGACAGGCCAGCCGGTGTCCTCGCCGAACGCGATCAGCCCGGCGACGTCGTCGACGGCGGCCCAGCGCGGATTGGGCAGTTCGAGCCTGTCGATGGCTGCCCGCATCACAAGCTTGTCCTGGGCGTTGACCAGCGCGTCCGGTCCGGGGTGGACGTTGACGCCGGCCCGCTGCAGGGCGCGGAGATGCTCCGTGGGGACGTGCTCATGGTCGAACGTCAGTACGTCCAGGCCGCGGGAGAACTCGAGCAGATGGTCCAGGTCGGTGTAATCACCGACCGGGGCATTGGCCACGGCAGAGACGGCTGAGACGTCCTCACCTTCGGCAAGAACGCGGAGCTCGAAGCCCAGGGCGGTGGCCGCCGGGGCCATCATTCGGGCGAGCTGGCCGCCGCCAACCACACCGATCACAGGAAAAGTCACATGTCCCAGCCTACCGAAAACCTCGTCATAACCCGGCTTTTGGACGTCCCGGTGCGGGTCCGGCACGGGAAAGCCGGGGCGAGTTCCCCGCAATCGGCGCTAAAATGGGCAGTTGGCCCAATGGCCGACAGTTCAAGAGGGCCACGGAGGGTCATGATTACTACACTTACCGAGCGCTTGCGGGGGCTCGCCTCGCTCTTCTGGCGCGAAGTGGCCAAGTTCGGTGCGGTCGGCGGTGTTGCGTTCATCATCGACAACGGACTCACGTACTACCTGATGCACGGCCCGATGACCGACAGCGAGGCCAAGGCCCGCTTCGTGGGCGCCAGCATCGCCACCGTTTTCTCCTGGATTGCGAACCGTTTCTGGACCTTCCGCCACCGCCGCCAGGACAATGTGCTCCGCGAGTTCGCGATGTTCATCCTGATCAACGGCATCGGCATCGGCATCTCCACCGGGTTCACCGCCCTGGCCAAGTACAGCTTCGGCGTCACGGACAAGAACATGCTGTTCGCTGCCGGTGTCGTGGGCATCCTGGTAGCCACGGTGGTGCGGTTCTTCGCCTACCGCTTCCTCGTCTTCAACAAGGAACTCGACGAAGAGCCGGAGTTCTCCCACGACCACGAGATCATCGAACGGCATCCGCACACCCACCCGGGCGTCACAGTCAAGAGCCCCGCCGTCCAGAGCCGCGCGGTGAAGGATCCGGAACTGCCGGGCCCGCCCGCCAAAGGGTAAGCGCCGGCTCCGGCCTCCGGAGGCGGTCCTCCCGCGAAGGGGCGCTCAGCTGCCGTTGACGCGCTCGTCCGCCAGCAGCTTCTCCGTCACCGCGACGGCGGGGTGCACCAGCACCACCGAGCCGTCGCTCTTCCAAGCACCCAGGGACTGGGCCAGGGCGGCCTCCAGCCCTTCTCCCGCAGGAACCAGCAGCCGCACACCGTCCCCGTGCGCCGCGGCGAAGCCGTCCAGCAGCTCCGCGTGGGTGTGCGGGGTCCCCGCGGCGCCCAGCACGGCACGCCGGGAGGCTTCCGGGTCCACGTGCGGCATAAAAACGTCGCCGTGGGAGCGCACCTCGGCGGCATAATCCACGACGCCGGTGGGCAGCTCGCCCGGCCACCGCATGGCCAGCGCCGGCAGGGCCACGGCCAGGACGGCGTCGAAGGCTCCCTGCGCCGCCCCGGGCCCCGGATCGCCGGTGGCCAGCAGATCAGCCTCAGCGTCGTCGAACACGACCTCCATTCCGAGCTGCCAGGCCGCGAGGGCCAGGATGACGGACTTCCAATGGGCCGGCAGATCCAGCCGGAGCCGCGTCCCGGGTTCGGCGTCGAGCTCGTCCTGCAGGAGGTTGCTGGTCTTCGCCACCCAGTTGTCCAGCACCCGTCCGGAGAGCTCAACGCGCTCGGACTCAGGCCCGTACCAGGTGAGCCGGGGGGAGGTGGACTGGCCGGAACGCAGTGCTGTCATCAGTTCGATTGCCGGGATGCTCATGGCTTCATCTTGCCACGATGACAGGGCGTGTGATCTCTGTCATACAACCCCCGGGGCCGGCCGGACGGGATCACCGGCGCAGATCAAAAAGTTCCCCGTAAATTCAACAAAAATTCTCCGAAGTGCTCAGCACCCTGATTATTCCGCGGGTTCTTCGGGCCGGAGCGTAAAAATCCCGGGCGTGGCGTGCCCCGGATTTCCGTCCCGGGTTGATTATTATCTCCGCCGCGGCTTGACTCCGGGTTACTTACACACGTGTAATTAGGTATCGAAAGCCAATGCGCAGAAACCGGCACACAACCGAGTGCCAAGGATCAGTCAATGGCTGCAAAATCAGAGAGGAAACGCCAATGGGGCTAGCAGAGCGTATCCATGAAGAGGCCGTCGTTGCTGGGCAGGCCACGGCCAAATACCGTTCCCGCGGGGTGCCGGGTGACTGGTACGTAGATCCGGCCGACCCGGACGCGGCAGAACGCTTCAACGAACACACCAAGGACTCACTGCAGGACCAGGCGACTGCCTTCCTCGCGGCGCACGACGAACTTCTGTCCGGTCCGGACCAGGACAACGACCTGCACGACCCGCCGATGGAACTCCAGACCCTCCACGCGGGCACCACCGCGCAGCCGGTCTGGATCGGTCTGCCCTCCCAGCAGGACTTCGACGACGAAGGCGAGCTGGGCTGGCAGACGGACGCCCTCTGTGCACAGACTGACCCGGAGGCATTCTTCCCCGAGAAGGGTGGCTCCACCCGCGACGCCAAGAAGGTCTGCGGGGCATGCAACGTCCGCTCGCAGTGCCTCGAATACGCCCTGTCAAACGACGAGCGTTTCGGAATCTGGGGTGGCCTCTCCGAGCGCGAGCGGCGCCGGCTTAGGAAGCGAGCGATCTAATTCTTCAGGAAGTACGAGTCACCGCCGTCGTGGTTTCCCACGACGGCGGTGATTTTCTCCCCAGGACCCTTGCGGCGCTGGCGGCTCAGACCCGGCCGGCGGACACCTGCATCGGGGTTGACACCGGTTCCCGCGATAACTCCGCGGCCCTTCTCGAGCAGGCCTTCGGCACCGCCAACGTAACCGTCTTTAACCAGACCCGCAGCGGCATGGGCGGCGCGGTGCAGGCCGGGCTGTCCGCCCTCGCCCCCTGGGGCGACGGCGGAATCTCCGGCAGCGGCCGGGCCGCCGGTCCGGCCGGGGAATGGATCTGGCTGCTGCATGACGACGCGGCCCCCGCACCCGAAGCACTCGCGGAGCTGCTGCAGGCCGTGGAACGCGCGCCGTCCGTCACCGTGGCCGGCTGCAAGCAGCTGGACTGGTATTCCGGCCGCCGGCTGATCGACGTCGGGCTCTCCACCAGCCGCTGGGCCGAGCGCCTTACCCTGATCGAGGCCGACGAGCTCGACCAGGGACAGTACGACGGCCGGAGCGACACCTTTGCGGTCAACTCCGCCGGCATGCTCGTCCGGCGCGACGTCTGGGAGGACCTGCGCGGCTTCGACCCGGCCCTGCCGGGCAGCGGCGACGACGTCGACTTCTGCTGGCGGAACCGGCTGGCCGGACACCGTGTGGTGGTGGTCCCCAGCGCCAGGATGTTCCACGTCCCGCACCGCCCGCACGCCCTGGGCAACGCGGCGGCGGCCCGCAAGGCCCAGGTGCACCTGCGGCTCAAACACGCCGCCGCCTGGAAGGTGCCGCTGCACGCGGCCGGCGCCCTGCTGGGCAGCATCTTCAAACTGGTCCTGAGCATTGCCGTCAAAGATCCGGGGCACGGCTTCTCGCAGCTCCTGGCCACGTTCGGCGCCCTCGGGCGTCCCGCGGCCGTCATCCGCGGGCGGCGGAACGCCGCCCGGACGCGCCGCATCCGGCGGTCCGTCATCAAGGGGCTGCAGACGCCCCGGCGCGAGGTCTGGGCCCACCGCCGCTCCCTGATGGAAGCCCTCGGGGCAGACGACTCCGGGGACAGCCTGACCGGGAACGATCCGCTGGCCGAACAGCCCACCGGCGACTCGGCTGATGACTTCGCCGCACTCACCACCTCCGAACGGGGCTGGGTCGGCAACGGCGCGCTGCTCGCCATCCTGATCACCACGGTGGCCTCCCTTGCCGGCCTGCTGAGCCTGTTCCGGGCCGAGGCCGTCTCCGGCGGCGCGACGATTCCGCTCTCGCAGCGGCTGGGCGAGATCTGGAACCATGCCTCCGGCTGGTGGATCACCCTCGGCGCGGGTCTTCCCGGCCACGGCAACCCGTTCGGCTACGTGCTGTGGGTCCTGGGCGTGCTCGGCGCCGGCGACGCGAACAGTGCCCTCGGCTGGCTGCTGATTCTGTCCATGCCCCTTTCCGCCCTCGGCGCCTGGTTTGCCGTCGGGGCGCTGACGGAGCGCCGGCGACTCCGCCTGGCCGGCGCCATCCTCTGGGCCGGCGCGCCGGCCCTGCAGGTGGCGCTCAACCAGGGACGCGTCGGGGCGCTGGTGGTCCACCTCATGATGCCGTTGCTGGTCCTCGCCCTGCTGCGGGCCACCGGCACCGCCGCGGGACGCGGGCGCTTCGCCGTACCCGCCCCGGGGGAGCGGCGATTCACCGAGGCGCCCCCGGTCAAGCCGGGAATCAACGGCACGCCCTCCTGGACCGCCGCCGCGGCGGCCGGCCTGGCACTGGCCGTCGTGACCGCGGCAGCGCCCTCGCTGCTGCTCCCCGCCGTCGTGCTCGTGGCACTTTGCGGCACGCTCCTGGGCCGCCGCGGACGCACCGTCTGGTGGGCGCTGCTGCCCAGCCTTGTCTTGTTCATTCCGTTCCTGGCCTCCACCCTGGACCGGCCCCGGGGCCTGCTCGCAGACCCCGACCTGCCGCTGGGCTTTGACGCCGCACCGCTGTGGCAGCAGGCCCTGGGCCAGCCGCTGCGCTTCGCGGCCGACGGCGGCCTCACCGGCCTGCCGGTGTTCGGTGCGGACTCAGCCGTGCCGTGGGCGCTCCTGCTGGCCCTGCTGATCGGTCTGCCCGTCCTGCTCCTGGCAGCGGCTGCCCTGTTCCTGCCGGGCCGGCCGCCGCGGACCGCCCGGGCGCTCTGGGCCGCAGCACTCCTGCTGCTGGCCGGCGGCTGGCTCAGCAGCCAGGTCGCCACCGGAGCGACCGGCAACGTCCTGGTGACTCCCTTCACCGGACCGGCGGTGTCGGCCGCGGCCTTCGCCATCCTGGGGGCATCCGTGATCGGCGCCGCGGGCCTGCTGGACTCCGCCGACCGGGCCGCGGCCGCGACGATGGGCCGCAAGATCCTCATCCGCACCACCGCCGTCACGGCCACGGTCCTCCTGCTGGCCGGCCCGCTCGCCGGGCTGACGGTGTGGGCAGCACAAAACCTCGTGCCGCAGCCCGCCCCGGCCGCCGCGGAATCAGCCGGTGCGCCCGTCGCGGAATCAGCCGGTCCGCCCGGCACGAATCCGCCCGGCACGGGTTCCCTCGGCGCGCCGAGACTGGTGCAGCCGGCCGAATCCCGGACCCTCCCGGCCACGGCCATTGACCGCGGCGAGGGGCCGGAACAGTCCCGCACCCTCATCATCACCACCGGCGAAAACGGAACGTTTGACGCCGCGGTGATGCGCGGCGCCGGGACCACCCTTGACGCCCTGTCCGCCATCGCCGCCGCCCGCCCGATCATCGGCGCGCCGGGGCAGGAAACGGTCCGGGACGACGACGCCGCCGTGGCCTCCGTGCGCAACGTCGTGGCCACCATTGTGGCCGGCCAGGGGGTGGATCCCCGCGCGGAGCTCGAGCGGCTCGGTGTCGGCTTCGTGGTCCTCCGGGCAGCCGATTCCGCGGCGCAACTGACCGCGAGCCGGATGGACGCCGTCCCCGGGCTCGTCGCGGTCGGAAAGACCGACGTCGGCTGGCTCTGGCGGATCAGCCCCCTGAACCAGCCGGTGATCCAAGCCGCCGACGTCGCACACCGCGTCCGGATCGTCGACGGCGCGGGCGCCACCGTCGGGCTGGTCCCGTCCCAGGCGGTGTCCGCGGACGCCGCGGTGCCGGCCGGGCCGGAAGGACGGCTCGTGGTGCTGGCGGAACGCGCCGACCCGGGCTGGAGCGCCTGGCTCGACGGCCGCCGCCTGACCGCAACCACCTCCGGCTGGGCGCAGGCCTTCACCCTGCCCGCGCAGGGCGGACAGCTCAGCCTCCGCTACGAGGCACCGTGGGCCCTCTGGACGGGCGTTGCCCAGGCCGTCGTCATCGGCCTGACCGCACTGCTTGCCATTCCCATGCCTGCCCGTCGGCCGAACACCGGCCTCTCCCGGGACGAAGGCTCCCTGCGTAAGGAACACCAACATGCCTAGGGACGACTTCCCCACGAACGACAGCACCGCGACCCCGGACGGCGACGGAAGTTCCGACGCCACCGTGGCAGCCGACTCGACCGCAACACCGGACGGAGCCGGCCCCGCCGTGCCGGCGCGCTCGCGCTGGACGTCGCGTCCGCTGGCCGGCCGGCTGGCCGGGGTGCTCTCGGCCGTCGTCCTCGTGGCGGCCGGAGGCGGGCTCGTGGCCGCCACCGCACTGACCCCGCAGGGCCCCGGAAGCAGCCGGCCCATCGCGGCCCCGCTGGCGGCGGTCCCCGCCGGCAGCAGCGTCGGCGTCTGCCCCGGTCCCGCCCGGCTGCTCGAAGGCGCCCCCGTGGGCACCGACCCGCAATTCAGCCCGGAATCCGCCACCGCCAGGAGCGACGTCAATGCCCTGGTGCTGGGCTCCAGTTCCGGTGTCCTGCCCGGCAGCAGGCTCGCCTCGCTCACCGGCAGCACCCTGGTCGAAATTGCCAAGGCCACCCCGGCGTCCGAAAGCCCTGCCGCCGCCCCGCCCAAGCCCGCAAACCTTGTGCCGACGGCCGGCGTGGTGTCCCAGCAAGGCGTCGATGCCGTGACCGTCCTGAGCGCCGACGCCCTGGCCGACCGGCAGGCTTCCGCGGCGGCCGCCATGCGCTATTCAGCCGAGGACGGGGATCTCCGGGGTTCGGCGGCAGCGGCCTGCCAGCAGCCCGCCAACGATCACTGGCTCGTCGGCGCGAACACCGCGCTCGGCCGGACGGCCGTCCTGAACCTCAGTAACACCTCGACCAGCCCGGCCACGGTCAGCCTCGAGCTCTTCGGAGCCAAGGGCCCGATCCAGGCCCCGGGCAGCCGCGGCCTCCTCGTCGCCCCGGGCACCACCCGATCGGTGATCCTGGCCGGCCTGGCCCCGGGACAGGAGCGGCTCAGCGTCCGGGTGCGCAGCGCCGGCGGGCCGGTGGCCGCCGTCATCCAGCAGAGTGTGTTGCGCGGACTGACCCCCGGCGGCGTCGAGTTCATCGCCCCTGCCACGGCTCCGGCCCTCCGGCAGGTGATCTCCGGCGTCGACATCCAGGATCCGGCCGGGCTGGCGGACCTTGCGGGGAAATCCGGCTTCGCGGATGCGGGACCGGCACTGCAGATCACGGTGCCCGGCTCCGCCGATGCGGTCGTCGCGATCAAGCTGTTCGGACGGGACGGGCAGAAGGCCCTGCCCGGCGGCGAAGTAGTCACGGCGAAGGCCGGATCCGTCACCGAGGTACCCCTCGCCGGCGCGCCGGCCGGGCCCTACACCGTGGCCGTCAGTTCGGACGTTTCCTTCACCGCGGCGGCCCGCGTGACCCGGGGCCTCAAAGCCGAAGATGCCGCCGACTTCGCCTGGTCGGCGGCCTCGGCGAGGCTGGGCAGCCAGCACGTTGTGCCCGTCCCCGGCGCGGGGCAACGCTACCTCATTTTCGGCGCCCCCGAGGGCCGGGCCACCATTTCCTACACGCCAATCACGGCCGACGGCAAGGTCCGCGCGGCCGCGGCCGCCGACATCGCGGGCGGCACCACAGCCTCCATCCAGGTCCCGGGCGACATCGAGGGCTCACCGCTCGTGGGCTACCTCGTCTCCGCCGCGGGGGATCCCGCCTACGGCGCGGTGCTGCTGCAGCAGGACGGCAGGCAGGACGTCTCGACCCTGGCCGTTGCCCCCGGGGCGGCGGGCCAGGAGCAGGTCCCGGTCACCCTCGGCTACTGACGGTGCAGGGCGCCGCGGTTCCGGCCGCCGGCGCCCGCGCCCGGCCCCGGCTGAACAGTCGTAGGTTCCGGCCGCCCTCTCAGGGAAGAAGCGTAGAAGCAGCCCTAGTAGCGGCGGCGGTAGACGGGGTCCAGGGACTCGGGCGGCACACCGAGCATTTCGGCCGTGTACTCCACCACAACGTCATGGACCAGGTCCTGGAGTTCCTCGCGGCTGCCGCAGGCCTGCTCGACGACGCGGCGGTACAAGGTGATTACCGGGCCCTCGTCCGGCGTGGCGGGGGAGTAGGCCCCCATCGGCGCGGCCGTGCGGTCCGCCACGAGCTGCTCGAGCCCCGGCGGGATCTCGTCAACGGCGAAGCGCACGCCGTCCAGCGGTTTGCCCCAGATGTCGTGCAGCCGCTCGGCCGAGTCCAGCACAAAATCGTCGAAGCGGTCCGAACGGGTGCGGTAGCCGGGCAGTGTGGGCAGCATCAGCTCGCCGCGGAGTCCCCGGCCGTGCCGGTTCCTGCGCCGCTGGCGGAATCCCCGGGGCGCCGTGGCGCGCCCGGAGCCGGCCGGTGCGGAACCGGCGTCGTGACCTCCGGCGTCGGGGTCAGCCAAACGGACCGTAAAACCCGGATCTTGGTGCGGTGACTGCATATCTCGACTCTAAACCCGGCGAATGGTTTACGCGATACGGACCGCCCGACCCGCCGCCAGCGCGTCGGGCGGCCTCCGGCGGCCCGGAGGAGTAGTCTGTGGTGTCGTGGGTGCAATTCGTCTTTGTTCAAGGTCAGCCTGCCGCAATTCAGCGGTGGCCACTTTGACGTATGTTTACGCCGACTCCACCGCAGTCCTGGGCCCCCTGGCCACCTACGCCGAGCCGCACTGCTACGACCTGTGTGAACAGCATGCCGGGTCCCTGACCGTCCCGCGCGGCTGGGAAGTGCTGCGCCTGGCCATGCCGGCCAGCCCTGCAGGTCCCGGACCCGATGACCTTCTCGCCCTTGCCGACGCTGTCCGGGAGGCGGCCTCCCGGCCCGCCGCGCCGGAATCCGGCCAGGGCCAGCGCGGAGTCCACCCGACCCTGGCCGCCCCGGCCGCGGCTGAGGGCGCCCGCCGGGGGCACCTGCGCGTCCTGCGCGAACCGTCCTAGGCGCCAACTGGCGGTAGGCTGGGAACTGCAAAATCCGTAAGCCACCGGCGCCTGCTGCGGCGTCCACCAGGGAGCGTTCACCATGCCGAAGATCAGTCCCGAACTGTTGTCTGTCCTGAGATGCCCCGTGACCGGCTCGCCGCTGGTGCAGGACGGCGAGGAACTCGTCACGACGGCGGCCGGCCCCTCCGGAGAGAAGCTGCGCTACACGATCGAGGACGGTATCCCGCTGCTGCTGCCGCCGGAACTCCTCCCGGCTGCCGCCGCGGCGCCCGCTTCCCAGCACTCCGCCGGCCGGCCCGACTCCGGCCGGCACGAAGCGGACTAGGCCGCGGCCCATCGCTGCGCCGTTCGGCACCGAAGTACTTTCCAGTCACCGATAAACACGTACCCGTTCGTCACAGGCAGCCAGGTCCCGGACCTGTCCGCCGGCCACAGCAAAGGATTCATATGACTCTCGATTACAGGATTGCGGACATCTCCCTGGCCGAGGCCGGCCGTCACCAGATCCGCCTCGCCGAGCACGAAATGCCCGGCCTGATGTCCCTGCGCGAGGAATTCGGCGCCAGCCAGCCGCTCCAGGGCGCGCGGATCGCGGGTTCGCTGCACATGACGGTGCAGACCGCCGTGCTGATCGAGACGCTCACGGCCCTCGGTGCAGAGGTCCGCTGGGCCTCCTGCAACATCTTCTCCACCCAGGATGAGGCCGCCGCCGCCGTTGTGGTCGGCAACGGAACCGTCGAGGACCCCCAGGGTGTTCCCGTGTTCGCCTGGAAAGGCGAGACGCTGGAGGAATACTGGTGGACCGCCGAGCAGATCCTGACCTGGCCCGGCGCGGACAGCAGCCCGGACCTCGGCCCGAACATGATCCTCGACGACGGCGGCGACGCCACCATGCTGGTCCACAAGGGTGTCGAATTCGAGGCCCTCGGTGCTGTTCCGGCCACCGCCGATGACGAGTCCGAGGAAGGCCGGGTCTTCCTCGAGGTGCTGCGCGCCTCGCTGCAGGCGGACCCGCAGAAGTGGACCCGGATCGGCTCCCGCCTGCTGGGCGTCACGGAGGAAACCACCACCGGCGTGCACCGCCTCTACCAGCTCGCGGAGCAGGGCAAGCTGCTGTTCCCGGCCATCAACGTCAACGACTCGGTCACCAAGAGCAAGTTCGACAACAAGTACGGCATCCGGCACTCCCTGCCGGACGGCATCAACCGCGCCACCGACGTCCTGATGGGCGGCAAGGTCGCCGTCGTCTGCGGTTACGGCGACGTGGGCAAGGGCGCAGCGGAGGCCTTCCGCGGCCAGGGCTCCCGGGTCATTGTCACCGAAATCGATCCCATCTGCGCACTCCAGGCAGCCATGGACGGCTACCAGGTCGCGAAGCTGGAATCCGTCCTCAGCGAGGGCCACATCTTTATCACCACCACGGGCAACAAGGACGTCATCATGGCCGAGCACATGGCCGGGATGCGCGACAAGGCGATCGTGGGCAACATCGGCCACTTCGACAACGAGATTGACATGGCCGGACTGGCCCGGATCCCCGGTATCCGGAAGGTCGAGATCAAGCCCCAGGTGCACGAATGGGTCTTTGAGGCGGACCCGGCCACCGCAGCGGGCAGCCGCTCCATCATCGTGCTTTCCGAAGGGCGCCTGCTGAACCTCGGCAACGCCACCGGGCACCCGTCCTTCGTGATGAGCAACTCCTTCGCCAACCAGACCATCGCGCAGATCGAGCTCTTCACCAAGCGCGACCAGCCGGAAGGGGAGCGGGAGTACGAAAAGCAGGTCTACGTCCTGCCGAAGATCCTCGACGAGAAGGTCGCCCGGCTGCACCTCGACGCCCTCGGCGTCGAGCTGACCGAACTGTCGAAGGAGCAGGCCGCGTACCTGGACCTCGAAGTTTCCGGACCTTACAAGCCGGACCACTACCGCTACTAGGAACCGTTCGGCTGCAGAGCCACCCTGGGGCCGCAGCTATCCGCCCGACCGGCGGGGCAGGGCCCCGGACTACCGTCCGGGACCCCTGTTGTGACCGGATCGTGGCGCAGCCGCGGCCTGCGCGCCGTGCTGATTCGCTTATGCTGGCATAGGGAGATCGTGAGCTCTGATGTGGGCTTGTAGGCAAAAGCAGTGGGGGAACACAGGAAGTGGCCATGACTGAAGACAGCGCGCGTCGACGCCGGGAGCCTGGACACCGTCCCCGCAACACCGGGAAGATGCTGGCCGTCCTTGCCATCTGCGCAGCTGTCGGTGCCGGCGGCATCGGCGTCGCCACCTCACCTGGCTGGGCGCATGCCGACATGCCCTCCGAGGCCTCGGCGCCGATGCGGAGCGTGTCCGGCCTGGCCGCACCCGTCGTGAAGCTCGTTGAGCTCGGGGTGACCCCGACCGACGGTGCCAAAGGCGTCAACCCGGCCGCCGCACCCTCGGTCAAGGCCGTCAACGGCGTGGTCAAGGACGTCGTGCTGGTCCCGGCCGCCGGCGGCGCGAGCGTCCCCGGGACAACGAGCCCGGACGGCTCGACCTGGACCGCCGGGGATCCCCTGGAATTCGACACGCAGTACAAGTACAGCTTCACCATCGTGGACGAAGCCGGGCGCGAGACGAGGAAGGCCCAGACCTTCGCCACCGTGGCCAAAGCCAACGAGGCGGACGCCGCGGTGTATCCGCTCAACGGCACCACGGTCGGCGCCGGCCAGCCCATTGAGATTGTCTTCAGCGAACCGGTGCTGAACAAGGAAGCCCTGGAGAAGGCCGTCACCGTCACGGCCTCCTCCGGCCAGGCCGTGGCGTGGCGCTGGTACTCGGACCGCCGTGTCCGGATCCGCCCCGAAGCTTTCTGGGCTTCCAACAGCGAGATCACCGTGGACCTGAAGCTCTTCGGCGTCGACTTCGGCAACAAGATGATCGGCAACTCGGACAACAAGGTTTCCTTCAAGGTCGGGCCGCAGCGCCTCGCCGTCGTTGATGACACCACCAAGACCATGAACGTGTACTTCGACGGCCAGCTGGTCAGGACTGCGCCGGTCACGCTGGGGGACGAGGACTGGCTCTCCCCAACGGGCTTTGCCGTCATCATGGAGCAGGAACGCCACTCCGATTTCAACGCCGGTAGCATCGGTCTGAAGCCCGGAGACAAGGGTTACTATCCGCCGCTGACGGTCGAGTACGCCAACCGCCTGACCAGCTCCGGGGTGTACGTCCACCAGGCGCTGGAATCGGCCTGGGGCGCGGTGGGCAAGTCCAATGTCTCGCACGGCTGCGTCGGACTGCTCCCGGCGGACGCCGCCTGGTTCTTCAACAACATGAAGACCGGCGACCTCGTCCAGACCCTCAACACCGGGGCCCCGGCCGTGGAACCGCTTGAAGGCTTCGGGGACTGGAACATCCCCTGGGCGCAGTACGCCAAGCGCTGACCGGGGACCGGGCCTCCGGCTCCTCCTGTCGCCGGCTGAATCCCCGCCGCTGAATCCCCGCCGCTGAATCCCCGCCCCTGAATCCCCGCCCCTACGGGGTGGCACCTCGCCCAGTCCGAGACTCTGGCGGTAGGCTCGGAACCAGATAAGTAGCGTTGCCAGGCCCCGGCCGGCGGCGCGGACGCCGACGGAAGCGATGCCGCAGTGACTGACTCAAGTCCCACCCCTCCGAACCGACAGGATCCGCAGCTGGATCCGCCCGATGACGCGGACGAGCCCGCCTTCGACTGGATGAAGCCCAGCTCCGCGGACAAGGGCTCGGCCGCGGCCTCCGCCGGCACCGCCGGACGTGATGGCGGCAGCAGTCCGGAAGCCCTGCCACGGGCCGACAGCGCAACCGGACCGGCCGTGCCGGACTCCGGCAGCCCGGCGACGCCGGCCGCAGCCGCCACCCCGACGCCGGCCGCAACCTCGACGCCGCCGTCGTCAGCGGCCGCAGCGGCCCCGGCCTGGCGCCAGGCCGGCAGCCGCGCCGACCGCAAGGCCGCGGAAGCCGCCGTCGAACCGGCACCGAAGGGCAACGGTGCGCACTTCAGCGAACCGCTCCCGACCTCCGCGCTGCAGCTCCGCCCCCCGGAGGAAGAAGTACAGCGCCGGAACGCCGAACGTGAACACGCGGCGAACGCCAAACCGGTGGCCCCGCGCGTGATGCAGGTCCTGCTTGCCGTGTGCTTCCCGGTCATCCTGCTGGTGCTGGCCGTCCGGGCCGTCGCCAGTCCCCTGTTCCTCTGGGTCGAGTACAACCGCCCCGGATTCCCGGGCGACGGCTACGGCTTTAACACCGACGACCGAATGACCTACGGCTCCTACGCCGTGGACTACCTCAGCAACTGGGCAGGACCGCGGTACCTCGGCGATCTCGTCGACCGCAGCGGAGACAAGCTCTTCGGGGACGGCGAAGTCAGCCACATGGCCGACGTCAAGCTCGTCATCCTGTCCGCCTTCGGCGCGGGCGTCCTGCTGATCCTGCTGAGCCTGATCGCCGTCATCTACCTGCGGCGCCGCAGTCCCGGGGGAGTGCGGCGCGGTCTGTTCGCCGGGTCCATCATCACCCTCGTTATCATCCTCAGCCTCGGCGTCCTGGCGGTGCTTGGCTGGGAGGAGTTCTTCGCCCAGTTCCACAGCGTCTTCTTCGCCAGCGGCACCTGGACGTTCTCGCTGCAGGACACCCTGATCCGGCTCTTCCCGGCCCAGTTCTGGGTCGACGGCGGCATCGTGATCGCCGGCCTGGTGCTGATCACCTCGCTCGTCACCCTCATCCTCACCTGGCCGACGCGCAGGCGCCGCGGGCTGCCGAAACGGGGCACGGCGGCAGCTCACCCGGCCGGCGACGACACCCCGGAACTGGACCCGGCCGGGGACGAAACCCCGGAAACTCCCCCCGCCAAACGGTCCCGGTTCCGGCGGAACAAAGCAACCAAAGCCGGCGAGGCCGGCGAGGCAACGGCCGGGGACGCACCCGGGGCGGCTCCGGCTCCCGGGAACTCCGCATCCGGTACCCCCGCCACTGGGCGCTCCGGCACACCCGGCTCCGGCGCAGCCGACACCGGTTCGCACGGCAGCCCGGCCCGGGGATACTCCAGCACCGTCTAGAGGGGCGCCGGGACCCGGCGTCTGACAGGGACATCGAAGCGGCCGGCACCACACGGTGCCGGCCGCTTCCCGCGTCCCGGACGCGGCGCGTCAGCTGCTGATCAGCCGTAAATGCGGTTGATCTGCGTCTCGAAGTCGCGCACGACGGCGGCGCGCTTGAGTTTGAGCGTCGGTGTCAGGTGCCCGGATTCCACCGTGAAGTCGGCGTCCAGCACCACGAAGCTGCGGATCGACTCGGCCTTGGAGACGAGGGCGTTTGCCTCGTCCACGGCGCGCTGCAGGGCAGCGCGGACCAGTTCGCTGCCGCGGGCTTCGGCCGTGCTCATCCCGGGAACCTTGCGCGCGGCGCACCAGTTTTCCAGGCCCTCAGGGTCCAGGTTGATCAGGGCCGAGACGAACGGCCGGCCGTCCCCGACCACCACGGCCTGCAGGACGAGTTCGTGTTCGCGGATCTTCTCCTCGAGCGGCCCGGGGGCGACGTTCTTGCCGCCGGCGGTGACGAGGAGGTCCTTCTTCCGTCCGGTAATCGTCAGGAAGCCGTCCGCGTCCAGGGACCCGAGGTCGCCGGTGCGGAAGAACCCGTCCACGAACGCCTCGGCATTGGCTGCGGGGTTGTTGTGGTAGCCCTTGAAGACGCCGATGCCCTTGACCAGGATCTCGCCGTCCTCGGCGACCCTGATGGTGGTTCCCGGCACCGGGATGCCGACCGTCCCCACCCTGGTCCGCGTCGGGGTGTTGGCGGTGCACGGTGCCGTGGTTTCGGTGAGGCCATAGCCTTCCAGGACGGGGATGCCCGCGCCGCGGAAGAAGTGCGCGTCGTGGGCGCTTAGCGGGCTGGCCCCGGAGACCGCATAGCCCAGTTGGCCGCCGAAGGCCTGACGCAGCTTGGGGTACAACAACCGGTCAAAAAGGGCGTGCCGGGCGCGGGTGGCGAATCCGGGCCCGGGTCCGGTGCCCCGGGAGGCGGCGTCAAGGGCCTTGGAATAGTCGATGGCGACGGCGGCGGCCGACTCGAACAGGCGCTGCTTCCCGGCCAGGGCCGCCTTGTGGGCGGCACCGGCGTACACCTTCTCGAAGATCCGGGGAACGACGAGAAGGAAGGTGGGCTTGAAGCTGGCCAGGTCCTCCAGCAGCTCCTTGGCGCTGGCGGTGTGGCCCAGGGTGGTCCCGGCGCTCAGGCAGATGACCTGGACGGCGCGGGCGAGGACGTGGGCCAGCGGGAGGAACATCAGGGTCCTGGAGCGGGGCTGCAGGAGGATCTCGGGCAGGAACAGCACGACATTCTTGGCGATGAGCGCGAAGTTCCCATGCGTGATTTCGCACCCCTTGGGCCGGCCCGTGGTGCCGGAGGTGTAGACGAGTGATGCCACGTCCGCGAGCCCGGCGGCGGAGCGGTGCCGTTCCAGCTCGGCGTCGCCGACCCCGGCGCCTGCCGCGGCCAGGCTGGCCAGGTTCGGCGCCGCGCCGTCGTAGTCCATCCGCACCACGGGGAGCACGGTGTCTCCGAGCAAAGTGGAGCCGTCCAGGACCTCCTGGACCAGGGCTGCGGTGGCCGCGTTCTCCGCGAAGATGCGCCGGGCCCCCGAATCATGCAGGATCCATTCGACCTGGCTGGCCGAGGACGTTTCGTAGACGGGGACGGGGACGCCGCCGGCGAACCAGATGGCAAAGTCCACCACGGTCCACTCGAAGCGGGTGCCGGACATGACCGCCACGGTCTCCCCGGGGGTGATGCCGCCGGCTATCAGGCCCTTCGCCAGCGCCCGGACCTGGTCCAGGAACTGCTGGGCGGGGACATCGGCCCAGCCGGACGGGCCCTTGCGGGAGTAAAGCGCGTGCACAGGATCCTTGGCGTGCTGCTCCAGGAGCAGGTCCGTCACGTTGCTGCCCGGGTCGAGCTCGACGAGCAGCCCGGTACTTGCTTCTCTCACAGCCGTATCTCCGTTCCGGGTCCGTCTGATGGGGGACGCCCCCTGCAATCCTGCCCTAGATCCAGGACGGCATCCACATCCGGAACCGCCAATCCTGGTAGGAAATGGTCTCGGCGGTCCAGACCGGATAGAAGAACGCCGACACGATGACGGCGGTGACCACAAAGAGGGCCACGAGGTAGAGCCCGGAACGCCGCCGCCAGAGCGGATCGGTGCGCTGGCCCAGGATGAGGCCCAGGCAGTACACCAGGGCCAGCACGAGGAAGGGCTCGAAGGATACGGCGTAGAAGTAGAACATGGTGCGTTCCGGATACAGGAACCAGGGGAGGTAACCGGAGGCCACGGCGGCCAGGATCGCCCCCGCTCGCCAGTCGCGCCGCCCGGCCCACCAGAACAGCAGGACGCCCAGGCAGACGGCGGCGCCCCACCAGATCAGCGGGTTGCCGACGGAGAGGATCGCCGTTGTGCAGCTGGCCGTATCGCACCCGGGGCTGCCCGGCGTGGGCGATTCGTAGAAGAAGGACGTGGGCCTGCCGAGCACCAGCCAGCTCCAGGCGCTGGCCTCGTAAGGATGCTCCGCGCTGAGCCCCTGGTGGAACTTGTACGCCTCCACGTGGTAGTGCGCCAGGGACCGGACGGCGTCCGGCAGCCAGCCCCATTCCGCCGAGGGGACGGTCTGCGCCCAGTTCCGGAAGTAGGCGTCCGTGGAGCCGAACCAGCCGGTCCACGTGGCGGCGTACACCAGGGCGGCCACCGGGACAATGCTGAGGAAGGCCGGAATCCCGTCCTTGAGGATCCCGCCGCTGATCCAGCCGTGGATTCCGGCGATCCGGCGGGCGCTCAGGTCCCAGAAGACCGTCAGCAGCCCGAAACCCGCCAGGAAGAACAGGGCGGACCATTTCGTGCCGACAGCCAGTCCCAGGCACACGCCGGCGGCGAGCCGCCACCAGCGGATCCCCAGCCACGGGCCGGATGCCAGCTGGAGCAGGCCGGGCCGTCCGTCCGGGGAGGCTGCGGCCTGCCGGCCCAGCCGCTCGGCAAGCCGGCGGCGGCCGTCGTCGCGGTCCATCAGCAGGGCCCCGAACGCGGCAAGGACCCAGAACATCAGGAAGATGTCCAGCAGGGAGGTCCGGGACATCACCAGGTGGTGGCCGTCCACCGCCAGCAGCACACCGGCCACCGCCCCGAGGGTCAGCGAGCGGAAGAGTTTTTGCGCGATCAGGGCCAGCAGGACAATGGACAGTGTGCCGGTCAGGGCCGCTCCGAACCGCCAGCCGAAGGGGTTGTCCGGGCCGAAGAGCCACATGCCGGCGGCGATCATCCACTTCCCGACCGGCGGGTGGACGACGTACTCGGGCGCGTCAAGCAGCACCCCGGGATTGCCGGCGGCAAAGGCCTCGTTGGCCTTGTCCGGCCACGACCGTTCGTAGCCGCTGACCAGGAACGAGTAGCCGTCCTTGACGTAGTAGGTCTCGTCGAAGACCAGGGTGCGGGGCGAATCCAGCCGGACGAAACGGAGGACCCCGCCCAAGGCCGCGGTGATGACCGGAACCAGCCAGAACCACAGCCGGAGCGAGGGCGGATAGTCCCGCCAGCTCTGGATGCCGCCGATCAGGCGGTCTTTGAGGGCTGCGGGCGTAAACGCATCCGCCGGGCGGCTGACCCAGCGGTGCCCCTCCAGGCTGCGGCCGGGGCGGGTGGCTGGGGGCGCCGATCCGGGGGAACCGGCCTCGGCAGGCCGGGCGGGGGTCTGCGTCACGTTGCCATGCTACCTTTTGCCGCTGTGGTCCCCGGCCAGGCCGCCCCGGCCCCGTCCCGGGCGGGTGCCAGCAGGGTCCGTCCGCCCTCGGCCCGTGCCAGCAGTAGGCTGGTCGTGTGGACCCTATACTCAGCACCTCCCCGAATCTTCCCAGCGATGGCGCGGGCCAGCCGGACGACGCCGGGGACGGCACCGGGCCCGCCGGAAGCCCCGCGACGGAGGCGGTCCCGGAAACCGGCGGACCCGGCCGGATCGTGCTGGCGGCGACCCCCATCGGCAACGTCGGGGACGCCACGTACCGGCTCGTCGAACTCCTGACCACGGCGGACATCGTCGCCGCCGAGGACACCCGCCGGCTGCACCGCCTGGTCCAGAACCTGGGGATCACCGTGTCCGGCCGGATCATCAGCTACCACGAGCACAACGAGGCAGCCAAGACCGGTGAACTCCTGGACCAGGTACGCGCCGGCAAGACCCTCGTGATGGTCACCGACGCCGGCATGCCCTCCGTCTCGGACCCCGGCTTCCGCCTGGTCGAAGGGGCCGTGGCCGCCGGATTGACGGTCACCGCCGCGCCCGGACCCTCCGCGGTGCTGACCGCGCTCGCGCTTTCCGGCCTGCCGACCGACCGCTTCTGCTTTGAGGGGTTCCTGCCGCGCAAGGCCGGAGAACGGTCCTCCCGGCTCGCTGATCTCGATGCCGAGCGGCGCACCATGGTCTTCTTCGAGGCCCCGCACCGGCTCGAACCCATGCTTCGTGCGCTGCGTGAGCGGTTCGGCGCGGACCGGCGGGCAGCCATCTGCCGGGAACTGACAAAGACCTATGAAGAGGTCATCCGCGGCACCCTCCGCGAACTGCTGGAGTGGGCCGAGTCCAACGAGGTGCGCGGCGAGATCGCCGTCGTTGTCGGCGGCGCCCCGGAACGGGAACCGGGCAAGCCGGAGGACCACGTGGCGGACGTCAACGCGCTCATGGCCCAGGGAATCCGGCTCAAGGAAGCCGTCGCCGCCGTGGCGGAGGACGCCAAGGTCAGCAAACGGGAACTGTACTCCGCGGTGCTCGCAGCCCGGTAGCCAGGCCGGCCTCCGGCCCCAACGTCCGCTGTGCAGCTGCACAGCGGACCCCGCCTGACGTAGTGCGGACATGCGTAGACAGTCCGGAGAGCGCGGCAGTACCGTGGCAGTAAATCCGGCGCCTGCCCAAGGTGTCCGAACAGTGCTGAACCCGATCCCATTCACCCCGAATCGCTGACGAGGGAGTCAACCGTGACTGTAACTGCCCAGCCCATTGTTACCGCCGAGCGCGAGAGCGCCCTGCTGGCCTCCGTTCCCACCGGTCTGCTGATCGGCGGCCAGTGGCGTCCGGCCGCTTCTGGTAAGACCTTCGCTGTGGAGGACCCCTCGACGGGCAAGGTCCTGCTGAGCATCGCCGACGCCGGCCCCGAGGACGGGGCGGCGGCCCTGGATGCCGCGGCCGCCGCGCAGGACTCCTGGGCGAAGGTCCCGGCGCGCGAGCGCGGGGAGATCCTGCGCCGGGCCTTCGAGCTCGTCACTGCACGGGCGGAGGACTTCGCGCTGCTGATGACACTGGAAATGGGCAAGCCGCTGGCCGAGGCCCGCGGCGAAGTCACCTACGGCGCCGAGTTCCTGCGCTGGTTCTCCGAAGAAGCCGTCCGGGCCTTCGGCCGCTACTCGGTATCCCCGGACGGGAAGTCCCGGCTGCTGGTGACGAAGAAGCCGGTGGGCCCCTGCCTGCTGATCACGCCGTGGAACTTCCCGCTGGCCATGGCGACCCGCAAGGTTGCCCCCGCCGTCGCCGCCGGCTGCACCATGGTGCTGAAGTCCGCGAACCTGACCCCGCTGACCTCCCAGCTGTTCGCGGCCGTGATGATGGAGGCCGGACTCCCCGCCGGGGTGCTGAACGTCATCCCGACCTCCACGGCCGGTGCCACCACGGGGCCGCTGATCAAGGACTCCCGGCTGCGCAAGCTCTCCTTCACCGGCTCCACCGAGGTCGGCCGCCGGCTGCTCGCCGACGCGTCCGAGAACGTGCTGCGGACCTCGATGGAACTCGGCGGGAACGCCCCGTTCGTGGTGTTTGAGGACGCCGACGTCGACGCCGCCGTCGCCGGGGCGATGCTGGCGAAGCTGCGGAACATGGGCGAGGCCTGCACGGCCGCGAACCGGTTCATCGTGCACGAGTCCGTCGCGGACGAATTCGCGGAGAAGTTCGCCGCGAAGATGGCGGACATGACCACGGCCCGCGGCACCGAGGCGGAGTCCAAGGTCGGCCCGCTGATCGATGCGAAGAGCCGGGACAAGGTCCACGAGCTGGTTTCCGATGCGGTGTCCGCCGGTGCGGTCGCGGTGATCGGCGGCGCCGCCGTCGAGGGTCCGGGCTACTTCTACCAGCCCACCATCCTCAAGGGCGTCACCGAGGGCACCCGGATCCTGTCCGAGGAAATCTTCGGGCCGGTCGCCCCGATCATCACCTTCTCCTCCGAGGATGAGGCGGTCCGGCTGGCGAACAACACCGAGTACGGTCTGGTGGCCTACGTTTTCACCCGGGACCTGAACCGGGGCATCCGGATGGGCGAACGCCTGGAGACCGGCATGCTGGGCCTGAACGCCGGCGTGGTCTCCAACGCCGCGGCACCCTTTGGCGGGGTCAAGCAGTCCGGCCTGGGCCGTGAGGGCGGCCTCGAAGGCATCGAGGAATACCTCTACACCCAGTACATCGGCATCGCGGACCCGTACGCCGGCTAGGAACCACCCCGGCCGGGCAGAGCGGGCCTCAGCCTCGGCGCATCCAGTGCACCCGGCGCAGCGCCCCGCGGATCCTCGACCGGGCCTCCGCGGTGCGGCGCCGGGTGCGCCGGGCTGTGCGGCGGGCGGCCCGGAACGGCGCCGCGGCGGCTCGCCGCCAGCGGGCCAGGACGGAGGCGGGCAGCCACTCGGCCCGGAACCCCGGGAGCGGCCGGGCATGGGCGTGCAGCGAAGCCTGGACAGCTGCGATCCGGTGGGCGGCTGATTCCCCGGGGCTGCGCGGGAGAGCAGCGGCACCGGCGGAGCTCCGGGCGCGGCCCGGGAGGCCGCCGTCGTCCTGCCCGGACGGGGGGCGGCCGTATTGCCGGCGTTCGAAATCCGCGGTCAGCGACCGGACTGCGGTGTGGGCGTCCGCGTCCATGCCCTCCGGCTCTCCGAGGGCCCCCGAGAGCCGCAACCTCTCGGAGAAATGACGGGGAGTTTCACTGGTCTGCGGCGGCACGCCGAAGTCCGTGGTGAGGTCGCGCAGCTCCGCCCACGCCTGCAACGCCGCGGCACCGTCGGTCCGGGAACCGGTCAGCCGGCGTCGGCGCAGTGCGGCGCGCGACAGGCGGGGGGACGCCAGCAGCAGCCCGAGGAACAGCAGGGCGCCGGCGCCGTACAGCACGGGCAGCAGCCGGCTTGCCGCGTCCACCGGACCGGCAGCGCCCGGGAGCGGCAACGGTGACACACTGGGCAGCGGTGCCGGGGTCGGGCTGCTGCCGGGGATGAGGCCGTCGTTGTTTTCGTTGGTGCTGGCGCCGCTGGCGGCCGCGGCATCCGTGGCATAGGACGGAACCACGCCGCGCGAGGGGGTTGGTTCGAAAGAAATCCAGCCCAGCCCCTGGAAATACAGTTCCGGCCAGGCGTGGGCGTCGCGGGCATCGACCTCATACTCCGGGAGGGCCCCCTCGCCGCCGATCGAGACCGTGGCGCCGGTGGGGCGCCCCGGGGCGTAGCCGACGGCGATGCGGCTGGGGATGCCTTCCAGCCGGGCCATCACGGCCATTGCCGAGGCGAAGTGGATGCAGTATCCGCTCTTCTGGTTCAGGAAGTCCGCCAGGACCGAGAGCCCGTTGCCGTCATAGCCTCCCTGCACCGGGGACTGCAGCGAATAGGCGAACTCGCCGGAGCGCAGGTACCGCTGGATGGCCATCGCCCGCGCGTACGGCGTGGTGCTGTCAGCGGTCACGGCCTCGGCGGTGGTGCGCACAATCTCCGGGACGTTGTCCGGGGTCCGGACGAACTGCTCGGGCACGTCCTGCACCGGCCCGGCGGCCTGTGCCAGCAGGGCCGGGGTGAGCTGCGGGGCCACCGAGAGCACCACGTACTGCTGGTCGCGGGAGTTGGCGTCGACCCCCTTGATGCTCAGCGTGGCCGGGTCCCAGCTCCAGCGGCCGGTGAGGCCGTTCACGGCCTCCGGGGCGTAGGGCACCGGCAGGTAGGGGCTGGTGAACTGCCCGGTGTTGACCGCGGTCACCACGCGGACTTCCGTGGCGGAGGACTCGAATCCCGAATCCATCCGGCCCGTGCCCAGCCGGCGGGTGTCATTGCGGTCATCCGGAGCCCAGTTGTCGCCGTTGAAACTGTCAACGGTCACGGACCGCAGGTACGGGGTGCTGGGGGCATTGGTGGCAAAGGTGATCCGGCCGTCACCGGTGGGACTGCGGAGGCTGTTGCCCAGGCTGATCATCGGGTTGAGCCCCGTGGCGGGGCCAAAGGGGTTCAACCGCGAGCCCTGCGGGAAGGTCCCCTGGTCAAAGCCCGGGATCACCAGCTGAAGCAACAGGGTCACGGTCAGCGCAGCGGCCCCGGTCAGGGCGCCGCGGCGGAACTGGCCCGGGTTGCGCGCGGTGTCGGCCCCGGTCCGTGAATCGGGCGCGAACCAGTGGCTGCAGCCGAGGATCATGAGGTAACCCGCGGCGGCACCCGCAAAGCCCAGAACGCCCACACTCTGGGGTTTGATCATGGCGGGAACAACCAGGATGGCCAGGATCCCCAGACCGCTCGTCGCTGGCAGGGCCAGGGGATAGGCGAGGGCATCGATCAGGACCACCAGCAGCCCCAGGACGGCGCAGACCAGCAGGACGATACCGGCGTTCGGGGCCACCGGGGCGCTTTCCGCGAGGACAGTCTCACCGGCACGGCGCAGGAACCGGCCCAGCTGCGTCATGGTGGCGCCGGAAGGAATGAAACCAAGGATGCTGTGCGGGCGGAAGAAGGTGAAGGTCAGGATCAGCACGAGCGCGGCCAGCGCACCGGCCGTCACGAAAATGCTGCGCCACCGGAGCGCCCGGAGCCCTGCCATGGTGAAAGCCACCGTGAAGACCGTTGAGAGGACGGGGGAGTACCAGGCCCAGCCCCGCAGCACCCCGTTGAGGCTCAGAGCTGCACCGGCGACGGCGACTGCCACCGCGAGGGCCATCAGCCACGGCTGCGTGCCCACCTTCCTCCGGGCCGTCTGCCCCGCTGAACCAGAGGCAGGGGAAACCGGGCCGGCCCCCGTGCCCGGCCCCGCGTCCGAGCCGGACTCGCCGGAGTGAGCACCCGCGCTGCGCTGCGGTGTCAGCGTCATCGCCGCACCGCCGTCCCGCGCCGCACGTCGGCTGCCGCTGCCAGCGGGGCGTTTCCGCCCTCGTCGAAGGCCGTCCACGCGGCGGGCAGCGGCGTCGACGGGGAGACTGCCACGGCCCGCCAGCCGCCGAGCCGGAGGGCCTCGAGCACCTGGTCCAGGTCCCGGGGCCGCTCCGTGATGACGAGGGCAAACGCGTTGGCGGCAAAACCGGCAGCCGGGGCCAGTGCCCGGGCCTCGGCCAGGGTGAGGTGTCCAAGGACCGCCAGGACCGGCCCCCGCATCCGGTGGGCGGCCAGCTTGTCCATCAGCCGGTCGTCGAAATACTGCGGGCCGGCCTCCCCGCCGGAAGTGTGGCGGCCGGGAGTCCAGGGGGAAGCGGAGTCCTTGGGCTCCCTGCGGTGGTGGTGCGGCCCGGTGAGCTGGATCGCCGCGAGGCTCTCGGCGACGGACTGCAGTCCGGACGCGCCGGCGTACTCTTCGGTCTCCGGCTCGGGGGCGGAGGGGGAATGCGCGAACGCGGGCTCGCCGGCGGCGTCGAGGAAACGCAGGGCGTAGCTGCGCTCGGCGAGATGCGCACCGATGGACATGGCGGCCGTTACGGCCCACTCGAAGGTGTCGCTGGTCAGGAGCTCACGGCCGTCCGGTCCGGAGGCGCCACGCTGGCCGGCCCCGTGGTCCGTCCCGCGGTGGCCGGCGCCGAACGGGTGGTGGCCGGAACGCGCATTCGAGCCGGCGGCGAAGGCGCCGCGGGTGAAGGCCGAGAGCCGCTGGTCCAGGATGATGGTGGCCTCCGGCGTGGTGACGGACTCCTCCTGGCGGACCATCAGCTCCCCCTGCCGTGCCGTCGCCGCCCAATGCACGCGGCGCATCGGGTCGCCGTGGCGGTATTCCCGGGTCATGACATCGTCATCGCTCGGGTTGGCCCGGATGCGCGTGGCGGTCACGCCGTCGTGCCCCCTGGCGCCGGCCAGCCCGGTGCCGGGAAGGTCGACGGCGGCGGGCGTCACGGTCAGGATGTCGCCGTCGTCAATGGCGTGGCGGTGCAGGGACAGCCCGAACGGGTCGCTGAACTCGGCCGTGACCGGTCCGATCCGGAACTGGCCGCGTTGCCCGGAGCGCAGGTGGTATTCGTAGCGGCTGGTCCCGGCCGCCGCCGAGCGCGCCGGGAACCGGAACACCGGCGATTCCCCGAACCGGGCGGGCAGGCGCTCCTCCATCAGCGCGTGGCCGGAGCCGGTTCCGGTCCGGGCGACAGCCAGCCGGACGGTCGTCGTCGCCGCCGTTTCGACGCTGGCAGGGCTGAACTCCCGGAAAACCTGAAAATTCGGCTTCAGCACTCGGGTTCCGGCCAGTGAGAGCAGCGGCAGGACAAGCAGCAGGATGGCCAGCGCCAACAGGTCCCGGCGTCCCATCACCTGGGCTGCCAGCAGGAAAACCACTCCAGCGCCCAGCAGCCCCCAGCCGCGGCTGGTGAAAAGGTGCCTCGGGAACTGACCAATCAGCGCCACGGCCGGGCCCGTCCTAGCGGCGGTTCGGCAGCGTGGCAGCCGGAGCGGCCAGGTCCGGGCTGACCGGGATCTTCGCCAGGACGGCACGGATAACGCTCTGGGCGGTCTCGCCCATGCTCGCGGCTTTCCGGTCCAGGATGATCCGGTGCGCCAGGACGGATTCCGCCACGCTGACGATGTCGTCCGGCAGCACAAAATCCCGGCCCTCCAACGCCGCCGTGGCTTTGGCCGCACGGAGCAGCTGGAGCATGGACCGGGGGCTGGCCCCGAGACGGAGCATGCCGCTTTCCCTCGTGGCGCGTCCCAGCGACACGGTATATTCCTTGATCGACTGGGAGACGTAGACCTGCCGGACCGTGGCGATCATCGAGGCGACCTCGGCGGCGGTGACGACGGCGGTGACCCGGGTCAGCGGCGACGTCGCCTGGTGGGTTTCCAGCATTTCCATCTCGGCGTCCTTGTCCGGGTAGCCCATGGAGATCCGCGCCATAAAACGGTCCCGCTGCGCCTCCGGGAGCGGGTAGGTGCCCTCCATCTCGATCGGGTTCTGCGTGGCCACCACCATAAACGGCTCGTCGAGCTTGTAGGACTTGCCGTCCACCGTGACCTGGTGTTCCTCCATGCATTCCAGCAGGGCTGACTGGGTCTTGGCGGAGGCGCGGTTGATTTCGTCGCCGATGACGATGTTGGCGAATACCGCACCGGGGCGGAACTCAAAGGACCTCGACGACTGGTTGTAGATGGACACGCCGGTGACATCGGAGGGTAGCAAATCCGGGGTGAACTGGATGCGGCTCACCGAACAGTCAATGGTCCGGGCCAGGGTCTTCGCAAGCAGGGTCTTGCCCACCCCGGGGACGTCCTCGAGGAGCAGATGGCCCTGGGCCAGCAGCACGGTCAGAGCCAGCTTGGCCGCCTCCGCTTTGCCATCGATCACGGTGTTGATTGCGGTCAGGATGCGCCCGCTGGCGGAGCGGAACTCGTCCGCGTCCATGGCGACCGGCGGCTGGGCAGGGCGCCGGGCTGCCGGGAGCCCGGCCACGGCGGATTCTTCCCTCCGGCCCTGCCCTTCCGGGAGAGCGTCGTCTAGGGAGATGCGGTGGTAGTCCATCGGTAGCCTCTCAGCCCTGGTGGGTTCCCGACCTTCCGTTGTCCTGCAGCCGGTATTTATATCAGAGTACTAACACAACTGCCGGGCCTGACAGAGAGTTCCCGGGGAAATCTGTCTCGGGCCGCCGGCCGGGAGATAGCGCGGGCAGGTTAACTGCCTGCGCGGTTCCGGTTCATCCGGCCGCAGGACCGACGTTAAGGTTGAAGGATGATCAATCCCCTGACTCCCGTCCCGTTCCGTGCGCCCGGCAGTGATGGCACCGGCAGGCAGGGATACCCGCCGGCCCCGGAACCGCTTCCGGTGCCGGTGATGGACAACCACACCCATCTCGATTTCCCGAACGAGGACCTTGCGGTCAGCATCGGTGACGCCCTCGATGCCGCCGAGGCCGTGGGGGTCCAGGGTGCCGTGCAGGTGGGATGCGACCTCGAATCGTCCAGATTCACTGTCCAGGCAGTGGACCTGGATCCGCGGCTGCTGGGCGCCGTTGCCCTCCACCCCAATGACGCGCCGGGATATGCCGCGCGCGGAGAACTGGACGAGGCCCTGGCCGAGATCGAGGCCCTCGCGGCGCACCCGAGGATCCGGGCCATCGGCGAAACCGGCCTGGATTTCTTCCGCACCCAGGGGGAGGGGTTGGCCCATCAGCGCTATTCCTTCCGGCGTCACATCGACATTGCCAAACGCCTCGGGCTGGCACTGCAAATCCACGACCGTGACGCGCATGACGACGTCGTCCAGGTGCTGCGGGAGGAGGGGGCCCCCGAACGCGTGGTGTTCCACTGTTTCTCGGGCGGGGCGGAGCTGGCCCGGATCTGCAACACCGAGGGCTGGTACATGTCCTTCGCCGGGACCCTGACCTTCAAAAATGCCGCGGATCTCCGCGCCGCCGTGGCTATCGCGGAGCCGGAGCGGATCCTGGTCGAGACGGACGCGCCGTTCCTGACCCCGCATCCCCACCGGGGCCGGCCCAACGCAAGCTATATGGTCCCCTACACCGTCCGGGCGATGGCCGAATTGACTGGATGGGAGCTCTCGGAACTGTGTGCCCGGATCGCCGGAAATACCGTGCAGGCATACGGATCCTGGGACTGATGTGACGAAAGCGCACCCCGCCGGATAGATACCGCGTATGCGGATTTTGTTGGTGGCTTTATAACGCTCCGGTTACAGTGGACAACTATTAGCCGGGGTCGGGGAAGGCCTTCGGACAATTTCACTCCTGCAGGGCGCGCATCGTGGCCAACGAACCATGTGCGCGCTCTCGTTTGTGAGTGTGGCAGTGCACACAGCTGCCGCGGACATCACGCGCCCTGCGGGTGCGGCCTCAGGGCTGTCGGCGGCGGGTGAAAGCGTGCACTTTTCCCCGTGCCCGGATGGTCCAAAAGATACGGGCAATCGTGGTCAAGTTCTTCACATCGGATGGCAAAGTCAGCTTCGTCAAAGTCGGCACGCAGCTCGTGGTGCTGGTGGCACTCGTGCTGGGACTCGTTGCCTTCGTCGGCAACAACAAGACAGTCACCCTCAACGTCGACGGCAAAGTGAGTTCCGTCCAGACCTTCGGCGGCACCGTCGGCCAGGTCGTCAAGGGCGCCAACCTTGAACTCCAGTCCTCCGACCGGGTCACGCCCGCCGCGGACTCCCATGTACAGGACGGCTCCGTCATCAACGTCAACCTCGCCAAGGCCGTCAAGGTCAGCCTGGACGGCGCGGAGCGGACCATCAGCACCACCTCGCCCACTGTCGAGGGCCTCGTGACGGAACTCGGCGTGGCCGGCGCCTCGGAACTGTCCGTTCCGAAGGACGCGCAGCTCGCAGTCTCCGGCTCCTTCGTTACGATCTCGACGCCGAAGAGCGTGAGCATCGTTGCTGACGGCAAGGCCGACAAGACCACAACGACAGCGGCCAACGTCGGCCAGCTCCTCGCCGACGCCGGCATCTCGCTGGGCGCCACCGACCGCGTCTCGCAGCCGGACAACGCCCCGGTGGTCAATGACATGGTCATTAAGGTTTCCCGCGTGGACGCCAGCCAGACGGCCGAAGCGACCGAGGCCGTGCCGTTCGAAACCTTCACCACCGAGGACGCCGGGCTGACCAAGGGCGAAAAGAAGGTGACCCAGGCGGGCGTGGCCGGCACCATCAGCAAGAGCTTCAAGCTGGTCCTCGTCGACGGCCGCGAAGCCTCCCGCACCCTGGTGTCCGAGTCCGTCAGCATCCAGCCAGTCACCGAAAAGATCACCGTCGGCACCAAGCCCAAGCCCAAGCCGGCAGCACAGACCGCCGGTGCCAACACCGGCGCCGGGGCCCCGGCCATGATGAACGAAGCCATGTGGGACAAGATCGCGCAGTGCGAGTCCACCGGCAACTGGTCCATCAACAACGGCAACGGCTACTACGGCGGACTGCAGTTCGACATCCAGACCTGGCTCGGATCCGGCGGCGGCGCATACGCCCCGAACGCCAGCCTGGCCACCAAGGCCCAGCAGATCGACATCGCCAACCGGGTCTACGCACAGCGCGGCCTGCAGCCCTGGGGCTGCGGCTGGGCAGCCTCAAGCTAAGCGGAGACCGGCCGGAGCCTCAGCTCCGGCCGGCGCCCAAATGCATTTAGCCAAATGTATCTGGACGGCGTCCGCAGCTGCTGACCACGGCAGCGGACACCAGGCAAAGGCCGGGTCCGGTTCCCGGACCCGGCCTTTGCCATGCCCGGGCTGTGGATACCCGGCGTTTGCCAGGCCATGCCCAACCTGGCCGGCGGGATAGGATACCTAGGTGACTGAACCGACCCCCTCCGCGCCAGGCAGTACGCCACTCTCTGCCCCGACCGGTACTCCGGCGACCGCGCCCCCACCCCTGATGGGCGCCTCGGACATCCGCAGGCTGGCCGAGGAGATCGGGGTCCGTCCCACCAAGTCCCTGGGCCAAAACTTCGTCATTGACGGCAACACCATCCGCAGGATCGTCGCCGCCGCGGACATCCACCCCGACGAGACAGTCCTTGAGGTGGGGCCCGGGCTGGGATCGCTCACCCTGGGGCTGCTGGACGCCGCCCGCTCCGTCGTCGCCGTCGAGATTGATCCGGTGCTTGCCGGCAAACTGCCTGCCACGGTCGCCCAGTGGCGACCGGCCGCCGTCGGGAATTTTCACCTTGTGCTCGCCGACGCCATGCGGGTCACCGAGCTGCCGGTGCAGCCGACCGCTCTCGTGGCGAACCTTCCCTACAACGTTGCCGTCCCGGTGGTCCTGCACCTGCTGCAGCACTTCCCGAGTCTCCGCCATGGCCTGGTGATGGTCCAGGACGAGGTGGCCGACCGGCTCGCCGCCGGGCCCGGGTCCAAGACCTACGGCGTTCCCTCGGTCAAGGCAGCCTGGTACAGCAGCATGCGCAAAGCGGGGGTCATCGGCATGAACGTCTTCTGGCCCGCACCCAAGATCCACTCCGGCCTCGTGTCGTTTACCCGCCGGGAACCACCCGTCACCACGGCCACCCGGGAACAGGTGTTCGCCGTTATCGATGCCGCCTTCGCCCAGCGGCGCAAGACGCTTCGCGCGGCACTGGCCGGATGGGCCGGCAGCGCCGCGGAGGCCGAACGCTGCCTGCGGGCCGCCGGCATCGACCCCACCGCGCGCGGCGAAGTGATCGACATCGCGGCCTTTTCCAGGATCGCGGAAGCCCGCGAGCAGCCGGTAAACTGACCCCGCCGGCAGCACCGGAAACGTGAACCCGGTCCTGCGCCGTGCTTGGAGCCTGACCCTGCCATGCCATAGCGTGGAGCCATGAACGCAGTGAGAGGGCGCTTTGCCGCGAGGACTGTCCGGGTCAAGGCCCCCGGCAAGGTAAACGTCTCACTCGATGTTGGCCCCCTTCGCCCGGACGGCTACCACTCGGTGGCCAGCGTCTACCTCGCGGTGTCCCTCTACGAAGAAGTCGCCGCCACCAGCACGGACACCGGGGAAATAACAGTCAGCATCAGCCCGGCCAGCACCCTCGACCTCGACGGTGTGGACATCCCCCTGGATGAGCGCAACCTGGCCTACAAGGCCGCCGCGATCATGGCCGACGTCTCGGAGCACTCCACCGGCGTCCATCTCGAGATCACGAAGCGGGTGCCCGTGGCCGGAGGCATGGGCGGCGGCTCGGCCGACGCGGCAGCCACGCTGCTTGCCTGCGACGCGCTGTGGAACAGCGGACTCTCGCGCGACGAACTCGCCCATCTGGCCGCAGAACTCGGCGCCGACGTTCCGTTCTCCCTGCTCGGCGGTACCGCCGTCGGGCTCGGCCTGGGCGACGAACTCTCGCCGGCCCTCGTCAAAGCCCAGACCGACTGGGTCCTGGTGACCGCGGATTTCGGCCTGCCCACCCCGGAGGTCTACCGGACCCTGGACCGGCTGCGCGCCGCCGAGGGGGCCGCAGTCGAGGAACCCACCGCGGTGGACCCGATGATCCTCCAGGCCCTGCGCAGCGGGGACGCCGACGCTTTGAGCCGCGTGCTGGTCAACGATCTCCAGCGCGCCTCGATTGAGCTGGCCCCCGGCCTCCGGGACACCCTGGGTCTCGGTGAATCTTTGGGGGCGATCGCCGGCATCGTCTCCGGTTCCGGACCCACGGTCGCGCTGCTGGCCCACAGCCCGGCGGCGGCTGAGGGGCTGGCCGAAGACCTCCGGCACCACGGCCTCGACGCCATGGCGGTGCACGGCCCGGTTCACGGGGCGCGCATCATCTCCGATACGCTCCTTTAATAGGATTGTCGTCACCCGCACGACGTATGTGGCTTGGATCGATCCGGCCTGACCTTTGCTTGACATTATTTTTCTCTAGGAAAGCAGTTCCCAGTGGCACACCTGCTCGGCGGCGAGAACCTTACGGTCTCGTATGCAACCCGTACCGTTCTCGACGGCGTTACCATCGGCCTCGAGGAGGGCGACCGGATCGGCATGGTCGGCCGCAACGGCGACGGCAAGTCCACGCTGATGCGTCTGCTGGCGATGCGCGCCACCCCGGACACCGGCCGGGTGACCAAGCGCAGCGAGGTCAACATCGGTTACCTGGACCAGAGCGACGTGCTCGACGGCGACCTCACCGTCGGTGCCGCGATCGTCGGGGACCAGGCCGACTATGAGTGGGCCCGCAATCCCCAGATCCGCGAAGTCATGGGCGGCCTTGTCTCGGACGTTGACTGGCATGCCAACGTGCATGCCCTGTCCGGCGGGCAGAAGCGCCGGGTGGCGCTGGCCAAGCTGCTGATCGAGGACCACGACGTCATCATGCTCGACGAGCCCACCAACCACCTCGACGTCGAAGGCGTCGCCTGGCTGTCGAGGCACCTGAAGACCCGCTGGCGGGCCAACCAGGGTGCCTTCCTGGTGGTCACCCACGACCGCTGGTTCCTTGACGAAGTCTGTACCAAGACCTGGGAAGTCCACGACGGAATCGTCGACCCGTTCGACGGCGGCTATGCCGCCTACGTGCTGGCCCGGGCCGAACGCGACCGCTCGGCCTCCGTGGTGGAAAGCAAGCGCCAGCAGCTCGTGAAGAAGGAACTCGCCTGGCTCCGGCGCGGCGCCCCGGCCCGCACCGCCAAGCCCAAATTCCGGATCGAGGCGGCAAACGCCCTGATCGCTGATGTTCCCGAGCCGCGCGACGCGACGGCCTTGAGCAAAATGGCCACCGCCCGGCTCGGCAAGGACGTCCTGGACCTCGAAAACGTCTCCCTCGACTTCCTCGGCGGCGACCCCGGGCAGAAGCTTTTCGACAACATCACGCTGCGGCTTGCGCCCGGCGAGCGGCTGGGCCTGGTGGGCGTCAACGGTGCCGGCAAAACCACCCTGCTGAAGCTCCTCAACGGCGAGATCCAGCCCAGTTCGGGGAAGGTCAAGCGCGGCAAGACCGTGGTCACCGCGGTCCTCTCCCAGGAGGTCAAGGAGCTTGACGACGTCTCGGACCTGCGCGTGATCGAAGTGATCGAGCGCGAAAAGCGCTCCTTCAACGTCGGCGGCAAGGAATTCACCGCCGGCCAGCTCGTGGAGCAGCTCGGCTTCACGAACGAGAAGCAGTGGACCCCGGTCAAGGACCTGTCCGGTGGCGAACGCCGGCGCCTCCAGCTCCTGCGCCTGCTGGTGGGGGAGCCGAACGTGCTGATGCTCGACGAGCCGACCAACGACCTCGACACCGACACCCTGGCCGCCGTCGAGGACGTGCTGGACGGCTGGCCCGGCACCCTCGTCGTCGTCAGCCACGACCGCTACCTGCTGGAGCGGGTCACTGACCATCAGATGGCACTCCTCGGCGACGGCAAGATCCGTGCCCTGCCGCGCGGCGTGGACCAGTACCTGGAACTGCGCGAGGCGGCGCTGGCCGGCTCCACGATCACCGGCGGCGGCAACCCCGTCATCGCCGCCAGCGGTAGCTCCGCGGCCGCCGCGGGCGGCCCCTCGGAAGCCGAGAAGCGGGACGCCCGCAAGGCCAAGAACCGGATTGACCGCCAGCTGGGCAAGCTCAAACAGCAGGAGGACAAGATCCACGCCCAGATGACCGCAGCGGCTGCCGACGGCTCCGCCGCGGGCAAGCTCGCCGAGCTCAACAAAAAGCTCAAGGATCTCGCGGTCGAACGCGAAGCCCTTGAACTTGAATGGCTGGGAGCCCTCGAGGTTCTCGGCGAGTAGTCCCTTGGACCCGGGGGGACATGCCCAGTATGTTGCGGCCCGGCTGGACATGTCCCCCGCTCGCGTCCGATCCCTCAGGACATGTCCCTCGGGGCAGGCAACGGTTGGACATGTTGGTGCTATGTCCATGCTTTGAGACCAGGGGAGGGCATGTCCCGCGGGGACGCTCAGAGCCCCCAGCCCGCCCGCTGCCGCAGGAATGGGCCAGCCGCACCTGGGTCTAGTCGTCGCTGCGGAGTTCGGGGTCTTTCCGGAGGCCGGTGAGGCCGTTCCAGGCGAGGTTGACCAGGTGCGCGGCCACTTCGCGCTTGTCCGGCGTGCGGCACTCCTGCCACCACTGTCCCGTCATTGCCACCATTCCCACCAGCATCTGCGCGTACATGGCGCCGTCGGCCGACGTGAAGCCGCGGCGGGCGAACTCGTCGGCCAGGATGTACTCCACGCGGGCTGTGACGTGGGAGAGCAGGGTGGAGAAGGCTCCCTCGGGCTGCGCCGGCGGGGCGTCGCGCATCAGGATGCGGAAGCCTTCGGTGCGGTCCTCGATATAGGTCAGCAGCGCCAGGGCGGCCCGCTCGACCAGCACGCGCGGTTTGGCTTCCTCGGAAAGCGCATCGTTGATGGAGCCCAGCAGGATCCGGAACTCGCATTCCACGACCTGCGTGTACAGGCCTTCCTTCGAGCCGAAGTGCTCATAGATCACCGGTTTGGACACCCCTGCCGCCGCGGCGATCTCCTCGATGGTGGTCCCGTCCAGTCCGCGCACTGCGAAGAGTCCCCGGCCGATGCCGATCAGCTGGCTGCGGCGCTGGGGCCCTGTCATCCGGACCCGGGGTATGTAGTCGGCGGACCGCACGGGCCTGCCGCTGCGGCCCTCCGCCGCTCCGGATACCCCTGCGCTGTTGCTCACCGCTCCATCATGCCCCAGATTCCCCCGCCGGGAGGGGAGCCGCCGCGCTCTGTCCGGGGTCAACACTGGGCGGCAACGCAGTATGGCAGAATTGACTCTCGTGCCACAGGCTCACAGCCTTGGCATGGTCCGCCCTGGTGTAATGGCAGCACCCCGGCCTTTGGAGCCGTGGAGTATAGGTTCGAGTCCTATGGGCGGAACTGCTGCGCGTTGAGGGGCCGGGAAGCGGCACCCGGCGGACGCGGCCCGGCGCGAGTCCAGTAGGATGAATCTGGCGCCGTGACCGGAATTTTCTCCGGCCAAGCCGCGCGGATCCGGCAACCGAGGTGCATCAACTGCCCTCAGCCGCCCGCCACCCAGATCCACCGAACAGCGGCAATGAGCTAAGCCACTGAGCAAGGAGAGCCCGTACGTGAGCCCCGAGAAGACCGGCCCAGCCGCCGTAATCGTCCTAGCTGCAGGTGCCGGTACCCGGATGAAGTCCCGTACCCCCAAAATCCTCCACGAGATCGGTGGCCGGTCCCTCGTCGGCCACGCCCTGCATGCCGCCCGCACGATCCGGCCGCAGGAACTGGCCCTCGTGGTCCGTCATGAACGCGACCTGGTGGCCGCCCACATCGCCGCCGTCGACCCGGGAGCCCTGATCGTTGACCAGGACGAGGTTCCCGGCACCGGCCGCGCCGTCGAAGCCGCCCTGGAGGCACTGGACGCACGCGGACCGCTCAGCGGCACCGTCGTCGTGACCTACGGCGACGTCCCCCTGCTCACCGGTGAACTGCTTGGCCAACTCGTCGCCAGCCACGAGGCTGAGCACAACGCCGTCACAGTCCTCACGGCCGTTCTGGACGACGCCACCGGCTACGGCCGCATCCTCCGCGCGGCGGACGGGTCGGTCACCGGCATCCGGGAGCACAAGGACGCCACGGACACCGAACGCGACATCCGGGAGATCAACTCCGGCATTTACGCCTTCGACGCCGCAGTGCTCCGTGACTCGCTGGCCCACGTCACGACCGACAACGCCCAGGGCGAGAAGTACCTCACCGACGTGCTGTCCCTGGCCCGTGCCGCCGGAGGCCGCGTCGCCGCCGTCGTCACGGAAGACCGCTGGCAGGTCGAAGGTGCCAATGACCGGGTCCAGCTTTCGGCCCTCGGCGCCGAACTCAACCGGCGCACCGTCGAGGCCTGGATGCGCGCCGGCGTCACTGTCCTCGACCCGGCCACCACCTGGATCGACGCCACCGTGACCCTCGACGAGGACGTGCGGCTGCTGCCCAACATCCAGCTGCACGGCACCACCACGGTGGCGCGCGACGCCGTCGTCGGCCCCGACACGACCCTCACCGATGTCCGCGTGGGGGAGGGCGCCAAGGTGGTCCGCACGCACGGTTCAGGTTCCACGATCGGAGCCAAAGCGAGCGTCGGGCCGTTCACCTACCTGCGCCCCGGCACCGTCCTCGGCGAGACCGGCAAGATCGGCGCGTTCTACGAGACCAAGAACGTCACCATCGGCCGGGGTTCCAAGCTCTCCCACCTCGGCTACGCGGGCGACGCCGAGATCGGCGAAGACACGAACATCGGCTGCGGAAACATCACCGCGAACTACGACGGCGAGAAGAAGCACCGCACGGTCATCGGCTCGGGTGTGCGCACCGGCTCCAACACCGTCTTCGTCGCACCCGTCCGGGTCGGTGACGGGGCCTACAGCGGAGCCGGCGCAGTGATCCGCCGCGACGTTCCGCCCGGCGCCCTGGTCCTGTCCCTGGCCAAGCAGCAGAACTCCGAGGGCTGGGTCCTCGCGAACCGCCCCGGCTCGGTTTCGGCGTCCCTGGCCGAGGCTGCCGGCGCCACCACAACTTCCTCCAGTACTCCGGCATCTACAGAAGAGGGCTAGCAAAAATGAGCGAAATTACGGCACGCGGCGAGAAGAAGCTGGTGCTTGCCGCTGGGCGCGCGCATCCTGAGCTGGCGAAGGAAATCGCCAAGGAGCTCGGAACCGAGCTGCTGCCCCTGGATGCCTACGACTTCGCCAACGGCGAGATCTACGTCCGCGCCGGGGAGAGCGTGCGGGGCACCGACGCTTTCGTCATCCAGGCGCACCCGGCCCCGCTGAACAACTGGCTGATGGAACAGCTCATCATGATCGATTCGCTCAAGCGGGCCTCCGCCAAGCGCATCACCGTGGTGTCTCCGTTCTACCCGTACGCCCGGCAGGACAAGAAGGGCCGCGGCCGCGAGCCCATCTCCGCCCGCCTGATCGCGGACCTGTACAAAACCGCCGGCGCCGACCGCATCATGAGCGTTGACCTGCACACCTCGCAGATCCAGGGCTTCTTCGACGGTCCCGTGGACCACCTGATGGCCATCCCGCTGCTGGCGGAGTACATCCGCACCCGCGTCGCGGCAGACAACATCACGGTCGTCTCCCCGGACACCGGCCGGGTCCGGGTCGCCGAACAGTGGGCCGAGCGCCTCGGCGGCGCGCCGCTGGCCTTCGTGCACAAGAGCCGGGACCTGACCGTTCCGAACCAGGCCATGTCCAAGACGGTCGTCGGCCAGATCGAGGGCCGCACCTGCGTCCTGATCGACGACATGATTGACACCGGCGGCACCATTTCCGGCGCGGTCCAGGTGCTCAAAAACGCCGGCGCCAAGGACGTTATCATCGCCGCAACACACGCCGTCTTCTCCGATCCCGCGGCCCAGCGGCTGGCGGAATCCGGCGCCCGCGAGGTCGTCGTCACCAACACCCTGCCGATTGACGCCAGCAAGCGCTTCCCGCAGCTCACCGTGCTGTCCATCGCGCCGCTGATCGCGCGCGCCATCCGCGAAGTGTTCGACGACGGCTCCGTCACCAGCCTGTTCGACGGCAACGCCTAACACCTGCGGTTGAGCCTGCTCAACCGTCCGCCAGTGCGGGACCGTTTTAATGAATCCGGCCCCGCACTGGTAGCCTAGACACGAAACCTTGGCGAGGGAGAGCGCCCGGTACTCCGTATTAATGGAAAATTAATCGGTAACCGGACTGCTGGTCTCCGTTATCGACTGGGTCTGAATCTCCCTTCGGAAGGGCGGCCTCACGGCCACCCGGCGTTGAAGGTCGCAAACAGACCTCCGCCCTTGCCGAACACCGCAATCCCACGAGGAGATCCACATGGCTGAGCAGAAGCTCGCAGCAGAAGTACGCACCGAATTCGGCAAGGGCTTCGCCCGCCGCGCCCGCATGGAGGGCCTGATCCCGGCCGTCATCTACGGCCACGGCGCCGAGCCCATCCACATCACCCTGCCGGCCAAGTCCACCACCCTGGCCGTCCGCGTTGCCAACGCGCTCCTGACCCTGGACATCAACGGCGAACAGCACCTCGCCCTGGTCAAGGACATCCAGCGCAACCCGATCAAGCAGATCATCGAGCACCTCGACCTCCTGACCGTCCGCCTGGGCGAGAAGGTCACCGTGGACGTTCCCGTGCACGTGACCGGTGAGCTTGCCCCCGGCAACGTGTTCAACCAGGAAATGACCACCGTCTCCCTCGAGGCCGAGGCTACCCACCTGCCGACCGGCATCGAGGTCAGCATCGAGGGCCGCACGGCCGGCGAGCACATCCACGCTTCCGACCTTGTTCTGCCCAAGGGCGCCGTCCTGCTGGCCGACGCCGAGGCCCTCGTCGTGCACATCTCCGAGGCCACCGAGGTCTCCGAGGAAGAAGCATCCTCCGACGTCACCGAAGGCTCTTCGGTCTCAGAAGCAACCGCGTAGTTCCGGCAAATTTCGGTGGCCGGGTCCCATTGGGGCCCGGCCGCCGTCGTCTGCCCCGCCTGCCATCCGACCCGGACTTCCCGAATTGCCCCAAAGGACTGATCCATGACTGACACCTGGCTGATCGTAGGCCTCGGGAACCCCGGAGCCGAGTACGCCCACAACCGGCACAACGTCGGACAGATGGTCCTTGACGAACTCGCTTCCCGGATCGGGAGCGGCTTCAAGTCCCACAAGTCCCGGGCGCAGGTTCTGGAGGGCCGGCTTGGCATCGGCGGACCGCGGGTGGTGCTGGCCAAACCGATGAGCTACATGAATATTTCCGGCGGGCCGGTCTCTGCGCTGGCCAGGTTCTATGACATCGAGCCCGGCCATGTCATCGCCGTGCACGACGAAATCGACATTCCCTTTAATACAGTGAAGCTGAAGCTCGGTGGCGGCGAAGGTGGCCACAACGGGCTGCGGGATATCTCCAAGGCCCTGGCCACCAAGGACTACCTGCGGGTGCGGGTCGGCGTGGGCCGTCCGCCGGGCCGGATGGACACGGCAGACTATGTGCTGAAGGACTTTTCCGGCTCCGAGAAAAAGGAACTGCCGTTCCTCATCGACGCCGCGGCCGATGCTGTGGAGACTTTGGTCCGCGACGGCCTGCCTGCGGCCCAGCAGCAGTTCCACCCCGCCAAGGCACCCTAGGCGGACGCGCACTGTACTTTAGCCCGCGCCGGTGGCGAAACGCGTCGTCACCGACCCCCTAATTGATTTCCAAGCGTACTGAAATGCCGATATGATCGCTCTACTCTCATGTCGGGGGATAGGGATACGCTACTTCTAGGCGGACGGTCTCGGTTTTGCTGTCCGCAAAGCGGTACGAAGGAAACTAGATGTCGAGGGAATCGCTGGGCTGGGGAAATGTTTCCACTACATTGGCACCCGCCGAAGAAGAACCTGCAGCAGGTCCGCTGGACCGGCACCGGTGGACCGGTCTCGCGCGCAATGCCGACGCCGACCGGGTCCGTAGTGCCCTGCTCGCGGAGGACCGCATGGGCGTGGTCATCACCGGTGACCGCGGGGTCGGCAAGACACAGGTAGGACGCACTGCGATCGCGGGCTTCGGCCCCGACGTCTATACCCTCCAGCTCCGCAGCTCGGGACCGGGGTCGGCGACCCCTTACGGCTGCCTCGCCTTCACCCTCGCCCGCCTGCCGCAAAGCTCCCTTGGCTCGCCGACGGCCATCCTGCACGGCATCACCTCCCTGATCCGGGACGACGCCGCCGGGCGCAAATGCGTCATTATGCTGGACAACGCCGGAGCCCTGGACGAACTGAGCACCGGTGTCCTGCTCAACCTGCTCCAGACCCGGACCGCACGGCTCGTCGCCACTGCCCAGCGCACAACGGACCTTCCGCCGGACTTCTACTGGCTCATCACCTCCGGGCAGCTGGCCGAGGTCCGGCTCGCCAACCTCACGGAGGTCGAAACCCTCGAGGTGCTCAAGGCGGCACTCGGGCACAGGGTCTCCAGCGCACTGGCAAGCCAGCTGCACCAGCTGGTCGGCGGCAGCCCGACGCTGCTGCAGGCCGTAGTCTCCGAGCAGATCGAACGCGGCAACCTGGTGCTGTCCGGATCCGTCTGGACCCTGGTGGACGAGGTGGTCCTTGACGGGCGGACCGCACTGGAAGACATCGTCCGGGCACGGTATGCCCGGGAAACACCGGTGGCCCGGGAGCTCATCGAGGTGCTGTCCTGCGCCCGGACCCTGCCACTGGCCCGGCTCGCGCGGATGTACAGCCCCGGGGTGATCGCGGACATGGAGGACGCGGGCCAGATTGTGATCGAACGGACGGACCGGCATCCCGTTTCACTCGGGGACCGCTATCTGGGCGACATCGTTCGGAACTGGCTCAGTGTGGAGCGCAGGCTGGAGCTGCGGGACAAGGTGCCGGGGCACCAGCAGGAGGAGCTCAATGAGCTCACCGTGGAGGACCTGATGGCCTACGCGGCCTGGACCCACGACTGTGATGCGCCGCTGGCACCCGCCCACGCCGTGGCGGCCGCCGGCGCCGCCGTCAAACTCTTTGACCCGAAGTTTGCGCTCAAATGCGCCGACAGCCTGACCCCGGAGGATCCGGAATGGACCGAAGGGCAGCTGCAGAAATCCGCCGCCTACCTTCAGCTGGGGCTCCCACTGCAGGCCATGGCTGCCCTGGACGACGTCTCCGAGGCCCAGCTCAGCACCCTCGGCGCGGAGGCATACGCGGAGCTGATCGCCGCGAAGGCGGACTGCATGTCGTGGCTCGAGGACCGGACGGGACAGGTTCCTGAACTGATCCGCCGGGCCCGGCTGCGGCTCCATGAACTCGGTGAGCTCCAGCCGGCGGCCTCAGCCGGGGAACTGGCGAGCGCCGGTTGGTGCCTGGACCTCTGCGAATTCAACTACCTCTCCTTCGTCGGTGACTACGCGCCCATGATGGAACGGCTCAACGCGGCGGCTTCGCCGGACGTGGATGACATCGATCCGGTGCACCGGCTGAGATCCGGGATCATCCTGATGGAAGCCCTCTGCATGACGGGCAAGGAAATCGATGCCCGCAAGCTGATGCGTGACATCGGCGGGCAGCTGGGGGAATGGTCCAACGTTCCGAGGATCCGCGAAAACTTCGCCTGGCGGTCCTTCAACGTGCTGCTGCTGTCCGGACAGTGGCGCCAGAGCATCGACATGCTCAAGGACGCCAGCGGCCGGGCCGGCCACGGGCTGCATTCGGGCAGCGCGGCCACTGATCTTGCGGTTGGACTTGCATACGTCTACGCGGGCCGCGGCTATATGGCGCTCGACCCGCTCCTGGCCGCGATCGCGCAGCTCGAAGTCCGGGCCAGCCTGCACTCCCTGCGGCAGGCCTACGCAGCGACCGCCTTCGCCTACGCCCAGACCGGCAATTCCGTGCAGGCCACCGTTTACCTGGACCGGGCACGCTCAGCGGACGGCCCCGCCCGCTTCACGGTCCGAAGCGCCGCGGACTTCTGCATGGACATGGCCTCACGCTGGCTGGGTGATCCGGAGGCGAAGGACCGGCTGGTGCGCGCGGCCGAGGAACACTACCGGGCCGGCCGTTACACCCTGGCCGGCATCTTCATGCTCGGCGCGACGGTCAACGGCACCACCCGGGACTTCCACTTTATGGAGGAGATCGCCGGGTTGCGGCAGGGTCCGCTGGCGGAGCTGTCCCGGACCGTAGCCGTGGGCAGCCGCAAGAAAGACGCCGCCATCATGCTGGAAGCCGCAGCCCAGGCCGCGGCCATGGAACTCGACGCAGTCCAGGCCAGATGCGCCGCCCTCGCCTTCGACTTCGCCAAGGCTGCTGGTCTGAGCGGAAAGGCCAGTGCCGCACACGCCATCCTTGAAAGCCTCGCGGATTCCCTGCCCGCCCTGCCGATCACGCCCAGGAACAAGGGGCCGCTCCTCACCGAGAGGGAGCGGCAGATAGCCACCCTTGCCGGAAACGGAGTCTCGAACAAGGATATAGCCCTGGCCATCGGCATCTCAGTGAGAACAGTGGAAGGGCACCTCTACCAGGTGTTCACCAAGCTGGGAGTTTCTTCGCGAAGTGATCTGCTTGGACTTATCTAGGAAGCGCGCAGCCGCCCCCGATGCGACAGAAGTGTCCAGAGCCCTGACCGGGCGGACGGAGGACCTGCGCTCGGCGGTGGAGGCCATCCAAGGCAGCACCCACGTCGCGGTCCTGCTGCTCGGGGACAGCGGGATCGGCAAATCCACGCTTCTGGAAGCCGTGGTGGAGGAACTGCAGACTACTGTGACCCCTGTGCTTATCCACGGCAGCCCTTCGCTGGCGAATGTTCCGTACGGGGTGCTGGGTCCCTTCATTGTCGGCCTGCCCGTGCAGGATGCCACCTCGCAGCTCGCGGTGCTCAGAACCTTCTGGTCCCGGTTGGAGGAAGAGCGCGGCGTCACCCAGAAGCCCCTGCTGCTGATCGTGGACGACGCCCATGACCTGGATGAGTCGACCGCAGGGATCCTGGTGGAACTCGCCGCCGCGGGGTGGGCCAAGCTGCTGGTGGCCTCGGCCACCCGCCCGGGCCTGCCGGAGCCGCTGCTTCAGTTGTGGTTTGAAGGCATAGCGGAACGCCTCGACCTTCGTCCGCTAACCCAGCAACAGACGGCCGAAATCCTGCAACACGAACTCGGTCCCCAGATCCTGCCGAACGTCGCCGAGGTCCTCTGGGAAGCGTCCGAGGGCAACCCGCTCCTGCTCAACGGGTTGATCGAAGACGCGAAGAGTGACGGCTCACTGCTGCAACGCAACGGGGTGTGGCTGCTCGGGCGTCCCCTCAACAGCCACGGGGACCGCTTGACCGATGTGGTGCGGCGGCAGTTGCTGCGGCGCTCGCCGGAAGAACGCCAAGCCCTGAACCTGATCGCCCTGGCCGAGCCAGTGTCCCGCGAGCTCATTGAGTCGACGGTGGGTGAGGTCCCGGTTGCTGCCCTTATCGAACACGAGTTGATCCGCGTTACGCCATCGCCCCACCCTCAACTGCGGTTGTGGCACTCGATCTACGCGGACACGCTGCGCAACCTGATCTCGCCGGCGCGCAGCCTCCAGCTCCGGCAGAGCCTGCTGCGGCTGATGGACAGCGAGCTGACGTCGGCAGAAGGCCTGCTGCGCCAGGTGAGCTGGTCGCTGGAATGCGGAGCTGAAGTCGACGACCGTCAGCTGCTGCGTGCCGCGGTCCTCGCCAGCCGGCTCTATCAGGACGAACTGGCACGCAAGGCCGCCGCTTTGGTCAAGGACCCTGAACTGCAGGTGGCGGCCCGGACGGTGACGGCACGGACCTACTTCAATACCTCGGACTATGCTGCCGCGCGGGACATCCTGGAGGCCGACTTCGCCAAGGGACACAGTGTGGCTGTCCTCCTCACCGGAACCCTGATGTGGGCTTCGGTGCTGGCCGCTCTCGGCCACACGCCCACCGACATCATGGACCGCGCCGGCGCACTCCTGGAGGCAGGGGAGCGGCTGGCCAGGGAGAACCCGGACGACGCCGAGGAAATCCTCGCGGCCACCAGGGAACGCTATGCCACCATGCACGCCATGGTGTTCGCGCTTGCAGGCGAAAACCCGGACGGTGCCGGCACGGGAACCGAAGCGGAGCCCGCCCTGCCGAATCCGCCGGCCAACTCCCCTGAAGCAGCCTTCAGGCTGGCGCTGAAATCGGAACTGCTCCTGGTGCAGGGCAAATCGGAGCAGTCGTTCGCGGCGGTGTCCGAGGCTCTTGACGTCGCGGGCTCCGGGCACGACGACCTGTATTTTCTGGCCGAATTCCTTGTGGCGCGGGCAGCAGCGCCCGTGATCCACGGCGGCGACTGGGAAGCCGCAGAATCCCTGCTGGCACGCGTCGCCGCCGGACCGGGACCAAACCTCATCACATTCGGCGGGGGAGTCCACGCCGCGCGCGGGATCATCCTGCTGTACCAGGGCAAGGCCGCCCAGGCTCTGAACACCCTGAGCGCGGCCCTGGAATCACTGCGGCTCGCGGATCCCCAGCAGCTCTTCGCCCTGGCCTCCTCGATGGCTTTCGCCGCCGCCGCGGAAGTCGGCGCCAAGGACAGGGCTGCGGCATTCCTCGCCGACTACGAAGCCGCACCGCGGGCGGTGTCACGCTACCTGCGCCTCCTCTCGCAGATGGCGGTCACCTACGGAAAAGCGCGCCTCGGCAACTACCCGGGCGCCGTCGAGGAGCTGCGGGCACTGGGCCGGCCCGATGGCGACGATTCCACCGCAGGCGTGGAGTTCGACTCGCTTGCCTTCTGCCTGGCCCTGGGGGACCGGGACGCAGCTCTCCGGCTGCTGGAACTGCAGCCAGGGCTGGAAGGCCCCAGGCCGGCCGCGATCTGTCGCTACGCGGCGGCGATCAGAACCGACCTGCCGGCGGACCACCTGGACGCTGGCAAAAGCTGCGAGGATGCCGAGCTCTGGGGCTTCGCGGCTTTGGCCTATGACGCCGCTGCGAACGGGTACCGGGCAGCCGGCGACACCCTGAGGGAACGCATGGCAATGTCCCAGCGCAAGCGCTGCCTGGACAGGGCCGACAGCGCCAACGGCCTCGAACAGGAACCCGAGACCGACGCCTTGGGTCTGCTGACCCGCCGTGAGCGCGACATCGTGGCACTGGCCGTGCGGGGCCTCAGCGACCGCCAGATTGCCGCCGAACTGCAGGTGTCCATCCGGACAGTCGAGGGCCACCTGTACCGAAGCTATGCCAAGCTCAACGTCAAAGGCCGGGACCAGCTGCCCGGAGCGTCCCCCGCTTAGCCGACTGACGTTCTCCGGTCCCCCCGTTGCGCCATTGTGCCGCTGCGCTGCGGTCTCCCGGCGGCGCCCTGGCGGATCCACTCCATTTTCCGCACCGGGCGTGCGTAACTCGCGGGGTCCGGCAAGTAGGCTCCGGGCCGGACGGGTAAGCGGACCGCGTAGCCGGACCGAGCCAGCGTCGGAAGCCCGCCGTCGTGGCAAGTACCCTCGATCATGGTTCGTTCGCAACCCGTCACGAATTCGAGTACGGACTACCGGTGTGCCGCTGGCGTCCGGTTCGCTAGATTGTAGTCAGCACCAGGAACCACCCGACAAAGGACTTTGAACGTGGAGCCATCAACGCGGATGCGGCCCAGGCCCTTCGATGAAGCTGCCAGGATCGCCGGCGTGGGGACGATGATCAGTTCTGGTGCCATAGATACTAAAATTCTTCCAAATTGGTCTCCCGAATGGTTCCCGCCCTGTGCGTGAACCCCTTTGACGGAGCCGACGGCGTCGGAACCTTCTGAGACCGAGGTTCCTCCCCCCAGCCGCCGTCGGCTCCCTAAGATTTCAGTGGCCGCAGTCCTGGCTCGGCCGCCCGCAGGCCGGGCGGCCGTGCCAAGACTGTGTCGGCACCGAGAAGCAGAATCTGGCCGGGACGGCAGCCCTCCCGAGCCTTCGCCCGCAGGGACACCCGCGTGGTCGGGCATCGCGTCTCCGGGCGGGCGTGACGGTTCGGACTACTTGGTTTGGAACCCTTCGAGACCCGCAGATCCTGAGTACACCCACGTAGCCCAGGTCATGCCCCTACGCCTGTAATCGAGTAGCGCATACGCATCCCGAATTTTCCTGCGGTCAATATGTTGGACCTATCGGTAGTCAATACTTTGATTGCGAAGGTCTCTCTCATGTTTCAGCAAGAAGCCGGCCTGTCTGCGGGCAGCGGCAGAACAGATGCGATTTCAGCCGCCCAACGCCAGGGGAAGGTGTGGCACGAGAAGCACTTCACGCGACACAAAACCGTTACTGATGTAGTCGCGGCCCTGACCTCGGGATCGGGCTGCGGGGCAGTGATAGTGGGGGAACACGGGGCCGGCAAGTCCTTTATCGCCCAGCGCGCCCTCGAACAGCTCGGTGACGAGTTCCTGGTAGTCCAGATCAGGGGCAGCTCCATCTCCTCGAAGCTCCCGTACGGCGCCCTCAGCGTCCTGCTCAACGATCTCGATGCCTCCCACCTCGAGCACCCGCTGATGGTCCTCCGGGGCTTGACCCAGTTGCTCCATACCCGTGCCCAGGGCCGCAGCGTCGTACTCTTCGTGGACAATGCCCATGACCTGGACGAGCTCTCCACCATGATGGTTGCCCAACTCTGCGCCGGCGGCCATGTCCTGCTGCTCGCGGCGTGCGTGGACCTGCCCAATCTGGGCAGCGACATCATGGGCCTCTGGAAGGACGACCTGCTGCGCCGGGTGGACCTTGGCCCCTTCGATTTCGTCGAGACGGCGGACAGCCTCGCCCAGGAGTACGGCGGGCACTTTTCCCACGCCGCGGCACGTGCCCTCTGGAACGCCAGCGGCGGCAATGCGCTCTTCCTGCACTCCCTGGCCCGGGAACAGATCAAACTGGGAACGATTGTCCGCCATGAGGATTCCTGGGTTTTGGGGGACCGCCCGGTGGCTCTGGCAGGTGAGATCCGGGATGTGCTGAAGGCCCGCCTCAACCGGCTCAGCCCGGGCCAGCGCGACGTGTTTGAAATCCTGTCGCTCGCCGGAGCTTTGCCCCTGCAGACCCTGATGCACGTGTCCAAGGCGCAGGACATCGACACCCTCCAGGAGCGGGCGCTGATCCGCGTCAGCCATGAACATCCGCCCATGGTGAGCATCGCCAATCCGGTGACCGCCGGCATCGTTGCCAGCGTGGTTCCGCCCGGCCGCAGTGCCGAGCTTCGCCGCCGGCTGGGCGCCGTGCTCCAAGACCTGGACCTGGACGAATACACGGGTTCCACCGCCGTCGCATGGGCACTGGACTGCGGGGAGGAAGTCGATCCCAAGCTCGCCCTGGCCGCGGCGCGCCTCGCGAACAAGGCGTCCGATCCGCAGTCCGCCCTGAGGTTCACCCGGGAAATCGACGGACGGGAAAAGCTGACGGACGTGGCCGTCGAATCTGCCCGGGCATTCATCACCCTGCACAACGACGAAGCAGCCCGCCGGATTCTGACCGACGTTGAACAGCGAGCCGGTGAGGGCCTGGCACTGGATGAATGGGCCTCACTGCAGCTGCTGTGGGCGGAACTGGACAGCCGCAGCCCCGCAGCGGCGGGCAGCGCACTGGCCCGGCTGCAGGAGATCGAACTGCGGGTCACGATGTCCGCGGACGCCGGCACGAAGCGTGGCTCCGTGGCGGAGCGGGTGCGCCTGGCATATGCCGAACTGGCCGTTTTTGAGGGCCGGTACCGTGATGTCCTGCAGATGTTCCCGCATGCGGATGCCACCGATCTGGGCAGCGAAGCCAAGATCATGGCGGCGAGCCTGTTGTCTGAGGCGCAGGCTGTCACCGGCGACATCCTCGGCGCCGTGGGGCTGGGCCGGCAGGTCATTGTCGCCGCTGCCGCCCTGGATCTGGCCGACGTCACCATCCGCGAAATCAGGGGCAGGTTCCTGCTGCTCCTGCTGCTGTCGGCAAAGTTCCGGGAGGCCGGGGACTTCATCGCGGGCACCTCGGAGTCCTGGGACGAGCAGGCCAGGCTTGGCGGCATGTTCGAGATCGGTCAGGGGATTGTCGACCTCCATCATGGTCATCTCACCCGGGCCCTTCCGCGGCTGCAATCCGGAGTCTGGCAGCTCAGCGTGCACGATCCGGATGCTGTTGCCGGACTCGCAACGGCAGCCTGCGCCTACGCGCTTGCACTCCAGGGCGAGGAGGACAAAGCCGGGGCCCTGCTGCTGGATCTTGAGGAGCCAATGCCGCGGGCGTCGTGGCTGGTGAACCGGATCACGCGCTACTTCGAGCTGTCCGCAAAAGCGGAAATCGGTCAAAAGACCGAGGCGCTCCGCGCGCTGAAGCTTGAAGCCGACATCGACACTGAAGCCTCCGCGCTCGCCACCGGACTCCAGTTTCTCTCCGCTGTGGCCCGGCTGGGAGACCGCCAGGCCAGCCAGAAGCTCAGTGACCTGGCGGGCCAGGTCACGGGCCACTTCGCCGGCCTTTGCTCCCGGCTCGCGGAAGGGCTGAAGGATGCCGACAGCGAGGAATTGCTGGCAACCTCCAAGGACGCCGATGCGGCCGGACACGCAGTCTTCGCCAGGGACGTGACAAGAAAAGCTGTCAGCTGCGCCAACGATGCCGGGAACCGTATCTCGCTCCGGATGGCCCAGCGCACCCAGCAGTCCCTGGAGGACCGGTTCGGCAACCCCAGGAACGGCGTGCTGTCCCTGCTGACCTCGACGCTGACAGCCCGGGAATCCGAGGTGGCTGTCAGGGCCGCCGCGGGTACCTCCAACCGGAAGATCGCAGACGAGATGCACGTTTCCGTCCGCACGGTTGAGGGACACCTCTACCAGGTGTATGCGAAACTCCACGTCGCGAGCAGGTCGGAGCTCAAAGATGTCATCGCCGGACCAGCGGAACACGCCCGCCTCGGTTAGCGGAGCCGGCCCACCATCCTCCGGGCCCGTCCGTGAGCCGCCGCGCCGGCGCAGGGAGGGTCGCAGGTGGAAAGCCTGACTGAGTCAGCCACGCTGGTTGGACGGTCCGGCGTCGTCAAGGACATTGTCAGGTGCCTGCGGGACGGCGTGAAGTCCGGCGCCCTCATCGTCGGCAACCCGGGGACCGGGAAGACCGCCGTTTCCAGGGCGGTCATCCGGGAACTCCGGCCCAACACGGCGGTGATTCGACTCGCAGCAACCCCGGCCCTGTCGGCCGTGCCCTTCGGCGCGCTGTCGCCCTATCTCAGCCAGCTGCCCGCGCACGACCTGGATTCGTACTCCGCCGTCGTTAAGGCCGTGACGGACAGTATCAAATCCCAGCCCAGCAGGCCGCTCTTCGTGATCGACGACGCCCAGTGCCTGGACCGCGGGACGACGCAGCTTGTGGCCCAGGCCGTAGCCACCGGGGCTGCCAGCGTCCTGGCCACCTGCCGGCCGGGCCTGCTGATCCCCGAGGAATTCCTGGCCCTCTGGGATGACGGGATCCTGGCGAAATTTGATCTGGAGCCGCTCACCCGGGCCGAGGTGCACCAGCTCTGCGAGCAGGTACTCCGGGCCGATGTCTCGCCCTGGGCCAGCGCGGTGTTCGCGGACGCCTCCGCCGGAAACCCGTTTATGCTGCTCTCCCTGATCGAACACGCCCGGAAGACCGGGGCGCTGGGACTGCGCCGTGGCATCTGGTTCCTGCTCTCACCTCCCGCCCTGGCCGATATCCCGGTCGCTGACCTGATCGGCCATGAACTGCGCTCGATGTCACCCGAGGAACGGACTGCTGCCGCCATCGTGGCGCTGGCTGGACCAATTTCGCTCGGCCAGTTGCTGGGATTCGGCGGCCCGAAGGCTGTCGACGCGCTGGAGAGGGCCGGCATTATCAGCGTGTCGCGGGGCGCCGACCGGACGGTGCGTCCGGCAAGCCCCCTGATCGGCGAGATCATCCGCCGCTGGGTTCCGGCGGGCAGAAGCGCGGGACTGCGTGCCAGCTTCGTGTCACTGCCGTCGGGAACGTTTGTGCCCCCGGACGCCTTCCTGAACCGGGTTCGGTGGGCCCTGGATTGCGGGGCCGTGGTCCCGGCGGACCAGCTCCTCAAGGCGGCGTCCACGGCCAATGCGGCCCTCGATGCCCCGGCGGCGCTCAGGACCGCTGAGGCAATTTCCGACGCTGCGTTGGTTCCCGAGGCCCGGCTGCAGATGGCCTACGCGCGCTATCTGCTCGGCGACCGCGAGCAGTCCGCGAAATTCCTTCAGCTCTCCGAACCCGCCCCGAACGAGGAATCTCGCCTTCTGGCGGCGCTGCTGTCCGGCCGCCTGCGGGGACGGGCAAAGGCACCGGCACCTCCGGACGCAGCACCCGCCGGCGCGGCACCCGGCGTCGGCCGGATCCGGAACGGAGGGCCGGCCTCGCCAGGGGAAGCCGCGGCGGGGCCGTCGTGGCTGGATCCGGCTCCGATTGCCGCGGCGGCGGGGATCGCCGGTAGCCAGCTGAACGCCGGCCAGGAGGACCGTGAGGGCAGACTGAGCCGGCTGGTCGTGGCCGCAGGGGAGCGGCCAGAAATCAAACTTCCGGCGGAGTCGCTGCTCGCCGAACTGCTCTGCGCCAAGGGCAGGGTCGTGGAGGGCATCGGGCTCGCCCGCGACGCCTGGCAGGGGGCGCAAAGCTGGGACATGGCGTTGCCGCTCGTTTACGAAGACCTGCTGGTGCGCTACAGCCTGAGCCTGAACTGGGCCGGGGAATGGGAGGCGCTCGGCACTGCCCTCGATGAGTACGAGGCCCTTTACCCGTCGAGGCTGTTGCTCAGCGGCGGCATCCTGCACTTGATGAGGGGCCTCGCCCGCGTCCGTCAAGGGCGCATGCCCGAGGGCATTGCCGAACTCGTTCTTGGCGTCGAGGAACTCACGATTGCCGATCCCTGGGAGTTGCTGCCGCTAGCCCATGCCGTGGCAGCCTATGCCGCCTCCGTGGTGGGCCAGGCGCAGGAGGCCGAGGAGCACGCGGCCGCTTTCCGGCTGTTCCGATACCGGGGGCCGGGGGCCGTCCCGCTGCTCGCCGAAGCCTATTCAACCGCGGCCAGCGGATCACCGGGCGGGGCCGGCGATGTCAGCAAGAGGCTCACCGGCCTGGCCGCGGAGGCCAAACGGCAGGGACTGCGGGGGGTCGAGACGGATATCAGACGGCTTGCCGTGCGCCGCGGAGATACCGAAGCGGCGGACGGTCTTGCCCTCAGCAGCCTCGCGGTCGAGGGGAGGGAAGCGGGGATGCTGCACGACTATGCGCTTGCAGTGCTGCAGGCTGACGACGCCGAACTCGTCCGGATCAGTGACAAGGCATTGCGTGCCGGCTACGTGTTGCTGGCCCTCGAAGCGGCGCAGCAGGCGGAACGGTGCCTGGCCGAAACCACGGACAAGCGGAAGCTGCTGGCGGTCCAGCGGAAGATCCAGAACCGGATGACTGCTGCCGGGATGGCTGCCCACATCGACCTGGTCCGTCCCGAGCAGGATGCGGAACTGACCGCCCGGGAAACCGAAATCCTGGATTTGGTGTCCGGCGGTGCCACCAACGCCGAGATCGCCAGCAGGCTCTGCGTTTCCCAGCGGACCGTGGAAGGACACCTCTACCGGGTCTTCGCCAAACTGGGCGTCAGCCGGCGGGTCGATCTTATCGACACGGGCGGCGATTCGCACCGGGCCTGAGGGGCCCGGCGGGCACCCGCAGAAACACCTGCCAAATCGCCCGCAGAATCTGGCGTGCCGTTCCGTGGGATGATGGACAGTAGTCCTTTTAACCCCGATCTGAGGAGGCCAGCGTGGCTTTTGCGGCGACGTCAGAGTCCCAGGCCCTGCTCACGCCTGCACTGAGCGACGATGAAGTCTTGCGGATCCGCAACGACTTCCCCATCCTCTCCAGGTCCATGGGCGGGCACCCCCTGATCTACCTGGATTCCGGGGCAACCTCGCAGAACCCGGTGTCCGTCATTGAGGCCGAGCAGGAGTTCTATGAACAGCGGAACGCCGCCGTTCACCGCGGCGCCCACCTGCTGGCCGTCGAGGCCACGGAGTCCTTCGAGGACGCCCGCGACACTCTTGCCGCTTTCCTGGGCGCCCGGGCCGATGAGATCATCTGGACCGCGAACGCCACCGAGGGCCTGAACCTGCTCAGTTACGCGTTCCTGAACTCCTCCCTGCCGGGGGCCGGGGCGCAGGCGGCCCGGTTCGCCCTGGGGGCCGGCGACGAGATTGTCGTCACCGAGATGGAGCACCACGCCAACCTCATCCCGTGGCAGCAGCTCGCGGTGCGGACCGGTGCGACCCTTCGGTTCATCCCCGTCGACGACGCGGGCGTGCTGGACCTCGAGGCGGCCGCCGGCATCATCACCGGGGCCACCCGGGTCCTCGCCTTCAGCCACGCCTCCAATGTCCTGGGCACCATCAACCCGGTCAAGACGCTGGTGGCAATGGCCCGCCAGGTGGGGGCCCTGACCGTACTGGACGCCTGCCAGTCCGCGCCGCACCTGCCGCTGGATGTGAAGGACCTCGGCGTGGACTTCGCGGTCCTGTCCGGGCACAAGATGCTGGGGCCCACCGGCGTCGGCGCGCTGTACGGCCGGTCCGAACTGCTGAACGCGCTGCCGCCGTTCCTCAGCGGGGGATCGATGATCACCACGGTAACGATGGAGCGCGCCGAATTCCTGCCTGCCCCGCAGCGCTTTGAAGCGGGAACCCAGAACGTCTCCCAGGCCATCGCCCTCGCCGCGGCGGCGAACTACCTCACCGAGACGGGGATGGGCCGCATCCACGCCTGGGAATCCTTGCTCGGGCAGCGCCTCGTCGAGGGTCTCGCGTCGATCCCCGGCATCCGGGTCCTCGGACCGGCCCCGGGACAGGAGCGGATCGGCCTCGCCTCCTTCGACGTCGCCGGTGTGCACGCCCACGACGTCGGCCAGTACCTGGACAGCAAGGGAATCGCGGTCCGGGTCGGCCACCACTGCGCGCAGCCGCTGCACCGCCGTCTCGGCCTGACGGCCACCACCCGGGCCAGCACCTACCTGTACAACACAACGTCCGATGTGGACACTTTCCTCGCGGCTGTCGCCGAGGTCCGAGCCTACTTTGGAGCTTAAGGATTTTCCCGCATGAGCCTTGAACAGCTGTACCAGCAGATCATTCTCGAACACGCGAAACTGCGTACCGGCAGCGGACTGGCGGAGACCCCGGTTCCGGCGGGGGCGTCGTCCGGGCAGTCCCACCAGCTTAATCCTGTCTGCGGGGATGAGATCACCGTCCGCGTGGCGGTCTCTGACGGCAAGGTCGCCCAGCTGCGCTGGGACGGGGCAGGCTGTTCGATTTCGATGGCCTCGGCCTCGGTGCTTGCCGACCTCGCCGAAGGAATGGACGTCGGCAGCTTCACGACGGTCATCGACAACTTCCGCGAAGTCCTGCGGTCCCGGGGGAAACTGGCCGCGGACCCCGAGATCCTCGGCGACGCATCAGCCTTTGAAGGCGTTTCGAAATACGCCGCCCGGGTCAAGTGCGCCATGATTTCCTGGGTGGCGGCAGAAGACGCCCTGGCCCAGGCCCTGGCACCGGAAACCACGGCACCCCACTAGCGGGGGGCCGCGCCGGACTCAGGCCCGGCCGGTACCCTTCCGGTACCCGGCAGGATCCGGCCCGGCTCCGTCCGGGCGAACCCGGCCTGCCCGTCTAGCCGAGCAGGCCGGCGATCCCGATGGCCGCCGTCGCCGCCCCGAGCAGCATGGAAATGCTGACCAGGACGACGTGGACCGTGAGGAAACGTGTGGCTTTGCCGTTCGCGTCCCGGGACCGTGCATCCTTCATGACCCGGCGCAGGAATTGCGGCCAGACGACCAGGGACCAGAGGCCGGCCACGATCAGGACGATGGCAAGGAATGCCGGCAGCTCCACGTGCTAGTGGCTTTCGAGCCAGGCCTGGGCCTGGGTGGACTGGATGTTCAGGGCCTTGCCGACCATCGGCTCGGCTGCTTCGGCGATCTTGCCGCCCAGGAACGGCACCGAGGACGTGACGGTGCCCTCCAGCTCGATCCGGGTGTGGCCGCCGACGGAGACCAGGCGCTGGACGGCGTTGACGTCCAGCGGCGCGCCGGAGACCTTCAGGGTGATATTGCTCAGCCGCGAGCCGTCGGCGCCGGGGGCGTCCCAGCTGTCCAGCTGCGTCACCGTCAGGCTCTCGCCAACAAACTTCCGCGCCATGTCAGGCATCCGGGTGGTCGGGATGGTCCGCACGGTCGTGGTGCTGAAGGCCCCGGCCGTGTCGCCGTCGACCGCGAAGGACTCAAGCGTCCCGCCAACGAGTTCACTGGTGTGGCGAAGGAAGTCCTCATTCACGAAGACTGCGGTCACGCGGTCAACGCTGTGCGGAAGGTTGGTGGATGCGCTCAAGGCCATTGGGGGTCCTCCATGGGGTGGAACTGGTCGTTTCGGGCTCCAAACATCCTACGCGGTGCGCCGTGCCGGCTCCGATTCGAGGTCCTGGAGATCCTTCGCCGCGGCCGTGATATTCCGCGACATGGCAGGGAAAATCAGGCTGTGGAAGGGAAGCACGGCCAGCCAGTACAGGCGCCCGCCGAGACCCTTCGGGAAGAAGATCGCCCGCTGGCGGTAACGGCTGCCCGTCCCCTCCGGCTCCACCGACAACTCCAGCCAGGCCCGGCCCGGCGCCCGCATTTCGGCGCGCAGCCGGAGCAGCCGGCCGCGTTCGATTCGCTCGGCCCGCCACCAGTCCACGACTTCCCCTTCGGCCAGCAGGTGCGGGTGCCGCCGGCCGCGCAGCAGCCCGGCCCCGCCGGTGAGCTTGTCCAGCCAGCCGCGGATGCGCCAAGCCAGCGGGAGCGAATACCAGCCGTTGCGGCCGCCGATCCCTTCGATGATGGTCCAGACGTGCTTCGGGTCCACCTGGCTTGAATAGGTGCGTTCGTCGACGTACACCCGGTGCCCGGCCCAGTCCGGGTCGCTGGGGAGGGGATCGGCGTCGGCCCCGGCACTGGCCCAGGTCGTCTCGACCTGTCCGTCGCGCTCCTTGCCCAGGGCCAGCGCAACGGCCCGGCGGTAGGGGGCCAGCCCGCCCTCGGGCTGCGGAATGTAGGCATCGATGTCGTGCTCGCGGGAGACGGCGTCGTGCTGGAGGGACTCCACCAGCGGCAGGGACATCGACAGCGGAATCGGGGTCACCAGCGCCACCCAGAGTCCGGCGAGTTTGGGGGCGGGGACGGGCAGGGCAAGGACCCAGCGCCGGGGGAGACCGGCCTCGGCCGCGTATTCCTGCATCATCCCGGCGTAGCTGAGGACCTGGCGCGACCCGATGTCGAAGGTGCGGTTGATCGGGCCTTCCAGCGACGCTGCCCCGACGAGGTAGTGCAGCACATCGCGCACGGCAATCGCCTCGATCTTGTTGCGTACCCAACTCGGGGCGGGCATCACCGGAAGCGTCTCGGACAGGTGCCTGATCATCTCGAACGACGCCGAACCCGAGCCGATCACGACGCCGGCCTGGAAGACGACGGCGTCCACCGGACTGTCCAGGAAGACCTTGCCCACGGCTTCCCGGGACCGCATGTGGGTGGAGAGTTCGGTGTTGCTGGGGTGCAGGCCGCCCAGGTAGACGATCCGGCCCACGCCGGCGCCGGCTGCCGCCTGCGCCGCGGTCTCCGCCATCGCCTTTTCCTTGGATTCGAAGCCGGCCCCGGCCGCCATCGAGTGGACCAGATAGTAGAGAACGTCGACGCCGTCCAGGGCCGCGCGCAGGGCCGCGCCGTCGTCGAGGCTGCTCTGGATGAGTTCGACGTCGTCAAGCCACGGCACCCCGGCGATTTTCGCAGGGGTGCGGACCAGAACCTTGACGGTGTGCCCGGCCTCCAGCAGGCGGGGAACCAGCCGCCCGCCGATATAGCCGGTGGCGCCGGTGACGAGCACCGTCTTCGGCTGGCCGCTCGGTGCCGGGGTGGTCGGTGCTGATTCGGGGGTGCCGGTCATGGTGACTCCTTGTTGTCTATGAGGCATTCGGAGCGCCGGGTCGTTTGGACGGCCGTGTCTTCTGCCAGCTTAGCCCCGGCGCCGCCCGGGCCGGCAGGTCCGCGGGCCCGCGGGCCCGCCGGAGGATGGGACGGTCCGGGTGCGGACCTGCCTCCGGGCTGCGCGGTAGGCTTGGGTTACCCGGGATTCTCGCGAATTCCGGCTATTCGTGTTGCCTGCATCCCCGTGACTCTGACAGGAGCTACAGCTATGAGCCACTCCGGCCCCACTCTCACCGGTTTGCGCCGTGCCCTCTCCGAGGACCGGAATTACGCCCGGGTCCGGACCGAAGCCGCCCGCGGTTTCGACGCCCGCAGCGAGGATTACCAGATCAGCGCCCCCGCCGGACTGCGCCCGGCGCTGCTCGCGGAAATGGCCGACGGACTGGCCGCCTTGGCCGCGGACACAGCGAAGGACAGCACCGGTCTGGGCCCGGTCGTTCTGGCCGTCACCGCCACCGGCCGGGAGGCCGAGGACCTGACCGAAGCGCTGCGCGCTTTCCTGCCGGCCGACGCCGTCGCCGAGTTCCCCAGCTGGGAAACGCTCCCGCACGAACGGCTTTCACCCCGTTCGGACACGGTGGGCCGGCGGCTGTCCGTGCTGCGCCGGCTCGCGCACCCCGAAACATCCACCGGCGGCGCCCTGCGCGTCGTTGTCGCCCCGGTCCGGGCCGTTGTGCAGCCGCTCGTCGCGGGTCTTGGTGAGCTGGTGCCGGTGACGTTGACGGTCGGCCAGGAGGCCCCGTTCAGCAGCGTCGTGCGAAGCCTTGCCGACGCCGCCTACGCCCGTGTGGACATGGTCACGCGGCGCGGTGAATTTGCCGTCCGCGGCGGCATGCTGGATGTCTTCCCGCCCACCGAGGACCACCCCATCCGGGTGGAGTTTTTCGGCGACGAAGTGGACCAGATGCGCTGGTTCGCCGTCGCCGATCAGCGTTCGCTGAGCGCGCCGGGGGTGCACCACCCCACCGAACTGCACGCCCCGCCGTGCCGCGAAATCCTGATCACACCCTCGGTGATGTCCCGCGCCGCGACGCTGAAATCACAGTTGCCGGCCGCCGCGGACATGCTGGAGAAGATCGCCGGCGGCATCGCCGTCGAGGGGATGGAGTCCCTGGCCCCGGTGCTGGTGGATGCCATGGTGCCGTTCCTGGACCAGTTCCCGGCCAGTTCGATGGCCGTGGTGATCGAACCGGAAAAGGTCCGGACCCGCGCCCACGACCTCGCCGCCACGAACGAGGAATTCCTTGAGGCGGCCTGGTCGACGGCGTCCGACGGCGGTACAGCACCCCTTGACCTCACGTCCCAGGCCTCCGAGGCCCTGCATTCGGCCAGCTTCCGTTCGCTCACCGAAACCCGCTCCGCGGCCCTCGCGCACGAGGTGTCCTGGTGGTCGATCACCTCGCTGGCCACCGACGAGGAACTGCTGCCGGACGTCGATGTCCTTAACCTGCACGCCCGGGAACCCCGCGGCTACCAGGGCGACGTCGCCGAGATGATGGACTTCATCGGCTCCCACGTGCGGGAGCAGTGGCGGGTTGTTGTCGTCACCGAAGGTCCCGGCCCGGCCCAGCGGCTCGCCGAGCTCTTCCATGACAACGACATTCCGTGCGCCCGGGTCGGCTCCCTCGACGACGAGCCCCAGGCCGGGCTGATCGAGGTGACCACGGCCGCGCTCGGACGCGGTTTTGTGCTGGAACCGCTCAAGCTCGCGCTGCTGACCGAGGCGGACCTGCTGGGACGGACCTCCGCCGGTTCCACCAAGGACATGCGCCGGATGCCGTCCAAGCGGCGGAACGCCGTGGACCCGCTGCAGCTCGTGGCCGGCGACTCCGTGGTGCACGAACAGCACGGCATCGGCCGGTTTGTGGAGCTGATCCAGCGAAAGATCACCGTCGGCGGCTCAAAAGACTCAGTCGGGGTGCGCGAATACCTCGTGCTGGAGTATGCGCCGTCCAAACGCGGCGCCCCGGGCGACCGGCTCTTTGTGCCCACCGACCAGCTGGACCAGGTCACCCGCTATGTTGGCGGGGATACCCCCGCGCTGAGCAAGATGGGCGGCGCCGACTGGTCCAGCACCAAGTCCAAGGCGCGCAAGGCAGTCAAGGAAATCGCCGGCGAGCTGATCCGGCTCTACTCGGCCCGGATGGCCTCCCGCGGCTACGCCTTCGGCCCCGACACCCCGTGGCAGCGCGAACTCGAGGAAGCCTTCCCGTATGTGGAGACCCCGGACCAGCTGACCACCATCAACGAGGTCAAGGCGGACATGGAGCGGGAGATCCCGATGGACCGGCTGATCTCCGGCGACGTGGGCTACGGCAAGACCGAGATCGCGGTCCGGGCGGCCTTCAAAGCCGTCCAGGACGGCAAACAGGTCGCCGTGCTGGTGCCCACCACCCTGCTCGCCCAGCAGCACTATGAAACCTTCACCGAACGGTTCTCCGGCTTCCCGCTGGTGGTCAAGCCGCTGTCCCGCTTCCAGGCCGGAAAAGAGGCCAAGGAGACGGCCGAAGGGGTCAAAGCCGGCTCCGTGGACGTGGTGATCGGCACCCACCGGCTGCTGTCCAAGGACTTCGCGTTCAAGGACCTCGGCCTCGTGATCGTGGACGAGGAGCAACGCTTCGGCGTCGAACACAAGGAAGCGCTGAAGAAGATGCGCACCAACGTGGACGTCCTGGCGATGAGCGCCACCCCGATTCCCCGGACCCTGGAAATGTCGCTGACCGGCATCCGCGAGACCTCCACGCTCGCCACCCCGCCGGAGGAACGCCACCCGGTGCTCACCTACGTGGGCCCGTACACGGACAAGCAGACCTCCGCGGCGATCCGCCGGGAACTCATGCGCGAGGGCCAGGTGTTCTTCGTGCACAACCGGGTGTCCACGATCGACCGGACCGCGGCGAAGATCCGCGAACTCGTCCCGGAGTCCCGGGTGGAGGTGGCGCACGGACAGATGTCCGAAAGCCGGCTGGAGCAGATCATCGTGGATTTCTGGGAGAAACGCTTCGACGTGCTGGTCTGCACCACGATCATCGAGACCGGGCTGGACATCTCCAACGCGAACACCCTGATCGTGGACGGGGCGGAGAAATACGGGCTCTCCCAGCTGCACCAGCTGCGCGGGCGGGTGGGCCGTGGCCGCGAACGCGCCTACGCGTACTTCCTGTACCCGTCCGAGAAGCCGCTGGGCGAAGTGGCGCTGGAACGGCTCAAGGCCGTCGCCACCCACAACGAGCTCGGTGCCGGGATGCAGCTGGCCATGAAGGACCTCGAGATCCGCGGCGCCGGCAACCTGCTGGGCGGGGAGCAGTCCGGCCACATCCAGGGTGTGGGCTTCGACCTCTACATCCGCCTGGTCGGCGAGGCTGTGGCCGAGTACCGGGGCGAGGCCGAGGAGAAGGCCGCGGAGATGAAGATCGAGCTGCCGGTCAACGCGCACCTGCCGCACGACTATGTGCCGGGCGAACGGCTGCGCCTCGAGGCGTACCGCAAGCTCGCCGGGGCGATCACCTACGAGGCGATCGACGAAGTGCTCGCCGAGCTCGTGGACCGCTACGGCGAGCTGCCGCTGCCCGCGAAGAACCTGATCGACGTCGCCCGCTTCCGGGTCGGTGCCCGCGAGGCCGGGCTCAGCGATGTGGCCCTGCAGGGCAACTTCATCAAGTTCTCCCCGGCACAGCTGCCGGAGTCCAAGCTCATGCGGCTGACCCGGATGTATCCGGGGTCGCAGTCCAAACCCGCCCTGGACGCGGTGCTCATCCCCAAGCCCAAGACCGCCCGGATCGGCGGCCGGGACCTGCAGGACGCCGAGATCCTGGAGTGGGCCAACGGCGTTATCCGCAACATCTTCTCCGATGCGCCGCTGGCGGTGAAATAGCGAATGATGGGCGGACACCACGCCGCGTCGGGGGCCGCGGCGTGGGTGGCGATTGCCTCCACCGGCCCGTACACTCTCGGCTGGTTTCCGCTGGACGCGACCGGGATCCTGATCGGCGGGATGGCGACGGCGGGAACGGCCCTGGTCTGCGACTGGGACCACCGCTCCAGCACGGTGGCGCACTCGCTGCCGCCGCTGTCGAACGTGATCGCGGTCGGCATCGAGAACGTCTCCGGCGGCCACCGGCAGGGCACACATTCCCTGCTCGGCGCCGCGTTTTTTGTCATGCTGGCGGCGCTGGCGGGGCAGCTTCAGCTGCAGACCCACTGGGGCCTGCTGTCGGTGGGTGCCGGGCTGCTGTGCATGTTCATGATCAACATCGCCGCGAAAGCCCTGAAGCTCTTCCCGAAGTACGGCTGGATCAGCAACTGGGTCTTCGCCCTCTGCATGGCCGGGCTGGTGACCTGGTTCGCGCCGCACCAGTGGACCTGGCTTCCGGTCTCGATGCTGACCGGCGTGCTGGTGCACATCGTCGGGGACATGATCACCACCGGGGGAGTGCCGCTGCTCTGGCCGCTGGTGATCAAGCCGCCGAAATTCCTGCGGAAGCTGCCGCTGGTGAAAAACGTCTGGAAGGCCAACGGGGCGTTCGCGGTTCCGCTGCTGGGCCGCGCCGGGTCACGGCGGGAATGGTTCGTGCTGATTCCGGTCAGTGCCTACGCCATGATCGGCATGTTCGGCGCGGTGCTGGCCCTGGCCGAGCTGCAGTGGCCCGCCGCGGTGGCGACCGGGACCGGTCTGCTGCAAAGCCTCTACGGGCTGCTCGCCGCGGCGTAACGGCGCTAACCCGCAACGGCGGGCCGGTGACGCCGGCCGCCCCCGCCGGCCCGGGCCGCGGGTGAAATGGCCGGGGGTTAAACGACCGAAGCCCCGGGGGTCCGGGGCTTCGGTCGTTCACGTACGGTGCGGCTTTAGAATTCGCCCGCGGAGTCCGAGCGGCCGGTGATGGTCTGCGGGATCCAGAAGGCCAGGGCGAACAGGCCGAGGCAGGCGGCCATCGGCCACGGGTTGCCCAGCGTCAGGAAGGTCAACGAATAGAGCGAAGCGAAGAACAGGACCATCATGAGGACGAACAGGATGAGGCTGGAGGCCAGGCTGTTCTCGTTCTGCGGGGTCTGCTGGGTTTTCGCGGTGTTGCTGGACATTCGTTCCTCCTCGGCCCCGTGGGGCTCAAAACTGTGGCGGCTGCCGGAGCGGATCAGTACGCGGAGGAACCCTGTTCACCCTTGACGATCGCGATCCCGGAGCTGGCGCCAATACGTGTTGCACCTGCAGCAATCATAGCCTGTGCGTCGGCGAGCGAACGCACGCCACCCGAGGCCTTGACACCGAGTTCCGGGCCCACCGTCCGGCGCATCAGCGCGACGTCCGCGGCGGTGGCCCCGCCGCCGTTGAAGCCCGTGGAGGTCTTCACGAAATCGGCTCCCGCCGCCACGGCAGCCTCACAGGCCAGCACCTTCTGGGCATCGTCCAGCAGCGCCGTTTCGATGATGACCTTCAGGATGGCGCCGCCGTCGTGGACAGCGTCCGCGACGGCGGTGATGTCATCGATCAGGGCGCCCTTGTCGCTGGCCCGGGCCGCGGCGATGTTGATCACCATGTCGACTTCCTCGGCGCCGTCCAGCACGGCACCGCGGGCCTCGAAGGCCTTGACGTCGCTCGGGGTGGCGCCCAGCGGGAAGCCGACGACCGAGCAGGTCAGCACGCCGGTGCCCCTCAGGGCCTTCTTGACCGTCTTGACCCAGACCGGGTTGACGCACACGGACTTGAACCGGTATTCGGCGGCTTCGGCACAGACCCTGAGGATCTCGGCCTCGCTTGCCTCCGGCTTGAGCAGCGTGTGGTCGATGTAGGAGGCAATGTTCCCCGAAGTTTCGGGGTTTCCCGCGGTTCCGGATTCCGGGGCAGCGGCGGTGGCGTTCCCGGCAGTCGCGGCTTCGTTGCTCATGGTGGTCCCTTTCCTGGCTTCTCAGGTGTCCATCTTGCCATAACAGGCCATGCCACCGGAGGGCCTGCACGCAGGGGCCGGGCAACACTTCAGGCAACGGTTCAGGCGGCTTCCGCAAGGGGCTCCGCCATGCCGGCCCGGAGCAGCTGGGAGGCGCACACGGACGCCGAGGAGGAGGCGGCCACCAGCAGTCCCAGCCGGACGCCGTCGAACACCGCGGCGTCCCCGATCGCCCAGATCCCCGGAACGGAGGTGCGGAAGTCGCGCCCGATGACGATCCCGCCCTGGCGTGCCGTCTGCAGCCCGGCGCTGACCGCGAGGGCGTCGCGGGCAATCGGTTCCTCGGCCAGGACCACAAGGTCCCCGGCCATGCTGGAGCCATCCTCGAACACAATCCCGGCGGCCGTGAGCGCCGAGCCGGCAAGGGTGGGTACGACGGCGGCCGGCCGCTGCGTCGTGCGGATGGGGCGGACACCGCGGGAGCGCAGCACAGCCTCGGCCTGGCCCGCGGCCGTTCCGGTGCCGACCAGGATGCCCAGCGGCCGCCGCCCCAGCACCCGAGTGACGTCCTTGACGGCCTCGCCCAGCCCGGCGGCGTCGTCGATCGTGGAGTAGTTCAGGCAGCGGCCTTCCCCGGCAAGCGGTGCGCCGGCGGGGGAGGACCCGGTCGCGATGACCAGCTGGTCGTAGCTGAATTCCAGGCCGTCCGCCGTCGTGACATGGCGGCTGTCGGGGTCGACGTAGCTGGCCGGCTGGCCGAAGCGGACCGAGACCTGCGGGAGGGCGGCCAGTTCCAGGAGCTCGGCGGGTGCGTCATCCCGGTTGCTGAGCACCGTGATGCCGCCCGCGAACGGCGTCCGGGTGAGCTGGCGGACGAGGGCCTGCGCGGCCGGGCCGGCCCCGGCGATGACGATGCGGGGCCGGGTCTGGGAATCGGCGGGAACGGTGGAGGTGGCGGACATGGTGAGGCCCTTTCGCTGGTGGCCTTTGGTGCGGCCTGACTGCTTGTTGGTCCCCAGCGTAGGCGGCCGATTTTTCCGGCAGGTTTCCCCGGTGTTGCGGAATTTTCGCCGCCCGTTCGCCAGTATTTACTCACCGGTAATGTCGTGCGTCACACACAACGCGGGGTCACTTCGCGCCCATAAAACACCTTGGGATGGGCGCGAAGTGACCCCGCGTTGCTGTTGTTAAACGCGGATCCGGTAGCCGCGCTTCACCACGGTTTCCACCAGCCGGCCGTCCGGCAGGGCCGAGCGCAGCCGGCTGACCGTCATGTCCAGGGCATGGACGGAGCCGCGGAGTTCCAGCAGCTCGGACAACGCCTCACGGGACAGCACGGCGCCGCCGGCGCCCAGCAGCGCCCGCAGCAGCAGCAGCGGCGCGGGGGCCAGTTCCACGGCCCCGCCATCGATCCGCAGCGAGCGGCCGCGGAGTTCCACGCGGCCTGACACGGTGTCCAGGCGGCGGACGTGGTTGAGGGCAAGGTGCTCCACGACGAGCCGGATCAGGGCGCCCATCCGGAACCGCTCCGGAACCAGCGGCTGCAGTCCGGCGTCGATGAGCGGCTGCGCCGTGACCGGGCCGACGACGGCGGTGGCCACGGTGGTCTTCAGGCTCTCCACGAGCTGCCGGTACAGGCCCATCTCGTGCGCGGTGCTCCACATCGCATCCACCGCGGGGGCGCTGGTGAACGTCAGCACGTCCAGGTTGCCGCTGCAGGCGGCCTCGATCAGCCGCGGCAGCCGGTCCGCGCCGTCGGGCTTGACCCAGCGGTACGGGGTGACCGTCAGGACCGTGGCGCCGGACATCCGGAGGCGTTCGAGCTGGCGGACGTCGGTGTAGCCGTGCAGCTGCACCGCGACGGTCTTGCCGCGCACCCCCTCGGCCAGGAGCATGTCCACCAGGGTGGCGGTGGTTTCGTCGCTGCTGATCCCGACGTCGGCCAGCCCGGCCGCGCGGACGGCGCCCCGGGCCTTGGGCCCGCGGACGAACATCCGGGTGGCGCCGAGCGTTTCCAGCAGCTGCTCGCCGATGCCGAAGGTGTCCGCGGCCTCGCACCAGCGCCGCATGCCGTAGGCGGTGGTGGCGATGCACAGCTCAGGGCGTGCGGCGATGATGGCGCGGGTGTCCTCGATCAGGTTCAGGTCCTCCTGCACCGGGGCGATCTTCAGCGCCGGCGCGTGCAGCACCTCCGCGCCGCGCCGCTCCAGGGCCTCGATCAGGTCCTGGGAGCGGCGGTGCGAGGTGACGCCGATCCGGAAGCCCTCCAGCGGCAGCTCCACCGTCCCCGCCGCAGGCCCGGCCACCGTCTCCGGCCCGGTGTCCGGTCCCGGATCGGCGCCCGGCAGCCCGGCGGGGGCGATGGCGTTGAGCGCGCTCACGGTTCTCACGCCCCCATCAGGGACGCGGCCAGGCGGCCTAGTTCGGCTTCCGCCTCCGCGCAGCCCCGGTTGGCCTCGGCCACCCGGACGACGTCGCCGATCACCAGCACGGCCGGGTTGCTGCACTCCGCCGCCGCCGTTGTGATGGTGCCCAGCTCGGCGATGGTGGTCCGCTGGCCGGGCCGGTAGCCGCGTTCGACGACGGCCATCGGCATGTCCGCGCGCATCCCCGCCCGGCGCAGCCCCGCGGCGAGCTGGTGCAGCGTGCCGATGCCCATCAGCACCACGATGGTGCCGCCGAGTCCGGCAAGGTGCAGGTGTTCCTTCTCGGTCAGCGGGGCGTGGCCGGAGACGACGGTGAACATGTGGCTGACCTCGCGGTGCGTGACCGGGATCCCGGCCGCGGCGGGGACGGAGATGGCACTCGTAACACCGGAGATCACGCGGACGGGCACGCCGGCCTTCACGCAGGCGGCCACCTCCTCGCCGCCGCGGCCGAACACGTACGGGTCGCCGCCCTTGAGCCGGACCACGTTCCTCCCGGCCAGCGCGGCCTCCACCATGAGCTCCTCGATGCCGGCCTGGCTGACCGGGTGGTGGCCGGGGCGCTTGCCCACATCCACCAGCTCGGCCGTGCTCAGTGCGGGCAGTTCCTGGTAGGGGGCCAGCCGGTCGTAGAAGACGACGTCGGCGTCCCGCAGGGCCTGGACGGCGGCGACGGTCAGCAGTTCGATGGTTCCCGGTCCGCCGCCGACCAGGGTGACGCGGCCGGCGGTGCCGGCGGCGGGTTCCACCGCGACCGGGATGCCGGTGTCACGGCAGCGGTCCAGCAGCGCCTCCCAGCCGGGCTGGCCGTCGTCGACGGCGGCGACCAGGAAGGGGCGCTCCGGCAGGGGCCCGTCGTGGCGGGCGCCGCCCGGGCTGCTCAGCCGGGAGACGACGGCGCCGGCGGCCCGGTAGCGGCGGACCGCCTGGCGCGCGGCGGTGTCCGAACCGGTGACGAGGACTTCGCGTCCGCTGAGATCGATGCTGAGCTGCATGGTCAGACCTGGCTTTCGGTGGCGGTGGCTGGGGCGTCGGAGGGCCGGACCGGGATGCTGGAGGCGATCAGCACGGGCTGCTGAAGGGCAAGGGACTTCTCCTCGGCGGTGGCGGGGCGGATCTGGCCGCGCTCCGGGACGAAGGAGATCGAGTCGTCCTTCTGGTCCGGGGCGTTCACGAAGGAACGGAAGCGGCGCAGGCGTTCCGGGTCCTTGAGGGTCTCGGCCCATTCGTCCTGGTAGGTGTCCACGTGCCTGGCCATGGCCGCTTCGAGTTCCGCGGCGATGCCGAGTGAATCCTGCACCACCACCTCCTCGACGTGCTTCAGGCCGCCGTCGAGCTCCTCCTGCCAGCGCGCGGTGCGCTGCAGCCGGTCGGCCGTGCGGATGTAGTACATCAGGTAGCGGTCGATGTACCTGAGCAGGGTCTCGTCGTCGAGGTCCTGGGCCAGGAGCTGGGCGTGGGCCGGCTGGAAGCCGCCGTTGCCGCCGACGTAGAGGTTCCAGCCCTTGTCCGTGGCGATTACGCCGACATCCTTGCCGCGGGCCTCGGCGCATTCACGGGCGCAGCCGGAGACGCCCATCTTGAGTTTGTGCGGGCTGCGGAGGCCCCGGTAGCGCAGCTCCAGGTTGATGGCCATGGCGACGGCGTCCTGGACCCCGAAGCGGCACCAGGTGGAGCCGACGCAGGACTTCACGGTGCGCAGGGACTTGCCGTAGGCCTGGCCGGATTCGAAGCCGGCGTCCACGAGTTCCTTCCAGATTTCGGGCAACTGCTCCAGCCGGGCGCCGAACATGTCGATCCGCTGGCCGCCGGTGATCTTGGTGTAGAGGCTGTATTTCTCGGCGACGGCGGCAATCACACCGAGCTTCTTCGGGGTGATCTCGCCGCCCGCGATCCGCGGGACCACGGAGTAGGTGCCGTCCTTCTGCATGTTGGCCAGGGCGCGGTCGTTGGTGTCCTGCAGGGTGCCGCGGCCGGCGTCGAGCACGTAGGCGCTGTTCTGGCTGGCCAGGATGTTCGCGATGGTGGGCTTGCAGATGTCGCAGCCGGTGCCGGTGCCGTATTTGGCCAGGATCTCCTCGAAGGAGGCCAGTTCCAGGACCCGGATGGCGTCGAAGAGTTCCTGGCGGGAGAGCTCGAAGTGCTCGCAGAGGGCCTTGGAGACCGCGACGCCGGACTTGGTCAGTTCGCTTTCCATCAGCTTTTTCAGCATCGGGACGCAGGAGCCGCACTGGGTGCCGGCGCGGGTGCAGCCCTTGAGCTCGCCGAGCTCCTGGACCGGGGCGTTGCCCTCGCAGGCACCGCAGCCATTGATGGCGTCGCGGATGCTGCCGGCGGCCACGTTGTTGCAGGAGCACAGGATGGCATCGTCCGGGAGTTCGGTTTCCGGGGCGTCGCCGCCGCCGGCTGCGGTGAGGTAGGCGCCGGGTTCGGCGGCGAGTTCGCGGCCCAGCATGGGGCGCAGGGACGTGTACGGTGCCGCGTCCCCGACGAAGATGCCGCCGAGCAGGGTCTTGGCGTCGTCGGTGGTGACGATCTTCTGGTAGACGCCGCGGGCCGGGTCGGCGTAGACGATTTCCAGCGCGTGCTCGGTCCTGGCGAAGGCGTCACCGAAGCTGGCGACGTCGACGCCGGAGAGCTTGAGTTTGGTGGCGGTGTCGAAGCCCGGGAAAGTAGCATTGCCGCCGTACAGCCGGTCCGCGACGATCTCCGCCATGGTGTTGGCGGGGGCCACGAGGCCCAGGCACATGCCGCCGAAGTTGGCGACCTCCCCGATCGCCCAGATGCCGGGGACCTGTGTTTCGCAGCCGTCGGAGATCACGACGCCGCCGCGCGGGCCCAGGTCGAACAGCGGCGCGGTGCCTTCCGGGCCCTCCGCCGCCGGGCCGTTGGCGGCGCGGAACAGCTCGTCGCGGGGCTTAACGCCGATCGCGACGATCACGAGGTCCGCGTCGATGATGCGTCCGTCGGCCATCAGCACGCCGGTGACCTGGCCGTCGTCGTCGGAGAGGACTTCGGAGGGGAACACGCCGCCGTGGACGGTGAAGCCCTTGGCTTCGATCAGGCGGCCGAGGGCCTGCCCGGCGCCCTGGTCCAGCTGGGTGTTCATCAGCCAGGGGGAGCCGTTGATGACGATCGGGGTGGCGCCGAGCTGCTCGGTGCCGGCCGCGGACTCCAGGCCCAGCAGGCCGCCGCCGATGGTGACGGCGTTGACCTTGCGGCCGAGCTTCTCCGTCAGTTCGGCAATCGCCTTGTTGATGGCCCAGACGTCCTCCAGTGTGCGGTAGACGTGGGTGAGCCCGGATCCCGGGATCGGCAGGCGGGCGGCGTCGGAACCGGTGGCGACGACCAGCTCGTCGTACGGGTAGACGGTGCCGGCCGCGGTGGACACCGTCTTGCCGGCGATGTCGATGCCGGTGACGCGCTCGCCGGTCTGCAGCGTGAGCGCCTCGTGCTCCCACATCGCGGCGGTACCCAGGGTGAGGTCGACGTCGGCGTCGGTGAGGGCCCTGCTCAGCGCGACGCGGTCGTAGGGGAGGTGTGCTTCCTCGGTGAGGACGGTGACGTTCCAGCCGTCCAGGCCCCGGGCGTGCATTGCGTCGGCGAAGCGGTGGGCGGCAGGGCCGCCGCCGGCAACCACGATGCGGCGCGGTGCTGTGGTGCGCTCTGCGTCCTGGTTCTGGGGGCTTGAAGTCTGTCCGGTCACGGTGGGCCTTTCGCATGGGCCGCAGTCGGTGCTCTGCGGCCTTCTCAATCGAGGTGTCCATCCAGACTAGGCAAGCGCAGTTTCGCTTCAGTTTCCCTTATGTTTCGTGATCTTAACTTCTGCATCACGAACGCATTTCCGGCGGCGTGAGGTCTCTTTTACCCGCCGGACACATTCACTGCACGCCGATGAAACACCGCGGACCTAGCTTGGGTATATGGCCGCAGGAGCGGCTGAGCCCGGGAGAGATGTATCAGAGAGGGGCCCGAAATGACTGCCGTACTTGAGAGCGCAGCACGGAGCTTTGTAGAACACCCCAGCTATGGGACCGGCTGGCACCGCGTGTGCGCGGTGGAGGACCTGGAACCGGCCTGGGGCGAGGCGGCGCTGATCGCGGGGCGCCAGGTGGCGTTGTTCCGCACGGGCTCCGGTGAGGTTTTTGCCGTCGCCCAGGAGGACCCGGCGACCGGGGCGCACGTGATGGCCCGGGGCATCACCGGGTCCCGCGGCTCGCGCCCGACGCTCGCCTCGCCGCTGCACAAGGAGGTCTATGACCTCGGAACGGGGGAGTGCCTGGGCGCGCCGGAACTCCGGCTCCCGACCTTCGGTACCCGGATTGTGGGCGGGTACATTGAGGTCGAGCTGTAGGCGCTGACGCCCCGGAAGCTGCGCCCCGGCTACAGCCCCAGCGCCTCACGGACGTCCGCCAGGACCGCGTCAAGCGCGGCGCGTGCCTCCTGCCGGGCCCCGGGCAGTTCGGCGGCCGAGCCGACGCTGCGGATGACCTCCAGGTAGCACTTGAGCTTGGGTTCGGTCCCGCTGGGGCGGATGATGATGCGGCTGAGGTCCTTCGTCAGGTACAGCAGGCCGTCGGTGGGCGGCAGCTGTGCGCTGCCCTCGGCGAGGTCCGTGACGCATTCGACGGCCGAGCCGCCGAAGGATTCCGGCGGGCTGACGCGCAGCCGGTTCATCATGGCATCCAGCAGGCCCAGGTCCGCGACCCGGATGCTGAGCTGGTCACTCGCGTGCAGGCCGTGCACCAGGTACAGCTCGTCGAGCGTGTCGAAGATGGTCCGGCCCCCGGCCTTGGCCGCCGCCGCGAGTTCCGCGATCAGCACTGCCGCGGAGATCCCGTCCTTGTCCCGGACCAGTGAGGGCGCGACGCAGTAACCCAGTGCCTCCTCGTAGCCGTAGAGCAGGCCGGGAACGCGGGCGATCCATTTGAAACCGGTGAGGGTTTCCGCGTGGGCGTAGCCCGCCGTCGCGGCGATCCTGGCCAGCAGCCGCGAGGACACGATCGAATTCGCGAACACCCCCGCCGTGGTCTCTCCACTGCCTCCGCTGCCGCCGCCGGCGGCCCGCCGCGCCACGACGTGCGCGCCAAGCAGGGCGCCCACCTCGTCGCCGCGCAGCATGCGCCAGGCGCCGGTGTCCGGATCCTTCGCCGCAACAGCGGCGCGGTCCGCGTCGGGATCGTTCGCGATCACAAGGTCCGCATCCACCCGGGCCGCGGTTTCCAGGGCCAGATCCAGGGCGCCGGGCTCCTCGGGGTTCGGGAAGTTCACGGTGGGGAAGTCGGGGTCCGGCTCGGCCTGCTCGCTCACCACGGTGACGTCGTCGAAGCCGGCTGCGTGCAACACCGCCACTGCGGTCCCGCCGCCCACGCCGTGCATCGGGGTCAGGACAATCTTGAGGCCGCGGGCCGGGAAGTGCTCCGGGACGGCCAGGGCCGCGACGGCGGCCTCGTAGCCGGCGGCGATCGAGGGGTCCAGGACGGTCCAGCCCTCCGTGGCCAGGGCGACGCCGGAGAGCTCGCCGACGGCGGCGATCTTCGCCGCGATCAGCCCGTCGTAGGGCGCCACGATCTGCGCGCCGCGTCCGCTCTCCTCGACGGCGTGCCGGCCCAGGTAGACCTTGTAGCCGTTGTCCTGCCGCGGGTTGTGGCTGGCGGTGACCATGACGCCGCCGTCGCACTCCAGCGCCCGGACCGCGTAGGCGAGCAGCGGGGTGGGCAGGGCGGACGGCATCAGGAAAGTCTCGACGCCGGCGGCGGTGAGGACCGCAGCGGTCTCTTCCGCGAAGATGGCGGAGTTGTGGCGGGCATCGTAGCCGACGACGGCGCGTGGCCGGGTGCCGGGGGCTGCCTGGGCGACGGCTTCGGTCAGGAAGGCCGCGAAGCCGGCGGCGGCGCGGCGCACCACGACGCGGTTCATCCGGTTCGGGCCGGGGCCGAGGGCTGCCCGCAGGCCCGCGGTGCCGAACTGCAGGGTCCCGCTGAAGCTGTCCGCGAGCTCCTGGCGGGCCGCAGGGGTGCCATCGCCGGCGAGCCGGACCAGTTCGGTCAGGGCGGCGGCCGTGGCGGGATCCGGGTCCTGGGCGGCCCAGGTGCGGGCGTCGTCCAGCAGGCGGGTGAGTTCGGCATCAGAAGACGTCATAGGAACCAAACTAGCGCCAATCGCCGCGGATGCCTTCCCCGACCAGCGGGAGTCCGACTTACAGACCACTCAGGGCTGTCCTGCACACCAGCCCTTGACAGGCAATTTTCCGGACACGTAGCGTCTGGAATATGAAGATGGGCCGTGGGGTGGAATGGGCCGTTCACAGCTGCGTCAATATGGCGTGGACGCCGGCCGGTGAAGCGGTCAACAGCGCCCGGCTGGCGGAGTACTACAAGCTCCCGGGCTCCTATCTGAACAAGCAGCTCCAGGCCCTGGTCCATGCCGGGATCCTGGGTTCCGTGTCGGGTCCGCGCGGCGGTTTCCATCTGGCGCGCCGGCCGGAAAACGTCACCGTCCTGGACATTGTCCTGGCCCTGGAGGGCCCCGACCCGGTGTTCCGCTGCGAAGGCATCATGTCCAACGTCCCGGATGCCGACACGGAGCAGAACTTCGTCCGGACCTGCCTGATCTCCCAGACCATGCGCCAGGCCGAACTCGCCTGGCGGCAGGCACTGGCCCGGCAGACCATTGCCGGGATCGCCGACTCGATGGAGCGTCGTTTTCCGCAGGACAAGGTCAAGGCTGTGCGCTACCTCGCCTCGGGGAGCTGAGCTCAGAGCTTTGCGATGATCTCCGCGAGCAGCTTGGAGATGCGCGGGCCCGCGGCCTGGCCGGCTTCGAGGACTTCCTCATGGCTCAGCGGAACCGGGCTGATTCCGGCGGCGAGGTTGGTCACGAGCGAGATGCCGAAGACCTCCATGCCGGCGTGGCGGCCGGCGATCGCCTCGAGCGCGGTGGACATGCCCACCAGGCTTGCCCCGATGCGCTTGGCGTACTGCACCTCCGCGGGGGTTTCGTAGTGCGGGCCGGTGAACTGGGCGTAGATGCCTTCGTCCAGCGAGGGGTCGACTTCGCGGGCGAGGCCGCGGATCCGCGGGGAGTACAGGTCGGTGAGGTCCACGAAGGTGGCGCCTTCAAGCGGTGAGGTCGCGGTGAGGTTAATGTGGTCGCTGATCAGCACCGGGGTGCCGGGTGTCCAGTCCTCGTTGAGGCCCCCGCAGCCGTTGGTCAGGACCAGGGTCCTGCAGCCGGCCGCCGCGGCGGTGCGCACGCCGTGGACAACAGCGCGGACGCCTTTGCCCTCGTAGTAGTGCGTCCGTGCGCCCAGGACCAGGGCGCGCTTGCCCTCCCGGGTCAGCACGGAGCGGATGGTGCGGACATGGCCCACGACGGAGGGGGAGGAGAAGCCGGGGACCTCGTCCGCGGAGAGGGTGGCCGTGGTCTCGCCGATCAGTTCGGCGGCGTCGGCCCAGCCCGAGCCGAGCACCAGGGCGACGTCGTGCGCGTCGACGCCGGTCTCCTCGGCGATGTAGTCGGCGGCGGCGCGGGCGGCGTCGAAGGGGTCCGTGGTCAGGAATTCTGTTGTACTCACCGGTACAAGTTATCGTGCCGGCACCGTGCTGCCCAGCACCGCACACTGTGCCGTGCCGGCCCGGATTCTTGGTGGTGCCGGTCCAAATGGTGGACAATGGCTGATTGTGACTACGCATCCCGATTTCAGCTCGCCCCGCATCGCAATCCTGGGCGGAGGGCCCGGCGGCTACGAAGCCGCCATGGTCGCCGCCTCCCTGGGAGCGACGGTCACCATCATCGAACGGGCGGGGCTCGGCGGCTCCGCGGTGCTGACCGACGTTGTGCCCTCCAAGACCCTGATTGCCACGGCGGACCTGATGACCCGCGTCGGCGAGGCCGGTGAGCTCGGCGTCAAGTTCGACCTCGACGGCGGCGACTGCACCCCGACGATGCGCGCGGACCTCAAACACATCAACGACCGCCTGCTGCGGCTGGCCCGGCAGCAGTCCTCGGACATCCAGAAGGGCCTCGAGAACCAGGGCGTCCGGATCATGCTCGGCTCCGGCAGGATGCTGGACAGCCACACCATTGAGGTCCTCACCGCTGACGGCACCGAAATCGTCGAGGCGGACGCGATCCTGCTGGCCGTCGGCGCCCACCCGCGCGAGCTCCCCACCGCCCGCCCGGACGGCGTCCGGATCCTGAACTGGGCCCAGATCTACAACATGGACGAGCTCCCCGCGGACCTGATCGTGGTGGGATCCGGGGTGACCGGCGCCGAGTTCGCCTCCGCCTACAACGGCCTCGGTTCCAGGGTCACCCTGATTTCCAGCCGCGACCGCGTGCTGCCCGGTTCGGACGCCGACGCCGCAGAGGTTCTTGAGGGCGTCTTCGAGCGCCGCGGCGTCAAGGTGCTGTCCCGTGCCCGTGCCGAGACCGTCGAGCGCACCGAGGACGGTGTGATCGTGACGCTTGGCGACGGCTCCAAGGTCACCGGCAGCCACTGCCTGGTGGCCGTCGGGTCCATCCCGAACACCGCCGGGATCGGCCTCGAGGAGGCCGGCGTTGCGCTCACCGAGAGCGGCCACGTCAAGGTCGACGGCGTCTCCCGCACCAGCGCACCGAACATCTACGCCGCCGGCGACTGCACCGGTGTGCTGGCGCTGGCGTCCGTGGCCGCGATGCAGGGCCGGATCGCGATTGCCCACTTCCTGGGCGACAGTGTTACCCCGCTCAAGCTGCACCAGGTCGCGTCCAACATCTTCACCTCGCCCGAGATCGCGAACGTCGGCGTCTCCGAGGCCGAGATCGAATCCGGCAAGTACCAGGCCGACGTCGTGAAGCTCTCGCTGCGCAGCAACGCCCGCGCCAAGATGCGCAACCACCGGGACGGCTTCGTCAAGATCTTCGCCCGCAAGGGCTCCGGAACCGTGATTGGCGGTGTGGTGGTGGGCCCGAACGCCTCGGAGCTGATCTTCGCGATCTCCCTTGCGGTCACCCAGAAACTGCACGTCGACGACGTCGCCAGCACCTTCACCGTGTACCCGTCACTGAGCGGCTCGATCTCCGAAGCGGCCCGGCGCCTGCACGTCCACATGTAGCACAACGGAGGCCGTCACCATGCAAAGTCCCCGCGACCTTGTTGAGTCCGTGGAACAGAACCCCGCGCTGCCCTCCGGCCCGGAAGAACGCTTTGCCGGCTACGGCGTGATGGGCGTTCCGTTCAGCTCCGGCCACGTCCTGGCCCTGCGGCATTTTGCGGCCTCCTCGGTCGGCCCGGGCTATTCCTCGGTCTGGATCCGTGACCCTGCCGGCGTCTGGACGATGCACAGCACCACCGACCCCGGGTCCTCCTGTCCGCGGTACTTCGGCAGTGCGCTCGGATCGGCGTCGACGGGCCGGATCTCCATCCGGTGGCACGACGGTTACTCCTTGAGTGTGGCGGTCGGAGACGGGATGGACCTGAGCTGGGACCTGACGCTGGCCGCCACGCCGGTCACCCGGTTCATGTCCGCGGTTGCCGGCGCGGTTCCCGAGCGGCTCTGGCGCAGCCGGACGTTCCTTCGCGCCATGGGGGCTGTCGCCGGCCCCGTACTGGGGGCCGGACACATCGGGCTGACGGGCCGGGTTCCCAACGGTCAGGGATTCGGGGCCCGCCCGCGGCAGATGTGGTTTATCCGCGACAGCAAGGCGCGCCTGTCGGGGCAGAGCCTCGGACAACCTTCGGCGCTGCCCGTCCAGGACAGGCTCGGGGACTTCTGGATTCCGCAGCGCGGCATCTTCATGATCGGCTCGTCCGTGTTCGAGCCCTTCGACCCCGCCACACACCACGCAGCGGAACACTGACCCGCGGAACTGACCCGCGGAGTACCCGATCAGCGGGCACCGGCCCGCGTAAGGAAGGACCCGGCGGCAGCCGGGTCCTTCCTTTTTCGTTCTCCGTCGGAAAGGGCAGAGGCTAGAACGGGTACGGGGCGATGTCCGGCCGGACCGTGAGCCACTGGATTTCGGTGAAGGACTCCATATTGGCGTGGTGCCCGCCGATCCGTGAGCCGTTGCCCGAGCTCTTCATCCCGCCGAACGGTGAGTTCGCCTCGTCGGACACCGTCTGTTCGTTGATGTGGACCTTGCCGGAGTCCAGCTGGTCCGCGATGGTCATTGCCAGGCCCACATCGCCCAAGATGCCGATCGAGAGGCCGTATTCGTTGCCGTTGGCCAGGGCCACGGCTTCCTCCACGGTGGAGAACTTCATCACCGGTGCCACCGGGCCGAAGATCTCATCCCGCCACGCCGGGCTTTTCACGTCCAGGTCGGCGAGGACGGTGGGCCGGTAGAACCTGCCGTCGTGTGTGCCGCCGGCGGCCAGCCGGGCGCCGCCCTGCACCGCGTCCTGGACGATCGTGTCGATCCGGTGCAGCTGCTTGTCGTCGATGATCGGGCCCAGCGCCACGGTCCCGCTCGCCGGATCACCGACAGGCAGATGCGTGGCCTTTTCCGTGAGGGCGCTGACATAGTCGTCGTAGATGTCCTCGTGGACGATGTGGCGCCCGGCGGCCATGCAGACCTGGCCCTGGTGCATAAAGGAGCCGAACGCCGCCGCGGAGGCGGCCTTGGGCAGGTCCGCGCCCGGCAGCACAATGAGCGCGTTGTTCCCGCCGAGTTCCAGGTGGGCGCGCTTGAGCAGCCGGCCGGCGGTCTCGCCGATCTTCCGCCCGGCCGCCGTCGAGCCGGTGAAGGCGATGACGCCGACCTCCGGTGCCTCGACGACGGCGGCGCCGATGTCGGCCCCGCCCGGCAGCAGCGCCAGGAGCCCGGACGGCAGCCCGGCTTCCTCGAAGATCCGCACCAGCGTGACCCCTCCGCAGACCGCGGTGCGCGGATCCGGCTTGAGCAGCACCGCGTTGCCGAGGGCCAGGGCCGGGGCGACGGCGCGGATGGAGAGGATCAGCGGGAAGTTGAAGGGTGCAATCACGGACACCACACCGACCGGACGCCGGCGGGCGAAGGACCAGCGGTTCTCGTTGGACGTGAGCACATCCCCGGCCGGGAGGGAGGGCAGCGCCGAAGCGTCGTAGCATTCGTTGGCGGCGATATGCGTTTCCAGGCCTGCCTTGGCCGGAATGCCGCCGGACTCGCGCACGATCCAGTCCTGGATCTCGGCAGCGTGTTCCTCCCACAGCATCCCGGCGCGGCGCAGCACGGCGGCACGGTCCTCGGGGTTGAGTTTCGCCCAGCCCTTCTGGGCCGCCGCCGCTGCCGTGGCGGCTTCACGGACATCGTCCACGGAAGCAAGGCCATAGCTGCCCAGCGTCCCGCCGGTGGCGGGCTCGACGGCGTCGGCTGTCCCGCCGCCGCCCGGGCGCCAGCCGTTGAGGTAGATCTTGCCCTCCCAGAGGGAGGCATCGAGCAGGGACATGTCCTGTCCTTTCGTGGGGATACGGTGTTCCGCACCGGCCGGTCGACTGTGAACCGGGCCGGGGCCTTCGTACATCACATGCCGCCGGGGGCGCAGCCGTCAAGGGTGCGGTGCGCTTTCGGGACGGCGGGGACGTTCGGCCCTACTTCGTCAGTGCACCGCTCGGACACAGTGGACCATGGCCAAGATCTATATCCCTTACGGGAGCGTTGAAGGACAGACAGCCCAGATCGCGGAGTACATCGCCGAGGTGATCCGGGCCCACGGGCACGAGGCGGATACGGGGGATCTCAAGCGTTCCGGCGACACCCTTCCGGGCGGCTACGACGGTGTCATTGTGGCGGCGTCCGTGCACATGGGCAAACACGAGGGGTTTGTTGCCGACTTTGTCCGGAAGAACCGCGGAGAGCTCGAACGTCTCCCGTCCGCCCTGGTTTCGGTCAGCCTGGCCGCCCACGGGGACGAGGAAAGCGCCGAGGGCTATGTGGCGAAGTTCGAGGAGGAGACCGGCTGGCGGCCGGCCCATGTCGGGATTTTCGGCGGCGCGCTGCTGTACACCCACTACAACTTCATCAAACGCCAGCTCATGAAGAAGATCACCAGGGACAAGGGGTCCCCGGACCTGGATACCTCCCGCGACTACGTCTATACCGAGTGGGACGGGGTCAAGCATTTCACGGAGGATTTCCTGGCCGGACTGGCTGCCCCGGCGGGTTAGGAACAGATGTGTGCGGCTCAGGAGCAGCCGCAGGACTCAGGATCGGGCGTAGGGCGGAACCGCGTGCCAGGGGGCGTAGGGCGTGAACCAGTGCTCGAAGCCCAGCCTGTCGGCGTCGTCCTCGAGAACGTCGAGCCTGTCCGAATAGAGCGCCTCACTGTCCGCGTCCCCCAGCAGGACTTCCTCGACCTCTGCCCGCCAGTCCGGGGGGAGGTCGAGCTCGTAGATATCCTCGGTGATTTCCGCCTGGTCGAGCAGGCAGCGCACGGCGAGTTCGGCCGCGAGGCATCCGGGGGCGGCCCACCCGCGGACCAGGCACGCGGTGACGTCGGCGGCGACAACGATGAGCTTCTGGGTGAATTTCGCGTCGTAGCTGGACGCGAACTGGGGCGGCAGCGAGGACAGTACCGAGGTCCCGGCGATGTCGGGCGGGGTGACGGTCTCCGGTGTGCCGAGAGTGCCCAGATCGCGGAAGAGCTGGTCGATCAGGATGCTCGATGAGTTCCACAGCAGGCCTGCCAGCAGGCGCGTCTGGCTCACGGCTTTCCGGCGGCCCTCCGGGGAGACGGCGGCCATTTCCTCCAGGTCCTCCGGATCGAACTGGAGCCGCTGCTCCGGGGTCATGTCATCCGGGTGGGGGTCAAGGCCCAGCAGTTCGAGGCTCAGCCCCGTCAGCTTCTCGGCGTCGGCCAGCAGTTCTTCGGTGATGTCGTCGTCGTCGGCGCTCATGGCCCCGATGCTACCCGCCATCGGGCCGCCGCCCGATTCGCGTTACGCGGAGGGTTGCGGCCGGATCAGGCCGCAGCTGCCCGGACGGTTCCCGGCGCAGAACTGCCCCGCTCCATCCGGGCGGACAGGAGATAGACGATCCCCGCGATCAACGGGACCCCGCTTGCCGCGGCGAGCGACACGACCGGGCCCGACCTTCCGATGACCGTAATCAGGAGCGGCAGCACGCCCAGGGCCACCAGCAGCCAGCCGGCTCCGGCCGCGAGGACCAGCATCGGCAGCACCCAGGCGAGGGTCATCAGGAGTCCGCTGTTTCCCCCGGGATCCTGGCTTCAGTACACGCCGGCAGGGGCGGGCTGGCCAGGGGGAGAAAGGCCCTGAGCGAACCCGGTCCTTTTGGCTCTGGGTCCCGGCACGGCGAAGCGCAACACTGATGCCATGAGTGATGTGCTGACGCTGAATCCCGCGGTCGAACGCAACGCGGGCGCCAACCGGGCGCTGCATCCGGACTGCCTCTGGATCCGTCTGGTGCGCGGCGGGGCCGGACTTGCCATCCTCGCCGCCCTCGGCCAGGAGGTCTACGACGCGACGCAACCGGGCAATTCCGTCGACATCCCCCAGCTCATCTCCCAGTTCACGTTCCACTCGAACCTTGTCCTCGCGCTCGTACTCCTGGTGTCCGCCGCGCGGCCGCGGGCGCGGCTGCCCCAGTGGTGGGATCACCTGTTCGGGGCCCTCGCCTTCTACCTGGTGATGACGGGCATTATCTATGCGGTGCTTGTGGCCCCTCCTGATGAGCCGTGGTGGACGCTGGACATGTACTGGCCGTGGATGATCACGCACCGCATCGCACCGCTGGTCGCGGGGCTCGACTGGCTTTTCGTCACCCGCACCGTCCGCGGCCCGTGGCGGCGGCCCCTCATCTGGCTGTGCTACCCGGCCGCATTCCTGATCTTCTCGTGGGTGCGCGGTGCCCTTGACGGCTGGTATCCCTACGACTTCCTGGATCCGAGGCTCGATGGAGGCTGGCCAGCGGTGACCGCCACAAGCGCCCAGGTGCTCGGCGCGTTCCTTGTGGTCGGGGTGCTCGTGCATCTCGCCGGCAATGCCCGGGTGGGCCTCGCCCGCGGACCCGGAAAGCAGTTCCGTGCCTAGGCGCCAGTCCTGGCCGGCGCGACTCGGCATCACGCTCGTGGCAGGGCTCGCCCTGTTCCTCACCGCGTGCTCCCAGCCCGCAGGCCAAAGCGGGCCGACGTCGTCAACCGCACCCTCATCCAGCACCGGCAACCCGGCCTGTGATCTCATCACCCCGGAGATTGCGGCGAAGACCGAACCCGGGCTCGTGCCCGTGGGCCAGATCAGCCAGGCCAGGCCGCCGGGAAGCGAGGCCTACCTGTGCACCTATTCCAGCAAGTCCGATACAGGGATGACGGCCCTGTCTGTGGCTCTCATATCTCCCGCATCGGCCGCCGACATCTCCAAAGCGAAGTCGACACCCGACTGCTCACCCGTCACGGGCATCGGCGACTTCGCCTGCCTGCAGTGGACCGGCTACTTCCGCGGTGAGCCCGGCAACGTGTCCGCGAATGTCGTCCTGACGGCTGTCCGGGGCAACGAGACCCTTGAGATGCCCTATGTAACCGGACCGCCCATGGCCGGGTCCGGCGTCCCGGATGGCGACGCGATGGCCCGCGCGCTCTCGCAGGCTGCCGTGGACGCCGGCTGGGGCAACGGCACAGCACTCAACGTCCCCGCCGCTCCGCCCGTGGGTCCTGCGGCCACGACGAACAACCCGGTCTGCGCCCTGATCAGTCCCGATGAGGCTAAACAGGCATTCGGGGCGAAGACCCAACCGCAGATCCTCCCGGGCGAGTCCAACTGCCGATACAGGTTCGGCGACTTGGGCACACCGGGCCCGGATTCTCTGGTCTTCTCAATCGAAGTCCTCGAGGGTGCAGCCCCGGGGCTGGCCGCCCGCGGCCTGCCCGGCGAGCCGCTCGACGGCGTCGGCGACAAGGCGGCCTTCAACATGGGAACCGAACCGGCTGGCCCGAAATCCCTTCGCCCGGCCGGCGACGTGCCGATCACGATCCTGTCCGTGATGGTGGTCAGGGGCCAGAACCTCGCGACATTCACCGCCCAGGTCCTGATCTCCCCGACGGGGCCCACGGCCGAGCAGACGAAGGAACAACTCATCACCCTGGTGCGCGGCGTCGAGTTCTGACGGCGCGCGAGGGCTCCGAATAACTCTCCGGGCCTGCGTCAGCCGGTGCAGTTTCTGATCAGCAGTTCCGCAGGATCAACCCACCCGCCCGCACAGACCCGTTTCTCTGCAGTAACGTGACGCCCGGCTGGCTCTTTAGGGCGGCCTCCGGATAAACGCACGTCCCCTTTCCCGAAAGGCCTCTCATGGCAGGAATCTTCTCCCTTTTCGGTGCCCTGGGCACTACCACCAAAGCTATCGCGGTAGCCTCAGTCGTCGCAGCCGGCGGCGGCGCAGCGTTGGCTGCCACTGCCGAAACCACCGGGCCCGTCTCCGTGGTGTCCGAGGCCCCGGCAGAGACGGCCGATCCGGTCGAGCCTGCACCCGTGGAGCCTGCACCCGTGGAGCCTGCCCCGGAAGAGCCCGAACCAGTGGAGCCTGCCCCGGAAGAGCCCGAACCAGTGGAGCCCGCGCCCGTCGACCCGGCTCAGGTTGTTCCAGTTCCAGCGGGTAACTCCGCGTGGGCGCACGAGAACGCCGCGGCCAAGCGCGCAGCCGGACAGGAAAATGCGGCAGAGCACCGCAGCCCCAATGCCGCTACACCGGCAACGCCGTCCTACGGCGCGGGTCCGGCCGTCAATGCCTCCCCGGCCTCGAAGGCTGAGAACCCGGGCAAGGCCAACACGAACAAGTAGCCCTATGCCGGGCCCTGAATCGCAGAGGATTTCGATCAGGGCCAGCACGGTCTTACTTCTTGGGGGGAAGCGCTTGGACTTTTCAGATCACCGCGCCGCCGGCGCCGGCCTGCCCGCCGAAACCCTGGCCACAACGAAGCTCCCCGTTCCCGTGTCACGTCTCCGCTGGGCGCTGGTGCGCAGGCTGGTCTTTGCCATTCCGTTGGGGCTGCTGTTTGGCGTGATGCTGATCAACGGCTTCAGGGTCAACGAGCCCGGGACGACGGCTGCGATGGCCGGCGGGGTGGGGTTGTCCTTCTCCCTGTTCCTGGGAATCATCTGGCTCGTTGGCCGCCGGCGTCGGGCTCTTTTGGCCGCATCCGGCGGTGACCCGGACGCAGCCGGAGTGCTGCTGTTCGGCGCCATGGCACCGAAGATCGGGCGCCTCGGTCCCAACCGCGACACCACCTACTACCGGTGGATCGGCGGCTTCGGCCCGGGCGGCGATGGAGGTAAAGGCGACTGGGGCTGATGGAAGCCCGCCCGGTGTCAGGCTACGGCCCCCTGAAAGTGTTTTTCGATGATCCCTTTGATGTCGTCATGGCAGCCGCCGCACCCTGTCCCGGCGCGGGTGGCGCCTGAAACTTCGGCCACCGTCCCGCAGCCGTCGGTCACCGCAGCAGCGATCCTGATCCCGCTCACACCGGCACACCGGCATACGGTCCGTTCGGGGTCAGTAGCCCCGGCAGATGCCGCCTGGTCCGGTCCGTCGAGGCGCAGCAGCAGTGACCGGTCCGCCGGGAGTTCGGCGCCGCGCTCGAAGAGCTGCACCAGCTCGGCCGCGGTGCGGGGCATTCCCACGGCCACCAGGCCTTCAAGCACCCCGGCGCGGGTGGTCATCTTCACGTAGCGGCCGTGCTCGGGATCGGCCCACTGTGCGATCTGCAGCCTGGCCCGGCCATTCACGGCGCCGGCGGTCAGGGCTTCCTCGTCCCACGGCTCCGCGTCGTTGTCCCCGGCCACCGCCATGTTCATGCCGCGCGCCTTGAGCACCACCACGGCCGGCAGTTCGGCCGGCAAGGGAAGCAGTGCCTCGGCATCCGGAGCCCCGGAAGCCAGCAGCGTCAGGTACCCGGCGAGCCATTCGGCCTGCCGCCAGCCCGGCCCGACCAGCCCGGCCGGACCACGCGCGGTCCGGCACTGAAGGCATTCCGGATCGGGGCAGCGGACTTCGGCGCAGTCGCCGATCGCGAAGATGTGCGGCTCGTGGTGGGCCCGGAGCTTGTGGTCCACCAGGATCCCGGCGCCGGTGGAAAGCCCGCAGCCCTCTGCCAGTTCGGTCCGGGGACGGACGCCGCAGGAGAGCACCAGCAGGTCACCGTCGATCGCGGAACCGTCATCGAGCAGCAGCGCCGAGAAGCCGCCGTCGGGCCCGTTGTGTTCCACGCCGGTGGAGCGGGCATTGCCGGCCACCCGCACGCCGCAGTTCCGCAGCGAAGCCGCGAGGACGGCGCCGCCGCCACGGTCGATGTTGCGGCCCAGCGGATGCGGGCCGTTGTGCACCACGGTGACGGTGGCGCCTTCCTCGGCCGCGGCGAGGGCCGTCTCCAGGCCCAGCACGCCGCCGCCCAGCACCACCACGCGCTTGCCGCCGGCCACCGCCGCCTGCAGCACCGACGCGTCGCGCAGGTCCCGAAGCGCGGTCACGCCTGGCGGCAGGACAGGCGCGGCAGGGTCCGGGTTGAGCCCGGTGAGGTTGGGGATCACCGGGCGGGAGCCGGTGGCGAAGACCAGCCGGTCGTAGCCGGGGGAGGTGCCGTCGCTGAGGATCAGCTGTTGCCGGGCGCGGTCCACCCGGCGGACCCGGACGCCGAGCCGGACGTCGACGCCGCCGTCAATCAGCGCCGCGGCGTCGGACAGTGCCAGGGCCGACGCCGTGGTCCGGCCGACGCCGAGGTCCGCCACGAGCACGCGGTTGTAGGCGGCCTCGGCCTCCTCACCGATCACCGTCAGGTGGGCGAGCCCGCCGCGGACTGCAGGCAGCAGCTCGTCGACCAGCCGTGCGGCCACCGGCCCGAAGCCCACAACAACAATGCGCTCTGTCATGACGCACCTTCTTTCTGCAGTTCAATGGCGTGGAGAGTGGCAGCGCCGGGCCGGACCCAGACGTGGCTGAACTTGAATTCCGGCATCCCGGAGATCGGATCCGTGGCCGCCTCCGTGAGCCGGTTGGCGCTCTCCAGCTCCGGGAAGTGGAACGGCAGGAACACCGTTTCGGGCCGGATGTCCGTGCTCAACTCGGCGCGGCAGGATACCTCGCCGCGCCCGTTGGAGATCGAGACGACGTCGCCCTCGGCGATGCCCTGCGCGGCGGCGGCCGCCGGATGGATCTGCAGCCGCGCTTCGGGCTGGGCCGCGGCCAGGGCGGCAACCCGGCGGGTCTGGGCGCCGGACTGGTAGTGCTCCATCAGCCGCCCGGTGATCAGGGTCATCGGCCTGCCGGCCCGGTCCGCCGCGGCTGCCGCGCCGGCGGAAACCGAAGAAGCAGCACGACGGCGGGGCGTCACCGGAGTGAACACGGCCCGCCCGTCCGGGTGGGCGAAGGAGTCCAGGAAGAGCCGCGGGGTCCCGGTGCTGCCGGCGGGATAGGGCCAGTAGGCGGCCTCGCCGCGGTCCAGCATGGCGTAGTCGATCCCGGCATAGTCGGCCAGGCCGCCGGAGGAGGCGAGCCGGAGTTCCTCGAAGACGGTCTCCGGGTCCTCGCTGAACGTCGAGGGGGCGTCCAGCAATTCGGCCAGCCGGGTCATGATCCACAGCTCGCTGCGTACCCCGGGCGGGGGAGCGATCGCGCGGCGGCGGCGGAGCACCCGGCCCTCGAGATTGGTCAGGGTGCCTTCCTCCTCGGCCCATTGGGTGACCGGCAGGATCAGGTCAGCCTCGGCGGCAGTCTCGGAGAGGAAGAAGTCGCAGACCACCAGGAAGTCCAGGCTCCGCAGTCCGGCGATCACGGCGTTGGCGTCCGGCGCGGAGACCGCCACGTTGGCGCCGTGCACAAAGAGGCAGCGGACGCCGTCGGGCTGTCCCAGGGACTTCAGGAGCTGGACGGCGGGGAGGCCGGGTCCGGGGATGAGCGCCTCGGGAACGCCCCACACCGCGGCCATGTGGGCGCGGGCGGCGGGGTCGGTGATCTTGCGGTAGCCGGGGAGCTGGTCCGCTTTCTGGCCGTGTTCGCGGCCGCCCTGGCCGTTGCCCTGGCCGGTGAGGGTGCCGTAGCCGCTGCGGGCGGAGCCGGGCAGGCCCAGCAGCAGGGCGAGGTTGATGGCGGCGGTGGCGGTGTCCGTGCCGTCGACGTGCTGTTCCACGCCGCGGCCGGTGAGGATGTAGCTGCCGCCCCGGCGGGAGCCGTCGGCGAGCCGGCGGGCGGTGTCCCGGATCAGTCCGGCCGGGACGCCGGTGAGGGACTGCACTCGTTCGGGCCAGTAGGAGGCGACGCTGCGGGCCAGGGCGTCGTAGCCGGCGGTGCGGGCGCCGATGTAGCCGGCGTCGGTGAGGCCCTCGTGGATCACGACGTGGGAGAGGCCCAGCAGCAGCGCGAGGTCGGTGCCGGGCAGCGGCTGCAGGTGCAGGCCGCCGCCGTCGGAGGTGAACGCGGCGGTGGCAGAGCGGCGGGGGTCCACCACGATCAGGCCGCCGGCGTCGCGGGCGCCCTGCAGGTGCTGCACAAACGGCGGCATGGTCTCGGCAACGTTGGAGCCGAGCATCAGGATGGTGCTGGCGGTATCGAGGTCCGCCAGCGGGAACGGCAGGCCGCGGTCCAGGCCGAAGGCGCGCATTCCGGCGGCCGCGGCTGAGGACATGCAGAACCGGCCGTTGTAGTCGATCCGTGAGGTGCCCAGGGCCAGCCGGGCGAACTTGCCCAGCTGGTAGGCCTTCTCGTTGGTCAGCCCGCCGCCGCCGAAGACTCCGACGGCGTCCGCCCCGTAGCTGGCCTGGGTGGACTTCACCGCTTCGGTGACTGAGGCCAGGGCCTCCTCCCAGCTGACCGGGCGGTGGACGCCGTCGGCGCCCCTGAGCAGCGGTTCGGTGACGCGGCCGGGGTGGTTCAGCAGCGACGCGGAGGTCCAGCCCTTGCGGCAGAGTCCGCCGCGGTTGGTGGGGAAGTCGCGGCCGGCCACGTCGAGGAGGGCTGCGGCCGGCTGCTCCGGCACGGGGTCTGACCCCGGCTGTGGAGCCGGGGTCAGAGCCGCTGGTGTGGTGAGCGTCATGGCGCACTGCAGGGCGCAGTAGGGGCAGTGCGTGGCGGCGCCGTTGGTCATGTTAGACGTGTCCCATCGCGTTTCGGTTGGCGTTGCGGATGTAGCAGAACCAGCACACGGCCAGCATCAGGACGTAGGCCCCGACGAAGCCGTAGAACGCGGGGGTGTAGGAGCCGCTGGCGCTGTTGGAGGCGTTGAGCACCTGCGGGATGACGAAGCCGCCGTAGGCGCCGATGGCCGAGATCAGGCCGAGGGCCGAGGAGGCGAGGCGCTGGGTGGTGACGGTGCTGGCGCCGGACTTGGCTGCCCGGCTGGAGGTGGCGAAGATGATCGGGATCATCCGGTACGTGGCACCGTTGCCGAAGCCGCTGGCGGTGAAGAGCAGCAGGAACAGGCCAAGGAAGAGCCAGAAGTTCTTCAGCGGCAGGGTCCAGACCATGGTCAGGGTGATGACGGCCATCGCGGCGAACGCGGCGACGGTCATCCGGGCGCCTCCCATGCGGTCGGCCATGCGTCCGCCGTAGGGGCGGGCCAGCGAGCCGACCAGCGGGCCCAGGAACGCGAGGGACAGGGCCACGGTGCCGACGCCGATCGAGGAGAATGCCGGGAAGTAGTCCTTGATGAGCTTGGGGAACACGCCGGCGAAGCCGATGAACGAGCCGAAGGTGCCGATGTACAGCAGCGCCATGATCCACAGGTGGGGTTCCTTGAGCGCGGCGAGCGAGCCGGCGACGTCGCCCTTGGCGCTGGTGAGGTTGTCCATGTACTTCCATGCGCCGAAGGCGGCGAGCAGGATCAGCGGGACCCACATCCAGCCGGCCATGGGCAGGTTCACGGTGCCGGCAGCCAGGAGGGTGATGGCGATCGGAACGGCAAGCTGTGCGACGGCGGCGCCGAGGTTTCCGCCGGCGGCGTTCAGGCCCAGCGCCCAGCCCTTTTCGCGGGCCGGGTAGAAGAAGGTGATGTTGGCCATCGAGCTGGCGAAGTTGCCGCCGCCAAAGCCCGCCAGGGCCGCCACGAACAGCATGGTGCCGAACGGGGTCTCCGGGTTGGAGACGCACATGGCGAGTCCGATCGAGGGGATCAGCAGCAGCAGGGCCGAGACGATGGTCCAGTTGCGGCCGCCGAAGCGGGGGACCATGAAGGTGTAGGGGATGCGGAGGGTGGCGCCGACCAGGCTGGGCATCGAGATCAGCCAGAAGATTTCTGAGGTGGTGAAGGTGAAGCCGGCGGCGGGCAGCTGGACGACCACAATCGACCACAGCTGCCAGACCACAAAACCCAGGAACTCGGCGAAGATGGACCAGTTCAGGTTCCGCTTGGCGATGGAGCGGCCCTGGGACTCCCACTGTTCCTTGTTCTCGGCGTCCCAGTTGGCGATCCAGCGGCCGGGACGGTATTCAAGGGCGGGGCCGCCGAGGGTGGTGCCGGCGTCGAGTCGGGGGGAAACGCCGGGGGAGACGCCGGTATCGGCGCTCGCAGTTCGTTCAGCAGTCACGGGGACCTCCTTTGGGGATGTTGTCCTTCCAAAGTAGGGAATCCGCGTTTCCGGGACCCTCGCCGTTTGTTAACGTGCTGTGACGTTTGCCTATCGGCGCGCTTGTGGCGGCGTGAGGGGCGCTTCGGGGCGTAGTGTGATGACCACCACGTGAGACGAAATCAAACGTCCAAATAGTGGACTGCTTGTCCATCGAATGGACTGCGGGAACTATTATGTAATCCTACTTATCCCCATCTGGACGGCTTTTCAGCCGCGGTCCGGTCTTCATGAAAGCGCTACTACATGTCATCCACTGCCATTTCCGCAGAGCAGGGGTCCGCCCAACCGGTGAACTCGCGCGGCCGCGTCATCGTCGCCAGCCTGGTCGGCACCACCGTTGAGTTCTACGACTTCTACGTGTACGCCACTGCGGCTGTGCTCGTGTTCCCCCGGCTGTTCTTCCCCGGCCAGAACGAGACCACCCAGCTGCTGAGCTCCTTCGCCGTTTTCGGCGTCGCGTTCATTGCACGGCCGCTCGGCTCCATCGTCTTCGGCCACTTCGGTGACAAGTTCGGCCGCAAGGGCACCCTGGTGGCATCGCTGCTGACCATGGGTATTGCCACGTTCCTCATCGGCTGCCTGCCCACGGCCCTCGTGCCGGGCTGGGAATTCTGGGCTCCGGCCCTGCTGGTTGTCATGCGCTTTGCCCAGGGCCTTGCCCTCGGCGGCGAATGGAGCGGCGCGGCCCTGCTGGCCACCGAGAACGCCCCGGCGAACAAGCGTGCCATCTACGGCACGTTCCCGCAGCTGGGTGCACCGATCGGCTTCATCATTGCCAACGTGATCTTCCTGGTCTTCAGCTACGCACTGTCCCCGGCGGCCTTCATGGAGTGGGGCTGGCGTGTGCCGTTCCTGCTCAGCGCGGTCATGGTTATCATCGGCCTTTACGTCCGGCTCAAGCTGATCGAAACCCCGGCCTTCACCAAGGTTCTGGAATCCAAAGAAGTTGCCAAGCTGCCGCTGGCCCGCGTCTTCAAGACCAGCTGGAACCAGCTGATCCTCGGCACGTTCATCATGCTCGCCACCTACGTGCTATTCTACCTGATGACAACGTTCACGCTGACCTACGGCACCCGCCCCGCCACCCTGGACGCAGCCAAGGCTGCAGCCGAGAAGGCAGGCAAGCCGATGACCGAGGCCGCAGCTGCCGCGTTCGTCCCCGGCCTGGGCTACACCCGCAACGACTTCCTCTGGATGCTGATTGCCGGCGTCGTGTTCTTCGGTATCTTCACCCTGGTCTCCGGCCCGCTGGCTGAGAAGTACGGCCGCCGCAAGATGCTGATCGCCGTGACCCTCGGCATCTTCGCGTTCGGCCTGCTCTTCATCCCGCTGTTCAGCGCCGGTTTCTGGGGCACGATGTCCCTGCTGATCATCGGCTTCTCCCTGATGGGCCTGACCTTCGGGCCGATGGGTGCGCTGCTACCGGAGCTCTTCCCGACGAACGTCCGGTACACCGGCTCGGCCATCAGCTACAACGTCTCCAGCATCCTCGGTGCCGCCGTGGCACCGTTCATCGCGGTCTGGCTTTGGGAAATGGGCAAGGGCAGCCCCGGGCTGGTCGGCGTCTACCTCGCCTCCATGTCCGTGCTGACGCTGATCGCACTGTTCGTGAGCAAGGAAACCCGCGACCTGGAGTACACCAACAACGTGGCCTGACGCTTTTCCCACGGCTTCGGCTGACGCTCCAGCCCGGTTACTGAAGGAAATGCCCGGCGTGTTCACTGAACACGCCGGGCATTTCCGTGTCGGCAGCGGAATGCGGGAAAGTAACCGGGCAGGAGCGTCAGCGCCCGGACCGGGCAGTGCCAGCGGTCAGAGTTAGCGGGCGTAGCGCTCCACGAAGTTGCGCAGGATCTTCATCGGTTCCGTGGCAGTGAAGCGCCGGGCGTCCTCCATCAGAATTTCGGCGGATTCCGGCGGGAAGTATCCGGCGTGGCGGTAGATATCGATCCTGGTGACCAGACCCTGAGCATCGAGCTCGGGGTGGAACTGGGTGGCATACAGGTTGGTCTTGATCCGGAACATGTGCACCGGGCAGGCAGCGGAGCTGGCCAGGAGGACCGCGTGGGCGGGGAGGAGGGTGCAGGCTTCCTTGTGGCCGGTGAAGGCCGTGAAGCTCTCCGGCAGCCCCCGCAGGAGGGGATCGAGCAGCCCTTCTTCCGTCAGCTTGATGGTCACGCCGCCAAGCCCCTCGCCGTAGGTCCGGTCGATCACCGCGCCCTGGTGCCGGCCCAGCGTGCCGACCCCGTAGCAGGCGCCGAAAAACGGGAAATCCTCCGGCACGATCCGGTCGAGCAGGGCCGCGAGCTCATGCTCCACCCGGTGCTGGACGTCGCTTTTTTGCTCGGCGGGGTCGCTGGAGGTGAACGGGCTCCCGCCCACAATCACACCGGAGTAGTCGGAGAGTTCCAGCCGGGGCAGCGGGGCGGCCTCCATCCGGATGCGCTTCAGCTGCGAGGGTTCGAGCCCGCCGTAGCGCAGGTAGGCTTCGTATTCGTTCTCGGCGGCGGCGTCCTCGGCCCGGGAGGCGAGGAGCAGAAATGGCTTCACAGACCCAGTCTGCACGGGCGGAACGCAGGGGCGCCAGAGGCGCGCCTGTGTCCCGGGACTCGTGCGGCTACTCTGCGGCCTCGTCCTCAATGAGGGCGATGATGGCGCCCGCGGAGACGGTCTCGCCGGCGGAGGCGGACAGCCCGATCACGATTCCGGCGCGGTGCGCGGTGAGCGGCTGCTCCATCTTCATCGCTTCCAGGACCACCACAAGATCGCCCTCGGCAACGAGGTCGCCCTCGCCCACTGCCACCTTCACGATGGTTCCCTGCATGGGGGAGGTCAGGGCGTTGCCGCTGGCTGCGACCACGGCGCCGCCGCTGCGGGAGCGCTTCTTGGCTTTGGCCGGTTTGACGGCGCCGGCGCCGCCACCGGTGCCCAGCGACGCCGGCAGGACGACCTCCAGGCGCTTGCCGCCGACCTCGACGACGACGCGCTGGCGTTCGCCGGCGTCGGGCGCTTCAGCGTCGGTGCCGGTCGGCGTCCAGGCGGGGATGTCGTTGACAAAGGCCGTCTCGATCCAGCGGGTGTGGACCTTGAACGGACCCTCGGCGGGGGCGAAGTCCGGGTCGGTGACGACGGCGAGGTCGAACGGGATGACGGTGGGGATGCCCTCGACCACCATCTCCTCGAGGGCGCGGCGGGCGCGCTGCAGGGCCTGCGGGCGGGTGGCGCCGGTGACGATCAGTTTGGAGAGCATCGAGTCGAAGTTGCCGCTGATGACGTCGCCCTGCTCCACGCCGGAGTCGATCCGGACACCGGGGCCGGTGGGGTTCAACAGCCGCGTGATGGTGCCCGGGGCAGGCATGAAGTTCCGGCCCGGGTCCTCGCCGGTGATGCGGAACTCGATCGAGTGGCCGCGGACCTCGGGGTCCCCGTAGCCCAGTTCCTCGCCGCGGGCCAGCCGGAACTGCTCGCGGACGAGGTCGATTCCGGTGACTTCCTCGGAGACGCAGTGCTCCACCTGGAGACGGGTGTTGACCTCAAGGAAGGAGATGGTGCCGTCCTGGCCCACGAGGAACTCGCAGGTGCCGGCGCCGAGGTAGCCGGCCTCCTTGAGGATGGCCTTGGAGGATTCGTAGAGCCGGCGGTTCTGCTCCTCGGTGAGGAACGGCGCCGGCGCTTCTTCGACGAGCTTCTGGTTGCGGCGCTGCAGCGAGCAGTCGCGGGTGGAGACGACCACGACGTTGCCGTACGCGTCGGCGAGGCACTGGGTCTCGACGTGACGCGGGGCGTCCAGAAAGCGCTCGATGAAGCACTCGCCGCGGCCGAAGGCGGCGACCGCTTCGCGCACGGCGGATTCGAACAGTTCGGGGATTTCCTCGCGGGTGCGGGCCACCTTGATGCCGCGTCCGCCGCCGCCGAAGGCTGCCTTGATGGCGACCGGCAGGCCGAACTTGTCGACGAACTCGAGGATTTCCTCGGCGGTCTCCACCGGGTCTGCGGTGCCGGGAACCTGGGGTGCGCCGACTTTTTCGGCGATGTGGCGGGCCTGGACCTTATCGCCCAGGGCGGAGATCGCGGCGGGGGAAGGGCCGATCCAGGTGATGCCGGCGTCGATCACCTTGGCGGCGAATTCGGCGTTCTCGGCCAGGAAGCCGTAGCCGGGGTGGATGGCATCGGCGCCGGAGCGCTGGGCCACCTCGATCAGCTTGTCCATCACGAGGTAGGACTCGGCGGCGGTGTTGCCGCCCAGGGCGTAGGCCTCATCGGCGAGCTTGACGTGCAGCGCGTCACGGTCCGGGTCCGCGTAGACCGCCACGGAGGCGAGGCCTTCATCGCGTGCGGCGCGGATGATGCGCACTGCGATTTCGCCGCGGTTGGCGATCAGCACCTTGCTCATCCGGCGGGTTGCTACGGCAGTGCCTTCTTGGGCTGATCGCTGCACGGGATTTGCGGACTGCTCCGAATTTGCTGACAAGGCGTCTCCTTCTTTCCTTCAGGGAGCCTAGCGCGGTTTTGTGGGTTCCGCCGATATTACTTGCGGATTCCGCGCGTAAAGCGCCCAGCCTTTGTAGGGTTGCTACAAAGGTCTGCGAATTAGCTCACTCCGCCCGGAGCAGGGCGGGATCCGCGGCACCGGTGGTCCAGAGTTCGGTGATGCCCACCTGCGCCTGGCCCAGCAGCCCGCGGAGGGTGGAAATGGACAGCCCGACGACGGCGTGCGGGTCGCCGTCGACCTTGCGGATGAAGGCCCCGCCGTAGCCGTCGATGGTGAAGGAGCCGGCGCACTGCAGCGGCTCCCCGGTGGCGATGTAGGCGTCGATCTCCTCGGCGCTCATCTCCATGAAGTGGACCTCGGCGGAGGTGACGTGCCCGAGGGTCGCGCCGGAACCGGCCGTCCCGGTTTCGTCGGTGTCCTCGGTGTCGCGGCAGTCGACCAGCCAGTGGCCGGTGTGCAGCACGCCTTTGCTGCCGCTCATCCGGAGCATCCGCTCCCTGGCGACCTCGGCGGTGTACGGCTTCCCGTGCGCCTCGCCGTCGAACTCAAAGACGGAATCGCAGCCGATCACCAGGGCGCCGTCCGCGTCGGGCAGCGAGGCGACGGCCTCGGCCTTGGCCCGGGCCAGCAACAGGGCTGTGTCGTGCGGGTCCGTCACGCCGTAGCGGGCCTGGACGGCGTCCTCGTCCACATCGGAGACGAGGATCTCGTGCCGGATGCCGGCATCGGTCAGCAGCTTGGTGCGGGCGGGGGACTGGGAGGCAAGAATGAGGCGGGTCACTGCTCCAGCCTAGTTCCTGGGGCCGTCGTCGCCGTGCCCTTTTTTGTCAGAGGTCGACGGGAAAGTTGGTTCATGGACAGGAACCAAGGACCGGAAGACATACTCCGCTGCGTGATAGCGATGTGCGGCCGCGCGCTTGAGGAGGTTACTTTGCCCGAGAGCAGCGCAGGACAGATTGAAGCCTGGCACCGGTTGGAGGAGCTGGGCTCCGCGTTGGCCACTGTCAGGACCCGACTGGAAGTGGCGGCGGTCCTTAGCCGTGTGCCGACATCTGCGTCCGATGTGGGGACCACCCCCATGGCCTCCGAAGCCGTTGACCGGCTTCTGTTGGCCCTCAATAATTTCATAGCCCTCCGGGACACTTGAGCTATGGACGGTACTCAGTCAGCCGCGGGGGCTCTGGCAGCAGTGGGGTGCAACTGCGCCTTTAGTTGCGGGAAGAGGCCGCCACCCGAAGATGCAGGCATAGCGCTGTGCGGCGGCGGGCCTGAGCTGCACGGCGCGCACTTGATTGCTGAAATCCGAGGCCTGGAAGACCGAAAATCTGCCCTGGCTGCCCGTCAGGCCCGTCTGTCCGTCGCCTTCGATCTGATCCAGCGACGTGAGCAGCGGGAGCTTGGGATGCCGGCCGCGGAGCTGGGCGCCGGGGTTGCGGCGCAGATCGCCCTGGCGAGGCGGGAATCCCCGGCCCGCGGCGGCCGGCTCCTCGGCCTGGCGAAGGCACTGGTCACCGAAATGCCCCACAGCCTCGCGGCTCTGGAGTCCGGGCAGCTCAACGAATGGCGCGCCACCCTCTTGGTGCGGGAAACCGCCGGCCTCTCCGCAGAGGAACGGGCCGTCGTCGACGAAGAGCTCGCCGCCGACACCGGGACCTTCGACGGTGCCGGGGACCGGAAGATCATCGCCGCCGCCCGCGCCGCAGCATACCGCCGGGACCCGCGCTCCGTCACCCAGCGCGCCAGCCACGCCCAGACCGAACGGCACGTCAGTCTCCGCCCGGCCCCGGACACCATGTGCTATCTCACCGCCCTGCTCCCCGTCGCCGCCGGTGTCGCCGTCTACGCCAGCCTCACCCGGCAGGCCGACACCCTGCGGGCCGCCGGGGACCCCCGGACCCGCGGGCAGCTCATGGCCGACACCCTGGTCGAACGCACCACCGGGACCCCCGGCGGGATCAGCGGGATCGAGATCCAGCTCGTCATGACCGACCGCACACTCTTCCAGGGCGACAGCGAACCCGCCCGGCTCCCGGGCTACGGCATCATCCCCGCCGGCTGGTCCCGCGGCATGCTCACAAACGCCGGCAAGGACGCGGCGGGAGCTGGCACAGCAGGACGGGGCACGAAGGGAACGGTCACGGGAGCCGGGGCCGGGGTCACGGCCGGGGACAAGGGCATGAACGTCTGGCTGCGCCGGCTCTACACCGCCCCCGGCACCGGCGAGCTCACCGCGATGGACTCCCGCGCCCGGCTCTTCCCGGCCGGACTCCGCCGCTTCCTCACCGCCCGCGACGACACCTGCCGCACCCCCTACTGCGACGCCCCCATCAGACATTTCGACCACATCATCCCCTGGCACCATGACGGACCGACGACCCAGGGCAACGGGGCCGGGCTCTGCGAAGCCTGCAACCACACCAAAGAAACCCCCGGATGGTCCTCGCGGCCACGCCCCGGACCCCGCCACTCCCTCGGCGTCACCACCCCCACCGGCCACACCTACGGATCCACCGCCCCGCCCCTGCCAGGAGCCACGGTCCGTGAATCGGAGCCGGACCTGGCCGCGGCAAAGAGCCCCAGCAGCCGCCGCCAACGCCGCCAAAGAGCCAAGGATCTTCTCTGCACCCGCAGGCAGGGCAAATTCGCAGCCTGAACAAACACCCGCGGTGCGCTGCCGCCTGCCGGCTGTCGCGCCCGGACGCCAGTCTTGCCGAACGTGACCACAACAAAGCCGCCCGCCGACCAAAAAGTGATCGGCGGGCGGCTGGTCGAACCCTGGTTGGCAGCCGGTGTCGGCTACCGGGCGGTAGCCTCGGCGGGTTCCGCCACGGGGCCCGGGACGGCGGCCGCAGGCTTGCGCAGCTTGGCGCCTTCAACGTCCACGTCCGGCAGGATGCGGTCCAGCCAGCGCGGCAGCCACCAGGCCTTCTCACCCAGCAGGTACATCACGGCCGGAACAATCGTCATACGGACCACGAACGCGTCAATCAGCACACCGAAGGCCATCGCGAAGCCGAGCGGCCGGACCATGTTCAGGTGCGAGAAGATGAAGCCCGAGAACACGCTGACCATGATGATCGCGGCCGCGGTGACCACCGCGGCGGCGTGGCTGAAGCCGGAGCGGACCGCGTGCTTGGCCGATTCGCCGTGCATGTAGGACTCGCGCATTCCGGAGGCGATGAACACCTGGTAGTCCATGGCCAGGCCGAACAGTACCCCGATCAGGATGATCGGCAGGAAGCTCAGCACGGCGCCCGGGTTCTCGACGCCGAAGATGGCCCCCAGCCAGCCCCACTGGTAGACCGCGACGACGGCACCGAACGCGGCGGCGAGCGAGAGCAGGAACCCGCCGGTGGCCAGCAGCGGCACCCAGATGGAGCGGAACACGAGCAGCAGCAGGATCAGCGAGAGGCCCACCACAATGGCCAGGTAGGGAGGCAGCGCGTCGCCGAGCTTGGTGGACACATCGACGTTGCCGGCGGTCTGTCCGGTGAGCCCGATGCTCACGCCGGTGGTGTCCTTGATCTGGCCCTTTTCGGCGCGGAGCTCGGAGACCACCTGGACGGTGCTGGCGCTGGCCGGGCCTTCGTTCGGGATGACCTGGAACACCGCGGTGCGGCGGTCCTCGCTCAGAGCCAGCGGCACGGCTGCGCTGACATTCTCGGTTTCGCGCAGGATGTCCGCGACGTCGAACTGTCTGGCCTGCGCCTCGGCTTCGCTCAGCCCCTCCGGGAGGTCACCGACCACAATGATCGGGCCGGTCATGCCCTCGCCGAAGCTCCGCTTGGTGACGTCGTAGGCCTTGAAGGCCTGCGAGGCGACCGGCTCGGAGCTGGCGTCCGGCAGGGCGAGCCGGAGCTGGCTGGCGGGCAGCGCCACGACGCCCAGCAGCACCACCCCGGCCAGCAGGGCCAGCCACGGGTGGCTGGTGACGACCCCGCCCCAGCCGTGGCTGCTGCGGTATTCGTCCTTGGCGCGGTCCTCGGTTTCGTGGCCGGGAGCGGCGTTGTGCTGCTCCGCCTTTGCCCAGGCCCGCTTGGAGATCAGTTTCCGGCCCACGAGGGAGAGCACAGCCGGCGTCAGGGTCAGGGCGACGACGACGGCGACGGCCACCGTGGCGGCCGCGGAGAGGCCCATGACCGCCAGGAAGGGAAGGCCCGGGACAACGAGGGCCGCGAGGGCGATGATGACGGTCAGGCCGGCGAAAAGCACGGCATTGCCGGACGTGCCGGTGGCCAGCGCCACAGACTCCTCGGGGTCCATGCCGGAGAGCAGCTGGCCGCGGTGCCGGTTGACGATAAACAGCGAGTAATCAATGCCCACGGCGAGGCCGAGCATCAGCGCCAGCATCGGGGAGATGGAGCTCATGTCCACGGCGCCGCTCAGGGCGAAGGTGGCGCCCACGCCGACGGCGACGCCGACGACGGCCATCAGCAGGGGAAGTCCGGCGGCGATCAGGGTTCCGAGCATGATGATCAGGACCAGTGCTGCCACCGCGATGCCGAGAATCTCGGCGGTGCCAAAGAGCTCGGAGATGTCCTCGCTGATTTCCTTGCTTGGCAGGGCGGTCACGTTGGCGGCGGAAACCTCCTTGACGATGTCCTGGACTTCCTGGCGGACCTCGGGGTCGAGCCCGTTGATGGAGGTCTTGAACTGGACCTGCGCGATCGCGGCCTTGCCGTCCTCGGACACGAAGCGGAGGCCCTCCGAGGCCTCCAGCTGGCGGGCGCCAAGGGCCAGCTTTGCCTCGCCGGCCGCCAGGTCCTTCGTGCCGGCGTCGAGCTTTGCCTGACCTTCGGCCAGGGCTGCCTTCTGCTGGCCGAGCTGTGCCTCGATCGCAGCGGGCGGCAGGCCGGCGGCTGCCATCTGCTGTTCGGCACCGTCCAGCTGGGCCTTTCCGGCGGCGAGTTCGGCGGCAGCCGTCTCCAGCCGGGCCTTGCCGGCAGCGGACTGGGCCTGCCCGGCGGCCAGGTCTGCGGCGGCCTTGTCCAGCTGCGCCTGGGTGGCGAACGGATCCACCGTCCCCTGGACGTCAGGAAGGGTCTTGAGCTTGGTCAGCGCTGCCTTGACCGCTTCCTGGCCGGCCTGGCTGAACTGGGCGTCGTTGGCTTCGAAGACCACGCTGGCGGAGCCGCCGGAGGACGAGGGGAGCTCCTGCTTGAGCTTGTCCGCCATCTGCTGGGTTTCTGTGCCCGGGATCTGGAAGTTGTTGGACAGGGTGCCGTGGAAGGCAGCAGCCGCGCCACCGACGGCCACCATAACGGCCAGCCACAGTGAGATGACCAGCCAGCGGTGGCGGTAGGAGAACTTGCCGAGGCGGTAGAGCATTAGGGCCATGTCAGTGCCGATCTGGGGAAGGGGTGGCGGTGGAGTTACCGGCGGGCCGGGCGGCCTGGACGGTGTCGGGCCGGGAGAACCCGGAGCCCAGCATGCTCATTGAATCGATCAGGAGTTGCCGAAGGGTGGACAAGGATTCCGGGGTGAGGGATCCGCCGCATCGGGCGAACCAGACGTCCATGGCGGCCTTGCCGCAGGAGATGACGGAGCCGGCCAGGGCTCGGAGGTACAGCTCGTCGAGTTCAACGCCGCTGCCGGCGCCGGCGCGCTCGCGGGCCGCGGAAATGATTTCGGCGGTGCAGTGATCCCAGGCTTCCAGTTCGGACCTGCTCAGCTGCGGATTGGCCTGGCCAAGGCTGTACAGCTCGGCCAGCGGAGCCACTGTCATCGGATCCGCGAGTTCGACGAGGGCGGCCCGGGCCGATTCCAGGAAGGGTTCCCCGGCCGGCCGCAGCCGGAACTGCTGAAGCGCTTTGTCCAGGAATCCGAAGGTGACGGCGGCAATGGCCGCTTCGGTGCTGCCGAAGTAGTTGAAGAACGTGCGGCGGGAGATGCCGGCGGCGTCGGCAATGTCCTCGACAGTGAAGTTGCCGGGCCCCTGGGAGCGGAGCAGCCCAAGGGCGGCGTCGGTGATGGCCAGGCGGGTGGCCGCTTTGTTCAGCTCTCGCCGGGACGTCACCTCGGCCGGGGCGTCGGAGGCCGGGGGCATCATGGCGCGGGGGGAAGTGGAAGCGGGCATGCAATTACACTACGTGCATGTTTGCACTCAGGGCAACTTTTCCCCCGGTTGGCGTCCGGAGCGAGCCCCAAACCTTCACAGCAAGATGAAAGGTTCCGAACAGCTCCTGCTGAAGGGGACGGGCGAGACTTGGACTACGTCTTGGAAGAGACAACCACCAACCGCAGCCGTCACCGCTGCAGACCAGGAGACAGCACATGTCACGTACCAAGAGAATAACGCTCGCCATCTCCGCCGGGGCTCTGGCCCTGGGCGCCGGCCTGGGAGTCACCGGGATGGCGTCAGCAGCCACCACGCCGGCCCCCACCCCCGGCTCCAGCGCCTCGGCTGAGGCAACGCCCGGCACCACCGAGGGCCAGGGCATGCGCGGCGGCCATGGACACGGCCGGGGCGGGGAGCGCGGCGGCGCCCAGGCTGCCGAACTGGCTGCCAAGCTCGGCGTTGACGAGGCCAAGGTGACCGAGGCCCTGCAGGTCTTCCGCGACGCCAACAAGCCGACCACCCCGCCGGCCGAGGGCACGAAGCCGGACCGTGCCACGAGGGACGCGGCACTGGCCAAGTCGCTGGCGGCGTCGCTGGGGATTGAGGAATCCAAGGTCACTGCGGCCCTGGAGGAGCTGCGGACCGCGGCCCAGGCTGACCGCGCTGCGGCGCTGAAGACAAGGCTGGACACGGCTGTCACCGACGGCACGCTGACCCAGGCCGAGGCGGACGCCGTCGCCAAAGCCGTCGAGAAGGGCGTGATTGGCGGAGGCGGACACTAAGGCAGTGCCGCAGGGCCGCCGCTGACGTGGCTTAACTGAGGAAGTCCCCGGGAAAGCTCCCGGGGACTTCTGTCAGTTAAGACTTCGGCAGGCGCTTATGCCTTGGCGCCGGCCAGCTCGCGGCCTTCCGGGGGTGCGCCGGGAGCAGCGGCAGCGGAGGGGTCCACGCCGGCCGTGCCGGCGCCTGTGTTGTCGACGTCGTCGCTGAACGGGTCACCGGTGCGCGGTGCGTTGTACAGCGACTCGTCGAGGATGCCGTGGCGTTTGGCCACAATGGTGGGGACCAGAGCCTGCCCTGCCACGTTGACCGCGGTGCGGCCCATGTCCAGGATCGGGTCGATCGCCAGCAGCAGGCCGACGCCGGCCAGCGGCAGTCCCAGCGTGGAGAGCGTCAGGGTCAGCATCACCACGGCGCCGGTGGTGCCGGCGGTCGCGGCGGAGCCAAGCACGGAGACGAGGGCGATCAGCAGGTACTGGGTGAAGTCGAGCTGGATGCCGAAGAACTGGGCCACGAAGATCGCCGAGATCGCCGGGTAGATCGCGGCGCAGCCATCCATCTTGGTGGTGGAACCCAGCGGCACGGCGAACGAGGCATAGGCGCGGGGGACCCCCAGGCTGCGTTCGGTCACGCGCTGGGTCAGCGGCAGGGTGCCCACCGAGGACCGGGAGACAAAGGCCAGCTGCACGGCCGGCCAGACGCCGGAGAAGTACTGCTTGACGGACAGGCCGTGGGCGCGGATCAGGACCGGGTAGACCACGAACAGCACCAGGGCAAGGCCCACATAGATGGCAAAGGTGAACCTCCCCAGGGAGCCGATGGTGTCCCAGCCGTAGATCGCCACAGCGTTGCCGATCAGGCCGACGGTGCCGATCGGGGCGATCCGGATGATCCACCAGAGGAGCTTCTGGATCACGGCGAGGGCGGAGGCGTTCAGGTTCAGGAACGGCTCGGCCGCCTTGCCCACCTTCAGCGCCGCGATGCCAACGGCGATCGCGATCACCAGGATCTGCAGGACGTTAAAACTCACCGCGGTGGTGGCGGCGCTCTCGGTGACGGTGGTGCTGGCGCCCAGGCCCAGGAAGTTCTTGGGGAACAGGCCGATGAGGAAGGCCCACCAGTCACCGGACTTGCCGGCGTACTTGGCCTCCTGGGTGATGCCGGTGTTGGCGCCGGGCTGCAGGAACACGCCCAGGCCGATGCCGATCAGCACGGAGATCAGCGCGGTGATGGCGAACCAGAGCAGCGTGTGCCAGGCCAGCCGGGCGGCGTTGGAGACGGCCCGCAGGTTGGAGATGGAGCTGACGACGGCGGTGAAAATCAGGGGCACGACGGCGGTCTGCAGCAGCGACACGTAACTCGAGCCGATCGTCTGCAGCGTGGCGCCGAGGGCGTTGGGGCTCGCCTTGGTGCTGCCCGTGTACTTGGCCAGGAGGCCGAGCCCCAGGCCCACGATCAGGGCGGCGATGATCTGGAAGCCGAACGAGCCGGCCCACTTGGGCAGCTGGAGGCCGGTCTTTCCGGCGGATGCGGGGGTGCTTGTCTGAGTGCTCACCGGAACACGCTAGGTCCGGCCCGGTTATCACGACGAACGGACGTTGAGAAATGTTACGCGCCATGATGTGGGAAATCAGCGCCGAACACCCGGAAACCAGCGTCACACAGCGTCTTTGTGAAGTTATTCCAAGGCGGAATGTGGCGATTGTCTCCCGCGAACCCGCCCTACTCCAGCAGCGCGCGCTTCTCGGCGCGGCTACTCCAGCAGCGCGCGCTTGAGGGTGTCGAGGCCGACGGAGCCGATGTTCAGCGCCTTGGTGTGGAAGGCCTTGAGGTCGAAACCGGGGCGGGATTCGAGCTCGGCACGGATCTGCTCCCAGAGCCGCTGGCCCACCTTGTACGAGGGCGCCTGGCCCGGCCAGCCGAGATAGCGGGTGAATTCGAAGCTGAGCTGGCCCTCGCTGATGGCGAGGTTCTGTTTGAGGAACTCATAACCCTTATCCGGAGTCCAGGTGCCCGACCCCCAACGCTCGGGCACCGCCAGCTCCAGGTGGACACCGATGTCGAACACCACACGGGCGGCCCGCATGCGCTGCATGTCCAGCATGCCCATGTGGTCGCCCGGGTCCTTGAGGTAGCCCAGTTCCTGCATCAGCTTCTCCGCGTACAGGGCCCAGCCTTCACCGTGCCCGGAGGTCCAGCTGACGTTCCGGCGCCACTTGTTGAGCAGCTCGCGGCGGTAGGTGGCCGTGGCCACCTGAAGGTGGTGGCCCGGGACGCCCTCGTGGTAGACCGTGGTGGTCTCGGCCCAGGTGGTGAAGCTGTCCTCGCCCGGCGGCACGGACCACCACATGCGGCCCGGGCGGCTGAAGTCGTCCGAGGGACCGGTGTAGTAGATGCCGCCTTCCTCGGTCGGGGCAATCCTGCACTCAAGGGTCTTCATCACGTCCGGGATGTCGAAGTGCACGCCCGCGAGGTCGGCCACGGCCTTGTCGGAGAGCTCCTGCATCCAGGCCCGGAGGGCGTCGGTGCCCTTGAGCTGCCGGGCGGGGTCGTTGTTCAGGGCCTCCTTGGCTTCCTCGATCGTGGCACCCTGGCGGATCTCCCCGGCCACCCGCTCCTGTTCGGCGATCAGCCGGTCGAGTTCCTGCACACCCCAGGCGTAGGTTTCCTCGAGGTCCACCGTGGCGCCGAGGAAGGCGCGGGACGCCAGCGAGTAGCGCTCACGGCCAACGGCGTCCTTCGCCGGGGCGACCGGAAGCAGCTCGGACTCCAGGAAGCCTGCCAGCCGGGAATAGGCCACCCGCGCGGCGGCAGCACCGGCGTCGAGCCTGGACTGCACGTCCTCGGGCAGCTCGCCCTCCGCGGTTTTGGCGGTGGCGGCCAGCTTCGCGAAGAAGCCGTCCTCCGCGGCGTGTTTGGTGGTCTGTTCGATCACGATTTTCACCTGGCGCGCGGCGGCAACCTTGCCGTCCTCCCTGGCGGCGCGCAGCGACAGGATGTAACCGTCCAGGGCGGCGGGGACATTGTGCGCCCGGCCCGCGATGTGGTCCCACTGCCCTGCGGTGTCCATCGGCATCAGGTCGAAGATCGCGCGGATCTCCTGCGCGGGGGAGGCGATGTTGTTCAGCTCGGCCAGGTCCCAGCCGGACGCGTGGAGTTCCAGCTGAAGGCCCAGGCGCTCGCGCATGGCATCCAGGGTGACGGCGTCGACGTCGTCCGCAGGCTCCAGGCCGTCCAGCGCGGCGAGCGCCTCCCGCGCGGCTACGGCGAATTCCTCGTGCCCGGCCGGGGAGAAGTCCTGGTATTCGGTTTCGTGCCCGGGGAGCCCGAGTTCCGTGGCGAAGCTCGGGTTGAGCCGGATCAGGGTGTCCGTGAAGGCATCGGCGACGGCATCGATGGCGGTCTGCGGGCGTCCGGAGGCAGTCTTGTCAGTGGTTTCGATAGTCACCCGAAAGACACTAGCCGGGCTCCGGCTGTTATGAAAGGGTTGCTGCACTTTTCGCGGGGGACAGCGGAGCTTTACCCTGTCGCGGGTGCCTTAGCCGCGGCTGCGCTTCCACGAGCCGGGGCCCGGCTTCGGGGCCAGCTGCAGCTGCTGCCGGCGGATCCAGTGCCGGGCGCTCGGCTTGTCCGCTGAGGCAGGTTCCCCGCTGCCCAGGGACAGCACAACGGCGGTCAGCGCCGCGAGCTCCTCCGGCGTCGGCTCGCCCTTGACGACGGCGAGCAGGGGCTGCACGGCCGGCGGCATCTCCTCGGGCTCAGCCGGGGTGTGGGCGGGGATCACAGCGGGATGTTCCCGTGCTTCTTGGCGGGCAGGCTGGCGCGCTTGTCCCGCAGGGCACGCAGTCCCTTGATGATCTGCACCCTGGTCTCGGACGGGGCAATGACCGCGTCCACATAGCCGAGCTGGGCGGCCTGGTAGGGGTTGAGCAGCTCTTCCTCGTACTGCCGGATGACCTCGGCGCGCTTGGCCTCGACGTCGCCGCCGGCCTCCGCGACCGCGGCGAGTTCGCGGCGGTACAGGATGTTGACGGCGCCCTGCGCGCCCATCACGCCGATCTGCGCGGTGGGCCAGGCCAGGTTGAGGTCCGCGCCGAGCTTCTTGGAGCCCATCACGATGTACGCTCCGCCGTAGGCCTTGCGGGTGATCACGGTCAGCTTCGGTACGGTGGCCTCGGCGTAGGCGTAGAGCAGCTTCGCGCCGCGGCGGATGATGCCCTGGAACTCCTGGTCCTTGCCCGGCAGGAAGCCCGGCACGTCCACCAGGGTGATGATCGGGATGTTGAAGGCGTCGCAGTGCCGGACAAAGCGGGCGGCCTTCTCCGAGGCGGCGATGTCCAGGGTGCCGGCGAACTGCATCGGCTGGTTGGCCACGATGCCGACGGTGTGGCCCTCGACCCGGCCGTAGCCGATCATGACGTTCGGCGCGTAGAGGGACTGCATTTCCAGGAAGTGCCCGTCGTCCACGATCTGCCCGATAACCTTGCGCATGTCGTACGGCTGGTTGGCCGAGTCCGGGATCAGCGCGTCCAGGGCGAGGTCTTCGGCGTCGATCTCCAGCTCCTGGGTGTGCTCCAGCACGGGGGCCTCGGCGAGGTTGTTCGAGGGCAGGAAGTCCAGGAGTTCGCGGACGAACTCGATGGCGTCGGCCTCGTCCGAGGCGAGGTAGGTGGAGGTTCCGGTGTTGGCGTTGTGCTGGCGGGCGCCGCCAAGGGTCTCCATGTCCACGTCTTCACCGGTGACGGTCTTGATCACGTCGGGGCCGGTGATGAACATGTGAGAGGTCTTGTCGACCATGACCACGTAGTCCGTCAGGGCGGGGGAGTAGGCCGCGCCGCCGGCGGAAGGGCCCATGATGAGGGAGATCTGCGGGACCACCCCGGAGGCATGCACGTTGTTGCGGAAGATGTCCGCGAACATCGCCAGCGACGCGACGCCTTCCTGGATGCGGGCGCCGCCGCCGTCGAGGATGCCGACCACGGGACAGCCGTTGCGCAGTGCGAATTCCTGGACCTTGACGATTTTCTCGCCGTTGACCTGGCTCAGCGAGCCGCCGTAGACGGAGAAGTCCTGGCTGTACACGGCCACGGGCCGGCCGTCCACGGTGCCGTAGCCGGAGACCAGGCCGTCGCCGAGCGGCTTCTTCTTCTCCATGCCGAAGGCGGTGGAGCGGTGCACGGCGAGCGCGTCGAATTCAACGAAGGAGCCGGCGTCCAGCAGCAGGTCGATGCGCTCGCGGGCCGTGTTCTTGCCGCGTGCGTGCTGCTTCTCGATCGCTTCGGGGCCGGATGGCTGCTCAGCACGGGCCTGGCGGTCGCGGAAGTCGGCAATCTTTCCCGCGGTCGTGGTCAGATCGTGGCTCATCAAGTGTCTCCGGCTCTGTAGCTGATGTTCTGCTGAATCGTGTGGTGCTGATCGTGCGTTGGTGCGCCGGCCCTGAACTGTGAGGCGCTTTAGCTGGTATCCACAAACGCCGGGCCTTGATGGCAAGTCTAGTGACGCTATTGGCCCATGCCGCTGTAGAAAACCTACAATATTCGCCCCAACTCTCACCGCGACCACAACGTGAGGGTGCACGGCCGTGGTCCCGGCGACCGCGGCGCGTCAATGTTACTCGCCAGTAACATTAGTCGGCTAGAGTGTCCTCATGACTTCGAGCAATGATGCTTCGGGCACCGCTGCAGGGCCCTATCAGGCCGCCGGTTCCCTCCAGGGCCGCACCATCCTCATCTCCGGCGGAAGCCGCGGCATTGGCCTGGCCATCGCCACCCGCGCCGCACGCGACGGCGCCAACATTGTCCTGATGGCCAAGACCGGCCAGCCGCACGCCAAGCTGGAAGGCACGGTGTACTCCGCCGCCGAGCAGATCGAGGCGGCCGGCGGGCAGGCCCTGCCGCTGGTCGGGGATGTGCGCAACGACACCGACGTCGCCGGCGCGGTGGCCGCCGCCGTCGAACGCTTCGGCGGGATCGACATCGTAATCAACAACGCCTCCGCGATCGACCTGTCCAGGACCGACAGCATCGACATGAAGCGCTATGACCTGATGCAGGACATCAACGTCCGCGGCACGTTCCTGCTCTCCAAGCTCGCCCTGCCCGCGCTGCGGGAATCCGACGCCGGCCAGATCCTGACGCTCTCCCCGCCGCTGAACCTGGACCCGAAGTGGGCCGGAATGCACCTGGCGTACACGATGGCGAAGTACGGCATGAGCCTGACCACCCTGGGCCTGGCCGAGGAACTCAAAGTCGACGGCATCAACGTCAACTCGCTGTGGCCCTGCACCCTGATCAACACGGCCGCCATCCGCAACATGCCGGGCGGCGAAAAGATCATCCAGGGCGCCCGCGGCCCCGAAATCATGGCGGACGCGGCCCACGCGGTACTGACCAGCAGCAACGCGATCCCGGAATCCGGCAGCTGGAGCGGCAACTTCTACACCGACGAGCAGGTGCTGGCCGCCGCCGGCGTCACGGACTTCACCCCGTACAGCCTGGGCGCCCCGGAAGACCGGCTGATCCCTGACATCTTCCTCTGAGTCTGCTGTGCGCCCGTGCCGCCGGCGGCACGGGCTGGAGCCGACGGCGCCGGGACTCGGTAGGATTCAAAGCATGGAAGCCGCGCAGGAAGTCCCGGACCGTCCGCCCCTCGATGTGAACGCCCTCAGCGATGAGGCGTTTCTCTCCGCCAACGGCATTCCGCGGCTCACGGTGGTGGAATCCACGGGCTCCACCAACGCGGACCTGATCCGCGGTGTCACCGAGGATCCCCGGGGGTATCCGGACCTCACCGTGCTCACCGCCGAATACCAGAGCGCTGCCCGCGGCCGCCTCGACCGCCGCTGGGAAGCCCCTGCCCGCAGTTCCGTCTCCGTCTCGCTGGTGCTGCGCCCGGTCAACGCCGAGGGACGGCCGCTGCCGACCCAGAGCTATTCCTGGCTCTCGCTGCTCGCGGCCCTTGCCCTGCGCGAGGCGCTGCTGGAGACCGCAGGGATCCCGGCGGAGCTCAAATGGCCCAACGACGTCCTGGTCCGCGGCAAGAAGATCGCCGGCATCCTCGCCCAGCTGGGCCCGATGGCGGACGGCGCCGTACCGCCCGTGGTGCTCGGGACCGGACTGAACGTCACCCTCACCGAGGCTGACCTCCCGGTGCCCACCGCCACGTCCGTCCTGCTGGAACACCCGGGCACGGTGGACCGGACCGAGCTGCTGAAGAGCTACCTGTCCCGGTTCGCCACCCTTTACCGCAGCTTCTGCAACGCCGACGGCGATCCCGCCGCCGGGATGGCCGGCGGCCCCTCCCTGCACAAGCGGGTCGAGCACCTGCTGACGACGCTGGGCAAACAGGTCCGCGCCCAGCTGCCCGGCGACCACGAAATCATCGGCCGCGCCACCCGCCTGGATGACTACGGCTCACTCCTGGTGGTGGACTCCGGCGGACACGAGCACGTGGTGACGGCCGGAGACGTGGTGCACCTGCGTCCCTGGGCACCCCCCGGCACGGAAAGCGGCGGGGACCGGACCGGCGGTGCCGGCAGTAATCCGGGCTTCGAAAGCGGTTATGCGTAAAGAGCTCCTCCCGGGCGAGCAAGTGATTGTGGTGACCCGGCCGCAGCCCCGGACCCTGATCGTCCCGGCGCTGTTATTCGTCCTGGTTCCCGCGCTGGCCGCCTACGCCACCGCCTGGATCGTGAAGGGCGGGCCGGCCCAGCTCACGCCGCTGATCAGAGGCTCGGCCAAGGAATGGACGCCCTGGCTGATCGGGGCGTGCGCGGCACTGGCAGCCTGGGTGCTGCTGGGCTATTGCCTGCCGCGGGTTATGACGTGGAACGCCACGAGGTACACCCTGACGAACCGGCGCCTGGTCGCCCGTTACGGCATGTGGCGGCGGCGTGATCAGCAGGTTTCGTTGGCCACCGTCCGTAATGTGGTCATCCATCAGTCGTTGCTCCAACGCGTATTGCGCTCCGGGAATATATCCTTGGAAACCGGGCACCCCACCGGCATCATGGTGCCCGACGTCCCGGAGGTCGTGACGTTCCGTAACTTCATCCTCGACGCCATCAACGATCTCCCGCACGACGGGGATGCCGGTTCCGAGGAAATGATGCACAACCCCGATGCGGCGTGGCCGTGGGAGACGAGAGAAGGTGGAAGAGATGAGCGCTGAGAAAGTCCACCAGGACACCGGCCTCCTGGACGAAGAGCCGTCCCAGGTTCCGGACGCCGTCGTCGAGACCGCCAGCCTCCAGGAAGCCGTCCTCGATTCCGTGGCCGACCCGGTTGAGGAGGACGCCGAGGACGGTGCCGCCAACGCCCAGGCATGGCTTCCCGATTCCGCGGACACCGACGTCACGGTGGAACCGGGACCGGACGCCGACGACGACTCCGACTCCGACGACGACGAAGGGTCCCACGGCGCGGAACCCGGCGCCGCCGCGCCCCCCACCGGCACCTTGTCCGCCGAACGCATCGCGCTCAAAGCCCTCGAACAGCGGCTGCTCGGCGGCGAACGCAAGCTCCGCCGGCGTGAAGTCGCGTCCGGCGCCGGGCTCTCGCTGCTCTCCGCCCGCAAACTCTGGCGGGCCCTGGGCTTTCCCAACATCGGCGACGAGGACGTTGCCTTCACCGAACGCGACCAGGCCGCGCTGACCATCATTGTGAACCTGGTCCGCGCCGGCAAGCTCACCGAGGAAGCCGCGATTTCCGTCACCCGCGCCATCGGACAGATGACGGACCGCATGGTGGTCTGGCAGATCGAGGCCCTCGTCGAGGACATGGTCCACCAGCAGGGCGTCACCGACGCCGTTGCCCGCAAACACCTGGTCAGCGAGCTGCCCTCGCTGGTGGACGCGCTGGAGGAAATGCTGCTTTACTCCTGGCGCCGCCAGCTCAACGCCGGGGTCCAGCGCCTGGCCGTCCGCGCCGAGGCCGGGCTGGCGTCCAGCGAGGAGGGCCGCGAAGGCGACGAGGACGACGCCCCGCTCCCGCTGGCCCGGGCGGTCGGCTTCGCTGACCTGGTTTCCTACACCAGCCTTTCCCGCCGGATGAACGAAAAGACCCTCGCCCAGCTGGTGCAGCGCTTCGAGAACAAGTGCGCCGAAATCATTTCCGTGGGCGGCGGACGCCTCGTCAAGACGGTCGGCGACGAAGTCCTCTACATAGCGGAAACCCCGGCGGCCGGGGCCGAAATCTCGCTGGCACTGTGCCAGGCCTTCACCGACGACGAAATCCTGCCCGAGGCGCGCGTCGCCATGGTCTGGGGCCGCATCCTCTCCCGCCTGGGCGACATCTACGGGCCCACGGTCAACCTGGCCGCGCGGCTCACCGCCCTGGCGGATCCCGGCACCGTGCTGGTGGACTCGATGACCGCCGCCGCGCTGGAAAACGACGAACGATTCGTCCTGCTGCCGCGGCCGGCCGAGGACGTCCGCGGCTTCGGCGAAATCCACCCGGTCCAGCTGCAGCGGGGCAGCGGCCGCGGACTCGTCCTGGATTAAGGGCCTCTGAACTGCATCGATGCCGGCCCTGCCGGAGCTGACCCCGCCAGGGTTTCTCTAATCGATGGCTAATATGCGATAGTCGTAGCATCTGGCACCAGCACGGGCGATGCCCCCTGCCTGGCGGCCGTGACCTTCTGGGGGACACACCACACATGAAGACCTTCCTTTCCGCCCTGCGGCCAAAAACCCGCCGGCCGGGTGCGGCAGGCCCGCTGACCGGCCGCTTCACCGCACGGCGAAAGCGCTTCCTGGCAGGAACCGGGCTCGCTGCCGCCTCCGCGGTCCTCATCACCGGCGCCATCATCTATCCCGGGTTCAAGACCACTGAGGTGGAGCTGAACGACGGCGGAGTGTGGGTGGTGTCGAAGTCGAAGAATGCGGTGGGGCGGCTGAATTACCCGTCGCGGGTGCTGGACGGGGCGGTGACGCCGGCGTCGGCGACGTTTGATGTGCTCCAGGATGCCGGGACGGTGTTCGTGGATGACACTGCCGGGTCGACGTTGAACCAGGTGTCGGCGGCGCAGATGCGTTTGGGCGGGGACAAGAAGCTGCCGGGTTCGGCGGCGGTGAGTTTCGGGTCGAAGGTCATTTCGGTGACGGATGCGGCCAAGGGCCGGGTCTGGGCGCTGTCGCCGTCGACGGTGACGGGTTTTGACGAGGAGAATTCCGAGCCGGTCCTGGCGGGGTCTGCCGGGACCGTGTCGGCGGTGGGTGCTGATGACCGGATCTACAGTGCGGATCCGAAGTCCGGGCAGGTCACGGTGACGACGGTGGATGCCGAGGGTGGGCGCACAGACGCGAAGGTGAGCACGTGGGACGGGCTCAAGGGTGCGGGGGACCTGCAGCTGGCGGTCGTGGGGGACCAGCCGGTGGTGCTCGATGCGGGCCGGGGGAAGCTGTTTCTTCCGGGCGGGCGTGAACTGGCGCTGGCGGATGCGCGGGATGCGAAGCTGCAGCTCTCGGGTCCGGCTGCGGATGCGGTTGCGGTCGCGACGCCGAAGGCGCTGCTGAAGCAGCCGCTGGACGGTTCGACGGCGAAGACGGTCACGTTCGGCGGGCAGGGGGTTCCGGCGGCGCCGGTGCAGCTGGCCGGGTGCATCCATGCGGCGTGGTCGGGGGCAAACAAATACGTCCGTGAGTGCGTGAACGATGCCGATGACAAGACCGTGGACGTGCCCAAGGCCTCGGCGTCGCCGAGCTATGTGTTCCGGGTGAACCGGGACTTGGTGGTCCTCAACGACGTGAACTCCGGCAATGTCTGGCTGGTGAACCAGAACATGCAGCTGGTCAACAACTGGGACGACGTCATCCCGCCGCAGCAGACCTCGGACGACGCGGACAAGGACTCCGCCGACGAGGTCCAGCAGACCGTGCTCCCGGACCGCACCAAACCCAACAGCGCGCCCGCCGCCAAACCCGATACCTTCGGCGTGCGCGCCGGCAAGACCACCATCCTGCCCGTGCTGGACAACGACACCGACCCGGACGGCGACATCCTCACCGTCCGCAGCCCGGACCCGCTCAGCTCCGGGCTGCTGGCGCCCATCTACGGCGCCACCGGCTTCCAGATCAGCGTCGGGGCGGACAAGTCCGGACCGGAAACCTTCAAATACGCGGTCGACGACGGCCGCGGACTCTCCGCCAGCGCCGACGTGACCCTCAACATCGTGCCGCCGGGGGAGAACGCCGCCCCGCGGCAAAAACCCAACCGCAACACCACGCTCGTGGTGCAGTCCGGCAAGATCGTCAGCCAGAACATCCTCCCCGACTGGATCGACCCCGACGGCGACGATCTCTTCGTCGTCGGCGCGGCCAGCAGCGACCCCCGCGACCAGGTCAAGGTCCGGCCCGACGGCCTGCTCAGCTTCCAGGATGCCGGCTCCGAGCCCGGCCGCAAGACCGTCACGGTCACCGTTTCGGACGGCCGCTCCACCGCCGAAGGCAAGGTCACCGTCGACGTCCGCGCCCCGGGGGCGCTGCCGCCGATCGCGAACGCGGACCACCTGGTCGCCGTCGCCGGGGTGGACACCGTCATCGCGCCGCTGAAGAACGACTCGGACCCCCTGGGCGGCGCCCTGCGCCTCGCGCAGGTCACCCCGGACGGGAACTCCACCGCCACCATGGGCGCGGACCAGCAGACCTTCACGTTCAACTCCACCGCCCAGGGCGCCCACTACGTCTCCTACCTGGTGACCAACGGACCGGCCAGCGCCCAGCAGCTGGTCCGCGTCGACGTCGTCCCCGGCGGCGGCGACGGCGCCCCGGTGGCGGTCCGGGACACCGCCCTGCTGCCCAGCGGCGGCAGCGTCCTGGTGGACGTTCTCGGCAACGACTCCGATCCCTCCGGCGGCATGCTCGTCGTGCAGTCGGTGACAGCGGCGGACGGACTGCCGGTGAGCGCTGCGGTGCTGGACCACTCCGTGGTCCGGATCACCGACGTCCGCGCGGAAGGCCAGCTCAGCGTCAAATACACCATCTCCAACGGCAAATCCTCCGCGAGCGGGGAGATCGCCGTCCTGGTGGTCCCCGCCCCCACGAAACTCCAGGCGCCGCAGGCCAAACCGGACGAGGCGACCGTGCGAGCCGGCGACGTCGTCACCATCCCGGTACTGGAAAACGACACCGACCCCAACGGCGGAAAGCTCAGCCTGGAACCGGTGCTGGCCCAGCAGCCGGACGCCGCGGACGGCCGGATCTTCACCTCCGGCGGGATGCTGCGCTTCATCGCCGGTGAGGTCCCGAAGACCGTCTACGCGATCTACAAGGTCACCAACGCCTCCGGACAGTCGGATTCCCAGCAGGTCACCATCCGCATCCGGGCCCGCGACGACGAACGCAACACCCGCCCGGAACCGAAAAACCTCACCGCCCGCGTGGTGGCCGGCATGACGGTGCGCATTCCCGTGCCGCTCGACGGCGTCGACACCGACGGCGACTCCGTCCAGCTGACCGGCGTGGACAAGGCCCCCGCGATGGGCACGGCCGTGGTCAAGGACGGCTACCTCGAATTCACCGCCGCCGGCAACGCCGCCGGCACGGACACCTTCAGCTACCGCGTCCGGGACCGGATCGGCGCCGAAAACACCGGCACCGTCATCGTCGGGATCGCGCCGCAGGAAGCCAACAACCAGAAACCCATCGCCGTGGACGACGCGGTGGACGTCCGGCCCGGCCGCAAGATCGCCGTCGAGGCCCTCGCCAACGACTCGGACCCGGACGGGGACCCGGTCAGCCTGGTCAGCAACGGTTTCGAGGCCCGCCCCGAGCTCGGGGTCGAGCCCGCCGACGGCGGCAAGGTGCTCCTCACCGCCCCCGGTGCCGCCGGCAACGAAAGCGTCAGCTACAAGATCCAGGACGACAAAAAAGCCCAGGGCAGCGCCGTGATCCGGGTCCGGGTCAGCCCGGACGCCGCCTTGAAGCTTCCCGTCGCCAAGGACGACGTGGTCACGCCCGCCGAGACGCTGGGCAAGTCCGCCGTCGACGTCCCCGTCCTGAAGAACGATTCGGATCCGGACGGCGTCGCCGCCGAACTCAAGATCAGCCTGCCGGACGGCAACCCGAACGCCCGCGCGGGCGACGGCAGTGTCCGGGTGGCCCTCGTGCCGAAGGACCAGTTGGTCCCGTACACTGTCACCGACGTCGACGGCCAAAGCGCGACGGCGGTCATCTGGGTCCCCGGCCAGGGCGAACAGCACCCCACGCTGGCCCGGACCGACGCCGTCGAAGTGATGGCGGGCAAGCAAATCGACCTGGACCTGAACGAATACGTCCGGGTCAGGGAGGGCCGCACCCCGCGGATCACCCAGGTGGACAACGTCCGGGTGCAGGGGGCCGACCCGCAGAACGTCGTGGCCGGAAACGGCGACAAGCTGCGCTACGCCGCGCTCGAGGACTACGTGGGCCCGGGCTCCGTCACGTTTGAAGTAACCGACGGCACCGGCCCGGATGACCCGCAGGGCCTCAAATCGACCCTCAGCGTCATCACCAGGGTGATTCCCGATCCGAACGCCAACCACCAGCCGAGCTTCAGCGGAGCGACGCTGGAGGTGCCGACGGCGGAATCCGCAAGCCTGGAGCTGGGCAACCTGGCCAAGGACGTGGACTCCGGCGACCAGGAGAAGCTCAGGTTCGAACTCGACGGCACGCTGCCGGAGGGCTTCAAGGCCGCCGTGGACGGCGGAACCCTGAAGGTCACCGCGGACTCCGGCAAGGCCGCAGGCTGGAAGGGCAGTATCCCGCTCAAGGTCACCGACGGCCGCTCCGAGCCGGTCAGGGCCAGCATCACGGCAACCGTCGTGGCCTCCAACCGCCCGCTGCCGGTCGCCAACGAGGACGTGATCGAGAAAGTCAACGCCGGCAAGACCGAGACCATCAACGTGCTCGCCAACGACTTCAACCCTTTCAGCGAGACCCCGCTGCGGATTGTCGCGGCCACGGTGGAAACCGGCTCCGCCGCCGGACAGCCTGCCATTTCCGGCGACTCGATCACCGTGACCCCGGCCGCCGGCTTCAAGGGCGTGATGGTGCTGCGCTACACCGTGATGGACAAGACCGATGACGTGTCCCGGCAGACCGACGGCAGGGTCCGGATCACGGTCCGGGACAAGCCGGACGCCCCCTCGGCGCCGGCCGCCACGGACGTGCGCAGCCGGACCGCGGTGCTTAAATGGACTCCGCCCTCGGATAACGGAGCCACCATCAGCAAGTACACCGTGCGCTCGGCCGGCTTCAGCCAGGACTGCGCCACCACCACCTGCACGCTCAGCGGACTGACCAACGACGTCAAGTACGTCTTCACCGTCACCGCCACCAACGAGGTCGGGGAGTCGGTGCCGTCGCCGGCCTCCAACGAAATCCGGCCGGACGAGAAACCCTCGCCGCCGGAGGCCCCCACGGTCAAGGCCGGGGACAAGAACATGGTGATCACCTGGCCCGCGGCAAAGACCGAAGGCTCCGCCGTGAAGAACTACAACCTGGAGATCTCCCCGCCGCCGGCCAGCGGCATCGCCGTGAAGAACGGCGTGGCCGGACTGAGCTACACCTGGCCCGGACTGACCAACGGAGTGCGGTACAAGGTCCGCGCCCAGGCCGTCAACGAACTCGGACCCTCCGACTGGGGACAGTACTCGGCCGAGGACAACCCGGCCGGCGTGCCCGCCGCCCCGGCAGCCCCGACGACGTCGGTCGCGTCCGCCGTGGGCACCTCCAACCAGCTGAAGGTGAACTGGAGCGAGCCGAACACCAACGGCGACGCCATCAAGAGCTACTACGTCACCATGAGCGGCGGCGGAGGCGCCACCCAGACCCAGATGGTCGCCGGCACGGTGAGGACCGCGAACTTCACCGCGAACAACTCCGAAACCGGCTACACCTTCACCGTCCAGGCCGAGAACAAGGCGGGCAAGGGTGCGGTCAGCGCCGCCTCGGCACCGCGCCGTGCCACCGGCAAGCTCGGCCAGGTCTCCGGCGTGAGCGCGACGGCGGCGGACACCGGCGGCGCGGGCCGGGCCGTGGTCATCAACTTCCGGGAACTCGACACGGCCGGACGGAACGGCTCCCAGCCCGGCGAGGTCAGCTACACCTACTACGCCAGCCCCAGCGGGAAGACCGGGGGGATCACTCCCGGCCAAAAGGTCGGCGGGTTCACCAACGGCACCCCCACCACGATCACCGTCACGGCCAACTCGTCCGTCGCGCCAAGCTCAGACGCCAGTACAGGGGCCACCACCACGCCGTACGGCGCGCCCGGAACCCCCTCGGCGTCCGGACAGAACGGCGCCGAAAACCAGCGGAGCCTCAGCTTCAGCTGGAGCTCGCCGTCGACGACGACCAACGACGTCGCCTACACCCAGATCAGCATCGACAACGGGGGCTGGGAACGGGTCGCCGCCTCGGGCAGCCGGACCATCAACACCGGCGGCTTCAGCGAGCCGCACTCCATCCGCGTGCAGACGGTCAACTCCCTCGGCACCGGCGGGCCGATCGCCTCGGCGTCCGCCCAGTCCGGCGCCGCGAAGACCCGCTGGAGCACCCGGCTCAACACCGGGATGGACCGCAGCTGCACCGACCTTCCCGGCGCCACGTCCTACGATCCGAATGCCTTCACCTGCGACGGCCAGGGCGGCTACGACCGGCCGTGGATGTCCCGCTTCGACTCCTTCGACGTCATGTGCTGGAAGCCGCACGGCACCCCGTACGGCGGTGACGGGCAGTGGTACTACATCATGCGCGGCTCGCCGAACGCGACCCGGTGGATCAACTCCACGCACACCCTGATCGGCCCGCCCGCGCAGAGCGGCGTCCCGGGCTGCGACTTCCCGGTCGGAGCGACTCCATAGCCGCGCCAGGCCCGGCGGGACTTCCCGCCGGCGGCACCACGCTTTGTCACCATGAACAGAAGAGGATCCACCCATGACCATGACCACCGAACAGGCCGAATGGTTTTCCGGCACCTTCGAGAAGCTCGTCGCCAACGTCGGCCAGGCCGTGCTGGGCAAGGCCCACGTCATCCGCCTGACCTTCACCGCGATGCTCGCCGAGGGGCATGTCCTCTTCGAGGACGCCCCGGGCACCGGCAAAACCTCGCTGGCCCGGGCCCTCGCGGCCACCGTCCAGGGCTCCAACAACCGGATCCAGTTCACCCCGGACCTGCTGCCCTCGGACGTCACCGGCGTGACCATCTACGACCAGAAGACGCAGAAGTTCGAGTTCCATAAGGGACCGATCTTCAACAACATCGTCCTGGCCGACGAAATCAACCGCGCCTCGCCCAAGACCCAGTCGGCGCTGCTGGAAGTCATGGAGGAATCCCGCGTTACCGTCGATGGAACCACCTATGAGGCAGGCCGCCCGTTCATGGTGATGGCCACCCAGAACCCGATCGAGCAGGCCGGCACCTACCGGCTGCCCGAGGCCCAGCTGGACCGCTTCCTGATGAAGACCTCCATCGGCTACCCGGACCACGCCTCCACCGTGCAGCTGCTCGGCGGCGCCAACCTCAAGGACCGCTCCAGGGACATCACCCCCGTCATCACCACCCAGGCGATCGCGGACATGGCCGACCTGGCCGCCACCACCCACGTGGACACCGCCGTGCTGGAATACATCTCCCGGCTCTGCAAGGAGACCCGCAACGCTCCGGAGACCCGCCTCGGCGTCTCCGTCCGCGGCGCCCTCGCCATGGTCCGCGCGGCCAAGGTCTGGGCCGCCAGCCAGGGACGCAACTTCGTGCTGCCGGACGACATCAAGGACCTTGCCGCTGTCGTCTGGACCCACCGCTTCGTGATGGACCCGGAAGCCGAATTCTCCGGTGCGACCGCCGAGGCCGTGCTCAAGCGCGTCCTCGCCGAGGTCGCCGCGCCGCAGCAGCGCGCCTCCGTTGTTTAGGAGCGCCGGCTAGCACCACCGGCCAGCAGCACGGCATCACGCGCATCTCCCGGCAGCACCCCCGGCACCCATGAGCCCGGCACAAACAAAGGCACCCATATGTCCTCCAGCACTCCGCTGACCCGGCTTGCTGAACGCCTGCAACGGCCCTTCCACCGGGACGGCCGGCCCACGCGCCTGCATCCGGGCTCCCTCTGGGCCGAAGCCGGCGGCACGGCCCGGCTGGCCGTGGCACCGGCCTGGCGCGCCGTGCGCGGGCTCTGGCTGCGCTACGCGTGGCCTGTCCTCTCGGTAGTCAGCGCCCTGGGCTGGTTCATCCTCGCCGCGTCGGTCCTGCTGTGGACCTTCGGACAGGCGTTCGGCTGGCAGGAAGCCAAGGCCGCCGCGATCGCCGCGTTCGTGCTGTTCGTGCTCGCCGTCGGCTTTATCCTGGGCCGCTCCTCCTACGGTGTTGTGCTGGACCTGGCCCGCACCCGGGTGGCGGTGGGGGACAGCGCCGTCGGAAGCATTGCCGTCTCTAACACCTCGGCCCGCCCGCTGCTGCCCGCGGACCTGGAACTGCCGGTCGGAGCCGCCACCGCCGTGTTCCACCTGCCCCGGATGAAACCGCAGCAGGTCCACGAGGACCTGTTCACCATCCCCACGGCGCGCCGCGCCGTCATTGTGGTGGGCCCGGTCCGCTCCGTCCGCGCCGACCCGCTGCACCTGCTGCGCCGCCAGGTGCTCTGGACCGAACCCGAGGACCTGTTCGTGCACCCGAAAACCACGGCCCTGGCCGGTTCGGCCGCCGGATTCATCCGCGACCTCGAGGGCATGCCCACCACCGACCTCTCCAGCGCCGACGTGTCCTTCCACGCGCTGCGAGACTACGTGCCGGGAGACGACCGGCGGCACATCCACTGGAAGACCACGGCCCGCACCAACAAGCTCATGGTCCGCCAGTTCGAGGAAACCCGCCGGGCACACCTCGCCATCTCGCTCTCGATCAACACGGACGAATACGCCTCCGAGGAGGAGTTCGAGCTGGCCATCTCCGCCGCCGCCTCGATCGGACGGCAGGCCATCCGCGAACAGCGCGACCTCGACGTGCTCACCCAAAAAGGCCCGCTGCGCTGCGAAACCGGCCGCAACATGCTCGATGACATGACCCGGATCGTCGGCGCCCCCCAGCGCCGGACCGCCGTCGACCTCGCCCGAAGCCTGGCGGACACCGTTCCCAACGCCTCCGTGGTGTTCCTGATCGTCGGCAGCAACGTCACCCCCACCCAGCTTCGCTCCGCTTCGGCCGCCGTGCCGCTGGGCGTCCGCAGCCTCGCCGTCCGGCTCCAATCCGGCGCCGCGCCGGCCCGGGCGAATATCGGGGACCTGACCGTGCTGACCCTCGGCGACCTCTCTGACCTGGCCATCGTGCTGAGGAAGGCGGCAGCATGAGCACCGCAACCCCCATGCGGCCCCGCAACAACCAGCCAGCGGGGCGTTCGGCCCTGATCGGCGCCACCCCGCCCTGGCATGTCGCGCTCGACGCCGGTGCCCTCACCGTCCTGCTCGGCCTCGGTGTGCTCGGTTTCAGCCTCAGCTTCGGCGGGGACCCGTACTACCTGGTCGCCGGCTTCGGCGGCGTCCTGCTGGGCCTGGCCCTGGCCGCGGCCAACGTGCACTTCCGCCTGGGCCTGCTGATCACCGCCGCCCTGACCCTGGGCGTCTACCTCGTCTTCGGCACCGCCCTCGCGGTCCCGGAGGCCTCCATCGCCGGCGTCCTGCCCACGCTGGACTCGCTGCGCACCCTGCTGCTCGGCGTCGTGTTCGCCTGGAAGGACATGCTCACCGTCGGTGTGCCGGTCGGCACCGCCGGCGGCACCCTGATCGTGCCGTTCCTCAGCTCGCTCCTCACCGCGCTGGCGGCCGGGCTGCTGATCTGGCGGCTGAAAAGCCCGTACTGGCCGCTGCTGCCGGTGCTGGTGCTGTTCGTCACCGGCATCGCCTTCAGCACGAGCTCAGGTTTCCTCACGGTCGAACGCGGCATCTCGCTCACGGTGGTCGCGATCGCCTGGGCCACCTTCCGCCGGGACGCGCTCCGCCGCAGCGACACCCGCAAGGTCTCCGTCAACCGGCCGGAAACGGACGAGGCCGCAGCCCGCGCCGCCGGACTGCGCCGGCTGGGCACCGCCGCTGCGGTGATCGCCGTCGCCGTCGGGATCACCGCCGTCGCATCCCCGCTGGTCACCGCCAGTGACGACCGGCGCGTCCTGCGCAACACGATCGTCCCGCCGTTCGATCCGAAGGACTACGTCACACCGCTGGCGAGCTTCCGCAACTTCGTCAAGGACAAAAAGGACGACAACCTCTTCGTCGTCAAAGGACTGCCCAGGGACGCCCGGGTGCGGCTCGCCGCGCTCGATTCGTTCAACGGCACCAACTACAACATGGACCCGAACGGCTCCGGCAGCTTCAGCAAAGTGGGGGACGCCAAATCCATCAACACCCTCGCGGACTCCACCGGGATCGTGCCGACCACCAACTACGCCCTGGACATCACCATCGAGGACTACCAGGGCTACTTCCTGCCCGGCGGCAGCAAAACCACCGGGATCAGTTTCGCCCGTGACGGCTCCGGGGCCGCGTCCGGCCTGTACTTCAACGCCGGCACGGACACGGCCGTGACCACCCGGGGGCTGGCCAAGGGCGACGCCTACCGGGTCCAGGTCGCCGACCCCGCCACCCTGGAACACGGGCAGCTGACGCAATACGACTTTGCCCGGATGTCCCTGCCGGCCCCCGCCGAGGTGCCGCCCGTCGTCGGCTCCCAGGCCAACGACCTCGCCGCGGACGCCCCCACCGCCATTGACCGGGTGCGCCAGATCGAGGCGCACTTCCAGAAGAAGGGCGCCTTCAGCAACGGCCTGATCGCCGACGGCCAGTTGCCCAGCGTTTCCGGCCACGGCGCCAACCGCATCCGCAGCCTGCTCACCGCCAAGCAGATGCTCGGCGACGACGAACAGTACGCCGTCTCGATGGCACTGATGCTGCGGCACCTTGGCATCCCCTCCCGGGTGGTGATGGGGTTCTACCCGGACCCCAAGAGCCCGGAAAACGGCGCCGGCGAAGTGATAATCACCGGCAAGGACGTCCATGCCTGGGTCGAAGTCGCCTTCGACCGGGTGGGCTGGGTGTCCTTCGACCCCACCCCGCCGAAGGACAATGTGCCGATCCCGCCGGATCCGGAGAACAAGTCCAAACCCAAGCCGCAGGTGCTGCAGCCCCCGCCGCCGCCGCAGGAGCCCGCGGACCTCCCGCCGGACTCCTCACCGGATGCGCTGGACGCCGACGAGAAGAAGAACAACCCCTGGCTGTTCTGGGGCCCCCTCCTCGCGGCGGTCGGCCTCGCGCTCGTCCCGATCGGGATCCTGGCGCTGCCGCTGCTGCTGATCGCACTGCTCAAGTCCCGGCGCCGCAAGGCACGCTTCAACGACGGCCACCCGGCGCAGCGCGTCGGCGGCGGCTGGAACGAAGTCGTCAGCCTCGCGACCGACCTCGGCGCCGGCGTGGACCAGCGCGCCACCCGGCGCGAATCCGCCGTCGTGCTCGCCGACGCCTTCCCGGCCAGCCGGGGAACCACAACACTGCTGGCCCACCGTGCCGACGCCGCGATCTTCGGTGCCGGCCAGCCGAGCGAGGACGAGGTCCGGCAGTACTGGGAGACCGTGGACGGCTCGCTCAAGGAGATGACCGGGACGCTCGGGTACTGGGGACGCCAGCGCGCCCGGTTCTCGCCGCGCTCGCTGCTGGCCGACGGCCGGGCCGCGCTGAAACTGCGGAGCCTCACGCCAGGGCTGTCCGGCAGGAAGCGCGCCGTGCCCGCCGTTACGGGCCAACCCGCAGGTACAGTGGAGTCCGGCCCGGCAGCAGAGGACTTTGTTGCTGCTGCCGATGCCGCAGCCGACACCAGCCAGACCGCCAGGAAGAACCGCAACGAGCCATGACCGACGACGCCGAGCACTGCCCGCGCTGCCAGCAGCCGCTCCGCCCGGGGGCCGCCTTCTGTACCTCCTGCGGCACGCCGCTGAGCAACCGGTCCGCGCGGAACACCCGCAACCTGCGGGAGGATCCGCAGGCCGGCCTGATCCCCGGTAGTATCCCCGTAACGCAGGGCCCGGGTTCGGGCCGCGGACAAGGGGGAGGTCCTGCCATGCCGAACAAGCTTGAACTGGTTCCCGCTGCTGCCGGAAAACGGCTGGGGGCCGCAGTGCTGGACTGGCTGCCGCCGGTGACCATCCTGACGGTCCTGCTGGCGGTCGGGTTCGCCGGCATCACCCGCACCCAGAGCGGGGGCTTCATCGTGTACGGCACCTCGTCCCTGCTGCTCTTCGGCGGCATCGGCGCGGGCCTGACCGTAATCTACGCGGTGGTCCTCGCCTCGCTCGAGGCCCGGTCCGGTGTCACCCTCGGCAACCGCCTGATGGGCCTGCGCAGCACGGATGCCGACGGTTACGCCCCGGGCGGTGGCGCGGTGTTCCTCCGCGGCCTCATCACCGGCGCCGGAGTGCTGCTGGCCGTGGTCGCCGCCGCCGCAGTTGTGGTCTTCCAGTGGTTCGGCGTCGCCCTGCTGGTGCTCGGGCCGCTCCAGTTCCTCGGCGCGGCCTGGGCCGTCCTCGTGGTGCTCTCCAGCACCTGGGACCGCAACGGCCAACTCCGGGGCTGGCACGACACCGCCGCCAAAACCCTCGTCTTCGATGTCAAGGCCGGGCGCAATCCGATCACGACCGGCGGCATCCGGGGCCCCTACAGCTTCGCGCCGATGGACCTCCCCCCGGTCCGGCAGGTCGCCTCACCGCTGGCAGGCGCCCCGGCCGCCGCATCGTCAACTGCCGTGCCCAACCCCAACCAGTGGCAGCCGCCCGGGGTGCTGCGGCCCGCCCCTGCCGCCGTGCAGGAGCCGGCGATGGTGCCCCGGCCCGCCGCGGAGCTGCCGGCAGGGGTGCAGCAGCCAACCGGCCTGCCGCCGGTGGCCAAAACGGCGTCATTCGCGCCGTCGGTGCAGAGCATAACCTTCCCGCCGGAGAACCACCCGGACGACGACCACGACCGCACCCAGGTCCGCGGCGACACACATGCCCCGGTCACCGTGGCCATGCTCCGGATCCGGCTGGACGACGGCCGCGACGTCGAACTGGACCGCTCCGTGCTGATCGGCAGGAACCCCGCCGGGCACCCCGGCGAGGACTCCGTCCAGCTCATCCCGGTTGCCGATCCCGGCCGTTCCATTTCCAAGACCCACCTCCATCTCCTTGCCGGAAACGGGGGAGTCTGGGTGACGGACCGCAACTCCACCAACGGCAGCGCCGTCACCACCCCCGACGCCATCCGCACCGCCCTCGCGGCGGGGGAGCCCACCCACGTCCGCCCAGGCTCCACCGTGCACTTCGGTGACCGCTCCTTCTACCTAGGACAGGCATGAATCCCCAGCCGGCCGCCGTTCCGCCCTCACCCGGTTCCGACACTTCCCCGGGCGGTGCCTCCAGCCTGCGGCTCAACTGCGGCTACGGCACCGACCGCGGCCTGCGCCGCGAAATGAACGAGGATTCCTTCATCGCCTCCGACCCCGTCTTCGCAGTCGCGGACGGCATGGGCGGGCATGAGGCCGGCGAGATCGCCAGCGGCATTTGCGTGCGCACGCTCGCCCGGATCCCGCAGCTGGCGAGCGGGGAGCGTGACGCCACCGCCGGCGTCGTGCAGGAGTACCTGCTGCTGGCCGACGAGAGCATCCGAGAGGCCACCGGCTCCCGTGCCGGGACCACACTTTCCGGCGTTGTGGTGGTGGAGCAGATGGGCGTCCCGTACTGGCTGGTCCTCAATATCGGCGACTCCCGGACCTACCGGCTGAGCCAGGGCAAGCTCAAGCAGGTCAGCGTCGACCACTCCGAGGTCCAGGAACTTGTCGACGCCGGGCAGATCACCCCCGCGGAGGCCGCCGTGCACCCGCGCCGGCACGTCGTCACCCGTGCGCTGGGCACCGGCGACGAGACGGAGGCCGACTACTGGCTGCTGCCCATCGAGGAAGGAGACCGGATCCTGGTCTGCTCCGACGGTCTCAACGGCGAACTCGAAGATAACCAGATCTCCAATATCCTGCGCTCCGAGGCGGACCCTCAGAGGGCCGTGGACGAACTCATCCAGGCGGCCCTGCGCAGCGGCGGCCGGGACAACGTCACCTGCATCGTGCTGGACGCCACCAATGTCGCCAGCGACGACGGCTCCGCCCAGACAACGCCGCGCAGTGCCGCCGCCGCGGAGGACGAGGACACCCTGCCCCGGACGGATGCCCTCGACCTCGCCCCCGACGGCGAACTGGTTTCCGGGGAACCGGCCGCTGCACCGGCCGAGGGCAAGGACCCGAATGATGGCAGGTAACAACGACGCTGCGGCGCGCTACACGCCCGGCAGCTGGCTCGGTGTGGTGCGCTCCGGAACCGTGGTCCTGCTGCGCCCGGACAGCCCGGCCGGCCTTGTTGAATCGGTGTGGGAACTGCTCGGTACCAGTCCGCAGGTGCACGAAGTGCTCGACGCCGTAACCTCGGCCTCGGGCGGTTCGCTGGCCCGGCTGCCGTGGTTCGCGATCGTGGACAGCCGCAGCGCCGTGCAGTTCTTCCTGCGCGGCGGGATCGACCTGACGGTGGACCTGCCCTCCGGCCCGGTGGAACTGAGCGGCCGCGACGTGACCACCTGGACGGAGCGGCGCTTCGCCGCGGCGGCCGGATTCAGCCTGACCGTCCCCGGTGCCGACGCCACCGGCGCGTCGGGCGCCGGGCTGGACCTTCCGCTGACTGACGGTGTGGTCCTGCTCCGGGGCCTGCGGGTCAATTTTGCCGGCGCGGCCGCACCGGAGGTGGTCTCCCCGGCTGTCACGGCGGCAACAGCCGTGCCCGCACCACTTCCCGAAACAGCCTTCCCCGCAACAGCCCTTCCGGCGGAAGTTCCCGCCGACGCGGACGCCGCGGCGGCGGACGAAGTGCTGGCCGCAGCGGAAGCGGACATCGCCGCCGAACTGCGCGAGCACGGCGCCTCCGCGGAGACCGTGCTGGAGTTCCCCGGCGAGGACCTGGAGTTCGACGGAACCCTGCACGAGGAACCGGCACCGGAGCCGGCCGAGCAGGAGCCGACGGGCAGCTACGACCACCTCTGGGAACAGACCGTGATGCGGAACATCGAAGACGCCGCGGTCCGTGAGGACCCCGATGCCGACGCCGAACCCGCCCTCGAATCCGCCGCCCCCGAATCCGCCGCCCTCGAATCCGCCGCCCCCGAATCCGCCGCCCCCGAATCCGCCGCCCCCGAATCCGCCCTCGAATCCGCCGCCCCCGAATCCGCGTCCGCCGCGGAACCGCCGGCGGCACCGCGCACTGCGGTCCCCGCCGGACTGATCGACTCCGTGCCCTGGCTCACCGGCACCGGCACCGGCACCGGCAGCGGCCGCCCGCCGTCGGCCGGGTCTTCCGGGCAGCCGCAGCCGCCCGCGGCACCGCTGCCTCCGGCTGCCCCGCAGGCGCCGGACCGGCAGGTCCCGGCCGCGCAGCCCGACGCGCAGCCCGACGCGCAGCCCGACGCGGATGCCGACCACGACGGCCAGACGGTCATGAAGAGCGATCTGGCGGGGTCCGCCCAGCGGCCCGCCAGCGCCCAGCGCCCGTCCACAGGACCGGGCACGGAACCGGCCACCGGGCCCATGGTGCTGGCCCGGGTCTGCCCGCAGGGACACGCCAACCCGTCCACCTACTCGCACTGCGGCCGCTGCGGAGAGCCGCTGCCCGGCGACGGCGTCCAGGTCCGCCGGCCCCGGCTGGGCCGGATGCGCGTGTCCACCGGCGGGCTGATCGACCTGGACCAGTCGCTCATTGTGGGACGCCAGCCCTCGGTGTCGCGTGTCCAGGGCGCCGTGATGCCCAAGCTGGTCCAGGTGGCCAGCCCCAGCGGGGACATCTCCCGCTCGCACGTGGAGGTCCGGCTCGAGGGCTGGCACGTGATGCTGTGCGACCTCAAGGCAACCAACGGCACCGTGCTGGTCCGCGAAGGCCAGTCCCCGCGCCGCCTGGCCCGGGGCGAGATGGCCATCCTGCTCGACGGCGACATCGCGGAAGTCGGCGACGGCATCTCGCTGCGCTTTGAGGAGATCCCGTGAGCTCAAAACGGCCCGTAGCCCCGCCGCCACTCATTCCGGGCTTCACCTACATCAGCCTGCTCGGCTCCGGCGGCTTCTCCGACGTCTACCTCTACGAGCAGGACCGGCCGCGCCGCAAGGTGGCCGTCAAGGTGCTGCTCTCGGACCTCAAAACCGAGGGCGCCCGCCGCCGCTTCGAGTCCGAAGCGAACCTGATGGCGCAGCTGTCCTCCCACCCCTATATCGTGACGATCTTCGAAGCCGAGGTCACCGACTCCGGGCACTCCTACCTGGCCATGGAGTACTGCTCCCGCCCCAGCCTCGACGTCCGCTACCGGCGGCAGCGCTTCAGCGTGGACGAGGTCCTCGCCGTCGGCATCCAGGTGGCCTCCGCCGTCGAGACCGCCCACCGGGCCGGAATCGCCCACCGTGACATCAAACCCGCCAACATCCTGGTCACGGACTACAACAGGCCGGCCCTGACCGACTTCGGCATCTCCGGAACCCTCGCCGGGGACCAGGACGAGGACGCGGGCATGTCCATCCCGTGGTCCCCGCCCGAACAGTTCACCGGCCACCACATCGACGGCGTCCTGGTCGACGTCTGGGCACTCGGCGCCACGCTCTACACCCTGCTGGCCGGCCGGTCCCCGTTCGTGCTGCCGGGCGCCGACAACTCCCAGCGCGAACTGATCTCACGCATCACCAGCCTCCCGGTGCCGAAACTGGGCCGCGCCGACGTGCCGGAATCCCTCGAACTGGCCCTCTCCACTGCGATGGCCAAGGCCGCCGCCTCCCGCTACTCCTCGGCCCATGCCTTCGGCCTGGCCCTGCAGCGGATCCAGGCCGAACTGAACCTCTCCGTGACGCCGTTCGAGGTCCTGGAAGAGCCGCGCGCGGAGGAAAACCACTCCGACGACGGCTTCGAGGAAACCCGCGTCCGCAGCGTTGCCGCAATCGACCCGGACGCCACCGGCAACGCCCCCACCTTCCCGTCGCGGGTTGCCGGCGCGGACACCGGCGTCACGGCCGACAACGCCACCACCTTCAACAACGCGACCATCCAGCGCCGGCCGGCACTGCCCGGTTTCGACGCGCCCGGCACCTCCAACACTGCCGGCGGCCCCGCAGCCCCCGATGACGACCTGGCCGCCACGGTCAACCGCTCCAGCGCGGCGGATCAGGCAAGCGGCCGGGACGGTGCGGGGGAGTACCCGGCCGGGCACGGCCGCCGGAACCTGCTGCTCTCGGTCGTCGGCGGCACCGTGGTGGTGACCGCCGTCGTCCTCGGCATCGTGGCGGGCACCACCCGGCCCGAGCCGGCGCCCAAAGCCACCGACCAGATCAGCAGGCCTCCCGCGGACGCCCTGGACAACGGCACCGTCCCGGACGTCACCGGGCTGGCCGGGACGGCCGGACCGGCCGGGAAAATCAGCTTCAGCTGGACCAACCCGCAGCCCAAACCGGGGGACAGCTACAAGTGGCGGGTCCACACGCTGCAGGGCGGCGGGCAGTACCAGGCCGCCGCAGAGCCGAGGGCAGAAATGGCGGCGAACCCCGCCGAGCCCAGCTGCATCCAGGTGATGATCGTCCGCAGCGACGGGGCCTCCTCACCGCTGGGTCCGGACTCCATCGCGTGCGTCAGCAAATAGCAGCACCAACGGCTTCCAGGAAGGCACGGATTATGGGGGATCTGGCAATAGATTTCTGCGGCGAGTGGCACGAGCCCTCGGACGGGGATATCTTCAGCATCGGCCGCGAAGGCGACCTCGAGGTGGACGACAACCCGTACCTGCACCGGCAGTTCCTGCAGATCGCGCGCTATGACGGCATCTGGTGGCTCAGCAACGTCGGCAGCATGCTCTCCGCGACCATCGCCGATGCCTCCGGCGGGATGCAGGCCTGGCTCTCGCCGGGGGCCCGCATCCCGCTGGTCTTCAGCCACACCAACGTCATCTTCACCGCCGGGCCCACCACCTACGAGTTCGCCGTGCACCTCCGGACCCCGGCGTTCCGGCAGGAATCCCGCGGTCAGGACAGCGGCGGGGACACCACGATCGGCCCGGTGATCTTCACCGACTCGCAGAAAGCCCTGATCGTGGCCCTCGCCGAACCCATGCTGCGCCGCGACGGGACCGGCTTCAGCGCTATCCCCTCCTCGGCCGACGCCGCCAGGACCCTGGGCTGGGCGCTGACGCGGTTCAACCGGAAGCTGGACAACGTGTGCGACAAACTGGACAAAGTCGGCGTCTCCGGCCTGCGCGGCGGCGGCGGCAAACTCGCCACCAACCGCCGCGCACGGCTCGTGGAACACGCCGTCACCTCGCACCTCGTGACCACCGCTGACCTGCACCTGCTGGACAGGCACGCCGCCGACAAGCACGCCGCCGACAAGCACGCCGCTGTAAAGCACCAAACCGAAAACCTGAACGGAGTCGACGAAGCGTGAGAATCCGACTGACGCTGCGCCGCGACCCGGCCGACGCCAAAGACCTCGCCGTCACGGTGGATGGGCTCGCCACCGTGGCGGACATCGCCACCCAGCTCTGGGCGGCCGACCCGGCACGGCGGGGGACCCCGCCGCCGTCGAACCTGTCCCTCAACATCGAGGAAGCCTTCGCCGCCGGCGGCATGAAGGGCAGCATCCTGGACCGCAAGGACAACCTGCTCGAATCCGGGCTGCGGCCGGGCTCCATCGTCTCCCTGACGCAGCTGAGCGAGCAGTTCGGGACGCCCGGGGCGAACCGGGGACCCGCCGCGGCGACGCTGCGGGTGCTGTCCGGGCCCGACGTCGGCCGCGAATTTTCGCTGCCCTCCGGCACCAGCTACATCGGCCGGGACCGCGACGTCGACATCCGACTCACCGACCCGCTCACCTCCAAACGGCATGCCCGGATCACGGTGGGCGAGACGGTCGAGATCGTTGACACCAACTCGGCCAACGGCCTGCTCATGGACGGGCTGCCGGTCACCCGCGCCACGCTGAGCTCCTCGGACACCGTGGCGCTGGGCGACACGACTGTTTCCGTGGTGTCCCTCGGCGCCGGGCACGGTTCCGCGCCGAGCTCCCCGCTGATCGACTTCAACCGCTCGCCGCGCGTGGTGCCGCGCTTTGAGCAGCAGAAACGGATGCTCCCGGCCGGGCCCAAGCGCCAGGAGCACCACGCCTTCCCCTACATCATGCTGCTCGCGCCGCTGATGATGGGCGGCATCCTGTTCGCCGTCACCCAGAACGTGCTTTCGGTCGTGTTCATGCTGATGATGCCGCTGTTCATCGTGGGCCACTACGTGGACCAGAAGCTGCAGGCCAAGCGTGAGCGCAAGGAACAGCTCAAACAGTTCCGCGAATCCATGGCCGTGTTCCGCACCGACATCACCCGGCTGCAGAACGTGGAACGCTCGGTCCGGCTGCAGGAGGCACCCTCCGTCAGCGACACGGTCGACTCGATCTACAAGCTCGGCCCGCTGCTCTGGACCCACCGGCCCGAGCACTCCGGCTTCCTGGGCCTGCGCTTCGGCCTGGGCACCGCGCCGTCGCGGATCCAGTTCGAGGAGCCCAACAGCAACGACACCGAAGCCGGATACATGGCTGAAATCCAGGAGTGCCTGGCGCAGTTCCGCGACATCGAGGGTGTGCCGATCGTCTCGCAGTTGCGCTCCGCCGGCTCCTTCGGCCTCGCCGGCTCCCGCGGCCTCGTCGACGACGTGGCCCGCGGGATGGTCCTGCAGCTCGTCGGGCTGCACTCACCGGCGGAAGTTGTCCTGACCGCCATCACCTCGGCGCAGTCGAAGGAACGCTGGGAATGGCTGCAGTGGCTTCCGCACGTCGGCTCCGGCCACAGCCCGCTGGGCGGCGACCACCTGGCCGCCGGCCCCGCGGGCGGCTCGGCCCTGCTCTCCCGGCTGGAAGACCTGATTGACCAGCGCGAGGCTGCCTCGCAGGGCCAGCGGCCGGCGCTGCGCCCCGGCGTCGACCCGCTCGCCCCGGATCTCCCGGAACCGCTGCTGCCCACCGTGCTGGTGGTCGTCGAGGATGACGCCCCGGTGGACCGCGGCCGGCTGACCCGCGTCCTCGAGCGGGGCCCGGACTCCGGAGTGCACGTCATGTGGGTGGCCACCTCGGTCCAGCAGCTTCCGGCCGCGTGCCGGGACTTCATGGCCGTCGACGGCGACCACGGCACCACCACCGGGCAGGTCCGGCTGGGCCGTCACACCTTCCCGGTGAGCTGCGAAAGCCTCGACGCCGGACTCGCCGCCCAGCTGGCCCGGATGCTCTCACCGGTCATCGACGTCGGCAAGCCGCTGGAGGACGAATCCGACCTGCCGCGCGCCGTCTCCTACGCGACCCTGATCGGCAAGGACTTCCTGGACAACCCGGCGGCCGTGGCTGAACGCTGGACCGAGAACAACTCGGTCCGGGCCTCCGCCGTGCCCAACCGCAAGGACAACGGCACGCTGCGGGCCCTGGTCGGATCCAAGGGCATCGAACCGCTCTACCTCGACCTGAAGGACGAGGGCCCGCACGCCCTCGTCGGCGGCACCACCGGCGCCGGCAAGTCTGAATTCCTGCAGTCCTGGGTGATGGGCATGGCCGCCGCCTACAGCCCGGACCGGGTGAGCTTCCTGTTTGTGGACTACAAGGGCGGCGCCGCGTTCGCGGACTGCCTGCACCTGCCGCACACCGTGGGCCTGGTCACCGATCTGTCCCCGCACCTCGTCCGCCGGGCGCTGACCTCGCTGCGGGCCGAGCTGCACCACCGGGAACGGCTGCTGAACCGGAAGAAGGCCAAGGACCTGCTGGAGCTCCAGCGCGAAGCCGATCCGGAAGCGCCCCCCTACCTGATCATCATCGTGGACGAGTTCGCGGCCCTCGCCACCGAAGTCCCGGAGTTCGTCGACGGCGTCGTGGACGTCGCCGCCCGCGGACGTTCCCTGGGACTGCACCTGATCCTGGCCACGCAGCGCCCGGCCGGGGTGATCAAGGAAAGCCTGCGCGCCAACACCAACCTGCGGGTGGCACTGCGGATGGCCGATGTGGACGACGCGATCGATATCCTTGGCGTGCCGACAGCGGCCTACTTCGACCCCTCCATCCCCGGGCGCGGCGCCGCCAAGACCGGCCCCGGCAGGATCCAGGGCTTCCAGACCGGCTACGCCGGCGGCTGGACCACGGAGAAGCCCCAGCGCCCGCAGATCGAGATCGTCGAGATGGCCTTCGGCTCCGGCCCGGCCTGGGCTGCCCCGGCCCCGGAGACCCCGGTGAAGGAGGAGGCAGCCGGTCCCAACGACATCGCCAGGATGACGGCCAACATCATCAGGGCCGCCGATGTGCTCTCCATCGAGCCGCCGCGCAAACCCTGGCTCGATGAGCTCGCAACGAGCTACGACTTCTCCCGGCTGCCGAACCCCCGCACCGACGAGCGGCTGCTGCTGGGCGTGGCGGACGACCCGGCGCACCAGGACCAGCCCACCGTGTTCTACGAGCCGGACCGGGACGGCAACATGGCCATCTACGGCACCGGCGGCTCCGGCAAGTCCGCGGCCCTGCGCGGCATCGCCATCGCCGCCGCGGTCACGCCCCGCGGCGGGCCGGTCAACGTCTTTGGCATCGACTGCGGCTCCTCGGGGCTCAAGATGCTCGATGAGCTCCCGCACGTCGGGGAGATCATCAACGGCGACGACGTCGAACGCGTCGGCCGGCTGCTGCGCTGGCTCCGGGACCTTGCCGACGACCGGGCCGCCCGCTATTCCGAGGTCCGCGCGTCGACCATCGTGGAGTACCGCAAACTCTCGAACCAGCCGGAAGAAAAGCGGATCTTCGTGCTGGTGGACGGCATGTCGGCCTTCCGCGAGGCGTACGAATACAGCAAGCTCTCGGCGCTGTGGGACATCTTCCTGCAGCTCGCCACGGACGGCCGCCCGCTGGGCATCCACCTCGTGGTCAGCGGGGACCGGCCCAACTCGGTGCCGGCGTCGCTGCTGGCCTCGATCCAGCGCCGGCTGGTGCTGCGGCTCTCCTCGGAGGACGACTATCTGTCCATGGACGTGCCCAAGGACGTCCTGGGCCAGGCCTCGCCCCCGGGCCGCGGCCTGCTGGGCAACCTCGAGGTTCAGCTTGCGGTGCTCGGCGGCAACTCCAACCTGGCCGTGCAGGCCCGCGAGGTGCACAAGCTCAGCGAGGCCATGCTGCGCCAGGGCGTGGAACACGCCCCGCAGATCGAACGCCTCCCGGACCAGATCGACCTCGATATCCTGCCCGCCGGCAGCCCGGACCTCCCGGTGATCGGCGTCGACGACGAGACACTCCAGCCGGCCGAGATCCTGGCCAAGGGCCCGCTGCTGCTGGCAGGACCTCCGGGCTCCGGCCGCACCGTGGCCCTGGTGACCCTGGCCTACGCGCTGCGCCGCTCCAACCCCGGCGTCGAACTGATTTACATCGGTTCCCGGCGCTCCACGGCGGCGGCCCTGAAACTCTGGGACCGCTCCGTGGTCGGGGCCGAGAACGTCGAGGAGACCATCGATGAGCTGGTGGACTACTCCACGGGCACGCCCGGCAAGCTTGCGATCTTCATCGAGGGTCTGACCGACTTCACCGACACCGCTGCGGAGTCCGGGATCGAACGGCTTGTCACCGCGTCGATCAAGGCCGAACAGTGGGTGGTGGGTGAATCCGAGACGTCCACCTGGTCCTCGGCCTGGTCCCTCGCGCAGCCGTTCAAGTCCGGCCGCCGGGGCCTGCTGCTCAACCCTGGCGACATCGAGGGCGACAGCCTGCTCAGCACGTCGCTGGGCCGGATCAGCACGGACTTCATCCCGGGACGCGGTTACATCGTGGGCCGCGGCAAGGTCCGCAAGATCCAGATCGCGCTACCTCCGGAGAAGCGGAACTAAGCGGGGCGGGAGCTTAGCGGGACGGGTTTCCTGCGTCACTCCCGCCGCCCCTACTGTGCATCGAAGATTGTCGATACACTGGAGGGGAACCGCAACCAAAGGAGAACCACATGCCTGCTATCCGAATCTACGAATCCGCCCTCTGCTGTGACACCGGTGTTTGCGGCCCCGACGTGGACCAGTCCCTGGTCGAGGTGACTGCGGATGTGCGTTACCTCCAGGGCCTCGGGGCCGACATTGCCCGCCACAACCTCGCCAGCGAGCCGACCGCTTTCGCGCAGGACGAGACGGTCCGCGGATTCATGCACCTGGTCGGATCAAAGGGCCTTCCGCTTACCATCGTCGACGGCGTTACGGTCGCCACCGGCACCTACCCGAGCAGGGGGCAGCTGCTGGGGTTCGCCGGACTGGGCCAAGCCACCGTTGAACCACAGTCCCGCCCGGAACTGGGCCTGAGTGAAAAGTCCGGCGGCTGCTGCGGCGGCTCAACGAGCTGCTGCTAGGACCCCGGCGTGAAGTTTCTCCAAAACGCCCCCCGGTTCCTGTTCTTCACCGGCAAGGGCGGGGTGGGCAAGACCTCCGTGGCGTGTGCCACCGCGCTCACCCTGGCGAGGGCCGGGAAGCGGGTCCTGCTGGTCAGCACCGACCCCGCGTCCAATGTCGGCCAGGTCTTCGGCCTGACCATCGGGAACACCGTCACGGCCATCCCGGATGTTCCGGGTCTCCTTGCGCTGGAGATTGACCCGGAGCAGGCGGCCGAGGCCTACCGGGAGCGGATCATCGGACCCGTCCGCGGACTCCTGCCCGAGACTGAACTGGCCGGCATCGCCGAGAGCCTCTCGGGGTCCTGCACCACGGAGATCGCCTCATTCGACGAGTTCACCAACCTGCTCACCGACGACAGCTCCTACGGGGAGTACGACCACGTCGTCTTTGATACCGCCCCGACAGGCCACACGATCCGCCTGCTGCAGCTGCCTGGCTCATGGACCGATTTCCTGGCGGCCGGCAAGGGGGACCCGTCCTGCCTGGGCCCCATGTCAGGACTGGAGAAGCACAAACAGGTGTACGCCCAGGCGGTCCAGGCCCTCACCGACCCGGCAAGGACCCGTCTTGTCCTGGTCAGCCGTGCGCAGACTTCGTCACTGAGCGAGATTGAGCGGACTTACCTCGAACTCAACCAGATCGGCATCGGCGGCGGTTACGTCGTCATCAACGGCGTCCTGCCCGAAGCCGCCGGGGACGAGGAGCTGGCGCAGGCCCTGCGCGCCAGGGAGTCTTCGGCCATCGCCGCCATTCCCGGCGCGGTGGCCGGCCTTCCCCGCGATGTCCTGGATCTGAAGCCGGGAAACATGGTCGGCATTCCGGCGCTTGAGTCCCTGTTCTCGGCCACTTCCGGCGCCGGGATCACTGAGGACGCCGCGATGGTCCCCGAGGTTGAGGACGCCCCGCTGGCTGCGCTGGTGAACGAGGTGGAGCTCGACGGCCACGGCCTCGTGATGTGCATGGGCAAGGGCGGGGTCGGGAAGACCACCGTTGCTGCGGCCATCGCGGTCGCCCTGGCCAAACGCGGGCATGCGGTCCACCTCACCACGACGGATCCGGCAGCGCACCTCACCGAAACACTCGATGCGGCCATCCCCGGCCTGACGGTGTCCCGCATCGATCCGGAAGCAGCCATTGAGGAATACCGGCGCCATGTGATGGAGACCAAGGGCCGGAACCTGGACGATGACGGACGAGCGGCCCTCGCCGAGGACCTCATGTCCCCGTGCACCGACGAGGTGGCTGTGTTCCGGCAGTTCTCCAAGGTGGTGCAGGAATCCCGCCGGCACTTCGTGGTGATCGACACGGCACCGACCGGCCACACCCTGCTGCTCCTGGACGCCACGGGCTCGTACCACCGGGAGATCGCCCGCCAGGTCGGCGACACCCTGGGCTTCGTGACGCCGCTGATGCGGCTGCAGGATCCGGCGCAGACCAAGGTTGTCCTCGTCACGCTGGCCGAAACAACACCGGTGCTCGAAGCCGAAGAGTTGAAGAGCGACCTGGAACGGGCCGGGATTCACCCGTGGGCCTGGGTCATCAACAACTCGATCGCCGCCGCACACCCGCAGACGCCGTTCCTGCGGGCCCGTGCCGCGGGCGAAATCGAACAGATCACCAAGGTGCACACCCTGACGGACCGGGTCGCCCTGGTTCCGCTGCTGGCCGAGGAGCCCGTCGGAGAAGAGCGGTTGTCGGCCCTGACCGCGCTCAGCTCCCTGCCCGCCGTCCGGCTAGCCGTCCAGGCGCCCGGCCAGCAGTGCTTCGATGTCCCTGGCGGTGGCGTCCAGCTTGGCGATCGTGTCCCGTTGGATCGCCCGCAGGTACTCGGCATCCGACTCGCCGTCCTGCACCCAATTCTCATCACCCGGAGAGTCCATCACCTGCCGCGTGTTGGCGGCGGCGGCCTCAACGTTCTCCAGCATGGCACGCAGCCGGTCCTCGGAGGTGGGAGCTTCGGTGTGCATGGTGTGGCTCCTTGGTTGCGGTCCTGTTGTGACGGCGGGGCTTTACTCTGGCTTAGAGGGAGGCCAGGAGGCCGGCTGTCTGCTCGATGGCGCCGGGGACGAGGGAATAGTACGCCCAGGTGCCGCGCTTTTCGCGGTGCAGCAGGCCGGCGTCGACCAGGATCTTGAGGTGGTGGGACACGGTGGGCTGCCCCAGGTCCAGCGGTTCGGTGAGGTCGCAGACGCAGGCCTCCCCGCCGTCGGCGCCCTTGACGATGGAGATCAGCCGCAGCCGGTTGGGATCGGCCAGCGCCTTGAAGACCAAGGCTTTCCGCTTCGCTTCCTCGGCGCCCAGGACAGGCATTCCTGCCGGGGCGCAGCAGGATTCATCCGTGGCCGGCTCGAGTGTGGGCAGCGAGTTCATGTACCCATTATGCCCCGATATTGACCATCATCAATGTTTAAGCCGCGGGGCCCTGGCGGAGGCTACGAGCCGGCTGTTTCGGAACTGTGCGGGAGAACGACGTCGTCCGCGGCGCGGGCGGCGGCGGGGAACAGGACGAGGAGGAGGCCAAGGCCAACTGCCGCGCCGACCAGCTGCGCCAAAACGAAGCCGGGAACGGAGGCCGGTGCGATGCCGGCGAAGGTGTCGCTGAAGATGCGGCCGACCGTCACGGCCGGGTTCGCGAACGACGTCGAGGACGTGAACCAGTACGCGGCCCCGATGTAAGCGCCCACCGCCGGCGCGGCGAGGGCGCCGCGGGAGGTGGCGACCAGGGCGAATATCAGCAGGACGAGCCCTGCGGTTGCGACCACCTCACCGAGCAGATGGCCCGGAGTGGCGCGCTCCTTGGCGGAGATGGAGGTGCCCACCTCGAACATGGCGTTCGCGACCACGCTGCCGCCGACCGCGCCCGCGGTCTGGGCAACCACATAGGTGCCGAGCTCCGGCAGCGTCAGCCCGGTGCCGCTGCGTCGGCCCAGGACCCAGTCGGCCAGGGACACCGCGGGGTTGAAATGCGCGCCGCTGACGGGCCCGAGCACCAGGATCAGCACCGTCAGGCCCAACACCGTGGCGGTGCTGTTCTGCAGAAGCTGCAGGCCGATGTCACCGGGGGAGAGCTGCTGCGCGGCGATCCCGGAGCCGACGACGATGGTCACGAGCAAACTGGTGCCGAGCAGTTCAGCGACGGCGCGGCGCCACAGCGGCGGCTGGTTGGAAGTCATGGAAACAGCTTGACCGAAAGAATTAACTCAGTCAAAATTGAATCAATGAACATTGAGACAGTGGACGGTTTTCGGGCGCGGGTGGCCAAGCACTCGGCCCTCGCCGATCCCGCGCGGCTGCGCATCGTTGATCTGCTGACCCTCGGGGATTTCTCCCCAACGGAGCTGCAGGCCGAGCTGGGGATGCCGTCAAATCTGCTGTCCCACCATCTGCGCACATTGGAAGAGGCCGGGCTGGCAACCCGCCACCGCTCCGAGGCCGACAGGCGCCGGAGCTACATCCGGCTTGCTCCCGGCGCTCTCGACGGCCTGATTCCCGGGGCTGGCCGCGCGGCCCGCCGCGTCCTGTTCGTCTGCACGCGAAACAGCGCACGCTCCCAGCTGGCCGCCGCGCTCTGGCGGCAGGTCAGCGATATCCCGTCCGGGTCGGCGGGAACCCATCCCGCCGACCGCATTGCGCGGGGGGCCATCGAGGTTGCCCGCCGCCACGGTACGGACCTCGCCGACGTTCCTCCCCGCCGGCTGGACCTCGCGGCGGCGGAGGGGGACCTGATGGTGACCGTGTGCGATAACGCCCATGAGGAACTGGCCGGACTGGGCGGCGTGCACTGGTCGGTGCCGGATCCGCTGCGCCTGGGCACCGGGGAAGCCTTCGAGCAGGCCTTCAGTGACATCGCCCGCCGCATCAACGACCTCGCACCGCGGGTGCTCGCTGCCTGACCCGCCGATATCACAATATTGACAACCATCAATCTATTGCCCGATACTCTCTGTATCGATCATCATCAATGTCACCGGGCGTTGCAGAGCGGGCACACGACCTCAACCAGACGCATCACCTAACTGATTCCAGGAGAAACCCCGTGAGCACCGAAACCGCCAAGAAGCCCTCCGTCCTGTTCGTCTGCGTCCACAACGCCGGCCGCTCCCAGATGGCCGCTGCCTTCCTCACCACCCTGTCCAGGGGCGCCATCGAGGTCCGCTCCGCCGGTTCCCAGCCCGCCGCGAAGGTCAACCCGGCCGCCGTAGAGGCCATGGCCGAACTTGGCATCGACATGTCCGCCGAGATCCCCAAGATCCTCACCACCGAGGCCGTGAAGGAATCCGACGTCGTGATCACCATGGGCTGCGGCGACACCTGCCCGATCTTCCCCGGCAAGCGCTACGAGGACTGGGAACTCGAAGACCCGGCCGGCCAGGGCGTCGAGTCCGTCCGTCCGATCCGCGATGACATCAGGGCCCGCATCGAGGACCTGATCGCCTCCCTCGTCCCCGCCGCAAAGTAGGAGCGCAACCATGGGCGCTGACACCGGAAAAACTCAACAGCTGATCATCATCGGGTCCGGCCCCGCCGGCTACACCGCCGCGATCTACGCCGCCCGGGCCGGCCTGAAGCCGCTCGTCATCGCCGGGGCGGTCACCGCGGGTGGCGCCCTGATGAACACCACCGAGGTGGAAAACTTCCCCGGATTCCCCGCAGGCGTCCAGGGCCCGGAGCTGATGGACGGCCTCCAGCAGCAGGCCGAGAAATTCGGCGCGCAGGTGGTGTTCGACGACGTCACCGACGTGACGCTGACCGGCCACCTCAAGCGTGTGGTCACGGCCGCCGGCGAGACGCACGAAGCTCCCGCGGTCATCCTCGCCACCGGCTCCGCCTACAAGGAGCTCGGCCTGCCCGAGGAGAAGAAGTTCAGCGGCCACGGGCTTTCCTGGTGTGCGACCTGCGACGGGTTCTTCTTCCGCGACCAGGACATCATCGTCGTCGGCGGCGGCGATTCGGCCATGGAGGAAGCGACCTTCCTGACCCGCTTCGGGAAAACCGTCACCGTGGTGGTCCGCAAGGGCGAGCTCCGCGCCTCCCGGATCATGGCGCAGCGGGCCAAGGACAACCCCAAGATCAGCTTCGCGTGGAACTCCGCCGTTACCGCCATCCACGGCGACGCCAAGGTCACCGGCGTCACCCTGACCGACACGCGCACCGGCGAAACCCGGGAACACGGCGCCACCGGCATCTTCGTCGCGATCGGCCACGTGCCGCGCACCGAACTGCTGCACGGCCAGGTGAACCTGGACGCCGAGGGCTACATCAAGGTCGACTCGCCCACCACGGTCACCAACCTCTCCGGTGTCTTCGCGTGCGGGGACGCCGTGGACCACCGCTACCGCCAGGCCATCACCGCCGCAGGCACGGGCTGCGCCGCCGCGCTCGACGCCGAACGCTACCTCGCCGCACTCGAGGACGCCGACAGCATCGCCACCGCCCTCGTCGAGGAACCAACCCACTCCTGACCCGTGCGGACAGAGGAGACACGCCCCTTAGAAACCGCCACACCACCGGATGAAACAGAGGACACCATGGCTGTAACCACCACGCTTCCCGTAGCTGTCATCGGAGCGGGCCCCGTCGGCCTCGCCGCCGCAGCGCACCTGCTCGAACGCGGCATCGAGCCGCTGATCCTGGAGGCAGGCCCTGCCGCGGCCGCGGCAATCGAACAGTGGCGCCACATCCGGCTCTTCTCCCCGTGGCAGTACAACACCGACGCCGCCGCGGTCCGCGCGCTCGCCGCCACCGGCTGGGAATCCCCGGAGCCGACGGCGCTGCCCATCGGCGGCGAACTCATCGACCGGTACCTCACACCCCTGGCTGCCCTCCCGGCGATCGCGTCCCGCCTGCACACCGGCGCCCGCGTCATCGCCGTCACCCGGTTGGGCATGGACAAGACCCACAGCCGCCACCGCAACACCACACCCTTCGTGGTCCGGGTCGAACACGCCGACGGCGAAGTCCGCGACCACCAGGCCGCCGGTGTCATCGACGCGTCAGGCACCTGGTCCACCCGCAACCCGCTCGGAACCTCCGGGCTTCCCGCCCTTGGCGAAGCCGCCGCAGCCGACAGGATTTCCTCGCCGCTGCCGGACGTCCTGGGCCGGGACCGCGAGACGTTCGAGGGCCGCACGGCGCTTGTGGTCGGCGCCGGCCACTCGGCTGCCAACACCCTGATCAACCTTTCCGAGCTCGCGGATCAGGTGCCCGGGACGAGGATCGTGTGGGCGATCCGCGGCGCCTCCGCTGCCAAGGTCTACGGCGGCGGCGACGCCGACGGGCTGGCCGCCCGCGGACAGCTGGGCAGCCGGCTCCGCAGCCTCGTCGAGTCCGGCGCCGTGGAACTGCACACCGGCTTCGGGATCGCCGCCCTCGCCGCGGCCGCCGGCGCCGTCACCGTGACCTCCACGGACGGCCGCACCCTCGAAGCCGACGTTGTGGTCCCGGCCACCGGCTTCCGCCCCGACCTGGACATCCTCCGGGAACTCCGGCTCGAACTGGACCCCGGCGTCGAGGCCCCGCGTGAGCTCGGGCCGCTGATCGACCCGGAATTCCACTCCTGCGGCACCGTCGAACCACACGGAGCCGGGATGCTGGCCCACCCGGAGCAGGACTTCTACATCGTCGGCATGAAGTCCTACGGCCGGGCCCCGACCTTCCTGCTCGCCACCGGCTACGAGCAGGTCCGCTCCGTCGCGGCCGCGCTGGCCGGAGACCGTGAAGCCGCCGACACCGTCCAGCTCGAACTCCCCGAAACCGGCGTCTGCTCCTCCGACATCGGCACCAGCTGCGACGTCCCCGCGGCCGCAACCGCAGCGTTTGTGGCCGAAACCTCCGGCGGCTGCTGCGGAGCGCCCGAACCGGTCCTTGTCGGGTTCCCCACCGGCCTGGCCCACGGCCGCTCCGGCGGGAACTGAGCCCGTTCCCTGCTTTTTCTTCGACTGAACACACTGGAGAGCTGACATGACTGACCACCCCGAACACGGCCTGGGACTACAGGACAACACCGAACTACTGCACCGGATCAGCGCCCGCCTGGCAGACCGCTTTGCCGGCGTGTTCGCCGCCGAGACGGTCGAACGCTACGTCTTCGAGTCCTACACCGCCCTGGCCCGGACCGCGAAAATCAGCACGTACCTGCCCTCCACCACCGAGCACTTCGCCAACGACCGACTCGCTGCGCTGGCCAAATCCAAGGGCGCCGTCGCCTCCGAGGTCCCCGAAGTGCTGTTCGTCTGCGTGCAGAACGCAGGCCGGTCCCAGATGGCCGCGGCACTGCTCACCGTCGAGGCCAAGGGCAGGATCCGAGTCCGGTCCGCCGGCTCGCTGCCAGCCGCCGAACTGGACCCCGCCGTCGTCGCGGCGATGTCCGAAATGGGCCTGGACCTGACCAAGGACTATCCCAAGCCGCTCACCGACGACGTCGTACGCGCCGCCGACGTGGTGATCACGATGGGCTGCGGCGACTCCTGCCCGATCTACCCCGGCAAACGCTACGAGGACTGGGAACTTGCAGACCCGGCCGGCCTGCCCGTTGCTGCCGTGCGGATCATCCGCGACGAGCTCCACGACCGGGTCAAGGCACTGGCAGCATCACTACTAAGCACCCCCGGCTCAGACAAGAAAGAATCAAACCCATGACCGAGACCACGAAAAAGCCCAGCGTCCTGTTCGTCTGCAGCAAGAACGGCGGGAAGTCCCAGCTCGCCGCCGGACTCATGAACCAGCTCGCAAACGGGACGGTCACGGTGCACTCCGCCGGGACGAAACCCGGTACATCGCTGAACCCCCAGTCCGTGGACTCGCTGGCGGAACTCGGCATCGACATCACCGGCGAACACCCCAAACCCGTCACCGACGACGTGCTGAACGCAGCCGACGTCGTGGTCGTCCTGGGCAACGAGGCCAAAGTCGAAGCCCCGGAGGGCAAGCGGCTCGAGATCTGGAACACGGACGAGCCCTCCGAACGCGGCATCGAAGGGATGGAACGTATGCGCCTGGTCCGGGATGACATCAAGGCCCGGGTCCGGAAGCTGTACGCGGAGCTCACCGGGAGCTGACCTTGCCCGTGCCCGTCCCCACCCGGATCCTCGCCGCAGAGGGTGCACCGCGCGGCGGCCTCGCCGCGCTGTGCATCACCCAGACGACCGGGTGGGGCGTGCTCTATTACGCGTTGATCACGGCGGTCCGCCCGATCAGCGCCGACACCGGCTGGGACCCGGCCCTCGTGACCGGAGCCTTTTCCGCCGGACTGCTGGTGTCCGCAGCGGCCGGAATCTCCGTCGGCAGGATCCTCGATCGGACCGGGCCGCGCACGCTGATGATCGGCGGATCCCTTGTCGGAGTGCTGGCCCTGGTCATGGTGGCGCTGGCACCGAACCTGCCCCTGTTCTTTGCGGCCTGGCTGCTGGCCGGCACCGCGCAGGCCGCCGTGCTGTACCAGCCCGCCTTCACGGTGATCAGCCGCTGGTACGGAGCCGCCCGCGTCCGGCCCCTGACCGTCCTCACCCTCGTCGCCGGGTTCGCGTCCACCATCTTCGCCCCCGTCACCGCCGCTTTGACCTTCGCGTTCGGCTGGAGAGGCGCCTTCCTCATCCTCGCCGGTGTCATGGGACTCATCACCGTGCCGCTGCACGCCCGCTACCTCAACCGGAGCTGGGCCCCGGCCGTCCCCGGCACCCGGGTGGCTGACGGCCCCGCGATGACGCGTGAGGTCCGGCGGAGCCCGGAATTCCTCGCCCTGCAGGCGCTTATGGTCCTCCTTTGTCTCGGCCTGTACACCGTGACGCTGAACATCATCCCGCTGCTCGTGGAGAAGGGAGCCGACTATGCCACCGCCGCGCTCGGGCTCGGGCTTGTCGGCGCCGGACAGGTCGGCGGCCGGCTGCTGTTCGCCGCCATACCGTCCGGTGCCCGGCTACCGGTCATCACCGCAACGGCAGCCTTGGCCCTCCTTTTGCTGGCAGCCCTGCCCGGCCGGGTCCCGGTCTTGGCCGCGGCGGGAATGCTCGCCGGTGCCGTCCGCGGGTGCCAGACCCTGCTGCAGGCCACGATTGTCGGGGATCGCTGGGGAACCCGGAACCTGGGCACCCTGCAGGGAGTCTTCGCGGCCCCGCTGACAGCCGTCACCGCCATCGCCCCGGCCGCAGGCCCCCTGCTGGCAGCCTGGCTCGGCGGCTACACGGCGATGGCCTACGCCATGGCGGCATCGGCTGCCGCGGCCGCCATTCTCGCCGCCGCCATGGGCCTGCGGGAGAACCGGCCGCCCGCGAAACGGTGAGCACAGCGGCCACTGATGCCGGCCTCACCTCCTACCACGCCATCGTGGCCGTCGGCGGTGCCAAGGCCGGCATGAAGGCCGGCGTGATCGGACTCGGCGGACTCGGATACATCGGCGCCCGCGTGGCCGTACTGGCCGGCGCTGAGGTGTACGGCGCCGAGGTCAATCCCGAGGCGCGGAAGCTCGCCGGCGAGATCGGGCTGAGCGGCGTCGCCGACTCGATCGAGGCGTTCAAGGACAAGGACCTGGACCTCATCGTCGACTACGCCGGCTTCGGCACCACCACCTCCGCTGCCACCGAGACGCTCGCCGAGTTCGGCACCCTCGTGCAGGTCGGCATGGGCCGCCTCGAAGCCACGATCAACACCTGCCCCCGTCCCGGCCGTGTGTGCTGAGACCCTGCCGTTTGGGCGGCAGCGCGCCCGGTAATTCCGACCGGACAATGTCGGTCATCTAGGGCAGGATAGGTCTGTGAGCACAGGGAATACTGCAGCAGAAGCCGAAACAACCCCCTCCGGGGCCGTGCGCGAAGAGTACGAGTTCCTGGTCGAGGAGGTCCGGAAGCACCGCTTCGCGTACTACCAGGAGGACGCGCCGATCATTTCGGACGCCGAGTTCGACGAACTCTACCGGCGGCTGGAAACCATCGAGGCCATGCATCCGGAGCTGGTGGCCAACGATTCCCCGACCCAGGAAGTCGGCGGCGAAGTGTCCGCCGCCTTCGCCGCCGTCGAACATCTGCAGCGCATGTACAGTCTCGAGGACGTCTTTTCCCTCGAGGAGCTGGAGGCCTGGATCGCCAAGGCCGAAGCCAACATCGCCAAACTCGGCAACGGGACACCGGCCTGGCTCACCGAACTCAAGATCGACGGCCTCGCCGTCAACCTGCTCTACCGCGACGGCGTGCTGATCCGGGCCGCCACCCGCGGCGACGGCACCACGGGGGAGGACATCACCCACAACGTCCTCACCATCAAGGAGATCCCGCAGCAGCTCAGCGGGGCCGGCTTCCCGGCGGAGATGGAAGTCCGCGGCGAGGTCTTCATCCCGTCCAAGGCCTTCGCCGAATTCAACGCGGCGCTGATCGAGGCCGGCAAGGCGCCGCTGGCCAACCCCCGCAACGCCGCCGCCGGCTCGCTGCGCCAGAAGGACCCCGCGGAAACCGCCAAGCGCCCGCTGCGGATGTATGTGCACGGCATCGGCGCCCGCGAAGGACTCGACACGCTCAGCCAGTCGGACACCTACCGGCAGCTCGCCGCGTGGGGGCTGCCCACCAGCCCGTACTTCGAGGTCCTGCCCGGGCTCAAGAACGTGCTGGAATTCATCACCCGCTACGGCGACAAACGCCACAGCCTCAGCCACGAAATCGACGGCATCGTCGTCAAGATCGACGACTTCGCCACCCAGCGCGCGCTCGGCTACACCAGCCGGGTTCCGCGCTGGGCCGTCGCCTACAAATACCCGCCCGAGGAAGTCCACACCAAACTGCTGGACATCGCGGTCAACGTCGGCCGCACCGGCCGCGTCACCCCGTACGGCGTGATGGAGCCCGTCAAGGTCGCGGGATCCACCGTGGAGATGGCCACCCTGCACAACCAGGAGGTCGTGAAGGCCAAAGGCGTCAAGATCGGCGACATCGTGGTGCTGCGCAAGGCCGGGGACGTCATCCCGGAAATTGTGGGGCCGGTCCTGGCCCTCCGCGAGCAGCAGGACCCTCCGGTCCGGGACTTTGTGATGCCCACCGAATGCCCGGCCTGCGGCACCCCGCTGGCGCCGGCCAAGGAGGGGGACGTGGATATCCGCTGCCCCAACTCCCGCTCCTGCCCGGCGCAGCTGCGCGAACGGGTGTTCCACCTCGCCGGCCGCGGGGCCTTCGACATCGAGGCTCTCGGCTGGGAAGCCGCGATCGCACTGACCCAGCCGGCCGAGCCGGAAACGCCGCCGCTGACCACCGAGGCAAACCTGTTCCGGCTCAAGCCCGAAGACCTGGCCGACGTTCGCATCCGGCGGGAAAAGCGGTCCAAGGGCATCGCGACCGGCGAGTTTGAGCTGGTGCCGTACTTCTACAGCAAGGGCACCGCGAAGACGCCGTCCAAGCCCACCGCCACCACGGAGAAGCTGTTCCGCGAGCTCGAGAAGGCCAAGACCCAGCCGCTCTGGCGAGTCCTGGTGGCGCTGTCAATCCGGCACGTCGGCCCGCGGGCCTCCCGGGCCCTCGCGACGGCGTTCGGCAGCATGGACGCCATCCGGCAGGCCTCCGAAGAGGAGCTCGCCCACGTCGACGGCGTCGGCCCGGTGATCGCGGCCGCCCTGACCGAATGGTTCACCGAGGACTGGCACCGCGAGATCGCGGACACCTGGGCGGCCGACGGCGTGCGGATGAAGGACGACCGCGACGAGTCCATGCCCCGGACCCTGGAAGGACTGACCATTGTGGTGACCGGCAGCCTGGAGGGCTTCAGCCGGGACGAGGCCAAGGAAGCCATCCTGGTCCGCGGCGGCAAGGCCTCGGGCTCGGTCTCGAAGAAGACCGACTACGTCGTCGCCGGCGAAAACGCGGGCACCAAGCTGGACAAGGCCGAACAGCTCGGCGTGCCGGTCCTGGATGAGGACGGCTTCCGCGCACTGCTGGCCAACGGCACCGCCGACGGTGCCCCGGCCGCCTCAGCGGGAGGTCCCGTCCGGCCAGGGGACGCCGAAGACCGGGACGACGCCGGCGACGGCGCGCGTGAGGATGCCGAAGAGGACCACCAGGAAGTTGTGACCGAATGAGCACCAACGCCCCTGACCTGACCGCCGGACTCCCGGCCGCGCTGCTGGAACTCGCCCGGCGGGCAGCAGCGGCCGGTGCTGCCGTCCTGGCCGGCCGGAACGCCGCCGAGCTGGACGTCAGCAACAAGGGCGACTCCGGGGACTGGGTCACAGCCTTCGACCTCGCAGCGGAAACCGCCGTCCGGGATGTTATCACCGCGGCGAGGCCGTTCGACATCATCACCGGAGAGGAAGGCGGCACCGTCCTCCCGGCGACGCCCAGCGGCTACCGCTGGTCCATCGACCCGCTCGACGGGACCACCAACTTCATCCGCAACATCGTCTACTACGGCACCTCCGTGGCCGTAGCGGATCCCGACGGCGTCTGGCTGGCCGGCGTCGTCAACGCCCCCGCCCTGCGCCGGACCTACTACGCGCTCCGCGGGCAGGGGGCATGGCTCGAGGAAGCGGGCCGGCTGACGCCGCTGACCGGACCGGTCGCGGGCCGCACCGGCCAGATCCTCGCCACCGGCTTCAGCTACGACCCGGCCGTCCGGGCCGAACAGGCCGCCGGGCTGGGCAGCATCATGGACGGCTTCGCCGACGTCCGCCGCCTCGGCTCCGCGGCCCTGGACCTCTGCCTCGTGGCGGACGGCACCCACGACGCCTACGGCGAACGCGGCCTCAACGAACACGACTTCGCCGCCGGCGCACTGATCGCCGAAGAAGCCGGCTGCTGGGTCCGCCGTCCGCGGCTGACCAGCCCGCTGGCCGGCGGCCCCTCCGACGACGAACGCCTCGCCGCCTGGACCTGCGCCGGGACGCTGGAGCTCTCGGGCAAATTCCCGCTGTGAAAGCGGCCGTGGACGCCGCGCCAGTCTGGGCGCCGTTCTGATAGTTCAGTCACGGAAACGGCCGTTCCGCGGCCCCGCCGGCGCGCCCGCCCGTAGCATGGACAGGTGCATCCCCAGATCATCATTCGCCCCGCCGTTCCGGCCGACTACGACGCCGTCGCGCGCATCACCCGGGACGCCTACCTGGCCGCCGGCTACTTTGAGAGCGCCGACCACCCCTACATGCGGCAGATCCAGGACGTGGCCCGCCGGGCCGCGAAGGCCACCATCTGGGTGGCCGAACGCGCGGGCCGCGTCGTCGGCTCCGTGACCCTGGCCGTCGCCGGCGAACCCTACGCGGACATCGCCCGCAGCGACGAGCTGGAATTCCGGATGCTGGTGGTGGACCCGGCCGTCCAGCGCAGCGGCGCCGGCAAGGCCATGGTGCACGCCATCCTTGACCATGCCCGGTCGCTGCCCGGGATCCATGCCGTGGCGTTGACCACGGGACTGACCTGGGAAAGCGCCCACGGACTCTATCTCAAAACCGGATTCCAGCGGGCCCCCGAGCGCGACTGGGTGGTGCCGGACACCGACATCAAACTGCTGGTTTACCGCCAGGAGCTGTAGCCCCCGGAGGGCAGCCACCGGGGCTGCAGGAACGCGGGGCCTCCGCGTCCGTGCGGTAGGGTTTGGGACAATCGATCCGCGCTCAGGCACAGGCAACCTGGAGGAACCATGGCACCGCACATCCCCGGCTCAATCGACGACAAGCTCCTCGGTCTGTACCTCTCGGACCACCTGACCGGCGCCACCGCCGGCGTCTCCCGGATCCAGCGCATGGCCGGGGCATTCGCGGACACCCCGGTGTCCGCCGACCTGGCCCGGGTCAGCGCGGAAATCACCCGGGAACGGGACCAGCTCGTAACCCTGCTCCGCGACCTGGGCGTGCGCCAGCGCCCGCACCGCCAGGCCGCCGCCTGGCTGGCCGAGCACGCCGGCCGGCTGAAACTGAACGGGCGCATCGTGAGCCGGTCCCCGATGACCATGGTGCTGGAAGCCGAGCTGATGCGTGCCGCGATCCTGGGCAAACTCGGCGGCTGGCAGACCCTGGAGGAGCTTGCCCCCGAGCTCGGGCTCGACCCGGCCACCTTCACGGCCCTCGGCGCCGATGCCCGCTCCCAGATCGAGGCCATGAGCCGCGTCCACGAGCACGCCCGCAGCAACGCCTTCCGCAAGCGCGGGGACATCACCACCTAGCCCCAACAGACAACGCGGGGTCATTTACGGCCCATCCGGGGTGACCGGATGGGCCGTAAATGACCCCGCGTTGTCTGTTGGGTGGGGCAGAGTGGCAGCCGGGATGACGGAGCGGCAGCCGGGGGCCGACACATTCCCGCCGGTTTACCCGCGGCGGCGCACGCCGACCTAAAGTGGTGCCGACTCCACCCCACTGCGAAAGGCACCTCCATGCGCAAAACGTTCGGCACCGGTTCCGTCTGGGAACAGAAGGTCGGCTACTCCCGGGCCGTCCAGGTCGACAACACGCTCTACATCTCCGCGACCGCCGCCAGCGGCGAGGACGGCGTCGTCGGTGCGGACTTCTACGCCCAGACCCGCTACATCCTGGACAAGCTCGGCACCGTGCTCGCCGACGCCGACGCCGACGCCGGCTTCGGATACGAGGACGTGGTGCAGTCCAAGCTGTACCTGACGGACATCAGCCAGTGGGAGGAGGCCGGACGCGCCCACGGCGAAATCTTCGGCGAGATCCGCCCCAGCCTGGCCCTGGTGCACGTGCTCCCGTTCCTGGATCCCAAGATGCTGGTGGAAATCGAACTCGTGGCCCAGAAAAGCGCCGGCTAACCACAACGCGGGGTCACCTCCGGCCCATCCGGGCTCCCGGATGGGCGGTAGGTGACCCCGCGTTGCTTGGAGGAGGGGGGTCAGGCGGTTGCGGCCGGCGGGAGGCCGTAGCGGTGCTCGGGCCTCCCGGTGGTGCCGTAGCGCAGCTGGATATCGACGGCCCCGTCGTCGGCGAGCGCCGAGAGGTACCGCTGGGCGGTGGCCCGGGAAACGCCCACCCGGGCGGCCACCTCGGCCGCCGAATACTGCTCGCCCGGTTTCAGGGACTCCAGTACGGCGGCCTCGGTGGCGGACCGCGGCCTGGCCGAGGCAATGACGTCCCCCGGGATGAGCGCGCGTTTGGCCCGCTCCACCGTGTCCTGGCTGACGTTTCCCGGCTGGGCCAGGATCCGCCGGTAGCGCGCATAGGAGCGCAGCAGCTGGGACAGCGATTCGGCCGTGAACGGCTTCAGCAGATAGCCCAGCGCCCCCCGCCGGAAGGCCAGCCGGAGCGAGGCAGTGTCCGAGGCGGCGCTGAGGATCATGGTGTCCACGTCCAGCTGGCGCAGCAGGTCCAGGCCGGAAGCGTCCGGCAGGTAGACATCCAGCAGCACCAGGTCAGGGCGCAGGCTGTGGATGGCCTGCAGCGCCAGCGACGCCGACCCGGCCGGGGGCAGCGCCAGAAATCCTGCCACCGAGTCCACATAGGCCGCATGCAGCTTGGCGACGTGGAAATCGTCATCCACAATCAACACCCTGAAGTACTCAGACATCGTTGTCCCTTTCGTTTGGCTGTGTCGTCCCCGGCAGGGTCGCCATAAACACCGCGCCGGGGCCGCCGGGGGAGCCCGGGTCCAGCACGCGGACGTCCCCGCCGCGGCGGCGCGCCAGCTGGCGGGCCAGCGCCAGGCCCAGGCCCTGGCCTGCGCCCGCCCGGGCCGGGCGTTCCGAGGTCGTGAATCCTTCCGCGAAGACCGCGTCGGCGTCGGGTCCGCCCGCCCCGGCGGCAGGCAGGCCATCGCCGGAGTCCCCGACGACGATATGCAGCGTGCCCCGATCCGTTCCGGTGCCGGGACCGTCGAGCACCTCCACCTCGACCCAGCGGTCCGCGGCCGAGCCTGCGACGGCGGCGTTCACCGCGTTGTCGATCAGGTTGCCCAGGACCGTGGTGACGTCCTGCGGCTCGGTGACCTGGCCGCGGACCAGGGTTTCCGGGCCGAGGCGCAGCGTCACGCCGCGCTCGTCCGCCTCGACGCCCTTGGCACCGAGGAAGGCCTGCAGGTAGGGGTCCTGGAGCAGCTCCGCCTGGTCCACCGGGAACGTCAGCGGTCCGGTGGCGGCCAGCCTGGCCAGGTAGTCGCGGGCCTGCTCGTGCTGGCCGATGCTCATAAAGCCCGCGATGGTGTGGAGCTGGTTGGCGAACTCGTGCCGCTGGGCCCGGAGCGCCGCGGACATCGTCCCCACGGCGTCGAGCTGCCGGGTCAGCTGCTGGAGTTCGGTCCGGTCCCGCAGCATGACCACCCAGCCCAGGTCCTCCCGGCCGTGCAGGGCCTTGCGTGCGCTTGCCACCAGGACCCGGCCGCCGGCGACAAGTTCCACCGCGTCGCCCTCCGCGGCGTCGGCCCGGGTCAGGGCGGGCAGCTGCGCCGGCACCGGGGCGTCGGCCCACGGTGTTCCGGTGAGGTCGGGCTGTCCGAGCAGTCGCCGGGCGGCGGCGTTGAAGACGCTGATCCTGCCGTCGGCGGCGACCGACGCCGATCACGCCGTCGTCGACGCCCTGCAGGACCGCCACCTGGTCGTGGACCAGGGTGCTGATTTCCTCCGGTTCCAGCCCCAGCGTCAGCCGCTGGAGCCGGCGCCGGAGCAGGAAGGAGGCCAGGACGCCGACCACCAGGGCGCCGGCGGCGGTCAGGGCGATCGGGACGACGTCCCGGGCCAGGCTCTGGCCGATGGTTTCGGTGGAGTAGCCCACACTGACCTCGCCCACCACGGTGCCCGAGTCCGGGGCGTACACCGGGACCTTCGCCCCGGCGGAGGGGCCCAGGGTTCCCGTGTTCCGGGTGGTGACTTCCTTGCCGGCCAGCGCCTCGGACGGGTCGGTGCTGACCCGTTCGCCGAGCCGCTCGGCGTCGGGGTGTGCCAGGCGCAGGCCGGTTTCGTCGGTGATGACCACGAACAGGGCGCCGGTGCGGGTGCGGGCGCCCTCGGCGGCGGCCATCAGCGGCCCGCCCAGCAGTTCGGCGGCCGGGGGAGTGCCGGGCCGGGCGCTGATCTGCTGCACTTCCGCCCGCACCTCCGGGTCCGAGGCCACGGTCCGGGCCAGCGTCAGCGCCTGGTTCTCCGCCTCGCGACCCAGCCGCTCGTAGGTGAGCCAGACGTGGACGGCGCTCGTCAGGAGCACCACCAGCGCCACGACTCCCAGCTGGAGCAGCAGGGTCTGGGTGGAGAAGCGCAGGGGAGTCCGGCGGGATGTTCCCTTCATCGCGGTCCTCCCTTTGTTCCGGTCAAGTGCGGCGGGCCTTCCTGAGGGCCCGCCAGGGCGTGTGAGCAAAATGAGCAAAATGCTTCCAATAAGCAGTATGCCAATCAAATGAGGCAAAGGCCCAGCCGTGACGGGCGCCACTCTAACGTCTGTTGTACGCATCACACCGGGGTGGTGCGATTCAATGAAGAAGGAGCCGGCCGTGCTGGTATTACTAGGATTCGCCATGATTGCGGTGTTCATGGTGCTGATCATGACGAAGAAGCTGACGCCGGTTCTGGCGCTCATTATCGTCCCCACCGTCTTCGGACTCTTCGCCGGCGCCGGTCTGGGCATCGGCGACATGGTGCTCGACTCGATGAAGTCCATGACGTCCACCGCCGCGCTGCTGATGTTCGCCATCATCTACTTCGGCCTGATGATCGACGTCGGGCTCTTCGACCCGCTGGTCCGGTTCATCCTGCGCAAGCTCGGCAACGACCCCGCCAAGGTGGTGCTCGGCACCGCGGTCCTCGCCGCCGCGGTCTCCCTGGACGGTGACGGCTCCACCACCTTCATCCTGACCACCGCGGCCATGCTGCCGGTCTACCTCCGCCTGAAGATGAGCCCGGTGGTCCTGACCTGTGTCGCCGGCCTGGCCAACGGCACCATGAACATCCTGCCCTGGGGCGGGCCCACCGCCCGCGCCGCCTCCGCCCTCAACCTCAGCGTCTCGGACGTGTTCGTCCCGATGATCCCGTCGCTGATCGCCGGCCTGGTGGTCGTGTTCGTCTTCGCCTGGCTGCTGGGCCTGCAGGAGCGCAACCGGCTCCGCGCCACCGCCCCGGAAATCTGGGATTCTGCTGACACGTTCGACGGCGGCACCTCCCCTGCCGGCAGCGGCACCGGCCGCTTCGGTTCCGGCCGCACGGGATCCGGCCCTGCCGGGGGAGCTGCCGCCGCCGGCAGCCCGTCCGCCGGAGGCTCGTCCGTGGCCGTCCTGGAACGCCCCGAAGGCCTCGTGGACGAGCACGATTCGGCCATGGCGGACACTGCGCTGGACCCCAACCGCGCCACGCTGCGGCCCAAGCTGCAGTGGTTCAACCTGGGCCTGACCGTGGCCATCATGGCCCTGCTGGTTGCCGACCTCGTGCCGCTGCCCTTCGTCTTTATGGTGGGTTCCGCCATCGCCCTGCTGGTCAACTTCCCGAAGGTCAAGGACCAGGGCGCCCAGCTTGTGGCGCACGCACCCTCGATCGTCGCCGTGGTCAGCATGGTCATGGCCGCCGCGGTCCTCACCGGCGTCCTGAACGGCACCGGCATGGTCAAGGCCATGTCCGAATGGCTCGTGGCGATCATCCCCGCGGACATGGGCCCGTTCATGGCCGTCATCACCGGCGTGCTGAGCATCCCGATGACGTTCTTCATGAGCAACGACGCCTTCTACTTCGGTGTCCTCCCGGTGCTCAGCGAAACCGCCGCCCACTACGGCATCAGCGCCGCGGACATGGCACGCGCCTCCATCACCGGCCAGCCCTTCCACCTGCAGAGCCCCCTGGTCCCGGCGATCCTGCTCCTGGTCTCGCTCGCCAAGGTGGACCTGGGTGACCACCACAAAAAGGTCCTCTGGCGCACCGCCGTCGTGTCCCTGGTCATGCTCGCCGTCGGGGTGCTCACCGGAGCCATCGGCATCGGCTGACCAGCCCCACCACCACCACCAACGCGGGGTCAGCTACGGCCCATTCCGGACCTCCGGATGGGCCGTAGCTGACCCCGCGTTGGTTGGGGATCCGGCGGACGGCGGCGGCATGCGAACCCACGTAGACTGGGACGGAAAATAATCCGAACCTGCAGGGGAGATCCATGGCTGCGATCAACCGCGACGACGTCGCGCATCTCGCGCGTCTCGCGCACATCGAGATGAGTGCTGAAGAGCTGGACCGGATGGCCGGGGAACTCGCCGTCATCGTCGATTCAGTGAAATCCGTCAGTGAAGCCGCCGGTGATGACGTCCCGGCCACGTCCCATCCGATCCCGCTGACGAATGTGTTCCGTGAGGACGTCGTGGGCCACACTTTCACCGCCGAGCAGGCACTCTCCGGCGCCCCGGACGCGTACGAAGGCCGCTTCAAGGTCCCGGCAATCCTGGATGAGGGCTAAGAACATGACTGAGAACAACGAACTGATCCGCTCCTCCGCCGCAGCGCTCGCCGGCAAGCTGGCCGCCCGCGAAGTTTCCGCCGTCGAGGTCACCCAGGCGCACCTGGACCGCATCGCCGCCGTCGATGGCAAGGTCCACGCCTTCCTGCACGTCAACACGGACGAGGCGCTCGCCGTCGCCGCCGAGGTGGACGCGATCCGCGCCGCCGGCGGCGCCGCTGCCGAGGAGCTCCATGCCCTCGCCGGTGTGCCGATCGCCGTCAAGGACCTGATCGTCACGGTCGGCCAGCCCACCACGGCCGGCTCGAAGATCCTCGAAGGCTGGCACAGCCCGTACGACGCCACCGTGGTCAAGCGCCTGCGCGCCGCGAAGATGCCGATCCTGGGCAAGACCAACCTGGACGAGTTCGCGATGGGCTCCTCCACCGAGCACTCCGCCTTCGGCCCCACCCACAACCCCTGGGACCTGGACCGGATCCCCGGCGGTTCCGGCGGAGGCTCCGCAGCCGCCGTCGCGGCCTTCGAAGCCCCGCTGGCCCTCGGCACCGACACCGGCGGCTCGATCCGCCAGCCCGGCGCCGTCACCGGCACGGTCGGCGTCAAGCCCACCTACGGCGGGGTCTCCCGCTACGGCGCCATCGCCATGGCCTCCTCGCTGGACCAGATCGGCCCGGTCTCCCGCACCGTGCTGGACTCCGCCCTGCTGCACCAGGTCATCGGCGGGCACGATCCGCACGACTCCACCTCGCTGCCGGACCCGCTGGAGGACCTGGTGGCCGCCGCGTCGACCGGCAACGTGCGCGGCATGAGGATCGGCATCATCAAGGAACTCCACGGCGAGGGCTACCAGGCCGGCGTCGAGAACCGCTTCAACGAATCCCTCGAGCTGCTCAGGGGCGCCGGCGCGGAAATCGTCGAGGTCTCCTGCCCCAACTTCAAGTACGCCCTGGGCGCCTACTACCTGATCATGCCCTCCGAGGCCTCCTCCAACCTGGCCAAGTTCGACGGCGTCCGGTACGGCCTGCGCGTGCTGCCCGAGGACGGCCCGATGACCATTGAACGCGTCATGGGCGCCACCCGCGCCGCCGGCTTCGGCGACGAGGTCAAGCGCCGCATCATCCTGGGCACCTACGCGCTGAGCGCCGGCTACTACGACGCCTACTACGGCTCGGCCCAGAAGGTGCGCACCCTGATCCAGCGCGACTTCGACGCCGCGTTCGCCAAGGCCGACGTGCTGATCTCCCCGACGGCGCCCACCACGGCGTTCAAGCTCGGCGAGAAGCTCAACGACCCGCTGGCGATGTACCTCAACGACGTCGCCACGATTCCCGCCAACATGGCCGGCGTCCCGGGCCTGTCGCTGCCCGGCGGCCTGGCCGACGAGGACGGACTGCCGGTCGGCGTTCAGCTGCTGGCCCCGGCCCGCCAGGACGCCCGGCTGTACCGCGTCGGTGCGGTGCTGGAATCCCTGCTTGAGGCGCAGTGGGGCGGCCCGCTGCTGGACCGCGCCCCTTCGCTGACGGCCGACCCTGCCCTGAATGACGCCGTCGCGAGCCACGGAGGTTCCCACTAATGTCTGACGCAACCCTCAGCTTCGAAGAGGCGATGGAGAAGTACGATCCCGTCCTGGGCTTCGAAGTCCACGTCGAGCTCAACACCAAGACCAAGATGTTCTCCTCCGCCCCGAACGTTTTCGGCGACGAGCCCAACACCAACGTCAACGAGGTGGACCTCGGGATGCCCGGCGTGCTGCCCGTGGTGAACCGGACCGCGATCGAGTCCTCGATCAAGATCGGCCTGGCGCTCAACTGCAAAATCGCCGAGAAATGCCGCTTCGCCCGGAAGAACTACTTCTACCCGGACACCCCGAAGAACTTCCAGACCTCGCAGTACGATGAGCCGATCGCGTATGACGGCTACCTGGACATCGAGCTCTCCGACGGCACCATGTTCCGCGTCGAAATCGAACGCGCGCACATGGAGGAGGACGCCGGCAAGCTGACCCACATGGGCGGCGCCACCGGCCGCATCCAGGGCGCGGACTACTCCCTCGTGGACTACAACCGCTCCGGTGTGCCGCTCGTCGAGATCGTCACCAAGCCGATCGAGGGCGCCGGCAGCCGCGCGCCCGAGCTGGCCAAGGCCTACGTCGCCGCGGTCCGCGAGATCGTCAAGAACCTCGGCGTCTCCGACGCCAAGATGGAACGCGGCAACGTCCGCTGCGACGCCAACGTCTCGCTCCGGCCGCACGGCCGCGAACGCTTCGGCATCCGCTCCGAGACGAAAAACGTCAACTCGCTGCGCGCCGTCGAGCACGCCGTGCACTACGAGATCCGGCGGCACGCCGCCGTGCTGGAGTCCGGCGAGCCGGTCATCCAGGAGACCCGCCACTGGCATGAGGACACCCGCTCCACGACCTCGGGCCGGCCGAAGTCCGACGCCGACGACTACCGCTACTTCCCGGAACCGGACCTGGTGCCGATCGTTGCCTCGCGCGAATGGGTAGAGGAACTCCGGGCCACGCTGCCCGAGCCGCCCGCCGCCCGCCGCAAGCGCCTGCAGGCCGACTGGGGCTACTCCGACCTGGAGTTCCGCGACGTCGTCAACGCCGGCGTGATGGACGAGATTGAGGAAACCATCGCCGCCGGCGCCACCGCCACGGTGGCCCGCAAGTGGTGGATGGGCGAGATCGTCGGACGCGCCAAGATCGCCGACGTCGATCCCGGCCAGCTCGGCGTCGCCCCGGCGACCATCGTGGAACTGAACCGGATGGTCGAGGACGGCAAGATCAACAACAAGATGGCCACCGAGGTCCTCGACGGCGTGCTCGCCGGCGAAGGCACCCCGGCGGAAATCGTGGCCAAGCGCGGCCTCGCCGTGGTCTCCGATGACGGCCCCCTGCTCGAAGCCATCGACGCGGCCCTCGCCGCGCAGCCCGGCGTCGCGGACAAGATCCGCGGCGGCAAACTCCAGGCCATCGGTGCGATCGTCGGCGGCGTGATGAAGGCGACCCGCGGACAGGCCGACGCCGGCCGCGTCCGCGAGCTGATCCTGGAGCGCCTCGGCGTCGAAGGCTAAGTCGAACGCTAAGCCCCACCCCGGCAAGCTCGCATTGTTGTTTGTTCGATCAGGACGACAACAACTGCGAGCTTGCCGGGTTAAGGGGGGCATGTTCAGCCGGCCGTTCCGGCCCTATGCTGGTGCCCGAGGCTCCGATGACAGGCCGGTGCACGGGGAAGGGCGAACCAATGGCGACTCCACACCGCACCGGACTGCGCAACGTTGTCCTGGCGGGCAGCATCGTCCTCACCCTCACCGGGGCCGGAGCGGCCGCGGTCTGGGCCGGCACCGCACAGTCCGCGACCCCGATAGCCGGCCCCACGACGTTGGCGACGCAGCCACCCGGTAATCCGCCCGGAGAAGGGCAGGCCCGGAAGAAAGACCGTGCCGTGCCACTGCATGGCGAGAGCGTGGTCAAGAAGGGCGACGGCGGATTCGAGACGCGGTTGACGCAGCAGGGCGCCATCGATGCCGTCAGCGGTTCGTCCATCACCGTCAAGAGCGAGGACGGCTTCAGCCAGGTCTACGCCATCAACGCCGTAACAAAAATTAGGATTCTACCCCCGCCTGCTGCAGACGGCACCACGCCGAGAGAGAGCGCGGGCAAGCGGCTCAAGCCCTCTGCCGCCACCGCCGCGGACCTCAAGACCGGGGACCAGGTGCGGATCACCGGCGTCAAGGAAGGGTCCGGCGTCACTGCCGGGCACATAGTTGCCGGAGCCCCGGGCGCCCAGGGGCCCGGCAGGGGATGGGGCAAGGGAATGGGCAACGGATTGGGCAAACAGCTCGGAAACGGGCACTGGAAGGACAAAGCCGCGGGGCCCAACCCCTAGCGCCGGTCACCGGCCAAGTCGGTCATGATCGTCTGCAGCGCCTCGCAGACGATCATGACCGATCTGCGTTTAAGGTTCTCCGGACGGGCCAGGACGTCGATCCGGCGCCGGGTGCTGATGCCCTCGAGCGGCCGCAGCACAATCCCCGGGTTCAGCACCGGCCGCGCGGTGTACCGGGGCAGCAGCCCGATCACGCTGCCGGTCGCCACCAGCGCCGCCACCGTGGAGTAGTCGTTGATCCGGTGCACGATGTTCAGCTCCCTGCTGGAGACGGCCGCGACGGCGGAGAGCACGTCCGCGGGAGAGTAGCCGGTGCGGCTGGTCACCCAGGGTTCGCCGACGACGTCGTCGGCCGTCACTGCCCGCTGGCCCGCCAGCCGGTGTCCGGCCGGCAGCGCGACATCCAGCGGCTCGTGCGCGAGCGGGATCACGGCGACACGCTCCTGGGGCCAGCGCGGGCTGTGGTCCATCCGGTGCGCGAGGACCAGGTCATACCGGGCCGTCAGCGCCGGGAAGTCCTGCTGGGCCACGTCCTCGTCGGAGAGCAGGATCCGCGGCTGCCCCGGCCCGGCCAGCAGCCGGGCGAGCGGGGCGAACAGGGCCTGCCCTGCGCTGTGGAAACCGCTGAGCGTCACCGGCGCCACCGTGGAGCCGTGGTAGGCGCCGATCGCGGTTCTCGCGTCCGCCATGGCACTGACGACGGCGGCCCCGCCGTCCGCGAGCACCTGCCCGGCCTCGGTCAGGACCAAGTTCCGGCCCTCCTTGCGGGTCAGCGGCACCTCCACGGATTTCTGCAGCGCGGCCAGCTGCTGCGAGACCGCCGAGGGCGTGACGAGCAGGGTTTCGGCGACGGCCTTGACGCTGCCGAGGGCCCCGAGTTCGCGGAGCATTTCCAGCTGGTGGATTTCCATGCCGCCAGTCTAAGCGCAAGGTAACGCTAAATCGTCGATTGAGAAAAATCCGGTTGTGCTAACGCTTTGCAGGGGCTCTAATGGGGTGAGTTGTCCCACAGGAGCTGCCCAGGCAGCGGATCTCAGTGTGTCCGATGAACGGCACAGTTAGGAAGGCCCATGAAGGCTCTCTACAAGGCCGGTGCCCGCGCGGGATTCGAACTCGTGGACCGCCCCGAACCGGAAACCGGCCCGGGCGACGTCAAGATCCGCGTGATGACGACCGGGATCTGCGGCACGGACCTGCACATCCAGTCCTGGGACGCCTGGGCGCAGGGCATCATCAACGCCCCGCTGATCGCCGGCCACGAGTTCTATGGCGAGGTCGTGGAGACCGGGGAGGACGTCCTGGACGTCAAGGCCGGGGACCGCGTCTCCGGCGAGGGGCACATCGTCTGCGGCATCTGCCGCAACTGCCGCGCCGGCCGCAAGCAGATGTGCATCCACACCGTCAGCGTCGGGGTCCAGCGCGACGGCGCGTTCGCCGAGTACGTCGTGATTCCCGAGACGAACGTGTGGGTGCACCAGGATCCCTCGGTGACGCCGGAACTCGGCGCCATCTTCGACCCGTTCGGCAACGCGGTCCACACCGCGCTGAGCTTCCCCCTCGTCGGGGAGGACGTGCTGATCACCGGCGCCGGGCCCATCGGACTGATGGCGATCGCCGTCGCCCGCCACGCCGGGGCCCGCAAGATCGCGATCACGGACGTGTCCGCCCCGCGGCTGGAGCTGGCCCGGACGCTCGGCGTCGACCTGGCGATCGACGTCTCGAAGATGCGCGTCAAGGACGCCCAGCGCGAACTTGGCATGCGCGAGGGATTCGACATCGGCATGGAAATGTCGGGACACCCCACGGCACTGCCTGAGATGATCGAGAACATGAACCACGGCGGCCGGATCGCGATGCTGGGACTGCCCAGCCAGTCCATTGACATCGACTGGGGCAAAGTGGTCACGCACATGCTCACCCTGAAGGGCATCTATGGCCGCGAAATGTTCGAGACCTGGTACGCCATGAGCGCCATGCTCTCCTCCAACCCGGTACTGCACGCCAACATCTCCGCCGTCGTCACGGACACCCTTCCGGCCACCGACTGGGAAAAGGGCTTCGAGATCGCCCGGGCCGGCGTGGGCGGCAAGGTCGTCCTCGACTGGACCTGCTTCTAACCGCCACCGATTCGGCCCACCGACCCCCACCAGCTGAGGAGCGCAACCCATGTATTCAGCCATCAAGGACCAGTTGCAGCACGAACTGGACGAGATCCGCGGCGCCGGCCTGTTCAAAACGGAGCGGCACATCGACTCGCCCCAGGCCAGCCACATCAAGGCCGGCCAGATCGGCGAGGGAAGCGCCGAGGTGCTGAACTTCTGCGCCAACAACTACCTGGGCCTCGCGGACCACCCGGAGATCATCGCCGCCGCCAAGTCGGCCATGGACGAACGCGGCTTTGGCATGGCCAGCGTCCGGTTCATCTGCGGCACCCAGGACCTGCACCTGGCCCTCGAGGAACGCGTCTCCAGGTTCCTCGGCACCGAGGACACCATCCTGTTCTCCAGCTGTTTCGACGCCAACGGCGGCGTGTTCGAATCGCTCTTCGGCCCGGAAGACGCCGTCATCTCCGACGCGCTGAACCACGCCTCCATCATCGACGGCATCCGGCTCTGCAAGGCCCAGCGCTTCCGCTACGCCAACCAGGACATGGCTGACCTTGAATCGAAGCTGATCGAGGCCACCACGCAGGAGAACCCCGCCCGCCGCAAGATCATCGTCACCGACGGGGTCTTCTCGATGGACGGTTTCCTCGCCCCGCTGGAAGCGATCTGTGATCTGGCGGAAAAATACGATGCCATGGTCATGGTGGACGACTCCCATGCCGTCGGCTTTATGGGCGCCAGCGGGGCGGGCACCCCGGAGCACGCCGGGGTCTCGGAGCGCGTGGATATCTACACCGGCACCTTCGGCAAGGCCCTGGGCGGGGCCTCCGGCGGCTACGTCTCCGGCCGCCGCGAAGTCGTCGCCATGCTCCGCCAGAAGGCCCGCCCGTACCTGTTCTCCAACTCGCTGGCCCCGGCCATCGTCGCGGCGACACTCACGGCCCTGGACCTCGTGGAGAACTCCGGCGAACTGCGCAGCAGGCTCTTCACCAACGCCGGGCTGTTCCGGAGCCGGATGACCGAGGAGGGCTTCGAGCTGCTCCCGGGCGAGCACGCGATCGTCCCGGTCATGTTCGGCGATGCCGTGATGGCCGCCAAGGTGGCGGATGCCATGCTGCACAACGGCGTCTTCGTCACCGCGTTCAGCTACCCGGTGGTGCCCAGGGGCGCCGCGCGGATCCGCGTCCAGCTCTCCGCGGCGCACAGCGCCGAGGACGTGGAGGCGTGTGTGCAGGCCTTCGTGCGCAGCCGGGCAGCCGTCGGGGGCTAAGCAGGGCCGGATCCGAGGTTGCGGTGCCACAAACGGCGCAGCAACCGTTTCCGTCTGCAAGGATGGGACCATGTCAGCTAATTACGATGTCGTGATTGTCGGCGGCGGTGTCGCCGGCCTGTCCCTTGCCTCAGCCCTCGCCGGGAAGTGCAGCGTCGCCCTGGTGGAGGCCGAGCAGTCCCTGGCCTACCACGCCTCGGCGCGCTCGGCCCGGCAACTGATTCCCAGCTACGGCCCTCCCGTGGTCCAGGAGCTCACCCTCCGGACCCTCGAACTGATCGCCGCCCAGGACGCCGCCCGGGCGGAACACGTGCTCTCACCGCGCAGCTTCATGCTGGTCGGCGACGAGGCCGCCGTCCGGGACAAGGCCAGCGGCCAGATGAAGCCGATCAGCCACGCCGAGGCCGTGGAGCTCTGCCCGGCGCTGCGCCCGGATGCCTTCACCGCCGCCGGCCTGGACACCGGTTCCTTCGCCTGCGACGCGCCCCTGCTGCTCGAGGACCACCGCCGCCGCGCCGAAGCCGGCGGCGTGGATATCATCACCGGCGCCCGCGTCCACTCGGCCCAGCGCCTCGGCTCCGGCTGGGAACTCGGCGCCGGGCAGGAAGGCTTCCAGTCCGCCGTCGTGGTCAACGCCGCCGGCGCCTGGGCCGACGAGCTGGCCGTGCTTAGCGGCGTCGAGAAGGTCCAGTTGCAGCCGTACCGGCGCACCGCGGCGATTGTCGACGTCGACCATCCCCTCCCGGAGAGCAGCCCCATGGTGGCCGCAGCGGACGAGTCGTTCTACTTCCGGCGCGACGGCCAGCAGGTCCTCATCTCGCCCTCCGAGTCCGTGCCGAGCGGACCCGAGGACGCGCAGCCGCACCCGGACGACATCGAGGCACTCGTCGCCCGGCTCAACGCTGTCACCACCCTGGGCATCCGCGGCGTCCGCCAGTCCTGGACCGGGCTGCGGACCGAAGCCGCCGACGGCGTCCCGGTGGTGGGATTCGACGCCGAGGCCCGCGGATTCTTCTGGCTCGCCGGCCAGGGCGGTTACGGCTTCCAGACCTCCTCCGGCATCGCCGAACTGGCTGCCGGACTCATCCTCGCCGGCCAGGGAGCCGCCAATGCCGCTCCACCGGCGGCCGGTCCGGCATCCCGGACAGCGGAGACGCTGGCGGCGACGCGCTGGTCCATCCGGCGCTGAAGAATGGACCCATGAGCACCCTGATCACCAACATCGCCGAGCTGATGACCCAGGACCGGGAACACCGCGTCCTGAAAAACGCGGCGGTGCTGGTCGAGGGTGAACGGATCGCCTGGCTCGGGCCGGCGGCGGACGCGCCGGCCGCCGACGAGTCGGTCGATGCCGGCGGCCGCGCCCTGCTCCCGGGCTGGGTCGATTCCCACACCCACCTCATCTTCGCCGGCGACCGGACCGCCGAGTTCGAGGCCCGGATGGCGGGGCAGAGCTACAGCGCGGGCGGGATCGCCGTGACGACCGGCGCCACCCGGGCCACGGGTGACTTCGACCTCACCCGGCTCGCCATGGGCCGGGTGGCGGAGGCCGTGTCGCAGGGCACCACCTACCTCGAGACCAAGACCGGCTACGGCCTGGACGTCGAAAACGAAGCCCGCAGCGCCCGGATCGCCTCCACGGTGGTTGACGAGGTCACCTACCTCGGCGCCCACCTGGTGCCTGCGGGGATCGAGGCCGAGCAGTACACGGACCTGGTCTGCGGTCCCATGCTCGCCGCCGTGCGGCCGTTCGTGCGCTGGGCCGATGTTTTCTGCGAGCGGGGCGCCTTCACCGAGGAGCAGTCCCGCCGCGTGCTCCAGGCCTGCCGGGATGCCGGGCTGGGCCTGCGCGTGCACGGCAACCAGCTCGGTGAAGGACCCGGAGTCCGGCTGGCGGTGGAATTCGGTGCGGCCAGCGTGGACCACGTGAATTACCTCTCGGCCGCCGACGTCGGTGCCCTCGCGGCCAGCTGGTCCGGCTGGGACGCGGAGTCCGGCACCGGGCGCGGCACCGTGGCCACGTGCCTGCCGGCCTGCGATCTGTCCACCCGCCAGCCGCTGGCACCGGGCCGGGAACTGCTCGACGCCGGCGTGCAGGTGGCGCTGGCCTCCAACTGCAACCCAGGCACCTCCTACACCAGCTCGATGGCGTTCTGCGTCACCACCGCCGTGCTCCAGATGCGCCTCAGCGTCCACGAGGCCGTGCGCGCCGCGACCTACGGCGGCGCCCTGGCCCTGGGCCGGGAGTCCGGGAAGGACGCCGACGGCGAACGCGCCGTCGGCTCGATCGCCGTCGGCCACCGCGCGGACCTGCACCTGCTGAACGCGCCCTCGGCCACCCACCTGGCCTACCGGCCCGGCATCCCGCTCACCCACGCCGTCTGGCGCGCGGGCGTCCGCGCCCGCTGACGGTCAGAAGAACATCGGCGGGGCGTCCAGCACCGTCTCATCGACCCGCCGGTCCTCCCACTGGCTGAACGGCTTGTCCAGCTCGTACTTGCCGTCCAGGGTGCGGTACAGGGTGCGGACCTCGGCGTTGTCCGGGTTGTTCAGGGACTCGAAGTACTCCACGGACCAGTGGAACCAGCGCATGCAGAACAGCCGCATGGTGAGCCCGTGGGTGACAAACAGGGCGTTCGGGGCGTAGCTCGGTTTGGACCAGTGGCGGTGCAGGGTCTCCATGAAGGAGGAGATCCGGTCATAGACATCGGAGCCGGACTCACCTTCGCGGAAGCGGTAGAAGAAGTGGCCGTAGGCGTTGCGGAGTTCCTTCTGGTCCTCGATCTCACCGGCGATCTGGAAGTTGGCCCAGTCCTGCTCCCGGAGCCGCGGCTCCTCGATCACCCGCTCGATCAGCGGGCCGAGGTTGAGCGCCTCAAGCGTCTGGTAGGCACGCAGGTACGGGGAGACATACACACAGACCTGGCGGCCGTCCAGCAGCCGCCGAACCTGCTCGCCGGCGGCCCGCGCCTGCTCCATGCCGAGGTCGGTGAGCGGGATCCGGTAATCGGGCACCCGGTTATAGATCGAGGTGTCGGCGTTGGCGGCGGACTGGCCGTGCCGGATCATGATGATTTTCCCGGGCGCACTCATAAACCCCAAGCATAGGCGGCAACGCCTGTAAGGCAGGGCAAGACAAGACCGGGCAAGATAGGAACATGCTGGTTCCCTCCCGCCGCCGCTTGCGGATAGAAATCTGGATCGTCCTGGGCCTGTCCCTGGGGCAGTCCGCCGTGTATTCGGTCGTTCAGTTGCTGGACAAGATGACCCGGGCGCCGCTGGCGGAGGGGACCTCCACCCTGAACCGTTCGCAAAGCAGCCGCGAATACTTCGACCTCACCTACCAGCTGCTGGATATCGTTTTCGCCCTGGTGCCGGTGGTCCTGGTGATCTATTTCCTGACCGAACACCGGGCGTCCGGAAGCAGCGGCCACGGCGTCAGCGCGTTCCGGAAACTGGGATTCAATTTTGCCCGCCCCGGCAGGGACCTGCTGCAGGGGTTCGGCCTGGCGGCTCTGATCGGCATCCCGTCGCTGGGCCTCTATGCCGCAGGCCGTGCGCTCGGCATCACGACGGCGATTATCCCCAGTGCGCTGGACGCCTACTGGTGGACAGTGCCGGTGCTGGTGCTCTCCGCGATCCGGCACGGGATTGTCGAGGAGGTGATCGTGGTGGGCTACCTGCTGGACCGGCTCGGCAAGTTCGGCTGGAGCCTGCCGCTGGCGATCTTCGCCAGTTCGATGCTGCGCGGCAGCTACCACCTCTACCAGGGCTTCGGGCCGTTCATCGGTAACGCCGTCATGGGCGTTATCTTCGCGCTGGCCTACACCAAAACCCGGCGGGTGATGCCGCTGGTGATCGCCCACTCGGTGCTGGACATCGTGGCCTTCGTGGGCTTCAGCCTCTTCGGCAAGGCCATCGGCCTGGGCTGAATGTGCACAACGCAACGCGGGGTCACTTCGCGCCCATCCGGAGGCTCCGGATGGGCGCGAAGTGACCCCGCGTCGCCTGTATTAGAAGATTTCGGCCGCCATCGGTGGGTGACGTCGTTGGCACCCGCTGATGGCGGCCGAAGTGTGGGGCGGTGGAGTGCTAGATCGTGACGGCGCCGGAGGCCGTCTCGAACGTGACGGAGAGGATACCGGGTGTCCCGCGGGGAGCGAGCCAGTTCACGGCCACGTCTTCGAGCGGCTTTTCGACCGGAACACCGAGCCATTCGGTGACCCGCTCGGCCGAGCCGGCGATCGTGAGGGCGGACATCTTGACGTTGCTCTCGTAGGCCTTCGACGGGTGGAGTTCCGGATCGCCTTCCCACTTGAGCATGTACGGGACCTGGGGATCGGCGATGAGCCCGAGGATGCCGATCTGCTTCCAGACCAGTTCGCGGCCGTCGGGGAACTTGCGGTTGCCGCTGACGGCGGACCGGCCAAGGCGTTCCTCAAACGGGGCCAGGTCGTCCACTTCGACGCACCAGCCCATCCAGCCGCCGCCTGCTTCGGAGCGTGCACGGACGGCCTGGCCGAAGGGTGCCTTGTCCGAGGCCGGGTGGTTCAGGACCTCCACGACCTCGAGGTATTTGTGTCCCGCGAGCGGGATAATCATGTTGCGGGTCCCGAATCTGGGGTGTACTCCGCCCTTCACGGCTTCGACGCCGAGGGCAGACGCAATTCGTTCGGTGGTGGCAGCGAGGCCATCTTGTTCACAGGCGTAAGAGACGTGATCCATGCGCATGCCTTCATCTTGGCACTTTGTGATGGGGCTCTCAGCTTAGGTGCCCCTTACCGTGGTGGGATCTCCGATGTCACGGCCCCGGGACCAGCATCGTTCCTTGTCAACGGCAGTCAACGGGGGACGGCAGGGGCCCCATCGCCCCCGCCGGCCGCCCCACTTCATCTTCGTCACAAAGCTATCCACAGCCATGAACCGGTTCCTAGACTGGGGGCAAGGTCATGAGTGCCAGCACACAGCCCCGGCTTGCTGGCCGGCAACCCTCGTATCGCGGTGGGGTGCCCCGGGTGAGGACCTGGCCGTCCGGCACCCGCCGGAAGGCAAGCGCGGCGCCAGCGCCGGCCCGGGCCAACGAGCCCCGGGTTGCCTGTGCCCGGTATCTCGAGGAGTGTCCCGATGTCCAATGCCTGGTCCTTCGAAACCCGCCAGATCCATGCCGGCCAGGAGCCGGACAGCGCCACCGGCGCCCGCTCGCTGCCGATCTACCAGACGACGTCGTTCGTCTTCCCCAGCGCCGAGAGCGCCGCCAACCGCTTCGCCCTGGCCGAACTGGCTCCCATCTACACCCGGATCGGCAACCCCACCCAGGACGCGGTGGAGCAGCGCGTGGCCAGCCTGGAAGGCGGGCTCGCGGCACTGCTGCTGAGCTCCGGCCAGGCCGCGGAAACCTTCGCGATCCTCAACGTCGCCGAGGCCGGCGACCACGTGGTGGCCAGCCCCAGCCTCTACGGCGGCACCTACAACCTGCTGGCGCATACGCTGAAGAAGTTCGGCATCTCCGTCACCTTCGTGGCGGACCCCGACAACCTGGCACAGTGGCGTGAGGCCGTGCAGCCCAACACCAAGCTGTTCTTCGGCGAGGTCGTCTCGAACCCCCGCCAGGACGTGCTGGACATCGAGGGCATCTCGGCGGTGGCGCACGAGGCCGGGGTCCCGCTGATCGTGGACAACACCCTCTCCACCCCGTACCTGATCCGGCCGATCGAGTGGGGTGCGGACATCGTGGTGCACTCGGCCACGAAGTACCTCGGCGGCCACGGGGCCGCAATCGCGGGTGTGATCGTGGACTCCGGCAACTTCGATTTCGGCAAGGACCCGGCGCGCTTCCCCGGTTTCAACACCCCCGACCCCACCTACAACGGCCTGGTCTACGCCCGGGACCTTGGCGCGGACGGGGCCCTCGGCGCCAACCTCGCCTACATCCTCAAGGCCCGCGTCCAGCTCCTGCGCGACCTCGGATCGGCGGTGTCCCCGTTCAACGCCTTCCTCATCGCCCAGGGCATCGAGACGCTGAGCCTGCGCATGGAGCGGCATGTCGCGAACGCCATCAAGGTCGCCGGATGGCTCGAGGCCAGGGACGACGTCGCATCCGTCGCCTACGCCGGGCTGCCCTCCAGCCCCTGGTACGAGCGCGGACGCAAGTACGGTCCCCAGGGGACCGGCGCCGTCGTTTCCTTCAACATCGCCGGGGGAGCCGAGGCCGGAAAGCGCTTCGTCGACGCCCTTGAACTGCACTCGCACGTGGCGAACATCGGCGACGTGCGCTCCCTCGTCATCCACCCGGCGTCGACCACCCACAGCCAGTTGACGGCCGAACAGCAGACCGTGGCCGGCGTGAACCCCGGCCTCGTGCGGCTCTCCGTGGGCCTGGAGCACATCGATGACATCCTCGCCGACCTTGACGCCGGATTCCGCGCGGCCAAAACCGCCTGAGCGAGCTCCCGGCACCCGGCATCCCCGCCCTTGTGGCGCGGGTGCCGGGACAGGCGTTTAACGCGGGGAGTCATACGGGCGTCACAATCTTCGCCACCTGGCCGCCGCATTTCGTAGACTCAGTAAAGGTCATGAGTGCCAGCGACAGCCCCGGCTTGCTGGCCGGCAACCCTCCTTTTGCGGCGGGGTGCCCCGGGTGAAGACCTGGCCTGCCGGTCAGCTGACGGTGGGCAAGCGCGAAGTTAGGTCCTCATATGACAATTGCCGCCACCCGCCAGGGTGTACCCGTAAGCAAGACCTCCCACACCCATGCCCCCGTCGCGGATGAAGCTGCCCCGGACGGCGCCGTGCCGGATGGAACCGTCCGGTACCTCCGGATCGGCGACCTGGAGCTCGAATCCGGCGCCCGGCTGCCGGACGTCACCCTCGGCTACGAGACCTGGGGGACCCTTAATGCGGACCGCTCCAACGCGGTGCTGATTGAACACGCCCTGACGGGGGACACCCATGTCACGCGGGGCGCCAGCGAGGAGCCCGGCTGGTGGGAGCAGCTCGCCGGCCCCGGCGCGCCGGTGGACACGGACAAGTATTTTGTGGTTTCGATCAACATCCTGGGCGGCTGCTACGGCTCCACCGGACCCTCGACCACGGCACCCGACGGAAAGCCCTGGGGCTCACGGTTCCCGCTCGTCACCCTGCGGGACACGACCGAAGCCGAAGCCAGGCTGGCGGACGCCCTGGGCATCCGCCGCTGGTTCGCCGTGCTTGGCGGTTCTCTGGGCGGGGCGCGTGCGCTGGAGTGGGCGGTCAGCTACCCGGAGCGGGTCCAGCGCTGCGCCGTGATTTCGGTCGGGGCCAGCAGCACCGCCGAACAGATTGCCTTCGCGCAGGCCCAGACCCTTGCCATCCGGCAGGATCCCAACTTCAAGGGCGGGGATTACTATGGCGGTCCGGAACCGGAAGCGGGTCTGGCCCTGGCCCGGCGGATAGCGCACATCACCTACCGCTCGGCCGCAGAGCTGGACGGGCGGTTCGGCCGGAACGCCCAGGACTCCGAGGCTCCGCTGGAAGCCGGATCCCTCGCCGGGCGCGGGCGCTACCAGGTGGAGAGCTACCTCGACCACCAGGGCAACAAACTGGTCCGCCGCTTCGATGCGAACAGCTACATCGCCATCACCGAAGCACTGATGAGCCATGACATCAGCCGGGGCCGCGGCCTCCTCCCGGAGGCCCTCGCCCCGGCCACGGCGGAGTTCCTGGTGGCGGCCGTCGACTCGGACCGGCTGTACTTCCCGGCCCAGTCCCACGCGCTCGCCGACGCCCTGCCGGGGGAAGTGGCAGTGCACACCATCGAGGCGCCGATCGGACACGACGGCTTCCTGACCGAGATCGGCCAGCTCAACAACCAGCTCCGGCAGCACTTCTTCGGCTAGCCCTTCGAGCTAAAACCGCCCCCGGTGTGCATTTTTGCAGATGGGCTCTGCACTAATGGCGGTTGAGGCCCCGGGCCTGAGCGTCCATACTCATTGAGAATGACGCCGCGTGTCGCAAATCACAGGCGTCCATTGCCCAGAGGTCCATAGGGTGTCGACGGAGACACCGAAGGAGTCGAAATGAGTACGCAAAACGCCGCCAGGCGCCCCGAAGAAGAAGACGTCAAGTCTTCAGGCCTGAAGAAGGTAGTAACGGCCTCGATGGCCGGCACCGTTGTCGAATGGTATGAGTTCTTCCTCTACGCCTCCGCAGCCACCCTGGTCTTCGGCAAGTTGTTCTTCCCGAACTCCGGCACCGAACTGGACGGCATTATTGCCGCCTTCGTCACCTACGCAGTCGGCTTCGTTGCCCGCCCGATCGGTGGCATCGTCTTCGGGCACTTCGGTGACAAGTTCGGCCGCAAGCAGCTCCTCCAGCTCAGCATCATCCTCGTGGGTGTCTCCACCTTCGCGATGGGCTGCCTCCCGACCTTCCAGCAGATCGGCTACTGGGCACCGGCCCTGCTGGTCTTCCTGCGCTTCGTCCAGGGCTTCGCCGTCGGCGGCGAATGGGGCGGCGCCGTCCTCCTCGTGGCCGAGCACAGCCCCAGCAAGTCCCGCGGCTTCTGGTCCTCCTGGCCGCAGTCCGCGGTCCCGATGGGCAACCTGCTCGCCACCGGCGTGCTGTTCGCGCTCTCCTCACTGCTTTCCGCGGCCGAATTCCTCAGTTGGGGCTGGCGTGTAGCCTTCTGGCTCTCCGCCGTGATCGTCATCGTCGGCTACTACATCCGCACCAAGGTCCAGGACGCCCCGATCTTCCTGGAGGCCCGCAAGGAAGTCACCGTCGAGAACAAGGGCTACGGCGTCGCCGAAGTCTTCCGCCGCTACCCGCGCGGCGTCTTCACCGCCATGGGCCTGCGCTTCGCGGAGAACATCCTCTACTATCTGGTGGTCACGTTCTCCATCACGTACCTGAAGATCGTGGTCCAGACGGATACCTCGCGCATCCTGCTCCTGCTGCTCGTGGCGCACTTCATCCACTTCTGCGCGGTTCCGATGGTCGGCAAGCTCTCCGACGCCTACGGCCGCAAGCCCGTCTACATGGCCGGCGCCATCCTTGGCGGCACCTGGGGCTTCTTCGCCTTCCCGATGATGGACACCAAGAACGACCTCATCATCCTCGCGGCCATCACCATCGGCCTGCTCTTCCACGCCCTGATGTACGCCGGCCAGCCGGCCATCATGGCTGAGATGTTCCCGACCCGGATGCGTTACTCGGGCGTCTCGCTCGGCTACCAGGTGACCTCCATTGTGGCTGGTTCGCTGGCTCCGATCATCGCCACGGCGCTGCTGAGCCAGTTCAAGTCCTCCACCCCGGTGGCCATCTACCTGCTCGGTGCCTGTCTTGTGACCGTCTTCGCGGTCGTTATGCTCAAGGAAACCCGCGGTATCTCCCTGCACGACGTCGACGCCGCGGATGCCCAGGGCACCGCGGACCTCCTCGCCGCCGCCAAGAAGTAAAGCAAGAAGGAACCCTCACAAAGTCGCTGCCAGGAGCAGCGACGAAGCGACAGCAACAGCCCGGGTCCCGCAGTGCGGGGCCAGGGCTGTTGCCGTTGAAGCGTCTCAGCCTGCCTGTACGGCCAAGCCCCTCTGGACAGCTCAGCGCGCCATGACGGCTCAGCCGGCCAGATCCGCCTGGCGGGCGGAAATCTCCGTCCGGATCGCCCCGAGCACCGCCTGCACCGCGGCCGAACGCAACGATTCAGCGCGTGCCACCGCCCAGATCGGGAGCTGCCGCTGGAAGTCGTCCGGCAGCACGGCGACGAAGCCGGGGTCGCCGACCACCAGGAAGTTGGGCAGCAGGCCGATTCCTGCACCCCGGCGGACCGCCTCCAGCTGGGCAAAGATGCTGGTGGCCTGGAAGCTGGAGCGCGGGACGGGAAGCTGGGTGGAGCGGTGGCCGAGTTCGGCGACCTGCAGCGCCGACTCCACATACGAGACAAAGCCGTGCTGCCGGACGTCGTCGAGCGTCACCGGCAGCCCACGTTCGCCGACGTACTGCGGACTGGCATACAGCCGGAGAAAATAGTTGGACAGAAAGATGGTCTGCGCATTGCTGACGTTTTCCAGATTTCCGACCACCACTTCGAGATCCACCCCGGAGCGGTTCTGGCTGACCTTGCGCGTGGCGCTGAGCATTTCAACGTTCAGCAACGGATGGGCCCGCTGCAGCCGGACGAGTGCCGGCGCAACGAACTCGGCGCCGAAGCCGTCGGGTGTGCTGATCCTGACCAGGCCCGAAATCACGTCCTCGGACCGGGCGATCCGGTTCGTGAGCGCACCGAGGGTCCCCTCGATGGCTTCGGCGGCAGCCACAGCCTCGCTGCCAAGGTCCGTCAGTTCCCAACCGTGCGGGCTCCGCTCCAGGGTGCGCCCGCCCAGCTGTTTGTCCAGCGCCAGGATCCGGCGGGAGATGGTGGTGTGGGTGGTGCCGAGGGCTTCGGCGACGGCGTTGAACCTGCCGAGCCGGGCCACCGTCAGCAGGATGAGCAGGTCATCCGGACTGGGAAGCCGCCGTAAGTCCATGATGACCCCTCCGAATCCGAGCATGTGCATCCATGCACATGCCATCTGTAGTTTTTTGCCTTGATTGCACTGTAACAGGGTGTGATGCTTGACACGGAACGTCCGGTGATTGGCCGGGCCATTCGAACAACCAAAGCACGACGCAAAGCAAAGGAGCTTATGCCATGGCAGTAATCGCTTGGATCGGACTGGGGAACATGGGCGGGTCCATGTCTGTGAACCTCGCCAAGGCCGGCCACGAGGTACGCGGCTTCGACCTCAACGCCGAGGCCCTTGCCGCCGCAGAGGCAGGCGGCGTAAAGCCGGCGGGCAGCATCGCCGACGCCGTCAACGGAGCCGACGTCGTCTTCACCATGCTCCCCAAGGGCGAGCATGCCCGCGCTGTCTACCTGGGCGAGGACGGGGTCCTGGCCCACGCGGACACCCGGACCCTGCTGGTGGACTCCTCCACGATCGACATCGCCTCCGCCCAGGCCCTGCACGACGCCGCGGCTGCCGCCGGCTTCCGCTTCGTCGATGCCCCGGTCTCGGGCGGCATGAGCGGCGCGAAGGCGGCCACCCTGACCTTCATGATCGGCGGCGAAGCCGGGGCCGTGGCCGAGGCCACCGAATACATCAAACCGATGGCCGCCAACATCATCCCCACCGGGGGTCCCACCACCGGCCAGGCGGCGAAAATCTGCAACAACCTCATGCTCTTCATCAACCTGGCCTCCACGGCGGAAGGCGCCGTGCTGGCGGACCGGCTCGGACTGGACAAGCAGGTCTTCTGGGACATCGCGTCCGTCTCCTCCGGCGACAGCTGGGCGCTGCGCACCTGGTACCCGGTCGCCGGCGTGGTCCCCACCGCGGCCTCCAACAACGACTTCGCCCCGACCTTCACCACCGAGCTGGCCAACAAGGACATCGGGCTCGCCATCAGCGCGGCACGGGACACCGGTACCCCGCTGGAAATCGGCGAGCACGTCCAGCAGCTCTTCCAGCGCCTCATCGACTCCGGCAAGGCCGGCATGGACTGCTCCGCGATCGTCAAGCTGGTCGACGGCACCCTCGACACCGGCTCGGCAGACGCCCAGTAACCGTCCTCCCCGCATAACTCCCGCACCCAGCGGCCCCGAACAGCTCCCCACGAAAGAGACCCACCCATGGAACGCATTCCGCACTTCATCAACGGCGCCCTGATTTCCGACGCCGAGCGCTACGGCCCCGTCTTCAACCCCGCCACCGGCGAGCAGGAAAAAGAGGTCGCCCTGGCCTCCGCCGACCGCGTCGAGGAGGCCATCCGTGCCGCCAAGGCCGCCCTGCCCGGCTGGCGCGCCACCAGCCTCGCCAAGCGCACCAACATTTTCTTCAAGGTCCGTGAACTGCTTATGCAGCGCCGCCCCGAACTGGCCGCCCTGCTGACCAGCGAACACGGCAAGGTCCTCTCAGACGCCGAGGGCGAGATCACCCGCGGCCTGGAGAACATCGAATTCGCCACCGGACTGTCCCACGCGCTGAAGGGTGAGCGCTCCGAGCAGGTGGCCGGCGGCGTCGACGTCCACTCCGTGCGTCAGCCGGTCGGTGTCGTCGCCTGCATCACGCCGTTCAACTTCCCGGCCATGGTGCCGTTGTGGATGATCGGCAGCGCCCTGGCCTGCGGCAACACCGTGCTGCTCAAGCCCAGCGAAAAGGACCCGTCCTCGGCCCTCTTCATCGCGCAGGTCTTCGCCGAGGCCGGCTTGCCCGCCGGTGTCCTCAACGTCGTCCACGGCGACAAGGAAGCCGTCGACGTGCTCCTCGAAAACCCGGACGTCAAGGCCATCAGCTTCGTCGGCTCCACGCCGATCGCCCAGTCCATCTACCGGCGCGCCGCGGACCACGGCAAGCGCGTGCAGGCCTTGGGCGGCGCCAAGAACCACATGGTGGTCCTGCCGGATGCGGACCTGGACATGGCAGCCGACGCGGCGGTCTCCGCGGCCTACGGCTCCGCCGGCGAGCGCTGCATGGCCGTCAGCGTCCTGGTCGCCGTCGGGAACATCGCCGATGAGCTGGTCAACGCGATCACCACCCGGATGCGCACGCTGACGATCGGCCCCGGCACCGACCCGTCCTCCCAGATGGGCCCGCTCATCACCGCCGAGCACCGCGCCAAGGTCGCCTCCTACGTCGCCGGCGCCGCCAACGAGGGCGCCACCGTGGTGGTGGACGGCCGGGAGCAGAAGTTCGATTCCAACGGCTTCTTCATCGGCGTCAGCCTGGTGGACCACGTCAAGCCCGGCATGAAGGTCTACGACGACGAGATCTTCGGCCCGGTCCTCTCCGTGGTCCGCGTCGAGACCTACGCCGACGCCGTCAAGCTGGTCAATGACAACGAGTTCGGCAACGGTGTGGCAATCTTCACCCGCGACGGCGGCGCCGCGCGGCAGTTCGAGTTCGACGTCGAGGCCGGCATGGTGGGCGTCAACGTGCCGATCCCGGTGCCGGTGGGAACGTTCTCCTTCGGCGGCTGGAAGAACTCACTCTTCGGCGACACCCACATGTACGGCCCGGAGAGCATCCGCTTCTACACCCGCGGCAAGGTCGTCACCACCCGCTGGCCGGATCCGTCCACCTCGGTGATCGACCTCGGCTTCCCCCAGGTCGACTGACCGCCCCCGCACCAAAACAAAACAACGCGGGGTCACATCGCGCCCATCCGGTACCGGATCTTGGGCGCGAAGTGACCCCGCGTTTGTTTGTTGAGGGGGTTTTAGCCCTTCATGATCTCCGCACGCTGGGCCATGTAGTCCTCCATGGAGAGCTCGCCCTCGCTGTAGCGCTGGTCCAGTTCCGCGAGCTTGCGGGCCCGGAAGCCCTGCGGGGCCGACGGCGGCGGGGGCACCGCCGGGCCCGACGGCTGCCGGGAGCCGGACTGCGGGGCGTTGGGCTGTCCGCCGTTGAACTGCTGCGCGTCCGGCTGCCGGAACGGCTGGGGCTGATTGCCGGGGTAGCCCGGGCTGTCCTCGTACGGGACCGGGGGCTGGTAGCCCTGCTGGCCGGGGTAGGGCTGGCCGGGGTACGGCTGGTCTGCCGGCGGCGCGGGCTGCTGCGGGGCGCCGAGCTGGCCGAAAGCCCCGTAGTAGTCGCGCTGGGTGAAACCGTCACGCGGCTGCTTGCTCTGCTGGCCCGGGTACTGCCCCGCACCGCCTCCGGGAGTGTCTCCGGGGAACTGCCCGAACTGGTCCGGGAAGCCGCCGGGCATGCCCTGGTTCCGGTTCCGGCCGCGCACCGACTTCTTGTAGTAGCGCATCGCCATCGGGATCAGGAATGACAAAACGATGATCCAAAAAAACAGACTGTTCACGGTACCGGGCCTCTCAGGAAGTGTTCTTCCAGCTTAACGCCCGCACCCGGCCCGCCGTGCCCCCGGTGCCCGGGGGGGCCGGGGGCGTGTGCCCGGGCGGCGCCGGTTCAGGAGCGCACAGGCTCCTCGGCGCCGGGTGGCCCCTCGCCCGAACCGAGCGGCATCCCGGGGCCGAAGACCGGGCCCGGGAGGGGACGCTTGGCCGTGACACCGTCGCCGGAGGAACGGTTCCGGAGCCGGCGGACCACCCACGGCACGAAGTGTTCGCGCGCCCAGACCAGGTCTCCGGACCGTGCCTGCCGCCAGCTGCGCTGGGGCAGGGGCTTGGGGGAGAGCGGTTCCAGGGTGTGGTCGACGTTGAGGGAATCCAGCACCATGGCCGCGATCGTGTGGTGGCCCAGCGGCGAGAAGTGCAGGCGGTCCGCATCCCACATCTGCGGATCGCTGAGCTGCCGCAGCGACCACATGTCCGCAATAACGGCGTCGTGGCGGGCCGCGATGGTGCGGAGGTTCTCGTTGAAGATGGCCACCTTGCTGCGCACCCGGCCCAGCACGGAGGAGCCGGTGTCCGGACCGTTGAACAGGACCACCGTGGCGCCCGCCAGGCTCAGGATCTGCACCACCGAATCCAGCTTCTCGGCCAGGGCATCGGGATCCCCGCCAGGGCGGATCAAATCGTTCCCGCCGGCGGACAGCGTCACAAGATCGGGCCGGAGGGACAGGCAGTGGGCCAGCTGCTGGTCCACGATCTGCTGCAGAAGGCGGCCCCGGACAGCGAGGTTGGCATAGGCAAAGTCCTCGTGGCCGCGGCTGAGCTCCTCGGCCACCCGGTCCGCCCAGCCCCGGTGCCCCCCTGGACTCGCAGGCTCGGGATCACCGATGCCTTCCGTAAAGGAGTCCCCCATGGCCGCATAGCGGGTCCAGGGGTGGGTGACGGCGCGGTCAGGTGCATTCTCCATGGCTTCGGTTTCACTCACCTTCATATCGTGCACTCTTCGTGCAAAGCTACGCCACCGTAAGTTGTTACCTTCGGGTAACTGTAAGAATGGAGCCATGACTCATGCCCCTGCCTTCCCCGCCCCCGTTGTCCTGTGGTCCAAGCCCGAGGAGGAGCGCGCCGGCAAGCCGCTCCTGGTCCTGCTGCACGGCTACGGCGCCAACGAACAGGACCTCCTGAGCCTGGCGGACCTGCTGCCGAAGGAATTCGCGGTGGCCTCGGTGCGCGCCCCGCTGGTCTCCGATGCGGGGTTTACCTGGTTCCCGCTGACCGCGTCGGTGGAGTACTCCCTCGAGGCCGTCACGGACGCCGCCGCCTATGTGGAGGACTGGCTCGACTCGGTCCGGCCGAACCACCCGTCCGTGACACTGCTGGGCTTTTCGATGGGGATGGCCCTGGCCACCACCCTGCTGCGGCGGCGGCCCGCGGACTACGCCGCCGTCGTCGGGCTGTCAGGTTTTGCCGTGGACCACGGCGGGGACCCCAGCTTCCGCGACGCCGAACTGGACGGGACGGTGCCGATGTTCTGGGGCCGCGACCAGCAGGACCCGGTGATCACGCCCGACAAGATCGAGTTCACCATGGGCTGGGTGCGCAAGCATGTGAAGCTCACCAAGGTCCTCTACACGGGGATGTGGCACGGCATCAACCAGCAGGAAATCGGGCACGTGTCCGAGTTCCTCACCCATGGGGTGCTGAACAAGTAGGATCACGGCGCCGGGCGGCACTCCGCCCGGCGACCGGCGGGGAGGCTAGGCTCCGGCGGGGGTGCTGATCCGCACGGTCCGGCCGTTCACGGTGACGGTGTCGCCGTGGTGGAGCTGGCGGCCGCGGCGCTCGTCGATCTCGCCGTTGACCTTCACGAGCCCGCCCTTGATCAGTTCCGCTGCCTCCACACCGTCCTCGACCAGGCTGGCAAGCTTCAACAGCTGGCCGAGCCGGATCATGTCGTCGCGGATGGGGATCTCTTCAATTTCCGGGTTGCTCATACAAGCAATGATGCCTGACGTAAGGTGACAGCAATGACGCACACGCCCCGGCTACCGTTCCTCGCCGGGCTGCCGCTCGCGGTGGCAGCGGGGCTGCTCATGCCCATCCAGGGCAGGATCAACGGCGCCCTGGGGGCGGCGCTCGAGGACGGAATCGCCGCCGCTGTGGTGAGTTTCACCACCGGCCTGGTGGTGATGATCGCGATATCGCTGGCACTGCCGAAAGGCCGCGCCGGCCTGGCGCGGATCCTGCCGGCCGTCCGGGAGCGCCAGTTCCCGCCCTATTACGTCCTGGCCGGCTGCATCGGCGGGTTCTTCGTGTTCGCACAGTCCTTCACCGTCGGTCTGCTGGGGGTCGCCCTGTTCACCGTCGCGACCGTGACCGGGCAGACCATCAGCGGGCTGCTCGTGGACCGGCTGGGGATCGGGCCGGCCGGAAAGAGATCCGTCACCGGCATCCGGGTGCTCGGCAGCATCCTGACCGTCGCCGCCGTCGCCTGGGCCGTGTCGCCGCGCTTCTCCGGGGCCGGTTCGGGGCCGGGGGAGCTGCTGGTTCCGCTGCTCCTCCCGGTCCTGGCCGGTTTCCTGATGAGCTTCCAACAGGCCATGAACGGCACCGCCGCGGTGCACTACGGCACGCCCATCGCCGCAACCCTGATGAACTTCATCGCCGGCGCGGTCGTGCTCTGGGCCGCGTGGCTGGTCAAGATCGCCGTCGCTGGACCGGGCAGCCCGCTGCCTGCGGAGTGGTGGTTCTACCTTGGCGGGCCGCTGGGTTGTGTTTTTATCGGTGTCGGAGCCCTGCTGGTCCGCAGCCTGGGCGTGCTGGTGACGGGGCTGGGCATGATCGCGGGCCAGCTGCTCGGCTCCCTGGGACTGGACGTCGCATTCCCGGCCCCCGGCACCGTGGTGGCATTGCCCACCGTGCTCGGAACCCTGCTGACCCTTGCCGCGATCGTGCTCGCGAGCCTGCCCTGGCCCAGGGGCGCCCTGGAGCGGGGACGCTGACGCAGGCCCGCCTGCGGCCGGCGGCACCGTGAACTGGCGGCGCCCGGAGCCGACAGGCCGGTAGGCTAGGAGGCGCAGCTTCCCGCACCGCCAACATCGAGCCACTGCTGTTTGTTGTGTGCGTGCTGTTTTTCGTGTTTACGTCTTGCGTTTTAGCAGTGCCCCGTCCGGCAACCAGCCGGGGTTCCGGGGCTGAAACCGCGGACCGCACCCAGCGGCCCTGTAGAAAGTGGAGTTCCCATGGCAGCAAAATCCGTCCTCGACCAGATCATTTCCCTCGCCAAGCGCCGGGGTTTCGTATTTCAGGCCGGTGAAATCTATGGTGGCTCGCGTTCTGCCTGGGACTACGGGCCCCTGGGCGCCGAGCTCAAGGAAAACATCAAGCGCCAGTGGTGGCAGTCCGTGGTCCGCGGCCGTGAGGATGTCGTCGGCCTGGATTCCTCCGTCATCCTGCCCCGCCAGGTCTGGGAAGCGTCCGGCCACGTCGACGTGTTCTCCGACCCGCTGGTCGAGTGCCTGTCCTGCCACAAGCGCTACCGCGCCGACCACCTCGAGGAAGAGTACGAGGAGAAAAAGGGCCGTCCCGCCGAGAACGGCCTGAAGGACATCGCCTGCGCCAACTGCGGCACCCGCGGCGAATGGACCGAACCCCAGGAGTTCTCCGGCCTGCTCAAGACCTACCTCGGCCCGGTGGCCAATGAGGAGGGCCTGCACTACCTTCGCCCGGAGACGGCCCAGGGCATCTTCGTCAACTTCAGCAACGTGCTCACCACCTCCCGCAAGAAGCCCCCGTTCGGCATCGGCCAGATCGGCAAGTCCTTCCGCAACGAGATCACCCCGGGCAACTTCATTTTCCGCACCCGCGAGTTCGAGCAGATGGAGATGGAATTCTTCGTCGAGCCCGGCACCGACGAGCAGTGGCACCAGTACTGGATGAAGGAGCGGATGTCCTGGTACACCGGCCTCGGCATCCGGGAAGACAACCTCCGCTTCTTTGAGCACCCGCTGGAGAAGCTCAGCCACTACTCCAAGGGCACCACGGACATCGAATACCGTTTCGGTTTCCACGGCTCCGAGTGGGGCGAGCTCGAGGGCATCGCCAACCGCACCGACTTCGACCTCTCCACGCACTCCAAGGCCTCCGGCCAGGACCTGAGCTACTTCAACCAGGCCACCAACGAGCGCTACATCCCGTATGTGATTGAACCGGCGGCCGGCCTCACCCGTTCCTTTATGGCGTTTATGATCGACGCCTACACCGAGGACGAGGCGCCCAACGCCAAGGGCGGCGTCGACATCCGCACCGTGCTCAAGCTCGATCCGCGCCTGGCCCCGGTCAAGGCCGCCGTGCTGCCGCTGAGCCGCAACGAGGACCTGTCCCCGAAGGCCAGGGACCTCGCGGCGCAGCTGCGCAAGAACTGGAACATCGAGTTCGACGACGCCGGCGCCATCGGCCGCCGCTACCGCCGCCAGGACGAAATCGGCACCCCGTTCTGCATCACCGTGGACTTCGAAACCCTGGACGACCAGGCCGTCACGATCCGCGAACGCGACACCATGAGCCAGGAACGCGTCTCCCTGGACAAGGTGGAGGGCTACCTGGCCGCACGGCTGATCGGCGCCTGATCGTGGCGATCGCATACCGTGAATGGCGCGACGGGGATGACCTCGCACTGCTCGAAATCTGGGGCGGACCGGAAACCGAGCAGGCCCGCCAGTTCCGCGGCACCCTGGCACCCTCGGGCAACGCGCCCTGGCGCCGCTGCATCGTGGCCGAGGATGTCGTCGACGGCGTGGCCATCCCGGTTGCGGCCGGCGTGGTCCACGAGGCCTCGCTGCACCCGGAACGGCTGTGGGCCTACATCGAGGTCGACCGGCTCCACCGCCGCACCGGCGTCGGCTCCACGCTGCTGACCATGCTGCGGCACGAAGCCGCGCAGTCGCCGTCGGGCGTTTCCCGGCTCCGGACCAAGGTGGAGCCGGGCACCCCCGGCGCGGCCTTCGCCGAGGCGGCGGGCCTGGCCCCGATCCAGCGTTCCCGGCTTGTCGTCGTCGAACCGGGGGCGCTCAGGCTCCCCGTCTTCGGCGACGGTTCGGAGGCTGCCGCCTCCGAGCAGATCGAGGACCTTGCGACCGGCTCGGTGGAGCTCAGCGACGTCGTGGGCCGGTACTACACGGCCGTTCACGGCTGGGACAGCCCGGGCGAGCTCAGCATCGCCACGGTCCAGCGGCTGTTTTTGGACGAACTCAGCGGAGCCCACGGCGCGATCGTGCTCCGGGCCCCCAAGGCCAGCGCCTTCGGCCACGGGGTGCCGGCCAGCAGGAAGGGCCCGCTCCAGGCCTTCGCCATCAGCTACGCGGAACTTGCCCCGGCAGTGGACGCCGCGGGCAGGGGAACGGCCGGCTCCGGCCAGCCCACCGACGTGTTCCTGGGCCACGAGCCCAAGCTCCCGGCGGATGAGGCGCAGGCCGCTGTCCGGGACCTGCTGGCGCTGGTTGCGTTCCAGCACCCGGTGGTGCTGGAACTGGACGACTCGATGGTGGCGCTGCGCGCCGTCGTGGAGCCCCTGCTGGAGAGCGGCAAAGCCCGCCTTCAGGGCGCCGAAACCCTGGTCGTCGCCGACCCGGCCTAGGCCAAAACGCAGCTGACCCGCAGTAGTTCACTACTGCGGGTCAGTTGCGTTTAAGGCTGCGTACGGTTGAGGGCTATTTGCCCGGCGGCATGACCGGCGGAACAAAATCGAACGTCATTCCGAGGAGCCAGACGAGCAGCAGCACCACCGGCAGGTGGAAGACGAACTGCAGGAACGTGAAGCCGACCAGGTCCCGGGCCCGCAGCCTGAGCACCGCCAGCAGCGGCAGCATAAAGAACGGGTTGATCAGGTTCGGCAGGGCTTCGGCGATGTTGTAGATCTGCACCGTCCAGCCGAGGTTCATCTGCACATCGGTGGCCGACTGCATCACATACGGCGCCTCGACCAGCCACTTGCCGCCGCCCGAGGGGACCAGCAGGCCCAGCAGGGCGGTGTACAGCGCAATCACGACGGCGAACCCGCCGCCGCTGCCGATCTGCGTGAAGAACTCGGCCAGATGAGCGGAGATGGTCATCCCGCCGTGGCCGGTGGCTTTGGTCAGGATCGCGGCCATCGCGGCGTACAGCGGGAACTGGACCAGGATGCCCGCCGTCGCCGGCACGGCCTTGGTGACGGCCTGCAGGAACTTCCGCGGCGTGCCGTGCAGCACCAGGCCCAGGATCAGGAAGACCAGCAGATAACCGTTGAGGCTGCTCACCACGGTCAGGAAGGGCTTGGTCAGGAACTGCGAGACCAGCCAGCCGAGCGTCAGGATACCGGCCAGGATGGGCAGGATCATGCTGTATTCGAGCCATTCGCCCGGGCGCGAGCGCGGCTCCGATTCGCTCGGTTCGTCGTCAAGGTCGACACCGAGATCCTCCGCTGTGCGGATGGCCCCGCCCTGGGGCGCCGAGAAGTGCGCGATCACCGTGGTGAGCGCCATCAGGATGGCCAGGGTGAGCAGTGACTGCCAGGTGAAGATCGTGGTTCCGAAGTCCAGGATGCCGGTGATCTTCAGCAGGGCCGGCGGCAGCGAGGCCGCGGTGGCCTGCAGCTGCGCCGCCGAGGAGGACAGGCCCAGCGCCCAGACGGCACCGAGGCCCATGAACGCTGCGGCGCCGAGCGCGCGGTAGTCCACGGTCAGGTCCTTGCGGCGGGCGATGGCGCGGGCCAGCAGGCCGCCGAAGATGAGGCTGAGGCCCCAGTTGAGGAAGGACACCGACATGGACATCAGCGCCACGAAGCTCACCGCGGTGCGTGCGGTCGCCGGGATGAGGGCCAGCCGGTTGATCAGCTTGGCCACGGGCGGGGAGGTGGCCACGACGTAGCCGGTCAGCACCACCATGGCCATCTGCAGGGTGAAAGCGGTCAGGTCCCAGAACCCGTTGCCGAAGGAATCGGCGATCGACTGGGGCGAAGCGCCGATGGCCAGGGCCGCCACAGCGATGATCATGACGCCGGCCAGGGCGAAGATGTAGGCGTCCGGGAACCATTTCTCGGTCCACGCCGCCATCCGTTGGGCTATGCGGGCGAGACCGCGTTCCTCGCCGATTCCGCTTTTCGTCAGGACTGTGTTTGCCACAGAGGAGTACCTCTCCATTGAGTGCGATTTTGTACCCGATGGAGTTTAGTGACGACCGTCGCGGAAACCGGGCTTATCGGCGCCGGCCGCCTGCGCGCCGCGGGCCCTCGGCCTCATCCAGCTGCTGCCGTTCCTCCTCGGTGGGTGCCCCGCCGCCCAGCTCCGCCGGCATCCACCACGCGCCCGGTCCCGGCTCCAGGGGGAAGTCCGCGATGCAGGCGTCGATCCCGGCCTGAAGGGTCCCGCGCAGCGCTTCGGTGGCCCGCCGGGCATCCTCGGAGGGTCCAACCAGCACCGGTCCGCCGACGTGGATCCGGACCGGGGCGCGCCAGGCGCGGGCCGGGGAGAATCCGTGCCGGCGGGTCATCAGCCGGTGGGAACCCCAGATGGAGACGGGGATTACGGGCACGCCGGCCTCGGCTGCCATCCGCACGGCACCGGTCCTGCATTCGCGCACCCGGAAACTGCGGCTGACGCCGGCCTCCGGCAGGATCGCGATGTATTCGCCCTCGCGGAGTTTCTGCACGGCCGCGTCATAGGCGTGGGAGCCGGTCTCATACCCCACCACGACGTGCCCGGCGGCGCTGACCGCGGGCCCGGCAAACCAGTGATCGGCCGCCCCCTGGGTGACCAAAAATCGCATCTGGACCCTGGTGTGCCGCCACAGCAGCAGTTCGGCGAAGGCGAAGTCGAGGTAGCCGAAATGCGTGATCGCGACGACGGCGCCCCCGCCCGACGCACGGCGGGACGGGCTGTGCGGGGCATCTATGAGGGGCGGCGGAAGGTGCTCCTGGCCGGTGACGATGACCCGGATCTGGAACAGCCGGCACAGCGCCAGTCCGGTGCGGACAATCACGCGATAGAAGCGGTCATTGTGCCGGGGCTGCCAGGGCATGTCAGCGCCCGCCCGGCTGCTGTCCGCCCGCCCGTCCGGCGCCACGCGGCCGGCGGGGCGGCAGCGGCAGGAAACCCGAGGTGGATTCCACGTACTCCCGGTAACCGGGGCGGGCGGACATGGCCTTTTCGGTCAGCGGTTTGCCGGACTTCCCGGCGAGCAGCCAGATCATCAGGGCGGGGGAGAGGACGGTCAGGACCCCGGGCCAGGACTCTGCGGCGACGAGGAAGAGCCCGGTCCAGACGGCGGCGTCGCCGAAGTAGTTCGGGTGGCGGGTGTAGCGCCAGAGCCCGGTGTTGAGCACGGTGCCGCGTCGGGCAGGATCGGCCTTGAACTGCTCCAGCTGCCAGTCGCCGACCGTCTCGAAGACGAAGCCCACGACCCAGAGCAGCACACCCAGCCAGGCCAGCCAGCCCAGGCTTCCGGTGCTGAACATCCCCACCTGGACGGTGAGCGAGACGAAGAACAGGATCACGCCCTGGGGCAGGTAGACCTTGCGCAGTGCATAGATGTTGCGGGAGCCGGGGGCGGAGGAGAGCAGGTCCACGTAGCGCGGATCCTCGTGGCCGCCGCGGGCCCGGACGCCGATGTGGAGGGCGAGCCGGATGCCCCAGACCGCCACGAGCGCCAGCATCAGCAGACGGCGGCCGTCGCCGCCGTGTCCGGCCGATAGCAGCCAGGAAATCGCGGCCACGACGACGAATCCGAGGCCCCAGACGGTGTCGATGACCGAGTGGCGGCTCTGGCGGACGGCAACGGCGAAGGTCAGGGCCAGCAGCAGCACCAGGCCCGCCGCCACCGAGGGGAGGCTGGCCAGGAAGGCGCCGGTCGGGAACTCCGGCATCACAGCACCACCGGCAGGCTGGCGCCGGAGGCGGGAAGGAGGCTGCGGAAGCTTTCCGGGCTGCCCCGCAGATCACGTCCCGCGCTGCCGGCGAAGGAATCGAGGATAAAGCCTGTGGCCAGCGAGTTCCACAGCCCCACCCGGCGGAACATGAAGTGTCCGGCGCCCTTGAGGGCGACGTAGTCCACGGACCCCGCGACGCCGTCGGCCCGGCGGGCGTAGGCGAGCGAGTCCGCGGGACTGGTCCAGCGGTCCTCGGTGCCGTGGACAATCAGGATCCGCCGGCCAGCCACGGGCTCCACCGGGGTTCGGGCATCGAGCCAGGGCGCGAGCGCGACGACGGCCTGCACCTCCGGGTGGTCCGCGACGCAGAGTGCGGTCAGGCCGCCCATCGAGTGGCCGAGGAGAAAAATGGGGACGCCGGGGTGTTCGCGGCTGATGTGGGAGAGCGCCCAGCGGGCGTCCTGAACGGGGGACATGTCCGTTCCGTTCCAGCCACGGTAGCGGTTCCGGAGCGTCCAGACGGCCAGCCCGTGGGACCCGCCGCCGCTTCGGAGGGCGCGGGCGAACGGCAGCATCCGCGCGGGACTCAGGTGCCCGCCGCGGACGGATTCGTAGCTTTTGGACCGCCCGCCGTGCAGGACCAGGGCCACTCCGCGGGTTTCCCCGCTGGCCCGGACGATGCTCAGCACGGCCCGGGCCGCCGCGCCGGGACCTTCCGTGCCAGCGTCGCGGTCGTCTATCTTCCGTATGGCCACGCCGTCTCCTCGATCTTGTCTGTCCATTCCAACCATAGGGCGCTGTGCCCGCAGTTCAAGGCCCGCAACTCAGGGTCTGCGGCTGATCCGCTGTCCTGCTGGCCGGCGGGGCTTCCCCCGGTTCCCGGGACATGCCCACTGACCATTCGGAGCGGCGCCGCCCAAGGATGGGATGGCGGATTGCCGCGGCCGCGGGTTCCCTGCCGCGGCTGCTCGGCCCGGGCCCCGCGGCTGCGCGGCCCGGGGCCCGGGCAGGAACCGGATGCTCTTGACGGAGCAGGGCCGGAAGAGTAGGCCTGTGCTGGTAAATCTCCGGACTCCTGCCGGCTGGGAGCACGGGCCACCGTCCGGATCGGGTCTCATGACACATTTTCCCCGATACAGAAAATGAGACGGTACACAAAATGAACGGAAACAGTTTTGACAGCCTGCGCGGGCAGGTCCGCGGGCGGGTCATCACCCCGGACGACGAAGACTACGACGCCGCGCGTGCAGTTTACAACGGGATGATCGACAAAAAACCGGCCGCCGTGGTCCGGGTATCCCAGGTGGCCGATGTCATTGCCAGCGTCAACTTCGCCCGGGACAACTCCCTGGACCTGGCCATCCGCGGGGGAGGGCACAGCGCCCCGGGCTTTGGCACCTGGGATGACGCGCTGGTCATCGACTTCGTCAACACCACCGGCGTCCGGGTCGATCCGGCACATAACACGGCGAGGGCCGAAGCGGGCGCAACGTGGGCTGACTTCAACCACGCCACGCACGCCTTCGGGCTCGCGACCCCCGGCGGAATCGTTGGTACGACCGGAGTCGCAGGGCTCACCCTCGGCGGGGGCATCGGTTATCTGAGCCGCAAATACGGGCTCAGCTGCGACAATCTCCTCTCGGCCGACGTCGTAACGGCAGAGGGGAAGTTCCTGACGGCCAGTGAAAGTGAAAACAACGATCTCTTCTGGGCGCTGCGCGGCGGCGGGGGGAACTTCGGCGTTGTGACCTCGCTGGAATACCGGCTGCATCCCGTGGACATGGTCCACGCCGGCATCGTCGTCTACCCCCTGGAGCATGCTGAAACGGTGGCAAAGTTCTATCGGGACCACTTGCCGTCCTTGCCCGAAGAGCTGGGAGCCTTCCTGGGCTTCGCCCTCGGGCCCCCGGTGCCGTTCCTGCCCGGGGAGTGGCACGGGAAGCCGGTGTGCGTGGTGGTGGGGATGTGGACCGGCGACCCGGCCGAGGGATCCGCCCGCTGGCAGCCGTTCCTCGGCGTCGCGCCGGTGGCCGGATCCATGGTGGGGCCGATGCCCTACCCGGCCCTGAACCAGGCCTTCGACGCCCTGCTGCCCAAGGGGCTGCAAGGATACTGGAAAACGGCTTTCCTGACGGATCTTAATGACGGTGCCATCAACGCCCACCTCCAATACGGGAGCCGAGTTCCCAGCGTGGAGACCGCCGTGCACATTCACCCACTCGATGGTGCAGTGCAGCGGGTGGCAGTCACGGACACGGCGTTCCCGCACCGGACGGTCAAGTTCGCACCGGTGATCGCGGGAATGTGGAGTGATCCCGCGGACAACGAAGCAAACATCGCCTGGGTACGGGAGTTCGCAGCCGCCCTGCGCCCCTACTCGGCGCCGGGTAGCTACATCAATTTCATGGACGGCGATGATCTGCCCGGAGTCGCGGAGAGCTACGGGCCGAACTACAAGCGCCTGCGGGAGGTCAAAGCCAAGTACGATCCGCAGAACCTCTTCCACGTCAACCAGAACATCACCCCTGCCTGACCGCACCGGGTGATCAGGGCGGGCGCCGGAGGACACCGCCGCCCGCCCCGACGTCGTGCGTCATATCTGCACCCGCCGCCTGCCCGGTCATAACGGCGCCGCGAAACGCCGTAAAGTCTTCGGCATGAGGTTGAACTGCTGATGGGCGCCGGACATTCACACACCCCGCAAGGACACACGGCACCGACGCCCCAGGCGCTCGCCGCGCGGAAGAAAGCCAACCTCATCCTGGCCGCCATCCTGATCCCGCTGACGCTGTTGACGCTCGTGGCGATGGCGCTGCTGTGGCCCTCGGGCAGCAAAGAGGGGATCACCCTGGCCAGCCCTTACGCGGCCGCGCCGGGAGTCACGTTCGACACCGGGAAGATCCAGCGCGTTGTCACCGGCAGCTGCATGGACGCCGTCGCGCCGGAACAGACCGGTCCGGGCGCGGCACCGCAACAGGGGTCCGAATGCACGTTCGCGTTCACCGACCCGGACAAGGGCGGCAACCCCGTCAAGGTGGTCATCAACCCCGACGTCGCCAAATCCCACGGCGTGAAGGCCGGCGACAACATCCGCTACCTGAACCTCTCCAAGGCCCAGAGCGTCGAAGCCCAGGGCACACCCGCCTATATCTTCGTGGACTTTGTCCGGACCCTGCCGATCATCTTCCTGGCGGTGCTCTACGCCGTCGTCGTGATCGCGGTGGCGCGCTGGCGCGGGCTGCGGGCGCTGATCGGACTCGTCGGGGCATACGGCGTGCTGGTGTCCTTTATGCTTCCGGGACTGGTGGAGGGCAAGCCGCCGCTGCTGCTGGCGCTGGTGGGCTCCACGGTGATCATGATCGGCGTGCTGTACTTCGCCCACGGCTTCTCCGCCCGGACCTCGACGGCGCTGCTCGGCACCATGTTCGGCCTGGCCATAACCGCGCTGCTGGCGGCCTGGGCCACCGACGCCGCCAACCTCGCCGGGGTCGGCAGCCACGATTCCGCCACCCTCGCGAACATCTCGGGCAACATCTCCATCTCCGGCATCATCCTGTGCGGCCTCATCATCTCCGGGCTGGGTGTCCTGAACGACGTCACCATCACCCAGTCCTCGGCCGTGTGGGAACTCTGGGAACTGGCCCCCGGGACGTCCGCCCGCCAGCTCTTCACTTCCGCCATGCGGATCGGCCGGGACCACATCGCCTCCACCGTCTACACCATTGCGTTCGCCTATGCCGGGGCCGCCCTGCCGGTGCTGATCCTGGTGATGCTCTACGAGCGGCCGCTGGGCGACGCACTGACCAGTGCCGAGCTGTCCGAGGAAGTGATCCGCACGCTCGTGGGCTCCGTCGGCCTGGTCCTGGCGATCCCGGTCACCACGCTGATCGCCGTCCTGGTGGTCAAAGCAACAGGAATGAAGGCCGCCGGCGCCGGGAACGCCGTCCGCCGGCCCGGTGCCGCGGCACCGGTCAGCGCCCCGGTCAGTGCCCCGGCCGGCACTATCCCGGACGACGCCGGCCGGGAGCCGGAGGGCGATGCCGTCGACCCCGCCGGTGCCTTCGACAAGGCGCCGGCAGGGCGGCGGGGGCGCCGGGCCGCCGCACGGGACTGACGTCGGGTTTCCACATAGCAGGCGCCGGTCGGGCCGATTTGCCCGGCTTTGAGACAATGAACGGGTGACTGTTGTAGCTACCCCTCCCGCCCCCAAGCTGGAACTCCCGCCCCTGAAGCTAGGCCCCCTCACGGTGGACACCCCCGTGATCCTCGCTCCGATGGCGGGCATTACCAACTCCGCGTTCCGCAGGCTCTGCCGTGAATACGGCGGCGGACTGTACGTCGCGGAGATGGTCACCTCCCGCGCCCTCGTGGAGCGCACTCCGGAATCGCTGCGCATCATTGCCCACGACGACGACGAAAAGGTCCGGTCCGTCCAGCTTTACGGCGTGGACCCCGTCACCGTCGGCCAGGCCGTCCGGATGCTCGTCGAGGAAGACCGCGCGGACCACATCGATCTTAACTTCGGCTGCCCCGTGCCCAAGGTGACCCGGCGGGGCGGCGGGTCCGCCCTGCCCTGGAAGATCGACCTGTTCACCTCGATCGTCCGGACCGCGGTCAAGGAAGCCTCCAAGGGCAACATCCCGCTGACCATCAAGATGCGCAAGGGCATTGACGAGGACCACCTCACCTACCTCGACGCCGGCCGGATCGCCCGCGATTCCGGGGTCGCCGCCGTTGCCCTCCATGGCCGCACCACGGCGCAGTTCTATTCCGGCCAGGCCGACTGGTCCGCGATTGCGCGGCTGCGCGAGGCCCTGCCGGACGTCCCGGTCCTCGGCAACGGCGACATCTGGTCCGCCGAAGACGCCATCCGCATGGTCCGGGAGACCGGAGTCGACGGTGTTGTGGTGGGCCGCGGCTGCCAGGGGCGCCCGTGGCTGTTCGGCGACCTCATGGCAGCCTTCGAAGGCAGCCAGGAGCGGCACACGCCGGACCTGCGAAAGGTCGCAGAGAGCGTCTACCGCCACGCCGAGCTGATGGTCGAGACCTTCGGCGACGAGGGCAAGGCGCTGCGTGAAATCCGCAAGCACATGGCCTGGTACTTCAAGGGCTACGTGGTCGGCGGCGAGCTGCGGACCAAACTGGCGATGGTGACCAGCCTGGAAGTGCTCCGCGGGACCCTGGACCAGCTGGACCTGGATTCGCCGTACCCCGGAGGGGACGCCGAAGGCCCCCGCGGCCGTGCGGGCTCGCCAAAGAAGGTGGCCCTGCCCAAGGACTGGCTGCTGGACCGCAACATGGACGCCGAGCAGTCACGCGAGATCTGCCATGCGGAACTGGACGTGTCCGGTGGCTGAAACCAGGACCACCGCCCCGGTGCTGGACGGCTATGTGGCCCGCGACACCGCCCGCTGGGTGGAGGAGCCGCCCAAGTCCACGTACCGCTCCGACTTCGAACGCGACCGTGCAAGGGTGCTGCACTCCTCGGCCCTGCGCCGGCTCGGGGCCAAGACCCAGGTCGTGGCCCCCGACACCGACGACTTCGTCCGCACCCGCCTCACCCACAGCCTCGAGGTGGCCCAGGTGGGCCGCGAGCTCGGCCGCGCCCTGGGCTGCGACCCCGACGTCGTGGACACCGCCTGCCTCAGCCATGACCTTGGCCACCCGCCGTTTGGCCACAACGGCGAATCGGCCCTGAACGAGGTCGCCCACGCAATCGGCGGCTTCGAAGGCAACGCCCAGACCCTGCGGCTGCTGACCCGGCTGGAGCCCAAGGTCCTTGCCCCCGACGGGCGCCCCGCCGGGCTCAACCTCACCCGCGCCAGCCTCGACGCCGCCGCGAAGTACCCGTGGTCGGCCGAGAACGCCCCCATCATCCACGGTGAGCGGACCAGCAAGTTCGGCGCCTACGAGGACGACCTGCCGATCTTCGGCTGGATCCGCGAGGACGCCCCGGACCGGCGCTCCTGCCTCGAAGCGCAGGTCATGGACCTCGCCGACGACATCTCCTACTCCGTGCACGACGTCGAGGACGCAATCGTCGCCGGGCACTTCCAGCTGCGCTGGATGGACAACCCGGACCACCGCGCCCGCGTTGTCGGCTATGCCAGGCAGTGGTACCTGCCGCGCAACGACCCCGCCGCGATTGACGCCGCCCTCGCCCGGCTGGAAGCCACCAGCGTGTGGGTCCGCGAGGCCGACGGCAGCCGCAAATCGATGGCAGCGCTCAAGGACATGACCAGCCAGCTGATCGGCCGGTTCTGCCAGAGTGCACTGGCGTCCACCCGCGCGGTCTACGGCCCGGAGAACCTGACCCGCTACAACGCGGAGCTGATCGTGCCGGACGAAACCGTGATGGAAATCGCCGTGATGAAGGGCCTGGCCACCACCTTCGTGATGACCACCGAGCACCGGCGGCCCATCTACGAGCGCCAGCGGGAGGTCCTCCACGCCCTCGTCACCGCCCTCAGCGCCACCGGGGACCGCCATCTGGAGCCGATGTTCGCAGCCGACTGGCGCGACGCGGCGGACGACGGCGCGCGGCTGCGTGTCGTGATCGACCAGGTCGCGTCCCTGACCGACGGCTCCGCGCTGGCCATGTACGAGCGGCTCGTGGGCAGCCTCCCGTCGCTGTGGTGACAGGCCCCGTGACGTTGCCCGCAGTGTCCGGCTTTGCGCTCTTCCTGTCGGGGCGCGGTACTAGGATGGCACTGTGGCAGGCCTGATCAAACGCGAAGACATCGACGAAGTACGCCAGCGCACGGACATCAAGGAAGTTGTCGACGGCTACGTAACGCTCAAGGTCGCCGGACTGGGCTCCTACAAAGGTCTCTGCCCCTTCCATGACGAACGTTCGCCCTCATTCACCGTCCGTCCCCAGGTGGGCCGTTACCACTGCTTCGGATGCGGCGAGGACGGCGACGTCATCTCCTTCGTGCAGAAACTGGACCACACGACGTTCCATGAGGCCGTGGAAAAACTGGCCTCCCGGATCGGCTTCGAGCTCCGGTACGAGGACGGCGGCTCCGGCCCGAACCGCGAGGAGGTCGGCCGGCGGCAGCGTCTGCTCGACGCCCACAAGGTCGCGGACGAGTTCTTCCGTGCCCAGCTGCTGACCCCGGGAGCCACCGAAGGCCGCAACTTCCTGCATGACCGCGGCTTCGACCGTGCCGCAGCCGACCAGTTCGGCGTCGGGTACGCCCCGCAGGGCTGGGACTCGCTGCTCAAGCACCTTCGCGGGAAGGGCTACACCGACCCCGAACTGAAGCTCACGGGGATGTTCTCCGAAGGCGGCCGGGGGATTTACGACCGTTTCCGCGGCCGGCTGATCTGGCCAATCCGCGACATTGCCGGGGAAACCATCGGGTTCGGTGCCCGCAAGCTCTACGAGGACGACCAGGGCCCCAAATACCTGAACACCCCCGAGACCACGCTGTACAAGAAGTCGCAGGTCCTCTACGGGATCGACCTCGCTAAGCGCAACATCGCCAAGGACCGCCAGATCGTCGTCGTGGAGGGCTACACCGATGTGATGGCCTGCCACCTCGCCGGGATCACGACGGCGGTCGCCACCTGCGGCACGGCGTTCGGGACCGAGCACATCAAGATCGCCCGCCGGCTGCTTTCCGACGACGGCAGCGGCGGCGAAGTCATCTTCACCTTCGACGGCGACGCCGCCGGCCAGAAAGCGGCCCTGCGGGCCTTCGAGGAGGACCAGCGCTTCGTGGCGCAGACCTATGTTGCCGTGGAGCCCAACGGGGCGGACCCCTGTGAGCTGCGTCAGTCCAAGGGAGACGCCGCCGTGCGGGACCTGATCGGCACCCGGCGCCCGCTGTTTGAATTCGCCATCCGCGCCGCGCTGAAACGCCACAATCTGGACACGGTTGAGGGCAGGATCGCCGCCCTGCGGGAATCCGCCCCGGTCGTCGCGCAGATCCGCGACGCCGCGATTCGTCCCGGCTACGTCCGGGAGCTGTCCGGTTGGCTGGGCATGCCGGTCGAGGAAGTCAGCCGCGCGGTCGGTGCCGCGGCCAAGCGGGCGGCCCAGCCGCAGGCGGGCGGGTCCGGCACCGGCCAGTACCAGGCGCAGGGCAACGGCCCCGGCCGCGGCACGGGCCCAGGATACGTTTCAGTGACCGGCGGGGGATCGGCCCCGGGGGTGGCGCCCCTGCCGCCGTCGGCCGCGCTGCAGTCCTTCAACCGCCCGGACCCGCGCGACCCCGTGGCCGCGATGGAACGGCAGGCCCTGGAGGTCGCCCTGCAGCAGCCGGTGATGCTGGAAGGGGAGACCTGGCAGCGTTTCTCCGATGCGAGGTTCTCGACGCCGGCCTACCTGGCCATCCACGAGGCCATCCGGGCCACCGGGCTGGCGTTCGCGGGTGATCCGGTGCGCTGGGTGGAACAGCTGCTGCAGGAGGTTCCCGAGCCGCTTCGCCCGCTTGTATCGGAGCTTGCCGTGGTGCCGCTGCCGGCCAGCACCGCCGACGGCGCGCTGCGCTACTGCCGGGACATCCTCGCACGGCTGTTCGAACTGCAGATCACCCGGGTCAAGGCTGAAAAGATGGGACAGCTGCAGCGCCTGGACGCTTCCGCCGTCCCGGAGGAGTTCCAGCGGCTGAACCGCGAGCTGATGCAGTTGGAGATGGAGCGGCGTTCGCTGCGATCAGAGGCCTGAGTGTTCCGGGCCCGGCAGTCCCGCCCGGGGGCAATTTCACTTCCCGGCCGGGTGTTTGCTAGGCTTGTATCCGCTTCATTCCTCCTTAGCTCAATTGGCAGAGCATTCGACTGTTAATCGAAGGGTTGCTGGTTCAAGTCCAGCAGGAGGAGCGCGCAGTCCCCGTCCCGGGTCACCGGGACGGGGACTTTTTTGTACCCGGAGGGGGTATCGTGCGGATTCGAGGGGAGGGCGGCGGGCCGATTTCCTAAGCGGGAAAACCTTTGCTAATGTCATACCTGCTTCATTCCTCCTTAGCTCAATTGGCAGAGCATTCGACTGTTAATCGAAGGGTTGCTGGTTCAAGTCCAGCAGGAGGAGCGGACGGGTCCCGCGGCCGGTGATAAACCGGCTGCGGGACCTTTTTTGTGTCCTCTTACGGCGGCTCTTGGGGGTTAGACGAAGTACATCTCCACCTGCAGGAACCGCTCGGCCTCCGCCACGGCTCCCTGGAAGGCCTCGAGTTCGGTGGGGGACTTCCGCGGTTCGCGCGGGTGCCACTCGTGCGGGGCAGAGTGGATCTGGGTGAAGCCAGCGCCGGGCGGGGCGTAGAAGATGCCGAAGCGCTGCACGGGCCATTCGGGGGAGGACTCGGGTGCAACCAGGAGCGCCGAATCGGAGGCCGGGTTGTACCACTGGGCGATCGGGCGCCGGCGGTCCTCGGTAAACAGGCCGGCCGCGAAGAGAGCCGCCGACTGCTGGCTGGCCTGGCTGCACAAACGATCCCACCACAGTGGCAGGATTCCGGTGTCGCACCGCTGCCACGTGGCCGGTAGGGGCGGATGATCCTGCCAGTGGGGCACATCTACAACTTTATCGCCCGGGCTCGGACGGGAACAGGGCCGAAGGCCAGCACCGCGGTCGTTCCCCCGGGACATGCCCCGCGCCGGGCCTGGCGCATGGACATCGTGCGCATATGCCCACTCCTGCACGCTAGGACTGGGCATGTCCCGCGGGCTGGGGCATGCGGGAAGGGCGGGCTACTCGATCGACGGGACGGTGCGGGGCCTGACGACCAGCCAGAGGGCGGCCGCGGCGAGGAATATACACGCGGCCTGGACGGCGCCCATCGGGGTGGCGGAACTGACACCGAACCAGCCCACCACCGGGGAGATGAGGCCAGCCATCAGGAACGTTGCGGCACCGAGCAAAGAGGCGGCGGTGCCGGCCTGCGCGCCGTGTTTGGCCAGCGCCAGCACCTGGACGCAGGGGAACGTGAAGCCGGCGCCGAGGATATAGAACCACAGCGGCACCAGCACGCCCCACAACCCGAAGTCCAGCCGGTCGAAAATCACGATCAGCATGGCCATGAGGAACATCCACGCCGTGGAGCAAGCCAGGATCCACTGCGGCGGGACCCTCCGGACGAGCCTCGAGCTGGTCTGCACGCCCGCGACGATGCCCAGCGAATTCACTCCGAAGAGCAGGCCGTACTGCTGCGGGCTGAAGCCGTAGACGTTCTGGAACAGGAACGGAGACGCGGAAAGGTAGGTGAACAGCCCGGCGAAGTTCATCCCGCCCACCAGCAGCAGGCCAACGAAGACCCGGTCCGCGAACAGGACACCGTAGCGCTGGCGGGCGGTCATCCCGGATTTCCCGCGAACGTCCCGGGGCAGCGTCTCGCGCACCACGAACACCGCGGCGATGAGGACACACAGGCCGTAGCCGGCCAGGAAAACGAAGATCCCCGGCCAAGGCATGAACAGCAGCAACTGCGAACCGATCACCGGGGCGAGGATCGGCGCCAGGCCGTTCACCAACGCCATCCGGGAGAACATCCGCACCATGGCGAAGCCGCTGAACAGATCCCGCACCATCGCCATGGCCACCACGCCGCCTCCCGCCGCGCCGATGCCCATCAGCACCCGGAAGAAGCCCAGCATCGAGATGTCAGTCGACAGTGCAGCCCCCAGGGAGGCGAGGATGTGCACCCCCGTCGCCAGGATCAGCGGCATCCGCCGGCCGAACTTGTCACTGAGCGGGCCCACCACCAACTGGCCCAGGGCAAAGCCAATCGTGGTGCCGGTCAGCGTCAGCTGCACGGCCGCCTCCGAGACACCCAGGCTTTCTTCCAGCGCCGGGAAAGCAGGAAGGTACAGGTCCACGGTGAAGGGCCCCAGGGCGGTCAGCGCGCCCAGCATCAGGATGTAAAGGAGCTTCCTGCGACGGGTCAACGAATCGCCGGGATTGGTGGGTGTAGTCACAGAGGTCAATCCTAGGGCTCACGACAGCAGCCCGGGCGTGCGGCGAGGGGCGCGCCACAGCCCGCTGCCGCGCCCCGGCGCGAAGCCTGAATGGTAGTTTTGACACCGGAGTGTGCGTGAAGCTGCGCAGACAGGCAATCCCGCGGAAGCGGAATCACAGACGTAACCAGTTAGGCGGGACCGATGAGCGGACGTCACAGCGGCGGGACAAGCGGGGGGCTGCGTATTTCCGCGCTCCCCAGGACTCTGAAACTGATCTTTAAACTGGCTCCGCGGCAGCTCAACGACGAGATTGCCCTCGCCAAGGTCGAGATCAAACGCAAAGGCATCCAGGTCGGCGTTGCCGCCGCCTTTCTCGCCGTCGCGCTGGTCTTTGTTTCCTTCCTGGTCATCGGCCTCATCGTGGCCGCCATCATGGGCCTCGCCACGATCATGCCTGCCTGGCTCGCGGCCCTGCTGGTCTGCGGGGTCTTCCTGCTGATTGCTGTGATCGTGGGCCTGCTGGGCGTCGGCAAGTTCAAGAAGGCCATGCCGCTGGTTCCGGAAGATACCCTCCGCGGCCTCAAGTATGACCTCGGCATCGCCAAGGAAGGCTCCGCCTTCGACCCCGCCGTGCTGGATCCTGACTCAGAGCAGTACAAGGCAGCCAAGGCCGCCAAAGCCGAGGCCGCCGCCAAGGCCAAGGCCGAGAAGGAAGCCAAGAAGGCCGCCGAGCCGGACTACGGCCCGCCGCCCACCGAAGCGGAACTGCGACGCCGGCTGGACCAGCGCCGCACCCACCTCACCGGTGTCCGTGATGAACTCAACGAGGAACTGGACGTCAAGACCCAGGCGCAACTCCTGCTGGCAGCAGCCCAGGTGAAACTGCACGACGGCAAGGAACAGCTCAGCGGCAAGGTCGCAGGGTTACGGTCCGCGGCCGTGCGTAGCGCAAACCGGCCGGCGACGTCGGCCGGGCCGGCTGCGGGCAGCGCCGGCGTGGCAGGCCAGCTGGGCCAGCGCTGGAAACCGCTCGTCGCGCTGACCGCCTCAGCCGCCGCGCTCGTGTTCCTGCTGCGCAAACTGATCAAGGGCTAGGCAGCCCGCTGAACTGCGACGGCCGAACGTTGCCGGCCACGGAAAGGGGGACTGGATGAAGTTCATTGGCGCTGGTTCCCGCCCTGGTCAGGCCCAGATCCACCACGACCGGGTCGTCACTGTCCCGAACGTCCTGACCGTGGTGCGGTTCCTCGGTGTCCCACTTTTCATCTGGCTCGTGCTCGGGCGGCAGGATTACGGCTACGCCGCACTCGTCCTGGCCATTATGGGCAGCACTGACTGGGTGGACGGCTACGTTGCCCGCCGGTACGACCAGATGTCCAACCTCGGGAGGGTCATGGACCCCATCGCGGACCGGATGTCGCTGATCGCGGTTGCCGTGACCCTTGTGATCGCCGGTGTCGTGGAGTGGTGGTACCTCGCGGCGCTGCTCATCCCGGACGCCATCCTGCTGGCCCTGTCGCTCTACTACTTCCACGGCCACCCCGACCTGCCGGTCAGCAAAGTCGGCAAGATCCGGACTGCGCTGCTGCTGGTCGGCACCCCGCTGCTCGTGCTCTCGAAGCTCCCCGTCCCCGGCACCGAGGTTTACTTCGTGGCAGCCTGGATCTTCCTCGGACTCGGGCTCGTGGGACATTGGATCGCCGGCTACAACTACTTCTGGGCCATCATCCGCAAGGGCCAAAAGCTCAAGGACACCAAACCCGACGTCGACGGCGGCGCCCGCTGATGGTGTGGATCGCGGTACTGCTTGCTGTCCTGGGCGCGTTCTGTCTCGCGTTCGGCGCCCAGCGCCAAGGCAGCGCGGTCAAGGCCGACACCGGCGGACTCGCGCTCAGCACCCACGGCATGCTCCGGCTGATCCGAAGCCCCCGCTGGGTGTTCGGTCTGATGCTGCTGGTCGTGGGCATGGCGATGAACGCCGTCGCCCTGGTCATGGCGCCGCTCACCGTCGTCCAGCCGATCGGGGCAATCGCCCTCGTCATCACGACGATCGTCAACACCAAGGACCAGGGGCTGAGCATCAACCGGGCCACGGTGGTGGCCATTTCCGCATGCGTGACCGGTTCGGCCCTCTTTGTGCTGCTGGCCGTCAACGTCACCCAGGAGAACCACCAGGTCCACTCCTCCGACGAGCTGACCATTGTGCTGCTGCTGGCCTTGGCTGTCGGACTGTTCGGAACGCTCGCCCTGATGTTCAGGCACCGGATGAGCGCCTTTATCTATATCCTTGGTGCGGGAATCCTGTTCGGCTTTGTCGCCGTCCTGACCCGTATCATCGGCAAGCACCTGCTCGATCCGAACGGCCAGGGCCTAATGAATGTGCCGTGGTATTCGGTGGTCGCACTCGTGGCCGCCGGCGGCCTCGGCTCGTGGTTCGTCCAAAACGCATACTCCGGTGGCCCGCCTGACCTCGTGATTGCCGGGCTGACGGTGATCGACCCGATCGTCGGCATCGCCATCGGCATCACGATCCTCGGCGAGCTGCGCCCCGATGTCCACGCCGTGACCGCGATTGCGATGGGTGCGGCCGGATCGCTTGCTATCGTGGGAGTGATCGCTTTGTCCAGGCACCATCCCGAAGTCACCAGGCGCAAGAAGGACGCGCGGAAGGCAGCGGGCCGGGTGTCCTAGGGCAAACCAGACCTCAGCAGTAGGCCCGGCACGCCTGCGCCGACGGCCACCACCGTCTCAGCTGCCCGCACCGTGACCACCAGGAGCTCTCCACGTGACCATGCCCGACAACCAGCACCCGCTGACCATTCTGATCGCCGCGGACACCTACCCGCCCCACGTCAACGGCGCTGCCATGTTCAGCTACCGCCTGGCCAAGGGCATGACGGCGCGCGGACATGATGTCCATGTCCTGGCCTGCCGCCCGGATAAGGGAAAGAGCTACAGCGAGTTCAGCGACGAAGGCACGGTCCACCGGATCCGCTCGCACTCAGTTCCCACGCATGAATACTTCCGGATCACCTTCCCCTGGGAGATCAAGAAGGAAATCAGCCTGCTGTTCGACCGCATCAAGCCCGACGTCGTGCACATCCAGAGCCACTACATGATCGGCGAGCACGTGCTCTACGAGGCCGTCAAGCGCGGCATCCGGATCGTGGCGACCAACCACTTCATGCCGGAAAACCTGAACCCCTTCCTGCCGTTCCCGCAGTGGTTCAAGGACATCGTGGGACGTATTTCCTGGAAGGACATGGGCAAGGTCATGGGCCAGGCCGACGTCGTGACCACCCCCACGCCGCTGGCGGCCGAGGCGATGCACCAGCACGCCTTCCTCCGCAAGGTCCTGCCCCTCTCCAACGGCATCGACTCCGCGGCCTACGAACTTAAGCCCGGCGAGGAGCTCGAGCGGCACCCGAGCCCCACCCTGCTGTTCGTCGGCCGGCTCGCCGAGGAAAAGCACATCGATGTCCTGATCGACGCCGTCGCCAAGACGCCCAGGGAGCTGGACGTCCACCTGGAAATCGTCGGCGGCGGCGAAGTGCGCCCGGCCCTCGAGGACCAGGTTGCCCGGCTCGGTCTGCAGGACCGGGTCAAGTTCCTTGGCCTGGCCAGCGACGCCGACCTCCGCACGGCCTATCTGGCGGCCGACCTGTTCTGCATGCCCGGAACGGCCGAGCTGCAGTCCCTCGTGACGCTCGAAGCGATGTCCGCATCCACGCCGGTGCTGCTTGCCGACGCCATGGCGCTGCCGCACCTGGTGCGCGACGGCGAAAACGGCTACTTGTTCACGCCCAATGACAGCGACGACCTCGCCGCCAAGATCGTCCGCGTGCTCTCGCTCCCCGCGGACGAACTCGCGGCGATGGGAAAGGCGAGCCGGGGCATCGTGGAGAACCACAGCCTCGAACGCACGCTGCAGGCCTTCGAGGATCTCTACCGCGGCGCGAGCTACGACGACCTCGTCGTCTGAATCGGGCCACTACTATTGTTAGAGTGATTTTCGCCCGGAAATCAATCGTCCCCGCGAGGGGTGACGGTTTCCGGGCGCACGGGGCTATAGCTCAGCTGGTTAGAGCGCGGGACTCATAATCCTAAGGTCCTCGGTTCAAGTCCGAGTAGCCCTACAATCTCTGCGGAACCCCGACCGGGATCCGGAGCCACGGGAGCCGCGGCTGATGTTTCGACGTCAGCCCGGCTCTTTTGTGTTATCCGGTGCGGCGCCTGTTTCCCCGGTCCAGCCCGGGAACGGCCCCCCACCGGATCCTCCAGCGTCAGCTCCATCACTTGCGGGCCACCCCTGAATTGCGATAAGTTACCGGTGAGTAACATTCTGCCGGTGCGCCGTCCGCGTCCCACCGGCCGCTGCTGATCACACGTGAAGGAACACCATGTCCAAAGCTGACATCGACATCAACAACCTCCCGTACGCCGACGGCGACTTCTTTGCCTTCGAGCAGCTGCTCAGCCGCAAGGAGCAGGACCGGCTTGCGGAGGTCCGCGAGTTCCTGGCCCGTGAGGTCAAGCCGATCGCCGTCGACTGCTGGAACCGCGCCGAATTCCCGATGGACCTGATTCCGAAGCTGGCCGAAATCGACCTCGTCAGCCCGGTCAGGAGGCAGGGCTACACCAACCTCTTCGCCGGAATCCTGCACGCCGAGCTAACGCGCGCGGACACCTCCATCGCAACCTTTATCGGCGTCCACGACGGACTCTTCACCGGCTCCATCGAAGCACTCGCCTCCGCGGAACAGCAGGAAGCCTGGCTGCCGGACATCTACTCGCTCAAGAAAATCGGCGCCTTCGGCCTCACCGAGCCGCTTGGCGGGTCCGACGTCGCCGGCGGCACCCGCACGACAGCCCGCCGGGAGGGGAACAGCTGGATCCTCAACGGCGCCAAGCGCTGGATCGGCAACGCCACGTTCTCCGACTGGGTCGTCATCTACGCCCGTGACCTCGCCGACAACCAGGTCAAGGGCTTCCTCGTCGACACCAAGACCGAGGGCTACAGCGCCACCAAGATCGAGAACAAGATTTCGCTGCGCACGGTGCAGAACGCGGACATCACACTGGACAACGTCGTGGTGCCGGAGTTCTTCAAGCTCGCCAACGCCAACAGCTTCCGCGACACGAACAAGGTCCTCAAGGTCACCCGCCTGGCCGTCGCCTGGCAGGCAGTCGGCCAGCAGCTGGCGGCCTTCGACGTCGCCCGCCGCTACGCCGTGGAGCGCAGCCAGTTCGGGCGCCCGATCGCCTCCTTCCAGCTGGTGCAGCACCAGCTCGTGCAGATCCTTGGCAATGCGGTCAGTTCGATGGGCATGATGGTCCGGCTCTCCCAGCTCGAGGATCTGGGTCAGGCCAAGGATGAGCAGTCCGCCCTGGCCAAGGCCTTCACCACGGCCCGCATGCGCGAGAGCGTTGCCCTGGGCCGCGGCATCCTCGGCGGCAACGGGATCGTGACGGACTACGAGATGGCCAAGGTCTTCTCGGACGCCGAAGCCATCTACTCCTACGAGGGCACCCACGAGATCAACACCCTCGTCACCGGCCGGGCGATCACGGGCATCTCCGCGATCGTCTAGGAACGGCCCCCGCGGCGCACGGCGGCCCCAAGACGCCCGCGTCCGGCGGTCCGCAGCACGGCCCGCGGCCCTTCAGCCTGCTTTGCCCCCGCATCCCTATCCGGGCGCGGGGTCTTTGGGCGGAAGCAGGATGGAGGGCCGCAGGTCCGTCACGAAGGCCATCGGATTGAGGTAGGCCTCTCCGCGGCGGACGCCCCAGTGGATGCAGGGTTCCGGTCCGCAGTGTCCGGGCAGGATCCACCCCAGGACATCCCCTTCCTCGACGGCGGCGCCCGCGCCAAGAACGCTGCGCACCGCCTCGAAGCTGCTCCGCAAGCCGTTGCCGTGATCAACGGTGATGACCGGGCGGTCCACCACAACTCCGACAAAGCTCACAGTGCCGGCCGCCGGCGAAGTGACCGGGGCTGCGTCGTACGCCGCCCGGAGGTCGACGCCGCGGTGGCCGCTGAGCCACGGCCTGGCCGGCGGATCAAAGCCGCGCACCACGGCAGGCCTGGGATTCAGCGGCCAGCTCCAGGAGTCGGCCACCGACGGTCCGGGACCACTGCCAGGACCACGCATAAGGCTGGGGCCTGCGGAGGCCGTTACAGGGGCGAGTGCCAGGAGCAGCGCGGCAGCAAGCGCGGAAATGGACGCCGGAGTCTTCATGGACTCAGCCTGCCGCGGCGGCCGGACCGGCGTAATGACCCTTCCGGGCTATGTGGAAAAGAAGTGGAACGATCCCGGGCTGGCGGCGCCGGGAAGGAGGCGCCGGTAAAGAACGGCAAGGACCCTGCGAAGCGGCCCGCGCGGACGCCGGAAAGGGGCCCGAAATGCCGCCCGGAAGACCCGTGGCGGTCCCTCCGGCAGCCCCCGCAAACCGTCCAATCCGGCACCGGCCCTGTAGTACACTTGGTGGAGCAGTTTGCTGTGCCCTCACGCTTGATCAAGGTACTTGTCCAAGCCGGCACGCCTCATTCTGGGGTGCGGGGGAGCAGTGGCTGACTACGCGTATCCAGCCCTCCTCATTTCGAAGCTTGAACACTTCAGAGTGCAGAGGACTGTGCTTCTTTCGGTCCGGGCCTGTGGTCCGGAGAAGAAGCGCAGCGGATGCCAGGAGCACCGCCCGCCTGGGTGTTGCTAATCAACCGTCAACTATTGGCAGGGTAAGACAGCCCGTGGGCTGTCTCATGAATGACCTGCCGGAAGGAGCGCCGGCATGCCCGTCGTAACTATGCGCCAGCTGCTTGACAGCGGCGTCCACTTTGGACACCAGACCCGCCGTTGGAACCCGAAGATGAAGCGTTTCATCTTCACGGAGCGCAACGGCATCTACATCATTGACCTGCAGCAGTCGCTGTCCTACATCGACCGCGCCTACGAGTTCGTGAAGGCCACCGTTGCACACGGCGGCACCGTTCTCTTCGTCGGCACCAAGAAGCAGGCCCAGGAATCCATCGCCGAGCAGGCCACCCGCGTTGGCCAGCCCTACGTCAACCAGCGTTGGCTCGGCGGTATGCTGACCAACTTCCAGACGGTCTCCAAGCGCATCCAGCGCATGAAGGAACTCGAAGAGATCGACTTCGACGACGTCGCCGGTTCCGCTTACACCAAGAAGGAGCTGCTGCTCCTTCGCCGCGAACTCACCAAGCTGCAGACCAACCTTGGTGGTATCCGCAACCTGACCAAGGCGCCGTCCGCGCTGTGGATCGTTGACACCAAGAAGGAACACCTTGCTGTCGACGAAGCCCAGAAGCTGAACATCCCGGTTGTGGCCATCCTGGACACCAACTGCGATCCGGACGAAGTCGACTTCCCGATCCCGGGTAACGACGACGCCATCCGCTCCGTCAACCTGCTGACCCGCGTTGTTGCCGACGCCGTTGCTGAGGGCCTCATCGCCCGCCACCAGCGCACCACCGGCACCACGGAAGCTCCGGAAGAGCCGCTGGCCGAGTGGGAGCGCGAGCTCCTCGAAGGCAGCAAGACCGAAGAGGCCGCTGCCGCTCCGGCAGAAGCCGCTCCGGCCGCTGACGAAGCGCCCGCCGCTGCAGAGGAAGCTCCGGCAGCTGCCGAGGCTACCCCGGCCGCTGACGACGCCGCCGGCGAAGCCAAGTAGTCAGACACACAAGGTCTGCTTTTCTCAGCTGACAAATAAATCCGGATCTCCCCGCACGATTAACGCATTGTAGGGGAACTGACAGGATGGCCGCTCACCGGGTGAGCTGCCGTCCTGTCAGTCCGTACACCACATAAAATTTCTAGACAGAGGGGTTCACATGGCGAACTACACTGCCGCTGATATCAAGGCTCTGCGCGAGCGCACGGGCGCCGGCATGATGGATGTCAAGAAGGCTCTTGACGAAGCCAACGGTGACGCCGAAAAGGCCATCGAAATCATCCGCATCAAGGGCCTCAAGGGCGCCACCAAGCGCGAAGGCCGCTCCACCGCTGAAGGCCTGGTTGCTGCCAAGGTCGACGGCGGCGTTGGCGTGATGATTGAAGTCAACTGCGAGACCGACTTCGTCGCGAAGGCTGACAAGTTCATCCAGCTCGCCGACAAGGTCCTGGCCGTTGCAGTCGAGTCCGGCGCTGCCGATCTCGAGACCCTGCTGGCCACCGAGGTCGACGGCAAGCCGCTGTCCGAGGTTGTTATCGAAGAGGGCGCCGTTCTGGGCGAGAAGGTTGTTGTCCGCCGCCTCTCCCGCATCGAGGGCGCAACCGTAGACGCTTACCTGCACAAGACCTCCAAGGATCTCCCGGCCCAGGTCGGCGTCCTGTTCGCTGTTGACGGCGAAGGCGAAGCAGCTGCCACCGCAGCCCACGACGTCGCCGTCCACATCGCCGCGATGTCCCCGAACTACCTCTCCCGCGAGGATGTTCCGGCCGACCTCGTCGAGTCCGAACGCCGCATCGCCGAGGAAACCGCCAAGGCTGAAGGCAAGCCCGAGGCTGCCATGACCAAGATTGTGGAAGGCCGTGTCACGGGCTTCTACAAGGGCGAGGTCCTCCTCGACCAGGCATTCGCCAAGGATGCCAAGAAGTCTGTCGCGCAGGTCCTCACCGAGGCCGGCGTCAAGGGCACCACATTCGCGCGTTTCCGCGTCGGTTCCTAGTCAGGCACCAGTCAGAGAGTAGTCAGACACGCTGAAGGGGTGGTCACTGCGGTGGCCGCCCCTTTTGCATGCACGCAGGGCATGCCCCGGGACACCCTCCCGGGGCGGACCCGGGTCCGGGCGGAATGACGCCTTTGGTCCCCGGCACGATAACCTAGCTCAGAGTTCACCAACGGGAAGGCACCATGGAAACCGTCACCACTTCAGCCCAGCCAAAGAAGAGCCGGCGCCGAGTTCTCTTGAAGCTCTCAGGCGAGGTCTTCGGCGGCGGGAAGCTGGGCGTCGACCCTGACACCGTCCGCGGCGTGGCCAAACAGATCGCCGCAGCAGTCCCCGACGTCGAAGTCGCGATCGTCGTCGGCGGCGGAAACTTCTTCCGCGGCGCCGAACTGTCGCAGAGCGGCATGGACCGTTCCCGCGCAGACTACATGGGCATGCTCGGCACGGTCATGAACTGCCTGGCCCTCCAGGACTTCCTGGAACAGGCCGGCGTCGAAACCCGGGTCCAGAGTGCCATCACCATGGGCCAGGTCGCAGAGGCGTACATTCCGCGCCGCGCCATCCGCCATATGGAAAAGGGCCGCGTCGTCATCTTCGGCGCCGGCGCCGGACTGCCGTACTTCTCCACCGACACCGTGGCCGCCCAGCGCGCCATGGAGGTCCACGCCGACGTTGTCCTGATGGCCAAGAGCGGGGTCGACGGCGTTTACACCGCCGACCCGAAACTGGATCCCACCGCCGAGAAGCTGCACCACCTCAGCTACGACGAGGCCCTGCGACGTGACATCCGCGTGATGGACCAGACCGCCATGACCATGTGCAAGGACAACAACCTCACCATGGTGGTGTTCGGGATGGAAGGCGAAGGCAACGTCACCAGGGCCATCCTGGGCGAGGACCTGGGCACCGTCGTCACCCCCTAGCAGCGGCTAGGATGTTTTCAGGACAGTTCCGCACCCCGGATCCGGGCTAAGCAGGCGGAATTCAACCATGACCGTGCAGCACCCCGCCAAGGGCGGGTGGCACCAATTTCTGAGGAGAGATCGTGATCGAAGAAACCTTGCTCGAAGCCGGGGACAAGATGGACAAGGCGGTTGAAGTAGCCAAGGAAGACTTCGCCTCAATCCGGACCGGCCGCGCCACCCCGGGCCTGTACAACAAGGTCCTGGTGGACTACTACGGTTCCCCGACACCGCTGCAGCAGTTGGCCTCCTTCGCCGTTCCGGACGCCCGCACCATCCTCATCACACCCTTCGACAAGACCGCGCTGCGCGACATCGAACGCGCCCTCAGCGACTCCGAGGTGGGAGCTAACCCCTCCAACGACGGCAACGTCATCAGGATCACCATCCCTGACCTCACGCAGGAGCGCCGCAAGGAATACGTCAAAATCGTCAAAGCCAAGGGCGAAGACGCCAAGGTGTCCATCCGCAACATCCGCCGCAAGGCCAAGGAAACCCTGGACAAACTGGTGAAGGACGGCGAGGCAGGCGAGGACGAGGGCAGCCGTGGCGAAAAGGAACTGGACGCCATGACCAAGGCCCACGTCGACGGGATCGACGAGCTGCTCAAGCGCAAGGAAGCCGAGCTGCTCGAGGTCTGATGACGCAGGAACAGGGGGACCCCGGAGCCGACGTCCGGGTGCGGGGGAAGCAACGGAGGAACCCGACGCCCAGGGCCGGCAGGAATCTTCCCGCGGCGACTGCCGTGGGTCTGGGCCTGCTCACCTTCGTCCTCGGCGGGCTGCTGCTCTTTCCGCTGGGGTTCGTGCTGATCGTCACCGCCTTCGCGGTCTTCGGTGTCTGGGAAGTCTTCCGGGCACTGGAAACCACGGGCACGAGACTGCCGATCATTCCGGTGATGACCGGCACGGTTGCGATGCCGGCCGCCGCCTACTTCGGAGGCCTCGAAAGCCTGCTGTTCGCAATCATGATCAGCAGCGTCGCGGCGCTGATTTGGCGGTCCCTGGAGGGCGCGGCCGGATCCGCGCGAAGCATTTACGCCGGTGTCTTCACCCTGGCCTGGATTCCGTTCCTGATCAGCTTCGCGGTGCTGCCGCTGCACACCGTGGTGGGCCAGACACCGGTCGGGCTGTGGCCCGACGGCGTGATTCCCCCGGGAGCGTGGCAGATTGCCACCCTCCTGCTGCTGGTGGTCGCCAACGACACCTTCGGGTACATCGTCGGAGCCTCGCTCGGCAAGCACCCGATGGCGCCGAAGATCAGCCCCAAAAAGAGCTGGGAAGGCTTCGCCGGCTCCATTGCCGGAGCCACGGTGGTCGGAGTGCTGGCCGCCATCTTCCTGCTGGAGAAGCCCTGGTGGGTGGGGGCGGCGCTGGCCGTGGGCATGGTCGCAGCAGCCACCGCCGGGGACCTCTCCGAATCCATGGTGAAGCGCGAACTCGGGATCAAGGACATGAGCAGCATCCTGCCCGGCCACGGCGGGGTCATGGACCGGCTGGATTCGATCGTCTTCGCCTCCCCGGTGGCGTTCATTCTCTACTCGCTCTTTGCCGGCGTCTGAGGCGGCTTCCCACCCTCCGGCATCTAGAATGGTGCCGGACAAACCAGCCGAACGGCATTGAAGGAAACAAAAGTTACAGTGGACATTCAACGGCAGATTCCTGCGTCTTTTGACCGCGTCGAGCGGACCCGGTACGGCTACAACGCCAAGCAAGTCGACGAGTTCATGCAACGTGCACGGGTGTCGTTCGAGTCCCCCCAGTCCGCCGCCCGGCCGGTCAAGAGCGCGGACGTGCGGGCCGTGTCCTTTGATCCGGTCAAGGGCGGCTATGCCGCGGCCGGCGTGGATGCGGCGCTGGACCGCCTGGAAGACGCCCTCGCCCGGCGGGAACGTGACGAACTTGTCGCTGAAGGCGGCGAGGAAGCCTGGCTCCGCGAAATCGGCCGGCTCGCCGGCGTGTTGCGCGGGCGGCTGCACCGCCCCGACGGCCAGCGCTTCCGACGCCCCTCCAAAGCCAAGGCACGCAGCTACAACACCACGGATGTGGATGACCTCTGCTATGAGTTGATCGGCTACCTCGAAGAGGACAAACCGCTGAGCGTGGACAACGTCCGCCGCGCCGTCTTCCGTCCAGCCGTCGGCAGGGACGGCTACGACGAAAGCCAGGTGGACGCCTTCCTGGACCGCGTCGTCGAACTCATGGCCGCCATCGACTGACCGGCGCTAACGCTCGGTGACCAGCGGCCGTTCGGGCGTGTGCAGCCGCGTCATGAGCCGCGTGATGGTCCGCGGGACCCGGTTCCTGGTGGCCCGGGAAACCAGGACCATCACGGCAAACGCTGCCGGCACCGTCCACGCCGCGGGCTGCGCCAGCCACGACGGCGGGCCGCCGGCACCCAGCACCGCTCCGGCCGCCATCGCCCCGCCGCACAGCACCGCCCCTGTCGCCATGCCGGCGATCGCCCCGGCGTCGGTCAGCCCGCGCCACCAGATGCCCAGCAAAAGCACCGGGCAGATGGTTGATGCGGTAAAAGCAAAAACCATCCCCACGCTGCCTGCCAGCGCGAGCGAACCGGTCATGGACGCGAGCCCCAGCGGAACCACCGCGGAGATCACGGCCGCCCACCGGAAGCCGCGCACACTGCCGCCGAAGAGGTCCTGGCTGATCACCCCGGCGAGCGAGACCACCAGCCCTGAGGTTGTGGACAGAAAGGCGGCGAACGCCCCGGCCACCACCAGGGCGGACAGCAGGTCACCGGCGGTCCCGCCAATCAGCTGCCCCGGAAGCAGCAGCACCAGCGCATCGGCCTGCGCGCTCTGCGCCAGGTCCGGCGCGAACATCCGGCCGATCAGCCCGTAGGCGGTCGGGAACAGGTAGAAGACCGACAGCAGGCCCAGCACAATCAGGGTGGTCCGACGGGCCGACTGCCCGTCCGGGTTCGTGTAGAACCGCACCAGCACGTGCGGCAGCCCCAGCGTGCCGAACAGCAGGGCCACCAGCAGCGAGATGTTCTGGTACAGCCCGGCCGGAGCCACTGCCGTGGGGTTCACCGACGCCTCCGCCACGGCGGGGGTCCCGGCGTCCGCCAGCGAGAAGGCGATAAACAGGATCGGCACGGCCAGCGCCGTCAGCTTCAGCCAGTACTGGAACGCCTGGACAAAGGTAATGGAACGCATCCCTCCGGCCACCACGGTGACACAGACGACGGCGACCACCGCCACCTGCCCCACCCACGCCGGCAGCCCGGTGGTGATCCGGATCGCCAGCGCCGCGCCGTGGAGTTGCGGGACGATGTAGAGCCAGCCGACCATCACGACCACAACGCTCGTGACGCTGCGGACCACCCGGGAGTCGAGCCGCGCTTCGGTGAAATCGGGAATGGTGTAGGCGCCGGAGCGGCGGAGCGGAGCGGCGACGAAAAGCAGCAGCATCAGGTAGCCGGCGGTGTACCCCACCGGAAACCACAGGGCGTCGGTGCCGGAGAGCAGGATGAGCCCGGCGACGCCGAGGAAGCTGGCGGCGGAAAGGTATTCACCGCCGATCGCGGAGGCGTTCCACCACGGCCGGACCGTCCGCGAGGCCACGTAGAAATCCCCGGTGGTGCGCGAGATCCGGAGCCCGTAAAAACCGATGACGGCGGTGGCCACCGAGACGGCGGCGAATGCGGCGATACCGACGACCGGGTTCACGCGTGCCTCACTTGTCCCCGACGAGGTCCCGGTAGCGGGCCTCATTCCGGGCCGCCGTCCGGATGAAGAGCCAGGCGCTGAGCCCGACCACCGGATAGATCCCGATGCCCAGCAGCACCCAGTCGAAGGGCAGGCCCACAATGGTCGACTCCGCCAGCCCGGGGACCAGTCCCAGCATCAGCGGGAACGCAGCGAGGATCAGCAGGAACCCCGCGGCCACGACAACCCCCAGCCGCAGCTGCGTGCGGATCAGGGAGCGGACAAACACCTGTCCGGCGTCGGATTCCTCCGCGGCGTCGCGCGAGTCGGCGGCGGACCGCGCGGACGGCAGGGCCGTGGTGCCCGGCGTGATGCTGCCCGGGGTGATGCTGCGCGGTGCGGTGACGCGGACCCGGGTCATGCCTGCGGCCGGATCCGGGTCGCCTCAAGCTTTTCCCGGACCGACGGCAGGTGGCGCCGGCTGATGGGCAGTTCCGCCCCGGCTACGGTGACGCTGGGCCGGGCGGCCGCCAGCTTCATGTGGCTGACGTGGTTGAGCGCAATCAGGTAGGAGCGGTGGATCCGGATGAAACCGGCTTCGGCCCACTGCTGTTCCAGATCGGCCAGCGGGACACGGATGAGGTAGCTGGCATCGGCGGTGTGCAGCCGGGCGTAGTCGCCCTGGGCCTGGACGTAGGTGACGTCGTCGCGGCGGATCATCTTCGTGGTTCCGCCCAGGTCCACGGTGATCATTTCCGGCCGCGGGGCGCCGTCCTTGAGCAGCTCGCTGATCCGGCCGATGGACTTCGCCAGACGTTCAGCGCGGACGGGTTTCAGCAGGTAGTCCACGGCGGCCAGTTCGAAGGCTTCCAGGGCGCAGTCCTCGTCGGCGGTGACGAAGACGACCGCGGGCGGCTTGCTGCTGCGCGCGATGACGCGGGCGATGTCCAGGCCGGAGAGGGCAGGCATGTGGATGTCCAGGAAGACGGCGTCGACGTCCTCGACCTCAAGGGCGCGCAGGGCCTCGGCCCCGGAGGAGGCCCGGTGGATGGTGCCGATCCGGTCATCCCGGCCGAGCAGGAAAGCCAGTTCCTCAACAGCGGGCAGCTCGTCGTCGGCGACGAGGACGTTAATCATGGTCCAAGACTAGCGCCGGAGGCGTTTGTCCCCTATCAGGCATCGTGGCGGGGCTGCGACTTGGGGACACGCATCGTGATCAGGGTGCCTTCCCCGGGGGCGGTCTCAATCACGAGCCCGTTCTCATCGCCGTAGACCTGCCGCAGCCGGGCGTCCACGTTCCGCAGCCCCACATGGTCGCCGTCGCTGTGCCCCGCGAGGACAGCCCGCAACTGTTCCGGATCCATCCCCACGCCGTCGTCCTCAATGGTCACCTCGGCGAACGCGCCGGAGTCGTTGGCAGTGATGGAGATGTGGCCGGGACCTTCCTTGGCCTCCAGGCCATGCCGGACCGCGTTTTCCACCAGCGGCTGCAGGCTCAGGAACGGGATCACGGTACTGAGCACCTCGGGGGCGATCCGCAGGCTCACCTGCACGCGGTCGCCGAAGCGGGCCCTTTCCAGCAGGAGGTAGCGGTCGATGCAGCGCAGTTCCTCGGCGAGGGTGGTGAAGTCGCCGTGGCGGCGGAAGGAGTAGCGGGTGAAGTCGGCGAACTCCACCACCAGCTCACGGGCCCGGACCGGGTCCGTGTTGATGAAGGAGGCGATCGCGTTCAGTGAGTTGTAGATGAAATGCGGACTGATCTGGGCCCGCAGCGCGCGCACCTCGGCCTCCATGAGCAGCGTGCGGGACGCGTCCAGTTCGGCCAGCTCCACCTGCGTGGCGACCCAGTCGGCCACCTCGCTGGTGGCCCGGACCAACCCGGCGCCGGCGGCCGGGGCGAAGGCGGCGACGACGCCCACCACCCGGGTTCCGGTCCTGATCGGGGCGATCACCGCGGCGCGTTCCACCGCGGGGTGGGCCGCCACGGCGCCCCTGCCCTGCGCGGTTTCCTGCACCTCGCCGGCCGGAATGACGGCGGTGTGGCCGCCGTCGAGCACCCCTGCGGCCAGTTCCATCAGGAACGGCTTGAGCTCCTCGCCGGCTCCGTCCCAGGCGAGCACGCCGGTGGTGTCGGTGATCGCCAGTGCGTCGCAGCCCAGCAGGGTGCGCAACTGCCGGCTGGCCTTGGCGGCCCCGGAAGGATTCAGGCCCGTCCGCAGATGCTGGCCGGCGCGGGAGGCCGCGTGGAGCGTCTTGTAGGTGGCCCGTTCCGCGTCCGTGCCGAGCTCCCGGAAGGAGCGGAGCACCTTGAGCCCGACGGCGACGATAACGGCGATCGCCATCGCGATCACGGCGACGGCGGCGGCGATGAAAAGGGGAGAGTCGGGCATGGGCCCAGCGTATCGCGGCACCTGCCGGGTCGGGGTCGAAGGGGCGCCGGACTGTGCTTTGGGCACCGTTGAGCGCAGCATCCCGACCGCTGAGCGACGCAGGGTACGGCGATGCTGGAATGTAGGCCGCATCACGCGAGAGAGTGATTGCAGTCACATTGGCGAAAGGGCTGTTCGGAGCAGGCCGGAGGAGCCGGTGTGGACTCAAAAGTCTCAATGAGGAGGAACGATGGGTCACGAAGCCCAAGAAACGGACGCTACGGCGGCCGTGGACTTCAAGGAAGTCCAGTCGAGTAAGCGGTTCCAGGAGCTGCGCAAACGTCACCGCAGCTTTGTTTTTCCGATGGCCATTGCATTCCTGCTCTGGTACTTCGCGTATGTTCTGCTGGCCGACTACGCGGTGGAGTTCATGTCCATCAAGGTCTGGGGCAACATCAACGTAGGCCTGATCATGGGACTGGCCCAGTTCGTGACCACGTTCGCCATCACCGGCTGGTACGTCAGCTACTCGAACCGGAAGCTTGACCCGATCGCAGCGGAAATCCGCCACGAAATCGAAGGCCACGAATTCGACAAGCATGGCAACCAGATCAGCGGGGTACAGAAATGATGTTTATGGTTCCCGCAGTCAACGTTGCGGATCTCAAGGAAACCACCCTGCTGAACATGGGCATCTTCGGCCTGTTCGTAGCGATCACCATGATCATCGTGATCAAGGCCAGCCGCAACAACAAGACGGCCGCTGACTACTACGCCGCCGGACGGTCCTTCACCGGCCCGCAGAACGGTACCGCCATCGCCGGCGACTACCTCTCGGCAGCCTCGTTCCTCGGCATCACCGGCGCCATCGCGATCAACGGCTACGACGGCTTTATGTACTCCATCGGCTTCCTGGTGGCCTGGCTCGTCGCCCTGCTGCTCGTCGCCGAACTGCTGCGCAACACCGGCAAGTTCACGATGGCCGACGTCCTCTCGTTCCGGCTCAAGCAGCGCCCCGTGCGCATCGCGGCGGCCATCTCCACCCTGGTAGTCTGCTTCTTCTACCTCCTGGCCCAGATGGCCGGAGCCGGCACCCTGATCTCCCTGCTCCTTGGCATCAGCGACTGGGGCGGACAGGCGCTGGTCATCATCGTCGTTGGCGCCCTGATGATCATGTATGTACTGATCGGCGGGATGAAGGGCACCACCTGGGTCCAGATCATCAAGGCCGTGCTGCTGATTGCGGGAGCAGCGGTGATGACCTTCTGGGTCCTCGCCATCTACGGCTTCAACCTTTCCGATCTGCTGGGCGGCGCGGTGGAAGCCTCGGGCAACCCGAATATCCTGAACCCGGGCCTGCAGTACGGCAAGTCCGAAGTCTCCAAGATCGACTTCATGTCCCTTGGCCTGGCCCTCGTGCTCGGCACCGCGGCCCTGCCCCACGTTCTGATGCGCTTCTACACGGTTCCGACCGCCAAGGAAGCCCGCAAGTCCGTGGTCTGGTCCATCTGGCTGATCGGCCTGTTCTACCTGTTCACCCTGGTCCTGGGCTTCGGTGCTGCGGCGCTGGTTGGCGCTGAAACGATCAAGGGTGCCCCGGGCGGCGTCAACTCCGCCGCACCGCTGCTGGCGTTCCACCTCGGTGGCCCGCTGCTGCTCGGCTTCATCTCGGCGGTGGCCTTCGCCACCATCCTGGCAGTCGTCGCCGGCCTCACGATCACCGCGGCGGCATCGTTCGCCCACGACATCTACGCCAGCGTTATTGCCAAGGGCAAAGCCGACGCTGACACCGAGGTCAAGGTGGCGCGGCGCACCGTGGTCGTCATCGGCCTGCTGGCCATCGCCGGCGGCATCTTCGCCAACGGACAGAACGTCGCGTTCCTGGTGGCGCTCGCCTTCGCGGTCGCGGCTTCGGCCAACCTGCCCACCATCGTGTACTCGCTGTTCTGGCGCAAGTTCACGACCCAGGGCGCCATCTGGAGCATGTACGGCGGGCTGGGCTCGGCGATCATCCTGATCGCGCTGTCCCCGGTGGTCTCGGGTGCCAAGACGTCCATGATCCCGGGCGCCAACTTCGCGATCTTCCCGCTCAGCAACCCGGGCATCGTCTCCATCCCGCTGGCGTTCCTGCTGGGCTACCTCGGCTCGATCCTGGACAAGAGGCTCGAAGACACCACCAAGCAGGCCGAAATGGAAGTCCGCTCCCTGACGGGTGTGGGCGCCGAAAAGGCCACTGACCACTAAGCACCAACCGCCGGCGGTTACCGCCGGCTGAGACACAGAGGAGCCCCCGTGCAGCCGCACGGGGGCTCCTCTGTGTCTCAGCCCAAAGGGCCGTCAGCCTTCGGCGGAACCGCGTTCCAGCAGCGGCTGGATCCGGAACGGAATCATCTCGCTCATGGCCAGGGCCGTGTCCGTCCGGTCCACGCCGCCGCAGGCCAGGATCTTGCCGTTGATCCGGAACAGGTCCTCGGCGTCGAGCGCGACGACCCGGAGCAGCAGGTCCGCCGAGCCGGTCAGGCCGTAGCCCTCCAGGATCTCCGGGATATCGGCCAGTTCCACCGCCAGCGTGCCGAGCTTTTGCTGCTGGACGTGAACCGAGATGAAGGCCATCAGCGGGTAGCCCAGCGAGGCGGGATTGATGCGGCGCTCAAAGGACAGGAAGACGTGTTTCTTCTCCAGCTGGGCCATGCGGGCCTGCACGGTATTCCGCGACAAACCCAGCTTCTGGGCCAGCGCAACCACCGTCCGGCGGGGGTCCCGGGCCATGGCCGAAAGCAGGCGGGTGTCAGTGCCATCCAGGGGTTGCATAATGCGCAAGATTAGCACGGTGCGGCGGATTCGGGCAGTGCAGAATGCTCAACTTATCCGCAGGTGGTTGTACCCAATGGGCATTGTGAGTAGGGTCACAACTATCCGGGGCAACGGCGCCCGGGCGGCCGGGGTGCACCGGGATCACGAGTCCTGCGAGTTCCGGTCAGACGACGTCAGAAGGTGCGTACAACTGTGTTTACCGACGACGCGGGCAAGGGCGGCATTGCCGCAGGCGGCCCCGGCAACAGTGCAGAATCAAACAGGCGGACGGGCGGGGACCTCGTCCAACTCATCACCCCCGGGGGTGAACGTGTAAGCCATCCCGAGTTCGACCCCTGGGTCCGGGACGTCAACGACGAGCAACTGGGCGCGCTTTACGAGGACATGGTGGTTATCCGCCGCATCGATGCCGAGGCCACCGCCCTGCAGCGCCAGGGTGAACTCGCCCTCTGGCCCCCGCTGCTGGGCCAGGAGGCCTCCCAGATCGGTTCGGCGAGGGCCCTCCGTGACGACGATTTCGTCTTCCCCAGCTACCGCGACAACGGGGTGGCCTACTGCCGCGGAGTCCGGCCGGAGGCCATCGTCAAAGCCTGGCGGGGGAACGCCCTGGCCGGCTGGGACCCCTTCACGGTCAACGTCGCAACCCAGCAAATCATCATCGGCGCCCAGACGCTGCACGCCACCGGCTATGCGATGGGCATCCAGAACGACGGTGCCGATTCGGTAGCCGTGGCCTACTTCGGCGACGGCGCCACAAGCGAGGGCGACGTCAACGAGGCCCTGGTGTTCGCTGCCAGCTTCCAGGCCCCGGTGGTCTTCATCTGCCAGAACAACCACTGGGCGATTTCCGAGCCCGTCCGGCTCCAGTCCCACATCCAGATCGCTGACCGTGCGGCGGGCTTCGGCATCCCCAGCATGCGGGTGGACGGCAACGACGTCCTGGCCGTGATGGCAGCGACCCGCATCGCCACCAACCGGGCACGCCATGGCGGCGGCCCGACCTTCATCGAGGCCGTCACGTACCGCATGGGTCCGCACACGACGGCGGATGATCCCACCCGCTACCGCGACGCGAACGAACTCGAGGACTGGGCCGCCAAGGACCCGATCGCGCGGCTTAAGTCACTGCTGGAACGCAAGGGACTCCTCACCGAGGCACTCGAAACCGCCGTCGCCGCCAAAGCGGATGCAGTCGCCAAGGCGCTGCGGGCCGGCACCATCAACATGCCCGAGCCGCAGCCGCTGGACATCTTCAAGCACGTCTACAGCACGCCGCATGCCCCGCTGGAGCGCCAGCAGGACCACTATTCCCGTTACCTGGCCTCCTTCGGCGATCCCGCGGAAGCCGCTTCTGAAGAAGGTGCACGCTGATGACACAGATGACCTTTGCCCGAGCAATCAATGCGGGCCTGCGCAAGTCCCTGGAGAACGATCCCAAGGTGATCCTGATGGGGGAGGACATCGGCGCCCTCGGCGGCGTCTTCCGCGTCACCGACGGCCTGCAGAAGGACTTCGGCAAGCACCGCGTCGTGGACACCCCGCTGGCCGAGTCCGGAATTATGGGGACCGCCGTCGGCCTCGCCTACCGGGGTTACCGCCCCGTGGTGGAGATCCAGTTCGACGGCTTTATCTACCCGGCATTCGACCAGATCGTCAGCCAGGTCGCCAAGATGCACTACCGCACCCAGGGTGCGGTCAAGATGCCCATCACGATCCGCGTGCCGTTTGGCGGCGGCATCGGCTCCCCGGAACACCACTCCGAATCACCCGAGGCCTACTTCACCCACACCTCGGGTCTGCGCGTCGTCAGCGTCTCCAACCCGCAGGACGCCCATACGATGATCCAGCAGGCCATCGCCTCGGATGATCCCGTGCTCTACTTCGAACCCAAGCGCCGCTACCACGACAAGGGAGAGGTGGACGAGTCGCTGGACCTCGGCGCCGCCCTGTCGCTGGAGAGGGCCCGCGTCGTCACCGAGGGCAAGGACGTGACGCTTCTGGCGTACGGCCCGCTCGTGAAGACCGCCAAGGACGCCGCGCTCGCGGCCGCTGACGAGGGCATTTCGATCGAGGTCATCGACCTTCGCTCGCTCGCCCCGCTGGACTTCGCGACCCTTGAGGCCTCGGTCCGCAAGACGGGCCGGCTGGTGATCACGCATGAAGCCTCCCAGACGGGCGGCCTCGGCGCCGAGGTTGCCGCCAGCATCACCGAACGCTGCTTCTACCACCTCGAGGCAGCCCCGGTCCGGGTCACCGGCTTCGACGTCCCGTACCCGTACTCCAAGGTGGAAATGCACCACCTCCCGAGCCTGGACCGGATCCTGGACGGCGTCGACCGCGCCCTCGGCCGCCCCAACTCCCTGAGCGGGCTGGAAGGATGAGCGCCACCATGATCAAGGAATTCAGGCTGCCGGACCTCGGCGAAGGTCTGACTGAATCGGAAATCGTCGCGTGGAAGGTCGCGGTGGGGGACACCGTCGCGCTCAACCAGATCATCGCCGAGGTGGAAACCGCCAAGGCCGTCGTCGAGCTTCCCTCCCCGTTCGCCGGGGTGGTCGCGGCCCTGCACGAACAGCCCGGCTCCGTGGTGGAGGTCGGAAAGCCGATCGTTTCCTTCGAAGTGGAGGGCGACGACGGCGGCTCGGGTTCCGCTGACGGGTCCGGCTCCGGCGCGGAAGAGGCGGCCGCCAAGCGGGAACCGAACCTCGTCGGTTATGGCGCCGTCCTGGAGAGCTCCGGCCGACCGGCCCGCCGTGCCCGCAGCTTCGCCGCTCCGGTGGCTGCCGCGACGGCGGCTGGCACCGCATCGGCCCCCGTGGCTGAGCGCACTGAAGCCGCGCCGGCGGCGCCGGCAAGGACGACTGTGGCCGGGCCGCTCGCCGGTGAGTCATTCACTCGTGAGCCCCTCACCGCAGAGCCCCTTACCACCGAGCGCTCGCCGACGTCGGCGGAGCGCCCGCGGTCCACGCCGCCGGTGCGCAAGCTGGCCAAGGATCTCGGCGTCGACCTGGCATTGGTCACCGGCACCGGGGAGTTCGGGCTCATTACCAGGGAGGACGTCCGCAACTTCGTCGGCGGGGGAGACCTTCCGGTGGCGTCCCGGGATCTTGCGGCAGTGTCCTCGCCTGCGCCCGCTCCGGCGCAGGGTGAGCGGGAGATCCGGACGCCGATCAAGGGGGTGCGGAAGTTCACCGCCGCCGCCATGGTCTCCAGTGCCTTCACCGCACCGCATGTCACGGAATTCCTGACCATCGACGTCACCCCGACCATGGAGCTGCTGGCCCGGCTCAAGGCCAGCCGGGCATTTGCAGGGTACAAGCTCACGCCGCTGACCATCGTCGCCAAGGCCGTGCTCATCGCGCTGAAGAACCACCCCACCCTCAACACCCGTTGGGATGATGCCACGCAGGAGATCGTCCAGTACAACTACGTGAACCTGGGCATCGCGGCCGCCACGCCGCGCGGGCTGACCGTGCCGAACATCAAGGACGCCGACCGGATGTCCCTGCTGGAGCTCTCCACGGCGCTGACGGAACTGACGGATACGGCGCGCGCCGGCAAGACCAGCCCGGCCGAGCTCTCCGGGGGCACCATCTCCATTACCAACATCGGTGTCTTCGGCATCGATGCGGGCACGCCCATCCTCAACCCCGGCGAGGCGGCCATTCTTGCCCTGGGTGCGGTGCGGAAGATGCCGTGGGAGTACCAGGACGAGGTGGCGCTGCGTCAGGTCATGACGCTTAGCCTCTCCTTCGACCACCGCCTGGTCGACGGCGAGCAGGGCTCACGCTTCCTGCAGGACCTCGGCGCCATTCTGTCCGACCCCGGCATGGCCCTCGCCATGGTCTAGGAGCCCTGGGCTCACGGCTGCCGGCTGCACCCTACCCAGGGAGCGGCCGGCAGCTTTGTTCCGTGCGGGGTTGTGTGCTCCGCGGGGCTGCTCCGGGCGAGTTGTTCCGTGGTGTCTGCCGGTGGTTGTCCCGGTGGGGTTCTCCGTCCGGGGGCACTTTGGGCGCGAAATTGGACCTTAGCGGCTTAACTCACGGCGTGTCCGCGCCAAAGTGCCCCCGGACCGTAAACCGGCGACGCTGCTGATGAGGCGCGCGAGCCTCAGCCGGTATCCCAGCGTGCCCCGGGTGCTCCGGGTGCGCCGCGCGCCCCGACGACGGGTCGCTGGGTGCGGGGAGCTAGCCGAGCGGAGACACGGGGGCCGTCAGCGCCGCGAGGGCCATGCTCTGCAGCAGCGGCCTGGCCCGTTTGACCGCAATCCGCCGCCCATGGCTGCGCACCGAGTGCGGGGTGGAGTTGATCAGGCCGAAGGTGGCGTGCGCGCGCATCCGCAGTTCGGCGGCCTCGGTGTCGGGGTGCAGCCCGGCCAGGACCTCGACCCAGAGCTCCACGTAGTTCCGCTGCAGCGCGCGGACCTCGGCCTGGTCGTCGTCGGCGAGGTTGCTGAAGTCCTGGTCCTGCACCCGGATGACGTCGGGATTGCTGAGCGCGAAGTCCACGTGGAACTCGACCAGCCGCTGCAGGGCCACGGCGGCGCCGTCGGAATCGGCAATCACCCGCCGGCCGCCGTCGAGCAGCTCCTGGCTGACGCTGAGCAGCAGCGCTCCCAGGACGGCCTGCTTGCCGGAGAAATGCCGGTAGACCGCCGGGCCGCTGACACCCGCGGCGGCGCCGAGGTCCTCAAGGGAGACGCGGTTGAACCCGTCGGCCGCGAACAGTGCGGCCGCCGCGGACAGCAGCGCCTGCCGGCGGTTCTCTTTGGCCTGGCTGCGCTGGGTCGAGGGAGGCTGGGTCCCTGAAGGCTGGGCGGCGGCAGCCAGCGTTGAGGTCCGGCTCGTCTCGTTGGGCTCGGTCACCGGCACATCCTCATCTCAAATATCCAGCTGCTCGCAGGGCCCCGTGGTGGACATCACAGTTAATAGAGACTAACCTAAATCTCAGTTATGCGGTACTAACCGAAGTGGCTGGAACGGGCGCATTGCAGGCCCCCGGCATGAAGGTCGAGAACGGAAGCAGTCAATGGAGACAATCGCCAGCCTGGTGGACGCCACGAGCGCCGCCTTCGCCGCGAACCGCGAGGCCCAGCTGGGGCTGGCCCGGGAGTTGAGGGAACGGCTCGCCGCGGCAGCCCTGGGCGGGCCGGAGAAGTCCCGGGAACGCCATGTGGCCCGCGGCAAGCTCCTGCCCCGCGAACGCATCGACCAGCTGCTGGATCAGGGCAGCCCGTTCCTGGAGATCGCGCCGCTCGCTGCGAACGGGATGTACAACGACGACTCACCGGGCGCCGGTGTCATTGCCGGGATCGGACTGGTCCACGGCCGCCAGGTCCTGGTCATCTCCAACGACGCCACGGTCAAGGGCGGCACCTATTACCCGATGACGGTGAAGAAGCACCTCCGGGCCCAGGAGATCGCCCTGGAGAACCGGCTGCCCTGCATCTACCTGGTGGACTCCGGCGGGGCGTTCCTGCCCAAGCAGGACGAGGTCTTCCCGGACAAGGAGCACTTCGGCCGGATCTTCTTCAACCAGGCCAAGATGTCCGCGGCCCGGATCCCGCAGATCGCCTCCGTGATGGGCTCCTGCACCGCCGGCGGCGCCTATGTCCCCGCGATGAGTGACGAGACCGTGATCGTCCGCAACCAGGGCACGATCTTCCTGGGCGGCCCGCCGCTGGTGAAGGCCGCGATCGGGGAGATCGTCACGGCCGAGGAACTCGGCGGCGGCGATGTGCACGCGAAGATCTCCGGCGTCACCGACCACCTGGCCGAGAACGATGAGCATGCCCTCCAGATCGTCCGCGACATCGTCTCCACGCTGCCGCGCCCGGCGGCCCCCGCCTGGGAGATCGACACCGTCGTCGAACCCCTGGCGGACCCGGCGGAGCTGTACGGCGCCGTCCCCACCGACGTCAACGCCCAGTACGACGTCCGCGGGGTCATCGCCCGGCTGGTGGACGGCAGCCGCTTCCACGAATTCAAGAAGAACTACGGCACCACCCTGGTCACCGGCTTCGCGAAACTGCACGGCCACCCGGTCGGAATCGTCGCGAACAACGGGGTGCTCTTCAGCGAATCCTCGCTCAAGGGGGCCCACTTCATCGAGCTCTGCGACCAGCGCGGCATCCCGCTGATTTTCCTGCAGAACCTCTCCGGCTTTATGGTCGGCAAGGACTACGAGCAGGGCGGCATCGCCAAAAACGGCGCCAAAATGGTCACCGCCGTCGCGACCGCCCGCGTGCCCAAACTGACCGTGGTGATCGGCGGGTCCTTCGGCGCCGGCAACTACTCCATGTGCGGGCGGGCCTACTCGCCGCGTTTCCTCTGGATGTGGCCGGCGTCCCGGATCTCGGTGATGGGCGGCAACCAGGCCTCCGGCGTGCTCGCCACCGTCAAACGCGACCAGTACGAGGCCCGCGGCGAGGAATGGTCCGCCGCGGACGAGGAAGCATTCAAGGCCCCGATCAAACAGCAGTACGAGGACCAGGGCAGCCCCTATTACTCCACCGCCCGCCTCTGGGATGACGGCGTGATCGACCCCGCGGACACCCGCACCGTCCTGGGACTGGCGCTCGACGTCGTCTCCCGCACCCCGCTGCCGGAGACCTCCTTCGGCCTGTTCCGGATGTGAGCCAGCAATGACCATTTCTTCCACACCCCAGCCAGCGCCCGTGACGTCCCGGGCCGCCACACCGCTCTTCGGCACCGTGCTCGTCGCCAACCGCGGCGAGATCGCCTGCCGCGTGATCCGCACCCTGCGCGCGCTGGGCATCCGCTCGGTCGCCGTTTATTCCGACGCCGACGCCGGCGCCCGGCACGTGCGCGAGGCCGACCTCGCCGTGCGGATCGGCCCGGCCGCCGCCGCGGAGAGCTACCTCAAAATCGAGGCCATCATCCAGGCCTGCCGCGACACCGGCGCCGACGCCGTGCACCCCGGCTACGGCTTCCTGAGTGAGAACGTTGACTTCGCCCGCGCCCTGGAAAAGGCGGAGATCACGTTCATCGGCCCCGGCGTCGAATCCCTCAACGTCATGGGCGACAAGATCCGCTCCAAGAACCACGTCACCGGCTACGGGGTCCCGGTGGTCCCGGGCATCGCCGAACCCGGCATGACGGACGCGCAGCTCATTGACGCAGCGGCCGGCGTCGGCTTCCCGCTGCTGATCAAGCCCTCCGCCGGCGGCGGCGGCAAAGGCATGCACATCGTCGAACGCCCCGAGGACCTGGCGGCGACCCTGATTACCGCCCGCCGGGTCGCGGCCAGCGCCTTTGGCGACGACACCCTGTTCCTGGAACGGCTTGTCCTGACCCCGCGCCACATCGAGGTCCAGGTCCTCGCGGACAATCACGGCAACGTGATCCACCTCGGGGAACGCGAATGCTCGCTGCAGCGCCGCCACCAGAAGGTCATCGAGGAAGCCCCCTCCCCGCTGCTGGAGTCGATGAACGACGGCGGCGCCACCCGGGCCCGGATCGGCGAGGCCGCGTGCAACGCCGCCCGCAGCGTCAACTACAGCGGCGCCGGCACCGTGGAATTCCTCGTCTCCGACGACGCCCCGGACGAGTTCTTCTTTATGGAGATGAACACCCGCCTGCAGGTCGAGCACCCGGTCACCGAGATGGTCACCGGGGTCGACCTGGTCGAATGGCAGGTCCGCATCGCCGCCGGAGAGGAACTGACCGTCCGCCAGGCCGACGTCGTGCTCAGCGGCCACTCCGTTGAGGCGCGGGTCTACGCCGAAGTCCCGGAGCGCAACTTCATGCCCTCCACCGGGCATGTCCTCCTGCTGGAGGAACTGCCCGGCCCCGCACCCCGGCCAAGCGCGCCCGAGCGGACCGAGGTCGTGGCCGGCCAGGGCCGCGTCCGGGTGGACTCGGCCCTGGTGGAGGGCCTCGAGATCTCGTCGAGCTATGACCCGATGATCTCCAAGGTCATTGCGTGGGGAGCGGACCGCACCGCAGCCCTGGACACCCTGGACGGAGCGCTCGCCGGGTACACCGCGCTGGGCGTGGACACCAACGTCGAATATTTGCGTCTGTTGATCAACGACGCCGATGTCCGCGCGGGCCGGCTGGACACCGGCCTGATCGAACGGAAGATGCCCGATTTCGGCTTCCGGCGTGTGGACGACTTTGAACTGGTGGCCGCCGCTGTGTATGCGCTGGCCATGGAGGAGCACAACACGGCCGCCGCTGACGGTCCCTGGCGGCGGCGGGACGGCTGGCGTCTGGGCGCGCAGGCCCCACGCCGGATCAGCCTGGGAACACCCGGCGGCGGCGTCGCCGCCGTGTCCGTTCACGGCAGCGCAACCTCGGCCGAAGTGACCGTGGCGGTCGGCGACGGACCGCAACGCCGGGCGTCCCTGCAGTTCCGCAGGCGCAACGACATGGTGCTGACCCTGGACGGTACGGCCCGGGACTACCGCCTTGCCCCGGTCTACACCGGACCTGTCACACCGACCTGGGACAACCCGACGCCCGGAGTGCCCACGCAACTCTTCCTCGGCAACGACGGCTGGTCCTGCAAGCTCGAGGTGCTCACCCGGGAGACCCGGCTGGCCCGGGTGCTGGCCGCCGTCGAACGCGAGGAGGGCGCAGCGGATCCGGCCGTGCGCTCGCCAATGCCCGGCACCGTGGTGTCAGTCTCCGTCAGCAACGGGGACGCCGTCGCCGCGGGGCAGGTGTTGCTCTCCGTGGAGGCCATGAAGATGGAACACCAGCTCGTGGCGCCGCTGGACGGGACCGTGCACATCAGTGTCAGCTCCGGCGACCTTGTCAAGGCTGAACAGGTCGTCGCGACCATCCACCCGCCGGCGCCGTCCAAAGCGGAGGACACCATCGAAGAGGCCGTCATCGCAATGGGCGCGGCGGACTAACCGGCCCGGCATCAGCACCACCATCACAGTTCTTCAACAGCAGTACCGACAAAGGAGTCCCCATGACTAGTTTTGAACTCAGCGAGGAATACCAGGACCTCAGCAACACCGTCCGCGAATTCGCCGACCTGGTGGTGGCCCCGGTCTCCGCAAAGCACGACGAGGAGCACAGCTTCCCCTACGAGGTTGTTTCCCAGATGGCGGACATGGGCCTGTTCGGCCTGCCCTTCCCGGAGGAATTCGGCGGCATGGGCGGCGACTACTTCGCCCTGGCCCTCGCCCTCGAACAGCTCGGCCGCGTGGACCAGTCGGTCGCCATCACCCTCGAGGCCGGCGTCTCCCTCGGCGCCATGCCGATCCACCGCTTCGGCAACGCCGCCCAAAAGGAGGAATGGCTGCCGCTGCTGGCCTCCGGCAAGGCGCTCGCCGGCTTCGGCCTGACCGAGCCGGAAGCCGGCTCGGACGCAGGGGGCACCAAGACCACCGCCAAGCTGGGCGGCGGGGAATGGGTCATCAACGGCAACAAGGAGTTCATCACCAACTCCGGCACCGATATCACCAGGCTCGTCACGGTCACCGCGGTGACCGGCCAGCAGGAACGCCCGGACGGCAGCATCAAGAAGGAAATCTCCACCATCCTGGTGCCCACCGACACCCCCGGCTTCAAGGCCGAGAAGGCCTACAACAAGGTCGGCTGGAACGCCTCGGACACCCACCCGCTGACGCTCAACAACGTCCACGTCCCCGAGGAAAACCTGCTTGGCGCCCAGGGCCGCGGCTATGCCAACTTCCTCTCCATCCTCGACGAGGGCCGGATCGCGATCGCCGCCCTGGCCGTCGGCGCGGCCCAGGGCTGTGTGGACGAGTCGGTGAAATATGCCAAGGAACGCAGCGCCTTCGGACAGAACATCGGCAAGTACCAGGCCATCGCGTTCAAGATCGCCCGGATGGAAGCACGGGCCCACACCGCCCGCCTGGCCTACTACGACGCGGCCGCCCGGATGCTCGCCGGCAAGCCGTTCAAGACGCAGGCGGCCATCGCTAAGATGGTCGCAGGCGAGGCAGCCATGGACAACGCGCGGGACGCCACCCAGGTGTTCGGCGGCTATGGCTTCATCAACGAATTCACCGTGGCACGGCACTACCGCGACTCCAAGATCCTTGAAGTCGGCGAGGGCACCACGGAGGTCCAGCTGATGCTGATCGCCCGCGAACTGGGGCTCTAGCCGGCCCGCTGGCCGCAACCGCCGAGAGAAGGATCAACGATGATTAACAAAGTTGTTGCCAGCGCCGCCGAGGCCGTCGCGGACATCCACGACGGCGCCTCGCTCGCCGTCGGCGGGTTCGGGCTCTGCGGCATTCCGGTGGCCCTGATCGATGCCCTGCACCAGAGCGGCGCCACAAACCTGGAGACCGTGAGCAACAACTGCGGCGTCGACGACTGGGGACTCGGAATCCTGCTCAGGGACGGCCGGATCCGCCGTACCATCAGCTCCTACGTGGGGGAGAACAAGGAATTCGCCCGGCAGTACCTCGCCGGCGAACTCGAGGTGGTCCTCACCCCGCAGGGCACGCTCGCCGAGAAGCTGCGCGCCGGCGGGGCCGGCATCCCTGCCTTCTTCACGCCGGCCGGCGTCGGCACCCAGGTCTCCGACGGCGGCCTGCCGCAGAAGTACGACGCCGACGGCAACATCGCGATCGCGTCCGCAGCGAAGGAAGTGCGCAGCTTCAACGGCGCCGACTACGTCCTCGAGGAGTCGCTGACCCCCGACTTCGGCCTCGTGCACGCCTGGAAGGGCGACCGCCACGGCAACCTCGTCTTCCACGCCACCGCGATGAACTTCAACCCGCTCTGCGCCATGGCCGGGAAGATCACCATCGCGGAGGTCGAGGAACTCGTGGAGCCGGGGGAGCTGGACCCCGAACACGTCCATATCCCCGGCATTTTCGTCCAGCGCGTGGTGCTCGCACCGGACGTCGAGAAGCGGATCGAGAAGCGGACGGTGGCCCTGGCTGCAGCGTCCGCCGCCCCCGCAGCGACCGAAACCTCCGCAGCCGCCGGCACCTCCGCCCCAGCCACCGACCAGTCAGGAGCCTAGGCCATGGAATCCAACAGCCTCCAGGGCGCCCCGCCCCGCCCCGAAGCGGTCCGCCACGAGTACCGGCCCGCCGCCGTCGAGCACCCCGCCGGGGTTGAAAGCAAGGGCTGGACGCGCAATGAACTGGCCGCCCGGGTGGCGAAGGAACTGCGCAACGGCCAGTACGTCAACCTCGGCATCGGCATGCCCACCCTGATCCCCAACTACATCCCCGCCGGGGTTGAGGTGGTCCTGCACTCCGAGAACGGCATCCTCGGCGTCGGACCCTACCCCGGGGAGGACGACGTCGATCCGGACCTGATCAACGCCGGCAAGGAAACCGTGACGGTCAACAAGGGCGCCGCATTCTTCGACTCCGCCACCTCCTTCGGCATGATCCGCGGCGGGCATGTGGACGTTGCCGTCCTCGGGGCGATGGAAGTGGCCCAGAACGGCGACCTGGCCAACTGGATGATCCCGGGCAAGATGGTCAAAGGCATGGGCGGCGCCATGGACCTGGTCTTCGGCGCCAAGAAGGTGATCGTGATGATGGAGCACGTGGACCGGAACGGCCGGCCCAAGATCGTGGATCAGTGCACGCTTCCGCTGACCGGCAGAGCCTGCGTGGACCGGATCATCACCGACCTCGCCGTGATCGACGTCGTGACTGAGGCAGGCACATCCCGGCTGGTGCTGCGTGAACTCGCCCCGAACGTGACGGTCGAGGACGTGGCCGCGGCCACCGGCGCCGAACTTTTCGAGGAAGACCAGGAACTGACCGTATGACGGCGAACCCGCAGGACATGGCTGAACCCCGCGCCCTTGAACCCCGCGTGATTGAACAGCGCGGGCTCTACTTCGATGAGCTCCAGCAGGACGTGGTCTACGCGCACCGGCCCGGCCGGACCGTGACCGAGGCGGACAACGTCCTCTTCACCACCATGACCATGAACACCCAGGCGCTGCACCTTGATGCTGCCTGGAGCGCTGAACAGCCGTTCGGCCAGCGCCTGGTGAACTCCATGTTCACCCTGGCCACCGTCGTGGGGCAGTCCGTTCCGCAGCTGACCCAGGGCACCATCATCGCCCAGCTGGGGCTCACCGACGTGTCCTTCCCGCACCCGATGTACCACGGCGACACCCTGTACACGGAGACTGTCGTGACCGGGAAACGGCCGTCCTCCTCCCGCCCCGGGCAGGGGATTGTGACCATGAAACACACCGGCCGGAACCAGCACGGCGAGGTGGTTGCCCTCGCCACCCGCAGCTGCCTGATGTGGACCCGGGAAGCACACTCCGAGGCCCGGCAGGCAAACACTGCCCGGAAAGAAACCGCGCAAAAGGGGAGAATAGACACATGAGTTTCCTGATGGGCCCCGCCCTGCTGTTTTGCCCCGCCGACCGCCCCGAGCGCTACCAAAAGGCGGCGGAGCGCTCCGACGCCGTGATCGTGGACCTCGAGGACGCCGTCGCGCCGGCGGACAAGCAGCGCGCCCGCGGCGCCATCCTCGCCCAGCTCGGCGCCACCGGCGACGTCCCCGAGCTGAACCCCAGCAGCACCATCATCCGGATCAACCCGGCCGGCACGGAGGAGCACGAAAAGGACCTGCACTGCCTCAAGCACACCCCGTACCGGCACATCATGCTGGCCAAGGCCGAAAGTGCCGTCCAGCTCAGGGAGCTTGAGGGCTACAGCGTGATCGCGCTGTGTGAGACTGCGCTGGGGATCGTCAATGCCGCCGAGATCGCGGCCGAACCCAACGTGGTCGGGCTGATGTGGGGCGCCGAGGACCTGATCGCCTCGCTCGGCGGCACCTCCAGCAGGACCGACGGCGGCGCCTACCGTGCGGTGGCTCTGCACGCCCGCTCCACCGTGCTGCTGGCCGCCCGCGCGTTCGGCAAGGAAGCCGTCGACTCGGTCTACGTCAACATCCCGGACCTCGAGGGCCTCGCCGTCGAAGCCCGCGACGCCGTCGCCTCGGGGTTCAGCTCCAAGGCCTGCATCCACCCGAACCAGGTGGCCGTGGTCCGGGGGGCGTACGCACCGTCCGAGTCCGAGGTCGCGGCCGCCACCCAGCTGCTGGCCGCCGCCGCCGCGGCAGGCTCGGGCGTGTTCCAGCACCAGGGCAAGATGATCGACGGCCCCATCCTCAAACACGCCGAATCCACCCTCCGCCGCGCGGCGCACTAGCCCGGGGCACAAGCCGCAGGGGCTCCGGGAGCGCTCGGCGGGGGCAGCTCCCCGTCCCTGAATGGCGTCGATTCGTCACAGATGGCCGGGTTGGCGGGTCCGATAGCGGCCGTTTGCGTCGAATGGGTGATCCGGTGGGCGTTGAGGCGGCTCGGCGGGCCTGAATGGCGTCGAGTCGTCACAGATGGCCGGGTTGACGGGTCCGATAGCGGCCATTTGCGTCGAATGGGTGATCCGGTGGGCTGGCCGTGCCGCGCGGCGTTCTGGTGCGGCTGGTGTGGCGGCAATGCCGGGCTCCGCGGGGGCTGAATCGCGTCGATTCGTCACAGACGGCCGGGTTGACGGGTCCTGTAGCGGCCATTTGCGTCGAATGGGTGCTAAACGGCGCGCAACCCGCTTCCCGGGCGTCCCGGCGCAGCGTCCACGACGAATGGGCATGCTCCCTGCTGCCAGTGCAGGCCGGACATGCTCAGCGCTTCCACAGGTACCGGTTCTCCGGCCGCCCGGCAGCACCGTAGCGGGGCGTGAGCCGGGCGAAACCGTGGATGACCAGATACTCGAGGTAGCGCCGCGCGCTGACCCGCGAGAGTCCGAGCCGAAGGGCCATCCCGGCCGCCGAGACGTCCTCCGGAGTCGACTTGAGCGCGTCAATGACGGCATCCAGCGTGGGCCGGGACAGCCCCTTCGGCAGCCTGGCCGGGGCCTCCGCCAGAGATCCGGCCACGGGATCCGCTGCTGTGGCCCGGCGGGACGGCGCCACAAGCCGGTCGATGCTGTCCTGGTCCAGCGGCCCGGCAGCCCCGCCCGCGGCAAGCTCGCGGCGAAGGAACAGGTATTCGTCGAGCCGTTCGTTCAGGGCCTGGGACGTAAAGGGCTTCACCAGATAGTTCAGCACCCCGCCGGCCATGGCGCCGCGGACCGTGTCCAGCTCCCTTGACGCCGTGATGACCAGGACGTCCAGGGCCTGCTGGCGGCCGCGGAGCTGCTGGAGCACGTCCAGCCCGGACATGTCCGGCAGATGGATGTCCAGCAGGACAAGTTCCGGCTGCAGCTCCGCCGCCAGGTCGAGGCCCTGCTGCCCGGTATGGGCCAGGCTGACGACGTCGAAGCCGCCGCGGGCCAGCAGGAATCCGTGGTGGATCCCGGCTACTGCCACGTCATCGTCAATGATGAGGGTGCGTATGGCGCTCATTGGTTTTGTAGTTCCGCCTCTTTTGTCCTGAGTACTACGGTGAAGCAGGCACCGCCCAGCGCGGAGGCCGAAAGCGAGGCCCAGCCGCCCCGACGGCGGGCCACGCGCTGGACCAGAGCCAGCCCGAAGCCGCGGCTGTTGATCCCCTCGGCCTGCTTGGTGGTGACGCCGGCTTCGAAGACGGCGGCCCGTTCCGGCTCGGGGACACCCGGCCCGTCGTCCTCGACCGTGATGGTGCGTTCGCCGTCGGGAGCCTCATCCAGCCGGACGGCGACGGTGCTGTCGTAGCCGGCGGCGTCCACCGCGTTGTCGATCAGGTTCCCCAGGACGGTGATGACGTCGCCGGTGCCATCGGGGGTGCACACGGAATCCGGGCTCACCAGGATCTCGACGCCGCGCTCGGCGCAGACCGTGGACTTGGCAATGAGCAGGGCCCGGACGTCGTGGTCGGTGATTCCCGCGGCCAGGGGGCGGTTGACGAAGGCGGCGTCGCTGTGGCTTCGGCCCAGGTATTCCACCGCCTTCCCCTGCTCGCCCAGCTCCAGCAGGCCCGAGATCACGTGCAGCTTGTTGGCGAATTCGTGGGCCTGGGCCCGCAGCGCCTGCGTCACGTCCAGGGCACCGTCGCGGTCGCGGAGGACCGCATGGAGCTCGGTACGGTCGCGAAGAATGAGGACCTTGCCCACCTCCCGGCCGTCCACCGTGGCAGCGTTGACCTTGCCCAGCAGGATCCGCTCGCCGGAGAGCACCAGTGACTCCGTGGCCGATCCTTCGGTCAGCATGCGCCGGATCCCGGGTTCCAGGCAGTCGCTGGCCGGTCTTCCGGTGATCTCCTCGTCCACGCCCAGCAGCCGGCGGGCCTCGTCGTTGACGAGTGCGACCTTTCCTTCGGCGTCGACGGCGACGAGCCCCTCGCCGAGGCCGTGCAGCATCGCGTCGCGGGTCTCGAGCAGGGCCGCGATATCCTCCGGTTCCAGCTTGTAGATCCGCCGCCAGACGAGCTTTGAAATGTACATCGCCCCCAGCGAGCCCAGCAGTGCTGCCCCCAGGAGCCAGCCGAACAACTGCGGCAAGTCCTCGTAGAGGTCCTGGGCCAGGGTGCTTTCCAGCACACCCACCGAGGCCGAGCCGATCACGGTACCGGCACCGTCGAAAATGGGGACCTTGACGCGCCAGGATTCACCCAGGGTCCCTGTCTGGGTGCCGACGTAGATTTCGCCGGAGAGCGGCACCGATGGATCGGTGGAGACGGGCCTGCCGATTTCCGCCGGATTCGGGTGGGACTGGCGGACACCGTTGCGGTCCGTCACCACCACATAGGTGACATTCGAGGCCTGCCGGATGACTTCGGCGATGGGCTGGATGGTCTGGGCCGGTTGTGGGGTCCCAAAGGCATTCACCACCGACGGCAGCCGTGCCACACTTTCGGCCACCCCGATCAGCCGGCCCTTGTACGCGTCCCTGAGCTGCTGCTCCTGCATCCGGATGGTCACGGCCCCCACCGCCGTCAGGACGGCCAGCACGATGCCAAGCTGCAGCGCGACCAGCTGGAAGCGTAAGGGAATCCTGTGAACCATGTCACAAGTTTCCCATCCCGGCTGCCGTTCCGCGGCCGGAATCCCGGCTCCGGGCCGTGACCAATATGACCATTACTACCTCTACGGCCAAATTCTGGCCCCGGCGCCGGGCCGCTCCTATTCTCGGGGAAGTGATTCCGATGACGTGCATCACATTTATGCAAGGAGAAACCATGACTTCCCACTCAACTTTCAGGCTGACCACCTTCACCCGCCGCGGCGCCCTCGTGGCCGGGGCGGCCGGCGTCGTACTCGCCATGTCGGCGTGTGCGGGCGGCGCAAGCAGCACAGCGGCGGGCACGAGCGCAGCCGCGGACCCGATCAAGAAGCTGAGCATCATTGTTCCGGCCAACCCGGGCGGCGGCTGGGACCAAACCGGACGTGCGATGCAGGAGGTCCTGCAGTCCGACAAACTGGTCACCTCCGCCCAGGTCAGCAACATCGGCGGCGGCGGCGGTACCAACGGCCTGGCCAAGCTGGCCACCGAAAAGGACGCCAACACGCTGATGGTGATGGGATACGTCATGGTGGGTGCGGTGGAAACCAACGCCGCCAAGACCCGGCTGGAGGACACCACCCCCATCGCGCGCCTGACCGAAGAGCCGCTGGTGCTGGTGGTCCCGGCGTCGTCCAAGTACCAGTCCGTCCAGGATCTTGTGGAAGACATCAAGGCCAACGGCAAGGGCGTTGCGATCACCGGCGGCTCAGCCGGCGGTGCGGACCACATCCTGGCCGGCCAGATCCTGAAGTCCCAGGGCGTTGAATCCGACAAGCTCAACTACATCGGCTACTCCGGCGGCGGCGAATCGATCGCGGCCCTGCTTGGCAACAAGGTCCAGGCCGGCATCTCCGGCGTGGGCGAGTACGCCGAGCAGGTCAAGGCCGGCAAGGTCCGGGCGCTCGCCGTCTCCGGCACCTCCGAAGCGCCGGCCCTGCCCGGCGTCAAGCCGCTGAAGGACCAGGGCATCGACGTCGTGCTGACCAACTGGCGCGGTGTGGTGGCACCGGGTTCCATCGACGACGCGCAGAAGGCGAAGCTGACCGAGGTTGTCACCAAGCTGCACGACTCCGAAGCCTGGAAGGCCACGCTGGCCAAGAACAACTGGGACGATGCCTTCCTCGCCGGGGACGGTTTCAAAACCTTCCTCACCGAGGACATCGCCAAGGTCAAGACCACGCTGACTGAGATCGGCCTGGTCAAGTAACAATGTCCGTCCAAGTCAGCACGCCCGCCAAGCGGCCCACGGGGGAGATCCTCTTCGCCCTGGTGTTCGTGAGCGTGGGCGCGGCCGGCATCCTGGCGGCGGGGTCGATCCCGATCCCGCCGTCGGAGACCGGCATCGGCCCGCGGGCCTTCCCCTACATCGTGTGCACCATGCTGGTGCTCCTGGGCGCGGGCATCGTCGCCCAGGTGTTCCGCGGCAAGGTGGGCCAGGCAGAAGAAAGCGAAGACCTCGACGCCACAGCCAAGACCGACTGGATCGCGCTGGCGAAACTCGTGGGTTTCGTGGTGCTCCACATCTTCCTGATCGAACCGGCCGGCTGGGCCGTTGCCGCAGCCGTGCTCTTCAGCGGCGCGGCGTGGACCCTCGAGGCCAAGCCCCTCTGGAAGGCGATCATCATTTCAGTCGTACTGGCGCTCGTGCTCCAGTACGTCTTCGGCGGGCTGCTGGGCGTGTCCCTGCCGCCGGGCCCACTGCTTGAGGGGGTGGCGTTCTTCAATGGATAGCTTCATGATGCTCCTTGAGGGCTTCTCCACAGCGCTGCAGCCGGTCTACCTGCTCTACGCCCTGGGCGGGGTCTTCGTCGGCACCGCCGTCGGCGTGCTTCCCGGTATCGGTCCGGCGATGACCGTCGCGCTGCTGATGCCCATCACCTATGCACTGGATCCCGCGGCCGCCCTGATTGTGTTCGCCGGCATCTACTACGGCGGGATGTACGGCGGCTCCACCACCTCGATCCTGCTCAACACCCCGGGCGAGTCGTCATCGATCGTCACCGCGCTCGAGGGCAACAAAATGGCCAAAGCGGGCCGGGGCGCAGCGGCGCTGGCGACGGCGGCGATCGGCTCGTTCGTCGCCGGCACCATCGCAACAGTGCTGCTGACCTTCCTGGCGCCGGTCGTCGCGGAACTTGCCGTGGGCCTGGGACCCGTGGACTACGTGGCCCTGATGATCGTGGCGTTCCTCACCGTCGGTGCCCTGCTGGGCGCCTCCGTGCTGCGCGGCCTCGCCTCGCTGGGCCTGGGGCTGTTCATCGGGATGATCGGCATCGATGACAGCACCGCGCAGCAGCGTTTCACCTTCGATAACCCCACGCTGGTGGACGGCGTTGACATGGTCCTCGTGGCCGTGGGGCTCTTCGCCCTCGGTGAAGCCCTGTACGTGGCGTCGAAGCTGCGGCACGGTCCGGTCGAGGTCATCCCGGTCAGCAAGGGCAAGAACGCCTGGCTGTCCAAGGAGGACTGGAAGCGGTCCTGGAAGCCCTGGCTGCGCGGCACCTTCATCGGGTTCCCCATCGGCACGGTGCCGGCGGGCGGCGCGGACGTCTCCACCTTCCTGTCCTATGCCGCTGAGCGGAAACTGGCCAAGGGCCCGAACCGGGCACAGTTCGGCAAGGGCGCCATCGAGGGCGTGGCCGGTCCGGAAGCGGCGAACAACGCCGCAGCCGCCGGCGTTCTGGTCCCGCTGCTGACGCTCGGGATTCCGACGACGGCGACCGCGGCGATGATGCTCACGGCGTTCCAGCGCTACCAGATCCAGCCCGGGCCCCTGCTCTTCGAGAACCAGGGCGCGCTGGTGTGGACCCTGATCGCCTCGCTGTATGTGGGCAACCTGATGCTGCTGGTGCTGAACCTGCCGCTGGTCGGCCTCTGGGTGAAGATCCTGCAGATCCCGCGGCCCTACCTGTACGCAGGCATCCTCGTCTTCGCGGCGCTGGGCGCCTTCTCGGTGAACTTCGCCGCGGCCGACGTCGGCATCCTGCTGGTGGTCGGGATCCTTGGCTACTTCATGCGCCGCTACGGCTATCCCGTGGCGCCCATGGTGGTGGCGATGATCCTCGGGCCGATGTTCGAAGTGCAGCTGCGGCGCTCGCTGCAGCTCTCCCAGAACGATCCAACGGCCCTGTTCTCTTCGCCGTTCGCGGTGGTTGTGTATGTCTCCATGGCCCTGATTTTCGTGGGCTCCCGGTGGCTCCGCCGCCGTCAGGCATCGCTGGAGGCTGCGCCTGTGAAGGACGAGTTGTCCGTCTAAACCTGTGAGTCCGGGCTTCGACCGCCCGTTAGGCGCAAATGGCCGGAATGGTGATCACCATTTCCGGCCATTTGCGTTTATCCGGATGCCCGGACCGGGCCAGGGGGCGCCGGGACGGGAATCTCAGTCCCCGGGCGGCAGGGACAGCGGCGGAATGGACTCGTGTAGCGGGATCCGGGTCCAGCGCTGGCCCGTGGCCCGGAATTCGGTCCGGGTCGTGAAGCGGTACAGGTAGCTGCGGGCCCGCACCCATCGTGGCCGGGCGCCGTCGAACGGGTCATGCCGCAACAGGCGCAGGGTGGGGCGGTCGGCCTCCAGTAGCTTGGCCAGGAAAGCGTAGAACCACTGTTCGTGCACGGTGCGCAGCGGCAGGAACCACATCAGCCAGTCCAGGCGCAGGTGGTACGGCGCCCACTGGCGCGGGATCCGGCGGACGTCGCCGGGCTTCCCGCGGAAACCGTATTCCTGCCAGTCCGCCGTGTCGTCGGGCTCCGTGTCCAGGGTCCCTTCCACCACGATTTCGATCCGCTGCTTCGTGACCGTGCCAAAGGCTCCATAGGTGTTCCCCAGCTGCCAGCGGTTGAAGGCAGCATTCATCAGCTGGTAGTGCGAGAACAGGTTCTCGACCGGGCGGTAGCTGAGCACCACGAGCAGCACGGTGGCGACCAGGACCACCACGAGCCACGCGACCGGTGCCTGGCTGCCGGCCGCCGTTGCCCCGGCCGCCGTGCCCGTACCCACGCCTGCGGCCGAGGCGTGCCAGTCCGGCGCGATCGCGGGGATCAAGGCATGCGCCACGGGGTCACTGACCGCGGCGAAGGCGAGCAGGATCGCCATCCAGTTGAGCCAGGCGAAGTTCCCCGTCGCCACCAGCCAGAGCTGCGTGAAGATGATGATCCCGGCGGCCGCACCGGCCAGCGGCTGCGGGGCGAAAAGGAAGAACGGAACCACCAGCTGGGCGAAATGGTTGCCGAGGACCTCCATCCGGTGCCAGAGCTTCGGCAGTAAATGCGCCTGCCGGCTGAGCGGCCCGGGCATCGGCTGGGTCTCGTGGTGGTAGTACAGGGCCGTCAGGTCACGCCATTCCCGGCCGCCGCGGATCTTGATCATGCCGGCGCCAAATTCAAGGCGGAACACCAGCCAGGCCAGCAGGATCAGGATGGTCCGCGGCGGGGGAGTCTGGTCCGAGCCAAGGAAAGCCACAATGAACCCGGCCTCAAGAAGCAGCATTTCCCAGCCGAAGCCATAGAACGTCTGCCCCACGTTGACGATGGACATGTACAGCAGCCACAGCGCCAGGAACGCCAGCATGGGAACCCACGGCGGGCCCAGCTGCGGCAGGCCCAGCACGATCGCGGCGGCAATCGCCATGCCGCCCCAGCAGACGGCCCGCAGCAGCCGGTCCGAGTAGCGCCAGCTGAACAGGGTGGGCCGGCGCGGGCGGCTGGAGCGTGCCAGGAACTCCGGCGCCGGCAGCAGCCCGCGCTCGCCGAGGAGGGCCGGAAACTGGTTGAGCGAGGACAGGAAAGCCACGAAGTAGATGGTGGCGATGCCGCGCTGCAGCACCTGCCGGGCGAACTCGTACTCCGGCGCGTCAAACCAGGCCGTCCACTCCACGATCCCCACGTTACGCCTGCGGTCCGCGGCGTCAACGGGCGGCGGCCCGCGTGGGTTCATGGCGGCCGTCCGGGGCCACTTATGGGCCTCAGCCGGGGACTTTCCGGCCACCAGGCGGCGTGTCCGCGGCCAAAGTGCCCCCGGACCGCGGGCAAGGGCTAAAGGACCGGCGGGGACATGCCCGCGGTGCGGTGCGGGATACTGGAATCATGCAGCCGCGCAAGATCGTCCTCCTCGGGTCCACCGGTTCCATCGGCGCGCAGGCGATTGACGTCGTCGACGGCGCCCCGCACCTTTTTGAGGTCGTGGCGCTCAGCGCGGGCGGCGGCAACCTCGAACTCCTGGCCCGGCAGGCCGTCCACACCCGGGCCCAGGCCATTGGCACTGCGTCCGGCGACCCCAAGGCCCTCCAGTCCCTGATCGACGACGCCGCCCGCGCCGCCGGCGTGTCCGGCTACCGTCCCGAGATCATCACCGGCCCGGACGCCTCCACCCGGATCGCGGAGACCGGGGCCGACGTGGTCCTCAACGGCATCACCGGCTCCATCGGCCTGGCGCCCACCCTGGCCGCGCTCAGATCCGGCGCCACCCTGGCCCTGGCCAACAAGGAATCCCTGATCGTCGGCGGCGCCCTGGTCAGGGCCGCGGCCCGGGAAGGCCAGATCGTCCCGGTTGACTCCGAACACTCCGCCATCGCCCAGTGCCTGCGCTCCGGCACCGCGGCCGAGGTGGACCGGCTGATCCTCACGGCCTCCGGCGGCCCGTTCCGCGGCATGACCCGGGACGAGCTGCGCGATGTCTCCCCGCTGGCCGCCCTCGCCCACCCGACCTGGGACATGGGCCTGATGGTCACCACCAACTCCGCCAGCCTGGTCAACAAAGGCCTGGAAGTGATCGAGGCGCACCTGCTCTTCGACATCCCGCTGGAGAGGATCGACGTCGTGGTCCACCCCCAGTCCGTGGTCCACTCGATGGTCCAGTTCGTCGACGGCTCCACGATCGCCCAGGCCTCCCCGCCGGACATGCGCCTGCCCATCGCCCTGGGCCTGGGCTGGCCGGACCGCGTCCCCGGCTCGGCCCGGCCGTGCGACTGGAGCCAGGCCACCAGCTGGACCTTCGAGCCGCTGGACATCGAGGCGTTCCCCGCCGTCGGACTGGCCAAGCACGCCGCCCGGCAGGGGAGCACCTACCCGGCTGTCTTCAACGCCGCCAACGAGGAGGCCGTGATGGCGTTCCATGCCGGCCGGATCCGGTTCACAGACATCGTCGATACCATCGAAGCAGTCCTCAGCGAACACACAGGGTCCTCCGGGTTGACGGTGGAGTCCGTGCTGGATGCTGAAGGATGGGCACGCGCCCGCACCCACGAACGTTTAGCCGTCAGAAGCGTCTAGGAAGCAGCAGATCCAAGCATGAGTCCCGTCCTCCTCTTTATCCTCGGTGTCGTCTTTGTCGCGATCGGCATCGCCGTGTCCATTGCCCTCCACGAGGTGGGCCACCTGCTGCCGGCCAAGCTGTTCAAGGTCCGCGTCACCAAGTACATGATCGGCTTCGGACCTACCCTCTGGTCCCGCAAGAGGGGCGAGACCGAATACGGCTTCAAGGCCATCCCGCTGGGCGGCTTCGTCTCCATGATCGGCATGTACCCGCCGAACAAGGAGGACGGCACCGTACGGACCTCCAGCACCGGCATGTTCCAGTCCCTCGCCTCGGACGCCCGCTCCCTGGCCCACGAGGAAGTCGGCCCCGCCGACGGCAACCGCGTCTTCTACAAGCTGCCGGTCTGGAAGAAAATCATCATCATGCTCGGCGGCCCTGCCATGAACATGCTGATCGGACTCGCGCTGACGGCCGTGCTGCTGATGGGCTTCGGCATCGCCACCCAGACCACCACCATCGCCGACGTCTCCAAATGCCAGGTCAAGGCCGGCGAAACCGTGGACCCGGACTCCGCCGACTGCAAGCTCACGCCCGCCGCCGCCGCGGGACTGTTGCCCAACGACGTCATCACCTCCTTCGACGGCAAGGCCGTGACCAGCTGGGATGAACTCACCGGCTGGATCCGCGCGTCCGCAGGCCGGCAGGTCAGCATCACCGTGGAGCGCGACGGCGGCCCCGTCACCACCACCGTCACACCCGTCCTTTCCGCGCGTCCCGTGGTGGGCGAGGACGGCCGCCAGGCCAGGAGCGCCGACGGAACCCTCCAATACCAGGACGTCGGCTTCCTGGGCATCGGTGCGCAGACCGCACTCGTGCCGCAGCCGGCGTCGACCGTCCTGCCGATGGCGGGCGAGAACATCAAGCAGATCGCCAACGTCGTCCTGAACCTGCCGGCCCGGGTGGCCGGCGTGGCGGAGGCAGCCTTCAGCGAGGCGCCGCGCGATCCCAACGGGCCCATCAGCGTGGTGGGGGTGGGGCGTGTGGCCGGCGAGGTCGCCGCGATGGAGCAGGTCCCGATGCAGTCCCGGGTGGCCACCCTGGTGGGGCTGCTGGCCGGACTCAACTTCGCCCTGGCCGTGTTCAACCTCATTCCGCTGCTGCCGCTCGACGGCGGCCATGTGGCCGGCGCACTGTACGAAGGTGCCCGCCGCCGGATCGCCAAGCTCTTCGGCCGCCCGGACCCCGGCGCCTTCGACATCGCCAAGCTGCTCCCGGTCACCTACGTGGTCGCGGTGCTGCTGATGGGCATGGGCGCCCTGCTGATCTACGCGGACATCGTCAAACCGGTCAACCTCTTCGGCTGACGCCGCGTCCGGCCGGCCCGGAGCATACCTTCTGAGGTTCAAGGGCTGTGATCGCCGTTCCACGCGCCTTCGGCTGGCATCGCCTGCGGTCCGGGGGCACTTTGCCGCCGTCCGGCGGCGAAATGGATGACGGCGCCCGGCGTTTCGTGTCAAAGTGCCCCCGGACGGCCCCGGGTGCGGCCGCCGTCCAGGCGCCCGCCGCAGCCCGGTTGCTTGGGACAGCCTGGCCGGGTTCTAGCCGCATTCAGCTGTTTATCAGCCATCAGCTTATTTTGGCTTATTTTTAGTAATCAGTTGAAAATGATTGATTCAGCAAGATCAGCCGCTTAGGCTGGGGCTATGTACGTGATGACCATCGACCAGCGCGGCAGCAGCGCCGACGTCGACCGTGTCCCGGAGCTCCTGGCCGAGCTCGCCGGGCTGTCCACCGCCGGGCGCTTCGAGCGTTCCGTGGGCGATGAAGTCCAGGGCGTTGTGGAGCGCCCGGACGAAGTCGTGGAGATCGCCCTGCACGCCCTGCGCAGCGGCCGCTGGTACGTGGGAATCGGGGTGGGGGCGGTTGACCTCCCGCTGCCTGCCAGCCCGCGGGAAGGATCCGGGCCGGCCTTCGTGGCGGCCCGCGCCGCCGTCGAGAAGGCCAAATCAGCGTCCGCCCATGTGCCCATCGCGGTCGTCTCCGGCGGCCTGCGCAGGGGAGAGGCTGCGCCCTCGCCCGCGGGATCTGCCGGCGCCCGCGCCTGTGCCAACGCCGAGGCGGTGCTGCGCCTGATCGGACGGCTGGTCCAGGACCGGACAGCTGCCCAGTGGAAGGTCGTGGATGCCCTGCGCTCGGTGCAGCACGGGCACTCCGGCACCCACGGCACGCAGAAAGTCACCGCCCGGGAACTGGGAATCACGGAGCAATCGGTGAGCCGTGCGCTGCTGCGCTCCGGCTGGCAGGAAGAATGGGCCGCGAGGCCGGCGGCGGAAATGCTGCTGGACTTCGCCCACCGGACCATCACCGGCAACGACGAGGCCGGCGGGCAGCCCACGGACCGTGCCCACGACCCGGCCCGGACGCTGCGCCCGGATTCCAGCACCAAGGACAGTACAGAAGGAGACCGGTGAACGCCCTTTGGATCACCCTGGCCCTGCTCACTGCAGGCTTCGCCGGATGGCCCGTAACGGCCCTGGTTTTCCGGCTCGCCCGGACCATTGACGACCGGCAGGACGCCAGCGCCGGCGCCGCCGACCCGGCGAATGACCCCGCGGCGGACGTCACGGTTGACCCCTCGGCCACCGGCGCCCCCAACTCCGCCGCAGGCAACCCCACTCCGGCAGCAGGCCCCGCGGCCGCCTCGGTCAGCAGCGTGCGGATCCTGCGCGGCGGAGCGATCATCGGAGTGCTGGAACGCCTGGCGGTCTGCCTCGCGATCCTCGCCGGCGAACCGGTAGCCATCGCCTATGTGGTTGCGATCAAGGGCCTGGGCCGCTTTGCCGAACTGAAGGAGACCCCGGTCGCCGCGGAGCGTTTCATCATCGGCACCCTCACCTCCCTGCTGTGGGCTGCCGGAGTCGCCGTCCTGGCCAGGCTGCTCGTCCTCGGCTGAGACCGGCAGCCCGGGCGCCCGGATGGGTACCGGGCCACCGGGGCGATAGTGTATCCGTATGACTGTTTTTGCTGTTGAGTACGTATACGACGCCGAATCCTCCGAAGCCCGCGACCTCGCCCGTCCGGCGCACCGCGAATGGACCGCAGGACTTGCCCAGGAGGGAACGCTGCTCGCCAGTGGCCCCTACGGTGACGGCGCCGGTGCGCTGCTGATTTTCAAGGCCGCCGACGAGCAGGCCCTGAACGAGGTCCTCAAGCAGGATCCCTTCGCCGCCGCCGGTGCCATCTCCGGTACCCGCACGACGGCCTGGGCTCCCCTGACCGGCCTCCTGGCCGGCCACGCCGCCTAGCCGTCCCCCGCCAGACCACTTCGATACAAGGAGTCCATGTGACCTCGGTCAGCCTGGGAATGCCGTCAGCACCGCCACCCGTCCTCGCGCCCCGCCGCAAGACCCGCCAGATCAAGGTCGGTTCGGTCGGCGTCGGCTCCGATTCGCCGATCAGCGTGCAGTCGATGACCACCACCCCCACCACGGACATCAACGCCACCCTGCAGCAGATCGCCGAGCTCACCGCTTCCGGCTGCGACATTGTGCGCGTCGCCTGCCCGTCCGCGGACGACGCCGAGGCGCTGCCGATCATCGCCCGGAAGTCGCAGATCCCGGTGATCGCAGACATCCACTTCCAGCCCAAGTATGTTTTTGCCGCGATCGAGGCAGGCTGCGCCGCGGTCCGGGTGAACCCCGGCAATATCCGCAAGTTCGATGACCAGGTCAAGGAAATCGCCCGCGCGGCGAAGGACCACGGCACCTCGATCAGGATCGGCATCAACGCCGGATCGCTGGAGCCCGGAATCCTGAAGAAGTACGGCAAGGCCACCCCGGAAGCCCTCGTGGAGTCCGCCGTCTGGGAAGCGTCGCTGTTCGAGGAGCACGGCTTCAACGACTTCAAAATCTCGGTGAAGCACAACGACCCGGTCATCATGGTCGCTGCCTACGAGATGCTGGCCGAGCAGGGCGACTGGCCGCTGCACCTCGGCGTCACTGAGGCCGGACCCGCCTTCCAGGGCACCATTAAGTCGGCCACGGCTTTCGGCGCCCTGCTGTCCCGCGGCATCGGTGACACCATCCGCGTTTCCCTGTCGGCCCCGCCGGTGGAGGAAATCAAGGTCGGCAACCAGATCCTGCAGTCGCTCAACCTGCGCCCGCGCAAGCTCGAGATTGTCTCCTGCCCGTCCTGCGGCCGCGCCCAGGTGGACGTGTACACACTCGCCGAGCAGGTCACGGCGGGCCTGGAAGGCATGGAGATCCCGCTGCGCGTGGCCGTCATGGGCTGCGTCGTCAACGGACCGGGTGAAGCCCGCGAGGCAGACCTCGGCGTCGCCTCGGGCAACGGCAAGGGCCAGATTTTTGTGCGGGGTGAAGTCATCAAAACTGTCCCCGAGGACCAGATTGTTGAGACACTGATCGAAGAAGCCATGCGTATTGCTGAAGAGATGGGGGAGGCCGATGGCGAAGATGCTGTCAAGGGTAGCCCCGTGGTTAGCGTCTCGTAAGGACGGCGCCGCTCCCGGCGTCGCAGTCCGGACCCTGGGCGGCTCGGACACCTCCCAGCTGGTTGATCTGGCGCGGCAGGACGCCGTCGCCAATGTCTTCATCCTGTCCCACCTGGCAACCACCGGTTCGGCGGCTCCCACCACCGGCGGGGCAAGCATCCTCGGCGTGTTCGACGGCGGCACCCTCCTGGGCGCCTGCTGGGCCGGCGCCAACCTGGTGCCGGTGCAGCTGGACCCGGAGCTGGCCGGCACGGTTGCCGAGTCCGCGCACCGCTCCGGGCGCCGGTACGCCTCGATCTTCGGCCCCGCCGACACCGTCCTGGCGCTGTATGCCGGGCTCGAACAGTTCGGGCAGACGGCCCACGAGGTCCGCGGGGACCAGCCGCTGATGACGATTGCCGGACCGCCTGCCGTGCCGCCGAACCCCCAGCTGGGCTTTGGCCAGCTGGCGGACTTCGACCGGATCCTGCCGGCGTGCGCTGCCATGTTCGAAGAGGAAGTGGGCTATTCGCCCTTCCTGGGCGGCCGGGAATACTACAGCCGGCGGGTCAAGGGGCTGATCCGCCAGGGGCATTCCATGGTCCACCTGGACCCCGCCGGCGGGGTTGTGTTCAAGGCCGAGCTCGGTGCTGTCACGCCGGAGGTGACGCAGGTCCAGGGAGTCTGGATGAACCCGGAATTCCGTGGCCAGGGCCTCAGCGCCGGCTACATGGCCGCCGTCGTCAGCCTGGCCCAAACCCTGGCCCCGGTCACCAGCCTCTACGTCAACAGTTTCAACACCCGGGCACGTGCCACGTACGAGCGGGTGGGCTTCCGCCAGGTGGGGACTTTCGCCACTGTACTTTTTTAACTCCAGTGTTCTTCTGCCCCGGCGGTTTACCGGGCTCACAGATAAATATCTGGATGCAGACTCTTGTTTTAGTGCCCCGCGTCACATAGGTTCGAGCTAACCGTGTCGCATGGGCACGTGTTTCCACGGAGCAACAGCCGGGGATGCAGACGCCCTTGAGGGCAGCACAACGGAACTCACGGCCAGATCTTTGGCGGTGCTGGGGCCGCAGAGCCACGCCATGACAGGATGACCAGCCGGAAACGGCCAGGGGCTTCCGTCAGTTATGGCGTGGCTCTTCCGTGTTCAGGCTGACGGTAGATTAGTACCTAGACGCGTGTGCCGGTCTCCCCGGTTGTATCGTTTTGCCCGCACCTTCCCAGAAACGGATAGATACCCAGTGGTCCTTCGACTTTCCAAGCTGTTCCTGCGCACTCTGCGTGAAGATCCCGCCGACGCCGAGGTGGCCAGCCACCGGCTCCTGGTCCGCGCCGGGTACATCCGCCGGGCCGCACCGGGGATCTACACCTGGCTTCCGCTGGGGCTGAGCGTGCTGCGCAAGGTGGAGGCGGTCATCCGCGAGGAGATGTCCGCCATCGGCGCCCAGGAAGTGCATTTCCCGGCCCTGCTGCCCAAGGAGCCCTACGAGGTCACCAACCGCTGGACCGAGTACGGCGAGGGCATCTTCCGGCTCAAGGACCGCAAAGGCAACGACTACCTGCTGGCGCCCACGCACGAGGAGATGTTCACCCTGCTGGTCAAGGACCTGTACTCCTCGTACAAGGACCTGCCGCTGAGCATCTACCAGATCCAGAACAAGTACCGCGACGAGGCCCGCCCCCGGGCCGGGCTGCTGCGCGGCCGCGAATTCATCATGAAGGACTCCTACTCCTTCGACGTCGACGACGCCGGCCTGGACGCCAGCTACGCGGCGCACCGCGGCGCCTACCTGAAGATCTTCGAGCGCCTCGGCCTGGAGGTCATCCCGGTCGCGGCGACGGCGGGCGCCATGGGCGGCTCCAAGAGCGAGGAATTCCTGCACCCCACCGAGATCGGCGAGGACACCTTCGTCCGTTCCCCCGGCGGCTACGCAGCCAACGTCGAGGCCGTTACCACGGTGGTCCCGGCGGACATCGACTTCAGCCGCGCCCCCGCCGCCGAGGTCCGGGACACCCCGGACACCCCGACCATCGACACGCTGGTGGACGCCGCCAACGCCCTGGTGCCCCGCGCCGAGGCCGACGGCGGCGCCTGGACTGCCGCTGACACGCTCAAGAACGTCGTCCTCGCCGTCACCCTGCCGACCGGCGAACGCCAGATCGTGGTCATCGGCGTTCCGGGCGACCGCGGCGTGGACCTCAAGCGGGTGGAAGCGAACATCGGATCCTTCCTGCCGATCGCCGGCGAAATTATCCTCGAGGCCGCCAACGAGGAGGACCTCAAGAAGCAGCCCCTCATCGTCAAGGGCTACCTGGGCCCCGGCCTGTCCCCGGATGCGCCCCTGCTGGGCGCTGAGGGCGCCGCCAAGCTCCTCTACCTCGTGGATCCGCGCGTGGTCAGCGGTTCCGCCTGGGTCACCGGTGCGAACGAGGCCGGAAAGCACGTCTTCGGTCTGGTCGCCGGACGCGACTTTGGCTGGGACGGCGTCATCGAGTGCACCGAGGTGCGCGCCGGCGACGAGGCCCCCGACGGCTCCGGTCCGCTGGAAACCGCCCGCGGCATTGAGATGGGCCACATCTTCCAGCTCGGACGCAAGTACGCCGAGGCCCTGGAGCTCAAGGTCCTGGACCAGAACGGCAAGCAGGTCGTGGTCACGATGGGTTCCTACGGCGTCGGGGTCACGCGCGCCGTCGCCGCCCTGGCCGAATCCAACCACGACGACAAGGGCCTCATCTGGCCGCGCGCCGTCGCTCCGGCCGATGTCCACGTGGTGGCCGTTGGCCGCGGCGAGGAGATCTTCGCCGCCGCGGAGAAGCTGGCCCTCGAGCTTGAGGCCGCCGGCCTCGAGGTGATCTACGATGACCGGCCCAAGGTGTCCCCGGGCGTGAAGTTCGGCGACGCCGAACTCGTCGGTGTGCCGACCATCCTCGCCGTCGGGCGCGGCCTGGTGGACGGGGTCGTCGAGATCAAGGACCGCCGCAGCGGCAACGCCGAAAACATCGCCGTTGAGAAGGCTGTTGACTTTTGTGTCGCCGCCGTCCGCAACAACTAGCGCACTGTCCCTGCAGGCGTGGTCTCCGGACTCGAGTCGATCGAGCTCAGTACCCTCATCCTGATTGTGGTCGCCGGCTTCGCCGCGGGCTGGGTCGACGCCGTCGTCGGAGGCGGGGGACTGATCCAGCTTCCGGCGATGCTGCTGGTGCCGGGCATCAGCCCGGTGCAGGCCCTGGCGACAAACAAGATGGGGTCGATTTTCGGCACCACCACCAGTGCCGTCACGTATTACGGCCGGGTGCGGCCGGACCTGCGCACTGCGCTGCCCATGGCGGTGATCGCCATGGCAGGGAGCTTCGGCGGGGCGGTGCTCGCGGCGAACCTCCCGGCGAGCGTGTTCAAACCGATCATCGTGGTCGCGCTCGTCGCCGTCGCGCTGTTCACCGCCTTCCGCCCCAGCGTGGGGGAGCTGACGAAACTGCGGCACAACGGCCACCGGCACTATGCGGTGGCGTGCCTGATCGGCGGCCTGATCGGCTTCTACGACGGCCTGATCGGCCCCGGCACCGGTTCCTTCCTGGTCATTGCGCTCGTCTCGGCCATGGGCTATGCCTTCCTGGAAGCCAGCGCCAAGGCGAAGATTGTGAACATGGCCACCAACGCCGGCGCCTTGCTGTTCTTTGTGCCGCACGGAGCCGTGCTGTGGGGTCTCGGGCTGGTCCTTGGCCTGGCGAACATGGCGGGCGGCTACCTCGGGGCCCGGACGGCCGTCAAGCAGGGGAACAAGTTCATCCGCATCGTGTTACTGGCGGTCGTCGGGGCGCTGATCATCAAGCTCGTCGCGGACATCTGGCAGGAGAGCTTCGCGTAGCAGCCGCGGCCGACCGGACCCCCGTCTGGAGGGACCCGTCTGAGGGACCCGTCCGGAGGGACTCCCCGGACGAAAGCCGCGGGCGTAGCATGCAGCTATGTCAGCACCTGAAGAAGGCTACAGCGACGCCCTGGCGGCTGCGGCCCGGCACGCACGCCAGTGGCTGGAGAGCCAGCAAACACGGCACGTCGGCCCGCGCGTAACCGCGGCGGACCTCGCCGCGGACTTCGGCGGTCCGCTGCCCCGGGACGGAACGCCGGCGGCGGAGGTCGTGGACTACCTGGCAACGAAGGCCGAGCCCGGGCTGATGGCCATGCCCTCCGGGCGGTTCTTCGGCTGGGTCATCGGCGGCACCCTGCCGGCGGCGCTGGCCGCAGACTGGCTGGTCAGCGCCTGGGACCAGAACGCCGGGTTACGTTTCGCCACCCCGGCGACGGCGGCCATCGAGGAGGCCGCCGGCACATGGCTGCTTGAGCTGTTGGGGCTTCCCGAAGAGTCCGACGTCGGCTTCGCCACCGGCGCCACGATGGCGAACTTCACCGGACTGGCCGCGGCGCGCTGGCGCCTGATGACCGACGCCGGCTGGGACCTCGACGTCGACGGTCTCTTTGGTGCGCCCCGGATCCGCTGCTTCGTGGGCCGGGAACGGCACGACACGATCGACCTCGGCCTGCGGTACCTGGGGCTCGGCAGGCCCACGGTGGTCCCCGCGGACCGGCAGGGCCGGATCAACCCGTGGGAGCTGGACCGCGCCCTGGCCGGCGCCGTGGAACAGGCGTCAGCCGCCGGAGCCGGCCCGGCCCCGCTGCTGGTCTGCCTCCAGGCCGGTAACCTGCACTCCGGCGCCTTTGATCCCTTCCTGGAGGCCATCGCCATCGCCAAAGCACACGGCGCCTGGGTCCACGTGGACGGGGCGTTCGGGCTCTGGGCCGCCGCCGTGCCGGAGCTTGCCGCCCTGACCGCCGGCCTGCAGGGTGCCGATTCCTGGGGCACCGACGCGCACAAGACCCTCAATGTGCCATACGACTGCGGGATCGTGGTGGTCCGGGATGCCCGGGCTCTGCGTTCGGCCATGGGCGTTCACACCAGCTACCTGATCCAGGACGCGGACGGCGCGGCGGACCCGTTCGAGACGGTTCCGGAGCTGTCCCGCCGGGCCCGCGGGGTGCCCGTCTGGGCCGCGCTGAAATCGCTGGGCCGGAATGGCGTCGAGGCCCAGGTCCGGGGGCTGGTGCTGTATGCCCGGCAACTGGCGGAGCAGCTGTCCGCGCTGGACGGCGTCGAGGTGCTCAACGACGTCGACTACACCCAGGTCTCGCTGGCCTTCGGCGACGACGCCACGACCCGTGCGGTCACGGCCAGGATCATCGAGGACGGCCGGGTCTGGATGTCCGGATCGCGTTGGCGGGACCGGGACATCCTGCGGATTTCCGTAAGCAACTGGAGCACGGACGACGCCGACGTGGCAGTCGCCGTCGACGCCATCCGGGACGCCCTGGCGGCGGTCCGCGGGGGCCCGAACTAGCCAGGGACTGAGGGTCAGCACTCCGTCGGCGCCAGAGTTAACCGGCGCCAGAACCAACCAGTGCCTCTGCCGGACCGGGGGCTGCGGGTCCGCCGCCGCTAGTGCAGGTCCTGGCCCGGCGCCGGCAACTCGTGCGGCGCCGGGAGGTCCGGCAACGTGCGGCCGGCGAGGGTGCTGGCCACCCAGAGCGACCGGGCAAGGTGGCCTTCGTGGCGGGGCTTCGAGGCATACCCGAGGGCGTTCTCCACCTCGCGGGCCAGGCTCCATTGCCGGGCCACCTCGGCGTCGAGGCCCGCGGCCAGGCTGAAGTCCCGGCAGCGCTCCAGCAGGCCCCGTTGCGGATCCGCCCGCGGGAGCTCAGGGATACGGTTCCACAGCAAGGGTGCCACCGCGAATTCCGCCTCGCCGATCATGGGCTGCGGATCGATGGCGGCCCAGCCGTCGGCCGGCTCCGGCGCGCCCTCGGGTGTGCGGCCCCGCGGTGCGCCGCGGTCGGGTGCGCCGCGGTCGGACCGGGCCAGGACATTCAAGAAGTGCAGGTCGGTATGGACCAGGACATCGCGTCCGGAGCGGCGCCCGACAGCCCCGCGGGTCTGGCAGACCTCCAGCGCGGCTTCCAGCAGCCAGCGCGGGAAAGGGCGGCCCAGCTGTTCCCAGCTCTCCGGCAGCTCATCGCTCCACTGCTCGGCGCGGGCTGCCACGTGGCTGAACTCCCGCCATTCCGGCCGGTCGTCCGGGACCAGGCTCAGCCGGCGGATCAGTCCGCCCCACACCGGAAGCGCCAGGTCCATCGGTGCGTCCTGGAGGGACCGGGCGGCGTCCAGGCGCTCCAGCAGCACCGTGCCGGCACCGGGGTCATTGGCCAGCAGCCGCACCGCACCGCGCCCGCTCCAGAGGGCCAGGGCGTGCGGTTCCAGAAGGGCTTCGTCGTGCGGAAAGGCGACTTTCAGGACGGCAGCCCCTGCCATTGCCGCGGCGGTGCTGGCGGCGGACCTCGTGCTGGCGGCGGATGCGGCCGTGGACCCGGTGTTGGTGCTGGAGACGGCTGTGGTCCGGGTGTTGGCGCTGGCGGAGCTGCTGGAGTCAGCGTCGCCGCCGGCGCGTTGGCGCACCGGGATCACGATGGCCCCGTGGCCGTTCCACGGCAGTGCGCCCGGCGCGAGGTCAAGCTCGAGCTGCCACTGGTCCAGGCTGTGCCGGATCAGCCGGGGGAGGGAGGCCAGCCAGTCGCGGCCGGTCGTGCTGCCGCTGTAGCGGCGGCTGAGGTCGGGCGGGATCGGGACGTCTGCGGACTGGCTCATCAGAACCAGCGTAGTTGCTTCCGGCCACCTTGAAACCCCGGGGACTTGGGACCTAAGACCGACGACCTATGACATGGCACCTGACACGGGCGGATTGCCGGATCGCGGGCCACCTCGTCAGACGGAGTGGAACGGCTGCGCGGCGGGCCTTCTCATCAGCCGGACTGGAACGGCTGACGGCGGGCCTTCTCATCAGCCGGCCGGGCCGGCAGGAACAGGACTATCAGACGGTGATGCCGCTGGCGCCGAGCCAACTGCCGATCAGGAAGGTCGCGACAAGCGCAGCGGCGCCGCCGATCACCACGCGGATGGCAGCCTTCATCTTCCCGCCGCCGCCGATCCACGCGCCGATGGCCCCGGTCAAGGCCAGCGCCACCAGCACCGCCACGAAGGTCAGCGGAACCCGGATGTTCTCCGGCGGCAGCAGGATGGCAAGCATCGGGAGGATCGCGCCGATCAGGAACGCCGCGGCGGAGGCGAACGCGGCGTGCCAGGGGCTGACAATGTCCGTCTCGTCAATGTGCAGCTCTGCCGAGAGGTGCGCGCCGAGGGCATCGTGGGCGGTGAGTTCCCGGGCTACCGTGCGGGCGGTCTCGGCGCTGAGGCCTTTGCCCTGATAGATGGCCGCGAGTTCTTCGAGTTCCTCTTCGGGCTGCTCTTCCAGTTCCCGGCGTTCCTTCTCGATCAGAGCCTGCTGACTGTCCTTCTGGCTGCTCACGGAGACATATTCGCCCAGCGCCATCGAGATTGCACCACCCACGACGCCGGCAGTGCCGGCGATGAGGATGGGGCCGGATTCCGTGGTGACGCCGGCAACGCCGACCACAATCGCGGCGACGGAGACGATGCCGTCATTGGCGCCCAGCACACCCGCGCGGAGCCAGTTGAGGCGGTGTGCGATGTCATTGCGGTGTGGCTCGTTCTCATGCTGAATGGGTACGGCTTGACTGTCCATGAGTACAGCAAAGCACCGGCGCCCACAGCCAGCCAGTATGACGAGCCTAACTAAGCGATTCCTCGCCACCGCGGTTGCTGTATCCCGGACCTGGCTCGGGCGGCGCGGCGGGGGCACTTTGACACAGACACACCGCGTCCTGCGCAGGATTCGGGGCCCGCGGACCTCAAAGGCGCCCCGTTCTGCCGCCACCTGCAGCACGGCCACCCCCACGCGCAGCTTCGGTTGCTGTATCCCGGACCTGGCTCGGGCGGCGCAGCGGGGGCACTTTGACACAGACACGCCGCATTTTGGGCGGGATTCGGGGCCCGCGGACCTCATAGCCGCCCCGTTCTCCCGCCACAGCCCTCCCGCCACAGCCAGCCAGCCCCCAGCCCTCCCGGCCACCGAGCAGGGGCGGGAAATCGCGGGTCCGCGGCTGGAAGAGGCCAAGGAAAACCAGGAGCCGGCAACCCAAAAATCGTCCGGGACCCGGGGCTATGGACTGGGGGTTGGTGACGGAAGCTCGGGGAATCCCTCCGGGTCTGCGGTCAGGCCCGGAAGCACGCCGGTTTCAGCGCCCCAGAGAGCGGCGCGGCGTGCGGCGCCGACAAGACCGGTGATGGCCCACTGCCGGGTCTCACCCTCGCTCAGGGCCACCAGGTCCCCGTAAACAGGCAGTGCCGCAGCCTCCAGGCCGCCGAGACCCGCGGCCGGTGAATCGAGGAAGTCCTGCCCCAACTGGTAGCCGGCCACGCGGGGCGGAACCGGGGCGCAGTGCACTCTGCTCAGCGCTTCGGCAGCTCCGGCGAGGGCCTCATGCCGGGCTAGCTGCTCCGCCGCCGGGCCGGCTGCTTGGCCGCCCAGCCGGGTCAGGGCCACCTGATAGCCGTACACGGTTTCCAGTTCGGTCTCCACGGTCGCCGCCAGCGCTGCGGCAAGGGAAGCGGGGGCAGGGTCCGTCCCCGCCAGGTTGCCCGCCAGGTTGCCCGCCGAGGCTACCGCCGTGGGACCGGTCGGATCATCGGCCGCGGCGCCGGAGGACGCCGGCGATGCCGTCGCGCTCGTGCATACCCCGGACGGCTGGGGTGCGGCGGGGTCCGGCACGGCAGGGGCCGGAGCCCCGGCCGCGGCGGCGAGGGAGGACCCCTGGAGCAGCTGGGCGGTTCCGACGGCGGCAAGCAGCCGGGCCATGCCGCCGTCGGCAACGGCGGCGTCGGTGAGCCGTTGCGAGGCGCTGGCCGCAAGCTCGCTGGCCAGCGCGGCCACCGACGCGGGCGGGACAACAGGGGGCACAACAGCCGTCGAGGCAGCCGGAGAGGCCGGGCTCGGGGAGGAATCGGGGGAGGGCGAAGAAGCCGGTTCGTCCTGGCCCGGTCGCAGGAGGGCCCGTGCCTGGCTTGTCAGCAAACTCACAGTGCGCGCCACTGCGGCCTGCCCGTCGCCGGAGAGGGTCTGGCTGAGGAGCTCGCCGGCCGCCCGCAGCCGCATGGTTTCAGCCAGTGCCGCGGACCTCGCCTGTTCGGAAAACGTCGGTTCGGCGGGCTCCTTCGGGTTTCCGGGACTCAACGCCACCCCGAGGCTGACGACCACAAGGGCGAGGCAGGCCAGGAGCGAGATGCGGGGAATGAGTCCCCGCCGCCGCTTTTCCCTGGTGTCGTCTTTCACAACAGACCATTTTGTCATGCCGGCCGGGAACTCGGTGCACCATGGCGCCGGGAAAATCGCTAGGCTAGTACACACAACATCATCTAGCGGGAGGCGGCCGGCATCATGACCAACGCAGAAGCCACGACTTCGACAGACCGGACCGGGACGGGTAAGGCTGACGCCGCACCCGCTCACAACTTTGAGGCCGAGCGGCTGCATGCCCTCCTGGAGCCCGAAGTCCTGGCAAACCGGCTTTACCTGGAGGACGTTTCCATTCACGTCGCCGGTGCCAACCGGGTGGTCCACGTGGTGGTGGACCTGCCGCAGGAGGAAACGGGCGGCGTCGGTCTTGACGTCATCGCGGAGATCTCCAAGACCCTTTCCGAAACCCTGGACAACGATCCCAGCACCGACGCGCGACCGTACGAGCTTGAGGTTTCCTCGCCCGGCGTCGGCCGTCCCCTGACCGAAGAGCGGCACTGGCACCGCGCCCGCGGCCGGATGGTCAAGGTTAATGTCCTCCAGGGTGAGAACGTCACCGGCCGGGTCCAGTCCGTTGATGACGAAGGCGTCACCCTGATCCCGGAGATCGCCGTGAAGAAGGGCATGAAGCCCAAGCAGGGCGAGCCCATCAAGCTTCCGTTCGACAAGATCCGCAGTGGAAAAGTCGAGATAGAGTTCAGCCACCTCGAAGAGGCCGGTCTGGAGAACGCACACAATGGACCTTCCGAGGAGGCCTAATGGATATTGACATGAGCGCACTGAGACTCCTGGAGCGTGAGCGTGAAATCCCGCTGGATCTCCTGATTCCGACCATCGAACAGGCCCTGCTGGTCGCCTACCACAAGACGCCGGGAGCCTTCGAGAAGGCCCGTGCCGAGCTGGACCGCAAGAGCGGACACGTGACCATCTGGGCCACGGAGATCGACGACGACGGCGCCCCCATCGGCGAATTCGAAGACACCCCCGCGGGCTTTGGCCGGATCGCAGCCAGCACGGCGCGGCAGATCATCCTGCAGCGCCTGCGCGATGTTGAGGACGACAATGTCCTCGGAGAGTTCAAGGGCCGCGAGGGCGAGCTCGTGGCCGGAACCATCCAGCAGGGCAACAACCCGCACATGATCCAGGTCAACCTGGGCACGGTGGAGGCACTGCTTCCGCCGCCCGAGCAGGTGCCCGGGGAGAAGTACACCCACGGCAACCGGCTCCGCGCCTTCGTGATCGACGTGCACCGCGGCACCAAGGGCCCCTCCATCACCCTGTCCCGGTCCCACCCGGGCCTCGTGCGGAAGCTCTTCGAAATGGAAGTTCCGGAAATCGCGGACCGCTCCGTGGAAATCGTCGCCCTGGCCCGCGAGGCCGGGCACCGCACCAAGATGGCCGTCAAGGCCAACATCCCCGGCATCAACGCCAAGGGCGCGTGCATCGGTGAAATGGGTTCGCGCGTCCGCGCGGTCATGAACGAACTCAACGACGAAAAGATCGACATCGTCGACTATAGCGAGGACCCGGCCACGTTTATCGCCAGCGCGCTGTCCCCGTCACGGGTGAACTCGGTCACCATCACGGACGAGGCAACCCGCTCGGCCCGCGTTGTGGTGCCGGACTACCAGCTCTCCCTCGCGATCGGCAAGGAAGGCCAGAACGCCCGCCTCGCCGCCAAGCTCACCGGCTGGCGGATCGACATCATCTCCGATGCCGCCGTCAGCCGCGACAAATAGCCACCCGGCTCCACCGGCCCGGGCAATCGGGCACCGGTGCAGGCCCGCCCGTCAGCGTCCGTGTCCCCGAAGGTTCGGGGCCCGGGCGCTTGAGGGGCTAGAATAGACATGACCGCGCCTCACGGCCGGTATCCGCGTGTCCCCAACGCGTCCGGGTTATGTCCGGCGAAGGTGTTGTTCACAACCCTTGGCCAGGCTGGCTCCAGCAGCCCGGGGCCGGCAGATATGTACTGGCAGGAAGATACTCGTAAGTGGCACACGTGCAACACCTCGAGAATCAGCCGCAGCGTACCTGCATCGGATGCCGGAAAAAGGGTTCGCGGTCGCAGCTTCTCCGGCTCGTCGCCGACGGCAGCGGTTCAACCGCCGTCGTACTGGATGAACGACGCCGGATGGCTGGCCGGGGTGCATGGCTGCACCCCAGCGAAAAGTGCCTGGCACTGGCGGTCAAACGTCGGGCGTTCGGACGCGCCCTCAACGGCGCCGCCGTAACAGCCGACGTCGAACGCCGGATCATGGCAGTCACGCAAGCCGTGGACACCCCGGTGGCCGCAGCAAAAACCGTCCAACCTGAAAGCGGGTCAGAAAACTGATGGAAACCCGATGAGTTCCCAGCGATGAGTGCGCAACGATGACAAATTTGTTGCGCTCTGCAATGGACCTTTCAGCTGCACTCGCGGCGAAGGTCCGCAGTAAGAAGTAGACGGTTCGTGCCTGGCTCGGTGCGGACCGAGACAGGAGAAATGTGGCCAAGGTCCGCGTACATGAGCTTGCTAAAGAGCTCGGTATTACTTCCAAAGATGCAGTAACCAAACTGCAGGAACTGGGCGAATTCGTTCGCTCTGCCTCTTCCACCATTGAGGCCCCCGTTGTGAGGAAACTCCGCAACGCGTTCCCCGACGCAGCAGCAGCTTCGAAGTCCGAAGCGCCCGCGTCCGCACCCAAGGCACCCGCCAGCCCCTCGGCATCCCGTCCGGCGCCCGCGCCGGCCGCGGTTGCACCCACGGCGCCGGCGGCTGCAGTAACCAAGACAGAAGCTCCGGCAGCAGCAGCGGCTCCGGCACCGAGTGCCGCCCCGGCAGCTCCGGCCGCCGCACCGGCCGCACCTGCGGCTCCCGCCGCCCAGGCTCCGGCCGCACCTTCGACGGGCGCCAAGCCCGGCGCACGTCCGGCACCGAAGGCTGAAGCCCCGGCTGCTCCGGCACGCCAGGGTGGCGCACCCCGCCCGGGCGGTCCCCGTCCCGGCAACAACCCGTTCGCTACCTCCCAGGGCATGCCCCGGGGCCGCGGCGGCGACAACGAACGTCCCTCGCGTCCGGGTAACAACCCGTTCGCTCCTTCCCAGGGCATGCCGCGTCCGGGCGGAAGCCGCACCGAGGGCGAACGCCCCGGCGGGCCCCGTCCCGCAGCAGGCGCTGGTGGTCCGCGTCCCGGCGCTCCCCGCACAGGCGGAGCCCCGGGTGCCCGTCCGGGCGCCCCGCGTCCGGCTGGCGCTGCAGGCGCTGGCCGTCCGGCAGGGGCCGGCGGAAACCGTCCGACTCCCGGCATGATGCCTAACCGCACCGAACGTCCCGCACCCGCAGGTGCAGGCCGTCCCGGCGGCGGAGCCCGCGGCCCCGGCCGTCCGGGTGGCGCTCCAGGTACCGGTGCTCCCGGTGCCGGTGGCGGCGCTCCGGCCGGCGGTGGCTTCGGCAAGGGTGGCCGCGGTCGCGGTGGCACCCAGGGTGCTTTCGGTAAGGGCGGCGCAGGCCGTGGCAAGCAGCGCAAGTCGAAGCGTGCCAAGCGCCAGGAACTCGAGCAGATGAGTGCTCCGTCGCTGGGTGGCGTAAGTGTGCCCCGCGGCGACGGCCACACCGTGGTCCGGCTTCGCCGTGGCTCGTCCATCACGGACTTTGCCGACAAGATCGAGGCGAACCCCGCAGCACTGGTGACCGTCCTCTTCCACCTCGGCGAAATGGCTACCGCCACGCAGTCGCTGGATGAAGAGACCTTCGCCCTGCTGGGCGAGGAGCTTGGCTACAAGCTCCAGGTCGTGTCCCCGGAGGACGAGGAGCGCGATCTGCTCTCCGGCTTCGACATCGACTTCGACGCCGAGCTGGAAGCCGAAGGCGATGAGGAACTTGAGGCACGTCCTCCGGTTGTCACCGTCATGGGTCACGTTGACCACGGTAAGACCCGTCTGCTCGATGCCATCCGCAAGTCCGACGTTATGGCGGGCGAGCACGGCGGCATCACGCAGCACATCGGTGCTTACCAGGTCACGCACGCCCACGAAGGTATCGATCGCAAGATCACCTTCATCGATACTCCGGGCCACGAGGCGTTCACCGCCATGCGTGCCCGTGGTGCCAAGGTCACTGACATCGCCATCCTCGTGGTCGCAGCGGACGACGGCGTTATGCCGCAGACCGTTGAAGCCCTCAACCACGCGCAGGCGGCCAACGTGCCGATCGTTGTGGCCGTGAACAAGATCGACAAGGAAGGCGCGAACCCGGAAAAGGTCCGCGGCCAGCTGACCGAGTACGGACTGGTTCCGGAAGAATACGGTGGCGACACCATGTTCGTGGAGGTCTCTGCCCGCCAGAACCTGAACATCGACGAGCTGCTCGAGGCCGTCCTGCTCACCGCAGACGCAGCCCTGGACATGCGCGCCAACCCGAACAAGGACGCCCGCGGTATCGCGATTGAGGCCAACCTGGACAAGGGCCGCGGCGCGGTCGCTACCGTCCTGGTCCAGTCCGGCACCCTGCACATCGGCGACACCATCGTGGCAGGCACGGCCCACGGCCGCGTACGTGCGATGTTCGACGACGACGGCAGTGCACTGACCGAGGCCGGCCCGTCCCGCCCCGTGCAGGTACTGGGTCTGTCCAACGTCCCGCGCGCCGGCGACACGTTCTTCGTGACCGCTGACGAGCGCACCGCCCGCCAGATCGCCGAGAAGCGTGAAGCTGCGGACCGCAACGCGGCCCTGGCCAAGCGCCGCAAGCGCATCAGCCTGGAAGACTTCGACCAGGCCGTCGCCGATGGCAAGATCGACACCCTCAACCTCATCCTCAAGGGTGACGTGTCCGGTGCCGTGGAAGCCCTCGAAGACGCGCTGCTCAAGATCGACGTCGGCGAAGGTGTCCAGCTCCGCGTTATCCACCGCGGTGTCGGTGCGATCACGCAGAACGACGTCAACCTGGCGACGGTCGACAGCGCCGTCATCATCGGCTTCAACGTCAAGCCCGCCGAGCGTGTTGCCGAACTGGCAGACCGCGAAGGCGTGGACATGCGCTTCTACTCCGTCATCTACGCAGCAATTGATGACATTGAGGCAGCCCTCAAGGGCATGCTCAAGCCCGAGTACGAAGAGGTCCAGCTTGGCACCGCCGAGGTCCGCGAAGTGTTCCGTTCCTCCAAGTTCGGCAACATTGCAGGCTCGATCGTGCGCTCGGGTGTTATCCGACGCAACGCCAAGGCCCGGGTCAGCCGCGACGGCAAGGTCATCGGTGACAACCTCACCGTTGAGACGCTCAAGCGCTTCAAGGACGACGCCACCGAGGTCCGCACGGACTTCGAGTGTGGTATCGGTCTTGGCTCGTTCAACGACATCAACGAAGGTGACACCATCGAGACCTTCGAGATGCGCGAAAAGCCGCGCCTCTAAGCCTGAAGTCAAATGCAGTAAAGGTGCGGGGCCGTTGGATTCTTCCGGCGGCCCCGCCTCTTCGCAAAACCCAACAGTTGTGCGGCCACCGTTCCGGCGCCGTCGTACATCCAAATTTTTAGGAGTGGAAATGGCTGATCCCGCACGGGCTGCCAAGTTGGCGCAGCGGATTAAGGTTGTTGTTGCCGAGGCGCTGGGCCGGAGGGTCAAGGATCCCCGGCTTGAGGGCGTCACCGTTACCGATGCGCGTGTGACCAATGATCTTCAGCATGCCACCATCTACTACACCGTGTTCGGTGACCAGCTGGTCCAGGCCGAGGCGGCCAAGGGGCTTGAGAAGGCCAAGGGCGTGCTGCGTCAGGAAGTCGGGCGGAACATCACCGTCCGGCTCACCCCGACGCTGGAGTTCGTGGCGGACCAGATCCCCGTCAACGCCTCCAACCTGGAGGAACTTCTCCGGGCTGCGAAGAAGCGCGACGCCGAGGTGGCCGCACTGGCTGCCAGCGCGAAGCACGCCGGCGACGCCGACCCCTACAAGAGCGACACTCCCCAGGACGTGGAGCTCGATGAGGATGACTTCGACGAAGAGGACCTCGACCTCATCAACGAAGACGACGTCGACGAGGACAGCAACAAATAGTCCACACCAGCACCGCACAGCACAGCAAGGAAATGGCCGGCCCCGGTTGGGGACCGGCCATTTCCGTCCCGCCACCGGGGCTGATCTGTCCGCGTTTCGTTGCCGGCTATGCGCTGCCGGCGGCGCGCTGCCGGCTGTGCCGGAACGCTCAGCTGAATGCAGCCCGGTCGTGCCGCCCGTCCTTCAGCTCCAGGTACATCACCCGGCCGTCCGGCGGGCCCCCGGGTCCGGGCAGGGCGTTGACCGTGGCAAAGAGCGTGTCTCCGCGCAGGTCCACATCGGCCGCGAAAGCTGCGGCGAGCACCACCGACTGCCCGCCCGAGTCCGGGTCGATCCTGAGCACGCCTTCACCGAAGAGCGAGGCGACGTACATGTCGCCGTTGTCGTCCAGGGCGAGTCCCGTGGGCGTCATGATCTCATCCGCCACGAGCTCCACGTCGCCGTCGTCCGGATCCACCTTGAAGATCGCCCCCCGCGGGCCGAGCGTCGGATCTTCCGGTCCGCCCGGCAGCGAAGTGACATACAGCCACCCGTCGGGTCCGACGGCGACATCGGTCGGAACAGCCTCGAAGTCGTAGGTCGTTCCCACAACGCAGTCGGGCAGGCCGTTGGAGGCCGCGGCTTCCGGGGTGATCTGGTAGGGACGCGGCGGCAGCACAGCGACGGTCTCGGTCCGGCCGCTCCCGGTGTCAACTGACACCACACTGTTGGCCCCGGCGTCGGCGACGTAGATGGTTTCTTCCGTGTGGACGATTCCGTATGGATGGGAATCAACTTCACCCGTGTAGCTGGCGGGCATATTGGCCGGCAGTTCGGCTGCGCAGCTGTCCGGCAGGTGGCGGTAGCCGTACCGGGTTGTGCCGTCGGCGTTGTCCTCCGTTTCCAGGGCGGCGAAGTCGCCCAGCGTCCGCTGGTGACCGTCTTCTTCGATGATGCGGACGTGTCCGGCCAGCTCGGCCGGGTCGGGTCCGGCGCCTTGGCTCTCCAGGAAGTACGTCGTGTCACGCCACTGGGCGTTGCCCGCCACGCTCCAGTCCGCGGTTTCGTAGAGGACCTTCTGGTGCCCGTCGGCGTCGACCCGCGTCAAGCGGCCGGCGAAGGACTCGCTCACCGTGACTGAGCCGTGGCGGCCGGCGTTGACGTGAAGCGGGCCCACGAGCCTGTCGGTGAGCAGAACCGGTGCGGTCTCTCCGGCGCTCCCGCCCTGGCCCTTCCCGGGGGCTGTGGCGGGGGCTACGCCGGCAGCTGTCCCGGTCGAGAGGAACACGGCTGCGGTGGCGGCCGTGGCTAGCAATGACAAACGCTTTCTCATGGTTGGCTCCCGTGGCGGGTGATGAAGTTTTTGCATCGATGAGACCACTGAGACCGGTGTACTGGCCGCCGGAGTATTCACGGGGCCCCTACAGCGGATATTAGGCTCTCCGGGTTTCAAAGTCGATGCCTTGGCGGCGGACACGGGTCCTCCCCGGCAGACGTGGTTGCTGGCTATGATCGGACCATGGCCACGGCACCCTCAGCTCCCGGAATTGACCGCTTCCTGGATCAGGCCGTCCGGCTCGCCGCCGCAAACGTGGCCGCGGGCGGCGGACCTTTCGGTGCGCTGGTGGTGACCCCCGACGGGCGGATCCATGAGGGCGTCAACCATGTCACGCGGGACAACGACCCCACCGCCCACGCCGAGGTGGTGGCCATCCGTGCTGCCGCGGCCGCGTCCGCCAATTTCGATCTCAGCGGGGCCGTGCTCTATGCCAGCTGCGAACCGTGCCCGCTGTGCCTCGCCGCAGCCCTGTGGGCGCGCGTGGACCGGGTCTACTTCGCCGCGGACCGGCACGCGGCCGCTGCCGCCGGCTTCGACGACGCGCTTTTCTATGAGTACTTTGACGGAACCCGGCCGGACCTGATGCCGGTGCGCCAAACTGCAGTCCCGGCGTCGGGCGCACCATTCCAGGCCTGGCTCGATAACCCGGACCGCATTGAGTACTGAGACCGGCGTCCACGGGCAGGCCGGGGGTCTTTGGACTCTAGGCCCGCCCCGCGCGGGGGCGTCCCATGGAACCATGACTGCGGGGACTCGGGAAGGCGGCGGACCGTGGGCTCCAGCCTGATCGCCTGCCCGCACTGCGGGAAGACCAACCGGCTACCGGCGGCGGCCGCCGGGCATCCACGCTGCGGCAACTGCCGCAAGGACCTCCCCTGGATTGTCGAGGCAGGGGATGCCGACTTCGCCGCGATCGCCGAGCAGTCCTCGACGCCTGCCCTGATCGACTTCTGGGCAGCCTGGTGTGGGCCCTGCCGCATGGTCAGCCCGGTGCTGGACAGGCTGGCCCAGGAGCGCGCCGGCCGGGTCAAGCTCGTCAAGGTCGACGTCGACAAATCACCGGCGCTCTCACGGCGCTTCGACATCCAGGCCATTCCGACGATGCTGTTGATCATCGACGGGAAAGTGGTGGCCCGGCAGGCGGGCGCACCGCCGGCGGCCGCCCTGCGCCAGTGGCTCGACGGCGCGCTGGCCGCCGGCAAGCCGTGACCCTCCCACCGGCGAGATGAGGAAGCAATGACCGACATACTGCGCTACGAAGTGGGTTCCGGGACGGTGCTGGTGGAGGTTGCGGACGGCAGCTTCGGCGTCGAGCGCCCCTCGCGGAACGAGCAGGGCATTACGGATGCCGGGCGGCGGCTTGAGGATGCCCTCGCAGCCATCCGGCCGGCGGCCAACGCGGCAGCGGAGGTCCTGAAGGAAATCGGCGCAGAGCACCTGGAACTTCAGTTCGGCGTGAAGCTGGCCGGTGAGGCGGGGGCCATCATTGCGCAGAACTGCTCCGAGGCCCACTTCATCGTCAAGCTCTCTTTCTCCCACGCGCCCGAGGCGCCGCCGTCGCCGGAGGACGAGATTATCCTGTGAGGCCCCGGGCCCCGGGCGCCGTCACTGGATACGGGGGCGGGCTGTTTCAGCGGCGGACGGCTGTTTCAGCGGCGACTGCGCCGGGCGCCCAGTCCGCCCAGGACGGGGGAGCCCATCCCGAGCAGGAAGCCGAAGTCGTACCAGTTTCCCGCGCGGGCCGTGTTGTAGAACGGGAACTCACTCCACTGCCCGAAGACATGGACGATCAACACAATCCACGCCGTGAGCCCGTTCCAGATGCCCCATAACAAGTCCTGCCACCACATGTGAACCTCCCAGACCGCACCCTGAAACACCGGTCCCGGAACGGCACGTCCCGGGACGCACGCGAAAGCACGCGCTGCGCTCAGATTAGGGCCTACAGCGCCGCGGCGGTAGGGGACGGGGACCCGAAAAGCCGGGCTGTCAGCCTTCGGCCGGGAGCCTGGCCGGCAGCCGGCTGAGGCCTTCCACGAGGTCAGCCTGGCTGCTGCAGAGGGCAATCCGGATCCAGCCCTCGCCGATCGAGCCGAACGCGGTGCCGGGGGCAAAGGACACCCCGGACTCGGCCAGGAAACGCCGCACCCAGGCGCGGACATCCCCGCCGCTGACGTGGGACACATCCGCCCACAGATAGAAGGCCCCCTGCGCGGTGAGGAACGGGATCCCCCTGGCAGCCAGGACCGCCGAGGCAGCATCCCGGTTGGCCCGGTAGTGCGCATGGGCGTGGCTGACATAGTCCTGCGGACCCGTCAGTGCGGCCAGCGCCGCGTACTGCGAGGGCGAGGCGACACAGGAGACAATTGCCTCCATCACGTTGTTCATCCTCTGCTCCAGGCCGGGCGGGCAGATCAGGGCCCCGATCCGCAGCCCGGTCAGCCCGTAGGTCTTGGAGAGTGTGAGCGAAGTGAACACGCGGGCTTCGCCGGGGACGTCGCTGTCAAAGCGGGCCGGGCTCACATGGGGAACGTCGTAGGTGAACGCCTCGTAGCATTCGTCGGAGATGATCCAGAGATCGTGCCGGACGGCCAGCGCCACGAGGCTGCGGGTGAGTTCCTCGCCCAGGACCGCGCCCAGCGGGTTGGACGGCGAGTTGAGGATCAGCACCTTCGTCCGCGGGGTGATGAGCTCCTCGATGTCCCGGATCCGGGGCTGGAAGTCGTGCTCGGGATACAGCGGATACTGCACCGGGACTGCGTGCAGCAGGCTGCTGGTCATCGCGAAGGTCGGGTAGCCCGGGTTGGGAATCAGGACCTCGTCGCCGGGGGAGAGCAGCAGGCTCATCGCGAAGTGCAGGCCCTGCTGGGCGCCGTCGACGACGTACACCCGGTCCGCTCCGACCGGCGTCGCGTGGTGTTCCCGGAACCTGGCTGCGAACGCCTCGCGCAGGGCCGGGATGCCGGCGTTGGGGGTGTAGTTCGTCTCGTCCCGGTCCAGGCACGCCATCCCGGCCTCAAGGATGTGGCGGGGGACGGCAAATCCCGGTTCGCCGATGCTCAGCACGATGGCGCCGGGGGTTCCCCAGGCGGCTTCGGTGATTTCGCGGATCTGGTTGATGGGAACGTCGCGGACGTGGGCGGCAAGCTCGGGCATGTCTGCCATCCTAACCGGCGCAGCTCGCGGTGCCGGGGGACACCGGCGCAGGGGGCGGCTCCGGCGCAGATATACTGGGGAGCGTGCTTTCTGGACTGGTAATAGTGGACAAGCCGCAAGGCTGGACCAGCCACGATGTGGTTGGACGGATGCGGCGGCTCGCCGGTACCCGAAAGGTCGGCCATGCCGGAACGCTGGACCCGATGGCCACGGGGGTTCTGGTGGTCGGCATCAACAAGGCCACCCGGCTCCTGACCTACATCGTGGGCACCTCCAAGACCTACACGGCCACCATCCGCCTGGGCGAATCGACGGTCACCGACGACGCCGAGGGCGAGGTCACCGCGACCCACAGCGCCGCAGCGGTCACCGAGGAAGCTGTCCGGGCCGGCGTCGCCGCGCTGACCGGTGAGATCGAACAGATCCCCAGCAGCGTCAGCGCCATCAAGGTCAACGGTGAACGCGCCTACGCCCGGGTCCGCTCCGGCGAAGAAGTCACCCTGGCCGCACGTCCGGTCACCATCCACCGCTTCGAGGTCCACGGGCTCCGCCCGGTGCGCGGCGGAGAGGCGCTCGACGTGGACGTCACGGTGGAATGCTCCTCCGGCACCTACATCCGGGCCCTGGCCCGCGACCTTGGCAACGCACTCGGCGTCGGCGGTCATCTGACGGCGCTGCGCCGGACCCAGGTGGGCCCCTACACGCTGGACCAGGCCCACACCCTCGAACAGCTCGCCGAAGAACTCGACGTCCTGGAAATGTCCAAGGCCGCCCGGGCGCTCATGCCCAACCGCGAACTCAGCGACGAGGAAACCACCGAGATTTCCTTCGGCCGCAGGATCGCCGCGGGACCGGCCGCCGGGACACCGGAAGCGGCCACGCCGGAGCAGCCCGCCGCGGGCTTCGCCCCGGACGGGACCCTCGTGGCCCTGCTCGCGGACAAGGGCAGCTACGCCAAACCGGTGCTGGTGTTCGCGCCGGACAATGAGAAGCGTGCGCCCAAGCAGCCGACGGCGGAACAGCAGGCCGGGCAGTAGTGGACGCGTACTTCTACATCATCCTGGTGGTCGGGCTGGTCTCCACTGTCATCTGCCTGACCGCCGGCATCCTCAAGAAGGCCCCGAACGACACGACGATCCTCTCGGTGGCCGCGGTCGAACTGTCCCTGCTGGTCTACCTGGCGGGCTCGATCGTGCGGGTCGCGGGCGGGGAACAGATCGCGGGGGAGCCGTGGGAGTTCTGGGGTTACCTGCTGACGGCCCTGATGCTGCCGGTTGGCGCGGTGTACTGGGCCGTCCTGGAACGCACCCGGTGGAGCAACTTCGTGCTGGCCGCCGTCGGCGTCACCGCCCTGGTGATGGCGGCCCGAATGAATCAGATTTGGTACTGACATGGAAGAGGCAGAAAACGTGACGGCGAAACCTTCGCACGAGGACACCGGAACGACGCCGGCACCGGCTCCGGCCGCCAGGGCTGCGGCCCCTGCGACGGCTGCTGCCCCGGCGGCAAAAGACACCCGCAATACCGGCCCGGGCCGGCTGCTGATCGCTGTTTACGCCGTGTTCGCGATTTCCGCAACGGCCCGGGCGGGATTTCAGATCCTCACCAAGTTCTCCGAAGCCCCCTTGGCGTATCTGCTCTCGGCTTTCGCCGCCGTCGTCTACCTGGTGGCCACGGTGTCCCTCGCGAAGTCCGGCCGGACCTGGTTCAAGGTCTCCGTTGCGGCGGTGCTCGTGGAACTGGTGGGTGTGCTGGTGGTCGGTGCGCTCAGCCTGTTCGACGCCGTCAACTTCCCGCATGAAACCGTCTGGTCCCTGTTCGGCCGGGGCTATGCGTTTATCCCGCTGCTGCTGCCGATCCTGGGCCTTATCTGGCTGTACCGCCGCCGTCCCGCGCCGAAGCGGGCCTGAACGCCTAGTCGGCGGGCTGGTCCAGTTCCTGGAACAGCGTGATCTGGAGCCCGGCAGGGCCGTTGAGCCGTGAGTTCACGGAGCGCCACGGTGTCTCCCGTGGTTCCGCGATGAGGGTGCCGCCGGCCTCCACCAGGTTCTGCGTGGCCGCCTGCGTGTCGTCAACCTCGAAGGCAACCCGGATCCTGGCGCTCGGCTGACCGTCGGCCTCCACCTGGTCGATGTACTTGACCTGCGCCGGGTTGGAGAGCTCCAGGGTGGCCCGGCCTGCTTCCAGGATCGTGATGCGTGCCTCCCCGTTGCTGGGGACCGCTTCACGTTCCACGAGGCCGAGGACGTCCCGGTAGAAGGTCAGGGCGGCGTCGTAGTCCTCGGTCTCGACGACGAGGCGCAGTTGCCGGACAGGACGCGGGGTGTGATTTTCGGTCGTCATAACCGAACCTTAGGACGGACTGTTCCGGTGCGGAATACCGCAGTTCCTAACTGCCGCCCGGGCCGGCGTCGTTGACCTGGTCCGTCCCGGCGTCGAACTCCAGCAGCCTTCGCTGCAGGCCCCGCCACGCTGCCCCGAAGCCGGGGTGCAGTTCCTTGTCGCCGACGAGCTCCACCGGAACCCACTGCAGCTCCAGGCTCTCCGGGTCGCTGATCTCCGGTTCGAAGGCCTCCACGACCTCGGCGACGACAGTCGTGTAGCTCCAATAACCGACGTCGAACACCGAGGTGAACAGCACCCGGACGCTCTCCGGCGGAACGGCAGCTTCTTCTTTGGCCTCGCGCAAAGCCCCGTGGACCGCTGCTTCGCCCTGGTGCAGGGCTCCGCCCGGGAGCCCCCAGGTGCCGCCCTGATCGCTCCACAAGGCGCGGTGCTGGAGCAGGACGCCCTTGGCCGGGTCGTGGACCAGCAGTCCAGCCGAACCGAACCGCCCCCAGAACCGTCCGCGGTCGCCCTCGACCCACGCGTCACCGGGATCGCGGGGTCCGAGGGGGCGTCGCAGCTCGATCGGGAGCTCGGTGGATTGTGCTGCGCCGGGCAGCGCGTTGTGGAGGAGTGCCGGGCTGGAGGTCGGGGGAACAGGGCTGTCCATGCCCCCAGTTTCCCACGGCACTCCTCGTCCCGGCCGGAGTGTGACTCCGCGGGGCCAGCCGGGACGCCAGGGTGGATCCCGCCCGTATCAGGGTCGAACAGCTCGATCCCGTTACTGTCACACCCCAAAAGTAATGTTGAGTCATGGAAGCCATTGGAGATTTCATCCCGGTACAGGCCAACCGGCCAGGCGCCGGGATCCTCCCTGGCGTTCCCCGGCTCGCGCCCGTTCCTGACGAAGCGGAGAACGCGGACCGTGCTCTGGACGGAGCACTTGCCCTCCTCCGCTCTTCAAACGGGACGGCGTTGACCCATGCGGCGCAGTTCGGAGTGACCGAAGCCTCGGACTTTGCCGGCCGCGTGGAGGAATTGTCCCGCATGGTCGATTACTTCCAGCTTGTGGCGACGGCGGCGGTCGACCGGACCCGAAGCCAGGCAGCGGCTGGAGCCAGGACTGCCGCCGCGAAGTTTGGTTCCAACGCGCCTGCCGGCTGGTTGACTGGCTGGAATACGGAGGCGAGTGGGCCGACGAGTACTCCCTCGGACCCCTCCTGGAACGAACCGGGAGGCGCTGATCTTTCCACGGGATGGGTGGACGACGGGTACCGGAACACCGTGGAGTTCCTGCGGGCACGGCTGCGGATCACTGCCGCGGAAGCCCGACGCCGGCTGGCCCTCGTCGCGGACGTCCTGCCGCGAACAGGCATATCGGGCCAGCCACTGCCGGCCGCGAAAGAAGAACTCGCGGCTGTGGTCGTCTCCGGGGACATCAGCTCACGGGCGGCGACCATCATCAGCCTTTCCCTGGACCGGGTCCGGCACGTGTCCGCCGCAGAGGATGCCGCCCGGATGGTGCACGCCCTCACCCGGACAGCGGTTGAGAACGACCCGGACTTCCTGACCAGGATCGCCAAACGCTGGACGGACGCCTTGGACCAGGACGGCGACGAACCCGACGAGCAGGAACTGCGCCACCGCCAGGGTGCCTTCATACGACGGGCACACCGTGGACTGCATCATCTGGAAATCTTCGCCACGACCGAACAGTTCGAACACCTACTCACGGTCATGAACACCGCCACCAACCCGCGGACCGGCGCCGCATCCGGGCCCGACGCGGACGACGCCGCCTCAGCAGAGCTGCTGGATCAGCGCACCCGGCCGCAGCGGCATCTCGACGGCCTCGTCGGTGGCTGTAAAGCTGCCCTCGCCGCCGGAGACCTGCCCGCCGCGGGAGGGCTGCGCCCGCAGGTGATGGTCACCATTGACTATCGTGACCTCCTGGACCGGCTGGGCGGCCCCGGCCCGGAGACTCGAGCCCCTGGCTCCAACGCCGGGACACTGATGTTCACCGGACCCATCACGGCCTCGACAGTGCGCAAGATCGCGTGCGACGCCGACCTCATTCCCATCGTGCTCGGGGGCAAGGGCCGGATCCTCGACATCGGCCGCGCCTCACGGGTTTTCCCGCCGCACGTCCGCAATGCCATCGCCGCGCGCGACCAGGGCTGTGCCTTTCCCCAGTGCACGATCCCGGCGCCCTGGTGCGAGGCCCACCACATCAACTACTGGTCCCGCGGCGGAAGCACTGGGACAGGCAACGGAACGCTGCTCTGCTCGCATCACCATCACGTAATCCACAAGGAACAGTGGACCATTGCACTCCGAAGCGGCGTCCCCTGGTTCATCCCGCCTCCGCACCTTGATCCTCGCCAGGTGCCGCGACGAAACCGCTACTTCCGCCTTGAATGAGGCTTGAGCTTCCACTGTTAGTGAGGTGGGAGCGTGGAACCTCGATCAGCCCACCGAATCGACGGCCTTGAAGGGGAGCGGGGTGCCGGCGTCGAACGGCACCGCGCCCTGTACCGGAGTCTGCGTGATCCAACCGCCGTCCTGTTTGCTGGCGTAGATAAGCATCCGCTGGCTCCGCTCAAGCGGATCACCGTCCGGATACAAGAATCCGGGGGAGCACGTCGGCGGCGTCGAAGTGATGCGGAGCGGTGCTGGACCCGGCTCACCCTTGAGGACAGTCTCAACGTCCAGGAGGTGGACGTTCGCCCTGTAGCCGTAGAGGGCTGTCTCCCCGTCCGCCCGGACGGGTTTGCTGATCACGACGAGGGCGGCGTGGTCGTACTGGGCCTGGGGCGTCTCGAAGCGGATCCAGTCGACGCACGTCTCGGAAGGCCCGGTGGGCAGCAGGGAGCAGCCACTCGCCAGGCCGCACGTCAGGAGTCCCACGATCGCCGCTTGCACTGGTCTTGGCATGCTCAGAACATATCCGCCACCGGACTTTCCCGCCACGTCCGGGCGGGCCGAAAGCCTCTGAACGGACGGCGGCGCACAGCTACGCTGGACTCATGGCTGGACTCAAGGCTCCACCGGCGCTGCGGAAGGCTGACCGTGCTTCGCTGCTAAGGGCCGTGAAGGCATTCCACACCTTTGCCTGGTTCACGATCGAGGCCTGCATGGTCTACGTCCTGTATGCCGGTGTCCGCGGCCGCACGGACCGGAGGGTTGGTGTGGCCGCCGGCGTCGTGACCGCCGAAACCCTGGTCTTTGCCGCCAATGGCTTTCACTGCCCGCTCACCGCCGTGGCCAGGGACCTGGGCGACGAGACAGGCTCAGTCACCGACATCTATCTGCCGCGGTGGTTCGCGCGGAACCTCCCGGGCATCCACGTTCCCCTGATCCTGGCCGCAGTGCTGCTGCACTTGCGGAACTACCGCGCCGCTGGCGGCGCCACCGGGCGTTGAAAGCCCCGCTACGGTGCCCGGGACCGTCGGGGACGGCCGCGGCGGGCCTACTTCTTCCCGAACAGACCGCCCAGGATCCCGCCGAGGCCGCCCGGGCTGCTCTCTTCGTTCTTCCGCTCCTCCGGCTGGCTCTCCGGGAGGTCGACCTCGATCACCTCGCCGGGGCGCGGTGCACCGCCGGTGGGCTGGCCCTGCGGGTAGGCCTGTGGTTCCAGCGTTGAGTCCCGCCGCGCGTCGGGAACGGCCGCCGGCGAAGACGGCTGGCCCCCGCCCAACAGCCCGCCCAGCAGATCGCCAAGCCCGCCCGTCCCACCGGCGCCGGCACCGCCGGCAGCGCCGCCGAGGATCCCGCCCAGAATTCCGCCGAGGTCAATGCCGCCGGCCTGGCCGGACCCGCCCGCGCCGCCGGACGCGTCTGCCCCGGACTGCCCGCGACCCCCGAGGACCTTGTTCGCGAGGTAGGACATCACAATCGGGGCCAGGATCGGCAGCAGCTTCTTGATCAGGTCCCCGCCCACGCCGCCGAGCCGGGATGCCCCGGCCAGCTGGCTGGCCACCCGGTCCTGCTGCCCGCCGAAGACGTGGCTCACGATCTTCTCGCCGTCCGCGGTGTCCACCTGCGAAACATCCACCCCACCGTCCATCAGCCCGTCCTGATGCTGGCTGAGCGCTGACTCCAGCGACGCGGCGCCGTCGGGGGCTTGAGCGTTCCCATGCATACCCGCCAGCAGCGTGGGCACGGCGGCCTCCACTGCGGCCTGCGCAGTCTGCCGGTCGGTGCCGAGCATGCCGGCAATCTGGTCTACCGGGATCTGCTGCAGGATGTCGTGGAGTTCGGTCATGGGGTACTCCTTCAGCCGCACCTCGGTGCGGGCTTCGCTGGAAACGGCGCCCGCGCAGACGCCGCCGGACTGTTGCCCTTGCATCGTAGTCCGGGCGTCCGGAACACGAAAGGACGTTGCACGGCGCCGGGCAGTGCCGTCGGGGGCGCGGGGCGTTTGCGGGTAATCTAGGAGAGTTCCGGAGCCGGCAGGTTCTCCGGAGGCGCACATGGCAGGTAGCAAAAGGCGAGGTTGATGGTCCACATCTGGAACGATCCGTCCGAAGTCCCGGCGGACTTTGGTCCTTCCGTCGTTACTTTCGGCAACTTCGACGGCGTGCACCGCGGCCACCAGCAGGTGCTCTCGCAGCTCATCCGCGTCGCCCGCCTGAACCATGCCAGGGCCGTCGCCATCACCTTCGACCCGCATCCGGCGCAGGTCCACCGCCCCGAATCCGCTCCCGAGCTGATCATGGGCCTGGAAGACAAACTGGTCGCGCTCGGCGAGCTGGGTCTGGACGCTGTACTCGTGATGAAGTACTCCCTCGAGCTGGCCAGCCTCACACCCGAAGAGTTCGTCGCCAACGTCCTGGTCGGCAGCCTCAAGGCAAGCCACGTGGTGATCGGCCACGACGCCCGGTTCGGCCGGGGCAACTCCGGGGACCTGGAGACCATGCAGGAACTCGGCAGGAAGCTCGGCTTCGAGGTGCTGGTTATCAGTGAGTTCGGCTCCGAAGGATTCCCGCTCCACGGTGAAGTGCACAACGACGGCGGCACGGACCGCCGGTGTTCCTCCACCTGGGTGCGCGAGGCACTGCGGGAGGGCGACGTCGCGACTGCCGCCGCCGTCCTGGGAAGGTCGCACCGGATGCGCGGCGAAGTGGTCCACGGTGCCGCACGCGGGCGCGACCTCGGCTTCCCCACCGCCAACCTCGCCCCGAACGCCAGCGGCTACATCCCGGCGGACGGCATCTACGCCGGCTGGCTCGTGGACCAGGCCGGCACGCGCTGGCCCGCCGCCATCTCCGTCGGCTCCAACCCCACCTTCGACGGCGTCAGCCGGCAGGTGGAGGCGCACGTGATCGACCGGCCGGAAGAGGCCGTCGAGGACTTCGATCTGTACGGCCAGACAGTAGTGGTGGAATTCGTCGCCCGGCTGCGGGGGATGGTGGCGTACCGTGGCCCTGAAGCGTTGGTGGACCAGATGCGCCTGGACGTGGTCCAGGCCCACAACATTCTGTTCGCGCGCTGAACCGCCGGGCTGGACAGCCTCGGGCAAGGAAGGCACAAAACGTGACGATTGAGAAAAACACCAGGGAACTGGACAAGGACATTGTCCGGGACTTCAGCTCAAAGATGAGCTACGCGTCCTACCTGCAGCTGCCGACGCTCCTGAGCGCCCAGCAGCCGGTCAGCGCCCCGGAGCACCACGACGAGATGCTGTTCATCATCCAGCACCAGACCACGGAACTGTGGCTCAAGCTGGTCCTGCACGAGCTCCGCAGCGCCGCCGCCTGGCTGCGCTCCGACGATCTCGGCTCGGCCTTGAAAGCCATCGCCAGGGTCAAGCACATCCAGAAAACCCTCACCGAGCAGTGGTCCGTGCTGGCCACGCTCACCCCCACCGAGTACTCGCAGTTCCGGGGCTTCCTGGGCAACTCCTCCGGATTCCAGTCCAGCCAGTACCGCGCCGTCGAATTCCTGCTCGGCAACAAGAACCGCAAGATGCTGCCGGTGTTCGAATCCGACCCCGAGGCCCACGCGATGCTGCTGGAGCTCCTCGAATCCCCGAGCATCTACGACGACTTCCTCGCCTACCTCAAACGCCAGGGCTTCGACGTTCCCGCCTCACTGCTGGAGCGGGACGTCACCCGGGCACACGAGTTCTGCGCCGAGCTCGTCCCGGTCTTCAAATACATCTACGAGAACGCCGCCGAGAACTGGGGCGCCTACGAGGCCTGCGAGGAGCTCGTGGACCTCGAGGACAACTTCCAGCTCTGGCGCTTCCGGCATCTGCGCACGGTGCAGCGCACCATCGGCATGAAGTCAGGCACCGGCGGCTCCAGCGGCGCTGCCTTCCTGCAGAAGGCGCTGGAACTGACCTTCTTCCCGGAGCTCTTCGCCGTCCGGACGGAGATCGGTCAGTGAGCGCCCTGCATCCGACGACGGCGGGCCCCGCGGCACAGGCCACCGCCGGCAACGACACAGCCCTGCTGCAACGCGCCCGGGACCTGGATGCCGCCGATCCGCTGGCCGACTACCGCGATCACTTCATCGGCACCGGGACGGAACTGTCCTACCTGGACGGCAACTCCCTGGGCCGCCCGCTCAAGCGCACCGTTACGGACATCAGCAGCTTCATCCAGGACAGCTGGGGCGGCCGGCTGATCCGCGGCTGGGACGAGGAATGGCTGGAGCTCCCGCAGTCCATCGGCGACCAGCTCGGCAGGGCCGTCCTCGGCGCCGCTGGGGGGCAGACCATCATCGCAGACTCCACCACGGTGGTGCTGTACAAGCTGATCCGGGCCGCGCTGGCCGCGGTCACGGACCCGGCACGCACCGAAATGGTGCTGGATACGGAGAATTTCCCCACCGACCGCTACCTCGTCGAGGGCATCGCCCGCGAGGAGGGCCTCACGCTGCGCTGGATCGACGCCGACCCCGCCTCCGGCGTGACCGTGGAGCAGGTGCGGGCCGCCACCGGACCGGCCACCGCCGTCGTCGTCCTGAGCCAGATCGCCTACCGTTCCGGTTTCCTCGCGGACCTGCCGGGCATCACCGCGGCCGTGCACGACGCCGGCGCGCTGGTGGTGTGGGACCTCTGCCATTCCGCCGGTTCGGTGGAGATCGCCCTGGACGCCGCCGCCGTCGACTTCGCCGCCGGCTGCACTTACAAATACCTTAACGGGGGACCGGGCTCGCCTGCCTTCGCCTACGTCAACGCCCGGCACCTGCCGGGCCTGCAGCAGCCGATCTGGGGCTGGATGGGCCGCAAGGACGCCTTCGAAATGGGGCCCGGTTATGAGGCGGCCGCCGGAATCCGCGGCTTCCTCAGCGGCACCCCGGCCGTCTTCGGAATGCTCGCCATGCGCGGCACCCTGGACCTGCTCGAGGAGGTCGGCATGGCCGCCGTCCGGGAAAAGTCACGTCTGCTGACCGGGTTCGCCGTCGAACTCCACGACGCCTGGCTCGCCCCGGCGGGGGTTGACCTCTCGACACCGCGGGATCCGGAGCTGCGCGGCAGCCACATCACCGTGGACCACCCGGCCTTCCGGGAGATGACCGCGGCGCTCTGGGAGCAGGATGTCATCCCCGATTTCCGGGCGCCTCACGGCCTCCGGATCGGGCTGTCCCCGCTGAGCACATCCTTCACCGAGCTGTACCGCGGAGTGGCCGCCATCCGCGAACGGCTGGAGCAGGGCCCTTCCGGGCAGCACCAGGACCGGCCGTTTCGACAAGATTAGCGGCGTGCCGGTAAACTAAACGTTGGATCCGGCTGCAGTCCGTGGCGGCTGGCTCTTGTTGTGTACGGAAAACTGCCTCTTTGGAGGAGAAGTGCCGCCGCAGCACCCCCGGCAGTGAGTTACTGATTCGGGCCTCACGGCACATCTCTAGGAGTTATTGTGGCACTTGAAGCCGCTGTAAAGACGTCCATCATCCAGGATTTCGCAACGTCCGAGGGCGACACCGGTTCGCCGGAGGTCCAGGTTGCAGTCCTGACTCAGCGGATCAAGGATCTCACTGAGCACATGAAGGTGCACAAGCACGATTACCACACCCAGCGCGGTCTGCTGGCCATGGTCGGTCGTCGCAAGCGCATGCTGACCTACCTCAAGAACACTGACATCACCCGCTACCGTGCGCTCATCGAGCGTCTCGGGCTGCGCCGCTAGTCAGCTTTAAGGGGCGGCCCCTTCCACGACGGAAAGGGCCGCCTTCTTCAAACAAAAACTCAACAGGAGGATCAACCGCATCACGCATTCGCGGTCTTCGGTAGTGACTTCCGGGAACGGCTTCAAGGAAATGTTGCCTTAGCCCGTGGGTCTCGATCGATGACCGGGTGCAGTGCAGGCCAGCAGACAGAAGCTGGGCTGGGTTGATGCGGCTGGACTCCGTGAACCAAGAAACGGAGGTGACTCTCTATGGAGGGTCCCGAAATCCAATTCTCAGAAGCAATCATTGACAATGGCCGCTTCGGCAAGCGTGTAATCCGCTTTGAAACCGGCCGCCTTGCCAAGCAGGCAGCCGGCGCAGCGATGGTCTACATCGACGAAGAGACCGCGCTGCTGTCCGCAACCACCGCCGGCAAGCACCCGCGTGAAGGTTTCGACTTCTTCCCGCTGACCGTCGACGTCGAAGAGCGTATGTACGCCGCCGGCCGCATCCCGGGCTCGTTCTTCCGCCGCGAAGGCCGTCCCTCCACGGAAGCCATCCTGGCCTGCCGCCTGATGGACCGCCCGCTGCGCCCCGCCTTCGTCAAGGGCCTGCGCAACGAGGTCCAGATCGTCGTCACCGTGCTGTCCATCAACCCGGACGAGCTCTACGACGTGGTTGCGATCAACGCTTCCTCGATGTCCACCCAGCTCTCCGGCCTGCCCTTCTCCGGCCCGATCGGCGGCGTCCGCGTTGCCCTCGTCGCCGACGAGCACGGCTCGCAGTGGGTTGCGTTCCCGAAGCACTCCCAGCTTGAGAACGCCGTCTTCAACATGGTCGTTGCCGGCCGCGTCAAGAACGATGACGTCGCCATCATGATGGTTGAAGCCGAAGCCACCGACAACTCCTGGAACCTGATCAAGGAACAGGGCGCCACCGCCCCGACCGAAGAGGTTGTTTCCGAGGGCCTCGAGGCTGCCAAGCCGTTCATCAAGGCACTCTGCGAAGCGCAGGCCGACCTGGCAGCCCGCGCCGCCAAGCCGACCGTCGAGTTCCCGGTCTTCCTGGACTACCAGGATGACGTCTACGCGGCTGTTGAGTCCGCCGCCGCCGAGAAGCTGGCCGCTGTCTTCCAGATCGCTGACAAGCAGGAGCGCGACACCGCCTCCGACGAGCTCAAGGACGAGGTCACCTCTTCCCTGGCCGGCCAGTTCGAAGGCCGCGAGAAGGAGCTGTCCGCAGCCTTCCGCTCCGTCACCAAGCACGTTGTGCGCCAGCGCATCCTCACGGACCAGATCCGCATCGACGGCCGCGGCCTGACGGACATCCGCCAGCTCACCGCCGAGGTTGAGGTCCTGCCCCGCGTTCACGGCTCGGCCATCTTCGAGCGCGGCGAGACCCAGATCATGGGTGTCACCACGCTGAACATGCTCAAGATGGAACAGCAGATTGACTCGCTGTCTCCCGTGACGCGCAAGCGCTACATGCACAACTACAACTTCCCGCCGTACTCCACCGGCGAGACCGGCCGCGTCGGTTCCCCGAAGCGCCGCGAAATCGGTCACGGCGCCCTCGCCGAGCGCGCCATCATGCCGGTGCTGCCGTCCCGCGAGGAATTCCCGTACGCCATCCGCCAGGTGTCTGAGGCTCTCAGCTCCAACGGTTCGACGTCGATGGGTTCCGTCTGCGCCTCCACGCTGTCCCTGCTCAACGCAGGTGTGCCCCTGAAGGCTGCAGTTGCCGGTATCGCCATGGGCCTGGTCTCCGACCAGGTTGACGGCCAGACCCGCTACGCCGCCCTGACCGATATCCTCGGCGCCGAAGATGCTTTCGGTGACATGGACTTCAAGGTCGCCGGCACCGCTGAGTTCGTCACGGCCATCCAGCTGGACACGAAGCTCGACGGTATCCCGGCCTCCGTCCTGGCAGCCGCGCTGAAGCAGGCCCGCGAAGCCCGCCTGCACATTCTGGACGTCCTGAACTCTGCGATCGACACCCCGGACGAGCTCTCCGAGTTCGCGCCGCGCGTCATCGCGGTCAAGATCCCGGTAGACAAGATCGGCGAGGTCATCGGCCCGAAGGGCAAGATGATCAACCAGATCCAGGAAGACACCGGAGCCGACATCTCGATCGAGGACGACGGAACTGTCTACATTGGCGCCACGAACGGCCCGTCTGCCGACGCAGCACGGTCCGCGATCAACGCCATCGCCAACCCGCAGATCCCGGAAATCGGCGAGCGTTACCTGGGCACGGTCGTCAAGACCACGACCTTCGGCGCGTTCGTTTCCCTGACCCCGGGCAAGGACGGTCTGCTGCACATCTCCGAGCTGCGCAAGATCGCCGGCGGCAAGCGCGTGGACAACGTCGATGACGTCGTCTCCGTCGGCCAGAAGATCCAGGTGGAAATCACCAAGATCGATGACCGCGGCAAGCTCTCCCTGTCACCCGTTGTGGCTGACGAGGCAGGCTCCGAGGATGCCGACACCGCTGAGGTCTCCCTGGAGACCGCAGAGTAGTCTGAGCTGAACCAAGTGGCGGGGCCGGTGGATTATCCACCGGCCCCGCCGCCGTTAACGGCGGCTGCCACGGCAGCCGCCGTCGCCGCCGGCTGCGGTGCCGCGGCCGGACCGTTGGGGCCGTGTCCCGCTGGTACGATGGCAGGCAGATTTGGCATGTTTTTACTGAAAGGCCTTGATGACTGTCGTCCCCCTGCCGCTTGAGCAGAACCAGCACGCTGACACCCTGATCCACGGAGCCGATGGCGGTTCCGAGGTGCGCCGTTCGGTCCTGCCCGGCGGCGTCCGTGTGCTGACAGAGGCGATGCCGGGCCAGCGCTCGGCCACCATTGGTTTCTGGGTCGGCGTCGGCTCCCGTGACGAGGCTCCGGGCCAGCACGGTTCCACCCATTTCCTGGAGCACCTCCTGTTCAAGGGCACCAAGCGGCGCACCGCCCTGGAGATCGCCTCGGCCTTCGACGAGGTGGGCGGGGAATCGAACGCCGCCACGGCGAAGGAGAGCACCTGCTACTTCGCCCGGGTGCTGGACACGGACCTTCCCATGGCAATAGACGTCATCGCGGACATGATCACCGGCGCCGTGCTGGACCCGCAGGAGATGGAGCAGGAACGCGACGTCATCCTCGAGGAGATCGCGATGGACAGCGACGACCCCACCGACGTCGCCCATGAACACTTCGTCGCCGCCGTGCTGGGCACCCACCCGCTCGGCCGCCCGATCGGCGGCACTCCGGACGCCATCCGCGCCGTCGCCCGCGACTCGGTCTGGGACCACTACCGCCGCTATTACCGCCCGGACGAGCTCGTTATCACCGCCGCCGGGGGACTGGACCACGACGTCGTCTGCGGACTCGTCGTCGATGCCCTGCACTCCGCCGGCTGGAGCCTGGAACCCGACGCGGCACCGGTGCAGCGCCGCTCCACCGACCGTGCCGCCATCACCGGCACCGCCGGACTGCACGTGGTCAAGCGCCCGGTGGAGCAGGCCAACATCATCATGGGCTGCCCCACCATCGTCGCCACCGACGACCGCCGCTTCGTGATGAGCGTCCTCAACGCGGTGCTCGGCGGGGGCATGTCCTCGCGGCTGTTCCAGGAAGTCCGCGAGAAGCGCGGGCTGGTGTACTCGACCTACTCCTTCGCCTCCTCCTACGCCGACGCCGGCTACTTCGGCATGTATGCCGGCTGCACGCCGTCGAAGGTCCGGCAGGTCCTTGAGCTGCTCGGCGCCGAACTGGACAAGCTGGCCGGCGGCGGGATCTCCGAGGAGGAACTCCGCAAGGCCGTCGGGCAGCTGTGCGGCGGAATCGTGCTGGCGCTTGAGGACACCGGCTCCCGGATGTCCCGGCTGGGCCGGGCCGAACTTGTCTCCGGTGAGTACCAGGACATCGACGAAACCCTGCGCCAGATCAAGGCCGTCACCGCGGCCGAAGTCCAGGAGCTCGCCCGCGAACTCGCCGCTGCCCCGCGGACCGTCACCGTGGTGGGCCCCTTCGAGGACACCGAGACCTTCGGCCTCTGAGGCCGGGCCGCAGGCCGCTGAGCTGGGGCTGCACCGGCCCCGGCAGCGGCCCCGCACCTAGACACGGCAGGCGGCGCCGCGTGATGATGGGGGCGGGCTCACTCGGGAGGACCCCCACCTGGAAGGAAAACATGGACCGGCCGCTGCCAGGCAGTGCACACGAGGCGCTTGAGGCGTTCCTCGGGCACTGGACCGGCACCACCCAGTGGCAGGCCACGCCCTGGGGGCCGGCACGTTCGGCCGCCCTCGAACTGACGTTCGCCCGCGCAGCCGCCGGCCTGGCCGTCACCCACAGCTACCGGCACACGGAAGCCGACGGCACCCGCTCCGAGGGCCACGGTGTCTTCACCATGGACCCGGACCGTACGGACACACTCTGGTACCACGTCAACAGCATGGGGCGGCCCCCCGAAGGGCCGGCCCGCGCCAGCTTTCAGGACGGCGTCCTGACCATGGAACGGCGCAGCGAGCGCGGCACGTCCCGGCATACCTTCCGGGTCGACGACGGCGTGCTCACGCACACTGCCGGACTCCGGCTGGGTTCCGCGAGCGAGTTCACGCCCTTTATGGTCTCGGTCTGCCGGCGCGTGCCCGAGGTTTCCCGCACCCCCGCCTGAGCCCTGCGCTCTCAGGACGCCGCGCAGCCAAACCGCCGCCACCGCGCAGCGAGCCGCCACCGCGCCGGGCGGCAACCCGGCCCTGCCGCCGTCCTGCCCTGGAGTTGCCGGACCGCTGCAAAGCCGCCCTTGAAATCCGTTGACAGCCTGTGGGCCGCATCGTAGATTAGCCGTAATCTGAATCACCTTTCAGGTTCAGCGTTAGTTTCAGAGGATACAAAGAAGTTCCTGATGGCCGCCGTGATGGCCACCGGGCTCGCCCTTAGCGCCTGCGCGCCCACTGCCGGTAGCACAGCGCCGGCCGCCTCGGGCAGCGCCAAGGCCGCCGAACCGGTCGATGTCGGCATCATTTACTCCAAGACCGGCCCGCTGGCCGCCTACGGCGCCACCTACTACGAGGGCCTGCAGGCGGGCATCGAGCACGCCACCGGCGGGACCGGCGAAGTCAACGGCGCCAAGATCAACATCACCTATGCAGACGACGGCGGCGACCCGGACAAGGCGGTGACGGCTGCGAAGGACCTGATCGGCAAGGGCTACAAGATCATCGGCGGCACGGTCGTCTCCGGCATCGCCCTCAAGCTGGCCGAACAGGCCGCCCAGAACAAGGTCCTCTACATCTCCGGTCCCGCCGCGACCGACGCGATCCAGGGCATCGACAAGTACACCTTCCGCTCGGGCCGCCAGAGCCTGCAGGACGTGGCCACCGCAGGGTCCTTCATTGACACCAACGGCAAGAAGGTCGTCGTCTTCGCGCAGGACAACGCCTTCGGCCAGGGCAACGTCGCCGCCGTCAAGGCCGTGCTGGGAGCCAAGGGCGCCACCGTGGAGGCCGTCCTGGTTCCGGACGGACAGGAACTGACGCCCTTCGCCCGCCAGCTCATCGACGCGAAGCCGGACATGGTCTTTGTGGCCTGGGCCGGGGCAACGTCCGGCACCATGTGGCAGACCCTGAGCCAGCAGGGCGCCTTCGACGCCGCTCCGGTCGTCACCGGGCTCGGTGACGCCGCCACCTTCGGCGCCTACGGCGAGGCCACCTCCAAGATCAGCTTCCTTAGCCACTACTTCCCGGGCGCCTCGGGCACCGAGGTGGAAAAGAAGATGATCGCCGCGGTCGAGAAAGCCGGCAAGAAGGCGGACCTCTTCACCCCGGACGGCTTCGTCGCCGGCCAGATGATTGTCCAGGCCATCAAGGAAGGCGGCTCAGACACCGACGCCATGGTCAAGGCACTCGAAGGCTTCAGCTTCGACGGCCCCAAGGGCAAGGAAACCGTCCGCGCCTCGGACCACGCCCTGGTCCAGGACATGTACCAGGTCAAGCTCGTCCAGGCCGGCGGCAGCTGGGCTCCCGAGCTGATCAAGGTGGTCGCGGCCGACACCGTCGCCCCGCCGGAAAAGAAGTAACCCGGTGCGGCGCTGTGCCGCCTGACACTGGACCACACCGCACAGCGCCGCCCGCCAGCGGGACAGCCACGACTCCAGCGAGCCATGAAGGATCCGAATGAAATCCCCAGCCCTGCCCGCCCTCGCGGTGGACGGCCTCGGCCTGCAGATCGGCGGTGCCCGCATCCTCCAGGATGTGAGTTTCGCCGTCGGCACCGGCGAAATGGTCGGCGTTATCGGCCCCAACGGAGCCGGCAAGACCACGTTGTTCGACCTGATTTCCGGTGTGATGCGGCCTACGACGGGCAGCGTCACGCTGAACGGCAGGGAGATCACGGCCGCGCCGATCCACCGCAGGGCCAAGGCGGGGCTGGGCCGGACCTTCCAGACCTCCAACCTGTTTCCCCGGCTCAGCGTGCTGGAAAATGTCCGGCTCGCCGCCCAGGCGAAACTCGGCGGCAGCTTCAGCATCCTGCGCTTCCCCTCCGCGTCCGACGAGGCCAGCCGGATTGCCCGCGGCACCATCGCCGAAGTCGGCCTCACCGGCCAGCTCTCGACGGCGGCGGGTGACCTCTCGCACGGCGAGAAGCGCAAGGTGGAGATCGCCGTGCTGCTGGCGACCGATCCCGCCGTCGTGCTCCTGGACGAGCCAATGGCCGGGGTGGCGTCGGGGGACGTCCCGTCCCTCACCGCGATCATCGCACGGCTGCACCGGGACCGCGGCTGCACCGTGATGATGGTGGAGCACCACATGGACGTGGTCCTGGGCCTCGTGGACCGCGTCGCCGTGATGCACCACGGCAGCCTGCTCGCCCTGGACAGCCCGGAGGCCGTCATGTCGGATCCGACCGTACAGAGTGCCTACCTGGGAGAACCCGTATGAGCGCCGCAGCCGAAACCCGACCCATCCTCAGGATTGAGGGACTCAATGCGCACATCGCCGGACAGCAGGTCGTGGAGGACGTCTCCTTCACCGTCCCGGCCACCGGCATCACCGCGCTGCTGGGCCGCAACGGCGTCGGCAAGACCAGCACCATCAAAGCCATCATCGGCCTGATCGACCGCACCGGAGCCGTGGAGCTCGACGGCGTGCGGATCGAGAAGGAGCCGACGTTCAAGATCATCCGCAGCGGGGTGGGCTACGTGCCCGAGGACCGCGAGGTCTTCTCCAAGCTCACCGTCGCGGAAAACCTCCGGCTCGCCGAACGCGACGCCGCACCGCGGCGCCAGCTTGTCGAGGAGCTTTTCCCGGACCTGCTGGCCCGGTCCGCCCAGATGGCCGGGACCCTGTCCGGCGGCCAGCAGCAGATGGTCTCGCTGGCGCGTGCGCTGCTGAACACCAACAAGATCCTGCTCGTCGACGAACCCACCAAGGGACTGGCCCCGAAAATCGTCGCCGAGGTCGCCGAGACCCTCGCCGAAGCAGCGAAGACCGTGCCCATCCTCCTGGTCGAGCAGAACCTGCACGTCGTCCGGCAGTTCGCCGCGGGAGCCGTCGTCCTCTCCGGCGGCCGGGTGGTCCACACCGGCAGCGCCCTGGAATTCCTCGACGACGCCGACCTGACCCAGCGCCTGCTGGTCGGGGCCGCGGCCGGAGCCGCTTTTGCCGCCTTCACCGAGTTCGTGCTGATCCGCCGCCTGTACCAGCGCCACATCGAGCAGGTCCTCATCACGGTGGGCCTCTCGCTCGCCGCTGTTGCCCTCTTCGACGGCATCTGGGGCACCGACCCGGTGTTCATCCAGGGACCGGCCTGGTTCAAGGAGACCACCGAAATCCTGGGCGCCCGCGTCCCCAACGACCGGTTTGTCTGCATCATCGCCGCCGTCCTGGTGCTGCTGGCCCTGGTGTACTTCCTGAAAAACACCCGCTACGGCATGATCATCCGGGCCGGTGTCGAAAACCGCTCCATGGTGACGGCCCTCGGCATCGACGTCCGGAAGGCCTTCACCCTGGTCTTCACGATCGGCGGCGCCGCGGCGGGCCTGGGCGGGGTCCTGGCCTCGCACTACTTCGGCTACGTCTCGCCGATGCTGGGCGGCTCGCTGCTGATCTTCGCCTTCATCGTCACCGTGATCGGCGGACTGGGCTCGCTGACCGGCGCAGCCCTCGCCGCCGTCGCGGTCGCCCTCCTGCAGCAGTTCGCGAACTTCTACCTCGGCGGCACCGGCGACTTCGTTGTGGTGCTGGCCCCGGCGCTTGTTTTGCTGTTCCGTCCCTCCGGCCTGCTCGGGAGAACCTCATGACCACCGATACCGACGCCACCAACCCGGAAACGGAGCTCACAGCGGACGGCCCCGCGGGGACACGCCGGACCGCCGACGCCGACCGGCCGGGCGGTTCCGCCCGGCCGCGTCTGACCCGCCGGACGGCCGCCGGCGCCGCCGCCGGGCTCGCCGGAATCGTGCTCCTGGTCCTGCTGCCGCTGCTGAACCTGTCCCTGCCCGGGGTGCTGCCCGGACCGACCTACACGCCGGGATCACTGCAGCTGCTGGCCATGTGCATGCTGATGGCCGCCGCGGCCCTGACCTACCACCTGCTGCTCGGCGTCGCCGGGCTGCTCTCCTTTGGCCATGCGCTGTACTTCGGTGCCGGCGTCTACGGGCTGGCAATCATCCTGCAGAACCTGGACCTCCCGCTGCTGCCCGCGATGGGCCTGACCCTGCTGATCGTGATCGTGCTGGCCCACGTCGTGGGCAGCATCAGCCTGCGGGTCAGCGGCATCCCCTTCGCCATGGTCACGCTCGCCTTCGCGCAGGCCGGTTCGGTGGTTGTAGGCCGCAACCCGGAGGGCAGCACCGGCGGAGACGAGGGCCTCACGCTGCGCACCGACAACCTGCCCGACTTCCTCGTCGGAGTGGTCAACACCCGCAACCTGTACTGGCTGGCCCTGGCGGTGCTCGTGGGCGTCTTCATCGTCGTGACCTGGGTGCAGTCCTCCCGCGCCGGCCACGTCGCCGCGGCGGTCCGCGAGAACGAACTGCGCGTCCGCGTCCTGGGCCTGCAGCCGTACCTCGTGAAGCTGCTGATCTTCGTGGTCTCCGCCGTCCTGGTCAGCATCATCGGCATGGTGTTCCTGCTTCTGCAGAGCGGCGCCGTCCCGCGGGCCATCTCTGCCGACCTGACCATCACCCTGCTCGTGATGGTGGTCCTGGGCGGCGTCGGCTCCCGCTGGGGCGCCGTGATCGGCGGCGTCTTCTACACCATCCTGGACCAGCGCCTCACAACCCTCGCGAACTCGGACGCCATCGACGCGCTGCCGGACATCCTGCGGATACCGTTGTCGGAACCCTTGTTCATCCTGGGCACGCTGTTCATCCTCGTGGTGCTTTTCCTGCCGGGCGGCATCACGGGAACCGCCCAGCGGCTGGCCCAGCGCCGCACCCGGCGCGGCGGGGAGGCCGGCGGCAGCAGTGCCGGCGGCCCAGCCCCCGGAGGTCAAAGCACAGCGAGCTCCCGCGAGATCCTGGAGGAATCGGCATGAGCAGCACCGGAACCTGCCGGGCGGACGGCCTGCACACCCTGGGCCGCTGGACCACCGACCGCAGCCTCGCCACGCCCCGGCGGATCGCCATCGACGACCGCGGCTGCACCCTGAGCTACGGCGAGCTGGAACGCCGGGCAGCGGGCCTCGCCGCCGGCCTGAAGGCCGCCGGCTACGCCGCCGGGGACCGGATCGCGACCCTGACCGGCAACAGCTCGGACCATGTGGTGCTGTTCTTCGCCTGCGCCAAGGCCGGGCTGGTCCTGGTCCCGCTGTCCTGGCGGCTCTCGCCCCGGGAACTCGCCGCGCAGCTCGGGCTCGCCGACCCGCAGCTGCTCCTGGTCGAGGATGAACTGGATTCCCTCGCCGCAGGGGCATGCACGCTGCTCGCGCACCGGCCCCGGACCGCGGCGCTGGGCCCCGGCGGCATTGAAAAATCCGTCCCCCCGCCGTCGCGGCGCATGCCGGACACCGTGCCTGAGCCAGGCCGGGAGGTGCGCGACGACGACCCGCTCCTGATGGTCTTCACCTCCGGCACCGAGGGAACAAGCAAAGCCGCGGTGCTGACCCATGCCAACTGTTTCTGGACGAACCTTTCACTGTCCCGGACGCTGGATCTGGGCAGCACTGACGTGGTGCTGGCGGTGCTGCCGCAGTTCCACGTCGGCGGCTGGAACATTCAGCCCCTGCTGGCCTGGTGGACCGGCGCCACCGTGGTGCTCGAACGCGGCTTCGAACCCGGCCGGGTCCTGCAGCTGATCGCGGAGCGGGGCGTGACCATGCTTATGGGCGTCCCCACCCAGTACCTGATGCTCGCCGAACACCCCGACTTCGCCGCCGCGCAGCTCGGCAGCCTCCGCCACGCCGTGGTCGGCGGCGCGCCGATGCCTGCGCCGCTGCTGCGGATCTGGCACCGCCGGGGAGTAGCCCTGAGCCAGGGCTACGGACTGACCGAGGCGTCACCGAACGTGCTCTGCCTGGCCAACGAGGATGCCGCCCGGATGGTGGGCTACTCGGGCAAACCGTACCCGCATGTCGCCGTCGCGGTGGCCGATCCGGTGACCGGGGACATCCTGGACGGTGCCGCCGCCGGGGAACTGCTGGTGGGCGGGCCGGGGGTCTTCGCCGGCTACTTCCGCGACCCCGCGGCCACTGCCGCCGTCCTCGTCGGGGACTGGCTGCGGACCGGCGACCTGGTGGAGCGCGACGCCGAGGGCTACGTCAGAGTGGTGGACCGGCTCAAGGACATCTACATTTCCGGCGGCGAAAACGTCGCCCCCGCCGAGGTCGAGGCGGCGCTGCTGTCCCATCCGGCAGTGGCGCAGGCCGCCGTCGTCGGTGTGGAGGACGAGCGCTGGGGCGAAACCGGGGTCGGCTTCGTCGTGATCCGTCCCGGCATGGCCACCGATGAACAGGAACTCCTCGAGCACTGCGCCGCCCAGCTCGCACATTTCAAGGTTCCCGCCCGGATCGAGACGGTCGGTACGCTGCCCCGCACGGCGCTGAACAAGGTGCTCCGGGCCCGGCTCCGGCAGCAGCTGGAAGGTCGAACCCTCAACGGACGGCACGAAAGCGCCCCAGCCGGCCTGCCCCCAGCCGTCCTGCCCGCGGCCAAGCTGCCCGCGGACGGGGGACGGCGGTGAGTGCCGTGCCGCGCACCGCGAGGGGCACCCGTACCCGGGCCAAGCTGCTGCAGGCCGCGGAGACGGTGTTCGCCTCGGTGGGCTACCACGAGGCCTCGATCGTGAAGATCACGGAGGAGGCCGGCGTCGGGCTCGGCACTTTCTATCTGTACTTCGAGGGCAAACAAGCCATCTTCGACGAGGTCGTCGAGGACCTGAACCGGCGGGTCCGGCATGCCATGACGGACGCCGCCCGTGCCGCCGGAACCCGGCTCGCGGCCGAACGCGCCGGCTTCCGGGCCTTCTTCAAGTTCACCGCCGAACACCCCGCGCTGTACCGGATCATCCGGCAGGCCGAGTTCGTCTCACCCGGGGCGCTGCGGCTGCACTACACCCGGATCGTCAACGGCTACATCGAGGGGCTCAAAGCCGCGCAGCTCACCGGCGAAGTCCGGGCGATGGACCCCACCGTGGCGGCCTGGGCGCTGATGGGCATCGGCGAGTTGATCGGCATGCGCTGGGTGCTGTGGGACGAGGAAGGCGCCGAACCCGCCCGGGGCGCCCGCCCGGATGTCCCGGAGGAGGTCTTCGAGGAAATGATGCAGTTCATCGAACGCGCACTCGCCCCCGGCCCCGCGTCCAGCCCCGCTTCCAGAACGACTCAGGCCCAGGAAGGGACAGCCCCATGAACCAGGCAGCCAGCAACCCCCGTTACCGGACCACCGAGGTCCAGGTCCGCGGCGGCACCCTGCACACCGCGCTCTGGGGACCCGAGGATCCGGCCGCCCCGACCATCCTTGCGGTGCACGGCGTCACCGCCTCCCACAAGGCCTGGCCGGCGCTGGCGGAGGCCCTGCCGGAGGTCAGGATCATCGCCCCGGACCTGCGCGGCCGCGGGTGCAGCAACGCGCTCCCGGCGCCCTACGGCATGCCCTCCCACGCCGAGGACCTCGCCGCGGTGCTGGCTGCGCTCAGCAGCGGCCCCGTTGTCGTCGTCGGCCATTCCATGGGCGCCTTCGCCGCGGTGGTCCTCGCGAACCTGTTCCCGGAGCGGGTGCGGTCCCTGGTGCTGGTCGACGGCGGACTGCCGCTGCAGGTGCCTGCCGGGCTCAGCGACGAGCAGATCGTCGCCGCCGTGCTCGGTCCCGCCGCCGAGCGCCTGAACGCCACCTTCGCCAGCCGGGAGGCGTACCGCAGCTTCTGGAAGCAGCATCCGGCGTTCAGCGCGGACTGGAGCCCGCTCGTGGAGGAGTACGTGGATTACGACCTCACCGGCGAGGAGCCGGTGCTCCGGCCGGCCACCCGGTACCAGGCGATGGCGGACGACACCGCCGAGCTGCACCGCGGCGCCTCCCTCCTGAAAGCCCTCGCTGAGCTCGCGGTGGACACACTGGTGCTGCGCGCGCCGCGCGGCCTGCTCAACGAACCCGGCGGCCTGTACGCGCCCGGCTATCTGGACGCCTGGGCGGAGAAGCTGGCCACCCTGACCGTGCGCGAGATCCCGGACGTCAACCACTACACGATTGTCATGGGTGCGGCGGGGGCCGCCGCCGTCGCGGGAACCGTGCGGGAGGCGCTGGCGGTCGCCTGACCTCCGTCACGGCCGCTGGTGCGTCAGTGTCAGGCGGCGGACTCCAGGATCCGGGTCTTCGGCGCGCCCCGGAGGGCCGGGGCCGCGGCGGAGGACGTCCAGACGTTCGCCTGGAGCTTGGCCAGCAGCGCCTCGGCCTGGTCGCGCCGCTCAAAATCGAGTTCGACCACCACATAGTGCGGATCCTCCACCGGCCGGCTGATCCGGTGCGCGGTCACCCCCGACGCCGCGCGGTTGACCGGGTCACGGTCGAACGCGGCCTTCCAGAGGCCAAAATCCTTGATCCCGTGCTCGATCTGCAGCGTATACATCGCACTCATTCCTTCCGGTCACTTTCCCACTGGCTGTGGGGATGTTCCACGCTAGGCGCGGCGGGCCGGCGGGTGGTATCCCAGAAATCTGGTGCCGGCGCATACTGAATTCATGACCACCAGCTGGGCGCTGAGCCGGAGCCTGGAACGCATCGGGCAACTCTGCCGGGACGTGCCCGAGGACAAGGAACTGCGCCGGGGAGTGCTTGCTGAACTGGGCCGGATGGTGCCGTTCAGCGCGTTCGCCTGGCCGCTGGCGGACCCCGAATCGGCCACCGGCATCGCGCCGATGGCCAGGATCCCCTGTCCGGAGGAGCTGCCGGAGCTGATCCGGCTCAAGTACCTGACACCGGCCTGCCGCTGGACCGCCCTCATCGGCTTGCGCCGGCCGGCCACGACCCTGCTGATGGAGACCGGCGGCCGTCCGGCACGCAGTCCGCTGTGGAGCGCGCTGCTGTCCCGCTACCGGGTGACGGATGTGCTGTCGACGGTTTTCGCTGACAAGCATGGCTGCTGGGGCTGGCTGGACCTGTGGCGGGCGGGGGATGAAGGCACGTTCTCCGAACCGGAAACCGATTACCTCGCCGCCGCCGCGCCGCTGGTGGCGGCCGGCCTCCGGCGCAGCCGGGCGGCCCAGTGCCGGCGGGACACGGAGGGGCCCGGCGGCGCGTGGCCAACTGTCCGGAAGCCGCTGCCGCCGCAGGCGGTGCTGACCCTGGACGAGCGGCTGGCCGTGGTGGGACAGACCGCCTCGGCCGGTGACTGGCTGGGGCTGCTGCAGCGCGGTCCCCGGCCGCATGAGGGGATACCGGCGGAGGTCCTGAATGTCGCCGCCCAGCTGCTGGCGAGGGAAGCCGGAGTGGACCCGCACCCCGCCATGTCGCGGGTCCCCGTCGGCCTCGGCGCGTGGGCGCTGCTGCGCTCCACCCGGATGGAAGACGGCCGGACGGGAACAACGGCTCCGCTCGCGGTGACCATCCAGGAATGCCCCGCGGCGGAGCGGCTTGAAGTGTTTGCCCGCTGCTTCGCCCTGACACCGCAGCAGCACCGGCTGCTGGGGCTCACCGCCGGCGGACTCAGCACGGCGGAGCTGGCCGCGGCGCTGCGGATCAGCCCCTACACCGTGCAGGACCAGTTCAAGGCCGTCTTCGCTGCCTGCGGCGTCCGGAGCCGGAGCGCGCTGCTGGGCCTGGCCCTGGGCACCGCGGCGGCGCCGCCGGAGGCGGGCCCGGCAACGGGCCGGCGGTAACGGGCGCGGAAGCCGGTCCGGCTAGCCGCCGGCGAACGGCGGCAGCACGTCCACGACGTCGTCCGGCCGGAGCGCGGCCGCACGGTTCCGCACCGCCACCTCGTTGAGCAGGAAGCTGCTCCGGGACAGCAGGCGCGCCAGCGGCGGCGTCCCGGCCGGGGGTTCGGGGCGCTCGACGGCGAGGATCGCTTCGAGCAGTGAGTCGACGGTGGCGTCAGCGGGGAGGTCAAAGCGCTCCTCCTCGACGCCGGCGGCAGCGCGCGCGGCAGCGAAGTATCGTACGTTCACGGGTGGTTCAGCCTCCGATGGCGCTCATGCTGCGGTCCGGCTGGACGAAGTCCGGGGCGTCCAGTCCGACGTGGTCCATACCGTGGGCCTTGGGTTTGATCCACATGGCGTCCTGCCAGCGCTCGGCGAGCTGTTCGTCGCTGGCGCCCTCGCGGAGCAGCCCCAGCAGGTCCACTTCCTCACGGGAGAACAGGCAGCTCATGATCTTGCCCTCGGCCGTGATCCGGGTGCGGCGGCAGTCGGAGCAAAACGGCTCGGTCACGGAGGCGATGATCCCCACGGTTCCCAGCACCGGGCCGGCCGCCTCGGCCGTGCCGGGCACCCGGGCCCGTACCTCAAAGCGTTCCGCCGGGGCGCCGTCGCGGTCCCGCGGGTCAGCGCTGAGCACGTAGTCGACGGAGAGCAGTTCACGGATCTCCGCGGCGGTGATCATGTTCCGGCGGGTCCAGCCGTGGTCGGCGTCGAGCGGCATTTGCTCGATGAAGCGCAGTTCGTAGCCGCGGTCCAGCGCCCAGGCCAGCAGCGCGGGGGACTCGACGTCGTTGATGCCGCGCATCAGTACGGCGTTGAGTTTTACCGGGCCCAGCCCGGCGGCCCAGGCAGCGTCCACGCCGGCCAGGACCTTGTTCAGGAAGGGGCGGCGGGTCAGCTGGGTGAAGGTTTCCTCATGGAGCGAGTCCAGCGAGACGTTGATCCGGGACAGTCCGGCAGTCTTGAGCCCGGCAGCTTTTTTGTCCAGCCCGACGGCGTTTGTGGTCATCGAGATCGGCAGGTCGGGGTGGGCGTGGCGGAGCGCCGAAATGATGTCCAGCAGGTCGGCCCGGACCAGCGGTTCGCCGCCGGTGAGCCGCAGTTCGCGCACGCCCAGCATGTCAACGCCGATCCGGACAATCCGGACAATTTCCTCCGCCGACATCACGGCCTGCTTGGACAGCCACGCCAGGCCCTCGGCCGGCATGCAGTAGGTGCAGCGCAGATTGCATTTGTCGGTCAGGGACAGCCGCATATCGGTCGCACGGCGGCCGTAGCGGTCAACCAGGCCGGCGGGCATTCCGGCCGGGCGCCCGGGCAACGGCGCTCCGGAAGTGCCCGCGCCGGGGCCGTCATCCGCGCGGGGCTGGGGCATACCAAGCTGAACACTCATAATGTCAGGCTACGCCACCTCGGCACCGGTATCACAGCGGCCGGGCCAGCGATTCCGCCGGCGGCACCCCGGTGGCGAAGGGACGTCGCCGCCGGACCGGCACAAACCTATGCTGGAGGAGTGAACACCTCCCAGCAGGGGCAGCCAGGCACTCCTGCCGCCACCCGGCGGCCCGGCCGGCGGAGCGCCCGGCCGCGTAACCCTGAGCCGGAGAACCCGGGGCCGGAGAACCCTGAGCCGCGAAGTCCGGACCGGCAGGCGGCCGGCCGGGCGGCGGCGGCCGGCATTGTGGCCGTGGGAACGGGGCTTGCCCTCGGGGAACTCGTGGCAGGTCTCGTGAGCCCCTCGCTGTCCCCGGTGACCGCTGTCGGCGGCGCCGTGATCGACGTCGTCCCGCCGGGCGTCAAGGACTGGGCCATTGCGCTCTTCGGTACGGGGGACAAGATGGCCCTGCTGACCGGGATGGGCCTGCTCATCGCCGCGCTGGCCGCCGTGTCCGGAATAGTGGAGCTGCGGCGCCGCTTCGCCGGGGCCGCCATCATCGCCATCTTCGGGGTGGTGGGGCTGGTGGCCGTGCTGGGCCGGACCGAACTGACCGTGATCGCGGTGCCGGTCCCGCTGCTCGCCGCCCTCGTGGGCATGGTCCTGCTGCGGTGGCTGGTCCGCCGGCTGGGGGAGTGGCCCGCCGAAGCCGGACCGCCCCCCGCAGGTCCCGGCCCCGAAGCGCAGCTTCCTTCCCGGTCAGCGCAGCCTCCGTCGCGCCGCCGGTTTTTCCAGGCGCTCGGTGGAACGGCCGCCCTCGCCGTGGCCGCCGGCGCGCTGGCCGCGACGTTCCGGGGCGCCGCCGCCGTCGTGAGTGAACTGCGCAGCAAGCTGGCGCTCCCCGCGCCGGCGTCACCGGCTCCGCCGATCCCGGCCGGAGCCGAGGTCCGGCTGGAGAGTGTGGGCCCGCTGGTGACGCCGAACAGGGACTTCTACCGGATTGACACCGCGCTGCGCGTCCCGGTCGTGGAGCCGGGCCAGTGGACCCTGAAGGTCACCGGGCTGGTGGAGAAGGAGGTCTCACTGGACTTCGCCGCGCTGCTGGCCAAACCCCTGATCGAACGGCACATCACCATCGCCTGCGTCTCCAATGAGGTGGGCGGGGACCTGATCGGCAACGCCCGCTGGCTCGGCTGGCCGGTCCGGGAACTGCTGGCCCTGGCCGGCCCGCGGGACGGTGCGGACATGGTCCTGTCGCGCAGCACGGACGGCTGGACCGCCGGCACCCCGCTGGAGGTGCTGACCGACAGCCGGGACGCGCTGCTGGCCGTCGGCATGAACGGTGAACCCTTGCCGTTGGAGCACGGCTTCCCGGTCCGGCTGGTCGTCCCCGGTCTCTACGGCTACGTGTCGGCGACCAAGTGGGTCACCGGGCTCAAGGTGACACGCTTCGCGGACGATGTCGGATACTGGACGCCCCGCGGCTGGAGCGAGCGGGGGCCGATCAAGACCTCCTCCCGCATCGACGTGCCCCGCGACCGCCGCCCCGTGGGCGCCGGGACGGTGGCTTTCGGCGGGGTCGCCTGGGCCCAGCACACCGGGATCGGGCGGGTGGAGCTCCGGGTCAACCGCGGGGCGTGGCAGCAGGCGGAGCTGGCCGCCGGGATCTCCAAAGACACCTGGTACCAGTGGAAACTGGAGCTGCCGCTGACCCCCGGCCAGTACGAGGTCCAGGTCCGCGCCACGGACCTCAACGGCGCCGCGCAGGTGGAGGACCGCGCGGCGGTGGCGCCCAGCGGGGCCACCGGCTTCCACACGGTTAGAGTGGACGTGAAATCCTAACGGCCCGGGCCACCACGCGGGCCACCACGCCGGGCCAGGGGGCCGGCCGGCGAGTTAACCCGATGGCTTAAGACGAGGGGTCACAACGCATGCACCGCACCCAGGCACGGCACGTCACCGTGGAAGCGCACCGCGAGTCGGTCCGCAAGCTGCTGGCCCCGCTCCGCACCCCGGACCGGATTGAGCGGCTTCCGCTCCTCGCGGCGCTGGGCCGCGGACTCGCGGCGGACGTGGTGGCTCCGCTGGACCTGCCGCCTTTCGCGAATTCGCAGATGGACGGCTTCGCCATCCGCAGCGCCGACGTACCCGACGGGGGTGCCGGGCTGCGCGTTGTGGCCCCGGTTCCGGCCGGTGCCGCGCCAGCGGAGCTGGCCCCCGGGACAGCCGCACCGATCATGACCGGCGCCATGCTGCCGCCCGGGGCGGACGCCGTCGTGCCGATCGAGCAGGCCGTCCCGGCGGTCTTCCCCCCGCCCGGCGTGCCGGCCACGGTCCGGCTGCCCGCCGTGCCGGCCGGGAACTACGTCCGCGACGCGGGCAGCGACATCCGCACCGGCGAACCTGCCCTCGCCGCCGGAACGTTCCTGGGACCGGGCCAGCTGGGACTCCTGGCCGCCCTGGGATTCACCGAAGTGCCTGTCTACCGTGCGCTGCGGGTCCTGCTGGTCACCACCGGGGACGAGGTCGTGGAGCCGGGCAGCCCGCTGGGCCCAGGCAAGATCTACGACTCCAACGCCACCCTGCTGGAGTCATCCATGCGCCAGGCCGGACTCGACGTCACCCGCACCGGGATCTCCACGGACCGACCGGAGGAACTCGCCGGCCTGCTGCGCCGGCACACCGGGGACGTGGACCTGATCGTCACCACCGGCGGGGTCAGCAAGGGAGCATACGAGGTGGTCCGGCAGGCGATGGAGGGCCACAGCGTCGACTTCTTCGGTGTGGCCATGCAGCCCGGAGGCCCGCAGGGCATCGGCTCCTTCGACGGCGTCCCGGTCCTCGGGTTCCCGGGGAACCCGGTCAGCTGCCTGGTTTCCTTCGAAATGTTCCTCCGGCCCGCGCTCGGAGACCTCTTCGGCTCGCCGGCGCCGCGTCCGGTGGCCAGGGCGCGGCTGGCAGGGACGCTGACGTCCCCGGCGGGCAAGCACCAGGTCCGGCGCGGCACGGTCCTGCCGGACGGCACCGTACGGCTGGAAGGCGGCGCCGGCTCCCACCTGGTCAGTGCCCTGGCGCACTCCAATGCCCTGATCCAGGTGCCGGAAGGAATTGCCGCGCTCGCCGAGGGCTCCGAGGTGGAAGTATGGATGCTGTGAACGAAGCAAATCCCGCAACGGGAAACCCAGGCCTGACCCATCTCCGGCAGGACGGCACGGCCCAGATGGTGGATGTGTCCAACAAGGCGGAGAGCACCCGCGAGGCCACCGCCACCGCCACCGTCCGCAGCACCGCCGAGGTCCTGGCCCTGCTCGGCGCGGGAGACCTGCCCAAGGGCGACGCCCTCGCCGTCGCCCGGGTCGCCGGCATTATGGCCGCCAAGAAGACCCCGGACCTGATCCCGCTGTGCCACCCGCTGCCGCTTGCCAAGGTCACCATCGACTTCGAGCTCGACGCCGACTCGGTCACCGTGTTCGCGACGGTCAAGACCCTCGGGGTCACCGGCGTCGAAATGGAGGCGCTGACCGCCGCCTCCGTCGCCGCCCTCAGCGTGTACGACATGATCAAGGCCGTGGACAAACACGCGGTGCTCACTGACATCAAAGTGCTGGCCAAAAGCGGCGGCAAGAGCGGGGACTGGACACGATGAGCATGCCCGAACCACACCGGCACGGCGAAGCCACGGGGCGAAAGGCCGGCGTCGTGATCGCCTCCACCCGGGCCGCGGCCGGAATCTATGAGGACCTGACCGGTCCCGTCATCATCGACTGGCTCACCGAACACGGCTTCGAACCGTTCCCGGCCATGGTGGTCCCGGACGGCGAGGCCGTGGGCGCCGCGCTGCGCGCGCTCCTGACCCAGGCACCGGCGGTCATCATCACCAGCGGCGGCACCGGCCTCAGCCCCACCGACGTCACCCCGGAGCAGACCATTCCCCTGCTGGACCGCGAGATCCCGGGGATCATGGAGGGCATCCGCAGCGCCGGGACCGCCAAGACCCCCACCGCGATGCTCAGCCGGGGACACGCCGGCGCCGCCGGCCAGACCTTCATCGTCAACCTTCCCGGGTCCCCGAAGGGCGTCATGGACGGCCTCAGCGTGCTGGACCCCATCCTGGGACACCTGTGCGACCAGCTGGAAGGCAGCCATGGCCACTGAATCAACCTTTGAAGTGGTGACCGCGGTGCTGAGCGCGGAGCCCATCTCCGTGGACCAGGCCATCGCCGCGGTCGAATCGGACACCGCGGGCGCGGTGGTCAGCTTCAGCGGCGTGGTCCGGAACCACGACGGCGGCAAACCCGTCCAGCGGCTCAGCTACAGCGCGCACCCGACGGCGCACCAGGTGATGGCCGACGTCGTTGCGCAGCTCGTCGCCGAACAGGCGGCCGGGGGAAAGCCCGGCGGTCCCGACAGCGAAGCCGGCGGGACCGCCGGCGAAACCGGCCGTGCGCCGGACCAGCCGGTGCGGATTTGGGTGGCGCACCGGATCGGGATGCTGGAGATCGGCGACCCCGCTCTGGTCTGTGCCGTCTCCGCCGCCCACCGGGGCCAGGCATTCGCGGTCTGCTCGGAACTCGTGGACCGGATCAAGGCGCAGGTCCCGGTCTGGAAGGAACAGTTCTTCACCGACGGCACGGTCGAGTGGGTCGGCGCGGGGCAATAGTCCGGCCTTGAAGGCCCCGGCGGGAGCCCCTCGACGGGACCCGTCATGCAGGGCTGCCGGTTCCGGCGGGCAGCCGCCCCGGCGGTAGGGTTGATGGCATGATCGAACAACTCGCAGTCGCCGTGCTGGGCGCGAACGGGCGCATGGGCGCCGAAGCGGTGCAGGCCGTCGAGGCCGCCGCGGACCTGAAACTTGTCGCCGCGCTGGGCCGGAACGATTCCCTGGATACCCTCGTCGAGGCCGGCGCCCGGATCGTGGTGGACCTGACGGTCCCCGGGAGCACCGAAGCGAACGTCCGCTTCGCCGTCGAACACGGCATGCACGCCGTCGTGGGTACGACCGGCTGGGATGCGGAGAAGCTGGGCCGGCTCGAGGAGCTCCTCGCCGGCCAGCCCGGCGTCGGAGTCCTGATCGCACCGAACTTCGCGCTGGGATCAGTGCTCGCCTCCGCCTTCGCGGCCAAGGCCTCGCGCTACTTCGAATCGGTCGAAATCATCGAACTGCACCACCCGGACAAGGTCGATGCCCCGTCCGGAACCGCCGTGCGCACCGCGCAGCTGGTCTCCGCCGAGCGTGCAGCCGCCGGCCTTCCCGCCAGCCCCGACGCCACCACCAGCGAACGCCCCGGCGCGCGCGGCTGCGAGGTCGACGGCATCCGCGTCCACAGCGTCCGGCTCCGCGGCCTCGTGGCGCACCAGGAAGTCCTGCTGGGCGGGCCGGGGGAGCAGCTGACCTTCCGGCACGACTCCTTCGACCGGGCCTCGTTTATGCCTGGCGTGCTGGTGGGGGTGCGCAACATTGTGTCCCACCCGGGCCTCACCGTGGGCCTGGACAGCTACCTGGACCTGGGGCTCTGAGCGCCGTGGCCAATGTCCTGACCGCCTTCAAAGCCAACCGCACCAAGATCTGGGTCGGCGCGGTCACGCTGCTGCTGGTTTTCTACCTCGTGGTGTCTTTCCAGCGCGCGGTCCTGCTGATGATGGACGCCAACCCGGTGGCCAAAGCCATTGGCGTGGCGTACCTGCTGCTGCCGGTGATCGGCGCCTGGGCCCTGGTCCGCGAGCTGCTCTTCGGCGCCCGGACCGAGAAGCTGGCGAAAATCCTGGAAGCGGAAGGCGGCCTGCCGGAAGACAATCTGCCGCGCACCCCCGCCGGGCGCATCATCCGTGAAGCTGCGGACCTTGAATTCGAAAAATACCGTGCCGAGACGGAGGCTGCGCCGGAGGGCTGGCGCTCCTGGTTCCGCCTCAGCTGCGCCTACGACGCCGCCGGCGACCGCAAACGGGCGCGCGCCTCGATGCGCGACGCCGTCCGGCTCTACCGGACCGGATCCCGCCAGACCTGAGGCGCGGCCAGCGGACGCGGGCTCAGCGGACGCGGGCAGGCCGGTAGCGGCCGAGCTGGTTCGCGGCATGCGCCACCCACTCCAGCGGCCCCCGCCACGCCAGGGCCGCGAACATGCCGCCCAGGGCCAGGATCGCCACGGCCTGCGCCCAATAGACGCCCTCCACCGTCCACCCGGCCGGCAACGGCTGGCCGTAAAGGGAAGCCATCACGCAGAGGTGGGCCGTGTAGAAGCTCAGGGTCATGGCCCCGGCACCGCGCAGCGGCAGCAGCACATCCCGCCCGGTCTGCCGGGCCAGCCGGCCCAGCAGCAGGCAGACACCGACGACGGCGGCCGCCACGCCCGAGGTGTGCAGCAGATCCAGGGTCGTGCCCGAATGCGGGGCGCTGGAGGCAAGCCACCACGCGGAACCGGTTTGGTCCACCCCGGCCAGGTTGACCTGCAGGAGGCTCTCCAGCGGATACGAGGGATTGAGCAGTGATGCCTGCAGCGCCGCCCGGCCGCCCCAGTCCTCCATCATCACCACGCTGAGCCACTTGGCCAGCACCGCCACCACGCTTCCCGCCGCCAGCAGCAGGACCGGGGCCCCCGCCGCCGCGAGGGCCAGCCGGCCGATCACGAGGCCGATCAGCAGATAGGCAATCCACTGGAGGACCGGGTAGTAGCCGGTCAGGAAAAGGTCGCCGAGGAGTACCGCGGGAGTGGACAGGTCCTCCCACTTGGGGTTGTGGTCCAGCTGCAGGGCAGGCTCGGCGGTGAGCAGCCAGGGCCGCAGCAGGAAAGCAAATGCCGGGGTCACCAGCACCCAGCCGAGGGCAAGCACCAGCAGGCGTTTGGCGTCCAGGCCGAGGAACGGCAGCACACAAAGGAACAGCACGGCGTAGTGGACCAGGATGATGGCGATGTTCACTTCCAGCCCGCCGATGGAGAGGCCCACGGCGCCCACCACCAGGGCCCTGAGGGCGATGCCCCGGCGCGCCGCCCACAGCGGCGGGCCCTGGAGCGGGTGCCGTTTTCCGGTTGACAGTGCCAGTCCGACGCCGGCGAGTACGGCGAAGAGGGCCGAGGCGCGTCCGGAAAACACCAGCCCCACCCAGGTGGGGGTGAGCTGGGCATCGGACTCGAAGGTGGGGAAGACATGGGTGGCCATCATGCCCAGCAGGGCCAACCCGCGGGCGGCATCGATGCCAGACAGCCGCGCCCCGGCCGCTTTGCCCGCAGCGGGCCGGGAAGTGGAGGCAGTTGCGCGCGGCGTCATCGTTCGATCGTCTCATGACCGGCTCCGGTGATCGCCGTCCCGAGGCCGGATCCGGCGAGGTTCACAGGAGTCGCACAGGCCTTGTGTTCGAATATATGTTCGAATAGCATGTCGGTATGGACAATCCATCAGAACCCATTTTTCGACGGGACATCGTTCAGCCGGACAGGTCCCCCGGTGTGCTCAAGGCCATGAGTCCCGGCGTCGTGGACTTCCTGTTCCGCCAGCTCGTTGCCGGCGAGCCGGCGGAGGACGTCCAGTGGCAGCAGGAGGGGGCCGCCCTGTCGGCACAGGCGCCCGGCGCCGAACTGGCCCGCCGGCTCGCCGAGACCGACCTTGACGCGCTCACGCCCGGCGAACTGTTCCACTACGTGCGGGCGGCCCAGCGGCTCGCGGTGTGGGCCGAGGGACTCCGGGAGGACGCCGTGGGCCGCTACTGCGCCGCACCTTCCGGGCGCGCCTCCCCGGCCGTCTGAGCCGTGCCTAGGATGGCAGGGTGACCACCGCGCTGACGCTCTCCGCCATCCAGTACACGGCCCTCGACGGCGGCCCTGCCGCCAATATCCCGGAACACATCCGCCTCATCGAGGACGCGGACGACCACGGTGCCCGGCTGGTGGTCTTCCCCGAGCTTTCCCTCACCGGTTACGGGCCGGAAGGGCTGGCGGATCCGGAGCGGTGGGTGACCGCCGCGGACCCCCGGCTGGACGGCCTGCGCGAAATCTGCCGGCGGACCGGGATCACCGCGGTCGTCGGCGCCCCGTTCAGGGAAGCGGACGGCACGCCCCGCCTGGCCTCGCTCGCCATCCACCCCGGCGGCGTGTTGGAAGCCGGCTTCAAGGGATGGCTCCACGGCCCGGAGCAGGAGGCCTTCCGCCCCGGAGACCGGACGGTGATCCTGGACCTGGACGGCTGGAAGATTGCCCTGGCCATCTGCCTGGACGCTGCCCGCCCGGTTCACGCCAGAACGGCGGCGGAGGCGGGTGCCGACGTCTATGCCGTCTCGGCCCGATTCACCGCCGGCGAGGGCCACCGGATGGCCCTGCACCTGAGCGCACGGGCCCGGGAGAACCGGATGTTCAGCCTGCTGGCGAACCTCGGCGGCAGGACCGAACGCGGGCCTTCCGCCGGCGGGAGCGGTTTCTGGGGACCGGACGGACTGGTGATCCGGCAGGCCGCCGGGACGGGAACCGAGGTGCTGACCGCGACCCTGCAGCACGCAGTCCCGGCCCGGTAGGCCCGCTTGCCAAAGGAGTGCGCGGACCGGAACCACCGGGCCCGGGCATCCCGCCGGCCGGCCGCCGGGTGGGGCTGCGGGGAGGCTCCCGGGGCGGGTTTGATCTTCATCACGTCGCCGTCATTGTCCGATCACGCCGGGGACAGGGTAACGTTTTTCATATGGCTGACTCTGTTACTCGCTCATATACGTTCGGAACCCTCGTGACCGCCATGGTCACGCCTTTCACATCCGACGGTGAGGTCGACTACCAGCAGAACGCCGAACTGGCCAACAAGCTCGTCGACGACGGCAACGACGCCCTCGTCATTTCCGGTACCACGGGGGAGACCTCGACGCTGGAAGACGACGAGAAGGAAAAGCTTTTCCGGGTGATCGTGGAGGCCGTGGGGGACCGCGCCAAGGTCATCGCCGGAACCGGCACCAACCACACCTCGCACTCGATCGAGATGGCCAAGCGCGCCGCCAAGGCCGGAGCGCACGGCCAGCTGATCGTCACCCCGTACTACAACAAGCCGAGCCAGGCCGGCATCCAGGCCCACATCGAAGCCGTCGCCGACGCCGCCGACCTGCCCGTGATGGTCTACGACATCCCCGGACGGTCCTGCGTGCCGATCCTGCCCGAAACCATGATCCGGCTCGCGGACCACCCGAACATCGTTGCGCTCAAGGACGCCAAGGCCGACTTCGCCGCCGTCACCCGTGTGCTCGCGAACACCGACCTTGACGTCTACTCGGGCGACGACGGGCTGACCCTGCCGTGGATGTCCGGCGGGGCCGTCGGGCTTGTCAGCGTTTCCGCGCACGTCGCGACGCGGCAGTTCCGCGCCATGATCGATGCCGCACTTGCGGGCGACTTCGCCACCGCCCGCACCATACATTTCGAACTGGACCCCGTGGTCCGTGCAGTGATGACCCACATTCAGGGTGCTGTTGCTGCGAAGCAAGTTCTTAAGTGGCAGGGAGTCCTGCCCAACTCGGTTGTCCGTTTGCCCCTCGTGGAGCCGGACGACGCCGAGATCGAAACCATCCGCGAGGACTTGGCGGAAGCCGGAATGGTCTTTTCCTGATCAGGTGTTCTTTCTGATCAGCAAAGACCAGCCGGTGACCCGCCTGGAAAGTAGTGCATTATGACCCAAACCGCCCTTCCCGGCCTTGTCACGCCGCCGAAACTGCCCAAGGACACCCTGCGGATCGTTCCGCTCGGCGGCCTCGGGGAGATCGGCCGGAACATGACCGTCTTCGAAATCGACGGCAAACTGCTGATCGTCGACTGCGGCGTCCTCTTCCCGGAGGAAACCCAGCCCGGCGTCGACCTGATCCTGCCCGATTTCTCCTACATCGAGAACCGCCTCGATGACATCGTCGCCGTCGTCCTGACCCACGGCCACGAGGACCACATCGGTGCCGTTCCGTACCTGCTGCGCCTGCGCGCCGACATTCCCCTGGTCGGCTCCCGGCTGACGCTGGCCCTCATCGACGCGAAGCTGCTGGAACACCGGATCAAGCCCGTCATGCAGACCGTCACCGAGGGACAGGTGCAGAAGTTCGGTCCGTTCGAATGCGAATTCGTGGCCGTCAACCACTCGATCCCTGACGCCCTCGCCGTGTTCCTCCGCACCTCCGGGGGCACCGTGCTGCACACCGGCGACTTCAAGATGGACCAGCTGCCCCTGGACGGCCGGATCACCGACCTCCGCCACTTCGCCAAGCTCGGCGAGGAAGGCGTGGACCTGTTTATGTCGGACTCCACGAACGCGGACGTCCCGGGCTTCACCACCGCCGAGAAGGAAATCGGGCCCACCCTGGACCGGCTCTTCGGCCAGGCCTCCAAGCGCCTGATCGTCGCGTCCTTCTCCTCGCACGTGCACCGTGTCCAGCAGGTCCTCGACGCCGCCGCCAACCACAACCGCAAGGTTGCCTTCGTCGGCCGCTCGATGGTGCGCAACATGGCTATCGCCGAGAAGCTCGGCTACCTCGACGTGCCCCCGGGCATCCTGGTCGACATCAAGAACATCGACAACCTGCCGGACAACCGCGTGGTGCTGATGTCCACCGGTTCCCAGGGCGAGCCCATGGCAGCCCTGTCCCGCATGGCCAGCGGTGACCACCGCGTCGTCGTCGGCAAGGGCGACACCGTCATCCTCGCCTCCAGCCTGATCCCGGGCAACGAGAACGCCGTGTTCCGCATCATCAACGGCCTGCTCAAGCTCGGCGCCGACGTCATCCACAAGGGCAACGCCAAGGTGCACGTCTCCGGCCACGCCGCCGCCGGCGAGCTGCTGTACTGCTATAACATCCTGGAGCCGCTGAACGCGATGCCGGTGCACGGTGAAACCCGCCACCTGATCGCCAACGGCAAGATCGCCCTGGACTCCGGTGTCCCCGAGGAAAGCATCCTCCTCGCCGACAACGGCACCGTCATCGACCTCCGCGACCACCAGGCCGATATCGTCGGCCAGGTCGAGGTCGGCTTTGTCTACGTCGACGGCTCCAGCGTCGGCGAAGTCACGGAAGCGGACCTGAAGGACCGCCAGACCCTCGGCGATGAAGGCTTCATCTCCATCATCACGGTGATCCACCGGGCCACCGGCAAGGTCGTCTCCGGTCCCGAGATCCACGCCCGCGGCGTGGCCGAGGATGACTCGGTCTTCGATGAGATCATCCCCAAGATCAACGCCGCCCTGGAAGAAGCCGTGCTCAACCGCTCGGACCACACCACGCACCAGCTGCAGCAGGTTGTCCGCCGCGTCGTCGGCACCTGGGTCAACCGCAAGCTTCGCCGCAAGCCCCTGATCATCCCGGTGGTCCTGGAGGCCTAAGCGCCTGAGGTTCTGGCGCTTCGCCGCGGGGAGCCCCAACAGGTGGTTTCGCACCACAACGGCCTTCCCGGCCTGCCGCAGGCTCCAGCTTGCGGCGGACCGGGAGGGCCGTTTTTGTATCTCCGGCCGGCAACATGATCCCCGCAGAGGCCCGTAAATCCGCGGTTTTCGGCACGGCGTCGGGTACCGTAGCGGGTATGGCGACACGTACTTCCTCCGCGCCTAGAGGAAACCCCAGCGGTAAATCAGGCAGCTCTTCGGCCCGGGGCTCCGGCCCGGCTGCGTCCAAAACCAGCAAGCCCTCCGGAACAGCGGGCACGGCGCGCACCCGCCAGCTGGCCGCCGTCGAACCCAAACAGCCCTGGCTGGTCAGGGTTGTGGCCGGCACCTGGCTGGGCGTGGCCCACGTCGTCGGGGCGGGAATCCGCCGGATCGGCTACGACGTGAGTGACCTCGCCCCCGGGGACCGCCGCGACGGCGCAGCCCTGTTCAACCTCGCACTCGGCGTTTTCGTCGCCACCTTCGCCTGGTGGGGCTTCCAGGGCTGGTTCCCGGACACGGTCTACGCCATCGTCAACGGCACCTTCGGCTGGATGTCGCTGCTGCTGCCGCTCATGCTGATTGTCTGCGCCTTCCGGCTGTTCCGCCAGCCCGTCGATGGCCGCGGCAACAACCGGATCGGGATCGGCTTCCTGATCATGACCTTCGCCGGCTCCGGCCTGGCCCACATCATCGGCGGAGAACCGGCCGTCGCCCAGGGATTTGACGGACTGCGCCACGCCGGGGGCATGCTGGGATACCTCGCCGCGGCCCCGCTGGCTGCCATCCACCCGGCCGTCCCGGTGGCCGTCTACAGCCTGCTCGCCTTCACCTCGCTGCTGATCGTCACCGCCACTCCGTTCGGCGCCATCCCCGCCCGGCTCCGCGGCGCCTACGAGCACCTCATGGGCATCGACCTGCAGGACGACGACGGCGACGGCCACGACCGCAGCTACCTCGACGAACGCAGCACCCCCGCCCCGGCGAAGAAGAAACGGCGCCGCCTCTTCGGCAAGGACCACAACGAGGACGCCGGACTCGACGGCTACGTCGGCGACGAGGCCTTCGAACGGGCCCTCATCGCCGACGAGGAAGCCGAAGCCGCCAAATCCGCCGGCGGCTCCAAAACCGGCTCCGGATCCGTCGCACCCGGGGTGCGCCGTCCCACCCAGGCAGAGATGGCCGTCGAGAAGATCAAGGCGGCCCAGGGCCTCGGCAGCAACGCCGGCGCGGCGGCGGGGGAGAACGCCACCGAGGCGATCCCGCTCGTCACCCCGGGAATGATCGCCGCGGGCTCGCTGAACCCGGCCGCCCCGGCACCGGGCGCCGCAGCCGTGGCCGCCGCCGCGAAGGTCCCCTCCAATCCCGTGGCCGTGGCACCGCTGCCCACCCCCATTCCGCAGCGCACCGAACAGCTGTCCCTGGCCGGCGACGTGACATACACCCTCCCGCCGTCGGACGTCCTGACCCCGGGCTCCATCCCCAAGGAACGCACCGAGGCCAACGACGCGATCGTCGCCTCGCTGACCGAGACCCTGAACCAGTTCAATGTCGAGGCCCAGGTCACCGGCTTCAGCCGCGGCCCCACCGTGACCCGCTACGAGATCGAGCTCTCCCCGGGCACCAAGGTCGAACGCGTCACCGCCCTGTCCAAGAACATCTCCTATGCCGTCGCCAGCTCGGACGTGCGCATCCTGAGCCCCATCCCCGGCCGGTCCGCGATCGGCATCGAGATCCCCAACACCGACCGCGAGACCGTGTCGCTGGGCGATGTGCTCCGCAGCCAGAACGCCCGGCGGACAGAGCACCCCATGGTGATCGGCGTCGGCAAGGACGTCGAGGGCGGCTACGTCGTCGCGAACCTCGCCAAGATGCCGCACCTTCTGGTGGCGGGCGCCACCGGTGCCGGCAAGTCGGCGTTCGTGAACGCCATGATCACCTCCATCCTGATGCGCGCCACCCCCGACGAGGTCCGCATGGTCATGGTGGACCCCAAGCGGGTGGAACTCACCGCGTACGAGGGCGTCCCGCACCTCATCACCCCGATCATCACCAACCCCAAGAAGGCTGCCGAGGCCCTGCAGTGGGTGGTCCGGGAGATGGACGCCCGCTACGACGACCTCGCCAACTACGGCTTCAAGCACATCGACGACTTCAACAAGGCGGTCCGCGCCGGCAAGGTCATCCCGCCCGAGGGCTCCAAACGGGTCATCCGGCCGTACCCGTACCTGCTCGTGATCGTCGATGAACTCGCCGACCTGATGATGGTCGCCCCGCGCGACGTCGAGGACTCGATCGTGCGGATCACCCAGCTGGCCCGCGCCGCCGGCATCCACCTCGTGCTCGCCACCCAGCGGCCCTCCGTCGACGTCGTCACCGGCCTGATCAAGGCCAACGTGCCGTCGAGGATGGCGTTCGCCACCTCCTCGGTCACCGACTCCCGGGTCGTCCTGGACCAGCCGGGCGCCGAGAAGCTGATCGGCCAGGGCGACGCGCTGTTCCTGCCGATGGGCGCGTCCAAGGCCATGCGGGTCCAGGGCGCCTGGGTCACCGAATCGGAAATCCACAAGGTCGTCGAGCACGTCAAGGGCCAGCTCAAGGCCGTGTACCGCGACGACGTCGCCCCCGAGGCGCCGAAGAAGCAGATCGATGACGACATCGGAGACGACCTCGAGGTCCTCCTGCAGGCCACCGAGCTCGTCGTCACGACCCAGTTCGGTTCCACCTCGATGCTGCAGCGGAAGCTGCGCGTCGGCTTCGCGAAGGCCGGCCGGCTGATGGACCTGCTCGAATCCCGTGGCGTGGTGGGCCCCTCCGAGGGCTCCAAGGCCCGCGACGTGCTGGTCAAACCCGATGACCTCGCGACGGTTCTCGCGGCCATGAAGGGTATGGAGGTGCCCGCCGTCGCCGATTCCCAGACCGCGGCGCTGAGCGAGAACGCCAACGCGAACATCGCCCAGGGCGGTTACGCGGAGGATCTCGTCGCATCGGATCTGGACCGGCGGAGTCAGAACACTCAGTACTTCGACGGCGCAGACGGCGCCGACGGGGGCTCCGCCGGCGGCCCGGGCGAGGACGACGGCGGCTCCGAGGACGCCTGGTCGCTCACCGGACGGTAGCCTAGGAAGGTGACTAGCGCCGAAGCAAACAAGGCCGGATCCGCGTCCCCGATCTGGAACCTGCCCAACATCCTGACGATGCTGCGGATCGTGATGGTGCCGTTCTTCGTCTGGTTCCTCCTGCTCGACGCGCCCGGGCTGGACGCCGGAAACGGCCTCTGGCGGTGGATCGCCGCCGCGACCTTCGCCGTCGCCATCTATACGGACAAGCTCGACGGCGACATCGCCCGCAGCCGCGGCCTCATCACCGACTTCGGCAAGATCGCCGACCCGATCGCGGACAAGCTGCTGATCGGCTCGGCCCTGGTCATGCTCTCAGTGCTGCAGGAGCTGCCCTGGTGGGTCACCATCCTGATCCTGGTCCGCGAATGGGGCGTCACCGCCCTGCGCTTCTTCGTCATCCGCTATGGCGTGATCCCGGCGTCGCGCGGCGGCAAGCTCAAGACCGTCATCCAGACCGTCGCCATCTTCCTGTACATCCTCCCGCTGGCCTCCCTCGCGCCGTGGCTCGGCGTCGTGGCCTTCGCGGTCATGCTGGTGGCCCTCGCGATCACGGTCTGGACCGGCGGCGAATATGTCATCGAGGCCCTCAAGCTGCGCGCCAGCGGCATCCGGGAACAGCAACAGAAGATCCAGGAGGGCAAGCCATGACCGACCCCCACCACAAGATCAACCTGCACCATCTGGCCGAAGAAGCCGTCACCGGGGCGATCGGACGCGGGCTGACCGTCGCCACCGCCGAATCGCTCACCGCCGGCATGGTCGCCGCCGTGCTGGCAGACACGCCCGGCGCCTCCGGGATGCTCCAGGGCGGCGTGGTCTCCTACCAGAACACCGTCAAGGCGAACGTGCTGGGAGTGCCCCGGGAACTGCTGGACAGCGTCGGAGCCGTCGACGGCCGGGTCGCCGAGGCCATGGCCGAGGGCGCACGCAGGGTCTGCGGCGCCGACATCGCCGTCTCCACGACCGGCGTCGCCGGTCCCGAGCCGCACGGCGGCAAGGACGTGGGCTCCGTCTACATCGGCGTTGCCACCGCGGACGGAGCGACGTCGTACAGGTACAGCTTCGAGGGCAGCCGCCCGGAAATCCGCGGCCAGGCCTGCGCCGCGGCGCTGGAGCGCCTGCTGGAAGCTCTGGCGTCCGCAGGCTACCGGGCGTAAAGTTGCCGGGAACAAAACTTGATTCCTAATAGTTGTTACATTGTGTCGCTTCCAAATAAGGGAGGCGCCTAGGATGAAATCATCATCAGTGTCCGCTTTGACCGGCGGGCTCGACATAAAGAGGGAGCAAGGCGATACAGATGGTAAAGCAGCCCGTATCCGTTAACGGCGTTGTCCGCTGGAAGGATGTGGGCCTCGCCGATCAGGCTAAGAGCGAACAGAAGGAGCGCAAGATGGTTGTACTTCGTCACGAAATCGGTGATGTACTGCGCGATGTCCGCCAACGCCAAGGCCGTACCCTCCGCGAAGTTTCGCACAGTGCCCGCGTTTCCCTGGGCTACCTGAGCGAAGTGGAACGTGGCCAGAAGGAAGCCTCCTCGGAGCTGCTCTCCTCGATCTGCTCGGCCCTCGATGTTCCGCTCTCCAGTATGCTCCGCGAGGTCAGCGACCGCGTCGCCGTCGCCGAGGGTGTTGCGGTTCCGGACACCGTCCCCCAGGAGTTCGCACAGCGCTACGGCCGTGACCTGGACCGTGAGCTCAACACGGACCTTAACGACGAGTTGGCCAAGGGCCTTCTCTCCGGGGCACGCTAGCCCCCACCCCCACTACCCGACAAAAGACCCCGGCGGTGTGCCGGGGTCTTTTGCGTGCCGGCCCGGGGCGGAACGCCCGCGCTACTCCGGTTCGTCGCGGGGGAAACCGTCCCGCTCGTAGGTGGCGTTGAGTTTGGCGATGTAGCGGGACAGGGTCTGCAGTTCCTCCGGCGGCCACTCGCCGAGCCGTTCACGGAACACTTCCCGCCGGGCGTCCTGCACCTCGTGCATCTTCTCCTCGCCCCGGGGCGTCAGGCGGATCATCTGTGCGCGTCCGTCAAGCGGATCAGCCTCCTTGGAGACCAGGCCGAGGCGTTCCAGGAAGGCGATCTGCCGGCTCACCGAGGGCTTCCCGACGCCGATGCTCGAGGCCAGCTCGGTCAGCCGCATGCCGCCCTGCCTGCGGATCACGGACAGCAGGCCGTAGGCCGCCGGGTCCATGTCCGGGTGAACCTGGCGGGAGAGGCGGTGGGAGATGGAACGGGCGCGGCGCCAGAGCAGGCTCAGCTGGTGCTCGACGGCCGCCAGCGCCGCGTCTGTGGGATCGTCAGTGCCGCCGGGGATGCCAGCGCCTGCGGCGGGGTTGCTCATGGCAACCATTCTAGGGTCGTCGCGCATCGTGAGAGACTTTAGGGGTGCGAATCAGTGACTTTTGGCGGCTTATGGACGACGAATTCGGGGCGGGCTACTCGCGAGTCCTCAGCAGCTCGCTGGTCCTGGCGGGAGTCGGCGGCCGGACCGCCGACCAGGCCCTGAGCGCCGGTATACCCCCGCGCCAGGTGTGGTTGGCGCTCTGCGAGGTCCAGGACGTCCCGCCCGAGCGGCGGCTGGGCCGCGACGTCAAACCGCGCTGACCCGCTGCACTCGCCGCGTTGATCCGCTGCACTGACCCCGGCGCCTTCCGGGCAGCGACGGCTGACACGCCGCGGCGATTGTTCGAATATCTGTTCGGGTAGGACTATGCTTTTTTCAGAGTGTTTTCCACATATGCGGGGCCGGCAGGCAACTCTGTCGGTGGGTGCCGGTAGCTTCAGTAATGAACTGATCACCAACCTGATCAAGAACACTTAACACAGGGCCGGAACGGCCCCTCCACAGCGAGAAAGTATTAGAGGTGTGAACCATGGCCGCAGCCCCGGATCGCCAGAAAGCGCTCGACGCAGCGCTTGCCCAGATTGACAAGCAGTTCGGTAAAGGCTCTGTCATGCGCCTTGGTGACGAAGTCCGTGCGCCCATCGAGGTTATTCCGACCGGTTCCATCGCGCTGGACATTGCCCTGGGAATTGGCGGCCTGCCCCGCGGCCGCGTGGTGGAAATCTACGGTCCGGAATCCTCCGGTAAGACCACGGTGGCGCTGCACGCGGTCGCCAGTGCCCAGCGCCTGGGCGGCATCGCTGCCTTCATCGACGCCGAGCACGCCCTCGACCCGGAATACGCCGCCAGGCTCGGCGTCGACACCGACGCGCTCCTGGTCTCCCAGCCGGACACCGGCGAGCAGGCCCTGGAAATCATGGACATGCTGATCGGCTCGGGCTCCCTTGACGTTATTGTCATCGACTCCGTTGCCGCCCTCGTTCCCCGCGCGGAAATCGAAGGCGACATGGGCGACAGCCACGTCGGCCTGCAGGCGCGCCTGATGAGCCAGGCCCTCCGTAAGATCACCGGCCGCCTGAGCCAGACGAAGACCACCGCCATCTTCATCAACCAGCTGCGCGAGAAGATCGGTGTCTTCTTCGGCTCCCCGGAAACCACCACCGGCGGCAAGGCCCTCAAGTTCTACGCCTCGATCCGCATCGACGTCCGCCGGATCCAGACCCTCAAGGAGGGCGCGGACTCCGTCGGCAACCGCACGAAGGCCAAAATCGTCAAGAACAAGATGGCCCCGCCCTTCAAGATCGCCGAGTTCGACATCATTTACGGCCAGGGCATCTCCCGCGAGGGCGGCATCATCGACATGGGTGTCGAGCACGGCATCATCAAAAAGTCCGGCTCCTGGTTCACCTATGACGGCGACCAGCTGGGCCAGGGAATGGAGAACTCCCGCCGCTTCCTGCGGGACAACCCGGAGCTGGCGGCCGAGCTTGAACGGCTGATCAAGGAAAAGCTCGGCGTCGGCGTCAAGGCCCCCGCCGAGACCGCGGCAGAACCGAAGCTGAAGGCCGTTGACGGCTTCTAACGGCCGACGGCGCAAAGGGGCAGGATTCCCGTCACGGGGTCCTGCCCCCGGCGTTGAGGACGCAGACCGGCCCGGGGACGACGCCCCTCGCGGCGAACCTTCCGCCGCACAGGACCGCGACGCGGACCCGGCGGCTGTCGCGCGCGCCGTTGTCCTGCGGCAGCTGACAAACTCGCCGAAGAGCCGGCTGCAGCTCGCCCAAAAACTGGCCGAGCGCAACGTCCCGGACGACGTCGCGGAAGCCGTGCTGGACCGCTTCGCCGAAGTGAAGCTCATTGACGACGCGGACTTCGCCGACATGTGGGTGCGGTCCCGTTCCCGGAGCCGCAAACTCGCCAAGGGCGCCCTCCGGCGCGAACTCGCCGAGAAGGGCATCGACGCCGAAACCGCCGCCGGCGCCCTGGCACAGCTCAGCGACGCGGACGAGGAATCCGCGGCCCGCGAACTGGTCCAGCGGAAACTCAGGGGCGCCGCCGTGTCCGGGGACCGTGCCGAGCGGGACAAGACCACGCGCCGTCTGGCCTCCATGCTCGCCCGGAAGGGGTACCAGCCCTCGCAGGCCTTCCGGATCGTGGGCGAAGTCCTCGACGCTGCCGGCCCCGGTGCCGGGTCTGCCGCCGGGGCCGGGGACGAACCGGACTTCTGAGGAACCCCCGGCACCGCGCGACCCGGTACCCTTAACACGTGAGTTTGACCATTCCTTCCCCAGCAGCCGGCACCATCCCTTCCACGGACGCCTCGTCACTCCCGGGCGCCGGGCCGCAGCCCGCCGCGCCGCAGCCCCGCACCTACCAGGTGCGGACGTACGGCTGCCAGATGAACGTGCACGACTCCGAACGGATGTCCGGAATGCTCGAAGCCGCCGGTTATGTCCCCGCCGCCGGGGAACTGGCCGACGTCGTGGTCTTCAACACCTGCGCGGTGCGGGAAAACGCCGACAACAAGCTCTACGGCAACCTCGGCATGCTCGCGCCGGTCAAGGCCGCCAACCCGGGGATGCAGATCGCCGTCGGCGGCTGCCTGGCGCAGAAGGACCGCGACACCATCCTGAAGAAGGCCCCCTGGGTGGACGCTGTCTTCGGCACCCACAACGTCGGCGCCCTGCCGGCCCTGCTGGAACGGGCCCGCCACAACAACGAGGCACAGCTCGAAATCCTCGAGTCGCTCGACGTCTTCCCCTCCACCCTGCCCACCAAGCGGGACTCGGTCTACGCCGGCTGGGTGTCGATCTCCGTCGGCTGCAACAACACCTGCACCTTCTGCATCGTCCCGGCCCTGCGCGGCAAGGAAAAGGACCGCCGCCCCGGCGACATCCTCGCCGAGATCCAGGCCCTCGTCGACGACGGCGCGATCGAAGTAACCCTGCTGGGCCAAAACGTGAACTCCTACGGCGTCGAGTTCGGCGACCGCCAGGCCTTCTCCAAGCTCCTGCGCGCCTGCGGCGACATCCCCGGCCTGGAACGCGTCCGCTTCACCAGCCCGCACCCCGCAGCCTTCACCGACGACGTCATCGACGCCATGGCCCAGACCCCCAACGTGATGCCGCAGCTGCACATGCCGCTGCAGTCCGGCTCGGACAAGGTCCTCAAGGACATGAAGCGGTCCTACCGCTCGACAAAGTTCCTGGGCATCCTGGACAAGGTCCGCGAGAAGATCCCGCAGGCCGCCATCTCCACGGACATCATCGTCGGCTTCCCCGGCGAGACCGAGGAGGACTTCCAGGCCACGCTCGACGTCGTGGAGAAGTCCCGCTTCGCCACCGCCTTCACCTTCCAGTACTCCAAGCGGCCCGGCACGCCCGCCGCTGAGCTCCCGGACCAGCTCCCCAAGGCGGTGGTGCAGGAACGCTTCGAACGCCTCACCGCCCTGCAGGACCGGATCGCCGCCGAGGAGAACGCCCGCCAGCTCGGCCGGCGCGTGGAGGTTATGGTCACGGCCCAGTCCGGGCGCAAGTCCGGGGAAACCCACCGGCTCTCCGGGCGGGCCCGGGACCAGCGCCTGGTCCACTTCTCCGTGCCCGCCGGTGCCGGGACGCCCCGCCCCGGGGACCTCGTCACAGTGACCATCACCGGCGCCGCGGCGTTCCACCTCGTCGCCGACCCGGCGTCGGCGGAGGACTACAGCCTGCGCCGCTCCCGGGCCGGCGACGCCTGGGACAGGTCCCAGGCGGACTCCTGCGGCGCCCCCGCCCCGGGGCCCGTCCCCGGCACCACCGGCGTTTCGCTGGGCATGCCCACCCTTCCCGTCCGCGGCCGCTAGCCCGTGGCAGGTCCGCAGGCCGTCGCGGGCGGCGGCGCTGGCGATGCCCCGGCCGGCGCCCCGCCGGAAGGTGCCGGTCCCGCCCTGCCGGTGATCGCCGTCGTCGGCCCGACCGGCTCCGGCAAGTCCGACCTCGCCGTCTCGCTGGCCCTGGAACTCGACGGCGAAGTCATCAACGCCGACTCCATGCAGTTCTACCGCGGCATGGACATCGGCACGGCCAAGATCACCGAGGCAGAACGCAGGGGAGTTCCCCACCACCTCCTGGACATCCTGGACGTGACCGAGGAGGCCAGCGTCTCGGACTTCCAGCAGCAGGCCCGTGCGCTCATTGCCGACATCCACGGCCGCGGCAAACGCGCCATCCTGGCCGGCGGCTCCGGGCTCTATGTCCGCGCCGCCCTGGACGTGCTGGAATTCCCCGGCACGGATCCTGCCATCCGGCGCCGGCTCGAGGCTGAACTGGAAACCGGGGGCCCGGCACCGCTGCGGGCACGGCTGGAAGGCGTGGACCCGGTCTCCGCCGGCCGGCTCGGGGACGCACGCCGGATCGTCCGCGCCCTCGAAGTGTTCGAACTCACCGGGCGGCCCTTCAGCTCCTTTATGCCCACCCGCGAGTACGCCCGGCCCGCCGTGCAGATCGGGCTGGAAGTGGACCGCGAACAGCTCCGGGAACGGCTCGCCCGCCGGGTCCACACCATGGTGGAGCGCGGCCTGCTCGATGAGGTCCGGACGCTTGACGCGGCCGGACTCCGCCGCGGGAGGACCGCCCCGCGCGCCCTCGGCTACGCCCAGTTCCTGAAGGTCCTCGACGGCGAATCCGAGGCGGCGCAGGCGGCGGAGGAAACCATCGTCGCGACCCGGCAGTTCGCCCGCCGCCAGCTGACCTGGTTCCGTGCCGACCCCCGCATCCACTGGCTCGACTGGCGGGACCCGGAGCTCGTCGCCAAGGCCGCCGCGCTCTGCCGCCCCGGCCTCCCCGGCCCGGTAACCTTGGAACATGGATGAAACCCTGGCCGTGGCCGCTGACCGCAACTCCGCCGGTGACACGGCAGCCCTGAGCGGACTGAAGTTTTCCAAAGGCCACGGCACCGGAAACGACTTTGTGCTCCTCGCGGACCCCAACGGCACCCTGGCGGTGACCCCCGGGCAGGTCGCGGCACTCTGCGACCGGCACCGCGGAATCGGCGGCGACGGACTAATCCGTGCCGTCCCGTCCCGCCTGCTCGCCGAAGGCCAGGAGCTGCTCACGCGGCACCCGGACGCCGAATGGTTCATGGACTACCGCAACGGCGACGGCTCGCTGTCCGAAATGTGCGGCAACGGTGTCCGCGTCTTTGTGCACTTCCTGCTCGCCGAGGGCCTGGTCGAACTGCCCGCCGGCGGGTCACTGACCATCGGCACCCGGGCCGGCGCGAAGACGATCGTCCGCACCGCCGCCGGCTACGCCGTCGACATGGGCCCCTGGGAGTTCATCTTTCCGGGCGAGGCCACCGCACGGGCCATGGATTCACTGGTCAGCGCCGCGGGGCTGGAGGTGGCCAGGCCCGCCCTGTCCGTGAGCATGGGCAATCCGCACACCGTCGTGGCGCTGGCCGAACTGGCCGAGCTGGAGGCCACGCAGCTGTTCACCGCGCCCCACGTGGATCCCGCCCCGCCCCACGGCACCAACGTGGAGTTCGTTGTGCCGTCCGAGCCGCTGGTCCATGACGGCGTCGGTACCATCACGATGCGCGTCCATGAGCGGGGCGTCGGGGAGACACAGTCCTGCGGCACCGGCGCCTGCGCCGCGGCCGTCGCGATCCGCCACTGGGCCGGCCAGGGTGCCCCGGACGAATGGCATGTCCAGGTCCCGGGCGGAGTCGTCGGCGTGAAGTTCTTCCTCGGCGCGGAGGGCCACGAGCACGTCGAGCTCAGCGGCCCCGCGGTGATCGTGGCTAGTGGGACGCTTTCCTGACCCGAAGGATGCGGAACGACTTCGAGGTGCTCTCGCGCGTCACCGTAAAGCTGCTGTCCAGCTCCGCAGCGAGCCAGCGCTGAAGGGAATCCGAGCCCAGGTTCTTCTGCACCACCAGCCACGCCGAGCCGCCCGGCGCCAGCCGCGGCAGCCAGTGCAGCAGCAGGGCATGGAGCTCGTCCTTGCCGACCCGGATGGGCGGGTTTGACCAGATGGTGTCGAAGCGAAGCCCGGGGTCGACGGCGTCGGGCGTGCTGGCCGTGACGTTGCCCAGCCCCAGCAGCGCCGCGTTCTCGTTGGTCAGGGTCACGCACCGTTCGTTGACGTCCACGGCGTAGACCTGCGAGTGCGGTGCCCGCAGGGCCAAAGTCAGCGCGATCGGACCCCAGCCGCAGCCGATGTCCAGCAGCGTGCCCTGCGGCGCCGGCGCGGGAGCCTCGGCCAGCAGCACCGCCGTGCCCTTGTCGATGCCGTCGGGGCTGAAGATGCCCGAGGACGTCTGCAGGTGCCGGGTCTCACCGGCAAGCTCCACGGTCAGTGGCTTGCGGTTGAACGGCCCGGCCGGCTGGGCGCTGAAATAGTGTGCAGACTCCATAACCTGCCAGATTAGTTGTCCCTGGGTGTGTATGGGAAACCGGCGGGCACCAGGCCGGGCGGTGGCCGGCCGGACGCGCCGGCACCTTCTGCTACTCTTAAATACATGCTCATTAACTTCAAGTAGCCGGCACGGGTTAAATCCCGTCCCCGCAGCGACGCAGGTAGTCACCTTCCGCTCAGTGCGCCACCCCCTCGATGATCCCGGCAGGGACCACAGGCTGGCGCCCGATCCACTTGGAGTCCGGCAGCGCTCATGGAGCCCTGCCCGGCGGACCGTCACTCCCTCCCCAAGGCCAGCAGGCCTGTTCCCTCACTGTTATTACCGTTCCGATGCGGAGCCCACCCTGCCCCCGGCACCGCTGCCACAGGCATCCCAGGAGACCCCGTTTGACCAACACTCGTCAGCCCAGCGCGAATTCCGCCCCACACAGCACCGATCGGCACTATTCTGAAACTGCCGAACCTCTAAAGGAGACCATGACCACTCAGCCCAACACCGGACCCGATTCAGCAGCCCAGGACATGAGTCCTGCGGAAATCCAGGCTGTCATCGACCGGATCCTCTCCAAGGAAACCCCTGCCCGGAAGGCAGCCCCCGCTGCCGGTGAGCCCACGTCGGTGCTCGGCAAGGCGCAGGCGATCTCCCGGCTGGATGAGGAACACAGCAACTACGACGGCGACCAGCAGGACCTCGAGGAACGGCACGCCCTGCGCCGTACCGCCGGGCTGTCCACCGAGCTCGAAGACGTCACCGAAGTCGAATACCGGCAGCTGCGCCTCGAACGCGTCGTACTGGCCGGCCTCTGGACCGAAGGCACCCTCGCCGACGCGGAGAACTCCCTCCGCGAACTCGCCGCCCTCGCCGAAACGGCCGGGTCGGAGGTCCTCGACGGGATCGTCCAGCGCCGCGCCAAGCCGGATCCCGGAACCTTCCTCGGCTCCGGCAAGGCCCAGGAGCTCAAGGACATCGTGATGTCCACGGGCGCGGACACCGTCGTCGTCGACGCCGAACTGGCCCCGTCCCAGCGCCGCAGCCTGGAAGACATCGTCAAGGTCAAGGTCATCGACCGCACGGCCCTGATCCTGGACATTTTCGCCCAGCATGCCAAGAGCCGCGAGGGCAAGGCCCAGGTGGAACTGGCCCAGCTCGAATATCTGCTCCCGCGCCTGCGCGGCTGGGGTGACTCGATGTCCCGCCAGGCCGGCGGCCAGGTCGGCGGTGCCGGGGCCGGCATGGGTTCGCGCGGTCCCGGTGAGACCAAGATCGAGCTGGACCGCCGCCGGATCCGCACCCGGATGGCCAAGCTGCGCCGCGAAATCGCAGCGATGAAGCCGGCCCGGGAGACCAAACGGGCCAACCGCCGCCGCAACGCGGTGCCGTCCGTAGCGATCGCCGGGTACACCAACGCCGGAAAGTCCTCGCTGCTGAACCGGCTGACCGACGCGGGGGTCCTGGTGGAGAACGCCCTGTTCGCCACCCTGGACCCGACCGTCCGCAAAGCCGAAACCGCGGACGGGCTGGGCTACACCCTTGCCGACACCGTGGGCTTTGTCCGTTCGCTGCCGACCCAGCTCGTGGAGGCTTTCCGCTCCACCCTGGAAGAAGTTGCCGATGCGGACCTGATCCTGCACGTCGTGGACGTCTCCCACCCGGACCCGGAAGGCCAGATCGCCGCCGTCCGCAAGGTGTTCAGCGAAGTCGACGCCCGCAAGGTGCCGGAAATCATCGTCCTGAACAAGGCCGACGCGGCGGACCCCTTCGTGATCGAACGGCTCAAGCAGCGCGAACCGCGCCACGTTGTGGTGTCGGCACGCACCGGGGAAGGCATCCCGGAACTGCTCAAGGCCATCAGCGAGGGCATCCCGCGGCCCAGTGTGAAGCTGGAACTGATGATCCCCTACAACCGCGGGGACCTGCTCAGCAAGCTGCACGAGACCGACGCGGAGATCCTCAGCCTCGACCACGAGGAAGCGGGCACCCGTGCCGTTGTGATGGTGCGCGAGGGTTTCGCCGCTGAACTGGATTCGTTCATCAGCAATGACTGAGGCAGCGGCGGCCGGGCCGGACACGAGCGATCCGGCGGGGGACGACCCCGCACCGCAGGAACCCCCGGCACGCAAAAACGGGCCGGCCGGCGAGGAGTTCGTCATCGAACTGCTCGACCGGGCCGTGTCCGGCATGGGCGGCCAGAGCCGCGACGGCCAGCACGAAATGGCCCGGCAGGTGGCGCACGCGATTGACAGCGGCGACCACCTGCTGGTCCAGGCCGGAACCGGAACCGGCAAGTCCCTCGCCTACCTGATCCCGCTGATCGCCCATTCCCTCGTCAGCGACAAGCCCACCCTGGTCTCCACCGCCACCCTGGCCCTGCAGACCCAGATCGTCGGACGCGACCTGCCCCGGCTGCTGAAGACCATCACCCCGGCGCTGGAGCGGCCCGTCAAGGTCGCCCTCGTCAAGGGCCGTTCCAATTACGTCTGCCGCCACAAGCTCGAAGGCGGCTTCCCCTCGGAAGAACCCTCCGAAGGGCAGCTCTTCTCGCTCGGCGAGGACACCTCGGTACCGCACTTCGCCGCGGCGATGGGCGGCCCGTCGTCCCAGCTCGGCAAGGAAGTCGTCCGGCTGCGCGAATGGGCCGAGGACACCGTGACGGGGGACCGTGACGAACTCCTGCCCGGCGTAACCGACCGCGCCTGGCGGCAGGTCTCCGTCACGTCGATGGAGTGCCTCGGCGCCCAGAAATGCCCGCTGGCCGCCGAGTGCTTCAGCGAACTCGCCCGGCAGAACGCCGCCGACGCCGACCTCGTCGTCACCAACCACGCCATGCTTGCCGTCAGCGCCTTCGAGGGCCTCGCCGTCCTGCCGGAATACGATGTCGTGGTGGTCGATGAAGCCCACGAGCTGCAGGACCGCGTGACCGGTGCCGTGACCGGCCAGCTTTCCGTCGCGATGGTCCACGTCGCCGCGTCCGGCGCGCGGAAAAACACCGGCATCACCGTGGACGCACTGAACAACGCCGCGTCCAACCTCGAACTAGCCATTGAAGGGGTCCCCGGCGGACTCATGCCCAACGGCCTCAACAGCGAACAGCTGGACTGCGTGGACCAGCTGCGGGACGCCTGCCGCGCGGCCCTCTCAGATTCCAAGGGCGACAGCGCCAACACGGCCGACGGCGGCCGCCAGCTCGCGCGCTCCCGCCTGATGGTGATCCTGGAACTCTGCGAACGGCTGCTCGCCGCCCGCGAAAACCGCGAGGTGGTCTGGTTTTCCCGCAACAGCACCTTCGACCCGCAGCAGGGCTACGCCCAGCCGGACGAGTCCGCCCCGGCCCTGATCAACATCGCCCCGCTCAGCGTTGCCGGACGGCTCCGGGAGGGACTGTTCGCGGACCACACCGTCATCCTGACCTCGGCGACGCTGGCGATCGGGTCCGCTTTCGAACCGGCCGCGGGCGGCCTTGGCCTGGTCGGACCCGGGGCCCCCAGCTGGACCGGGGTCGACGTCGGCTCCCCCTTCGAATACCCCAAACAGGGCATCCTCTATGTAGCCAAGCACCTGCCCAAGCCCGGCCGCGGCTCATCCCCGGAAGCCCTCGACGAGCTCGAGAAGCTGATCCGGGCCTCCGGCGGCGGAGCCCTGTGCCTGTTCTCCTCCCGGCGCGCCGCCGAGGACGCCGCCGAAGCCATGCGTCCCCGGCTGGACATGAGCATCCTCTGCCAGGGCGATTCGACCATGACCGCGCTCGTGAAGCAGTTCGCCGACGAACCGGACACCTGCCTTTTTGGCACCATGTCCCTGTGGCAGGGCGTCGACGTGCCGGGAATCTCCTGCCGCCTGGTCGTGATCGACCGCATTCCGTTCCCGCGGCCGGATGATCCCCTGATGACGGCGCGGTCCCGGGCGGTGGCCCAGGCCGGCGGCAACGGCTTCATGAGTGTTTCCGCGACCCACGCCGCCATCCGCCTGGCCCAGGGTGCCGGCCGGCTGATCCGCACCACGACGGACAGGGGAGTGGTGGCCGTGCTCGACTCGCGGCTGTCCACCGAGCGCTACGGGGGGTTCCTTCGGGCCTCCCTGCCCCCGTTCTGGCCCACCACCGACCCCGCGGTCGCCGTCGCGGCCCTGGAGCGCCTCTCGAAGGAATCCGGGCAGCCCGCCACGTAACCGCGGGGCGCAGAAACGCGCAAGGGCCCCGCCGAATCCGGCGGGGCCCTTGCGGCAGCTTTCGGGGGTGCTGGTCCTCCCGCTGCTAAAGGGAGCGCAGCACCGAGACGACCTTGCCCATGATGACGGCGTGATCGCCGAGGATGGGCTCGTACTGGGTGTTCTGCGGCAGCAGCCAGGTGTGGCCGTCGCGCTGCCGGAAGGTCTTGACTGTTGCCTCGTCGTCCAGCAGGGCCGCGACAATGTCACCGTTGACGGCGTCGCCCTGCTGGCGGACCACCACCCAGTCACCGTCACAGATGGCTGCGTCAATCATCGAATCCCCTGCGACCTTGAGCATAAACAGATCACCGTGGCCCACCAGCTGGCGGGGCAGCGGCATAACGTCCTCGACGACCTGGTCGGCCAGGATCGGCCCGCCTGCTGCGATGCGGCCCACCAGCGGCACCATGGCGGTGTCGGTGGCGCTGGCCAGTTCGGAAACAGACAGGCCGCCGACAGTGCGCAGGCCGCCGGGCTTCGCAACTCCCGAGATCTTTGTGGTGCCCTCATCGAGGGTCAACGGCATCAGCACTTCCATGGCGCGGGGACGCTTGGGATCGCGCCGCAGGTAGCCGAGCTTTTCGAGCTGGGAGAGCTGGTGGGTCACGCTGGAAAGGCTGGCCAGGCCGACGGTGTCGCCGATCTCGCGCATGGACGGCGGGTAGCCGTTGTCCGTTACGGAGCGCTGGATGGTTTCCAGGATCTTCTTCTGCCGGACCGTAAGGCTCTTGGGTGGCCGGGCTGCCTGCGGGCTCCGCTGGGTGGCCCTGCCGCCGGTGGCTTGTGCTGCCATGTTCGCCAACGCCTTTCCGTTCCCCCGGCCGCCGTGGCTGCGGCTTCCGGGAACCTCCGGCCTGAAATGTCAGACCCTGCTGATCAACTGCAGAAGTGGTTGTTCTTGACTCAAACGTAGGCCAGCCACACGGCTTTTTCAAACATTTGTTCTAGCGAGTCTCGACAATGTTCGTCAATAGGTGCTAAAACAGAACAAGCAGGGTTCGAATATGTGTTCTAGTCGGACCCGGCTCGGGCACAGCATGACGTTCGGTTCTTTGTTCGAAGGTTAGGCCGGTTGGCGGCAGGTACGTGGAGTACGCCGGGCGGCACAGTATGGTCCAGGAGGGCTCAGTTCATGTCAGTATCAAGCGCGTTTCACGACACTTTCGGCCGCGACGCATTCGGCAACTACGGCCGCCCCGGCGGCGGTGCGCCCGCCGGCCGGCACGACCCTGCCGGCCGGGCCGACGGCGGCGCGTCCGCTGCGCGGCGCAGCCCGGCCGCGGTGCAGAGCCCGGCCGGATCCGGTCAGCGGGCCAGGCAGGCTCCGCTCAGGCTCACCCGGCGCGGCCGCTTTGTCTTCATTGGGGTGCCGCTGATCCTGCTGGCGGCGCTGATCCTTTCCTTCAGCGGCTTCCTCAACGCCCCCGCCAAGGCAGCGGACTCCGCCGCCGAACTGTCACTGACCCCGACGGTGACCGTTACGGTGCAGGCCGGTGAGTCCCTCTGGGCCATCGCCGAGGTGGTGGCGCCGGAGCGGGATCCCCGCGACGTCGTCGACGACATCATCCAGCTGAACAACCTCGAGGCAGCCCGCGTCGTGCCGGGCCAGGCACTGTTCATTCCGTCCCAGTAACGCCGTCGATCCGTCACAGTTTCAGGGCCTGCGGCGATCTCACTTAAACTAGTGAAGTGACTGACCAGTTAGAGCGCCTGAACCGACTTCCCCTCCGGACGAATCTGCGCGGCCTGACGCCGTACGGCGCGCCGCAGCTGGACGTCCCCATCCTGCTCAACGTCAATGAGAACACCCATGGTGTCCCGGCTGACGTGCGGGCCGCCATCGCCGAGGCCGTCACGATTGCCGCCGCCGGCCTGAACCGCTATCCGGACCGCGAGTTCACGGAACTGCGCGAAGCCCTCGCCGAATACCTCGGGCACGGACTGGGTGCGGAGAACATCTGGGCGGCGAACGGCTCCAATGAGGTGCTCCAGCAGATCCTTCAGGCCTTCGGCGGCCCGGGACGGACCGCCCTCGGCTTCCCTCCCACGTACTCCATGTACCCGCTGCTGGCCTCCGGCACGGACACCGGATACATCGTCGGGGTCCGCGCCGACGACTATGGACTCAGCGCCGCATCGGCAGCCCGCCAGGTCCGCGATCTTGCGCCGAACATCGTTTTCCTGTGCTCCCCGAACAACCCCACCGGCACCGGGCTGGGGCTGGACGTCGTGGAGGCCGTCTACGAGGCCGGCGAAGCCAGCCAGACCATCGTGATCGTCGACGAGGCCTACCACGAGTTCGCCCATGACGGCACACCCAGCGCCCTCGCCCTGCTGCCCGGCCGGGAACGGCTGATTGTCTCGCGCACCATGAGCAAGGCCTTCGCCCTTGCCGGCGCCCGGGTGGGCTACATGGCGGCAGCGCCCGAGGTAACGGACGCCCTGCGCCTGGTCCGGCTCCCGTACCACCTCTCCGCCATCACCCAGGCGACAGCCCTGGCCGCCCTGCACCACCGCGTCGCACTGATGGCCGACGTCGAGGACATCAAGCGCCAGCGGGACAGGATCGTGTCCGAACTGCAGCGGATGGGCCTCAAACCGGCCGCCTCCGACTCGAACTATGTCTTCTTCGGCGGTCTCGACAACCCGCACGAGGTCTGGCAGGGCCTGCTCGATGCCGGGGTGCTCATCCGGGACGTTGGCATCCCGGGGCACCTGCGCGTCACCGCAGGCACTGAGACGGAAACCACAGCCTTCCTCGAAGCCCTCGAACGGATCCTGGCCGGCCGCGCAGTGCAGCCCGCCTAGACTTAACCCAGGACATCCACCCTGCCCTGTTCGCCGGGCACCGTCGTCATCCAAAGGACACCCACATGAGCAACACCGGATCAACCGCTGCCGAGGGCCGGACCGCACGCATGGAACGGACCACCAGCGAGTCATCCGTGCTGGTCGAGATCAACCTGGACGGCACCGGCGTCTCGGACATCAGCACCTCGGTCCCGTTCTACGACCACATGCTGACGGCACTGAGCAAGCACTCCCTGATCGACATGACGGTCAAGGCCACCGGCGACACGCACATTGACGTCCACCACACGGTCGAGGATGTTGCCATCACCTTCGGCGAGGTCCTGCGCACCGCGCTGGGGAACAAGGCCGGGATCCGCCGGTTCGGCGAAGCCACGGTTCCCCTCGACGAGGCCCTCGCACACGCCGTCGTCGACGTTTCCGGCCGCCCGTACCTCGTGCACGGCGGGGAGCCTGCAGGCCAGGAGTACCACCTGATCGGCGGGCACTTCACCGGTTCCCTGACGCGCCACGTCTTCGAGGCGATCACCCTGCACGCCGGAATCTGCCTGCACATGAACGTCACCGCCGGCCGGGATCCGCACCACATCGTCGAGGCCCAGTTCAAGGCCTTCGCGCGCGCCCTGCGCGCCGCCGTCGAACCGGACCCCCGGGTCAAGGGCATCCCGTCCACCAAGGGTGCGCTGTGACCGGCAAAGTGCTGAGGGACGGCGCCATCATCGACCCCGACGCCGGCCGGAAGCCGGCGTCGCCCCAGGGCAAACCCACCGTCACGGTCCTCGATTACGGCTCCGGAAACGTCCGCTCGGCTGTCCGCGCCCTCGAACGCGCCGGGGCCGAGGTCATCCTCAGCTCCAGGCCGGAGGATGTGCTCAACGCCGATGGCCTCGTGGTCCCCGGCGTCGGGGCGTTCGAGACGGTGATGCGTGAGCTCAAAGCCGTCGACGCCATCCGCATGATCGGCCGCCGCGTCGCCGGTGGCCGCCCTGTCCTGGCCATCTGCGTGGGCCTGCAGGTCCTCTTCGAGGCCGGCGTCGAGCACGGTACCGAGGCCGAAGGCATGGGGGAGTGGCCCGGCAGGGTCGAGCTCCTCCCGGCCGACGTTGTGCCGCACATGGGCTGGAACACCGTCTCCGTTCCGGAAGGCTCCCGGCTCTTCGCCGGAGTCGAGCACGAGCGCTTTTACTTCGTCCACTCCTACGGTGTGCAGAAGTGGGATTTCGACGTGATCCAGCCGCGGATGACGGCGCCGCTGGTCACCTGGTCCGAGCACGGTGCCCCGTTCATCGCGGCCGTGGAGAACGGACCGTTGTGCGCCACGCAGTTCCACCCGGAGAAGTCCGGCGACGCCGGTGCGCGCCTGCTGCGCAACTGGGTGGAGGGGCTGCGGCGCCAATCCGAAACCGGAACAGCCCAGGCCCCGGAAGCCGGGACCGCCTAAATGTGGTCGATCGTGCTGATGGGGCTCGCCGGCCTGCTGGTCGGCGGGGGACTGTCCTTCCGCCAGCAGAACAGCCCGCGCTGGGTCCAGGCCGTGTTTTACGTCCTGGCCGCCATGGCGCTGCTCGCCGCCTACCTCCTGACGCTGCCCGCTGCCTGAGGCACTGCACTGACGCACTGCACCGCCGAACCCCCTGCCGTCCCTGAAGAGCCGTCCCCGAAGAGCTGAGGATCCCCAATGACCACCGAAACCCCGCTGCCCGTGCTGGAGCTGCTGCCCGCCGTCGACGTTGTCAACGGCCAGGCAGTCCGCCTTGTCCAGGGCGAGGCCGGCAGTGAAACGAGCTACGGCACTCCCCTGGAAGCCGCGCTCAACTGGCAGCAGCAGGGGGCGGAATGGGTCCACCTGGTCGACCTCGACGCAGCCTTCGGCCGCGGTTCGAACGCTGACCTGCTCCGTGAAGTAGTCGGCCGGCTCGACATCAAGGTCGAGCTCTCCGGCGGCCTGCGCGACGACGAGTCGCTTGAGAAGGCCCTCGGGCTGGGCGTGGCCCGAGTGAACCTCGGCACCGCGGCGCTGGAGAACCCGGAGTGGACTGCCCGGGTAATCGAGCGCTTCGGCGACAGGATCGCCGTCGGGCTGGACGTCCGCGGCACCACTTTGGCCGGCCGCGGCTGGACCAAGGAGGGCGGTGACCTTTGGGACGTCCTTGGACGGCTGGAGGAGGCCGGCTGCTCCCGCTACGTCGTCACCGACGTCACCAAGGACGGCACCCTGCAGGGCCCCAACGTCGAACTGCTGCGCCAGATGGTCGAGAAGACCGGCAAGCCCGTGGTCGCCTCCGGCGGGATTTCCAGCCTGGATGACCTCAAGGTGCTGCGCTCCCTCGTGCCGCTCGGCGTCGAGGGTGCCATCGTCGGCAAGGCCCTCTACAACGGCAACTTCACGCTGCCCGAGGCCCTCGACGTCGCCGGCCGCCGCTAGCCGGTCCGCAGCATGGAGAACCGGCCAGCCGGCAACGGCGCCGCCGACACCCCAGCCCAGCCGCGGCAGCTGCCCGGCCATATCGCCGCCGCCCTGGCCGGAGCCGGCGGGGCGGCGGACTCGGCCGGCCAGCCCTGGTCCGGCCGCAGCCTCGCCGGGGACAGCGCCAGGATCCACAACTTCGAGGACGACGACGGCGCGGCCGACGCCGGTTACCTCGCCGCGCTGGCTGCCCTCGTGTCCGGCGACGGCGACGAGGCCGCGGTGGTGGCCGCACTGGCCCCGGCGCGGGTTTTTGTGCCGATCCTCGCCACGCTCGCCGAAGAAAGCCACGGTGCCGGCGGGCTGCAGGCCGACAAACAGGCCGACATGGCCCTCGTGACCCTCAAGGCCCCGGACGGCCGGACGGCGATGCCGGTGTTCACCTCCGCCGCCGCACTGAAGGCCTGGCACCCCGAGGCCCGCCCGGTGGCCGTGTACGCTGCCCGTGCGGCACTCTCCGCGGTCGCCGAGGGCGCGGAGCTGCTCGTGCTGGACCCCGGCTCAACGCTCACCTTCGTGGTGCGCCGGCCCGCGGTGTGGGCCCTAGCGCAGCAGCGGGACTGGACCCCGTCCTATGCTGATCCCGGGCTCGCCCGGAGCCTCGGTGAGGCCGCGGCTGGCTTTCCCGCCGTCCGCCGTGTTGAAATTCATCCCGGCGGCGGAGTTGCCTCGGTGACGTCCGACGGTATCCAGCTGCCGGGCGGCGGCGCCGGCCCGGAACTCCGGGTGCTGCTCTACCTCGAAGACGGACTCGACGCCGCCGGCGTCCAGTCCATCGTGTCCGGGCTTAACAGTGCCTGGGCACGCAATGAAGTATTTGCTGAGCGGGTTGACTCGATCGAGGTCAAGTTGCAGCGCGCAGCAGCACAGTAGCTGACGGCCGGCCGGGAGACCCTGGTGCTGCCGGGGGCAGTACCAGAAGGATGTAGTCCGTGAACTTCGCGCTGTACCGGGAGCTGCTGGCCGTTCGGCCGATCAGGCGGCTCCTGCTGGTGGGGATGGTCGCCCGCATACCGCACTCCGCGGCCGGGGTCCTGCTGACCCTGCACATCGTCCTGACCCTCGGGCAGGGCTACGCGGCCGCGGGGGCCGCCGCAGCCGTGATGACCATCGGCATTGCCGTCGGGGCGCCCTGGCGCGGCCGGCGCGTCGACACGGTGGGCCTGCGGCGCGCCCTCGTACCGTCCGTGATTTCAGAGACCGTCATCTGGTCCGTCGTGCCGCACGTGACCTACGAGGTCCTGCTGCCACTGGTGTTCATCGGCGGACTGCTGACGCTGCCGATCTTCAGTGTGGTGCGCCAGTCCCTCGGCGTACTTGCCACGGGGGAACAGCGCCGGACTGCGTTCGCCCTCGACGCCATCTCCACCGAACTGGTCTTTATGATGGGACCTGCTGCCGGTGCCCTGGTCGCGACGGCCGGATTCTCGGTCGTGGGGCTGACCGCCGTCGGGATCGCCACCTCGGTGTCCGGGCTGTTCCTGATGTGGTTCAACCCGCCGACCCGCAGCGCGGATTCCGACGCCCGGTCCGTAGCCGTGTTCGAGGCAAGCCAACAGGAAGCCGCCGAGGTCGCCGTGGTCGCCGCTGCCCCGGCGCACCTGCAGGAAGCCGCCGCCGAGTTCGCCCCGTTGGCCGCCGCCGGGGAACGGCGCCGGGAACGGGCCGGGCTGCGGCACAGGGTCATCCACAATTTCGCCTGGTTCACCGCCGCCGTAGCCGCCGTCTTCGCCGTCGCGGCCGGGGCGGGCATGGTCCTCAGCGGCACCGACGTCGGCATCGTGGCGGCGCTCGAAACCGGCGGCCACCAGGCCGAGATCGGGCTGGTGTTTCTCTTCTGGTGCGGCGCCTCGGTGGTCGGCGGGCTGATCTACGGCGCCCTGCACCGGCCCATTTCGCCGATCCTGCTGCTGCTCGGCATGTCCGCCCTGACCATTCCGATGGCCTTCGCGCAGGACACCTGGACCCTGTGCCTGCTCTCGCTGCTGCCGGGCCTGCTGTGCGCACCCGTGCTGTCGGCAGCCTCGGAGAAGGTCGCCGAACTTGTCGACGAGCGCCGCCGCGGTGAGGCGATGGGCTGGTACGGCTCGGCCCTCACCGGGGGCGTCGCCCTCGGCGCGCCGCTCGCCGGAGTCTTCATCGACGGCGTTGGCCCCTCCGCCGGCTTTGTGGCCGTCGGTTCGGGAGGCGTCGTGCTGTGCCTGCTTGGCCTTGCCTTGAAGCACCGCCGCCGGCGGCGCCTCACCGCTGCCTGAGGGCCCGCAGCGCAAGGACCAGCTCCCGCAACCATCCGGCACGGGCGTTAACGACAGCGGCGGCGGGCGGACCGCTGGTCCGCCCGCCGCCGCGTTATGGCTGGGTTGCTGTCGGGGCCTAGTTGACCGGGCCGGTGTACTTCTCGCCCGGGCCCTTGCCCGGCGCATCCGGGATGCTGGATTCCTCGCGGAAGGCCAGCTGCAGGGAACGCAGTCCGTCGCGCAACGGGCCGGCGTGCTGGGAACCGATCTCGGGCGCCGCGGCGGTGACCAGGCCGGCCAGGGCCGTGATCAGCTTGCGGGCCTCGTCGAGGTCCTTGAGCTCTTCGGCGTTCTCCTCGGCGGCGAGGCCAAGCTTCACGGCAGCGGCACTCATAAGGTGCACGGCGGCGGTGGTGATGACCTCGATGGCGGGCACCTCGGAGATGTCGCGGATCTGCTGTGAGACGTCGCCCTGGGCGCTGGCGGGCTCGTAAACGTGTGAATTACTGTCTGAAGTGCTCATGCTGGTAAGCTTGTCACAGACCGACTGATAGTCGCTATTTTGCAGTTGTTATGTCCCGGTTTCCCTGTCACGCATTTCTGCTGCGGCGGTATGGGCGCCGGAAACCCTCCGCAACCAACATGCCCGTCATGCAGGTGCGCCGGACGGGATTTCTTCTGTAGAATCGATTTCAGTTTGCAAGCGGAGTTCTCTCCCACCCGCGTCAGCCGCTCTCCTTCGGGAAGCTTCGCAAGAAGCAAGGTTGCCGGGTACCTGGTCGGGCATTTCTCCCGGGCGTCAGCCTGGCGGGATGCATGCCGCCTTCTACGAGGCAGGCAGTACCGATCTTCGAGGCCTTCGATTGCTCCGGCAATTGGGGGCCTTCTCTTTTTGCCGGTGGAATACCCCTCACGAACACAGGAGCTTTAACATTAGCGAGCCAAGAATCAATGAGCGTATCCGCGTCCCCGAGGTGCGGCTGGTCGGCCCTGCAGGCGAGCAAGTAGGCGTTGTCCGTATTGAGGATGCCCTGCGTTTGGCTGCCGAGTCCGATCTTGATCTCGTTGAAGTTGCACCGCAGGCCAAGCCTCCGGTGTGCAAGCTGATGGACTTCGGCAAGTACAAGTACGAAGCCGCTGTCAAGGCACGCGAGGCCCGGAAGAACCAGACCAACACGGTCCTGAAGGAAATCCGCTTCCGCCTGAAGATCGACACCCACGACTACGAGACGAAGCGCGGCCACGCGCTCCGCTTCCTCGGCGCCGGTGACAAGGTCAAGGCCATGATCCAGTTCCGCGGCCGTGAGCAGCAGCGCCCCGAGATGGGCATCCGTCTGCTCCAGCGCTTCGCGGACGACGTCGCCGAAGTCGGCGTCGTGGAGTCCAGCCCGCGGATCGACGGCCGCAACATGGTCATGGTGGTCGGCCCGCTGAAGAACAAGGCAGAAGCCAAGGCAGAGGCCCGCCGCGCATCGCAGCGTGCGGAAGCCAAGGCCGAGAACGAAGCCAAGGCTTCCGGCGGCGGCCGCGTTGATACGTCCGGCGCCGTGGATGCACCCCTGACGCAGTCGCTCGCCGATCTGCTTCCGGAGGGCTACCAGGTCCGCACCGAGCCCGAGCCTGAGGTAACCGAAGCTGAAGTCACCGCACCGGAGACTCCGGCGACGGAGGCCCCCGCCGCGGAGGCTGCTCCCGCCGTCGACGAGGCCCCGGCCGAGAAGACCGCAGAAGCTGTGGTGGCGGCCCCGGCCGCCAAGGCCGAGGAAGCCCCGGCTGCCAAGGCTCCCGCCGCGGAAACGCCGAAGCAGGAGGCCCCCAAGGCTCCCAAGGCGGCCCCGAAGCGGGAAGCCCCGAAGGCTGAGGCTCCGAAAGCGGCCACCAAGCCGGCAGTAGCCAAGGCGCCCGCAGCGCCCAAGGCCGCCGCCAAGGCTCCGGAAGCCGCACCGGTTCCCGAGGCTGAAAAGGCCGCTCCGGCGGCAGCGCCGAAGCCGGTTGCCGCCCCGAAACCGGTCCCGCGTCCCGCGGCGCCGAAGCCTGCTGCACGGCCGGCTGCCCCGAAGGCGGCCGCCAAACCGGGCACCAAGAAGACCAACTAGTTCAGGGCTGCCGGACAGCAATGTCCGGCAGCAAGCAACCAGCATGCCGCCCGCAGGGGCGGCTGCACGAAAGACTGCAGACCCTGTCTGCGGATACGTAAGGAGATCGGTCCCCATGCCGAAGATGAAGACCCACAGTGGTGCTAAGAAGCGCTTCAAGCTGACCGGCAGCGGCAAGCTGCGCCGCCAGCAGGCCAACCGCCGCCACTACCTCGAGCACAAGTCCTCCAGGCTGACCCGCCGCCTCGCCGGCGACAAGATCGTCTTCAAGGGCGACGCCAAGGTCATCCGGAAGATGCTCGGCATCTAAGTTCCAAGTTCTCTGATTGCCGCCACCTGGCAGCAGTCAACTACCAAAAAGGCTTCTCAGGCCAGCCGGTTCTTCCGGCAGTAGACGCTTGGGATCAGAATTTTCTAAGGAGTACGCACGTGGCACGTGTGAAGAGGGCGGTCAACGCCCACAAGAAGCGCCGGGTTATCCTTGAACGCGCAAAGGGCTACCGTGGACAGCGTTCACGCCTGTACCGCAAGGCTAAAGAGCAGCTGCTGCACTCGTTTGTGTACAGCTACGGCGACCGCAAGAAGAAGAAGGGCGACTTCCGCCGCCTCTGGATCCAGCGCATCAACGCTGCCTCCCGCGCCAACGGCCTGACCTACAACCGTCTGATCCAGGGCCTCAAGGCCGCTGAGGTCGAGGTTGACCGCCGGATGCTGGCCGAGCTTGCCGTTTCCGACGCCAACGCTTTCGCCGCGCTGGTCCAGATCGCCAAGGATTCGCTGCCCGCCGACACGTCCGCTCCGGCCGTCCAGGCTGAGGCTGCACCGGCCGTCAAGAAGCCTGCTGCCAAGAAGGCCGCCGCCAAGAAGCCGGCCGCCAAGAAGCCTGCCGCTGAAAAGGCTGCCGCCGACAAAGCTGCTGAGTAGTACCTGAGGTAGTCCACGGACTACGTCGTTCAGGAACCGGCTGGAAAAGCCACTAAGGTTCTTGTATGAACGAAACCGGGCGCCCGCAAGATGATCTACTTTCCAACCCCCGAGCCGATCGGGTCAGGAAGGTGGCCCAGCTTGCCGGGCGCCCGGCCCGTTTAAAGCGCAGCGAGTTCCTGGCGGAGGGTCCGCAGGCGGTCCGGGAGGCCTTGGTCCTGCACCAGAAGCGGATTGCCATGGGGGAGCCCGGCATCGTCTACGAGGTCTACGCGAGCGAGTCCTGCCTGGACCGGCACCCGGACCTGGAGACCCTCGCGGAGGGCACCACCGCCTACCTCGCCACCGACGAAGTGCTCGCAGCCATGGCGGACACCGTCACCCCGCAGGGCGTTCTCGCGGTCTGCGGCTTCCTGGACGTGAGCCTTGAGCAGGTGCTCGACGCCGGACCGCGGCTCATTGCCGTGCTGTGCCAGGTCCGCGATCCCGGCAACGCCGGCACCGTGCTCCGGGCCGCGGACGCGGCCGGCGCGGACGCGGTCATCCTTACCGGTTCCAGCGTCGACATCTACAACCCCAAGGCCGTGCGCTCGACGGCGGGATCACTCTTCCACCTGCCTGTGGTGCTCGGCGCCGACGTGGCGGAACTCGTGGCCCGCTGCAAGGAACGCGGCATCGGAGTCCTCGCCGCGGACGGTCACGGCCAGCTTGACCTGGACCGGCTGCAGGACCAGAACGCGGCCCGCCGGCTCGGCGCCCCGGCCCTGGAGTCCGAGTACGCCCTGGAGAACCCGACGGCGTGGCTCTTTGGCAACGAGGCCCAGGGCCTGACCGAGGAGGAACTCGCCCTCGCCGACCACCGGGTGGCCGTGCCGGTGTACGGGGCCGCCGAGAGCCTCAATCTCGGGACCGCGGCGACCGTTTGCCTCTACGCCAGTGCCCGCTCCCAGCAGGATGGCGGACGCCCGCGCGGCTAGTCCCCGCACCGTTGAGCCGTACCGGCCCGGAACGAGGCAAAAAAGTACGGCGGGGGTCCACCGAGGGTGGGCTCCCGCCGTCATTGCTGTCACCGTTCCTGCACCGGGGGTACCGGGCCGGTGATCAGTGAGGTTACGTGGTCCTGTTGCGTCCTTTGATGGCACCGTAGATGCCGGCAACTACCAGGCCGCCGACAATCGCCAGTATCCAGGAACCGAGATTCCAGAATTCCATCCGGCCGCCGCCGAACAGCAGATCGCCGATCCAGCCGCCGACAACGGCTCCGACAACGCCGAGCACCAGGCTGGTGACCCAGCCGCCACCGACCCTGCCAGGCATGATTGCCTTGACGATTGCACCTACTATGAGTCCGAGAATGATCCAGCCTAGAAAGCCCATTACTCCTCCTACATATTCGTCGGCATTCAAATGGTGAATCCCGATTATGGCTTCAAGCTAACATAGGCCGGTTGGCTTGTCAGCAGGATCACCCCCAATCGTTACCTGCCCGGTGACCTGCACCGTTGCAGGTCTGCCGGGCCGCCGACCCGGGCCGGTGCGGCGCAGCGCTCGGTGCTTCGGCGGGCTGATAACGGGTACGGTATTTCTGGTGGGCGCAGGCATCGGCCGGAGTCCACCCCCGGTCGAACCCTGAGGAGAAGCGGCTGCGGGCGCGAGCGTTATATCTACGCGTTCATCGTCTCGATCGTGATGTTCAGCGTGGCGGCCTCTTTGCCCTGTACGAGGCGTGGGGAAAGCTCCAGCACCCGCACGCCATCGGGGGCGCGTTCTGGTGGGTCCCGCTCGCCGTGCTCATCGGCGCCATCATCGCGGAATCCTTCTCCTTCCGGACGGCGATCATCGAATCCAACCATGTCCGCGGCAGGTAGAGCTGGGTCAGGTTCATCCGCAGCGCCAAACAGCCGGAGCTGCCGGTGATCCTGCTGGAAGACCTCGGCGCCCTGGTGGGCCTGGTTTTTGCGCTCTTCGGCGTGAGCCTGACCCTCATCACCGGGAACGGAAGCTGGGATGCCGTGGGCACCGCGATGATCGGGATCCTGCTGGTTGTCATCGCCGCCGTGCTGGCGCTCGAGACGAAGTCCCTGCTGCTTGGCGAGTCAGCCACGAAGGACGACGTCGCCCGGATCCGCTCCGCCATCGAGTCCGACGGCACGTCGATCATCCACCTCAAGACCCTTCACCTGGGCCCGGAGGAACTGCTGGTCGCGGCCAAGATCAGCATCGGCCACTCCGATACGGGCCAGGAAATCGCCAAGGCAATCGACGACGCCGAGACCCGGATCCGCGAGGCTGTTTCGATCGCCCGGGTCATCTATCTTGAACCGGACGTTCAGCGCGTCAGCACGCCGTAGCCTGCAGCGGGCCCGCGCCACCGGTGGAGGGGCCGCTGGCCGGGAGCCGTTTGGGCTACCGGACCAGCGGCCTTTTGCGTTCCACGAGCCCGCTGATGAGGGCGACGCCGAGGCCCAGGATGGCGAGCCCGGCTCCGACCAGGGCGGGCGCGACGTAGCCCCAGCCCCAGGCGATCACGAGGCCGCCGAGGAAGGCTCCCAAGGCGTTGGCGACGTTGAGGGCCGCATGGTTGAGCGAGGAGGCCAGCGAGGGCGCATCCGGGGAAGCATCCAGCAGCCGGGTCTGCAGCGCCGGGACCAGCAATGAACCGGCGCCGCCGACGACGAAGACCATCACGTAGGCGGACCACGGCCAGTGCACGGCGACGGCGTAGACCACCAGGGCCACGGCGATACCGGGCAGCACCCAGTAGATCGTTCCCATTACGGACCTGTCCGCGATCCGGCCGCCGACGATGTTGCCGGCCACCATACCCAGCCCGTACAGCGCGACGACCAGCGGGAGCCACGCCGCGGGAATGCCCGCCACCGAGGTCATGGTGTGGGCGATGTAGGTGTAGGTGGCGAAGAAACCGCCGAAGCCGACAATGCCGATCAGGATCGCCAGCCAGACCTGGAGCCGTTTGAGGGCGCCCAGTTCCCGGCGGAAGCTCGCGTCGGCGTGCGGCTGCTGGAACGGCAGGAACTTCCAGAGCATCACCAGCGTGAGAATGCCGATCACACCTACCAGCAGGAACAGCAGCCGCCAGCCGTAGGTCTGGCCCAGCCAGGTGCCAAAGGGGACGCCGATGACGTTGGAGACGGTCAGGCCGGCCATGACCATCGAGATGGCCCAGCCGCGCTTGGTCGGCGCGACCAGTGACGCCGCGATCACGGCCGCGACGCCGAAGAAGGCTCCGTGGGGCAGCCCGGCGGCGAAGCGCGACACCAGCATGGTGCCGTAGTCGGGTGCGATAAAGGACGTCAGATTCGCGATACTGAAGAACAGCATCAGTCCCAGGGCCAGGTACTTCCGCGGCATCCTGGCACCGACAGCAGCCAGCAGCGGGGCCCCGACCACCACACCGAGGGCGTAAGCGGAGATGAGGTGGCCCGCTTCCGGGGTGCTGATGTTCAGCCCTTGCTCGACCTCCTTGAGCAGGCCCATCATGGTGAACTCCGTGGTGCCGATGCCGAATCCGCCCATGGCAAGGGAAAGGATGGCAAGGGCCAGGTGGCGGGTGCCGGTTTTGCGCGCCAGCGGGGCGTGTGTGGTGGTAGTCATTCGTCTGCTTTTCGGGGACGTCCCCGGCTGGAGCCAGGAGAATGCGGCAATAAAATCTGATGTGTGAGCTGATCTGTGTAACGGGGCAGGCACGCCCGGTATTCCGGGTCCTCAGGACGGCGGCCACCTCCATTCTCCCCTAAGCCGACGCCGGCCCTAGACTTGGGGCGTGACTGGACTGATCAGCGTCGCAGGCGGCGCCGTACTGGATTCCCTGGCCGAACCCGGCCGGCTGCTCGTGGCGCGACGGACGGCGCCCCCGCACTTCGCCGGCATGTGGGAGTTCCCCGGCGGCAAGGTCGAGTCCGGCGAGACGGCCGAGCAGGCGCTGCACCGCGAGCTGCTCGAAGAGCTTGGCGTGCGTGTCCGGCTGGGCGATGAACTGGCCGGCGGGTCCGCCGACGGCTGGCCGCTCAACGAGCGCGCCGCGATGCGGGTGTGGTTCGCAGAACTGCTCGACGGCGTTCCCCGCCCGCTCCAGGACCACGATGAGCTGCGCTGGATCGACATCCGGAACCGCGAAGAGGTGCTGGCCCTGCCGTGGATTCCGGCTGACCTGCCTATTGTCGAGGCGTTGCTGGACAGGCTTCAGATACCGGATTCAACGGCCGTGTCCGCGCGCTGAGGCACGGCTCGGGGCCCGCCGTGGCCCACCTCTCGCCAAAGCGTGACGCATGTGACTACGCTGAAGCGAACCGAGAGGAGTACCCGTGCAGGTCGGTGTCAGGCGGGAGCAACGTGCAGGGGAGCGGCGGGTTGCCGCCACGCCGGAGACGGTGCAGCAACTCACGGCCCTCGGCCTGGACGTGGCGGTGGAGAGCAACGCGGGCACGGCGGCCGGCTATCCGGACGCAGCCTTCGCCGCAGCCGGAGCGGCAATCGTTCCGGAGCTGACCGCCGAATCCCTGGATGTGCTCCTGCACGTCCGGCCGCTGGAACCGCAGACCGCCGCAGGACTCCGGCCCGGCACCATCACGATCGGGTTCGCCTCGCCGGCGTCGGAGCTGGCAGCGGTGGGCGCCCTTGCCGCCGCGGGCGTGACCTCCTTCGCCCTCGAGCTGGTGCCGCGCATCTCCCGGGCCCAGTCCATGGACGCGCTCAGCTCCCAGTCGCTGGTCTCCGGCTACCGCGCCGTTCTCGAGGCGGCCCTGCGCTACCCCAGGTTCTTCCCGCTCTACATGACGGCCGCCGGAACGATCCCGCCCGCACGGGTGCTCATCCTGGGCGCCGGCGTCGCCGGGCTGCAGGCCATCGGCACCGCGAAACGCCTCGGGGCCAGGGTCTCCGCCAACGACATCCGGGCCGCTTCCGCCGACGAGGTCGCCTCGATGGGCGGCACCTTCATCAATCTGGATCTGGACGCTCGAACTGCGGACACGTCCGCTGAGGGCAGCGGCGGCTACGCCCGGGAGCTCGGCGAGGACCGGGCCAAACGCCAGCGCGCCCTCCTGGCCCCGCACGTCGCGGCGGCGGATGTCCTCATCACCACGGCGGCCATCCCCGGCCGCCCGGCCCCCCTGCTGGTGACCTCGGCCATGGTGGCCGGAATGCGGGCCGGTTCCGTCGTCGTCGACCTTGCGGCGGAATCCGGCGGGAACGTCGAAGGCGTCATCGCGGGCCGGGACGTCCAGGTCCCGGTGGACGGCGGTTCCGTGACCCTGGTGGGGCTGCAGGACGCCGCCTCGGCGATGCCTTTTGATGCTTCCCGGCTGTTTGCCAAGAATGTCGCGAACCTGTTGGCCCTGATGACCGCCGACGGCAAGGTCGTCCCGGACTTCGACGACGAAGTCGTCGCGGGCGCCTGCCTCACCCACGGCGGCTCCATCCGTCATGCCGCCACCGCCCAAGCCCTGGAGGCCCTCAAATGATGGATCCGATTACACTGCTGACCGTGGTGGTGCTCGCCGTGTTCGTAGGATTCGAAGTCGTCTCCAAGGTGACCAGCAAGCTGCACACACCGCTGATGTCCGGTGCCAACGCCATCCACGGCATCATCCTGGTGGGGGCCATCATCGTGGCCGGCCAGGCCGGTGACCCGTGGCTGCTGACGATCGCCCTCATCGCCGTGGTGCTGGCGACTGCCAACCTGGTCGGCGGATTTGTGGTGACGGACCGGATGCTGGAGATGTTCGCCACCCGGAAGCCTGCCGGACCCCGTGCCGGCCCGGGGGAGGGCAGCAAATGAGCGTCCTTGGTCCGGGGTGGACGTCCCTGTTCTACCTCGTGGCCGCGGTCTGCTTCATCCTCGCATTGAAGGGCCTGAGCTCTCCCCGGACCGCCCGGCGGGGCAACGCCATCGGGGCGGCCGGCGCCCTCGTGGCCGTGGTGACGGTGTTCCTCTCGGCGAAACTGGAGAACATCCCGCTGATCATCGCCGCGATCGCCGCCGGTTCCGCCGTGGCCGTTCCGGTGGCCCGGCGCGTGCAGATGACCCAAATGCCCCAACTGGTCGCCCTGTTCAACGGGGTCGGCGGCGGAGCGGCCGCGCTGGTCGCGGTGCTCGAACTCGGCCACAGCGGGGATCCCTGGGTGCGGCTGGCCGTGGTGTTCACGATGCTGGTCGGCTCGGTGTCCTTTGCCGGGTCGGCCGTGACGGTGGGCAAACTGCAGGAACTGATCAGCACCCGCCCGCTGCTTTTCCCCGGCATGCCGGCGGTGATGGGCGTTGTGGTGCTGGGGGCCGCCGCGGCCGGAGGCCTCGTCATCGCCACAGGATCCGTCGGCTGGGCCATGGCCCTGCTGGTGCTGGGCCTGGTGGCCGGCCTCCTGCTGGTGCTTCCCGTCGGCGGGGCCGACGTGCCGATCGTGATCTCGCTGCTCAACGCCTTCACCGGGCTCGCGGTTGCTGCCTCCGGCATCGTGCTGGGCAATGTGCTCCTGCTCGTCGCCGGCACGCTCGTCGGGGCCAGCGGTACCATCCTGACCAAAGTGATGGCGTCCGCCATGGGCCGGGGCGTTACGGGCATCATGTTCGGAGCGTTCCGGGGAGGCTCGACCGCGGGATCAACTGTGCAGAGCGACCGGCCGGTGCGCTCCTCCTCTCCCGAGGACGTCGCAGTCCAGCTCGGCTACGCGCAGCGTGTGGTGATTGTCCCCGGCTACGGACTCGCCGTGGCCCAGGGCCAGCACACCATCGCCGAGCTCGCCACTGCCCTGGCGGCCCGCGGCGTCGAGGTGGTCTTTGCCATCCACCCGGTGGCCGGGCGGATGCCGGGCCACATGAACGTGCTGCTCGCGGAAGCGAATGTCCCCTATGAGGCTCTGAAGGAGCTGGAGGAAGCCAACCCGGAGTTCCCGAACACGGACGTGGCCCTCGTCGTGGGCGCCAACGATGTCGTCAACCCGGCGGCCAAGTCAACCCCCGGCGCACCGATTTACGGGATGCCGATCCTGGAGGTGGCCCAGGCCGGGCAGGTGGTGTTCCTCAAACGCTCCATGCGGCCGGGCTTCGCCGGAATCGAGAACGAGCTGCTGTTTGATCCGAAGACCACGCTCCTGTTTGGGGACGCCAAGGAATCGCTCACCCGTGTCCTGGGCGCCGTGAAGGCCCTCTAGAACTCCCTCTGTAAGGGACCGCTAAAACGCCCGGTAGAACAGAGTGTGCTGCTAGAACAGGGTGGGCTGCGCCGCCTCGGTTCCGGCCCGCGCGCGGGCCGGAGGTGCCGCCGCCCCGGGGATGCTGCCGGCCGGGTACTGCGCCTCCTCATCCCGGGGATCATTGCTGCCGGGATCGTCGTTGAGATCGCGGTGGCTGAAACCCTGCGATCCCAGGAAACCATGCCGGCCCTTGAAATACCGGATGCGGCCCGACAGCCAGGCCCGGTATTCCTTGGAGGCATAGGAGCCGGTTCCGTAGAGCCGGCGGTACCTGCCGGCGAGCTGGGGATGTTCCCTGGCGATCCACTGCATAAACCACTCCCGGGTTCCGGGCTTGAGGTAGAGGGCTCCTGCGGTGACGCCGGTGGCGCCCGCCGCAGCCAGCGAGCCGAACAGCGAATCCAGTGCCTCGTCGCTGTCCGAGAGCCACGGCAGGATGGGCATGGCCATCACCCCGCAGGGCAGCCCCGCCTCCCGGAGCCGCGTGATCAGTTTCAGGCGGGCCCGGGGACCGGGTGTCCCCGGCTCCACCGCTTCGGAGAGCCGCTCGTCCGTCATCGCCAGAGAGATGCCAACCCCCACGGGAACCTGGGCCGCGGCATGCTTCAGGAGCGGGATGTCCCGGGCCAGCAGGGTGCCCTTGGTCAGGATCGACAGGGGAGTGCCGGAATCGGCCAGCGCCCCGATGATGCCCGGCATCAGCTGGTAGCGGCCCTCGGCCCGCTGGTACGGATCGGTGTTGGTGCCCAGGGCCACATGCTGCCGCCCCCAGGAGGGCCTGGCCAGTTCCCGGCGCAGGACCTCAGCGGCGTTGATCTTGACCACCACCTGGCTGTCGAAGTCCAGCCCGGCATCGAAGTCGAGGTAGGTGTGGCTCTTCCGGGCGAAACAGTAGACACAGGCGTGGCTGCAGCCGCGGTAGGGGTTGATGGTCCACTCAAACGGCATCCGCGAACCGGCGGCCACTTTGTTGAGCACCGATTTGGCGGTGACCTCATGGAAAGTGACCCCGGCGAACTCGGGGGTGGTCACGGAACGCACCAGCCCGATCAGGGGCAGCAGGGGATCGGTGGTCGGGGCGGCCGGGGACGCGCTGCCTGTGCTGCCGCCGGCAGGCGTGGTGACACGCGGTGCGCCGAGTCCCGGGGCCTGGTCGGGGATGACCGTGTCCGCGGGCGCCGGTTTCAGTGCTTGTGCGTCCCATCTCATGGCTCTATTCGAATGTATGTATTGGGTATCTGCTTAGCTGAAGTCAGTCCGCAGATGCGGAACTGACCAGATTCTTCAGAGGCACGGGGCCGGTGTTCATGCACTGTTGGAGCAGCCGGTGGAACAACAGCCCGCGGCTGGCTGACGTCCTGCGGTTGAAGCGGAACGTGAACTCGTCCAGGTAGTAGGCCAGCTGTTCCCGGGAGATGCCCTGGTGCAGGGTGCCGTCAATCCAGCGCTTGAGCTGGGAGGCCGCCATATGCACTGCAGGCATGTTGACGTGCGCCGGGACGTCCGAACCGAGCTGGGTGAAGTATTCGTGCTTGTAGCCAAGCTTGGCGAACCGCCTCAGCTGCCTCGCTCCGTCCGTGCGGATAGTGGAACCCGGGGCGACGACACGTTGGCCGAATTTCACCAATGCGAGCCTCCGGTCGGCCGGCCCGGGCTCGAGGCGGATGCGCCCGATCCGGTTATGGTCCAGATGCTCCGCGGCGATCAGGACGGAGATCTTGTCAGAGCCAAGACCGGGCTTGCCGCGGGCCAAGCCCCCGATGAAGCTCTCGTCGACTTCGACCGTCCCGGAGAGTACTTCCCGGTCGGGCCGGACCATGGCCCGGCGGAACTTATGCATCCAGGCCCACGCCGTTTCGTAGGAGCCCAATCCCAGAACCCGCTGCAGGCCGAGGGCGGACACGCCGTTCTTCTGCGCGGTGACAAACCAAACCGCGGCAAACCATGTGCGCAGCGGAGTGCGGGTGCGGTCAAATATGGTCCCGGCCGTCACCGACGTCCGACGTGAACATACCCGGCACATCCAGAGTCCGGCACCTGTACGCCAGTAGTCGCCGCCACCACATCTGGGGCAGATGAATCCATCCGGCCAACGCAGCTTGGCCAGGTACTCAAGACACGCATCATCGGTGCTGAACCAGTCCTGAAACTGCCCGAATGTCCTGGGATAGTCCACGCCTGCGCGCGGCATCTGCGGCGGTAAATCGGCCATACGCCAGTCTACTTCAGCTAAGCAGCGACGAAGTAGCTCGTGAAACCGCCGTCGCCGCTCGCTACACCCGAGATGGCTTCATTAATGTCGTCCAGCGGCCAGCTCTTCGGTTGGAGCACCGAGATATCGATCGTCCCGCTCCCCAACATGGCCGCGAGTTCCATTGCCTCGGCGGACGTGAACCAGACCGAGCCGAGGAGTTCCATCTGCTCGTTCATCCACCACTTCACATCGACGCTGAGGTCACCTGCCGTTCCGCCGATATTGATGATTCGGCCGCCTCGTCTCACGCCGTGCATTGCATCCTTGAGAAGAGGTTGGCGGGCTCCTCCGCAGCAAGCTCTTTCCCAATGGTGAGGCGAGAATCAGCGCCGTCGATCTCGGCGGTGTTGTGCTCGACCTGACCTACGGTGGCATAGCGGTCTTCCTCAACGTCAACACCGCGGACAGATGGTGCGGCAAGTCCTCACCGCTTTCCGCAGTTCGGTCCGAGTGGCACACGCAGACTGACTTTCACCTTTTGAGGCACGCAGTCGGATCTATCGAGTAGCGGCGTCAACGTCATCTGTGATCCGATGACCGACAACAGTTGCAATGTCACGGGAGCAGCAATGTCACGGGAGCATCGGCCAACACAGTCGGCCGGCCGATGCTGACGGTTTCGTTGTTCGGGGACTAGGCAGGCTTGGCGTAGGTGGCCGCACTCATGATTTCATAGCCCACGAATGCCTCATCGCCTTCGACCCAGGCATCATGGCCAGCGGGAATTGTATAGGCGTCGCCGACGCTAATTGTGGCGCGCGTTCCGTCCTCCATCTCCACTGTTAACGTTCCGGCGGTGCAGAACCCCAGATGGTTATTCTGGCAACTGTCGGTGTGGACCACGGTCTTGACGGTCTCGGACCACCGCCAGCCAGGCTCAAAAGTGAACCTGCCCAAGGTGGTATCACCGAGGGTGACCACGTCAACCTCGGTCTTGGGTGGTCGGCGCTTTTCATCGGGTTCGTTGAATGACTTAAATTCAAGGGCTTTGACAGTTACTGCGGGCATTGTGCCCTCCTCAACAGGGAGTGATTACAACTGTTCATCCGGAAGCGCAATGAGATGCTCCGGGAAAGAGGGTTCGGCAGACACGGGCTGATGTCCGTTCAGCGCGCCTGCCAAACGCCTGCGCGCCCAACTCTATCAGCGTGCTCTCAGCGGCAGGCCGTGTCAATATGCACGGCCTCTCGTTGGCCGCAACCTCAGACCCAGCGTCGATGCGTTGATTAAAGTCTGCGGCTGGGCCTGTTTTCTGGCAGCCGCAAGCGGGTCACTTAGAGCGGACCTTTGGAGCGAATGCTGGCCGGTTGGTTGTCTGATGCTCTGGCCACCCGAGAAGGGAACTCGGGTTAGTTGTCATCAGGCGGCATAGAAGATCGTCACCTGCCGCTGTCCGGACCCATGCCAGGATTTCAGCGAATGTATTTTCTTCGTGTCCGGTGAATGGCCAGTCGCTGCCGAACAGGAGCCGACAAAGCCGAAGCCGTCCTGTCGGAGATCGAGACCCAGGTGATCGCTGAAAAGGGCCCGCTGCCTGCCCCCGCCGAGCCGGTCATCGTCCCGAAGCAGACCAAGGCACCACTCAAGCTCCTGCTCCAGAAAAAGTACCTCGGCCCCACGATCCTCCTCACAGTCCTCTGGGTGACGCAGACCGTTGGCTTCTTCGGGTACTCCAGCTGGGCACCGACGCCGCTGGCCAAAGAAGGCTTCAGCGTAGAGAACTCGATCTTCTGCGTAGCACTTACTAGTCGCCGCCACCACATCTGGGGCAGATGAATCCATCCGGCCAACGCAGCTTGGCCAGGTACTTAAGACACGCATCATCGGTGCTGAACCAGTCCTGAAACTGCCCGAAGTTCTTGGGGTAGTTCACGCCTGCGCGCGGCATCTGCGGCGGCAAATCGGCCATACGCCAGTCTACTTCAGCTAAGCAGATACCCAATATGTATGTTCTAGTTTAAGTCAAGGACCCGGACGGCGGTGCGGACGCGTCACGGACAGCAGGACGGTCGTGGGGCCGAAGGATGTCCCGGAGGCACACCGCGCTCAGGGTGCCTTGCTCCGTCCACATCGACGTGTTGTTGCGGTGCCCCGCTGTTGCCTGCGCTGCAGCCGCCGGTGCCCAGCCAAACCGAAGCGGCCATGAGGCCCAGCACGTCGGCGAAGCCGAGGATGGCGGCCCAGGGCAGTTCGATGTCTCCTGCGTTGAGGTTGTTGAAGAACGAACCTAAGGGAGTGAGTAAAGGCCACAGCACCAGGAAGCTGCGGGTCAAAGCGAACGCGACCGCATAGATGACCCCGAGCCCAAAGAGGAAGACCATGCCTTCGCCGCTCATCCCGTAGCCGACGTGGTACGCGGCGTACAGGGCTGCAGCGATTGCAATGCCGGGGGCCCGCCCGAAACTGGCGCTGAGGCGGGTCTGGATGAAACCTCGGAAGAACACGGTCTCAAATGCGCCCACCGTCAAAGACATCACCAGCAAAGGCACCCAGCCAACCGGTTCGGGAAGGGGGTACCCGAAGAGCGTAATGGCGAACTGAAGGGACGCCAGGATCAATCCCAGGGCTACCGCCGGTTTCCAGTTGCCGAGCCACAGTCCCAGGTCGGACAGCGGCCGCCCCCGGCTGACGGTATAGAACACAGGACCCGCCACCCCCAGGACCAGCCCTGCACCAAAGCACAGGAACAGGCCCAGCACGTTCGTGACAGTGAAGACGGTGAAGGCCACGCGGAACAGCACGACGACCGCGATGTAGAGGGCCGCCACCACGGCGAGATCCAATTTGTCGACTCCCTGCCGACGCCAGGCCGAGGGGCCGGAAACCGCGGCCAGCAGCAACGCCGAAACGGGCACCACCAGACCGTAGAACGTCAGATCAAGGACCGCCAGCAGCAACACGGCGGCGACCAGCCACAAGCACCAGATCCAGGTGCGCCAGCTCTGAACTGCCTGCACTCTCATCAGGGCCGTCCTTTCGCGTCAAGTTCAGTGTGGTGCCAACAGGCCGGTGCCGGAAGAGGCTTTCGACGACTGCTCCGGCGTGTCCCGGGTGCGGAGCCGGTCGCGCCCCGTCCGGCCCTGCTGAAGTTTGCCGACGGCTTGCCTGATCGCACACAGCCGCCGCCGTCCGGCCGCCCGGCGGACTGCCTTGTTAGGCTGGGGCGATGATTCTCCTGACAGGTTTCGAGCCCTTCGGCGGCGAAAGCACCAACCCGTCGTGGCCGGCCGCGCGGGCGGCTGCGGGCCTGCTCCGGGCCGAGGGGCTCGATGCGCAGGCCGTGGAGCTGCCCTGCGTCTTCGGGGAAGCAATCCGGGTGCTGGCAGCGGCGCTGGAGGAGCACCGTCCGGAGCTGGTGATCTGCGCGGGCCAGGCCGGCGGAAGGCCGCGGATCTCGCTGGAACGGATCGCGATCAACTGCGACGACGCGCGGATTCCGGACAACGCCGGCAACTCACCCGTAGACCGGCCGGTTGTCGGCGGGGGACCGGCGGCCTACTTCAGCACTCTGCCGGTGAAGGCGGCGCTCGCGGCTCTCCTGGCGGCCGGGATCCCCGCCGAGGTATCCCAGACCGCAGGCACCTACGTCTGCAACCACGTCTTCTACGGGCTGATGCACGCCCTGCGGCTGCGGCCCGGAACGCGGGGAGGCTTTGTCCACATCCCCTACGAACCGGCCCAGCTGCCGCCGGGGAGCCCTGTCCCGTCCCTGGCACTGGAGCAGCTGACGGAGGCGCTCGCCGTCGTCGTCCGCAGCACCCTGGCGACGACAACGGATCTCAGCATCCCTGCCGGCGCCCTTCACTAGGGGCTGGCCGCGGCCCGGTCTCAGTCGAGCAGTTCCCAGACGACGTCGACGGTGGCACTGATGCTGGACTCGCCGGCCTCCACGGTGAGCGACTCCACGGCGGCGGCCCGCTGCATCCTCGCCACCGGGATGGGTGCCGGGTGGCCGGACTGCTGCGCGAGCGAGACCACCTGGCCCAGGGAGGCACCGGCGAGCGAAGCGAAGTGCCCGGCCGCGGTGAGGGCGTCCTGCCAGGCGGCTTCGCGGGCCCGCGCCGTGACCGCGGCGGGATCGGCGAAGCCGAACTCCAGGCCGTTGAGCCGGACATCGTTGCCGCCGGCCGCGACCGCGGCGGCGATGACCTCCGAGGATCTTCCCGGTTCCCTGAGCCGGACGCTCAGCACGGTCGACGCCAGGTAGCCCGAGACGACCTGGCCCCGGCCCTCCTGCCAGTTCACCTCCGCGCGGACGTTCAGCCCCGACGTCGTGATGTCCGGATTCGCCACGCCGTATTCGCGCAGTACCGCCGAGATGGCTGCCGAGACCCGGCCCGCCTCGCCGTAGGCCGCGCCGACGTCCTCCCGGCGGCACTCGACGCCGATCGAGAGGGTCAGCAGGTCCGGTGCGGCTTCCGCGCTGCCGGATCCGGTGACTGAGATCGTCCTGGGGCTGTCGGTCATGTTATGCCTCGTTCCGTTCGGGGGCCGCTTGGCCCGTCCTGCCGGCGTCGGATCCGGTTTGCCGCTCCGCTGACCGGATCTGGTGGTTGGGGCCGGTGTTCAGCTCCGGGTAGCCGCCGGCCCGGAGGCCGGCGTGCCGTTCGAAAACGTTGCGCGAGCCGGGGTTACCGGTCCGGGCCAGGGACCAGCCTGCCGCGAGGAAATAGAGCGGCAGGAACGGCATGCCCAGGCACCAGGCGTACTGGGTGCAGTGCCGCTCCTCGTGCCCCAGCAGCTCCGGGTTGCCCAGGGCCTGCTCTGGCCCGGACCGGAACAGCACCACATTTCCGACCGCGAAGGCGCCGGCGAGGGGCAGGCGCCAGCGGTAGCCGGTGGCAATGAGCAGTCCCCGGGGGCCGCGGCGGACGGGGGCGCGGGCACAGCCGGCCAGCAACAACCCCAGCGGAGTTGTTGCATTCACTAGATTGGCCAGCTGCCGCAGTCGTTGTCCCGGCGTCATAACGCCATGCTATCCGGGGCCCCGCCTGCGGGATACGCGGCAGTGCAGAGCCCCGTCACGTTCCGGCAGCCGAGCGCGTTCAACTAGACTGAACGGGAGTGCCCGCCGGAGCGTTTTGGCGAGCCCTGCCCTTTGTCAACGCACCGGTCCCCGCACGTGAAGAAGGTCCTGTGGCCGTTGGCATGAACCGACTCGTAGCTAAGAACAGTAGATGACTGAAACTTTGCCGGGCGCCGGCGTCCCGAATCCCCTGGATGAAGCCGCCATTACCGCCGCCGTAGACCAGGCCGTTGCCGCCATTGCCGCCGCCTCCACACTCGATGAACTCAAAGCAGCCCGCCTCGCGCACACCGGAGAGAAGTCCGCGCTGAGCCTGGCCAACCGTGAAATCGGCGGCCTGCCGAAGGACCAGAAGGCCGCCGCCGGAAAGCTCATGGGCTCCTCCCGCGGACGCGTCAACAAGGCGCTCGCGGACCGTACGGCCCAGCTCGAAGCCGAGAACGACGCGCGCATCCTGGTCGAGGAGACCGTGGACGTCACGGCGGCGCCGCGCCGCCGTCGCGCCGGTGCACGCCACCCGCTGTCCACCCTGCAGGAACGCGTCGCGGACATCTTCGTCGGCATGGGCTGGGAGATCGCCGAAGGCCCCGAAGTCGAGTCGGAGTGGTTCAACTTTGACGCGCTGAACTTCAAACCGGACCACCCGGCCCGCGAGATGCAGGACACCTTCTTCGTGGAGCCGCCCGAGGCCCACCTGCTGATGCGCACCCACACCTCCCCGGTGCAGGTCCGCTCCATGCTCGAACGCGAGCTTCCCATCTACGTGCTGTGCCCCGGCAAGGTGTTCCGCACGGATGAGCTCGACGCCACGCACACCCCGGTGTTCCACCAGTTCGAGGGCCTGGCCATCGACAAGAAGCTCAGCATGGCGGACCTCCGCGGCACCCTGGAGCACTTCGCCCGCCAGATGTTCGGCGACGAGGCCCAGATCCGGCTGCGCCCCAACTACTTCCCCTTCACCGAGCCGTCCGCGGAGCTGGACATCTGGCACCCGGGCGCCAAGGGCGGTCCGAGCTGGATCGAATGGGGCGGCTGCGGCATGGTCAATCCCAACGTGCTCCGCGCCGCCGGTATCGACCCGGACATCTATTCAGGTTTTGCCTTCGGCATGGGCATTGAGCGCACGCTCATGTTCCGCAACGAGGTCGGCGACATGCGCGACATGATCGAAGGCGATGTACGTTTCAGCGAGCACTTCGGGATGGAGATCTAACAGTGCGTATCCCACTTTCCTGGCTGCGTGAATTCGCGCAGGTACCGGCCGGAGCAACGGCCGAAGACGTGATGGCCGAACTGGTCAAGGTCGGTTTTGAAGAAGAAGCGGTCCACCGGCCGACGGACATCCTCCGGGGCCCCATCGTGGTGGGCCAGGTTCTGAGCATCGTCAAGGAACCCCAGACCAACGGCAAGACCATCAACTGGTGCCAGGTCCGGGTCGTCCCCGAAGGCCGGCAGCAAAGCCTCACCGGCGAGGGCATCGACCCCTCCGGTGTCCAGGGCATCATCTGCGGTGCCCACAACTTCGTGGAAGGCGACAAGGTGGTGGTCACCCTTCCCGGTGCCGTGCTGCCCGGCGACTTCCACATTTCCGCGCGGAAAACCTATGGCCACCTGTCCGCCGGGATGATCGCCTCGGTGCGTGAGCTCGGCATCGGCGAGGACCACGACGGCATCCTGGTGCTCTCCCGGATCGGGCTGGACCCGGAACTCGGCACCGACGCCATGGAGCTGCTGGATCTCTACGACGAGGCCGCCGAAATCAACGTCACCCCGGACCGCGGTTACGCATTCTCCATCCGCGGCGTGGCCCGCGAATACGCGCACGCCACCGGCACGTCCTTCACCGACCCGGCGTCCCGGGTGCAGGCACCCGCGGCACTGTCCGGCGGGTACGGCGTGAAGCTCAACGATGACGCGCCGATCTACGGCAAGCCCGGCTGCGACCGCTTCGTGGCGCGCACCGTCCGCGGGGTCGACGCCGCAAAGCCGACGCCGCCGTGGATGGCCTCCCGGCTCAGGCTCGCCGGCATCCGCTCGATCTCGCTGCCGGTGGACATCTCGAACTACGTCATGCTCGAACTCGGCCAGCCCACGCACTGCTACGACCTGGACAGGCTGTCGGGCGACATCGTGGTCCGCCGCGCCCTCGCCGGCGAGAAGCTCAAGACCCTCGATGAGAAGGAACGGGCGCTCAACGTCGAGGACCTCCTCATCACCGACGGTTCCGGTGCCATCGGCATCGCCGGGGTGATGGGCGGCGCCGCCACCGAGGTCTCCGGTTCCACCACGAACATCCTGGTGGAGGCTGCGCACTTCGACGAGGTGTCCATCGGACGCTCCCGCCGCCGCCACAAGCTGCCGTCCGAAGCCTCCAAGCGCTTCGAACGCGGCGTCGACTGGCAGGTAGCCGGGATCGCCGCCCAGCGGGTCGTTGACCTTCTGGTCGAACTCGCCGGGGGCACCGCCGATGAGGCGGGGACCGACGTCGGAACCGCACCGGACGCCGTGGCCGTCGAGCTGCCCGCGACCTTCGCCGCGGAACGGATCGGCATCGACTTCACCGAGGAACAGATCCTCACCTCGCTCGAGGACCTCGGCGCCGTCGTCGCAGCAAACGCGACCGGCTGGACGGTGACCGCCCCGAGCTGGCGGAATGACCTGGAAACCAAGGAAGACCTCACCGAGGAGATCGCGCGGCTGGTCGGATATGACAAGATCCCGGCGTCCCTGCCGGTGGCGCCTCCGGGCCGCGGCCTGACCCGCGTCCAGCAGCAGCGCCGTCGTCTGGTCCAGGCCCTGGCCGCTTCCGGCCTCACTGAGGTCCTTGCGTACCCGTTCGTCTCCAAGGCCGCCAATGACACATTCGGCGTGCCCTCGGAAGGTTCCCCGCGCAGGGCCCTCAAACTGGCCAACCCGATCAGCGAGGAGCAGGGCTACCTGCGCACCTCAATCCTGCCGGGCCTGATCGAGGTCGCCAAGCGCAACCACTCCCGCGGCTTCCGCGACCTGGCCCTGTTCGAGGCCGGCCTGGTGTTCCTGCCGGGCGACACGCTTGGCACCGCCACGATCCCGCCGCTCGGCGTCAAGCCCAGCGATGAGGTGCTTGACGGCCTGTACGACGGAGTCCCGGACCAGCCGCTGTACCTCGCCGCCGTCCTCACGGGACACGACTCGCCGGCCGCCGCCGGCCACGTGCCCCGGGCCTGGGACTGGGCGGACGCCCTGGACATCGCCCGGATCGCCGGCGACGTCCTCGGCGTCGACATCGTGATCAGCCAGGGACAGCACCAGGCCTTCCACCCGGGACGGACCGCGCAGCTGGCGCTCCGCACCGGGGAAGTCCTGGGCTACGCCGGTGAGCTGCACCCGAAACTGCTGGCGGCGCACGACATGCCGGCCCGGTCCGTGGCACTCGAGTTCAACGCGGACGCCCTCTTCAAGGCCGCGGCGGACGTGATTGTCGCCCGGCACATCTCCACCTACCCGGTGGCCAGCCAGGACGTTGCCCTGGTGGTTCTACAGGAGATCCCGGCGGAAGATGTGCTGGCAGCACTGCGCGAGGGAGCCGGCGAGCTGCTCGAGGACGTCGCGCTCTTCGACGTTTACGCGGGCAAGGGCATCGAGGAGGGCAGGAAGTCACTGGCCTTCAGCCTGCGCTTCCGTGCGGCGGACCGCACCCTCACGGCGGACGAGGCATCCGCAGCCCGCGAGGCAGCCGTGGCCGTCGCCCACGAGCGCTTCGGAGCAGTCCAACGCTAAAGCCCGGCGGAACCCTCGCCGTTGCCGGAATCACCGTCCGGTCCGTTCGTCTTGCCGACGTCGGACCGGGCGGCGGGGGCTTACTTGATCCGGCCGAGCGGGAGCGTGCCGCGCGCATCACGGATCCGGCAGCGCGGCGGGACTTTTCCGCCGGGCGGATCGCGCTGCGCGGTTTCGCCGCGGAGATCCTCGGCGTGCGCCCCTGGGAGCTGAGGGCCGACTACTCCTGCCCGGACTGCGGCACGGGGCCGGAGCTGGACCACGGCCGGCCCGGCTACCGGCTGCGCGAAGACATTGCCGGCCAAGTCGCGGGCCTCAGCCCCGGCATCAGTCCGGGCATCGGCGGCATTCCCGGTGCCCGCCTGAGCTTGAGTCTTTCCCGCAGCCGCGGCTGGGCCCTGCTGGCCGCCGCTGGCGACCGCGGTCCGGCGACAGCTGTTGGCGTTGACCTGGAGCACAGGTCCGGCGTCGGGTTTCCCGGCTTTGACGAGGTCGTCCTCACCAGGGCGGAACGTCAGCGGCTTTCTGCTCTGCCCCCGGATCTGGTGGACCTTTGGCGCACTGCCGTGTGGGCGCGCAAGGAAGCCCTGCTCAAGGCCCGGGGGACCGGGCTGCGGGTGGACCCAAGCTCGGTCGAGGCCTTCCCGGCGCTGGGGCGCGGAGACTTCCTCATCGAACTGGATACCGTTGCCCTCGGCCTGCCCGAGGGCTTCGCCGCCGTACTGGCAGTCCAGCGAGCAGCCTAGCTGCCGCCGTAATCAGTACGGCAACCCGGACTGTTGGGGCGCGCTGCGCAAAGACCCGGACCAGCCCCGTGAGGGCAATTCCTTCCGGTGACAGCACCATCGGCAACCGTGTGGTCGAGTTATCCACATAGCCTAAGTCCGGTCGACTAATCGTCGCAGGCCCTCGATATTCTGGGTTCATGGAGAGCACCACAAGCTGGAGTGTGGAGGGCAGGGAGGCGCTGGCGGCTGTCGGGGCGTCCTATGCGGCGCTGGTGGGCTTTAAGGGGGCTGCAGCGCGCCGCGCTGATCCGTTCGGCGCTGACTTCACTGACTTGGCTGACGGTGGCCGCACTGACTTGGCTGGCGTTGACGGTAGTGATCCGTTGTGGGATGATCCGTTGCACGATCTGGTGGATGATTCCCTGGACCGCCTCGCCCTGATTGGAGGGATGGAGGCCCAGCTTGCGGCGTTGAAGGTCTGCGCGGCCGCGGACTACGTGCGGGCCGCCGACGCTTTGGCGCCGCCGGCGGTGGCGCTGCACGACAACATGGGCCAGGAGATGGCGGTGACGGCGGAGGTCGCGTGTGCCCTGACCGTGAGCGAGCAGACCGCCGGGGCGTTCCTGGGTGACTGCCTGGCCCTGACGAAGACGTTGCCGCTGACCCTCGCCGCGCTGACGGCGGGCACGATTTCCTGGGCGCACGCCCGGATCATGGTGGACGAAACGACCAGCCTGGACCCGGCCGGGGCGGCGGCGTTGGAGGCGCACTTCCTGGACCCGGCCGCCCCGAATCCGGCCCGGGGGTGCCCGGCCGGGGAACTGGTCCCGGGCAGGTTCCGGGCCAAGGCCCGGACGTGGCGTGAACGCCATCACCGGGAGAGCATCGAACAGCGCCATGCCAGGTGCGCGGCGGACCGGCGGGTCGAGTTCCGCCCGGACAGTGACGGGATGGCCTGGTTCTCCGCCTACCTTCCGGCCGATACCGCCGCGGGGATCTGGGAACGGACCACCGCGGCCGCCCGCGCCCTGCAGGGCCCGGACGAGGAACGCACCCTGACCCAGCTCCGCGCCGACATCGCCGCCACCTGGCTGCTCACCACCGGCGGAACAGCGGATGGCGGCAGAACGGGCGGTACCGGCGTGGCCGGCGGCGGAAGCTGCGGATCCTGCCGCGGCACCGGCGCCGGCGCGGCCGACGGCATGTGCGCCGGGGCGGGCGGGGGTGTGCCGTCGCCGCGGGCGCAGGTCCTGATCACCGTCCCGGTCCTGTCCCTGCTCGGCGCCGGGGAGGAACCGGCGATGCTGGACGGATACGGGCCGATCCCGCCCTCGATGGCCCGCCGCCTGATCACCGACGGCGCCGGGTCCTTCCACCGGGTCCTGGTTGACCCGCGGGACGGGGCGCCGCTGGAAATCGGCCGCACCAGCTACCGCCTCACCAAAGCCCAGCGGCACTGGCTGATGCTCCGTGACGGGAGATGCCCGTTCCCGGGGTGCAACAACCACTCCCTGGACAACGAAGCGGACCACCTCCTGGCCTGGGCCGACGGAGGCACCACCGGGATCACCAACCTCGGGCAGCCCTGCCGCAAACACCACAAGCTCAAACACAACTCAGCCTGGACACCGGCCGGGGCCAGCAAAACCGCCCCGCCCGGCTGGACCTCCCCGACCGGACGGCACTACCCCAGCGAACAGCAGGACTGGGAACCACCCCACTGGCCGGACGGAATCCTGGACACAGAATCACACCCGGATATAGATGCAGACGTGACTGAAGACATGGATGCAGCGATGAGCACGGACCCGTATGCAGACAGAGACCCGGACCCAGCCCTCGGTCCGGAACCGGATATGGACCGAGACCTGTACCGCGACCTGCCCGAGTACCCCGGCCCCGATCCGGAACAGGAACAGGAACTGCCGAAGGATCCCTTCCCGGACTGCGACCTCTTCACGGCGGGGTACCCGTCCCGGGCCGCCGCCGAAGCCGCCGCCTAAATAGTCGCTCTTTGCGGAGTTGAAGCCACGGAAACTACGCAGCTGAACGCTTGTGCCCCGTGCCTCTTGAGCTGGACCTCTGGCTACTGATCTTCGACGTCCTGGACGGATCGGGACAGCAGGCAGAACTCATTGCCCTCGGGGTCAGCCAGCACCACCCAGCTGACGTCCGGGCCCTGCCCCACATTGATTCGCCGCGCACCGAGGGCGAGCAGGCGCTCGAGTTCCTCGGAAGTGGATACGCCGTCGGCGCGGAGGTCAAAGTGCAGCCGGTTCTTGACGGTCTTGCCCTCGGGGACTGCGGCTATATCGATGGAGGGCCAGGTCTTATCCTGCGGCGCGATGCTGATGATGTTGCTGTCCTCTTCGACAACCTGCCAGCCGAGGACGGCGCACCAGAAGTCGGCCACCACCCGTGGCCGGCTCGCGTCGATGGTGATCACAGCTAATTTGCTGGGCATGGCACCACGATAGCCCGGGAGAGGTGGCTGTGGGGCGGTTCTGGTTGCTCGGGACCTTGAGTAGGCCGCTCCGGAGGCTCGGTCTAGCCGCCGGACGGCAGCGGCGGCAGGGCCTCCTGATACAGCCACGGGTGCAGCAGAGCCTCAGTATCCAGACCGGTCGCATGGTCCGCGGCAAGGATGAACTGCGCCGTGGAGACGGATCCATGGCGGTTCTGGCCCGTCCATTCGTGCAGCAGTGAGAAGAACGCGAGGTCGCCGCAGCGCATCCGGAGGGCATGCAGGGCCAGTGCGCCCCGCTTGTAGACGCGGTCATCGAACATCAGCTCCGGCCCGGGGTCGCCGATAAGCAGGTCCTGCTTGCCGGTGCTGAGCTTCCGCCAGGCGGCGGCGGCCCGCCGGGCCACCGTCATGACGCCGGCCTCCTCGGACCAGATCCACTCGGCGTAGCAGGCGAAACCCTCGTGAAGCCAGATGTCCTTCCACGAGGCCGCCGTCAGCGAGTTGCCGAACCACTGGTGCGACAACTCATGGGCGATCAGCCGCTGGGACTCCCAGTCCTGCTCCAGATGGTTGGGTCCGAAGATCGACAGGCTCTGCGCCTCCAGCGGGATCTCCAACTCGTCGCCCGCCACCACGACGGTGTACTCGGAGAACGGGTACGGGCCGAAGCAATCGATGAAGGTGCGCATCATCTCCGGCTGCCGCGCGAGTCCCTCGCGGGCTGTGTCCGCCAGCTCTGCCGGAACGGCCGCATACTGCGGTACCTGCACTGCCGGGCGGGCCGGGTTGAGGGCCAGGAGCTCGTAGCGGCCGATCTGGACCGTGGCGAGGTACGTGGCCATCGGCTCTGACTGCTCGTAGACCCAGGTCTCGCGGCTGGACCGGCCGGTGCGCGCGACCAGAATCCCGTTGCACACGGCCCGGTAGTTGGCATCCGTGGTCACCGAGATCCGGTAGCTTGCTTTGTCCCGGGGATGGTCGTTGCAGGGGAACCAGGACGGTGCGCCGTTCGGCTGGCCCGCCACGAGGACCCCGTCGGTGAGTTCCTCCCAGCCCACTTCGCCCCACAGCCCGCGGCGCGGAGTGGGGTTGCCATCGTAGCGGATGTCCAGCGTGAATTCTTCGCCCGGGAGCAGTGCGGCTTCGGGGACGACGACGAGCTGGTCGGCGCGCTGGCTGAACTTCCGCACCCTCCGCCCGCTGAGCTGGATCTTGGTGGCACGAAGCCCGGTCAGGTCCAGCACCAGTGCCGACGTCGGCCGCTGCGTGACGGCGTGCACCAGGGCACGCCCGGTCAGGCGGTTGCTGCTGAGCTTGTAGTCCAGCTCAAGTTCATAGCGGGTGACACGGTAGGCGTCCGTGCCATGACCGGGCAGATACGGATCCGGGGAGCCGGCCGTGCCGTCAGCGGGCAGGCCGCCTCCGGAGCCGGCGGTGGCAGTCTGGGGGGTGGAACTCATAAACGGGCCTTCGGGATTGCGGACGCGGGACGGGCGGTGCGGGGCTACTTCAACTTGGGGGCAGGCACAGCCGGCCCGCGCCAGGGGCTCACCGGATTGCCCATCCAGTAGGTCGCGGCGGGCACCGTTTCACCCCGCATCACGAGGGATGCAGGGCCCACCGTGCCGCCCTTGCCGATGCGGGCCTGCGGGAGGATAACTCCGTGCGGTCCCATCGTTGCCCCGTCATCGAGCGTAACAGTGTCGATGCTCATGACCCGATCGTGGAACAGATGGGTCTGCACCACGCAGCCGCGGTTGACCGTGGAGTTCCGGCCCAGAGTCACGAGGTCCGCTTCGGGCAGCCAGTAGCTTTCGCACCAGGTGCCGGCCCCGATTTTCGCGCCAAGTGCCCGAAGCCACCAGACCAGCGCCGGGGTCCCGGTGGCTGCACGGGCGAACCAGGGGGCGCTGACCATCTCGATGAAGGTATCCACAACCTCGTTGCGCCAGATGAAGGAGCTCCACAGCGGATGCTCGCCGGGCCTGATGCGGCCCACGAGCAGCCATTTCGCCACGACGGCGCTGCCCGCGGCCACGGAGCCGGCCAGCAGGATCACGACGCCGCCCAGGAGTGCCGCGATGCCGTAATTGAAGGCGGTCGCCAGCCAGTCGAAGGCGAGGAAAACCCCCGCGGCGATCGCGACCGTTGCCACGACGGGGACAAAGCGGCACAGCTCCCACAGCGCGCGGGCAATCCTGAGCCTCAGCGGCGGCTCGAACGTCCTGGTGTCATCGGAGGCGATGGCGGTGCGCCGGAGCCGCACCGGAGGGCTGCCCAGCCAGGACGTTCCGGACTTCGCCTTCGCCGGGGTCGCCGAAAGTACCGCCACGAGGGAGTTCTTGGGCACGTTGCGGCCGGCCGCTGTCATGCCGGAGTTTCCCAGGAAGGAGCGTTTGCCGATCTTGGCGGGGGCGATCCGCAGCCAGCCGCCGTCAAGCTCATAAGAGGCCACCATGGTGTCGTCGGCGAGGAAGGCACCTTCACCCACCGTGGTCATCTTGGGGATCAGCAGGACCGTCGAGGCCTCCACGTTCTTGCCGATCCTGGCTCCGAGCAGGCGCAGCCAGACCGGGGTGAAAAGGCTGGCGTAAATGGGGAACAGCAGGTCGCGGGCCAGGTCCAGAACCCGTTCGGTGGCCCAGACCTGCCAGCCGATCCTGCTGCGCACCCGGTAGTAGCCTTCGGCCAGGCCCACACCGAGGAGCCGGGTGGTCAGGAGGATCAGCACCAGGTTGGCGAGGAACCAGACCAGGGCCGCAGGCGGAAGGGACAGCAGGAGCTGCGGCAGCGCGGCGGAGAGCGATTCGCTGCCCCGGATGAAGCTGAAGACCACGAGGGCCGCCGCGGCGGCGGAGAAATAGGGAATCAGGGCCAGCACGGCGGAGGCGGCGGCGAAGCCGGCAAACCAGAGCCGGCCGATCAGCGGATGCTCCGGGGGAGTGTCCGGCCAGGAGTGTTTGGCCTTCCCCCGCCGCTCGGCGGGGGAGCCGGCGACGAGCTGCCCGGACTTCACCTTGCCCAGCACGGCCGAACCCGGTTCCACGCGGGCTCCGGCGCCGATCGTGGCGCCGGGCATCAGAGTGCTGCGGGCGCCGACCGTGGCGCCGGGCCCGATCCGGATGGCACCGATATGGACGATGTCGCCGTCGATCCACCAGCCGGACAAATCGACCTCCGGCTCGACATTGCAGCCGCTGCCGAGCGAGAGCAGGCCGGTGACGGGCGGCAGCGAGTGGAGCTGGACGTTGTTGCCGATCTTGGCCCCGAGGGCCCGGGCGTAGTACGGCACCCAGGGAGCGCTGGCCAGGCTGACGGCGCCGGCCAGGTCCTGGATCTGCTCGGCCAGCCACAGGCGCAGGTGCACCCGGCCGGACCGCGGGTAGGTACCCGGCACCACCTTGCGCAGCAGGAACCGGGCTGCGGCGATGGAGATCAGCATCCGGCCCGCAGGACTGACGAAGACGAGCCAGGAGGCGGCCACCCACCACCAGGACACGGTGGGCGCCGCCGCAAACCCGGCGAAGGATGCGAGCAGATTGTTCGCCGCCATCAGGTACGTCAGCCAGCGCATGCCGACGAGGATGTGCAGCGGAACGCCCATCAGGGTCTGGAAGACCTGCGACTTGCGCGCGGTGCGCCGGACCGTGCGTTCCGGGGCCGGCCCGGCCCCGCCTTCGGGCAGCGACTGGCGGGCGGTGTCGATGAGCGCACCGATCCGGGGCGTGGCGTAGATGTCGGCCACCGTGATGGTGGGGTAGCGCACGCGCAGGGCGGAGACGAGCTGGGCGGCAGCCAGGGAACCGCCCCCGTAGGCGAAGAAATCGGCGTCGAGGCTGGACACGGCACTGCCGAGCACCGCACCCCACTGCTCGAGGATCCAGGCTGCGTCGTCCGGGAGGTTCAGCGGGGCGGCTTCGGTGTCGGCGGCCCCGGCGCCCGCCAGCGGCCAGGGCAGCGCATGCCGGTCCACCTTGCCGCTGGTTTTGGTGGGAAGCGAATCGACCAGGGTCAGCAGCGGGATCAACGGGGCCGGCAGGCTCGCCCCCAGCAGCTCCCGTGCGGCGGCCAGATCGATCTCCGTGCCTCCGGCCGGGGCCAGGTAGCCGACGAGGATCTGGTTGCCGGCCGCCGTCGTCTGCACCGTCGCGGCCGCGCCGGCAACATCCGGCAGTGCCTGCAGTGCGGCGTCGATTTCACCGAGCTCGATCCGTCGCCCGCCGAGCTTGACCTGTTCGTCGGCGCGGCCCTGGAAGATCAGGCCCGCGGATTCGTAGCGGACCAGGTCGCCTGAGCGGTAGGCGCGTGTCCAGCCCAGCGAGGGCATCGGGGCATATTTCTCGGCATCCTTGGCCGGGTCGAGATAACGGGCCAGGCCCACGCCGCCGATGATCAGTTCGCCGACCTCGCCTTCCCCGACCGGCAGGGAGTCGGCGTCCACGACGGCGAGGTCCCAGCCGTCCAGCGGCAGGCCGATCCGGATGGGACCGGGACCGCCCAGCTGCGCCGCGCAGGCGACGACGGTGGCCTCGGTGGGGCCGTAGGTGTTCCAGACTTCGCGGCCTTCGACGGCGAGCCGCTCGGTGAGCTCCGGCGGGCACGCTTCGCCGCCGAAGATCAGCAGGCGGACACTCTCCAGCGACTCCACCGGCCAGAGCGCCGCGAGGGTGGGCACCGTGGACACGACCGTGATGCCGTGGCTGATCAGCCACGGGCCCAGGTCCATGCCGGTCCGGACGAGGGCGCGGGGCGCCGGGACGAGGCAGGCGCCGTGCCGCCAGGCCAGCCACATTTCCTCGCAGGAGGCGTCGAAGGCCACCGACAGCCCGGCAAGGACGCGGTCCTGCGGGCCGATCGGATCGGCCCGGAGGAAGATCCGGGCCTCGGCGTCGACGAACGCCGCCGAGGAGCGGTGCTGCACGGCGACGCCCTTGGGCGTTCCGGTGGAGCCGGAGGTGAAGATGACCCAGGCGTCATCGTCCGGGCCGGGAAGTCTCGGGGCCGGGAACGGGCGGGGCCGCCGGCCCTCCGTCACCACGTCCCCGGCTCCCCGCAGGATACCGGCGACCCGGGCCTCACCGAACACGAGCCTGGCACGCTCCTCCGGGTCATCCGCGTCCACCGGAACATACGCGGCCCCGACCATCAGGATGGCCAGGATTGAGACATAGAGCAGGTTGGTGCCGGAGGGAATCCGGACTCCAATCTTGTCCCCGGCGCCGAGGCCGGCCCGGTGGAGCTGCCTCGCCCTGGCCCGGACGGCCGTCAGGAGCTGGGCGTAACTGAGCGACTCGTGGCCGTCATCGAGGGCCGAGGCGTCCGGGAAGCGCGCGGCGGTCTCCTGCAGGATGTCGACCAGGGTCCGCTCCGGCGGCGCGGCAGGTGATCCCGGAAGCTGGGCCCGGAACACCGGACTGACAGGGTCCAGGACCTGCGGCGGGTCGCTGGGTCGGGATTGCTGCTGTTGCTCAGTCACGGGGAAATCGTCTCCGGCGTAGGTGAACGGAAGGTGTCCGGATTCGCTTTGTGTTAATGCTCCGCCACTGTCCGGATGCAAGCACGCGATTCCCGCGGGGTGCCGGGAGCTGCGGAAACTGGATTTAGGGCACCGGATTTAGGGCACGAGGATGACCTTGCCGGTGGTGCGCCGCTGCTCCAGGTCGTCGTGGGCCCGGGCGGCTTCCGCCAGGTCATAACGGGCACCGATCCGGACCTTGAGGCTCCCGTCGGCCACCGCGGCGAAAAGCTCGTCCGAGCGCCACCGGCGTTCCCGGGCGTCGCGCAGGTAGTGGACGATCGTCGGCCGGGTCAGGTACAGCGAGCCGCCGGCGTTGAGCCGCTGCGGGTCGACGGGCGGCACGGGCCCGGAGGCGGCACCAAAAAGCACCAGGGTGCCGCGGACGCGCAGCGCGTCGAGGGAGCCGTCGAAGGTGTCCTTCCCGACGCCGTCGTACACCACGTCCGCGCCGGTCCCGTCGGTCAGTTCCCGGACCTTGGCGGCGAAGCCGTCGTAGCGCAGCACATGGTCGGCGCCGGCCTCGCGGGCCAGCCGGTCCTTGTCGCCGGTGGAGACGGTGGTGATCACGCGGGCGCCGCGGGCCTTGAGGAGCTGGATCAACAGCAGGCCGACGCCGCCGGCTCCGGCGTGGAGCAGGACGGTATGGCCGGGCTCGACCTTGAAGGTGGAATTGATCAGGTAGTGCGCGGTGATGCCCTGCAGCGGCAGCGCGGCGGCCGTGAAGTCGTCCACGCCGCGGGGGACCGGCAGCGCCTTGTCCTCATCGATCAGGGCGTAGCCGGCGTAGCAGTTGACGCCTTCGGCCGTGGCCACCCGGTCGCCCGGGGAGAAACCGGTCACGCCGTCGCCGATTTCCTCAACGGAGCCTGAGGCCTCGGACCCGGGGGTGAAGGGGTAGGAGACCTTGTAGCTTCCGCTGCGCTTATAGGTGTCGATGAAGTTCACTCCGACGGCGGCGACCTTGACCAGCAGCTGGCCGGGACCCGGAACCGGGCGCTCCACCTCGGTCAGTTCAAGGACCTCCGGGCCCCCGGCCTCGCGCGCGACGATTGCATGCATCATGTGGCTCCTTGCCTGCGTTGAATTGCCGGGGCTGGAATTGCCGGCCCTGATCCTGCACCCATCCTAGGGACACCCGGCGTCAACGACGAAGTGACGGCCCGGATCCGGCCGTCACTTCGGGTCAAACTGCGTTTTGTCGAGCTGCCGCCTAGTAGCGGCGGGTCACCGTGGCCATCGGGCATTCGAAGTGGCGCCCGGCGGAGAGGCCGACCTCATTGAGGTAACGGACGATGATGCCGTAGGACTGCAGCAGTGTGGTTTCGGTGTAGGGAACCTGGTGCTTGGCGCAGAACTCGCGGACAATCACGGCGGCCTTGTCGAGCTGCGGGCGGGCCATGTCCGGGAAGAGGTGGTGTTCGGCCTGGCGGTTGAGGCCGCCGAGCAGGATGTCCATAAAGCGTCCGCCGGAGATGTTCCGCGACGTCAGGACCTGTCGGCTGAAGAAGTCCACGCGGCTGTCCGCCGGCAGGACCGGCATGCCCTTGTGGTTCGGGGCGAAGGAGGCCCCCATGTAGAAACCGAAGACCGCGAGCTGGACCGCGATGAACGCGAGCGCCATGCCCCAGGGCAGGAAGGTGAACGCGAGCACCGGCAGCAGGCTGAGGCGGACCACGAGGATCGGGATCTCTACCCAGCGGTGCGTGACCTGGGCGCGCTGGAAGATGAATTTGATCGAATCGATCTGCAGGCCCAGTCCCACGAGGAACAGCAGCGGGAAGAAGAGCCAGCCCTGCTTGCGGGTGAGGAAGGAGAAACGTCCCTGCCGGGTGGCGGCGGCCTCCGGGAAGAAGGCGATGGCGCCGGTGGCGATATCGGGGTCCTTGGAAATGACGTTGGGGTGGTTGTGGTGCGCGCCGTGCTTCTGTTCCCACCAGGAGTAGCTGATCCCGGCGACCGAGGTGGCCAGCAGCCGCGCGGCCCAGTCATTGGCGCGGCGGGAGGCGAAGATCTGCCGGTGCCCGGCCTCGTGGGCCAGGAAGCTCAACTGGGTGCAGAGGATGCCCAGGGCTGCGGCGATGAGGAGCTGGAACCAGCTGTCACCGATCAGCGCGAAGCCGAACCAGGTGGCGGTCATCAGCAGGACCAGAACGGAAAACACCGTGATGTAGAAACCCACGCGCCGTTCCAGCAGGCCCGCGGCCTTGACGGTCTTAAGGAGTTCCGAGTAGCTCAGGACGACGGCGTTCGGCTGCCGGATACGCGATTTCGGTCGCTCCGGCGTGGCAGTGGTAGGGGTCATGTAGCGCGTGCCTCGAAACTGTTACGGGCAACGCTGCATCCGACACTCGGACAGCACGGTTGGATCACCCTATGCCAAGCATACGCTGTGACTTTTAGCCGGGCGTCCGGGTCCAGCCGGGTTCCGGCCCGGTGCGGGCACGGCCCGGGCGCCTGCGGCACGCCCGCCAGGGTGTCCCGGGTGCGGTGTCCGGACAGGAGAATGCAATGCATAAATATCGGCATCTATGCATACTCTTGCTGTATAGTCCTAACTATGACTATTTCTGTTGCCGTCTCCGGCGCAAGCGGATACGCCGGCGGCGAGGTGCTGCGGCTCCTCGCCGGCCACCCCGACGTCACGATCGGCGCCATCACGGCGCACAGCAACGCCGGTTCCAGACTAGGGGAATTGCAGCCGCATCTCCACGGTCTGGCCAGCCGCCTCCTGGAAGACACCACGGTCGAGAACCTGTCCGGACACGACGTCGTGTTCCTGGCCCTTCCGCACGGGGCCTCTGCGGAGATCGCGGCGCAACTGCCGGCCGGTACCGTCGTGATCGACGCCGGCGCCGACCACCGTCTGGAGGATGCGGCCGCCTGGGAGAAGTTCTACGGTTCCCCGCACGCCGGAACCTGGCCCTACGGCCTGCCGGAGCTTCCCGGCCAGCGCGAGGTGCTCCGCGGCGCCAAGCGGATCGCCGTGCCGGGCTGCTACCCGACGTCGGCCCTGCTGGCACTCACCCCGGGCTTCAGTAACCACCTGTTGCAGGCGGACGACGTCGTCATCGTCTCCGCCTCCGGCACTTCCGGGGCCGGCAAGGCCGCCAAGGTCAATCTGATCGGCGCCGAGGTCATGGGTTCGATGAGCCCGTACGGGGTGGGCGGCGGACACCGGCACACCCCGGAGATCGAACAGGGACTCTCCAGGGCCCTGAACGCTCCGGTCACCGTGTCCTTCACGCCCACGCTGGCCCCCATGAGCCGGGGCATCCTCACCACCGCCACCGCGAAGGTGCGGCCCGGCGTCACCGAGGAGGAACTCCGCCACGCCTGGACCGAGGCCTACGACGATGAGCCCTTCGTGCACCTGCTGCCGGAAGGCCGCTGGCCCTCCACCAAGTCCGTGCAGGGCTCCAACCACGCCGTTATGCAGCTGGCGCTCGACACGCACACCGGCCGCGTGATCGTCACCTGTGCCATCGACAACCTGACCAAGGGGACCGCCGGCGGAGCCGTGCAGTCCATGAACATTGCCCTCGGCCTGGCGGAAACAGCCGGCCTCGAACTGCAGGGAGTCGCACCATGAGCATCACCGCCCCCCAGGGATTCCGCGCCGCCGGCGTCACCGCCGGCCTGAAGACCTCCGGCAACCCGGACCTGGCCCTCGTGGTCAACGACGGCCCGGCAAAGGCCGCCGCCGCCGTCTTCACCTCCAACCGGGTGGCCGCAGCCCCCGTCCACTGGTCCCGCGAGGTTGTCAAGGACGGCCGGGTGGACGCCGTTATCCTCAATTCCGGCGGAGCCAATGCCTGCACCGGCCCGCAGGGATTCCAGAACACGCACACCACCGCCGAGAAGACCGCCGAGGCGCTGGGCGTCTCCGCCACCGACGTCTTCGTCTGTTCCACCGGCCTGATCGGCGAGCAGCTCCCGATGGACAAGATCCTCGCCGGGATCGGCGCCGCCACGGCAGCGCTCAGCACCGGCGGCGGTCCCGACGCCGCCACCGCGATCATGACCACGGACTCCGTGTCCAAGCAGGCGGTCTTCACCGGTTCCGATGCCGACGGCAAGGAATTCACCATCGGCGGCATGGCCAAGGGCGCCGGCATGCTCGCCCCCGGGCTCGCCACCATGCTGGTGGTCCTCACCACGGATGCGGACGTCCAGCCGGAAATGCTCGACGTTGTGCTCCGCGATGCCACCCGGGTCACCTTTGACCGGGCCGACTCGGACGGCTGCATGTCCACGAACGACACCGTGGTGCTGCTGTCCTCCGCGGCCTCCGGCGCCGTGCCGTCCGCCGTCGAGTTCGGCCGGGGCCTGACCCAGGTCTGTGCGGAACTGGCCCGCAAGCTGATCGGCGACGCCGAAGGCTCCAGCCACGACATCGCCATCCGCACCTTCAACGCCGCCAGCGAAAAGGACGCGGAGCTGGTCAGCCGCGCCGTCGCCCGCTCCAACCTCTTCAAGGCCGCGATCTTCGGCAAGGACCCCAACTGGGGCCGTGTGCTCTCCGCCGTCGGCACCACCGACGCGGCCTTCGAGCCCGACCAGCTCAACGTGTCCATGAACGGCGTCCAGATCTGCCGCGATGGCAGCATCGGCGATGACCGCAGCCTCGTGGACCTGGAACCCCGCGAGGTCCTGGTCGAGATCGATCTTCGGGCCGGCGAGGCCGAGGCCACGATCTGGACCAACGACCTGACCCTCGAATACGTCCACGAAAACAGCGCCTACTCCAGCTAGGCAGTTCCCGGAGGGACGATCAATATGAACACCCAGACCCGCGAGACCACCTCCATGTCCGATGCCCAGAGCAAGGCCGGCACCCTGATCGAGGCCCTGCCCTGGATCCAGCGCTTTGCCGGCACCACGATGGTGATCAAGTACGGCGGCAACGCCATGGTCAACGACGAGCTCCGCCGCGCCTTCGCCGAAGACATCGTCTTCCTGCACCACGTCGGCATCCACCCCGTGGTGGTGCACGGCGGCGGGCCGCAGATCAACGCCATGCTCAGCCGGCTCGGGATCGAATCCGAGTTCAAGGGCGGGCTGCGGGTCACCACGCCCGAGGCCATGGACGTGGTCCGGATGGTCCTCACCGGCCAGGTCGGCCGCGAACTCGTGGGCCTGATCAATTCGCACGGCCCTTACGCCGTCGGCATGTCGGGCGAGGACGGCGGGCTGCTCCGCGCGGTCCGGACCGGCACCGTGGTGGACGGCGAAGAAGTGGACCTGGGCCTGGTCGGCGAGGTGATCGGCGTCAACCCCGAGGGTATCCTGGACATCATTGCCGCCGGCCGGATCCCGGTGATTTCGACCGTCGCGCCGGAGATCTTTGACGACGGCAGCGGGGACCCGGGAGCAAAACAGGCCCAGACCACCGGCCAGGTGCTGAACGTCAATGCCGACACCGCCGCCGCGGCCCTGGCCGAAGCCCTCGGCGCCTCGAAGCTGGTGATCCTCACCGACGTCGAGGGGCTGTTCGCCAACTGGCCGGACCGCTCCTCGCTGATCTCCTCGCTCACCGCGACGGAACTGCGCGAGCTGCTGCCGCGCCTGGAATCCGGCATGATCCCGAAGATGGAAGCCTGCCTCAAGGCTGTCGAAGGCGGAGTCGAACGCGCACACATCGTGGACGGCAGGCTGCCGCACTCGATGCTGCTGGAAACCTTCACGACGGCGGGCATCGGCACGCAGGTCGTCCCGGACGAGGAAAACAAATGAACCAGAGCGACACACCCGTGGACCTTGAGCACTCTCCAGTCGGGGAGCTGGTCCGTCCCCACGCCACCGGCGCACAGTGGCTGTCCCGGTACTCCTCCTCGCTGCTGGGCGTTTTCGGCACCCCGCAGCGGGTCCTGGTCCGCGGCTCCGGCTGCCTGGTCTGGGACGCCGACGGCAAGGAATACCTGGACCTGCTCGGCGGGATTGCGGTCAACGCCCTCGGCCACGCGCACCCCTTCGTCAGCTCGGTGATTTCCAGCCAGCTCGCCACCCTGGGCCACGTCTCCAACTTCTTCACGAGCCCCACCCAGATCGCGCTGGCCGAAAAACTGCTGGACATCACCAGGGCCCCGGCCGGCTCCAAGGTGTTCTTCGCCAACTCCGGCACCGAAGCCGTCGAGGCCGCCTTCAAGCTGGCCCGCCGGAACACCGGCGCCGGCACAGCCGCGGCAGCGGGGAGCACAGGCAAGCCGCGCACCAGAATCATCGCGCTCGAGGGGGCCTTTCACGGCCGCACCATGGGTGCCCTGGCGCTCACCGCGAAAGAGGCCTACCGGGCGCCGTTCGCGCCGCTGCCCGGCGGCGTCGAACACATCCCCTTCGGCGACATTGACGCGCTCCGTGCAGCGGTGGACGAGACGGTCGCCGCTGTTTTCCTCGAACCGATCCAGGGTGAGGCCGGCGTCCGCCCGTTGCCCGCCGGCTACCTGTTGGCCGCACGGGAGGCCACCCGCGACGCCGGCGCCCTGCTGATCCTCGACGAGGTCCAGACCGGGATCGGCCGCACCGGCAAGTGGCTCGCGAGCGAGGACGCCGGGATCGTGCCCGACGCCGTCACTCTCGCCAAAGGCCTCGGCGGCGGTTTCCCGATCGGCGCACTGGTCACCTTCGGCCCGGAAACGTCCTCCCTGCTGACCGCCGGCCAGCACGGGACGACCTTCGGCGGCAACCCGGTGGCCACCGCCGCCGCACTGGCCACCCTGCACGTGATCGAAAGCCAGCAGATCATGGACCACGTCCGGACCGTGGGGGAGCACCTGAGGGCCGGCCTCGCCGCGATCGACGGCGTCACCGGAGTGCGCGGCGAAGGCCTCCTGATCGGCTTCGACCTCGACGCCGCCGTCGCCCCGGCCGTCGTGACCGCCGGCCTCGAGGCGGGCTTCATCGTCAACAGCCCCGGCCCGCACACGATCCGTCTCGCGCCGCCGCTGATCCTCAGCACCGAACAGGCCGACCGCTTCCTCGCGGCACTGCCCGATCTCCTCCAGACCGCAAAGGACGCCCAGTGACCGCTCCAGCAGCCACCCGCCACTTCCTCAAGGACACCGACCTGACCCCGGCCGAGCAGGCCGAGGTCCTGGACCTCGCCGTCCGGATGAAGGCCGCCCCGTACAGCGTGCAGCCCTTCGCCGCGGAAGGCAGCGGCCGCAAAACCGTCGCCGTGATCTTCGACAAGACCTCCACCCGGACGAGGGTATCCTTCGCCACGGGAGTCGCGGACATGGGCGGCAATGCGCTCATTATCAACCCGGGCGAGGCACAGATCGGCCACAAGGAATCCGTCGAGGACACCGCCAGGGTCCTGGAGCGCATGGTGTCCACCATCGTGTGGCGCACCGGCGCCCACTCCGGGCTGGTCGCCATGGCGGACAACTCGCGCGTGCCGGTCATCAACGCCCTCTGCGACGACTACCACCCCTGCCAGCTCCTCGCTGACCTGCTCACCATCAAGGAACACAAGGGCGACCTGGCGGGCCTGACCATGAGCTACCTCGGCGACTCCGCCAACAACATGGCCAACTCCTACCTGCTGGCCGGTGTCACCGCGGGCATGCACGTCCGCGTCGCCGGCCCCGACGGCTACCTGCCGTCCCCCCGGATCATCGCGGCGGCCGAAGACCGTGCGGCGGAGACCGGCGGCTCGGTGCTCGTCACGGTGGATCCGGCCGAGGCGCTGCTCGGAGCCGACGTCGTCGCCACCGACACCTGGGTGTCCATGGGCCAGGAGGACGAGAAGGAATCCCGGCTGCAGCTGTTCCGCGACTACGCCGTGGACGAGGCCGCGATGAAGCTCGCGGCCCCGGACGCCGTCGTGCTCCACTGCCTGCCCGCCTACCGAGGCTATGAGATCGCCGCGGCCGTGATCGACGGGCCGCAGTCCGTCGTCTGGGACGAGGCCGAGAACCGGCTGCACGCCCAGAAGGCCCTGATGGCCTGGCTGATGCACCGCTCCGGCCTGGCTATTGTCGAGGGGCTGGCGCCGGTCGAAGGGCTCGGATAGTGTCCGTCCCGCCCTCCTCCCCGGGCGCCAGCCCGGCAACCAAGACGGCCCGGCAGGCGCGGATCACCGCCATCCTGACCGGTGAATCGGTCCGCTCGCAGGCGGAGCTCGCGGCGCTGCTCGCGGACGACGGCGTCCAGGTCACCCAGGCCACGCTGTCCCGGGACCTCGTGGAGCTGGGCGCTGTCCGGGTCCGTGGCAAGGAAGGTGTGCTCGTCTACGCGGTGCCGGGCGAGGGCGGGGAACGGGCGGCCAGGAGCGGGGTCACCCAGGAAATCCTCGACGCGCGGCTGGCCCGGCTCTGCGGGGAACTGCTGGTCACCGCCGAAGCGTCCGCGAACATCGTGGTGCTGCGGACGCCTCCCGGCGCGGCCAACTTCCTGGCCCTGGCCATCGACCACTCGGTGATGCCGTCGATCCTTGGCACCATCGCCGGGGACGACACGGTGCTGCTGGTCACCCGCGATCCGCTCGGCGGGGCCGAGGTGGCCGCCCGCTTCCTGCAGCTCGCCGAGGAAGCCGGCACCGGCTGAGCGCACCGGCCCCAAGATTGGGCCTGCCACAGGGATGTGACAGGCTTTCACCAGACAAGCTTTTACCCCGACATTTTCCCCAAACAACTAAGGAGCATTTCAAGTGACTGAGCGTATTGTGCTGGCCTACTCCGGTGGCCTGGATACTTCCGTAGCCATCGGCTGGATCGGTGAAGCGACCGGCGCCGAGGTTATTGCCGTAGCGGTCGACGTCGGACAGGGCGGCGAGTCGCTGGAGACGATCCGGCAGCGCGCCCTGGGCTGCGGCGCCGTCGAGGCCTACGTCGCCGATGCGAGCGACGAGTTCGCCAACGAGTACTGCATGCCCGCGCTGAAGGCCAACGCCCTCTACCAGGGCCACTACCCGCTGGTTTCCGCGATCTCGCGGCCCGTGATCGTCAAGCACCTGGTCAAGGCCGCCCGCGAATTCGGCGCCACCACCGTCGCCCACGGCTGCACCGGCAAGGGCAACGACCAGGTCCGCTTCGAAGTCGGCATCCAGACCCTCGGCCCGGACCTGAAGTGCATCGCCCCGGTCCGGGACCTTGCCCTGACCCGCGACAAGGCCATCGCCTTCGCCGAGGAAAAGGGACTGCCGATCGAGACCACCAAAAAGAACCCGTACTCGATCGACCAGAACGTCTGGGGCCGCGCCGTCGAAACCGGCTACCTCGAGGACATCTGGAACGCCCCCACCAAGGACATCTACGACTACACCGCCACCCCGGAATTCCCGCCGGCCCCCGATGAAGTCATCATCTCCTTCGAGGCAGGCATCCCGGTCGCGATCGACGGCGTCAAAGTCACCCCGCTGCAGGCCATCAAGGAACTCAACCGCCGCGCCGGCGCCCAGGGCGTCGGCCGGATCGACGTCGTCGAGGACCGCCTCGTTGGCATCAAGTCCCGCGAAATCTACGAGGCACCCGGCGCGATGGCGCTGATCACGGCGCACAAGCACCTCGAGGACATCACGGTCGAGCGCGAGCAGGCCCGCTTCAAGGCAACCGTCGGCCAGCGCTGGTCCGAGCTGGTCTACGACGGCCAGTGGTTCTCGCCGCTCAAGCGCTCGCTCGATGCCTTCATCGAGGACACCCAGCGCTACGTCACCGGCGACATCCGAATGACCCTGCACGGCGGCCAGGCGATCGTCAACGGACGCCGCTCCGGGACCTCGCTCTACGACTTCGACCTTGCCACCTACGACACCGGTGACACCTTCGACCAGTCGATGGCACGCGGCTTCATCGAGCTGTGGGGCATGTCCGCCAAGGTCGCCTCCGGCCGCGACATCCGCGTCGCCGGAAAGTAGCCTCTGTGGCTGAGCAAAAACCGGAGGCTACGAACACGGGCGCGCTCTGGGGCGGCCGCTTTGCCGGCGGCCCCGCGGACGCCCTTGCCGCGCTGAGCAAGTCCACGCACTTTGACTGGCGGCTTGCCCGCTACGACATCGCCGGGTCCCAGGCGCACGCCCGCGTGCTGCACAAGGCCGGGCTGCTGGACGACACCGAGCTCGAGGGCATGCTCGACGCCCTGGGCCGGCTGGACGAGGACGTCGCCTCCGGCGCCTACCTGCCCGCCGAGTCCGACGAGGACGTGCACGGTTCGCTGGAACGCGGACTCATCGAGCGGGCCGGCACCCAGCTCGGCGGCAAGCTCCGCGCGGGCCGGTCCCGCAACGACCAGGTGGCCACGCTCGGGCGGATGTTCCTGCGCGACCACGCCCGGATCATCGCCCGCGGTGTGCTCGCCACCATCGATGCCCTCGTGGAGCAGGCCAAAGCGCACCGGGGGGTGGCCATGCCCGGCCGCACGCACCTCCAGCACGCCCAGCCGGTGCTGCTCAGCCACCACCTGCTGGCCCACGCCTGGGCGCTGCTGCGCGATGTGCAGCGCTTCCAGGACTGGGACAAGCGTGCGGGCGTCTCCCCGTACGGCTCCGGTGCCCTGGCCGGCTCCTCGCTGGGCCTGGACCCGGAGGCGGTGGCCGCGGAGCTGGGCTTCTTCTCCGCCACGCACAACTCGATCGACGGCACCGCCTCCCGCGACGTCTTCGCCGAGTTCGCGTGGATCACGGCCATGATCGGCGTGGACCTGTCCCGGGTTTCCGAGGAGGTCATCCTGTGGGCCACCAAGGAGTTCTCCTTCGTGACCCTGCACGATTCCTACTCCACCGGCTCCTCGATCATGCCGCAGAAGAAGAACCCCGATGTGGCGGAACTGGCCCGCGGAAAGGCCGGCCGGCTGATCGGCAACCTGACCGGGCTGCTGGCCACCCTGAAGGGCCTGCCGCTCGCGTACAACCGCGATCTGCAGGAGGACAAGGAACCGGTCTTCGACGCCGCCGACACGCTGGAGGTCCTGCTCCCGGCAGTGTCCGGCATGATCGCGACGCTGAAGTTCAACACCGAACGGATGGAATCGCTGGCGCCGCAGGGCTTCGCGCTGGCGACGGACATCGCCGAATGGCTGGTCCGCCAGGGGGTTCCGTTCCGCGAGGCGCATGAGCTCTCCGGTGCCGCGGTCAAGCAGGCCGAAAGCCGCGGCGTCGAACTCTGGGACCTCACGGACGCGGAATACGCCGCCATCTCGGAGCACCTGACGCCTGAGGTCCGCACGGTCCTGAGCACGGAAGGCTCGCTGAAAAGCCGCAACTCCCAGGGCGGCACCGCACCGGCCGCCGTCGAGCGCCAGCTGCTGGCCCTCGAGGGTGAGCTTGCCGGCGTGCGCGGGTACGCGGGGCAGTAAACGCCCGCGGAAGTCCCGGCCCTCCCGGCCAGCATGGTCGGGACGGCCGGGACTTTCTTCGTTAAGGTGGGCGGATGAGCGAAACGTTCCGCCAATTGCTGCGCGCCCTGCCGGACTTCCCCGAGCTGCTCCCGGGCTTCGATCCGGCCGCCGCCCCCGCGGACCCGGCGGAACTGTTCCGCCAGTGGCTCCGGGAGGCACTGGCGGCCGGGGTAACGCAGCCGAACGCCTGCAGCCTGGCCACGGCGGACGGGCTCGGACGGCCCTCCTCCCGGATGCTGATCCTGAAGGACATCGACGCCGACGGCTGGCACTTCGCCACCTCCCGGGCCTCGCGGAAGGGCCGGGAACTCTCGGCGAATCCCCAGGCGGCGCTGAACTTCTACTGGCAGCAGCAGGGCCGGCAGGTCCGCGCCGCCGGCGGTGTCATTGAGCTGTCCGCGGCGGCGTCCGCGTCCGACTGGCACACCCGGCCCGGCGCGGACGGCAGCGACAACCCGGACTGGCAGCTGTACGCCCTCCAGCCCCGCGAGATCGAGTTCTGGCAGGCCCGGCACGACCGGCGGCATGTCCGCCACCGCTACGGCCAGCAGTCCTTCAGTTAATCCGGCTTTCCAGTTATTCCGGGTTTCCAGTTAATCGGCTTCGGTCAGGGCGCTCGGTTAGGATGATCGCCATGACCACCATCACACCGGAAAAACTCCTGGAAGAGCTGCGCCGGGCCGCCGGCGTCGTGGCCGGAATCACCGCCACCTTCACGGACGAGGACATCAAAGCGCCCTCGGAACTGCCGGCCTGGACCCGCGGCCACGTGCTGGCCCACCTTAGCGGCATCGCCAACGCGATGGCGCGGCAGCTGGAATTCGCGGCCCAGGGCGACAGCATCGAACTCTACGACGGCGGCTTTGAAGGCCGGACCCGCGCCATCGACCTGGCCGCCGGACACACCCCGGCCGAACACCGGGCCGACCTGGACGCCGCCCTGGACCGGGCACTGCGCGCCTTCGAGGCGCTGGACGATACCGGCTGGCAGGCACCCATCAGCTTCCGCGGGGGAGTGGTGTTCGACGGCGGCCTGGCGCTCTGGCGCGAGCTCGTCATCCACACCACCGACCTCGGGACCGGCCGTGGCCCGGAAACCTGGAGCCGGCCGTTCTGCGGGCACCTCTTCGAATTCCTGGCGGCGCGGGTTCCGGACGGGGAGCGGTTTGTCCTCCAGCCGATGGGCCTGCCGGGCGTGTCCATCGGCACCCCCGGCGGCCGGTCGACCGTCATCAACGGGATGCTGACCGACATCGCGGCCTGGCTCGCGGGACGCACGCCGACCCTCGGCAGCCTGCGCGCCACCGCGGCGGCCGACGGCGTGGACCTCCCCGCCCTGCTGCCGTGGCCGTCCGGGGTTCCCGCCACCCGCTAGGACTCACGCCCCTGGGACTCACGCCGCCCGGGACTCACACCCTCCCGGGACTCACACCCTCCCGGGACTCACGCCGAGGTGAGATTAAGCGCCCATGATCCGCCGCCGCGAGATGGGCGCGAGGTCTCACCTCGGCGCCTTTTCAGGGCCCGGCGTTACGCCAGCTCGGCGGCCTGCCGGCGCTCCCGGTCCAGCAGGCTCTCCTTGATGGCCAGCCCCCAGCGGAACCCGCCCAGGCTGCCGTCGGTGCGGATCACCCGGTGGCAGGGCACGAACAGCGCCGCCGCGTTGAAGGCGCAGGCGCTGGCCGCGGCGCGGACGGCCTTCACATTTCCGGACCGTTCCGCGTATTCGGTGTAGGTCACGGGGTGTCCCGGAGCGACGGTGCGGAGGATGTCCCAGGCATGGCCCCGGAACGGACCGGACTTCTGCAGTACCGGCACCGCCATGGCCGGTTCCGGGTTTTCGGAGTAGAACGCCTCCACCGCGTCGGAGATGGCGCCCATTCCGGTGACCGTCTCGTATTCGCCCGGCAGCAGGTCCGGATGGATCTGCCCGGTCAGCTCGCCGGGCACCGCGGTCCAGCCCGAGGCCAGCACGGCGCCGTCCCGGGCGATGATGGTGAACGGGCCGTCCGGGGTGGACATGGTCAACAACTGGGCTTTCATGATTGTGCCTTCTTTGGAGCCTGGGTCGGGGATTGCTTAAAAGTCTGTGTTGGAGGCTGCGCCGCTGTGCGTCCCGCGGCCCGGGCAGCCGCTGCGGCGCGCCACAGGTGCATGGTGGCGTAGGAGCGCCAGGGGCTGAGCTCACGGAAGTCAGGACTCAGCGGTGTTGCAGGGGACACTGCCGTGACGTCGGTGTCCCGGGCGAGCGAGCGGATGCCGTTGCGCACCGCCGCGTCGTTGGCCAGGAAGACATCCGGGGCGCCGATCACCCGCATCGCCACATAGCCAACCGTCCACGGCCCGACCCCGGAAAGGGGCAGCAGTTTGGACTCCAGCCCGGGCAGATCATCGCCATAGCCGAAGTCGAGCCCGCCCGAGGCCATCGCGGCGGCGGCGCTCCGGACCGCGTCGATGCGGCGCCGCGGGCCGCGGAGCAGTTCGGAACCGTGCACGGCGATCTGTTCAGCGCTCGGGAACAGCCGGTGCAACCCCTCGGAGGGAACCAGGCACTCGCTTCCGGCCGTGGACAGTTGGGCGAGCGCGGTCCGGGCCGCGGCGACAGTGATCTGCTGGCCGATCATGGCCCTGACCAGCAGCTCCTGCGGGTCGACGGCGCCCGGCATCCGCATGCCGGGCGTGGCGGCGACGCTGGCTGCCAGCCGGGGATCGGACCCCAGCGCACCGACGATCGCGACCGGATCGGCGTCGAGATCCAGCAGCCGGCGGACCCGGCTGAGCAGGGAGGACAGGTCCCGGAGGTCGACGGCGCCGATGGTCAGCACCAGCGGGCGGCCGGCTTTACCGGCGTCGTAGTCCACCCGGAAGCGGGCGTCGCCGTGGGCCAGGCGCAGCGTCCGGGCGTAGGAGGTGGACGAGCCTTCCTCGATGCCGGGGATGGCCCGGACCGCGAGGAAATCGAAGACCCCCGGGTCGAACGGCTCGCGGTACGGCAGCTTCAGGGTCAGGGCCGTCGACGCCACAGCGGCCCCGGCGGGCGAGCGGTGGTGCCGGGCGGTGGCTCGCAGCGCCGAGGGGGTCATGGCGAAGACCTCCCCGATGGTCTCGTTGAACTGGCGGACGCTGCTGAAGCCGGCGGCGAAGGCAATGTCGGCGACTTTCATGGTCGTGGAGACGAGCAGGGTCCGGGCCGTCTGGGCCCGGCCGGCCCGCGCGAGGGACAGCGGACCCGCGCCGAGTTCGTGGCTCAGGATCCGGTTGAGCTGCCGTGAGGAGTACCCGAGGCGGGCCGCGAGCCCTTCGACGCCGTCGCGGTTGATCACCCCGTCGTTGATCAGCCGCATGGCCCGGGCGGCGATGTCGGAGCGGAGGTTCCAGGCGGGCGTGCCGGGGACCGCCTCGGGCAGGCAGCGTTTGCAGGCCCGGTAGCCGGCGTCGTGCGCTGCGGCGGACGTTTCATAGAACGTGACGTTCCCCGCCTTGGGTGTCCGGGCGGGGCAGGAGGGCCGGCAGTAGATGCCCGTGGTGCGGACAGCGGTGTAGAACTGCCCGTCGAACCGGGTGTCCCGGGCGTCGATTGCCCGGTAGCGCTGCCAGAAGTCCATGAAGTCATCCTGCCAGCTTCCCGGTACCGCTGCTAGCGGAAATCGGACACGGCCGTGGAGGGGGATGCGGGCTGTTTGTTAAAGTCGGAGCATGAGTTTGACTCCTTCTGCCGCTGCGCCCGCCCGTGGACTCCCGGCCGGCGGACTGCGGGAGCTCCTGTCCGCGGATGCCCGTCAGGTGGCGCCGCTGCTGCTTGGCGCGGTCCTGACGCATGAGGGGCGTGAGGGCAAGGTGTCCGTGCGGATCACCGAGGTGGAGGCCTACCTGGGCCCGCACGACTCGCCCCACCCGGATCCCGGCTCGCACACCTTCCGCGGCGCCACCGCCCGCAACGCTCCGATGTTCGGCCCGGCCGGCCATCTGTATGTCTACTTCACCTACGGCATGCACCACTGCGCCAACATTGTGTGCGGCCCGGAGGGCACCGCCTCAGCGGTGCTGCTGCGCGCCGGCGAGATCGTGGCAGGGGAGGAGCTGGCCCGCACCCGCCGGCCGACGTCGAAATCCCCGAAGGACCTCGCGAGCGGACCCGCCCGGCTCGCGACGGCGCTCGGCATCACGACCGCCGACAGCGGCCGGGACGCCCTCGGGGCCCCGTTCCGGCTGGACCTTCCGGCCGCAGCCGCTGCTGAGGTCAGCGCGGGACCGCGCGTCGGCGTCTCCGGCGCAGGCGGCACCCGCGACTACCCCTGGCGCTTCTGGCTGAGCGGAGACCCGACCGTCTCCCGCTACAAGGCCGCAAAGGTGCGCCTGATCTAGGAGGCCGGCCACGGTCATTCGCCGGTACCCGGCGGTAAGGGGATGATGAGCTCTTATGGGTGAGGGCAAGCGGGGCAAACCGCGCAGCGAGCTTGAAAGGCTCGAGATCTTTGAGCAGCTGGCCGCCGACTATTTCCGCATGGTCGAGCTGTTCCCGCCGGATGCCGTGCCGGTGCCGGCGGACTCCTCGGCGGCGGAGCGCCGGCGCTGGCTGGACCTGTTCCGGGCAGCCCTGCTGCGCAAATTCATCGTCCGGGATGAGCACGTGTCGCTCAAGCTCGTCGTGCGGGCCCTCCGCCTGTGCAACCACACCGCGGACCGCACGCTCGCGGAGGCGACGGCAGAAGTGGCCGGCCTGTTCACCCCGGAGATGGTTCAGGGCCGTCAGCATCTGACGCCGGAACCGGCGCCGGACGACGGGCGTGAGATCTTCGAGGACGTTCTCTACGGACGGCTCCTGCACGGCGACGCCGACCGGTTCCACCGCTCGGCCTGGGCGCAGGACAACAGCCGCCTGAGCGCGGCGGCGGCCCAACGGTTCGACGCGGAGCACGCGCTTACAAGGGCGCTCGAAGTCGTCAGGTACGGATTCGCGCACGACCTCCTGCGGTCCCCGGCCGCACCGGTCAACGATGCCAGTAAGGTTGATGGGTGAATCCAAGCGAGCTCCACCAGACCACGATGACCAGAAATGATCCCTCCGCACCGGTGGGCGAGCTGATCAGCAGCCTCTGCGCCACCATCCCCGATTACCCCAAATCCGGGATCGTCTTCAAGGACCTGACCCCAGTATTCGCCGACGGCGCGGCACTGAAGGCTGTCGTGAACGCCCTCGTGGAGCCGTTCCAGGGCCAGTTCGACGCCGTGGCCGGGGTGGAAGCCCGCGGCTTCCTGCTCGCTGCCGCTGCGGCCTACGCCACCGGCACCGGCGTCATCACCGTCCGCAAGGCCGGCAAGCTGCCGCGTGAAGTGGTCTCCGAGGACTACGCCCTCGAATATGGCAACGCCACCCTGGAACTGCACACCACCGACCTCGCACCGGGCAGCCGCGTCCTGATCCTCGATGACGTCCTTGCCACGGGCGGCACGCTCGGCGCTGCCGTGCGGCTGTTCGAACGCTGCGGCGTCGAGGTGGCCGGTGTGGGCGTGGTTATGGAACTTGCCGAACTCGGTGGCCGGTCGGCCTTGAGCGGCCACCGGGTCAGCTCCCTGCTGCGCCTGTAGCCCTCACCGCTGCGCCCTCCCCGCCGCGCGGGCCGGCGGGTGAACGGCCGCAGGACCGAGTGGACGATTCCGCCCGCCTCGGTAGAATGCCTGCACAAAACTGACATATGCCGCTGGGGCGACCGAAATGGTTGTAGAATGATTGGTCTGTCTTTTTCGATAGGGGAACGTTCGATGCACGACGCTGATTTGGCCCATGAACGCGACTATGTGGCCGGACTTTACGCCCGGCTGGATGAGCTGCGGGCGGAAAAGCGCGCCCAGCTGGCGCAGGTACGGCGTGCCGGTGCGGTGGGCACCATGCAGAACGTCTCGGAGCGGGACGCTTTCGCCGCGCTGTACGAGGACCGCCTGGCGCAGCTCGACGCCGTCGATGACCGGCTCGTGTTCGGCCGCCTCGACCTCGACTCCGGGGAGGCCCAGTACATCGGCCGCATCGGCCTGACCACTGAGGACCTCCAGCGCCTCATGCTCGACTGGCGCGCGCCCGAAGCCGGCCACTTCTACCAGGCCACCGCCTTCGACCGGCAGGGTGTCCGCCGCCGCCGCCACCTGATCCTGCAGGGCCGCGAGGTCAAGGCGATCGAGGATGACGTGCTCGACGCCGACCTGCTCGCCGACAACGAGTCGCTCCAGGGCGAGGGCGCCCTGCTGGCCGCCCTGAATTCCAAGCGGACCGGACGGATGTCTGACATCGTCGGCACGATCCAGTCCGAGCAGGACCGGATCATCCGCTCCTCGATCTCCGGTGCCCTCGTGGTCCAGGGCGGTCCGGGCACGGGCAAGACCGCCGTGGCGCTGCACCGCGCCGCCTACCTGCTTTACACCCACCGCGACCGGCTCAAGACCGCCGGCGTCCTGCTGGTGGGACCGTCGTCATCGTTTATGAAGTACATCGAGCGGGTGCTGCCGTCGCTGGGCGAAACCGGCGTCGTGATGGCGAGCGTTGGCCGGCTGATGCCCGGCATCCACGCGGTCGCCGAGCCTGAGTCCGAGGTCGCGGCCATCAAAGGCCGGCTGGACATGGCCGAGGTGGTGGCGAACGCCGTGGCCAACCGGCAGCGCATTCCGGCGGAAAACCGTGTCCTCGAAGTCGACGGGCGCAAGCTTCTGCTGACACCCCGCCAGGTCCGCCGCGCCAGGGACCGGGCCCGCTCCACCGGCAAGCCGCACAACGAGGCCCGTGTCTCTTTCGTGAAGATCCTGCTGCGCGAACTGACCGAGCAGATGACCGAACTCGTGGAAGCCGGCAGCATCGGCAACAACGCCGACCGCTCCTACCTGGCCGAAGACGTCCGTTCCGCCCGGGATGTCCGCATCGCCCTGAACCTGTGCTGGATGCCGATGACACCGGAGAAGCTCATCGGTGAACTCCTCAGCAGGCCCGCGATCCTGGAAGCCTGCACGCCCAGGCTCACCCCGGCCGAGCGTAACCTGCTGCTCCGGCCCGCCGACGCTCCGTGGACCGAAGCGGACGTGCCGCTGCTGGACGAGGCCGCCGAACTTCTCGGCGAACTCGATGCGGCCGCCGGCAGGGGACTGGCCCAGCAGGAGCATGACCGCGCCCGCGATCTGGCCAATGCCAAGCAGACGCTGGTCAACATGGAAACCGCCGGCGTGGACGTTTTGATCTCCGCCGAGGAACTCGTGGACCAGAACCAGGAACGCGAAGCCCGGCTCACCGCCGCCGAGCGCGCCACAACCGACCGCAGCTGGGCGTTCGGGCACATCGTGGTGGACGAGGCCCAGGAGCTGTCGCCGATGCAGTGGCGGCTGCTGGTCCGCCGCTGCCCGCTGAAATCCTTCACCATTGTGGGCGACATTGCCCAGACGAGCTCCGTGGCCGGGGCCAATTCCTGGCAGGGCGCCCTGGCGCCCATGTTCGGGGACCGCTGGCAGCTCGAAGAACTCACCGTCAACTACCGCACGCCCTCGCAGATCGCCGAAGCCGCCGCCCGGATGGCCAACGCGGCGGGACTCGTTGTCTCCGCCCCGAAGGCTGTCCGCGAAGGCCGCTGGGCGCCGGTGATTGACCGCGTCGAGCCGGGCCAGATCATCAACAAGCTCGTGGAGGTCCTGCCGGAGGAGCTCGGCGCGCTCGAGGGCGGCCTGCTCGCCGTCATCGCCGACGGCGACCTCCTCCCGGAGGCGACCGCCGCGCTGCGCGCTGTCTACGGCCGCCGCGTCGGAACGGACGCCGGCAGCTATGTGCAGGACATCGTGGTGATCAGCCCCCGTGAGGCCAAGGGCCTGGAGTTCGACGGCGTCGTGGTGCTGGAGCCGTCCGCGATGCTGAACCATGAGCACGGCCGTGTTGGCGACCTGTATGTGGCCATGACCCGGCCCACGCAGCGGCTGCGGCTCATCGCCGCCGCCGGTGTGCCGGCCGGCATCGAAGACTGAGCCCCGACGTCCGGCGTCGGGTCCTCCGACGGTCACAAGCGCTGGCGGTGCGCTGATCCTGCTAACTTAGATTCCGTGTCCCAGCTAAATGATCTCCGTTCCCAGCAGAATGACCCCAGCTTCGCCAACGTCTGGCAGGAGTTGAAATGGCGCGGCCTCGTCCACGTCTCGACAGATGAGGCGGAGCTGGAGAAACTGCTCGCCGGTGATCCTGCAACCTACTACTGCGGCTTCGATCCCACCGCGCCGAGCCTGCACCTGGGAAACCTGGTCCAGCTGCTGCTGATGCGCCGGATCCAGCTGGCGGGCCACAAGCCCCTCGGCCTCGTCGGGGGCTCCACCGGCCTGATCGGGGATCCGCGGCAGACCGCCGAGCGGGTGCTCAACACCCCCGAGACCGTCGCCGAATGGGTGGGGAAACTGCAGGCGCAGGTCCAGCGTTTCCTCAGCTTCGAAGGCGAGAACGCAGCCCGGATGGTCAACAACCTGGACTGGACAGCCCCGCTGAGCGCCATCGATTTCCTGCGGGGGATCGGCAAACACTTCCGGGTCGGCACCATGATCAAGAAGGACATTGTTGCCAACCGCCTGAATTCCGATGAGGGGATCAGCTACACGGAGTTCAGCTACCAGATCCTTCAGGGTATGGACTACCTTCAGCTGTTCCGCGACTACGGCTGTGTCCTGCAGACCGGCGGCTCGGACCAGTGGGGCAACCTCACCAGCGGCACCGACCTCATCCGCAAAGTCGAGGGCAAACACGTCCACGCGCTGGGCACGCCCCTGATCACCAACTCCGACGGCACGAAGTTCGGCAAGAGCGAGGGCAACGCCATCTGGCTTGACCCGGAGATGTGCAGCCCGTACGCCTTCTACCAGTTCTGGCTCAACACGGCCGACAGCGACGTCGCGGCACGCCTGAAGGTGTTCACCTTCCTGGGCCGGGCCGAGATCGAGGCCCTGGAGGCCGCGGTTGCCGACCGTCCGTTCGCCCGCGAAGGACAGCGGAAGCTCGCCTACGAAGTGACCTCCCTGGTCCACGGGGTGGAGGCCACGGAGAAAGTCATCGCCGCCTCTGCCGCACTGTTCGGCAACGGGGACCTTGGGGCCCTGGACGAGGCGACGCTTAGGGCTGCCACGTCCGAGCTGCCGTCCGCCACCGTCGACGCCTCCGGCCTGGGCATCATCGAACTGCTGGTGGCGACCGGCCTGTCGGAGAGCAAGTCTGCCGCCCGCCGCACCGTCGGGGAGGGCGGCGCCTATGTCAACAACACCAAGGTGGCGGATCCGGACGCTGTTATCGAACCGGGCCAGCTCCTGCACGGACGGTACTTGCTGCTGCGCCGCGGCAAGAAGAACCTGGCAACCGTGGAAGTCTCCGCGGCCTAGCCGGACCACGGGTCCGACCACTGCGTCCCCCCGCACGCTCCTTCCCGGCCCAGTTGCAAGGTCGGGGAGGAGCGTGTATTGTTTTTTTAGTCGCCACCACAGAGTGGCGGCCAACCCCAACAAAAATATGAGAAGCAATTCTTCTAGTACTTTCGGCTCCCCTGGAGCAGGCGGTGCAGAAATGAAAAAGTTGCTTCACATTTTGCTGGGTTCATTCGTTCCACAGAATGAAATTTAGATGAAAATCCGGATTTGCAAAGTGGATATGAATGAAATAAGCTTGAAATATAGCAGCGAAGAAACGCCGAAATAAAACAATTCAATTACATTGAATTGTTTCTGTTAGTACTTCGAATGTGTCTGTTGTTTGAGAACTCAATAGTGTGCCAAGTTTGTTGATACCAATTTATTGTATTGAATTGGTTGAATTGACTGGATCCGCCACCCCGTGGTGTGGTCTGGTTTTTACAGCTGGTTTCAAATTTTGTGCAGCCAATACGTCCCGTTTTCCCGGGGGTGTTGGTTGTGTCTGTTTTACTTCAACGGAGAGTTTGATCCTGGCTCAGGATGAACGCTGGCGGCGTGCTTAACACATGCAAGTCGAACGATGATGCCAGCTTGCTGGTGGATTAGTGGCGAACGGGTGAGTAACACGTGAGTAACCTGCCCTTAACTCTGGGATAAGCCTGGGAAACTGGGTCTAATACCGGATATGACTCCTCATCGCATGGTGGGGGGTGGAAAGCTTTATTGTGGTTTTGGATGGACTCGCGGCCTATCAGCTTGTTGGTGAGGTAATGGCTCACCAAGGCGACGACGGGTAGCCGGCCTGAGAGGGTGACCGGCCACACTGGGACTGAGACACGGCCCAGACTCCTACGGGAGGCAGCAGTGGGGAATATTGCACAATGGGCGAAAGCCTGATGCAGCGACGCCGCGTGAGGGATGACGGCCTTCGGGTTGTAAACCTCTTTCAGTAGGGAAGAAGCGAAAGTGACGGTACCTGCAGAAGAAGCGCCGGCTAACTACGTGCCAGCAGCCGCGGTAATACGTAGGGCGCAAGCGTTATCCGGAATTATTGGGCGTAAAGAGCTCGTAGGCGGTTTGTCGCGTCTGCCGTGAAAGTCCGGGGCTCAACTCCGGATCTGCGGTGGGTACGGGCAGACTAGAGTGATGTAGGGGAGACTGGAATTCCTGGTGTAGCGGTGAAATGCGCAGATATCAGGAGGAACACCGATGGCGAAGGCAGGTCTCTGGGCATTAACTGACGCTGAGGAGCGAAAGCATGGGGAGCGAACAGGATTAGATACCCTGGTAGTCCATGCCGTAAACGTTGGGCACTAGGTGTGGGGGACATTCCACGTTTTCCGTACCGTAGCTAACGCATTAAGTGCCCCGCCTGGGGAGTACGGCCGCAAGGCTAAAACTCAAAGGAATTGACGGGGGCCCGCACAAGCGGCGGAGCATGCGGATTAATTCGATGCAACGCGAAGAACCTTACCAAGGCTTGACATGAACCGGAAACGCCTGGAAACAGGTGCCCCGCTTGCGGTCGGTTTACAGGTGGTGCATGGTTGTCGTCAGCTCGTGTCGTGAGATGTTGGGTTAAGTCCCGCAACGAGCGCAACCCTCGTTCTATGTTGCCAGCGCGTTATGGCGGGGACTCATAGGAGACTGCCGGGGTCAACTCGGAGGAAGGTGGGGACGACGTCAAATCATCATGCCCCTTATGTCTTGGGCTTCACGCATGCTACAATGGCCGGTACAAAGGGTTGCGATACTGTGAGGTGGAGCTAATCCCAAAAAGCCGGTCTCAGTTCGGATTGGGGTCTGCAACTCGACCCCATGAAGTCGGAGTCGCTAGTAATCGCAGATCAGCAACGCTGCGGTGAATACGTTCCCGGGCCTTGTACACACCGCCCGTCAAGTCACGAAAGTTGGTAACACCCGAAGCCGGTGGCCTAACCCCTTGTGGGAGGGAGCTGTCGAAGGTGGGACTGGCGATTGGGACTAAGTCGTAACAAGGTAGCCGTACCGGAAGGTGCGGCTGGATCACCTCCTTTCTAAGGAGCACCTACGATCACCGTGCCTCATGTATGTGAGTGTGTCGGGGTTGTCAGGAGTACGCCCGTTGCGCAGACGCTAGTTCTGCGGCGGGTGCTCACGGGTGGAATATCAATGAATAGCGGCCGCCGGTTTTTTCCGGCACCCAGTACGGACTGTTCACTCTTCGGGGTGTGGTTCTGGAACGGTGCGGGGAGGGTACGGGCGGTTTAGTGTTTGGCACACTGTTGGGTCCTGAGGCAACAGGGTCGGGAGGGGTTTCTTTCCCGGGTTTGTTTGTTTCTGGTTTCCTGGCTGCACCGGGCATGCACTTTTTTGTGTGTGGGGTGTGTGGTATGGGGTTGTTGTTTGAGAACTACATAGTGGACGCGAGCATCTTTTATAAGAAGCAATTTCCAAGAATTATGAACCTGGATCTGTTGTTCCATCCTTCGGGGTGGGGTGATGGTTTTCATGGTTCTCTCGTGAAGTAGTTTTTTTGATCTTTTGTGGTCAAGTTTTTAAGAGCACACGGTGGATGCCTTGGCATTAGGAGCCGAAGAAGGACGTAGGAATCTGCGATAAGCCTGGGGGAGTCGATAACCGGACTGTGATCCCAGGGTGTCCGAATGGGGAAACCCCGCCAGGGGCGCGAGTTACCTGGTGACCCGCATCTGAACACATAGGGTGCGTGGAGGGAACGCGGGGAAGTGAAACATCTCAGTACCCGCAGGAAGAGAAAACAATAGTGATTCCGTCAGTAGTGGCGAGCGAACGCGGATCAGGCTAAACCGTTCCATGTGTGATAGCCGGCGGGCGTTGCATGGTCGGGGTTGTGGGACTTCCCATTCTGTCTCTGCCGGGACAGTGGGGTGAGTAGTACAGGCATAGGTGAACGGTCTTGAAAGGCCGGCCAGAGAGGGTGTGAGCCCCGTAACCGAAATGTTGTGTACCGCCCGGGGAGTATCCCAAGTAGCACGGGGCCCGAGAAATCCCGTGTGAATCTGTCAGGACCACCTGATAAGCCTAAATACTCCCTAATGACCGATAGCGGACCAGTACCGTGAGGGAAAGGTGAAAAGTACCCCGGGAGGGGAGTGAAACAGTACCTGAAACCGTGTGCTTACAATCCGTCGGAGCATCTGCAGCTTGCTGTATGGGTGTGACGGCGTGCCTTTTGAAGAATGAGCCTGCGAGTTAGTGTTACGTCGCGAGGTTAACCCGTGTGGGGAAGCCGTAGCGAAAGCGAGTCTGAATAGGGCGTTGCAGTGGCGTGATCTAGACCCGAAGCGAAGTGATCTACCCATGGCCAGGTTGAAGCGACGGTAAGACGTCGTGGAGGACCGAACCCACTTCAGTTGAAAATGGAGGGGATGAGCTGTGGGTAGGGGTGAAAGGCCAATCAAACTTCGTGATAGCTGGTTCTCCCCGAAATGCATTTAGGTGCAGCGTTGCGTGTTTCTTACCGGAGGTAGAGCTACTGGATGGCTAATGGGCCCTACAAGGTTACTGACGTCAGCCAAACTCCGAATGCCGGTAAGTGAGAGCGCAGCAGTGAGACTGTGGGGGATAAGCTTCATAGTCGAGAGGGAAACAGCCCAGACCACCAACTAAGGCCCCTAAGCGTGTGCTAAGTGGGAAAGGATGTGGAGTTGCGAAGACAACCAGGAGGTTGGCTTAGAAGCAGCCATCCTTAAAAGAGTGCGTAATAGCTCACTGGTCAAGTGATTCCGCGCCGACAATGTAGCGGGGCTCAAGTACACCGCCGAAGTTGTGGATTTCAGATAGTAGCCAAGCCGCCTCCTTTGTGGGGTTGGTTCAGGCGTCTGGAGTGGTAGGGGAGCGTCGTGTGGGCAGTGAAGTCGCGGTGTAAACCAGCGGTGGAGCCTACACGAGTGAGAATGCAGGCATGAGTAGCGAAAGACGGGTGAGAAACCCGTCCGCCGAATGATCAAGGGTTCCAGGGTCAAGCTAATCTGCCCTGGGTAAGTCGGGACCTAAGGCGAGGCCGACAGGCGTAGTCGATGGACAACGGGTTGATATTCCCGTACCGGCGAAAAACCGCCCATGCTGAACAGGGGATACTAACCGCCCGAGACCTGCCTGACACCCCTTGTGGGTGGAGGGTTTTGGTGGAGCGCGGGACCTGATCCTGGGAGGCAAGCGTATTAACAGGTGTGACGCAGGAAGGTAGCCGAGCCGGGCGATGGTTGTCCCGGTCTAAGGATGTAGGGCGAACGGTAGGCAAATCCGCCGTTCATGATGCCTGAGACCCGATGGGACTCCCGTAAGGGGGGATTCGGTGATCCTATGCTGCCTAGAAAAGCATCGACGCGAGGTTTTAGCCGCCCGTACCCCAAACCGACACAGGTGATCAGGTAGAGAATACTAAGGCGATCGAGAGAATTATGGTTAAGGAACTCGGCAAAATGCCCCCGTAACTTCGGGAGAAGGGGGGCCCCCATCGTGATGGACACTAGCTGTCCGGAGCGTGCAGGGGCCGCAGAGACCAGGGGGAAGCGACTGTTTACTAAAAACACAGGTCCGTGCGAAGTCGCAAGACGATGTATACGGACTGACTCCTGCCCGGTGCTGGAAGGTTAAGAGGACCGGTTAGCCGCAAGGCGAAGCTGAGAATTCAAGCCCCAGTAAACGGCGGTGGTAACTATAACCATCCTAAGGTAGCGAAATTCCTTGTCGGGTAAGTTCCGACCTGCACGAATGGAGTAACGACTTCCCCGCTGTCTCAACCATAAACTCGGCGAAATTGCAGTACGAGTAAAGATGCTCGTTACGCGCAGCAGGACGGAAAGACCCCGAGACCTTTACTATAGTTTGGTATTGGTGTTCGGAGTGGCTTGTGTAGGATAGGTGGGAGACGTTGAAGCCCGGACGCCAGTTCGGGTGGAGTCATCGTTGAAATACCACTCTGGTCACTTTGGACATCTAACTTCGGCCCGTAATCCGGGTCAGGGACAGTGCCTGATGGGTAGTTTAACTGGGGCGGTTGCCTCCTAAAAAGTAACGGAGGCGCCCAAAGGTTCCCTCAGCCTGGTTGGCAATCAGGTGTCGAGTGTAAGTGCACAAGGGAGCTTGACTGTGAGAGAGACATCTCGAGCAGGGACGAAAGTCGGGACTAGTGATCCGGCGGTACATTGTGGAATGGCCGTCGCTCAACGGATAAAAGGTACCTCGGGGATAACAGGCTGATCTTGCCCAAGAGTCCATATCGACGGCATGGTTTGGCACCTCGATGTCGGCTCGTCGCATCCTGGGGCTGGAGTAGGTCCCAAGGGTTGGGCTGTTCGCCCATTAAAGCGGTACGCGAGCTGGGTTTAGAACGTCGTGAGACAGTTCGGTCCCTATCCGCTGCGCGCGCAGGAAATTTGAGAAGGGCTGTCCTTAGTACGAGAGGACCGGGACGGACGAACCTCTGGTGTGTCAGTTGTACTGCCAAGTGCACCGCTGATTAGCTACGTTCGGATGGGATAACCGCTGAAAGCATCTAAGCGGGAAGCTCGCTTCGAGATGAGATTTCCATACACCTTGTGTGTGAGAGGCCCCCAGCCAGACCACTGGGTTGATAGGCCGGATGTGGAAGCGAGGACTAACGACTCGTGAAGCTGACCGGTACTAATAGGCCGATAACTTACACCACACACCCTCTTCGTGAACGGATTCAAAAGACGTTCACACCATGAAAAGGGTAAAAAGAAAACAAGACTGCTTGCGTCCACTATGTGGTTCCCAAACAACAAACCCGTTGCTTGAGGAACGAACAACTACATAACAACACCACAACTGCACCACCACCCCCAGGGGTACCGGTGCAGCGAGGTTGTAACCACAGATTTCCCACCCCAACGCCCACCGGGCGCACCGGGGTCGGGAGCAAGGGTTACGGCGGTCATAGCGTGGGGGAAACGCCCGGTCCCATTCCGAACCCGGAAGCTAAGACCCACAGCGCCGATGGTACTGCACCCGGGAGGGTGTGGGAGAGTAGGTCACCGCCGGAACATCATTAAACGGTCGAGAGCCCCAACCACACGGTTGGGGCTCTCCCGCATTTAACCACCCCTCCAAACAGCAGGAAGCCACCAAGAACCCGCAGAACGAACTGCTGCTGCCGGCCCGGAAGGGCCAACGCGCGCGGCTGTCTGTGAGGCTTGACACCGGGACGGCCGAAAGAGCCCCTGCCGTTAGCCGGGCGCAGGGGACTCGCCTAGAATTGAATGAGATGTACGGACTTCGAAGCGCTTGATTTCGGGTTGCGTAGGGACGAAACACGGAATAGAGCGGCTGCGATTGCGCCAGTGGTCAGCTCATAACAGGAGGAATCCAGCATGGCTGAGCACAACGACGGTAATCGCGGCGGCAACGACCGCGGCAACGACCGCGGCAACGACCGCGGCAACGACCGCGGCAACTTTGGCGGCGGACGCAATCAGGGCGGCGGCGGATTCCGCGGCACCAACAACTCCGGCGGTGACCCGCGCGGGTTCCGTGCCCGCGATGACCGAGGGGCCCAGGGGGACCGTCCGTCCTCCGGCGATCGTGACCGCAAGCCCTTTGGTGGTGGCGGGGATCGTGACCGCAAGCCCTTTGGTGACCGCGCCCCGCGTGAGGGAGGCGGCGAGCGTCGCAGCTTTGGCGCCGGCGGCGGGGACCGGAAGCCGCCTTACAGCGGTGGCGGGGATCGTGACCGCAAGCCCTATGGTGACCGTGCCCCGCGTGAAGGCGGCGGCGAACGTCGCAGCTTTGGCGCCGGCGGCGGGGACCGGAAGCCGCCTTACAGCGGTGGCGGGGACCGTGACCGCAAACCCTATGGTGACCGTGCCCCGCGTGAAGGCGGCGGGGACCGGAAGCCGCCTTACAGCGGTGGCGGGGACCGTGACCGCAAACCCTATGGTGACCGTGCCCCCCGTGAAGGCGGCGGACAGCCGCGCAGCTTCGGCGGCGACCGTGACCGCAAGCCCTTCAGTGGCGGCGACAACCGGAAACCGTTCGGCAGCCGCGATGACCGTCCGGCCCGCAGCTTTGACCGGGATGACCGTCCGGCCCGCAGCTTTGACCGGGATGACCGTCCGGCCCGCAGCTTTGACCGGGATGACCGTCCGGCCCGCAGCTTTGACCGGGGAGACTCCGGCCCCCGCCAGTTCGGCCGTGACCGGGCAGAGGACCGTCCCGTGCGCGTCCCCAACGCCCGGGATCTCCGCAGCGCCAACCGTCCGGACCGCGAGCGTTCGCCGCAGATCGACGACGACGTCACCGGCAAGGAACTGGACCGCGCCACGCAGCACCAGATCAGGACCCTCGAGGAAAACAGTGCCGAGTGGGTGGCCCGCCACCTCGTGATGGCCGGACGCCTGATTGACGACGAACCGGAGCTGGCCTTCCAGCATGCCCTCGCTGCCAGCCGCCGCGGTGGCCGCCTTGCCGCCGTCCGCGAAGCCGTGGGCCTGACCGCCTACGCCGCCGGCCACTACGGCGAAGCCCTGCGCGAGTTCCGCACCTACCGGCGGATCAGCGGCTCCAACATGCACCTGCCCGTTATGGCCGACTGCGAACGTGGACTGGGCCGGCCCGACCGCGCCCTGGAGATGGCCCGTTCCGAAGAAGCCAAGGACCTGGACGCCCCCGGCAAAGCGGAACTGGCCATCGTGGCCGCCGGCGCCCGTACCGACTTGGGCCAGCTGGACGCTGCCGTCTCCGAACTGGAAATCGTGCAGCTGGACATCAACAGGGCATTCTCCTACAGCCCTCGCCTGTTCCGCGCCTACGCCGATGCCTTGACCGCCGTGGGCCGCACGGCCGAGGCGGAAAAGTGGCAGCGCCAGGCCGTCGTGGCCGAGAACGCCCTCGGCCTCGATGTCGCTGAAGACCCGGACATCATCGACCTCGGCTGGGACGAGGAAGAGGAAGCCCGCGAGGAAGAGCAGCAGCGCCGGCTCCTCGCCGAGCAGACCGCCCAGCGGTCCGCCCCGTCAGCCGAAGAGCAGGACAAGGCGCCGCGTGCCGCCAGCGCCGAGGCTGTTGCCGGTCTCCCGGAAACGACAGAGGCGGCAGGGAACATTCCCGAGGAAGGATCCGACGACGCCGAGTCCGACTTCTGGGAGTCCGACGACGCTGAGTCCGATGAGGATTCCGTGGAAAAGGATGCCCTGGACCGCTCCGAGGTACTGAGCGGCGATGACTCCGGCGAGACCGGGCACAACGAGTCCTATGACGGCGAGTCCTATGACGGGTCCCACAACGGCGAGACCGGACACGGCGAGTCCGACGACGACGGTTCCCGCAACCCGGAACGCTCCGAGGGCTGAGCGGAAGTGGCCGCACCGGAGCTGATCTCAACCTTCGACGCCCTGCTCGCCGACCTCGACGGCGTAGTTTACGCGGGTCCGCACGCCATCCCGGGCGCCGTGGAGTCCCTGCGCCGGCTCGCCGGGATCGGCGTCGGGCTCGGCTACGTCACGAACAACGCGTCCCGGACTCCGGCTCAGGTGGCGCAGCACCTGCGCGAACTGGGCGCCCCGGCGGAGGACCACCAGGTCGTCAGCTCCTCGCAGGCCGCGGGCGAGCTGCTGGCTTCGCTGCTACCGGCGGGTGCCCGCGTCCTGATCACCGGCGGCGCCTCGCTGGCCCAGGAAATTGAACTCGCGGGGCTGGTGCCGGTCCACAGCGAAGCCGAGCATCCCGTCGCCGTCGTGCAGGGCTTCCACCCGGACCTCGGGTGGAAGGACCTCGCGGAAGCCGCCTACGTCATTGCCGGCGGGGCTCTGTGGGTGGCCACCAACACGGACATGTCCATTCCCCAGGCCCGGGGCATGGCACCCGGCAACGGGACGCTGGTGGCGGCAGTCGCTGCCGCCACCGGGCAGCGCCCCCTCGTCGCCGGCAAGCCGGAAGCGCCCCTGTTCCATGCCGCCGCGAAACGCCTCGCTGCCGACCGGCCGCTCGTTGTCGGCGACCGCCTGGACACCGACATCCTCGGCGGCAACAACGCCGGCTTCGCCACGGTCGCCGTGCTCACCGGCGTCGACACGAGGGAATCGATCCTCGCCGCCCGCACTCCGGAACGGCCCGACTACCTCATCAACGACCTCACGGACCTCTACCGCCCCTACCCGGTGACCGAGCTCGACGCCGGACAGCACCGCTGCGGCGCGGCCTCCGCCGTCGTGCACGGGCAGACGCTCCGGGTCAGCGGAGACCCCGGCGACCTCGACGCCTGGCGGGCCGCTTGTTCGGCGTGGTGGACAGCCAACCCCGAGACCGCCACTGCCCTGGCGCCGGTCCTCGAATGGCTGGATCACTAGACTGGGGACCATGACCGAGCCGAACCACACCATCGAGACGGACCCCGCCGGGGGCGAAGCCCAGGTCAACTGGCCGGCGTTTCCGGCGGCACCGGACGAAGCCACGGCTGACCGTCCCGACGGAGACCCCGCCGGAGACCCCGCCGTGGACCCCGCCGTGGGGCCGCTCCTGGACCGCCTCCGCGACCTGCCGGACCTGCCGGTGGCCCTGCACACCGAGGTCTACTCCGGCCTGCACGACGAACTGCTGGCCGCCCTGAACGAGACCGTCGCAGGCCAGCCGGCCGCAGCACAGGCCGCCGAAGGCCGGCCCTCCGCAGGACAAACAATCAGGACACCAACGACAGCCGCCACCGAGACAGGGGATGCCACGCATGAGCAGGCTTGACCAGGCCCTCGTCGGCCGCGGGCTGGCGAGGTCCCGCACGCACGCCGCACGCCTCATCGCCGAAGGCAAAGTCAGCTCCAACGGGGAGGTGCTCGCCAAGGCATCCCTCCAGGTCCAGGACGACACCAGCCTCGACGTCGCAGCCGCCGATGAGGACAACTACGTCAGCCGCGCCGGACACAAGCTGGCCGGCGCGCTGGACGCCTTTCCCGCCGTCAAGGTCGAAGGCAAGCGGTGCCTGGACGCCGGTGCCTCCACCGGCGGATTCACCGAGGTGCTGCTGTGCCGGGGCGCGGACCATGTCGTGGCCGTCGATGTTGGCCACGACCAGCTGGTCCCCGTGATCCGGAACGACCCCCGCGTTTCCGTCCACGAAGGCCTCAACGTCCGCTACATGACCCCGGATGAGATCGGCGGACCGGCGGTGTTGACGGTGGCGGACCTGTCCTTCATCTCCCTGACCCTCGTGCTGGCCCCCCTCGCGGCGTGCACGGAGCCGGGCGGGGACCTGGTCCTGATGGTCAAGCCGCAGTTCGAGATCGGCAAGGACCGGCTGGGCCGCACCGGCGTCGTCACCTCGGAGTGGGAGCGCCGCCTCGCCGTGGGCAAAGTCGCGGCGGAAGCGATGGACTGCGGGCTGGAACTGAAAGGCCTCGCCAGCAGCCCGCTGCCCGGCCAGGACGGAAACGTCGAGTACTTCCTGTGGATAAAGCGCGGGATTGCGACAGACCTGCCTAAGATCGAAGAGCGGGACGCAGCCGTTGCTGCGTTACTCGGAACAATCTGGCCGAAGTACTAGAAGCACTAGAAGGCGGAACCCGATGAGCAGGCGTGTCCTCATCCTTGCCCACACAGGCCGTGAGGAGTCCCTCAAGGCTGCCTGGGAGGCGTGCACCCAGCTCCATGACTACGGCATCATTCCCGTGATGCTGAAATCAGAGCTCGGCGACATGGTCCGCTTCTTCGGACGCCTCGACCAGCCCGTTGAGATCCTGCATGACCACGTGATGCTGCCCGACGTCGAGCTTGTGATGGTCCTCGGCGGCGACGGCACCATCCTGCGCGCCGCGGAACTGGTGCGTGAGGTCGACGTGCCGCTGCTCGGCGTCAACCTCGGCCACGTCGGATTCCTGGCCGAGAGCGAGCGGGCGGACCTCGCCCAGACCGTGGAATGGATCGCGAGCCGCCAGTACACCGTGGAGGAGCGGATGACCATCGACGTCCAGGTCTGGGTCCGCGGACAGAAAATCTGGCACACCTGGGCCCTGAACGAGGCCGCGATCGAAAAGGGCAACCGGGAACGGATGCTCGAGGTGGTCACCGAGGTCGACGAACGCCCGCTCACCTCCTTCGGCTGCGACGGCGTCGTCCTGGCCACGCCCACCGGATCCACCGCCTACGCCTTCTCCGCCGGCGGACCGGTGGTGTGGCCCGAGGTCGAGGCCCTCCTGATCGTGCCGATCAGCGCCCACGCACTCTTCGCCAAGCCGCTGGTCGTCTCACCCCGGTCCCGGTTGGCGGTCGAAATCCTGAACCGGACCGATGCGCAGGGCGTGCTCTGGTGCGACGGCCGCCGCTCGGTGGACCTGCCGCCCGGAGCGCGCGTGGAAGTGACCCGCTCCGCCACCCCCGTGCGGCTCGCCCGCACCCACCAGACGCCCTTCTCCGGCCGTCTGGTCCGCAAGTTCGAACTGCCCATCCAGGGCTGGCGCGGGCCCATGCCGGAGGCCGCCAAAGTCCACACCGGGCCGGTGCCGGTGATCCGCACGCCCCGCCCGATGCCCCCGCTGCCAACTCCGCCGCAGGCAGGGCCGCCGCACGCAGGGCCCGGCGAGACCACTGATCCATCGACTGCGAAGTGAACCATGCTTGAAGAACTGAGAATCCGCGACCTGGGCGTCATCACCGACGCCACGCTGCCCCTCGGCCCGGGCCTGAGCGTGGTGACCGGTGAAACCGGCGCCGGCAAGACGATGGTGGTGACCGCCGTCGGGCTGCTGCTCGGCGCACGCTCCGACGCGGGTGCCGTGCGCAGCGGCGCGAAGAGCGCGTCCGCGGAAGCCACCGTAAGGCTCGACGCCGGGCACCCGGCCGTGGCACGCGCCCGTGAGGCGGGGGCCGAGGTGGAGGAGTTCGACGGCGGCGCCGAGCTGCTGCTGGCCCGCAGCGTGGGCGCGGACGGGCGAAGCCGCGCCTACCTCGGCGGACGCGCCGCCCCCGTGGGTGTGCTGGGCGAAATCGGCGAAACCCTGGTGGTGGTCCACGGCCAGTCCGGTCAGATCAGGCTCAAGAGCCCGGTGGCGCAGCGCGAAGCCCTCGACAAATTCGCGGGGGAGCAGCTGGCGGCGGCGCTCGGCAGCTACCAGGAGCTCCATGCCCACTGGAAGTCCAGCCAGGCCGAGCTGGATGAGCTCCGCAGCGCCGCCCGGGAACGCCTCCGCGAGTCGGAATCCCTGGAGGCTGCCCTGGCCGAGATCGACGCCGTCGACCCGCAGCCGGGGGAGGACGAATCGCTCAAGGCCGAGGCCGTCAAGCTTGCCAACGTCGAGGAACTCCGGATCGCGGCCACCACGGCCCAGCAGGCGCTCACCGCCGAGGACTTCGGCGACAACTCCGACGCGACCACCCTGGTGGATGCCGCCAAACGCACCCTGGAGCACGTCGCCGAACACGACGAGGACCTCGGGTCCGCTGCCGCCCGGCTGGCCGAGGTGGGCTTCCTGCTCAACGACATCGCCACCGAACTCGCAAGCTACCAGGCCGCCCTCGACTCCGAGGGCCCGGAACGGCTTGCCGAGATCGAGGACCGCCGGGGCGCGCTGGCGACGCTGGTGCGCAAGTACGCCCCGACCATCGATGAAGTGCTGCTGTGGGCCGAGCAGTCCCGGGCACGGTTCCTGGAGCTGCAGGATGACTCCACCCGGATCGAGGCGCTGGACGCCGAGGTGACCCGCGCCGGGGCCGAACTGGTCAAACAGGCCGCGGTCATCAGCAAGTTGCGGAAGAAGGCCGCGAAGGAGCTCGCGGCCCGGGTCAGCGCGGAACTGAAGGCCCTGGCGATGGCGGACGCCGCCCTGGTCATCAACGTCGAGTCCGGCGGGCAGCCGGGGCCGTTCGGCGCGGACGAGATTTCCTTCCTGCTCCAGCCGCACTCCGGCGCCCCCGCCCGCCCCCTGGGCAAGGGTGCCTCCGGCGGTGAACTGTCCCGGGTGATGCTCGCCATCGAAGTGGTGCTGGCCGCGGTCGATCCGGTCCCGACCTTCGTCTTCGACGAGGTCGACGCCGGCGTGGGCGGCCGTGCCGCCGTCGAGATCGGCCGCCGGCTGGCGATGCTCGCCCGGCACGTCCAGGTGCTCGTGGTGACCCACCTGCCGCAGGTGGCGGCCTTCGCCGACCAGCACATCCGGGTCACGAAGACCTCCGTGCGCGGCGCCGACGGCGCCACGGCGACCGGCTTCACCTCCAGCGACGTCCGGCTCCTCGACGAGGCGGAACGCGTCAGGGAGCTGGCCCGCATGCTCGCCGGCCAGGAGGATTCCGAATCCGCCCGGGCCCACGCCCAGGAGCTGCTGGACGACGCCAGGCTCCTGCCGCAGCAGGCCTGAGCACCCCTGCGGCGGGCCGGAACCGGGCGAAAATCACAGCGGATTGCCCCGCACAGATCCCTGGAAGGCTGAATTGGTGATAGGCTCGAACCCCGTGGTGCAGCGATCAAATTCCCGTGTAAATTCCCGGTTTCCGGGCTCGTCCAAGACGACCAAACACATCTTCGTCACCGGTGGTGTGGCGTCCTCGCTCGGTAAGGGACTGACGGCTTCGAGCCTCGGTCACCTCCTGCGGGCACGCGGCTTGTCTGTAACTATGCAAAAGCTCGATCCCTATCTGAATGTGGATCCGGGCACGATGAACCCCTTCCAGCACGGCGAAGTCTTCGTCACTGACGACGGCGCCGAAACGGACCTCGACATCGGTCACTACGAGCGCTTCCTCGATGAGAACCTCGAGGGTTCGGCCAACGTCACGACCGGACAGGTCTACTCCACGGTCATCGCCAAGGAACGCCGCGGGGAATACCTCGGCGACACCGTCCAGGTCATCCCGCACATCACCGATGAAATCAAGCGGCGCATGCGGCTTCCCGCCGAGGGCAAGCACGCCCCCGACGTGATCATCACCGAAATCGGCGGCACCGTGGGCGACATCGAGTCGCAGCCGTTCCTCGAATCCGCCCGCCAGGTCCGCCAGGACATCGGCCGCGGGAATGTGTTCTTCCTGCACGTCTCCCTCGTGCCGTACATCGGCCCCTCGCAGGAACTGAAGACCAAGCCCACGCAGCACTCCGTGGCCGCGCTGCGCTCCATCGGCATCCAGCCCGAGGCGATCGTGATCCGTTCGGACCGCGAAGTCCCGCAGCCCATGCGCGACAAGATCGGCCGCATGTGCGACGTCGACATCGACGCCGTCATCGGCTGCCCGGATGCCCCGAGCATCTACGACATCCCGAAGACCCTGCACTCCCAGGGCCTGGATTCCTACATCGTCCGCGCCCTCGATCTTCCGTTCAAGGACGTTGACTGGACCAGCTGGGACAAGCTCCTCGACGCGGTCCACAACCCCAAGCACGAGGTTGAGATCGCCCTGGTCGGCAAGTACATCGACCTGCCGGACGCCTACCTGTCCGTGACCGAGGCGCTGCGTGCCGGCGGTTTCGCCAACGACACCAAGGTCAAGATCCGCTGGGTCCCCTCGGACGAATGCGAAACCCACGAAGGTGCGGTCCAGTCACTGGACGGTGTCGACGCGATCTGTGTCCCGGGCGGCTTCGGCATCCGCGGGCTCGAAGGCAAACTCGGCGCGCTGAAGTACGCCCGTGAATCCAAGCTTCCGGTCCTGGGCCTCTGCCTGGGCCTGCAGTGCATGGTGATCGAGTACGCCCGCAACGTGGTCGGCCTCGAGGGCGCTTCCTCCTCGGAGTTTGAGCCGGACTCGAAGTACCCGGTGATCGCGACGATGGAAGAGCAGCTGGACATCGTCGGCGGCAAGGGCGACCTGGGCGGCACCATGCGCCTGGGCCTGTACGAGGCCAAGCTGGACGAGGGGTCCGTGGTCGCCGAGACCTACGGCACCACCAAGGTCAGCGAACGGCACCGCCACCGCTACGAGGTCAACAACAAATACCGCGAGCAGATCGCCGCCCAGGGCCTGGTGTTCTCCGGAACCTCGCCCGACGGCAAGCTCGTGGAGTACGTGGAGCTTCCCCGCGAAGTCCACCCGTACTACGTTGCCACGCAGGCGCACCCGGAGCTCAGCTCGCGCCCGACCCGGCCGCACGCCCTGTTCACCGGACTGGTGAAGGCCGCCCTGGAGCACCAGCGCGGCAACGGCGGCAAGGCCGCACAGGCTGCCGCGAAGGGCACAGCCAGCGCAGAGGCAGCGACGGCCGCTCCGGCCGCCAAGCCTTCCCCGGCAGTGTCGAAGTAACCACCAACTGAATCAAAGGACGGCGCGATGCCCGGTAAACCTGAAACCCCCCATGCTGCACGGCAGGTTTCGGACGAACCGAGCCCGCGCCGTCTTTTGTCGTCCCGGACGGTCTACGAAGGCCGGATCTGGGACGTGGTCAGTGACAGCTTCCAGCTCAACGACGACGGCGACCCGCTCGTCCGCGACTACATCGAGCACCCCGGCGCGGTGGCGGTCCTGCCGATGAACGACGAGGGCGAAGTGCTGCTGATCAAGCAGTACCGGCACCCTGTCGGCATGGACCTGTGGGAGATCCCCGCCGGGCTCCTCGACGTTGAAGGCGAGGACTTCGTCGCCGGCGCGGCTCGGGAACTCGCCGAGGAAGCCGACCTCATTGCCGGCCAGTGGAATGTGCTCGCCGACTTCTTCAATTCCCCCGGGTCATCCAGCGAGGCCATCCGCATCTACCTCGCCCGGGACCTGAGCGATGTGCCCGGCCACGAACTCCACGTCCGCACCGACGAGGAAGCCGAAATCGAGCTGCACTGGATCCCCCTGGATGCCGCCGTGCAGGCCGTGCTGGACGGGCGGCTGCACAACCCGTCCGCCGTCGTCGGAATCCTCGCCGCCGCGGCCGCCCGGACCGACAACTTCTCGAGCCTGCGCCCGGGCAGTGCGCCGTGGCCCGCGCATCCCAGCCAGCGCTGATGGTGGAACCGCTGACTGCCGAACCGCTGGCTCCCGAGCCGCTGACGGCGATCGACCGCGCCATCACGGACTACCTGCAGCACATGGGGGTGGAACGCGGACTCGCGGCCAACACCCTCTCCGCTTACCGGCGGGACCTGGCCCGCTACGCCCGGCACCTGGCCCGGACCGGACGCCGGCGCCCCGCCGAGATCACCCGCCACGACGTCACCGGCTTCGTCCAGGCGCTCTCCGACGGCTCCGACGGCGGCTCGGCCCTGGGCATCCGCTCGGCAGCCCGGACCGTGGTGGCAGTGCGCGGGCTCCACAAGTTCTGGGCACTCGAGGGCGTCACTCCCACCGACCCGGCCAGCGATGTCCATCCGCCCATGCCCGGCAAACGGCTGCCCAAGGCCATCAGTGTCGACGAAGTCACCAGGATCCTGGAGGCGGTCGGAACCGACACCGCCACCGGACTGCGCGACCGGGCCCTGCTGGAATTCCTGTACTCCACCGGCGCCCGCATCAGCGAAGCCGTGGGCCTGGACGTCGACGACATCTCGCTTCCTGCCGGAGCGGCCGCGGACGCCGGGCCCGCAATCGTCCGGCTCTTCGGCAAGGGTTCCAAGGAGCGGCTGGTCCCGCTGGGGTCCTTCGGCGCCCGGGCCCTCGACGCCTACCTGGTCCGGGGCCGGCCGCTGCTGGCCGCCAAGGGCAAGGGCACCCCTGCCCTGTTCCTGAACGCCCGCGGCGGACGGATCAGCCGGCAGAGCGCCTGGACCATCCTCAAGACAGCCGCCGCGAAGGCCAACATCACCAAGGACGTCTCGCCGCACACCCTGCGGCACTCCTTCGCCACGCACCTGCTCGAGGGCGGTGCCGACGTCCGGGTGGTCCAGGAGCTGCTGGGCCACGCCTCCGTCACCACCACGCAGGTGTACACCCTGGTCACGGCCGACACCCTGCGTGAGATCTACGCCGCGGCGCATCCCCGGGCGCTGGGCTGAGCCGCCGGGGCGCACCCCGGCGCTAGGCTTGGATCCATGGCCTCCACTCCCGTCACACTGTGTTTCATGCTCCGCGAAGCGGGCTCCGGCACCGAAGTGCTGCTGGGGCTGAAGCGGACCGGGTTCGGCACGGGCAAGATCGTGGGCATCGGCGGCCACGTCGAACCGGGGGAGAGCGACGCCGAAGCCGTCGTCCGCGAAGTCTGGGAAGAAGCCGGAGTTGTCGTCTGCCAGGAGGACCTGGCCCATGCCGGCGTCGTCGAGTTCATTTTCCCCGGCCGCCCTGAGTGGAACATGTACTGCAGGCTGTTCACCACGCGGCGCTGGGAGGGCGAACCGGCAGAGAGCCCGGAGATTACGCCCGAATGGTTCGACGTCGGGGCGCTGCCGCTGCAGCTGATGTGGCAGGACGCGGAGCACTGGCTTCCGCCCGCGCTGGCGGGCGAGGTGCTCGACGTGGTGGTGGTCCTGAACGAGGACAACGAAACTGTGGCATCGGTCCGGCATACCTCCGCGCCCGGGTGACCACGGCTTCCGCACCGAAACATATTTCCGCGAATCGAAACCGCGGCGCGGGGAATGCCGCTGCCGGACCGGTAGCCTAAGGCGCGAACGGTGCGCCGCGGTGATCCGCGTACTTCCCTCGCTCACCGGCAGGCGGCACACGGACCTTATTGGGGGCAGGACATGGACTCTGGCAATCACGACATCCTGGACAGGGATCCTCACGACGACGGAGCGGCGGCGGGGACCGCGGCACGCCGGCGCTGGCCCTGGGTGGTTGCCGCCGTTGCCCTGGTCGCAGTTGCGGCCGCCGGGGGCATTGCCATGGCCGGCAACCTGGGATCCGGCGCCCCGGCCCCCGCGGCAGGCCCGACGGCCGCGGTGACGGCGCCAACAGCGTCAGCGGCGCTGACGACGGCGCCCTCGCCGACCGTTGCGACGTCGGCCCCCGTGCCGCCGCCGGCGGTTGCGGCGCCCGCAACATCCCGGACCGCCACAGCGCCACCGTCCGCCGGGGAGTGGCGCACGTTCACCAGCGCCGACGCAAAGGCCAGCCTCCAGCACCCCGCCGCATGGACCGTCTCCACTCCCACCGGGGCTTTCGGTTCCGGCGCGGTGGATGTTGACGTCGCGAACGAATCCGGAGTGGTGGTGGCCTCACTGCACCTCGGGCCCTACGGCGGACTCGGCGGCGCGTGCCAGAACCCGGTTCCCTACACGGTGCTTGATGTGGTGGAAGTCGACCTGCCGTACCTGCCCTCGAAGGGCTCTGTCACACCCAGGTTCGCCTTCCGGGCACTGCAGGAAACGGGCCATGTCACGGCGTCCTACGGGCTGACCAGCACCCTGGCCGGGCAGGACGGAACCACCTGCATGTTCTACAACGTGGTCAACGGCCCCGCCGAGACCCCGATGTACTCCTTCGCCGATGCGTTCCAGGTCAACGCCGGAGGCACGGAGGAAGTCCCCAACCGCCGGGGAGCCAAGGCGTTCCCCACGCTGGACGCGGCCCGGGCCTACATGCAGACCCCCGAGTACCTGAACGCGAAGCGCATGATCACCTCGCTGAAGATCAGCGCGGGCTAAGGGCCCCGGCACAAAGCCCGGCGGCACAACAACGGGCCGGCCACCTCCCGGAGGTGACCGGCCCGAAATGGTCCGCGCTGCAGGAACCGAAGCTACGGCAGGTGCCGTTCCTCGACGCCGTTGTATTCGCTCAGCGGCCGGATCAGGGAGTTCGAGTCCAGCTGCTCCATGATGTGCGCGGTCCAGCCCGTGATGCGGCTGGCAACGAACAGCGGAGTGAACGTCGGGGTGTCGAAGCCCATCAGGTGGTACGTGGGGCCGGCCGGGTAGTCGAGGTTCGGCTTGATCGCCTTGGCCTCGTCCATCGCCGTTTCCAGCCCGTTGTACAGCCCCAGCAGCTCCGGCCGGCCATAGTGCGCGATCATCTTGTCCAGGGCCGCCTTCATGGTCGGCACCCGGGAATCGCCGTGCTTGTACACACGGTGGCCGAAGCCCATGACCTTCTTTTTCTTTGCCAGGGCATCCTCCATCCACGCCTTGGCGCGGGTGTGAGCCTCCTCCAGCGACTCCTCCGGACGGATGCCGATCTCGTCGAAGGTGTGCATCACGGCCTCGTTCGCGCCGCCATGCAGCGGACCCTTGAGCGCGCCGATCGCCCCGGTCACGGCCGAGTGCAGGTCCGAGAGCGTGGAGGTGATCACCCGGGCGGTGAACGTGGAGGCGTTGAAGGAGTGCTCGGCGTACAGGATCATCGAGACGTTGAAGGCCTCGACGACCTCCTGGACCGGCTCCTCGCCAAAGGCCATCCAGAGGAAGTTGGCGGAATAGCCCAGGTCATCGCGCGGCTCCACCAGTTCCTGGCCGTGGCGGCGGCGCTGGTCGTACGACACCACCGCCGGCATCGCGGCGAACAGGTCCGCAGCCTTGGTCAGGTTGGCCTCGCGGGAGGAGTCCTCCGCGAGCGGGTGCCGGGCGCCCATCACGGAAGCAGCCGTGCGGCAGACGTCCATCGGATGCGAGGTGGTCGGCAGCGCGTCGATGACCTGCTTGACCACGGGGTCCAGCGGCCGTCCGGCGCGTTCCCGCGCGGTGAACTCCGCCAGCTGCCCCGCGTCAGGCAGCTCGCCGTTCCACAGCAGGTAGGCGACTTCCTCGAAGCTGCACCTGGCGGCCAGCTCCTGCACGGGGTAGCCGCGGTAGAGCAGCGAATTGGTGTCCGGGTTTACCTTGGAGACCGCGGTGTAATCCACCACGACGCCGGCGAGGCCCTTTTTGATCTCTTGTTCAGCCATTGCTGAAACTCCTTTGTTCCTGTCGCCTGTTGAAACCGGCCGGAGCCGGAAGTCCGATGCGGGGCTTACTGGCCCGGGACCTGGAAATTGAAAACCCCGGTGTCGAAGCTGTTGTACGCCTCGTAGTCGACGAGGTCATACAAACGCGCCCGGGTGAGCATGGTCCCGACCTGGGCCTCCTGGGTGCCGTCAGCCTTGATCGATTCCAGCGTACGCTCCGCAGCGCCCATGGCACTACGGAGCAGCGTCACCGGGTAGATGATCATGTTGACCCCGACGCCGGCGAGCTGGTCCACCGTGAACAGCGCGCTCTGGCCGAACTCGGTCATGTTGGCCAGGATCGGCACGTCGACGGCGTCGCGGATCGCCTGGAACTCGCTGAGGTCCTTCATGGCCTCCGGGAAGATGGCGTCAGCCCCGGCCTCGACCAGGGCCTTTGCGCGGTCCTGCGTGGCCGACAGACCGTCCGTGGCACGGATGTCGGTCCGCGCCATGATCAGGAAGTTCGGGTCACGCCGGGCATCGGCAGCCGCCCGGATGCGCTTGGTGGCGGTGTCCAGGTCCACGACGTTTTTGCCGTCGAGGTGGCCGCAGCGCTTGGGGTTGAACTGGTCCTCGATGTGCAGGCCGGCGAGGCCGGCGTTCTCGAGTTCCTGGACCGAGCGGGCCACGTTCATCGGCTCGCCGAAGCCGGTGTCGGCGTCGACAATGCTGGGCAGGTCCGTCATCCGGGCGATCTGCCCGGCCCGGGTGGCGACCTCGGTGAGCGTGGTCAGGCCGATGTCCGGCAGGCCCAGGTCATTGGCCAGCACGGCGCCGGAAATGTAGACCCCGGCGAAGCCCTTTTCCTCGATCAGCCGCGCCGAGAGCGGGTTGAACGCGCCCGGGAACTGCTGGATCGTCCCGGAGGCCAGGAGCTCGCGGAAGCGGACGCGCTTCTGCTCCGGGGTGACCTTCGAATACAGCATTAGAAGAGCCCCTTGGGTGCAGCGGCCAGATCGATCACGCCGTCGGCGGCCTTGATGTTGAGCTGGTCCAGCTCACCGGCGGCGAGCTCGGGCAGGCGGGCGGCGGCGGCCAGGAAACGCTCGATTTCCTCTTCGGCGACGAGGCCGGCGGCGAGGGTGCGGAACTTGTTCACGTACTGTTCCCGGGCGAAGGGCCGGGCGCCCAGCGGGTGGGCGTCGGCGACGGCGATCTCGTCGGTAATGACCGTGCCGTCCTTGAGCGTGATGACCACGGTGCCGCCGAAGGCCTTCTCGGCGATGTCGAGGGAATGGTAGCGGCGGGTCCACTCCGGATCCTCGACGGTGGTGACTTTGTGCCAGAGTTCCACGGTGTCCGGGCGTGCGGCGCGTTCCGGGGCGTAGGAATCGACGTGGTGCCAGGCGCCGTCCTGCAGGGCGACCGTGAAGATGTACGGGATGGAGTGGTCCAGCGTCTCGCGGCTTGCCGTGGGGCTGTACTTCTGCGGATCGTTGGCGCCGGAGCCGATCACGAAGTGGGTGTGGTGGCTGGTCTTGATCAGCACGGACGCCACGTTGGCCGGGTCGGTGACCTCGGGGTGCTCGCCGTGGAGCTTGCGGGCCAGGTCAATCCACGCCTGGGCCTGGTATTCGGCCGAGTGCTCCTTGGTGTACGTGTCCATGATGGCGCGCTTGGGTTCGCCGGGTGTCGGCAGCGGCACCGTGTAGGAGGCGTCCGGGCCGTCCAGCATCCAGGCGATGACGCCGTCCTCGCCTTCGTAGATCGGCACGGGTGAGGTCTGGCCGCGGATGGCACGGTCCGCGGATTCGACGGCCATCTTGCCGGCAAACGCCGGGGCGTGGGCCTTCCAGGTGGAGATCTCGCCCTTGCGCGACTGCCGCGTGGCGGTGGTGGTGTGCAGCGCCTGGCCGATGGACTGGAAGATCGTCTCGACGTCGAGCCCCAGCAGGGTGCCGATACCGGCGGCGGCGGAGGGGCCCAGGTGGGCGACGTGGTCGATCTTGTGCTTGTGCAGGCAGATGGCCTTGACCAGGTTGACCTGGATCTCGTAGCCGGTGGCGATGCCGCGGACCAGGTCCTGGCCGCTGGAGCCCACGTGCTGGGCCACGGCGAGGATCGGCGGGATGTTGTCGCCCGGGTGGGAGTACTCCGCGGCGAGGAAGGTGTCGTGGTAGTCGAGCTCACGGACGGCGACGCCGTTCGCCCAGGCAGCCCATTCGACCGCGACGGGTTCGTCGATGCCGAAGACCTTCGAGCCCTTGCCGCCCGTGGTGGGGCCGTGGGTCAGCGCCTGGGCGCGGGCCGCGACGATCGGAGCACGGTTCAGCGAGGCAATCGCCACCGAGGCGTTGTCGATCACCCGGTTGATCACCATGTCGGTGACCTCCTCGGAGACGGCGACGGGGTCGGCGGCCACCGTCGCAATCTTGAACGCGAGCTGGTCCTCGCGGGGCAGGTTTTCCTCGCTCTTGTAAACGCGGACGTGGTGTTCCTTAACCATGGTGTGCTCCTTCATTAGTGAGGTACGTGGGTGGCTTTGACGTGGGAAAGACTGCGGTGCAGATGAAGCGTGGTGGCGGCTTCGGCCAGCCGGGGATTGCCGGCCGCGATCGCCTCGGCGATGGCGGCATGCTCGGCCGCGGCGGCGGTGAGCCGTTCGGCGTCGTCGGCCGCCAGCCGGCGGACCCGGACCAGGTGGACGCGCAGGCTGCGCATCGCCTGGGCGAGGTAGGAGTTGTGGATCGCGGCGTCGATGGCTGTGTCCAGCCGTCCGACCAGTCCGTAGTAGGCGTGCCGGGCGGGGTCCCCGGCGCTGATCAGCGCCGGCGCCAGGCGCAGCTCGTTGCGGAGCTGTTCGAAGGTGGCGGCATCGCCGCGTTCAGCGGCCAGTGCCGCGGCTTTGCCCTCGAGGGTTTCGCGGAGTTCGAAAAGTTCGTCGATATCGTCCAGCGAGATGTCGGTCACGACGACGCCGCGGCCGCCCGCCGTCGTCGTCAGGCCTTCCGCGGTCAGCCGGCTGAGGGCCTCCCGCAGCGGGGTGCGCGAGATGCCGAGCCGCTCGGACTGCTCCACTTCCGCGAGCACCGTCCCGGGCGCCAGGCGCCATTCGATGATGTCCTCACGCAGGGCCGCATAGGCCCGATCACTGGCGCGCATCCTGCCTCCTTCATTGGCTGACGCTGTCCAGTGTATACACGCCCATCGGATTTGCCCAGCATTTTGGCCACTTTCCCGGAAAACCCGCCCAGTGGAACGCCTCTCTGTATACACAAGCCTTGTGCCCTGCGCCCCGTCGGGGCTACCATGAGCACCATCACATCGTCGTGGACGGGACTCATTTTCATGGTTAGCAAGAATTACCAGGACAGCTACGCACGCAGCCTGGAGAAGCCCGAAGCATTCTGGCTGGAAGCCGCAGGGAAGATCTCCTGGACCGCCCCTCCTCAGCGGGCCCTGGATTCCAGCAGGGCGCCGTTGTACGACTGGTTCCCTGACGGCGTGCTGAACACCTCCTACAACGCGCTGGACCGCCATGTGGAGGAGGGGCGGGGCGGGCAGGACGCCCTGATTTATGACTCCGCGATGCTCGGCACGCAGCGGCGCTACAGCTATGCGGAGCTGACGGACCTCGTCGCCCGGTTCGCCGGCGTCCTGCGCAGCCAGGGCGTGGGCAAGGGCGACCGCGTCGTGATCTACATGCCGATGATCCCCGAGGCGGCCATCGCCATGCTCGCCACGGCCCGGCTCGGCGCCGTGCACTCCGTCGTCTTCGGCGGCTTCGCCCCCAAGGAACTCGCCGCCCGCATCCGCGACGCCGCCCCCGCCGCGGTGGTCACGGCCTCCGGCGGCATCGAACCCTCGCGCCGGATCGAGTACCTGCCCGCCGTCGCGGAAGCCCTCGGCCTGGCCGGAGCGCCGGACACGCCGGTGCTCGTCAAGGCCAGGGAAGGCTTCGCCTCCTCGGTGGCCGGGCATGCCGGCTGGCTGGACTGGGACGCCGAGATGGCCGCCGCCGCGCCCGCCGCCCCGGTTGACGTCAAAGCCACTGATCCGCTCTACATCCTCTACACGTCGGGAACCACCGGCGCCCCCAAGGGCGTCGTGCGGGACAACGGCGGCCACGCGGTGGCGCTCAGCTGGACCCTGGAGAACATCTACGACGTCGGCCCCGGCGACGTGATGTGGACCGCATCCGACGTCGGCTGGGTCGTCGGGCACTCCTACATCGTGTACGGGCCGCTGCTGGCCGGCGCCACGACCGTCATCTACGAAGGCAAGCCTGTCGGCACCCCTGACGCCGGTGCCTTCTGGCGGGTCATCCAGGACCACAAGGTCAACGTGCTGTTCACCGCCCCGACCGCCCTGCGGGCCATCCGGAAGGCGGACCCCGAGGCGAAGCTGCTCGAGAAATACGACATCTCCAGCCTGCGCACCCTGTTTGCCGCCGGCGAGCGGCTCGACACCGACACCTTCCACTGGGCCTCGCGGACCCTGGGCGTGCCGGTGGTGGACCACTGGTGGCAGACCGAGACCGGCTGGGCCATCTGCGCCAACCCCCGCGGGCTGGACGGGCTGCCGATCAAGGCCGGCTCGCCCAGTGTGCCGATGCCCGGCTTCAAGCTGAACATCGTCGACGGGTCGGGGGCGGATGTCGAAACGGGGGCGGAAGGCAACATCGTCCTGGCCCTCCCGCTGCCGCCGGGCACGCTGACAACGCTCTGGGGCAACGACGAACGCTACATCTCCTCCTACCTGCAGGCGTTCGAGGGCTACTACGCCACCGGCGATTCCGGCTACCGGGATGAGGACGGTTATCTGTTCGTGATGGGCCGCACCGACGACATCATCAATGTCGCCGGCCACCGGCTCTCCACCGGCGCCATGGAACAGGTGATCGGCCAGCACCCGGCAGTTGCCGAGTGCGCCGTGATCGGACTGGCGGACCCGTTGAAGGGCCAGCGCCCCAGCGGCTACGTGGTGCTGAAGTCAGGGGTCGATGTGCCCGAGGAGATCCTGGTCAAGGACCTGATCGCGCTGGTCCGGCGGGACATCGGCGCCGTGGCGGACTTCAAGCACGTCACCGTGGTGGAGGCCCTGCCCAAGACCCGCTCCGGCAAGATCCTGCGCAAGACCATGCGCCAGATCGCCGACGGCGACGACTATGTGGTGCCCTCGACGATTGAGGACGCCGGTGTGATCGACCAGCTCATCGGAACCCTGCGTCCCGCCGCCGCGGGGGAGCGGCCCGCGTAAACGCCGGCGCCGCTTACCGGACCGGCCGGGCCCAGCGGTATTCGTTCTCCGGCCGGCCGGGCGCGCCGTAACGCGCCGTCCGGGTGACCGTGCCGGCGTCGGCGAGGTATTCCAGGTAGCGCCGCGCGGTCACCCGGGACATGCCGAGGGCGTCCATCACCTCGCTGGCCGACACCGCCCCGGACTGCAGCTTCATGAAGTCCTGCACCGAGTCCAGCGTGGACGGCGCCAGCCCCTTGGGCAGCGGCAGTTCCGAAGGAGCCCGCAGGCTCGCGAAGGCCTGGTCCACATCGCTCTGCGACGCCCCGGGACCGGCCTGCCCGGCGGCGGGGGAAGCCAAATGCTCCCGGAAGTTCCGGTAGCTGCTGAGCTTGTCCGCGAAGGTGGCAAAGGTGAAGGGCTTGATCAGATACTGCACCACGCCCGTGGCCACCGCGCTGCGGACAATGTTCAGTTCCCGGACGGCGGTGATGGCGATGATGTCCGCGAACAGCCCGGCAGCCCGCATCCGGCGCGCGATGTCGAGGCCGTGCAGGTCCGGAAGGTTCATGTCCAGCAGCACCAGGTCCACCGGCGTGCCCGCCGCCGCGAATTCCGTCATCAGCCGGAGCGCGGACTGTCCGTCCGGGGCCGATCCAGCCAGGGTGAATCCCTCCAGCCGGCCGACGTAGGCGGCGTGGGCTGCCGCCGCGATGGGCTCGTCTTCGACGACGAGTACACGGATCTTGGTCATTGCTGTCCCTTGGTGGTCAGTGATCCCGGCGGCGGTGCCGGCGGTATTGTCGGCGAAGCCGTTGGCAGCGTGACGCGGAACAGTGCCCCGGCCGGGCTCGTGATTGTCATGGTACCGCCGAGCCGGTGCACCGCCTGGCGGACCAGTGCCAGGCCCAGGCCCCGGCCGAACGGCCCCGGCGACTTGGTGCTGAAGCCGTGCCGGAAGATGTCCTCCACGGCCTGCGGATCGATCCCGGGTCCGCTGTCCTCCACCGTGATTTCAAGGGCCCCGCCGTTCGCTTCCACCGTGAGTTCCACGAGTTTGGGCGCCGGAGCCTCGGCGGCCGCGTCGATGGCGTTGTCCAGGAGGTTGCCGAGGATCGCCACGAGGTCCTGCACGGCCAGCCCGGACACGGCGGTCGGGCCGCTCCCGGTCCCGGCGGTGTTGAGGCTCAGTTCGACGCCCCGTTCGTGGGCCTCGGCGGCCTTGCCCATGATCAGGGCCCCCAGGACGGGCTCGTCGACGGAGCTCACCACGTCATCGGTCAGCCGCTGGCTGAGCTCCAGGTCCTGGGTGGCGAAGTCCAGGGCTTCGGCACCGCGTCCGAGTTCCATCAGGGAGACGATCGTGTGAAGCCGGTTGGCGTGTTCGTGGGTCTGGGCGTGCAGGGCGTCGGAGAGCGTACGCATGGTTTTCAGCTCGCTGCCGAGCGACTCGATTTCCGTGCGGTCCCGGATCGTGGCCACGGTGCCGTAGACGGCCGGGTTGCTGCGTCCGCCGGCGGATCCGGGCCCGACGGCCCGTCCCTGGTTCACAACCAGGATCCGTGAGCCGGTCAGGTGGATCTCGTCGAGCGCGGTCCGGCCCGATTCGAACAGTTCCCGGAGGCTGGGGGCCAGCGGGAGCGCCTCGAGTGAGGGCGCCTCCTGTTGCCTGCCGTCAGCGGCGGCCCTTTTGCCGGGGGCAGGTGCGCCGCCGTCGTCGGACCGCGGGGTGAGTCCCAGCAGTTCGGCGGCCTGGTCGTTGTACATCACCACCTTGCCCCTGGGATCGATCAGGATGACGCCCTCGCGGACAGAGCGCAGCACCGATTCGTAGTAAGCGAAGAGCTGCGCGAGCTGCTCCGGGCCCCAGCCGCGGGTCACCTGCCGCAGGTACCGTCCCAGCAGCCAGGATGCCAGCGATCCGCCCGCGAGCAGGGCCAGCCCGATGGCCACGAGCGCCGGCAGCCTGCCGGAGACGGCGATGTCCACGGTGCGGACGGTGACGCCGGCCGCGACCAGTGCCCGCACGGTGCCGTCCGCGTCCTGCACCGGGGCGATGGTGCGGACCGAGGGGCCGAGCGTGCCGGCGGTGATCTCGGTGAAGACCTCGCCGTCCAGGGCCGCATCGATGGAGCCGATATAGGGCTTGCCCAGTTCCTCATCCCGGGGGTGGGTCCACCGGGTGCGGTCCGGCGCCATGATCGTGATGAAATCCGCGTCCGCGTCCTCCGTGACCTTCATCGCGTAGGGCTGCAGCAGGGCGGAGGGATCCGCGGCGTCCGCCGCGTCAAGCACCAGGGGGTTGTCGGCCACGGCGGTCGCTACGGCGGCCATCCGCCGGCCGGCCTCGTCGTAGGCCTGGTCGCGGGCATCAACGAACGTGGCGGTGCCGACGAAGGCCGTCAGGGTCAGCATAAACAGCAGATGGGCCACGAACAGCCGTCGGGCGATGCTCCAGTGGTGGATCATCCAAACCTTCCATGACCAATATGAACGCAACGGTGATGCGCATCACTCCATCCCCAATGATGGTGGAACACGCACAAACGGACGGGATCGGCCCACAGCCTGTGCCGCACCGACGTCCAGCCTATCCAAGGAGAACACCATGGCCTCTCAAAGAGGAGAGTCGGCGGCACTGGCCGCGACGCCGGTCAAGAAGCGCAAGGGGCTCGACAAGTCCCATTATCTCTACATCGCGGTCATTGCGGCCGTCATCCTCGGCGCCCTGGTCGGACTGATGTTCCCGGAGTTCGCCAAGTCCCTGAAGCCGCTGGGCGACGGATTCATCAAACTCATCAAGATGATGATCGGCCCGGTCATCTTCTGCACCATCGTGCTGGGCATCGGTTCCATCGCCAAGGCAGCCACGGTCGGCAAGGTCGGCGGCCTGGCCCTGGGCTACTTCATGGTGATGTCCACCTTCGCGCTGGCCATCGGCCTCGTCGTCGGCAACCTGATCCACCCGGGCGAGGGCCTCAAGCTCGCCCCCTATGACCCGAGCAAAAAAGCCGCCACGGACAGCACGGTCGAGTTCCTGCTCGGCATCATCCCGGGCGACATCCCGGTCCTGCCGACGCTGCTCGCCGCGCTCCTGGTCGGCTTCGCCCTCCAGCAGATGGGCGCCCAGGGTGCACCGATCCTCAAGGCAGTCGGCTACGGCCAGGCCCTCGTCTTCCGCATCCTGGTCATGATCATGTGGCTGGCCCCGGTCGGAGCCTTCGGCGCGATCGCCGCCGTCGTCGGTGCCACCGGCGTGCAGGCCATCCTCAGCATGGCCACCCTGATGGTTGCGTTCTACATCACCTGCGCCCTGTTCATCGTGGTGATCCTCGGCGGCCTGCTCAAGATCGTCGCCGGCCTCAACATCTTCCGGCTGATGAAGTATCTTGGCCGCGAATACCTGCTGATCTTCTCCACGTCCTCCTCCGAAGCCGCGCTGCCCCGCCTGATCGCGAAGATGGAACACCTCGGTGTGTCCAAGCCGGTTGTTGGCGTCACGGTCCCCACCGGTTACTCCTTCAACCTCGACGGCACCGCGATCTACCTGACCATGGCCTCCCTCTTCGTGGCCAACGCCATGGGCACCCCGCTTGACCTGGGCGCCCAGGTCTCGCTGCTGATCTTCATGATCATCGCCTCCAAGGGCGCTGCCGGTGTCACCGGTGCCGGCCTGGCCACCCTGGCTGCCGGGCTGCAGGCCCACAAGCCGGAACTGCTCGGCGGCGTCGGCATGATCGTCGGGATCGACCGGTTCATGTCCGAGGCCCGCGCCCTGACCAACTTCACCGGCAACGCCGTGGCCACCGTGCTGATCGGCACCTGGGTCAAGGAGATCGACGGCGGTCAGGTCGAGCGCGTCCTCTCCGGCGTCGAGCCCTTCGACGAGCAGACCATGATCGCCGGACATGGTGAGCACGAGGCGGCCGCGGCTCCGGAAAAGCCGGTCCTGGCCAACGCCTGAGCCGTTCCACCCCTGCCGCACAGCGGCCACAACCGCCCGGACGCCGACCAGCGTCCGGGCGGTTTTGTGTGCCCCGCCGGCAACCTTCGACTTCTACCAGAGGGTTGAGGCTCATAAAACGGCGGCTGTCAAGGTCCACGGAATACCGTGTCGGGCGCTGTAACCTTGTGAGGAATAAGATCGGCGCTGGAAGTCCAGTGGCAGCAAGATCAGGCACGAGAATCACCGTCATCGAAAGTGTGGATAGATACGTGAGCAGCGAACAGGGTTCAGCAACTCTGGAAGGCACCGAACTCGATCTGGAAGACGCCGTCATGGGCCCCACCGGGCGCCCGCACCGCGACTTTCCGGAGCCGGCACCGCTGTCATCCCACGGTCCCGCGCGGGTCATCGCCATGGTCAACCAGAAGGGCGGAGTGGGTAAAACCACCTCCACCATCAACCTGGCGGCCGCGCTGGCGGAATTCGGCCGCCGTGTGCTCGTCGTGGACTTCGACCCGCAGGGTGCCCTCTCCGCCGGCCTCGGCATCAACCCGCACGAACTGGATCTCACGGTCTACAATGTGCTGATGGACCGCAAGGTCGACATCCGCGACGCCATCCACAAAACCGGCGTGGAAAACCTGGATCTGCTCCCGGCCAACATCGACCTCTCCGCCGCGGAAGTCCAGCTCGTCAACGAAGTGGCCCGCGAACAGGTGCTGGACCGGGCCCTGAAAAAGGTTGAGGACGACTACGACGTCGTCCTGATCGACTGCCAGCCCTCGCTGGGGCTGCTCACCGTCAACGCACTGACCGCCGCCCACGGCGTCATCATCCCGCTGATCTGCGAGTTCTTCGCCCTGCGCGCCGTGGCACTGCTGGTCGAGACCATCGACAAGGTCCAGGACCGCCTGAACCCGCGGCTCCAGGTCGACGGCGTCCTCGCCACCATGTACGACGCCCGGACCCTGCACAGCCGCGAGGTGATCTCCCGCCTGGTGGAGGCCTTCGGCGACAAGGTCTTCGAGACCGTCATCAAACGGTCCATCAAGTTCGCCGACGCCACCGTCGCGGCCGAGCCGATCACCAGCTACGCCGGCAACCACATCGGCGCCGACGCCTACCGGAACCTGGCCAAAGAGCTTATTTCGCGCGGCGGCGCGCCCTAGTCAGGGCCGTGGCAGGGGCAGGCGCTCCGGCGGCGGACCTCACTCCGCCGGGCCGGGAGAACGCGAAGAAGCCCGGCTTCGAGGTCCGGCTTGCCAACTTCACCGGCCCCTTCGACCTCCTCCTCGGCCTGATTTCCAAGCACCAGCTGGACATCACGGAAGTGGCGCTGTCCACCGTGACCGACGAGTTCATCAAGTACATCAGGCGCCTGCAGAACCTGGGCGAGGAGTGGGCCCTGGACGAGGCCAGCGAATTCCTCGTCATCGCCGCCACCTTGCTGGACCTCAAGGCCGCCCGGCTGCTGCCGGCCGGCGAGGTGGAGGACGAGGAGGACATCGCGCTGCTCGAGGCCCGGGACCTGCTCTTCGCACGGCTCCTGCAGTACAAGGCGTTCAAGCATGTGGCGGGGATGATGGGTTCCACCCTCGAGCTTGAAGCCCTCCGGTATCCGCGGCAGGTCGCCCTGGAGGGCCACTTCGCCGCGCTGCTGCCGGAGCTTCTCTGGCGGCACACCCCGGCGCAGTTCGCCGGCCTGGCAGAGGCCGCGCTCAAGCCCCGGGAAGCCGCGCCCACCGAGATCGGCCTGGCCCACCTGCACGGCACCCCCGTCAGCGTCAAGGAGCAGGCCGAACTGCTCGGCCGCCGGCTGCGGCCGGGCGCGCCGCTCACCTTCCGGGCCCTGACCGCCGACGCCGAGTCCACCCTCGTGGTCGTGGCACGGTTCCTGGCGCTGCTGGAGCTGTTCCGGGACCGGGCCGTGGCCTTCGAGCAGGTGCTGCCGCTGGGGGACCTGACGATCCGCTGGACTGCGGGCCCGGAGGCCTGGAACAGCGAGAACCTGAGTGAAGAATATGAGGAGCAGCCGTGAACCAGAACCGGCCCGGGCGGGCAGCCGCCGACACAGCCGCCGACGCCTCCGCTGAGGCGGCACCGGCAGCAGGAAACGACGCCGGCCCCGACATCAGCAGCCTGCCCGGCGGCGCCGACGTCAGCAGCCTGCCCGGCGGCGCCCGCGCGGCCCTCGAGGCGGTCCTGATGGTGATCGACCAGCCGGCGACGGCGACGGAGCTCGCCACCGGCCTGGACGTGCCCGTCGACGCCGTCGAGGGGCTGCTCGTGGAACTGCAGCGGGAGTACAACGGCTATACTGTTAATGCCCCGGATGTGCACGATGCCAGTTTCAACGGCTTCAGTGCCACCCCCCGGGGTTTTGAATTGCGGAATATCGCCGGAGGCTGGCGGATCTATTCACGCGCTGAGTTCGCCGACATCGTCGGCGGGTTCGTGCTGGAGGGACAAACGGCCAGGCTGACGCAGGCGGCGCTCGAAACGCTCGCCGTCATCGCTTACCGCCAGCCCGTCTCAAGGGCGCGGGTGTCTGCAATTCGAGGAGTCAATGTTGACTCTGTCGTGCGGACGCTGACGCAGCGGGGGCTGATCGAGGACTCGGGAACTGATCCCGAGTCCGGGGCCATCCTGTACCGCACGACGTCGTATTTCCTGGAGCGAATGGGAATCGGCTCGGTGGCGGAATTGCCGCAACTTTCACCCCATCTTCCGGGGCTGGAAGGCATCGAAGAGTTCTACGACGCAGGAAGAATGTAGGCAGGAACCACTGCCTGCGCACGAGTATCCACCGGGGCAGAGGCTTTTTGCCCCGGCCGGCGGGTGTTGTCGGGAGACAGCGGCCGTTGGCCAACAAACGAAGGACGGGTCATGACACAGGCGGGACGCCAGGGTTCACCACGTAACAGTTCCGGACGCAACAGTGCCGGACAAAATTCAGCGCAGGGCTCCGGCCGCGGCGCGCAGGGCGGCGCCGGGCGCAGTGGCGGAGCCGACTACAAGGGCGGCGCAGGCCGCGGCGCACAGGGCGGGGCAGCAGGCCGCGGCGGGGGAGCAGGCTTCAAGGGCGGCGGAGACCGCCCCTTCAAGCACCCCAAGCCCCGCGAAGAGGCCTTCATCGATCCGGACCTGCAGGGACCCGACGGCGCGCCCGCCGGCAAGCCTGCCTCCGGCGACTGGAAGTCCAAAGCGCCCTCCGGCAAGGAAGCGGCCCGCAAGGCGGCCGCCCGCAAGCCCGGCTTCGGCAAGGCCCCCGGCACACCCGGTGCGCTCAAGCCCAAGCCGCGCACCGGCGCGCCCAAGACTGCCGGCGCGCGCGCGTTCGGCAGCGAACGCTTCGGCCAGAACCTCGGGCCCGTGCGCAAGCCGGCCCGCAAGCGCGGACCCCGCGCCGAGGTGCCCCAGTCTGAAGTGCACGACCAGGACGGCATCCGCCTGCAGAAGGTCATGGCCTCGGCCGGCGTCGCCTCACGGCGTGTCTGCGAAGAAATGATCTCCGAGGGCCGGGTTGAAGTCGACGGCCAGGTCGTCACCGAGCTCGGCGTCCGCGTCGACCCGAAGACCGCCGTGATCCACGTCGACGGCCTCCGCATCCAGCTGGACGAGAACATGGTCTACATGGTGTTCAACAAGCCCAAGGGCGTTGTCTCCACGATGGAAGACCCGGACGGACGTCCCTGCATCAGCGACTTCGTCCGCAACAGCCACGGCGAACGCCTGTTCCACGTCGGGCGCCTCGACGTCGCCACCGAGGGACTGCTGCTGCTGACCAACGACGGCGAACTCGCCAACCGCCTGACGCACCCTTCCTACGAGGTCCCCAAGACCTACCTGGTGCAGGTCCGCGGGCCGTTCCCGCAGGGGGTAGGCGCCCAGCTCAAGGCCGGCGTAGAACTCGAGGACGGCATCGCTTCGGTGGACTCCTTCAAGCTGGTGGACTCCACCCCGGGCCACGTGCTGATCGAGGTCGTGCTGCACTCCGGCAAGAACCGGATTGTCCGCCGCCTCTTCGACGCTGTCGGCTTCCCGGTGCTCCGGCTGGTCCGCGTGAAGGTCGGCCCCATCGGCCTGGGTGACCAGCGCCAGGGCAGCATCCGCAACCTCGGCAGGCAGGAAGTCGGCCACCTGCTGGCATCCGTAGGGCTGTAGGCATGTCCGCCTTTCGCACCCACGGCCGCGGCCACCTCAACGGTCCGTTGGTGGTCGTGGGGACCGGGCTCCTGGGCACCAGCATCGGGCTGGGGCTGCGGGGCCGCGGAGTGGCTGTCTTCCTCTCCGACCCTTCGCCCACCAACCAGGCCGTCGCCGTCGACATCGGCGCCGGCCTGCCCTTGGCGCGCCTTGACGGGGACCGGCCGGAACTCGTGGTGGTCGCCGCTCCGCCGGATGTCACGGCGGACGTGGTGGAACGCGCCCTCGCGGACTACCCGGGGGCAACCGTCGTGGACATCGCCAGCGTCAAGGCCGGCATCCAGGCCGAGCTCCGCGCCCGCGGCGCCGACCTCAGCCGCTACGTGGGCACCCACCCGATGGCCGGCCGGGAAAAGTCGGGTCCCGTCGCTGCCCGCGGAGAGCTCTTCACCTCCATGCCGTGGGTCCTCTGCCCGTCGGAGGAGACACTGCCCCAGGCCCTGCAGGCAGCGCGTGCGCTGGCCATGGACCTCGGCGCCGTCGTGTCCGAATTCGGGGCCGAGGAACACGACGAGGCGGTGGCGCTCGTCTCGCACGTGCCCCAGATCGTGTCCTCGCTGGTGGCCAGCCGGCTGCAGGGCACCCCCCTGCACGCGCTCTCCCTCGCGGGCAACGGACTGCGGGATGTCACCCGGATCGCGGCGAGTGATCCGACCCTGTGGGTGCAGATCCTCGGCGCGAACGCGGAGAAGGTCGTGGAAATCCTGCACGGGGTCCGGGCGGACCTCAACCGGGTCATCGGCACGCTCGAGAACCCGACAGCGCCCGGTGCCCGGCTCGATCTCGCCCAGCTGATCAGCGAAGGCAACGCCGGCCAGTCCCGTATCCCGGGCAAGCACGGCGGACCCCCGCAGAGCTACTCCTGGCTGACGGTCCTGGTCGATGACACCCCGGGACAGATCGCCCGGCTCCTGACGGAGATCGGCGAGATCGGCGTCAACCTCGAGGACCTCCGGCTGGATCACTCCTCGGGCCAGAACGTGGGCATGGTGGAAATCTCCGTGCTGCCGAACAAACACGAACTGCTCATCGAAGCCCTCAACGACCGTGGATGGCGGGTACTCCAGTAATGACCCAGGAACTTATCGAAACCGTGGAGATTCTCCGTCCCGGGAAAAGCCTCGTCGTAGCCATCGACGGGCCGTCCGGATCGGGCAAGTCCAGCGTCAGCAAAGAGGTGGCACGCCGGCTCAAACTGGCCTACCTTGACACCGGCGCGATGTACCGTGCCCTGACCTGGTTCTGCCTGGACAGCGGCACGGACCTGAACGACGGCGCCGCCGTCGAGGCTGCGGCCAGGAGCCTGGCGCTGGAAATCAGCACCAGCCCGCTGGAGGAATACGTCCGGGTCGGCGGCACCGACGTCACGCACGCGATCCGCGAGCCGGCGATATCCGCCGCCGTCAGCGCCGTCGCCACCACCCTGGGCGCCCGCACCGAACTGATCCGCCGGCAGCGCGAACTGATCGAAAAGCACCACCACCGCATGGTGGTCGAGGGCCGGGACATCACCACCGTCGTCGCGCCCCACGCCGAAGTGCGGATGCTGCTCACCGCGAGCGAGGAGGCGCGCCTGCGCCGCCGGGGCATCCAGCTCGGCGGCAGCCAGAACGCCGAACAGCTCGCAGCGCAGGTCACCCAGCGCGACGCGAAGGACTCGACCGTGGTGAACTTCACCCGGGCCGCTGACGGGGTGGTGACGCTGGATTCCTCGGAACTCGACTTCGCCGAAACCGTCGACGCCGCGCTCAGCATCGTCAACGGCATCGTCAACCACCAGGCGCTCCACCGTGACTGACGCCAGGCAGCGGCCGCGGCCCGACGCCGGGCTCCCGGCCCGCTGGACCACGCTCTGGAGCCGGCCCGTGGGCTGGATGCTGGACCATGTCCTCTACCGGACCTCGGTCACCGGACGGTCCAACGTCCCGGCCACCGGTCCGGTGATCTTCGCCGGCAACCACATCAGCTTCCTGGACGGACCCGTCATGTTCGGGGCATCACCGCGAGCCATGCACATCCTGGTCAAGCAGGAAATGTTCACCGGCTTCCTCGGCCGGGTGCTCCAGGCCTCCGGCCAGCTGGCAGTCGACCGCTCGGGCGACCGGGCGGCCCTCCTCACGGCCAAGAGCGTGCTCGACGCCGGACGGTGCGTGGGGATACTGCCCGAGGGGACGCGGGGGAGCGGTGAAGCCTCCGCCATCAACAAGGGGGTCGCCTGGCTCGCGCTGAACTCCGGCGCGACCGTGGTCCCCGTGGCCATCCTCGGCACCCGGAAGGGCGGCGAACACCTCGACGCCGTTCCACGGTTCCGCCGCCGGCTGCACGTCAGCTTCGGCGGAGCCCTCAACGTCAGCCGCAGGCCCGGTGAGACCGGGCGTGTTTCAATGGACAGGGCCGGAACCGAGATCCGCGCCGCGCTGGCGCGCCATGTCCAGGACTCGATCCTAAGAACAGGGCAGCCCTTGCCCGACGCGGATTCCCCGCAAGAACGTCATGAAGCAGTAGCCGGGACGCCGGCAGATCACCCCATAAGGAAAGTGCAATGAGCGATACGACTCAAACCTCCGGCCAATTTGGCGCCGGCGAAGACGAATACACGCCCACCGGCACGGACCAGGTGGCCGAGCACCTTGCCGCCCTGGACGATGAGGAAGCAGAGGTCCGCGCGGCCTCCCTCCGGGCCGGCCTGGACGACTATGAGCTGGATGAAGACGACGCCGCCCTCCTGAGCGGCGAGTTCGACGACGAGGACTTCGACGGTCCGGTCAAGCTGGATCCGGTCCTGGCCATCATCGGCCGGCCCAACGTGGGCAAGTCCACCCTGGTGAATCGGATCCTCGGCCGCCGCGAAGCCGTGGTCGAAGACACCCCCGGCGTCACCCGTGACCGTGTGATGTACTCCGCCACGTGGAACGGCCGGAACTTCACGGTCGTCGACACCGGCGGCTGGGAGCACGACGCCCGCGGCATCCATGCCCGCGTCGCCGAACAGGCCGAGATGGCTGTGGAGCTTGCCGACGCCGTGCTCTTCGTCGTCGACTCGGCCGTTGGCGCCACCGCCACGGACGAAGCCGTCGTGAAGATGCTCCGCAAGTCCAAGAAGCCGGTCATCATGGTGGCCAACAAGGTGGACGACTTCGCCCAGGAAGCCGACTCGGCACGGCTCTGGGGCCTCGGCTTCGGCGAGCCGTACCCGGTCTCCGCACTGCACGGACGGGGCGTCGCCGACCTCCTGGACCACGTGATGGACACCCTGCCCGAGTACTCCACGATCGAGGGCCTGGAGCGCTCCGGCGGTCCGCGCCGCATCGCCCTGATCGGGCGTCCGAACGTCGGCAAGTCCTCGCTGCTGAACAAGCTGGCCGGCTCTGAGCGCGTTGTTGTGGACAACACCGCCGGCACCACCCGGGACCCGGTCGATGAGTTCATCGAACTCGGCGGCCGCACCTGGCGTTTCGTGGACACCGCCGGCATCCGCCGCCGCCAGCACATGGCACAGGGCGCCGACTTCTACGCTTCCCTGCGCACCCAGAGCGCGCTCGAAAAGGCGGAGGTCGCCGTTGTGCTCCTCGCCGTGGACGAAGTGCTCAGCGAGCAGGATGTCCGCATCCTGCAGCTCGCCATCGAATCCGGCCGGGCCCTGGTTCTCGCCTTCAACAAGTGGGACCTGCTCGATGACGAACGGCGCATCTACCTGGAACGTGAAATCGAGCAGGACCTCGCCCACGTGGCCTGGGCGCCGCGCGTGAACATCTCGGCGCTGACCGGATGGCACAAGGACCGGCTGGTCCCGGCCCTGGACACCGCCCTGGAGAGCTGGGACAAGCGCATCCCCACCGGCCGGCTCAACGCCTTCCTCGGCGAACTGGTCGCCGCCCACCCGCACCCGGTCCGCGGCGGCAAGCAGCCCCGCATCCTCTTCGGCACCCAGGCCTCCAGCCGTCCGCCGAAGTTCGTGCTGTTCACCACCGGGTTCCTGGACCCGGGCTACCGGCGCTTCATCACCCGCCGGCTCCGCGAAACCTTCGGCTTCGAGGGCACGCCGATCGAGGTCAACATGCGTGTGCGGGAAAAGCGCGGCAAGAAGCGTTAATTCCGACACACCTCGCCCGTGACATGCAGAAAGTGTCACGGGCACCCTCCGGAATCGTGTAAGCTTTTGGAGGTGGTTCGGCCGGACTGCTCAGATGAAATCTTCTGGATATCCAGGAGAATCTCATCGAGAGCGGAGAACGGCGGGACTAACGGGCTGTAGCGCAGCTTGGTAGCGCACTTGACTGGGGGTCAAGGGGTCGCAGGTTCAAATCCTGTCAGCCCGACCAACAGAAAGTACCCCGTCATTCCCGATCAGGGAATGGCGGGGTTTTCTGTTTCTCCGGCCCGGACGCCGCCGCCGCACCCCACGCCCGAACAGCTACTTCAGGAAGCGCGAGGTCCGGCGGTCAGCCAGGATCTTTCCCTTCGTCTGGCAGCCGGGGCAGTACTGCAGGGCAGTGTCCGCGAAGGACACCTCGCGGACGGTGTCCCCGCACACCGGACACGCTTCGCCGGTCCGGCCGTGGACCCTCATATGGCTCCGCTTGGTGTCCTTGAGCTCATGGGGCGCTTTGCCGGCGGCTTCCCGCAGGGCCGTGCCCAGAATGCTGTGGATGGCGTCGTAGAGCACCCGGACCGCATCCCGGTCCAGGGACCGGGCAATGGCGAATGGTGAGATCCTCGCCGCGTGCAGGATCTCGTCGCTGTAGGCGTTCCCGATGCCGGCAATCACACTCTGGCTCCGCAGCACACCCTTGATTTGCTGGGAACTGGCAGCAAGGATCGCCGCCAGGGCATCGACGTCGAAGCCGGGACTGAACGGATCAGGTCCCAGCGCGGCGATTCCGGGCACCTCGTGCGGATCCCGGACCACGTAGATGGCCAGGCTCTTTTTCGTGCCGGCCTCGGTCAGGTCGAGGCCCAGCGGGCCGGTGCCACTGGAAAACGAAAGCCGCGCCGCAAGATGTCCCTTGCCCATCCTCAGCGGGATACCGGTGGGCGCGTCGGTGAAGCGGACCCAGCCGGCCCGGGCCAGGTGAAAGACGAAATACAGCCCGTCGGCCTCCAGGCTGACAAACTTGCCAAAGCGGCGCACCCCGGTCACGGTCCTGCCCTCCAGCCCGGAGAAAGGAGGATCCGCCGTTTTGAGCACCGCGAAAGAGACGAGCTGGACCTTCGTGACAACGGCCCCGCGCAGGTGCCCGGCGAGAAAATCCGTCAGGGCCGCGACTTCCGGAAGCTCGGGCATTTTCTAGCCGATGCCGGCTTGTTCTGTCATCGCCCCATCATGCCAGAGTCCTCCCCGGGCAATGCAGGATATGCCTATACTTTCAGCGGCGGACAGTTCAGTTGACCGCCGTCGACATTGGTGATTGACCCGAGGAAAGGCCCGTCATGAGCATCATTCCCGAAGAACTGTCCTACACCGCAGAACACGAGTGGGTATCTGCCCCGGACGCGGACGGTGTCGTGCGCGTGGGCATCACCGATTTTGCCCAGGACGCGCTTGGGGACGTCGTCTATGCCCAGATGCCGGAGGTCGGCACCACGATCAAGGCAAACGACGTCATCGGCGAGGTCGAATCCACCAAAAGCGTCAGCGACATCTATGCACCGGTCGCCGGTGAAGTGGTCGCCCGCAACGAAGCCCTGGACACGGATTCCGCCCTGATCAATTCGGATCCGTACGGCGAGGGCTGGCTGATGGAAATCAAGCTCGCGGAGGCCGACGCCGTCGAGTCGCTCCTCAGTGCATCGGAGTACGAACAGCAGGTAGGCTAAAGCAAAGGACATTCGGGCCGGGCCGTTGGGACACCCGTTGGGAAACCAGCGAAACAACGCCCCGCCGAAGGGCCGGACACCGGATTTGCCACGCTTTTCCGGACAGCATGCGTTGTTTGCAGGGGGGACACCTGCAGCGAATGGAGGAATCAATGTTTGGGCACGAAAGCAACAACACCGGTGACGGTTTTGGCACGGGTGGACTGAAGGCTTCGGAGACCACGTCGATCAACCTCACCCCGGTCCGTGAAGAACCGACCATCACGCCGAGGCTCTCGGCTGAGGAGCGGACCGCGGTTGAGGCGCTGCCGTACGGCTCTGCCCTCCTGATTGCGCACAGCGGCCCCAACGCCGGTGCCCGTTTCCTGCTGGATTCGGACATCACGACGGCGGGCCGGCACCCGGACGCTGACATCTTCCTCGATGACGTCACGGTTTCCCGCAGGCACGTCGAGTTCCGCCGCACCGCGCGCAGCTTCGAAGTCGTGGACACCGGAAGCCTGAACGGCACCTACGTGAACCACGACCGCGTCGACAGCGTGGAATTGAAATCCGGGCACGAAGTGCAGATCGGGAAGTTCCGCCTCACCTTCTATTTGAGCCCTGCCCGCGCAGCAGGCAACGTCTGATTCCGGGGTAGCTGCCTGTGGCCATGGCACAAGCGGAACGGCGCGGACCCCAGGTTCTGAACATCGGGGAAGTCCTGGCTCAGCTGAGCGACGACTTCCCCAGCATGACCGCGTCAAAAATCCGGTTCCTGGAGGAAAAGGGACTGATCAACCCCCGGCGGACACCTGCCGGGTACCGGCAGTACGCCGAGAGCGACGTCGAACGGCTGCGCTTCGTGCTGTCGCTCCAGCGCGACCAGTACCTGCCGTTGAAGGTGATCAAGGACTACCTCGACGCGATTGACCGCGGGGAACGTCCCGAAAACCTGCCGCCGGGCGTCACGGTGTCGCCGCGGATCGTTTCGGAGGAACTTGCCTCCGAACTGCAGAACCGGGTCCGCCGGCTCAGCGCGGAGCAACTCCGCGCCGAATCCGGCGCCAGCGTGCCGCTGCTCGAATCGCTCCTGAGCTTCGGCCTGATCGGCCATGTCAACGGAAAATTCGATGAGCACGCCCTTCAGGTCGCCCGCGCCTGCGTCCAGCTGGAGGGCCACGGACTGGAGCCACGTCACCTGCGTCCGTTCCAGGCTGCCGCTGAACGTGAGTTCGGGCTGGTGGAGCGTGCTGTGGCGACCCTGACATCGCGCAAGGACGCCGCATCCCAGGCCCGTGCCGCCGAAGCGGCCCGGGAGATCAGCGAGCTGTGCCTCACCCTGCACCGGGCCCTGGTCCAGGACCGCATCTCGAGGATGGACATCTGATGATTGAGGTCGAAATTGTAGGCGTGCGGATTGAGCTTCCGTCCAACCAGCCGCTTGTCCTGCTCAAGGAGATCCAGGGCGAACGGCACGTGCCGATCTGGATCGGCACCCCCGAGGCCAGCGCCATCGCCCTGGCCCAGCAGGGGGTCGTGCCGCCGCGCCCGATGACGCACGACCTGCTGATCGACGTGGTCGAAACCCTCGGCCACTCGATCGTCAGCGTCAACATTGTGGCCGTGGAGGACAACATCTTCTACGGCCAGCTCCAGTTCGAGAACGGGACCACGGTCAGTTCCCGCGCCTCCGATGCCCTGGCGCTTGCCCTGCGCGCCAAGTGCCGCATCTGGTGCGCCGACGCCGTGATGGAGGAGGCCGGCGTCCGGATCACCGAACACGACGAGGGCGAAGACACCCACCCGGGTCCCGCCGTCGACGAGGAGGGCGAGCTGCGCCGGTTCCGCGAGTTCCTCGACGACGTCGAACCTGAGGATTTCGCCGGCTGACGCGACGCCAAGGTTAAAGTCGAGGATGAAAGTTTCGACACGCCCCGGCAATACCTCGAACGTCTTTGACCTTGGGCCCCGGCAGGCCTAACGTCAGAAGTACAAGTTCCCATTGCACGCAACAGCCGCTCAGGTCACACTGGAAAGTGCAGCCCCGGCAGAATTACACGGATGAATTTTATCGGCCCGTGTTTTGTTTAGCTAGTGATAACTGGTTGTTGCTGCATATTTCGCAGGGGAGCCAAGACAAGGAGGATCCACATGAGTCCGAAAGGCGAAGCAGGCGAGCTCAAACAGCCCTCGACGGCTGGTGTGGCCGTGCCCGCCAGCGGTGCCCAGGGCCTGCTGTTCACGGAGGACCTCCCTGTTCTGGATGAGGACGCGGGCTACCGCGGACCCACGGCCTGCAAGGCCGCCGGCATCACCTACCGCCAACTGGACTACTGGGCACGCACCGGGCTGGTGGAGCCCGCCGTCCGCGGCGCCGCCGGTTCCGGCTCCCAGCGTCTCTACGGTTTCCGCGACATCCTGGTCCTCAAGGTCGTCAAGCGCCTCCTCGACACCGGGGTGTCGCTGCAGCAGATCCGCACCGCCGTTGAGCACCTCCGGGAGCGCGGCGTCGAGGACCTCGCCCAGATCACCCTCATGAGCGATGGCGCCAGCGTGTACGAGTGCACCTCCGCGGACGAAGTGATCGATCTCGTCCAGGGCGGGCAGGGCGTCTTCGGCATCGCCGTCGGCCGGGTCTGGCGGGAAGTGGAAGGCAGTCTCGCGGCCCTTCCCAGCGAACACGCCAGCGACCAGTCGTTCCCGGGCGACGAACTCGGCAAGCGCCGCGCCGCACGCAAGATCGGCTAGGTTCCGCCCCACCAGGCTATTTACGGCAGAGGCCGCCTCCCCGACGGGAAGGCGGCCTCTGCCGTTGCCGGGCGGACCTGCTCAGCGGCGGACGCGGTCCCGGACCTGGCCGCCGGACCGCTTCGCGTCCGGCTTGAGCAGGTTCCGCAGCAGCGTGTCGAACAGCGCGGCGGTGCTCTTGGCCGATTCGCCCGGCCAGTGGTGGATGGAGTGGGCGGCGCCCTGGATCTGCTGCCAGTTGGCCTGCTCGGGGATGTGCGGGGTCAGCAGCAGCCCGCCGAACATGGACTCCATCTCGGCGAGCCGGAAGGTGTGCTCGGCGGAACCGGCGCGCACCCGGTTGGCGACGATGCCGGCGGGGGAGAGGTTCGGGGCGAATTCCTGCCGGAACAGCTGGATGGCCCGCATGGTGCGTTCGGTACCCGCGACGGAGAACAGGCCGGGTTCGGCGACGAGGGCGACCTTGTCACTGGCGGACCAGGCCATCCGCGTGAGCCCGTTCAGGGAGGGCGGGCAATCCACGAGGACCAGCTCGTACTTCCCGGCGCCGGCCAGCACTGTGGAGAGCCGCCGCAGGTCACGGCGGCCGAGGTCGGGACGGTCGTAAATGCCGGTGTAGGCGGAACCGACAGCCACATCGAGGACGGCCGCCGCCGGGCCGGCCGGAGCGCCGCCGTTGGCGGAAGCCCGTTCCACCCAGCCGCTCGCGACCACGTTCTCGGCCAGGCGGGCCCGCCTGGGGGCCTTGAGCATCCGGCCGATGTCCTGCTGTTCTCCGGGCCGGACTCCCAGGGCCGTGCTCGCATCGGCGTGGGGATCAAGGTCGACGACAAGGGTGGGGATGCCGGCGGCCAAGGCCGCGGACGCCAATCCGGTGGTCACCGATGTCTTGCCGACACCGCCTTTGAGGCTGCTGATGCTGATTACTTGCACTTGAAAAACCAATACCTAACGCCGGTTGCCGGGACGGGGTCCTGCCGGCTCCTGCGTTCTCCGGAACCGGGGCGTGCATGCGCCACCCACCCCCTCATCATATGTTGCCGCACCCCCGAAACCTGCCTCATCGGGTGCCGGGGCGGCAGATCATGGATAAGCTGCAACCGGGGCCGGGATCCACACCGCCTGAGGCGCCTGCCTTAGGTACGCGGCTTGTGTGCTGGCCCTGATGTGCTGGACTGATGTGCTTGGCTAATCCGGCATACGTGACGCGCGCCGCTGTGACGGTCGACACAATAATTTGTGTTTGCCCGTCCACCTCTTAGACACTGTGACCAATTACCGATACACCCGCGATGATGCAGGAGAAGTATGTTTTCGAAGATTCTGGTGGCCAATCGCGGCGAAATCGCGATCCGTGCCTTCCGCGCCGGCTATGAACTCGGTGCCAAGACTGTCGCCGTGTTCCCGAACGAGGACCGCAACTCGATCCACCGCCAGAAGGCCGACGAGGCATATCTGATCGGCGAAGAGGGCCACCCCGTCCGGGCCTACCTCGACGTCGACGAGGTGGTGCGCGTGGCCAAGGAGTCCGGGGCCGACGCCATTTACCCCGGCTACGGCTTCCTCTCCGAGAATCCGCGCCTGGCCCGGGCCGCCGCGGAAGCCGGGATCACCTTCGTGGGCCCGCCGGCCGAGGTACTGGAACTGGCCGGAAACAAGGTCGCGGCCCTGGAGGCTGCCCGCAAGGCCGGCGTCCCGGTGCTGAAATCAAGCCAGCCCTCGAAGGACGTCGACGAGCTCATCGCAGCCGCGGACGTCATCGGGTTTCCCATCTTCGCCAAGGCCGTCGCCGGCGGCGGCGGGCGCGGCATGCGCCGCGTCGACACCCGCGAGGACCTGCCCGAAGCCCTGCAGGCCGCCATGCGCGAGGCCGACGCAGCCTTCGGCGATCCGACCATGTTCCTGGAGCAGGCAGTGCTGCGCCCCCGGCACATCGAGGTCCAGATCCTGGCGGACGCGGAGGGCAACGTGATGCACCTCTTCGAACGTGACTGCTCCATCCAGCGCCGCCACCAGAAGGTCATCGAAATCGCCCCGGCGCCGAACCTGGACGAAGGCATCCGGCAGGCGCTCTACCGGGACGCCGTGAAGTTCGCCAAGGCGCTGAACTACGTCAACGCCGGCACCGTGGAATTCCTCGTCGATACGGTCGGGGAACGGGCCGGCCAGCACGTGTTCATCGAAATGAACCCGCGCATCCAGGTTGAGCACACCGTCACCGAGGAAGTCACCGACGTCGACCTGGTCCAGGCGCAGCTGCGGATCGCCGCCGGCGAAACCCTCGCGGACCTGGGCCTGTCCCAGGAGACCGTCAAGCTCAGGGGTGCCGCCCTGCAGTGCCGCATCACCACGGAGGACCCGGCCAACGGCTTCCGGCCCGACGTCGGCAAAATCACCGGCTACCGTTCGGCCGGCGGCGCCGGCGTCCGGCTCGACGGCGGCACCGTCTACTCGGGCGCCGAGATCAGCCCGCACTTCGATTCCATGCTGGTTAAGCTGACCTGCCGCGGCCGCGAGTACCCGGCTGCCGTGGCCCGGGCCCGCCGCGCCCTCGCCGAGTTCCGGATCCGCGGCGTCTCCACCAATATCTCCTTCCTGCAGGCCGTGCTGGACGACGCCGACTTCATCGCCGGGAACGTGGCCACAAACTTCATCGACGAGCGCCCGCAGCTGCTCAAGGCCCGGGTCTCCGCAGACCGCGGGACCAAACTGCTGACCTGGCTCGCCGAAGTCACCGTGAACAAGCCCAACGGCGAGCTCACGGTCCACAGCGATCCCGCCGCCAAGCTCCCCGCCCTGGACGAAGCCGCTGCCCTGCCCGGCTCCCGCCAGCGGCTGCTGGAGCTGGGCCCGGAAGGCTTCGCGAGGGACCTCCGCGCGCAGGACGCCGTCGCCGTCACGGACACCACGTTCCGCGACGCGCACCAGTCCCTGCTCGCGACCAGGGTCCGCACCCGCGACCTCGTGGCCGCCGGCCCGGCCGTCTCCAAGCTCCTCCCGGAACTGCTCTCCGTCGAGGCCTGGGGCGGCGCCACCTACGACGTGTCCCTGCGCTTCCTCGGTGAAGATCCCTGGCACCGGCTCTCCTCGCTGCGCAAGGCGCTGCCGAACGTCTGCCTGCAGATGCTGCTGCGCGGCCGCAACACCGTCGGCTACACCCCGTACCCGGAAGAGGTCACGGTCGCGTTCGTGAACGAGGCCGCCGCCACCGGCATCGACATCTTCCGCATCTTCGATGCGCTCAATGACGTCAACCAGATGGCACCGGCGATCCGCGCCGTCCGGGACACCGGGACCGCCGTCGCGGAAGTGGCACTGTGCTACACCGCCGACATGCTGGACCCGGACGAGACGCTCTACACCCTGGACTACTACCTGGAACTGGCGCAGCGAATCGTCGACGCCGGTGCGCACATCCTGGCGATCAAGGACATGGCGGGCCTGCTGCGTCCCGCCGCCGCTGCCCGCCTGGTGACGGCGCTGCGCGAACGCTTCGACCTTCCGGTCCACCTGCACACGCATGACACCGCGGGCGGACAGCTGGCCACACTGCTGGCAGCCGTCGACGCCGGGGTGGACGCCGTGGACGTGGCCTCCGCCTCGCTGGCCGGCACCACCAGCCAGCCCTCAGCCTCCGCCCTGGTCGCCGCCCTGGCCCACACGCCCCGGGACACCGGGCTGAGCCTGGCGAACGTGTGCGCCCTGGAACCGTACTGGGAAGCCGTGCGCCGCGTCTACGCACCGTTCGAATCCGGCCTCCCGGGCCCCACCGGCCGGGTCTACCAGCACGAAATCCCCGGCGGCCAGCTCTCCAACCTGCGCCAGCAGGCGATGGCGCTGGGCCTCGGTGAGCGGTTCGAGGCCATCGAGGACATGTACACCGCGGCCGACCGCATCCTGGGCCGGCTCGTGAAGGTCACCCCGTCCTCCAAGGTCGTCGGCGACCTCGCCCTGCACCTCGTCGGACTCAACGCCGATCCCGCCGACTTCAACGAGAACCCGCAGAAATACGACATCCCGGACTCCGTGATCGGCTTTCTCTCCGGTGAACTGGGCGACCCACCCGGAGGCTGGCCGGAACCGTTCCGCACCAAGGCCCTGCAGGGCCGCACCGTCAAGGTCCGCGACGTCGAGCTCAGCGCCGAGGACAGCGCCGCACTCACGTCCGACTCCAAAACGGTGCAGCAGACCCTCAACCGGCTGCTCTTCGCGGGTCCGACCAAGGACTACCAGAAGAGCGTGGAGTCCTACGGCAACCTCTCAGTGCTCGACACCCGCGACTACCTCTTCGGGCTGCAGCGCGGCGCCGAGCACGAGATCGAGCTGGAGAAGGGCGTCCGCCTGATCGCCTCGCTCGAAGCGGTCTCCGAGCCGGACGAGAAGGGCATGCGCACCGTGATGTGCACGCTCAACGGGCAGTCCCGCCCGGTTGTGGTCCGCGACCGCTCCGTGGTCAGCAACGTCAAGGCCGCGGAACGCGCCGACACCTCCCAGCCCGGCCAGGTGGCCGCGCCGTTCGCCGGCGCCGTCACCCTGACCGTCAAGGCCGGCGAGTCGGTCAAGGCCGGCGACACCGTCGCCACGATCGAGGCCATGAAGATGGAGGCATCCATCACGACGCCGGTGGCCGGCACCGTCTCGCGCCTCGCCGTCGGCGCGATCGAACAGGTCCAGGGCGGGGACCTGCTGCTGGTCGTCGAGTAGCAGCAGCACCGCAGGGCGACACAGCGCAAAAGACGAAGGGTCCTTCCGGCCGAGGCTGGAAGGACCCTTCTTCTACAAGCAACGCGGGGTCACTTCCGGCCCATCCGGGGGCCCAGGATGGGCCGGAAGTGACCCCGCGTTGCCTTGGGGTGGGTGCCGGTTAGACCTGGGCGGGGCGGGGGGTGCCGTACATTTCCTCGATGACGTTCTCGAAGTCCTTCATCACCTGGGCCCGCTTGACCTTCATCGACGGCGTCAGGTGCCCGGAGGCCTCGGTGAAGTCGCCCGGCACGATCCGGAAGGACTTGATGGCCTCGGCCTGGGACACCGACTGGTTCGCGCCGTTGATGAGTTCCTGCACTGCAGCCTTGACCACCGGGTTGTCGGTGGCCTCCGCGACGGTCGTTGACGCGGGCAGGCCGTGGCGGTGCAGCCAGCCGGGCAGGGCCTCCTCGTCGAGGGTGACCAGCGCGCCGATGAAGGGGCGGTTGTCACCGACCACCAGCACCTGCGAGACCAGCGCGTCGGCGCGGATCTGGTCCTCCAGCAGGGCCGGCACGACATTCTTGCCGCTGGCCGTGACGATGATTTCCTTCTTGCGCCCGGTGATGGTCAGGAAGCCCTGCTCATCGAGCTGTCCGATGTCGCCGGTGCGGAACCAGCCATCGACGGAGGACTCGGCGGAGAGATCCTCGCGCTTGTAGTAGCCGCGCATGACGCACACACCCTTGGCGAGGATCTCGCCGTCGTCGGCGATCTTCACGGCATTGCCCGGAATCGGGGCGCCGACGGTGCCGATCTTGATCAGATCCGGGGTGTTCACGGTTACCGGGGCCGTCGTCTCGGTCAGCCCGTAGCCTTCCAGGATCTGCATGCCGATGCCCTGGAAGAAGTGTCCGAGCCGCTCGCCCAGCGGGCCGCCGCCGGAGACGGCGTGCGCCACCTCGCCGCCCATGGCGGCGCGGAGCTTGCTGTAGACGAGCTTGTCGAAGAGGGTGTGCTTGAGCTTCAGGCCCAGTCCGATCTTGCCGGCCTGGCGCGCGCGGGAGAACTCGATGGCGGTGTCCGCAGCGCGGTGGAAGATCGCGCCCTTGCCGCCATCCTCGGCCTTGGTGAGCGCCGAGTTGTAGACCTTCTCAAACACCCGCGGCACCGCGAGGATGAAGGTCGGCTTGTAGCTCTGCAGGTCCGGCAGGAGGTTCTTGATGTCGGGCGTGTGCGCCACCGTGACGCCCGCGGCGACCGCAAGCACCGAAATGAAGCGCGCGAACACGTGGGCGAGCGGCAGGAACATGATGGTCCGGGCCTGCTCGTGGACGATCTTGTTCAGCGAGGTGGCCAGCGCATTTTCGGAGAGTTCCACGAAGTTGCCGTGGGTCAGCTCGCAGCCCTTGGGCCGGCCGGTGGTGCCGGAGGTGTAGATGATCGTGGCGAGGTCGTGCAGGGACGCCAGGCTGCGCCGGGCCTCAAGCTCCTCGTTGCTGACCGTCGCACCGGCGGCGCGGACCTCGTCGAGGCCGGTTCCCTCGAGCTGCCAGACATGCGCCAGCTCGGTGAGGCCTTCGGAGCTGGCGGCCTGCCGGATGATGCTCTCGTGGTGGGCGGACTCGCCGAACGCGGCGACGGCACCGGAATCGCCCAGGTTCCAGGCAACCTGTGAGGGGGAGGAAGTCTCGTAGATCGGCACGGAGACAGCACCGGCGAACCAGATGGCGAAGTCAATCAGGGCCCATTCGTACCGGGTGCGGGACATGATGCCAACCCGGTCACCCGGGGCAACTCCGCTGGCCATCAGGCCCTTGGCGAGCAGTGACACATCGGCCAGGAAGTCGGTGGCCCGGATGTCCTGCCACGCTCCGCCGGCGTCGAGTCGGGAGAACAGTGCCGGGTTGGAGGCCTTCGCCGCCTGGCGCAGGACCAAATCCGTGACGTTCATTTCCGGGGGGACGTTGACCAGGGGCGGGACACTGATTTCTCGCACGTTAGCTCCTTTGATATCCATGGACCCACGAGGGGTATGACTAACACTAGTATGCGGTCCACGGCATGTGTGTTCCACCACACCTACTGATGAGTAACCTTACGTTTTGGTAACCCCTGTGGTGCGGCTGGTGCGCGGCGGTCCGGCGAATAGGATAGGGAATCATGCACACACCTACACCCGGGCAGCAGCCCGGCCCGTACCGCAGGACGGCCGCCTGGCGGCGCAGGACGATGGCGGGCGGGGCCGCCGGACCGGCCGGCCAGGGTTTGCGGGAGCACCTGCGGCTGGGCCGCAAGGGACTCGCCATTGGCGTGGACATTGGCGGCACCAAGGTGGCGGCCGGTGTGGTCGACGCCGAGGGGCGGATCCTCGCCCAGGCCAAGCGGTCCACTCCGGGCAACGACCCCCGGGCCGTCGAACAGGTGATCGTGGAGCTGGTCGAGGAGCTGGGCGAGGGCCACCGGATCTGGTCGGTCGGGATTGGCGCTGCCGGCTGGATGGACCTCGACGGCGGCACCGTGCTCTTCAGCCCCCATCTGGCCTGGCGCAACGAACCCCTCCGGGACAACCTGCAGCGGCTGCTCCGCCGGCCGGTGCTGCTGACCAACGACGCCGATGCGGCCGGCTGGGCGGAATGGCGCTTCGGCGCCGGGCAGGGCCAGAGCCGCCTGGTCTGCATCACCCTCGGAACCGGCATCGGCGGGGCCATGGTGATGGACGGCCGGCTGGAACGCGGCCGCTTCGGCGTGGCGGGGGAGTTCGGCCACCAGATCATCATGCCGGGGGGCCACCGCTGCGAGTGCGGCAACCGGGGCTGCTGGGAGCAGTACGCGTCCGGCAACGCGCTCGGCCGGGAAGCCCGGGAACTGGCCGCCGCCAACTCCCCGGTGGCCCAGGAACTGCTCAAGGCAGTGGACGGCCACGCGGAGCGCATCACCGGGGTGATTGTCACCGAGCTGGCCAAGGCGGGGGATCCGACCTCATGGGAGCTGCTCGAAGACGTCGGGGAGTGGCTTGGGCTGGGCCTCGCGAACCTTGCTGCCGCGCTGGATCCGGGCATGTTCGTGATCGGCGGCGGACTCTGCGACGCCGGTGAACTGCTGGTCGGCCCGGCACGGAAGGCCTTCGCCCGGAACCTGACCGGCCGCGGCTTCCGGCCCGCGGCGGAGATCCAGCTGGCGGCCCTGGGCCCGAATGCGGGCCTGATCGGCGCTGCGGACCTGTCCCGGGTCAGCAGCCGCATGCACAGCTAGAGGCGCGCGCCGTCGTCGTGTTCGTCTTTTTCACCCGGCAGCTTCATGATCAGGAACACCAGCGACGCCGCAAAGGCGGCGACCATTCCGAGGATGGCCATCAGCGGGGCGGAGCGCCAGAACATCGCAGACATCAGCAGCGCCACCGGGCCACCCACTGCACCCAGCCAGGCCAGCACGGTCAGCGGGTCGGTTCCGGCGAGGCTGGGCGGCTCCTCCGGCACGAATTCGCCCGCAAACGGGTCCTCATCCGCTGAGTCATAGTCCCGGGGTCCCCGTGCCGCCTCCGGGCCATCCGCAGCCTCCGGACTTGCCGCGGCGGCCTGGCTCCGTGCCAGCCGCTCAGCGGCGGAGGGTTCAACCGGCAGCCCGGCGGAGAGCCCCAGCGGGTCGAAGTCGCTGAAGGGCCGGGCCGCTGCGGTACTGTCGGCGCCCGCGCCGTCCGTGCGGGACCCTTCCCGGTCCTCCGTGCCGTCCGTGTCTTCCCGGCCTTCCGCGGTCCCGGGGCCTGCGCCCTGGTCCCTGCCTTCGAGCCTGGCGACCAGGTCCAGCCAGACGGCGTCGTCCTGGTTGGCGCTGGAATCCGGGTCCGGAGAGTTGGGGTCCGGTCTAGTCATCTGCCGTGTCCTTTTGGCTAGCGTGGGCAGCGTCCGGAGTGCCTCCCGCAGCCAGCGACCGGACGAATTCGGCCGAGCCGTGGAAGATCATAGGCGCGTCGTTGTCCATCGTAGCCACGTGGTAGCTGTTTTCCAGCCGGATCACTTCCAGCGGGGCGCGGGTCAGGCCGCGGCGCAGGGCCACCATGCTTGAGTCGGAGACCACATGGTCCACCGCGGAGCGGTAGACCCGCACAGGCGCGGTTATCCGCGGCAGCAGCCGCAGGGTGTCCTTGAACATCCTGTTCAGCTCGTGTGCCGCCGCGACCGGAGTCCGGGTGTAGGCCCCCTCGTCGATGCCCTCCTTGAGGATGTCGTTGGCGATCGCGGGGGTGCTCTTGAGCACGAATTTCAGGATGCCGGCCAGCGGGGCGCGGGGATCGTCAATGACAAGGGCGGGGTTCACCAGCACGGCCCCGGCCACCGGGCGGGTGGCGGCAATCCGCAGCGCCAGGGCCCCGCCCATGGACAGGCCCGCCACCACGACGTGCTCACATTCCCCGGCAAGTTCAAGGTAGGCGGCGTCGAGCGCCGCGTGCCACTCCTGCCAGCGTGTCCGGGACAGCTCCTGCCAGCTGGTGCCGTGCCCCGGCAGCAGCGGCATCCGCACAGCGTAGCCGGCGTCGGCCAGCGACCTGGCCCAGTCCCTGACACCGTGCGGACTGCCGGTGAAGCCGTGCGAGACCAGGACTCCGGTGCGGGGACCGGTTCCGGTGAACGGGCTGCTGAACGGAGTGTGGTCCAGGGGAATGGTCATGGGGTCTCCCGGGCTGTGGTGGCTGTGTGCTGCAGGAAAAACTGAACGGAACGGTCGAAGATCAGCGGGGCGTCGACGTCGAGGGTGGCCACGTGCCCGCTCTCCGGCAGGCCGACCACCTCCAGCTCCCGCGAGCCCAGCCGCTTCCGCAGCAGTTCGAGCGAGGAGGGCGGAACCACGGTGTCGGTGTCGGACTTGAACACCAGCGCCGGCGCGGCGACGGCGGGCAGTTCGCGCAGCACCGCCCGGAAGAGCCGGCTCAGCTGGTGGACGGCTTCCAGCGGGGTCAGCGAGTAGTCGCCGTCCTCGGTGGCCGAGGCCGTCGGACCCGATTCCTGGACCGGAACGGTGGTGCGCTGGACGTGCTTGAGCAGGCCGATGTAGCGCACCCGGCGGTCGTAGAAGCTCAGCCCGGGGTTGACGACGGCGACCCCGGCGACGTCGTGGCGTGCCGCGGTGCGCAGGGCGATGGTCCCGCCCATGGAGAGTCCTGCCACGTAGCAGTGCCGGGTTCCGGCGGCCAGCTCCAGATAGGAGGCCTCGAAGGCCCGGTACCAGTCCTGCCAGCCGTGGCGGGCCAGGTCGCGCCAGTCGGTGCCGTGACCGGGCAGCAGCGGCACGGACACCGCAAAGCCCTGCCGGGCCAGATGCTCCGCCCAGGGCAGGACGCTCAGCGGGCTGCCGGTGAAGCCGTGGCAGATGGCCACGCCGATGCCCGCGTTGGCGCCGTGGCCGGGATAATTGAACGCCGCGGGCGCCAGGGGAGTGCTGCTTCCGGTCATGAGCCCATCGTGTCACTGTTCCGGACAAAACTCACTAGAGTAGGGTGTCATTGAAGTCCTGGCGCCGGTCCGCTGCGGGCCCCGCCAGACGCCTTCCGGAGAGGTACACCACGTGTTTTATTGGTTCATGAAGACGTTCGTTCTCGGGCCGGTCCTGAAGACGCTTTTCAGGCCCTGGGTCAAGGGCCTGGACAATGTCCCCGCCGAAGGCGCCGCCATCCTGGCCTCCAACCATCTCTCCTTCTCCGACTCCATCTTTATGCCGCTGATGGTGCCCCGGCCCGTCGTGTTCCTCGCGAAATCCGAGTACTTCACCGGCAAGGGGATCAAGGGCAGGCTGACGGCCACGTTCTTCCGGCTCACCAACCAGCTGCCGATGGACCGCTCCGGCGGGGCCGCGTCAGCCCTGTCGCTCAATGCCGGCATGGACGTGCTGAAGAACGGTTCGCTCCTGGGCATTTATCCGGAGGGCACCCGCAGCCCGGACTCCCGGCTGTACCGCGGCAAGGTCGGGGTGGCGCGGCTGGCGCTGCAGGCCCGGGTCCCCGTGATCCCGGTCGCGATGATCGGCACGGACAAGGTCCAGCCGATCGGCAAACGGATGCCCAACATCCGTCGCATCGGGATGATCTTCGGTGAGCCGCTGGACTTCAGCCGCTACTACGGCATGGAGGATGACCGGCTGATCCAGCGGTCCGTGACCGACGAGATCATGTACGAACTGATGCGCCTCTCCGGCCAGGAATACATCGACGAGTACGCCGCCGTCGTCAAGCTCCGCCTCGCCGGGAAAGCCACCGAGGTTCCGGAGGACGGCGCCGCCGGCCCCGGCCCCGCAGCACCCGGGAGTGCGTGAGCGGACCGTGTGACGGCCCCGGCGCAGTCAAATGACGGCCCGGGTCTGACGATCGCCACGGGGGCAACTATCCTTAGAGGGTGACTGAGCTATCTGCGGCTACGGCCCTCCCCCTGAACAGTTCCGTGAGTGGCTCGCCCCTGGCGGGCTCCGCCCTGACCAGCACCGCCCAGAGCGGTGCCGCCAATTATCCCGGCCTGGACCACTGGCGGGAGTTGCCTGCCTCCCAGCAGCCGAGCTGGTCGGACAAGGCCGTCTTCGAAGCCTCCGTGAAGGAACTGTCCGTCCTTCCGCCGCTCGTCTTCGCCGGCGAAGTGGACATCCTGCGGGAGCGGCTCGCCGCCGCGGCCCAGGGCAAGGCATTCCTGCTCCAGGGCGGTGACTGCGCGGAAACGTTCGAAGCGGCCACGGCCGACAAGATCAGCGCCCGCGTCCGCACCATTCTCCAGATGGCCGTCGTCCTCACGTACGGCGCCGCCATGCCGGTCATCAAAATGGGCCGCATGGCCGGACAGTTCGCCAAGCCGCGCTCCTCCAACGACGAAACCCGCGACGGCGTCACGCTGCCGGCCTACCGCGGCGACATCGTCAACGGCTATGATTTCACCCCGGAATCCCGCGCGCACGACGCCAGCCGGATGCTCAAGGCGTACCACACCTCCGCCTCCACCCTGAACCTGATCCGCGCCTTCACCCAGGGCGGCTTCGCGGACCTGCGGCTCGTGCACCAGTGGAACAAGGGCTTCACCGAGAACCCCGCCCACGCACGCTACGAGTCCCTGGCCCGGGACATCGACCGTGCCATCAAGTTCATGGCGTCCTGCGGGGCCGACTTCGAGGCGCTCAAGCGTGTGGAGTTCTACGCCAGCCATGAGGCGCTGCTGCTCGACTACGAACGCGCCCTGACCCGCATCGACTCCCGCACCGGCTTCCCGTATGACACCTCCGCGCACTTCCTCTGGATCGGTGAGCGCACGCGCGAACTGGACCACGCCCACGTCGACTTCCTCTCGCGGGTACGGAACCCGATCGGCGTCAAGCTGGGCCCCGGCACCAGCGGCGACGATGCGCTGCGCCTGATCGACAAGCTGGACCCGGACCGCGAACCCGGCCGCCTGACCTTCATCACCCGGATGGGTGCCGGCAACATCCGCGAGAAGCTGCCCCCGATCGTGGAGCGGGTCACGGCCTCCGGCGCCCAGGTGCTCTGGGTGACCGACCCCATGCACGGCAACACGGTGACCTCGCCGAACGGCTACAAGACCCGCAACTTCGACGACGTCATCGATGAGGTCCGCGGCTTCTTCGAGGTCCACCACGCGCTCGGCACCGTCCCGGGCGGGCTGCACGTCGAGATGACCGGCGACGACGTCGCCGAGTGCCTGGGCGGGGCCGACCCGGTGGACCAGGAGTCCTTCCTGGACCGCTACGAATCGGTGTGCGATCCTCGCTTGAACCACATGCAGTCCCTCGAGATGGCGTTCCTGGTCGCCGGGGCACTCGCCAAGCACTGAGGCACTGCCGCTGCGGGGTCCGCCCGCGGCAGAAAGCTCCGCCCCGGCTGGAATCAGCCGGGGCGGAGCTTTTTCTCTGTAACCTCCGGAGCCGGGGGGCTCAGACCACGGTCAGGGTGACCACGGAGCCCTCCGGAACCTTCTTGTTCACCGGGTCCTGGTCCCGGACGGTGCCGAAGAATCCGCCCAGGATATTGTTCACCCGGACTTCGAAGCCCAGCTGCTCCAGGGCCTCGCGGGCCTCGTCGGCCTGCTTGCCGATGAAGCTGGGGACGTCAACGAGTTTGGGTCCCTTGGAGACGGTCAGGGTGACCGTACCGCCCCGGGTGAGGGTCCCGCTGGCCGGCGCCTGGGCCACCACGGCGCCCTTGGGCACAGCCCGGTCATTGACGGTGACGGGCGCGACCACAGCCTTCAGCCCGGCGGCTTCGATGGCCTTGACCGCGTCCCCCTGTTCCTGGCCGCGCACGTCCGGCACCGGAATGGGCTGCGGGCCCCTGGACACCGTGAGGTCCACCGGGGTGCCGTGGCGGACCGGATTTCCGGTGCGCGGTGCCTGGGCAAGGACTGTCCCGGCGGGCGCGGTTTCGTCGTAGGTTTCAGAGATTTTCCCCAGGGCCATGCCCGCGCCGTTGAGGGCGGCCTTGGCCTCGTCCAGGGACTTTCCGGTCAGCTCGGGCAGGGGGAACAGCTCGGGGCCCTTGGAGACCGCCAGGGACACCGGCTGGAACTTCCGGATGACCTCCCCGGCCGCCGGTTCGGAGCCCACCACCAGGCCCGGGGAGACATCGTCGTCGAAGACGTCCTTGGTGGTGGACTGGAATCCGGCCGTCCGGAGCAGCTGCTGGGCCTCCGCCACGGTCTTGTTCGCGAGTTCCGGAATCGTGCCGGGGGAGCCCGGTCCCATGCCGAAGAACCAGCCGGCCCCGCCGGCCAGCAGTGCCGCGATGACCAGTACGAGAATCCAGAGCAGGCCGCGGCGCCGCGGGTTGCCCTCGCGCAGGCTCCGGACCGGTGTGGCCGCGGCGCGCAGGCGCGCCTTCTGCTCGTCCCGGTCATGTTTGCGTAGTGCCCGCTTGCTGGCCGGAATGGCGGCATCGTGTCCGTCGTCGTAGCCGCCCGGGTAGGGTGCTTCGTCCGGGGCGGACAGCGGGCCGTAGCCGGGGCGGTGCGGGGCCGCGGACAGCACGGTGGTCGGGTTGCTGCCCCGGGCGATGAATTCCGTGGGGTTTTGCAGGCCGCCGATGACCTCGGTGGCGCCGTGCCCGGTGCGCGGATCCGGGGCACCGCCGGGCCGCCGGACCGGCGGGCCGGGCGCGGGAGGCGCGGCGGGCAGGGCCGGACGTGCCGCAGGCGGCTGAAGGTCGAGTTCGGCGTCGCTCAGGTTTGTCCGGATGTGCCGGAGTTCGGAGAGCAGGGCGCCTCCGTCGACCGGGCGTTTGTCGGGGTCATTGGCGGTGCACCACTGCACGAGTTCGTCGATTTCGCCGGCGAGTCCCGGAACCAGCGCCGACGGTGCGCCGACGGTGGAGTTCACGTGCTGGTAGGCAACCTGGATGGGGACTTCACCGTCGAACGGCTGCCGGCCGGTGATCATCTCGTAGAGCATGATGCCCACCGAATAGATGTCGCTCCGGGCGTCGGCCTGCCGGCCCAGCACGAGTTCGGGGGATAGATAGGCCACGGTGCCAATCAGCGCGCCGGTGCTGGTCGACGTCGAAATCGCGCGGGCCAGCCCGAAGTCGCCGAGCTTGATCCGACCGTCCTCGGCGATCAGCACATTCTCCGGCTTGATGTCCCGGTGGATGAGACCGGCTTCGTGGGCCGCCCCCAGTCCCTCCACGACGGGATCGATCAGCGCCAAGGCCAGGCGGGGCGGGAGTGCGCCCTTGTCCTTAAGGACGTCGCGAAGGGTGTGGCCCTTGATGTACTCCATCACCAGGTAGGCCACCCGGTCATCCTCGCCCTGGTCGAGCACCCCCACGACGTGCGGGTGCGAAAGCCGGGCGGCGGCCTTGGCCTCGCGGCCCAGCCGGTCAAGGAACTGCGGGTCGCCGGCCATGTGGGGGTGCAGCACCTTCAGCGCCACATCACGCTCCAGCCGCCGGTCGGTGGCCACATACACGGTGGACATCCCGCCGCGGGCGAGCCGGGACTGAATCAGGTACCGGCCATCCACCAGGGTGCCAACGAGAGGGTCCGACGAATAATCCTGCACTATACGATCCTAATCGCTGCACGGAAACGGGCCCGAATCAACATGCGATCCGGGCCCGTATCGTTATGCTCCGGGGCGTGGCCGGAGCGGGTGGACGCCGCGGCTGCGGCTGTCCGGAGCTTCCCTAGCCGAAGTTCTTCTGGTGTGCCTTGATGGACTCCACGTAGCGCTTGGTGTCCTCGTACATGCCGTACTTGCTGACGGAGTACTGGCCCTGGTAGTAGCCCGCGATGGCCGTGTCCTGGTCCGGGCTGGTGCGGATCAGCTGGCGGATGATCGCGACACCGGCCGTGGCGTTATCATACGGGTCCAGCAGGTTCAGCTGGCGGCCCACAAGGTCCGAGGCCCATTCGCCCGAGGACGGGATGACCTGCATGGTGCCGATCGCGTTGGCGGGGGACACCGAGCGGTGGTCAAAGCTGGATTCCTGGAAGGCGAAGGCCAGGGCCAGGGACGGCTCGACCCCCATGCGGCGGGCGGTGTCCGCCACAATCGTCTTCATCTGTTCCCGGCTGGGCACGGGCGAAGCGTTCAGCAGGGCCTTGTTCTGGTTGGCGGAGCTGACGACGGCGGCCGGGTAGCTGAAGCCCAGGAAGCTGCTCGGGACCAGCGGCGTCACCGTGGCAGCGGGCGGGGTGGAGGCCGGTGCGATGGAACCGCCCGAGAGCGCGAGCTTCTGTCCGGGGTAGATGATGCTGCTCATCGTCAGACGGTTGGCGGAAAGGATATCGGCGAGCTTGACGCCGTTCCTGGCCGCGATGCCGGAGAGGGTATCGCCGGACTTGATCGTGTAGGAACCCGTTGCGGCGACCGGGGTCGCGGCCGGCGCCACCGGGGCCGGAGCAGCCGGAGCCGGGGCAGGTGCCGACGGGGCAGGTGCCGCAGCGCCGCCGCCGATCTTGACCTGCTGGCCGGGGCGGATGATGGAGCCCATGTTGAGCCCGTTCCAGCCGAAGACCTCGGAGAGCCTGACGCCGTGGCGGGCTGCAATGGCACTGAGGGTGTCACCGGACTTCACGGTGTAGACGCTGCCGGAAGCAGCCGACGGAGCGGGAGCAGCCGGCGCCGCCGGCTCCGGCGCCGTGGCCGAGCCGCCAAGCTTGATCTTCTGGCCGGGGTAGATGAGCGTGTTCGCCTGCAGCTGGTTCAACTTCAGGATGGCGTAGGTGTCCAGGCCGAACTTGCCTGCGATTCCGCTGATGGTGTCGCCCCGGGCGATCGTGTACTCCGCCGGGGCGGAAACCTCGGCGGGGCGGAACGCGGAGGGCATGGCCGCCGGGACGGAACCGGCAGGAATCAACGCCGGGCGGGCGGTCTGTCCCTGGGCCTGTGCCTGCATGGCCGCAGCCAGAGTGGCCGGGATGGCGCCGGGACGCGACTCCGCCGCTGCAGGCTGGGCGATCGCCAGGGAAGAAAGCATAACGGCGGGCAGGGCCGCCGTCGTGGCCGCAATCATCGGCAGGCTGGGCCTCGCAGTGGGCTTTGGCGAACGTGACGTCGTCATGGGAAAGGTCCTTTTCTCAGCGGCGGACGCTGCAGTCTGGCCGGCGTTACTCGTGTTAACAGTGTGACTCAAGTGAGTACTGTTACAAATGTGGTCTATGCGAATCTCTCATGGTTTGGGAATTAGCACAAGAACTGTTTGACATTCCGCAAACGAAGGATGTGGGAGTGTCGGCAAGCGGGCCGGCGCCGGCGGCGGAAGCGGCGCCCGGACAGTCTCCATTTATCGGGCGGCGCCGACTAGGCGCTAAGGGTTCCGGCATGGCAATCTTGATCCGTGAGTAATGTAGAAAGCCTTGTGGGCGAATGGCTGCCCCTGCCCGATGTCGCACAGCTTCTGAACGTTTCGATTACCAAGGTCCATGCGCTCCTTGACGAGCGCGCGCTGGCGGCATTGCGGGTCGGGGAACGCCGGATCCGGTGCGTTCCTGCTGAATTCATCCAGGACGGTCATCCGGTCGAAAGCCTCAAGGGAACAATTGTGGTTCTTGCCGACGCCGGCTATTCCGACGAGGAACTCATTACCTGGTTGTTTACGCCGGATGAATCCCTGCGCGGCCGACCGATTGATGCCCTGCGTGAGGGACGCAAAACGGAAATCCGGCGCCGGGCGCAGTCCCTGGCCTGGTAGCCCCCGCAACATTCCGGACCTAGTCTGACGCAGTCCTTAACCCCTGCGGGCCCCGCACCTCGAATACCGGGTGCGGGGCTCGCAGGGGTTAGGGGCTCTTTCGGGTTAAGGACCCCGTATCGGGGGACTCCGTTGTTGGGGCAGCGGAAGCCGGTGCGCGCCTGGGTGCCCCTGCGGCAGGGCGATGCCGGCTCAGGCCGCGCGGCTGACGGTGGCCTCGGCCAGTTTCCGGAGCGCGGTCTTGGGCAGTTCGTCCAGCGGCAGGAGATCCAGGGCGGAGAAAGCTGCGCGCCCGAAGTCCGCTATCAGCACTTCCGTGGCCTGGAGTGCGCCGCAATCGGCGATGATGCGGCGGATCTCGTCCACGTCCGCGTCGTCCAGCCCCGGGCTGCCCAGCTTTGCGTCGATGAAGGCTGACTCGGCAGGGCTGGCCAGGTCCAGGGCAAAGGCGATCAGGACGGTCCGCTTTCCTTCACGGAGATCGTCTCCGGCCGGCTTGCCCGTGGTGACCGGATCGCCAAAGACTCCCAGGACGTCGTCGCGGAGCTGGAAGGCCTCGCCCAGCGGGAGGGCGAATGCCGAGTAGCCCCGCAGCAGCCCGTCGTGGGCGCCGGCCAGGGCGCCGCCCAACGCCAGCGGATGTTCCGTGGAGTACTTGGCGGACTTGAAGCGGATGATGGACTGGGCTCGGCTGACGGCCCCGGCGCGGTCCCGCCTGGGCCCGGCGACTTCCTCAAGGATGTCCAGGTACTGGCCCGCCATGACCTCGGCGCGCATCAGGTTGAAGATCAGCCGTGCCCGGCTGCCGGACGCTGCACTCTCCCCGATTTCGGTAAACGACTCCTCGCTGAAGGACAGGCACAGGTCCCCGGTCAGGATGGCGGCCGCGTGCCCGAACCGTTCGCTGTCCAGCGCCCAGCCCTGCGCCTCGTGCAGCTCGCTGAAGCGCCGGTGCACACTGGGGCCGCCCCGGCGGGTGTCCGAACGGTCGATGATGTCGTCGTGGATCAGGGCCGCGGCCTGGAAAAGCTCCAGCGCGGACCCGGCCGTGACCACCTCGTTGGCTCCGGCCTCGCCCCCGGCTCCCCGCCAGCCCCAGTAGCACATGAGTGCCCGCAGGCGTTTTCCGCCGGTGACCAGGTTCGAGATGGATCCCATCAGCGGATCAATGTCGGGGGAGATGGCGGACATCACGGACTGCCGGGTGGTCAGGAAATCGGTGAGCTTTCCGGCGACGGCGGCAACGTACGAGGCCTGCTCCAGGCGCAGCTGCTCCGCGACGGTCACTTGACGGACTCGGCGGCGACGTTCGCGCCGATGGTGAACGTGGAAACCCCGGCGGTCTCCAGCACCGAGATGTTGACCGTTTCGCTGTCACCGCGGAGGAAGTCCTTGGAGGGAATGGCTCCCACCGTTTCCCCCGGCACCGCCGTGAAGCCCTGGGCAACAAGTTCCTTCGTATAAAAGGCGAGCACCTCGGCCGAGGGCGCGGAGATGCTGCCAACGAGCGCCACGGTCGCCGGCGTCGTGGTCTTGTCGAAGCTGCTGGAGACGACCTTCGCCCCCGGCATAAGCGGCAGGAGCTGCTCCGGGAACCCCGGAACCATGGCGCCGACGGTGGCCGAGGTGCCGGGTGCGGCCGAGGGGCTCGCCGGCGCCGTCGTGGACGGTTGGGCCGGGGACGGCGCGGCCGAGACCGATGAGGAGCCCGACGCCGTCCCGGGGTTGGCGGGCGTGCACGCGGCCACGGCCATCAGCGTGCCCGCGGCCAGAACGGCTGCCGCAGCACGGTTGCGCTGTCCAAATACCTTCACAGGGACTTTCCTCCTGGTGTTGACGCCGGATTCAGCCTCCAGTTTAGACAGTCCCGGGGCATAGGATTGAAGTCGTGCGGCCGGACCAGGAAAATCAGCAGCGGGAGCAGTCCCCCCAGGGCACCGCCCAACGGCCCGGTGAAGCGCAACTGCGCGAGCTCCGGCGGAGCAGCATCATGCACGTGGACATGGACGCGTTCTTTGTCTCCGTGGAACTTCGCACCCGTCCGGCCCTCGTCGGCAGGCCCGTCATCGTCGGCTATCCCGCGGACCGTTCCGTTGTGCTCTCCGCCTCCTACGAGGCACGGCGTTTTGGCGTCAAGTCCGCCATGCCGATGGTGGTTGCCATGCGGATGTGCCCCTCCGCCGTCGTCATCGAGCCCCGGCACAAGCTGTACTACGAGGTGTCCGGCCAGATCATGGGGATCTTCGGCTCGATCACCGACCTCGTGGAGCCACTGAGCGTGGACGAGGCCTTCCTCGACGTCGGGGGAGCGATCCGGCGGCTGGGCCCGCCCCGGGCGATCGGCGAACTCATCCGCACCCGCGTCCGCAGCGAACTGGGCATCACCGCGTCCGTCGGGATTGCCGCCAGCAAGTTCGTGGCGAAGATTGCTTCCACCCGATGCAAGCCGAACGGACTGCTGCTTATCGGTCCGGAGGAGACGGTCCCGTACCTGCACAGCCTGCCGGTCAGCGCCCTGTGGGGTGTCGGGGCCAAAACCGTCGACGTGCTGTCCCGGATGGGCATCCGGACCGTGGCGGACGTCGCGGCGTCCCCGCTGCCGTCGCTCCGGAAGGTGCTCGGTGCTTCGGGGGAGCACGTCTACCGCCTGTCGTGGGGGATTGACCCCCGGCCGGTCACCCCTGTGCGGCTCGAGAAGAGCATCGGCGCGGAGGAGACCTTCGCCGTGGACACCGCGGACGAGGCGCTGCTGCACCGCGAACTGCTGCGCCTTTCGCACCGGACGGCGGAGCGGCTCCGCAGTGCCGGCATGCACGCCCGCACCGTGGCCCTCAAGCTGCGCTACGCGGACTTCTCCACGATCACCCGCAGCCGCACGGTCAGCACCCCGATCGACAGCGCCCAGCTGCTGTACGCCGTCGCCGTCCAGCTGCTGGAATCACTCGGCGAACGCCCGATGACCGTGCGGCTCGTCGGGATCCGCGCCGAACAGCTCGAGGAGGCCGCACAGGCCCCCCTCCAATTGAGCCTCGACCGCAGGGATGACAACTGGCGCGCCGCTGAGCAGGTCCTGGACCAGGTGACCCGGAAATTTGGCACCAAATCGGTGCTTCCGGCGCGCCTCCTGGACCCCGGGGACGCTCCGGGCTGATTTTTACCCTGCTGCGGCCGCGTGATCAAGTCAAGGGGACGTTCGGCATCTTTCAGAACAGGGCGCAACAAACTATCCTTAGTTATACGTAGATTTAGAACGACTGGAACGAGCGTTCGGACTAATGCAGGACCAGCTGAACACCCCGGAAGGGGCCGTGGAAGACCCGATTCGACCAATGACGGCGATCGGGAACCACACGGGAATCCCGCACGTTGTGGGTTTAGGGACACTGGCCGCGTCAGTCTGGACGTTGGCCGACTTAAGGAGGTCGTGATGCCGCTCTCGGAGCACGAACAGAAGTTGCTAGAGCAACTTGAGAAGCAGCTGCATGAGGACGATCCCAAGTTCGCCAGCTCGATGGGCTCGGATGCGGGACGTTCATGGTCAACCCGCCATCTGGTGATCGGCGTCCTGGCCACCCTGGCCGGCGTCGTGCTCCTGCTTGTCGGCGTGACAATCCAAAGCATCCTCGTCGGGGTCCTTGGCTTTGTGGTGATGGGCGGAGGGGTGTACTACGCCACCATGCGCGGTGCGGCGGCCGGCAAAGCCGACGCCACAGGTACAGCCCGGAAACCCGGGAAGCCCAGGAGTTCGTTCATGAGCAATCTGGAGGAACGCTGGGACGAGAGGCACCGCGGGGAGTCCTGACCCCCGGCCGGCGGCCCGATCCTCCGGCACCCCGGCAACTGCGACCTCCCCCAGGCGCCTCCACTTTCCACCACAGGGAAAACATAGGTGGCACAAAAGACCCGCTCCGGCGGGTCTTTTGCCGTTAACGGCGGTTAGCCACGCGTTCTTCGCCGACGGAGGGGGCCGCCGAAGCCTCCCCGGGCCGGCGCCTGCCCCCCGCGACGCAGTGTCGCATCCCGGCCCTGCACTTTCCCTCCACTGCGCACCACCGGCCCGATTCCTTGCCCCCGCGGGAAAGCAGCGGGCTGTTTGGGCCTTAATTGACGCGCAAACGTTCGGCGTGTCGTTGACTGTGGAGGGATGTGGAGTAATGTGGAGGACGTAAGAGGGTAGTGGCAGCACGGGGGACGTTGAACTTTCCTACGAACAGACAGGCGGTGGGCCGTGTTTCTCGGCACACATTCGCCGCGTCTGGACGAAAAAGGTCGCATCATCCTTCCCGCGAAGTTCCGCGAGGAGCTTGCCGCGGGGCTGGTTCTCACAAGGGGCCAGGAACGCTGCATCTACGTCTTCAGTGAGGCGGAGTTCGGCCGGGTACACGAGCAAATGCGGGAGGCGCCAATCTCCAGCAAGCAGGCTCGCGACTACATCCGGGTTTTCCTCTCTGGAGCCTCCGACGAGGTACCTGACAAGCAGGGGCGCGTGACGATTCCGCCGGCGCTCCGGGAGTATGCAGGACTCGGCAGGGAACTCGCCGTCATCGGCGCAGGAACCCGCGCCGAGATCTGGGACGCCCAGGCCTGGAACGAGTACCTCGCAGAAAAGGAAACGGCCTTCTCGGAGACCGATGACGCCATACCGGGGATTCTCTGAAACCCCGCACGAACCAAGCAGCACTGCACGATTCTTGATCGAGATCTCCAGCCGCCCATCCGGCTGTTTTCCTGGCTCACTTCCCCGGAGCCAGGCGGACGAAGGATAGGCGCGGATGGGGATCTGGATCAAGAAGCGGCACGCGCAGCCAGCAGCCGCACTCCAGACATCGCCCCGCACAACGAAAGGACGCAGGCATGACGGACCCTGACCAGTCGAAGCCTACGTCCGAACGCCATGTACCGGTCCTGAAGGACCGGTGCATTAATTTGTTGGCACCGGGGTTCGAGGCGGCGCGCAGCCGCGGTGAGACCCCCGTGGTCATTGATGCCACCCTGGGCATGGGCGGTCACGCCGAGGCAATGCTGCAGCGCTTCCCGGACCTGCACCTGGTCGGCATCGACCGTGACGAGGAAGCCCTGGCCCTCGCGGGGGACCGGCTGACGCCCTTCGCCAACCGGATCGACCTGGTGCACGCCGTGTACGACGAAATCCCTGAGGTCCTGGCGGACCTCGGTTTCAACGAGGTCCACGGAGTCCTGATGGACCTCGGGGTATCCTCGCTCCAGTTGGACGAACGGGAGCGCGGCTTCGCCTACTCCTTCGATGCCCCGCTGGACATGCGCATGGACACGAGCCGCGGCCAGACCGCCGCCGACGTCGTCAACAACTACAGCGAAGAGGACCTGGTCCGGATCATCCGGAAATGGGGCGAAGAGAAGTTCGCCGGCCGCATCGCGAACAGGATTGTCACCGCACGCACCGCGAAGCCCTTCACCACCACGGGGGAGCTGGTCGAACAGATCCGTTCCGTCGTACCCGCCGGCGCCGCCAAGTCCGGCGGGCATCCCGCGAAGCGAACCTTCCAGGCGCTCCGGATTGAGGTCAACGAGGAACTCGATGTCCTGGAACGCGCCATCCCCGCAGCCATCAGCGCAATCGCCGTCGGCGGGCGCGTTGTCGTGATGTCCTACCACTCGCTGGAAGACAAGATCGTCAAGGGCTTCTTCCAGGCTGGATCCAAATCCTCCGCGCCACTCGGTTTCCCGGTGGAGCTGGAAGAGCACAAGGCAGAGCTGAAAACCCTGACGAAGGGCACGGAAGTGCCCACCGCCGCCGAAATCGCCGAGAACCCACGAGCCGCTTCCGCCCGGCTCCGCGCCGTGGAACGCATCAAAGCCAGGAGGGCCGCATGAGCGCCGCCGCTGTCAGCAGATTCCCCGTCGCCACAGACGCGGCGGCCCGCGCACTGCCCGGGATCACCCCCGGCACCGGGCCCTCCCGGAAAGCGCGCACCCCGCTCTCGCTGGTCCGGTCAGCGCCCCGGAAACGCCGCGCCCCGTTCGTTGTGCTCTGCTTCGGTCTCCTCGCCGTCGCCCTCATGGCAGTGCTGGTCCTCAACATCTCCGTCTCCACCGCGCAGTACCAGCTGGTGCAGCTGCGGAGCGAACAGTCCACGCTGACGAAGCAGAACCAGGACCTGACCCAGCAGGTGCAAAACTTCGACGCCCCGCAGAACCTGGCAGCCAAGGCCACCGAACTGGGCATGGTGGCCTCCACCGTCAAGGGCCAGATCGACCTCTCCACCCTGAGCGTTACCGGCAAGGCGAAACCCGCGGTCAAGGGCGACGCCCCCGGCGCCGTCATCGCCGCGCCGGCCGTTGCCGGGCAGCTCCGGGTTGTTCCGCCCGCCACCGTCAAGGAGCCGCTCGCAAACCGCAAACCGGCCGAGGCCGCGGCGCCGGCAGCAGCCGCAAGTCCCGCCGCCGAGGGCGCACCAGCCGCCCCGGCGGCCCCGGCCGCCGCCGTTGTTCCTGCTCCGCCGGCTGTCGAACTCCACGGGGGCTCGGTTCCGGCCCCCGCGCAGAAGGTCCCGGGACAGTAACGCAGGACGGACCACCAGCCAGGCAACAAGCAAGGAAACATCGTGGCAGAGAAGACCGGCAAGGCACGCAAGGCCAAAGCGCCAAGCGCGACCCGGCGGCTGCGGTTGGGCCTTGGTGTCATGCTGACCCTCCTGCTCGTCGTCGGCGGAAAGCTGTTCCTGGTCCAGGGCCTGGACGTCGGGGGGATGGCTGAAGCCGCCCTGCAGAACAGGCTCACCCCGGTCGAACTACCCGCCGAGCGCGGCAGCATCCTCGATGCCAACGGCACCGTCCTGGCCAGCAGCGTGATCCGCTACAACCTCGTCGTCGATCAAAGAGTCAACACCAAGACCGAGACGTTCCGCCGGTTCGACGAGGGCACCGAGAAGCTGGTCGAGGTTTCCCGGGACCAGGGCATCTCCGAGCTTGCCCCGCTGCTGGGCATGGACACGGCCACGGTCAGGGAGGCCCTCACCGGCGGCCAGCCCTACTACATCGTGGCCAAGGACCTGAAGCCTGACGTCGAGGACCGCATCTCCAAACTCCAGATCCCGGGCATCGTCACGGTGGGAACCAGCAAGCGGGTGTATCCCAACGGCTCGGTGGCCGGCGGGATCGTCGGGTTCCTGAAGGACGGCACCACCGGACAGGCAGGCCTCGAACAGACCCAGGACGAGATCCTCAAAGGCACTCCCGGCAAACGGCTCTTCGAAATCGGCGCCGACGGGCTGCGCATCCCGGTCGGGGTGGACCAGCTGACCCCGGCCGTGAACGGCAAGGACCTCAAACTCACCCTGAACTCGGACCTGCAGTACTTCGCCCAGCAGGCGATCCAGAGCCAGCGCGACAAACTCAGCGCCGAGTGGGGCGTTGTCATCGTCCAGGACATCAAAACCGGCGACATCATCGCCATGGCGGACACCAACTCCCCGGACCCCAACGACCCGGGCAAGTCCGAGGCCAAGGACCGCGGCGTCCGGGCCGTGACGGCGGCCTACGAGCCCGGTTCGGTGCAAAAGATGATCACGGCCGCCGCCCTGATCGAGGAGGGCAAGTCCAGTCCGCTGGACAAGTTCACCATCCCGTCCTCGTACACCGTGGACGGGCAGACGTTCAACGACGCCTTCCCCCACGGCACCGAGGACCGGACCCTGGCCGGCATCCTCGGCTGGTCGATGAATACCGGCACGGTCATGGCCGGCGAGCGGCTCAGCAAGGAGCAGCGCTATGACTGGCTGAAGAAGTTCGGCATCGGGGAGGCGCCGGACATTGGACTCCCCGCCCAGGCCCAGGGGATCCTGACCCCCGCCGATCAGTGGGACGGCCGACAGCAGTACACCGTCCTGTTCGGCCAGGGCGTCTCGCAGTCCACGCTCCAGACCGTGCGGGCCTTCCAAAGCGTCGCCAACAACGGGGTGATGCTTCAGCCGCGGCTGATTGACAGCTACATCAACCCGGACGGCACCGAGGAGAAGGTGCCGGCGCAGGATCCCCGGCAGATCGTCTCCCCGGACACGGCCCGCCAGGTCCGGGACATCCTCGAGAGCGCCGTCACCGAGGGCCAGATCAAGGAAGCGGCGCTGGACGGCTACCGGGTCGGGGCGAAGACCGGCACCTCGCAATCCCCGTGCGACGACGGCACCGCCGGCTTCTGCGGCTACACGGCGTCGATGGTGGGGATGGCGCCGATGGACGATCCGCGGTTTATTGTTGAAGTGGTGCTGCAACGGCCCAAGGGCGATATCTACGGAATCTCGAACGGACCGGTTTTCCGGTCCGTGATGAGCCAGGCGCTGCGGACGTTCAACGTCGCGCCGTCCACCGGCGAGCCCGTCCGGCTGCCGCAGTTCGCCAAGTAGCACCCGCCCGAGAACCAGCACGTCCCTCACGAACCTTTACCGGAAACTGAGCCTGCGGGCCGGAGGAATCCTCCGTGCGCAGCACCAGATCAACCAGCACCACCAACGGAGATCCTCTTGTCAGATCAGTTTGCCCCCGGCGCTTCCGCCGCGCCGTCCGGTCCGGGATCCACCTCCGGCTTCCGGCCCACTGCGGTTGCTGCCGTGCCGCTGGCAACCATCGGTGAGTCGATCGGCGTCGCTGTCCCCGGGGCATCGGCCTCCGTCCCGGTCACCGGGATCTCGCTGAATTCCCGCACCGTCCAGCCCGGGGACCTCTACGTCGCACTGCCCGGGGCAAGCCGGCACGGCGCCGACTTTGTCTCCCAGGCAGTGAAGGCCGGAGCGGCCGCGGTGCTGACGGACGACGCCGGGGCCCGCCTGCTGGCGTTCTCCCACGACATTGCCGTCCCGGTGCTGCTGGCAGCGGAACCGCGCACCCTCGTGGGCGGACTCTCCGCCCTGATCTACCGCAGCCGGCCGCACGATGCGCCCGCCCCGGCCCTCTACGGCGTGACGGGCACCAACGGCAAGACCACCACGACCTACTTCATCAACGCCCTGCTGCAGGCCCTCGGGAAAAAAACCGGACTGATCGGCACCATCGAGATCCTGGCCGGCGGCGAACCGATTCCGAGCCTCCTCACGACGCCCGAATCCACCGACGTCCACGCACTGCTGGCCCTGATGCGTGAACGCGGCCTCGACGCGGCCTCCATGGAAGTCTCCTCGCACGCCGTCGCGTTCCACCGGGTCGACGGGGTCGTGTTCGACGTCGCCGGCTTCACCAACCTGACCCAGGACCACCTGGACCTGCACGGCAGCATGGAGGAGTACTTCCAGACCAAGGCGCGGCTCTTCAGCCCCGGGCGGGCCCGCAGCGCCGTTGTGACGGTGGACGACGACTGGGGCGTGAAGCTTGCCGCCACCGCCGGAATCCCGGTCACCACGCTGGCCACCCACACCGCCGGCGCGGTGACCGGGGACGCGGACTGGACGGTCCTCAACCCGGCCCCGCGCGGCCTCGGCACGGACTTCATCCTCCGCCACCGCGGCGGCACGGAACTTCGGGTCCACACCGGTCTGCCCGGAAGCTTCAACGTGGCCAACGCGGCGCTTGCCACCGCCATGGTGCTCGCGGGCGGCCACGAGGCCGCCGCTGTCCAGGCCGCGCTCGACGCCGGAGACCCCTTCACCGTCGCCGTCCCCGGCCGCATGCAGCTCGTCTGCACCGCCCCCGCAGCGGTGGTCGACTTTGCCCACAACCCGGACGCCCTGGCCCGCGCGCTCGAAGCAGTCCGCTCCCCGGAGCCGGGGTCCCGGGTGATCATCGTCTTCGGCGCCACCGGACAGCGCGACCAGGGCAAGCGGCCGGCCATGGGTGCCATCGCGGCGCGCCTCGCCGACACCGTCATTGTCACCGACGATGATCCGCACGACGAGGACGCCGCGGGGATCCGTGCCGACGTCATGGCGGGCGCAGCCGAGGCGAAGGAACGCGGGGGCCTGGCCTGCAGCATCCTCGAAGTCTTCCCCCGCGATGCCGCCATCCGGCACGCCGTCGAGCTCGCCGGCCCGGCCGACACCATCCTCGTCGCAGGGCGGGGCCACGAAATTTGGCAGGAGGTCAAGGGCATCAACCTCGCCCTTGACGACAGGGTGGAGCTCCGCTCCGCCTTGACAGCCCGGGGATTCACCGTTCTCGAAGACCAGCGGATAGAGTCCTAAACCGAGATGATTGCATTTAACGCGGCGGAAATCGCCGACATAACCCATGGCCGGCTGGCCGCCGAACCGGGGATCACCCCCGGCTCGGTGGTGACCGACTCCCGCGAAGCCACACCAGGCTCCCTCTATGTGGCCAAGCCGGGGGAGACGGCCGACGGCCACGACTTCGTCGGCGCGGCCTTCGAACGCGGCGCCGTGCTGGCGCTGGTCGAGCATGACGTCGCGGACGGCGCCGGGCACAGCTACCCCGCCGTCGTGGTCCGGGACGCGGTCCTCGCCATGGGCGCCCTCGCAGCGGAAGCCGTCCGACGGATCCGCGCCGCCCGCGCGGCCGACGGCAAGCCGCTGACCGTGATCGGCATTACCGGCTCAGCCGGCAAGACCACCACCAAGGACCTGCTGGCCGGGATCCTGGCCGCCGAAGACACGACCGTTGCCCCGCAGGGTTCCTACAACGGCGAGGTCGGGGTCCCGCTCACCGTCTTCAAGGCCGGCGCCGACACCCGCTACCTCGTCATCGAGATGGGTGCCACCGGAGTGGGCCACATCAGCTACCTCGCGGAGATGGTCCGCCCCGACATCGGTGTTGTTCTGGGGGTCGGCACGGCCCACGCCGGCGAATTCGGCGGCGTGGAGAACATCGCCCGGGCCAAGGGCGAGCTCGTCGAAGCCCTGCCCGCCACCGGCACCGCCGTGCTCAACCTGGACGACGCCCGCGTCGCCGCAATGGCCACGCGAACCCGGGCCCGCGTGCTCGGCTACTCCGCCCAGCCGGCCCGCGGCGTGTCCGGCGACGCCGGTGCAGAGCGGGTCCGTGCCGAGGGCGTCGAACTCAACGCCGGCGGACACCCCGAATTCGAGCTCTACCTGCCGGGCGAGCCCGCCGGGCACCACGTCGAAGCCAGGCTGATCGGCGCCCACCACATCGCCAACCTACTCGCAGCGGCGGCAGCGGCCCACGCCGCCGGCGTCCCCGCCGCGCGGATCGCCGCTTCGCTCAGCACCCAGACGGCCGCCAGCCGCTGGCGGATGGAACGCACCGAACGGGCCGACGGCGTCACCGTCATCAACGACGCGTACAACGCCAACCCGGAATCCATGCGCGCCGCCCTGCGGACCCTCGCCGACCTCGGACGGGGCCGCCGGACCTGGGCCGTGCTCGGAGCAATGCTCGAGCTGGGCCCGGACTCCATCCGCGAACACATGGCTGTCGGCACCCAGGTGGTCAGGCTCAACATCTCCCGGCTTGTCGTCGTGGGCCGGGAGGCCCGGTCGCTCTATGTCTCGGCCGTCAACGAGGGGTCCTGGGGCGACGAATGCGTCTTCGCGGAGACCCCGGAGGAGGCCTACGAGCTGCTGCAGGCCGAGCTGGAGCCCGGCGACCTCGTGCTGTTCAAGTCTTCCAACAGCATCGGGCTGCGCCATCTGGGCGATCGGATAGCATTACCCCCACAGGCCGCCGGGACCGCTGCCGGTCCCGCTGAGGGAAAGGCCGCCGAAAGCGCTGCCCAAGACGCTGCAGGAACCGCCACTGAAGGGAGTGCGCTGCTGTGATTGCACTGCTGATGGGGTCCGGAATGGCCCTGCTGTTTTCCTTCCTGGGCACCCCGCTCTTTATCCGTTTCCTGGTCCGGAAGAGCTACGGGCAATTCATCCGGGATGACGGACCCACGACGCACCACACCAAGCGCGGTACCCCCACGATGGGCGGCACCGTTGTGGTCATGGCGGTGCTGGTGAGCTACGGACTCACGCACCTCATCATGTGGATGATGAACCCGGACTCTCCGGGCCCGTCCGCTTCGGCCCTGCTGCTGCTGTTCCTTATGGTCGGGATGGGGCTCGTCGGGTTCCTGGATGACTTCATCAAGATTTCCAAGCAGCGAAGCCTGGGCCTGAACGCCAAGGCCAAACTGACCCTGCAGGCGGCCGTGGGTATCATCTTCGCGGTCCTGGCCCTGAATTTCCCGGACGAGAACGGCGTGACGCCGGCGTCGTACCAGATTTCCCTGGTCCGCGACATCCCCTGGCTGAACCTCGCCTTCGCCGGCACCGTCATCGGTGCCATCCTCTTCGTGCTCTGGTCGAACCTGATCATCACCGCCGCCACCAACGGCGTGAACCTCACGGACGGCCTGGACGGCCTGGCCGCCGGCGCCTCCATTATGGTCTTCGGCGCCTACACCCTGATGGGCATCTGGCAGAGCAACCAGTCCTGCGGTTCGCCGCGGCAGGCCGGCGCCGGCTGCTACACGGTCCGCGATCCCCTGGACCTGGCCCTGCTCGCCGCCATCCTCAGTGCGGCGCTCGTCGGCTTCCTGTGGTGGAACACCTCCCCGGCAAAGATCTTCATGGGCGACACCGGCTCGCTGGCGATCGGCGGCGCCGTCGCCGGGTTCGCCATCCTGTCCCGGACCGAGCTGCTGCTCGCGTTCATCGGCGGCCTCTTTGTCCTGATCACCCTCTCGGTGATCATCCAGGTCGGCTACTTCAAGATCACCAAGGGCAAACGGTTCTTCAAAATGGCCCCGCTCCAGCACCACTTTGAACTCAAAGGCTGGGCCGAGGTCACCGTCGTCGTCCGGTTCTGGATCCTGTGCGGACTCTTCGTCGCCGCCGGACTGGGCATCTTCTACGCCGAATGGGTGGTACTGCTGTGACCGGTCCAATTCCCGCACCTCTCACCACCTCAGCCCAGCTGCAGGGCCTGGTCAGCTGGGACTCCGACTGGGCCGGACTGCGCGTCGTCGTCGCCGGCATCGGCGTCTCCGGCTTCGCCGCCGCGGACACGCTGATCGAACTCGGCGCCCGCGTGGTTGTGGTGGACGCCGCCACCGGCCCCAAGGCGCAGGCCCAGGCCGACACGCTCCGGATCGTCGGGGCTGCCGAAGTCCTGCTGGGCGAGGACGCCGTGACGGCGGTTCCCAAAATCGACGGTGCCAAGCCGGACCTGGTCGTCACCTCACCGGGATGGAGGCCGGACCAGGCCCTGCTCGCCGCCGCGGCGCGGGCCCACATCCCGGTCTGGGGCGATGTCGAACTCGCATGGCGGGTCCGCGAACGCAAAGGGCGCAAGACCGCGGACTGGCTCACCATCACCGGCACCAACGGAAAGACCACCACCGTCGGGCTGACCGAAGCGATGCTGCAGGCTGCAGGCCTGAAGGCCATCGCCGTCGGCAACGTCGGCACGCCGATCCTGGACGCCCTGCGTGATCCGGTGGAGTACGACGTCCTCGCCGTCGAGCTCTCCAGCTTCCAGCTGCACTGGAGCGACTCCGTTTCCCCGGTGGCGAGTGTCTGCCTCAACGTCGCCGAGGACCACGTCGACTGGCACGGCTCCTACGCCTCCTACCTGGCGGACAAGGCCAAGGTCTACGAGCACACCCAAAAGGCCTGCATTTACAACGCCGAGCAGATCGAAACCGAACGCATGGTCGAGGAGGCCGACGTCGTCGAAGGCTGCCGTGCGGTGGCCTTCACCACCATCACGCCCGCGGTCAGCATGCTCGGCGTCGTCGAAGGACTCCTGGTGGACCGGGCCTTCATCGCCGAGCGCAAGGACAGCGCAGCCGAACTGGCTGCCGTTTCGGACCTTGGTCCCGTGGCTCCACGCCACATGGTGGCCAACGCCCTCGCTGCGGCAGCCCTGGTCCGGTCGTACGGCGTCGAGCCGTCCGCCGTCCGGAAGGGCCTGCTGAACTACCTCCCCGGGGACCACCGCATCCAGCTCGTGGCCCGCCACAACGGCATCCTCTGGGTCAATGACTCCAAAGCAACCAACCCGCATGCTGCCGCGGCGTCCCTGTCCGCGTTCGAAAACGTTGTCTGGATCGCGGGAGGGCTCTCCAAGGGCGTGCACTATGACGCGCTCGTCCAGGAGCACGCCCGCCGACTCAAGGCCGTGGTCCTGATCGGGGCAGACTCCAGCGATCTGCTCTCCGCGCTGCAGCGACACGCGCCCGATGTCCCCGTGATCGGTGCGGGGAAGGGCGAAACTGAAGGGGTGCAGACTGCCGGAACGGCCGGCGCCGAAGCAGGCCCCTCGCCGATTTTCAGTGAGACTGTGATGGCCCGGGCCGTTGCGTCGGCGGCGCAGCTGGCCGCCTCCGGGGACACTGTGCTCCTGGCCCCGGCGGCTGCGTCCATGGATCAGTTCTCTTCCTACGCTCACCGTGGCGACGCCTTCATCGAAGCTGTCCGCGAGCTCGTGGAAGGGCAGGCTCAGACCAGCGAGGAGTAACAATGGTCAGCACGCCCACACGTAACCCCGCGGCCACACCGGCCGCCGGAAAGCCGCCCGCCGCGAAGGCGCCGGCAGCGGCACCTTCGGCGCCCGGGACACCCAAAGGCCCGCAACGGGCCGGCCGTAAGATTCGGGGCTGGTACCGGGGATTCTGGTCTGCCCTGGAAGGCTCGGGCAAGTCCCGCAACGGCTCCACGTACTACCTCATCCTGGGCTCCACGCTTGCGCTGACGGCGATCGGCATCCTGATGGTGCTCTCCGCGTCCAGCGTTGAGGCCATCGCCGCGGGGGAGTCGCCCTACACCGCCGCCCTGAAGCAGGGGACGTTCGCCGGGCTCGGCCTGTTCAGCATGTTCCTGCTCTCCCGGGTCAACGTGGTCTGGCTCAAGCGCGGCGCCTGGATCGCCATCATCGTGGCGTTCGCGCTGCTGGTGCTGGTGCTGCTCGTCGGCCGCAGCGCCCTCGGCAACCAGAACTGGATTGACGTCGGACCCTTCACCTTCCAGCCCTCCGAGGCCGCCAAACTGGCGCTTGCGCTGTGGATGGCCACGGTGCTGGACCGCAAGGCCAAGCTGCTGTCCCAGGCCAAGCACGCCCTGATCCCCGTAGTGCTCCCGGGAGCCGCCGGCGTGATCGGACTCATCCTGATGGGCAACGACCTCGGCACCGCCATGATCGTCATGATGATCACGGCGGCCGCACTGTTCTTCGCCGGGGTGCGGCTGTACCTGTTCGGCATCGCCGGGGTCTTCCTCGCCGCGGGCACGGCCGTCCTGGCCATCACCAGTCCCAACCGGGTCTGCCGCATCCTGTCCTGGACCGGCCAGACCTGCGCGGACGGCTCCGACCTGAACTACCAGTCCACCAACGGGCTGTACGGGCTCGCCTCCGGCGGATGGTTCGGGGTGGGGCTCGGCCAGAGCCGGCAGAAGTACAGCTGGATCCCGGAAGCCCACAACGACTTCATCTTCGCCATCATCGGCGAGGAACTCGGGCTGGTCGGAACCTTCGTGGTGCTGGTCCTCTTCGCCATCCTCGGCACCGCCATCTACCGCGTTGTCGTCGCGCAGAAGGACATGTTCCACCGCGTCCTGGCCGGCACCATCATGGTGTGGCTGCTCGGCCAGGCAACGGTCAACATGGCCGTGGTCACCGGCCTGGCCCCCGTGGTCGGCATCCCGCTGCCGTTCATTTCCTACGGCGGCTCGGCGCTGCTCATGTCGCTGTGCGCGATCGGCGTAGTCTTGTCCCTGGCCCGGGCACAGATGGCGCCCGGCCTCCGGCCGAAGCGTCTGTTCAGGTTCGGACCGGCCGGACTGGCGGCCACCCTGCGGAAGCGGTCCGCTGCCCATGGCACAGCCACGAAAGAAGACACGAAGGACGCCAGGAACGCAGCCAGGCGCCCGGCCGGCAGCACCGGCAAAAACCCGGCCCGGAACGCAGCCAAAGCCGCCACGGCTTCCGCGCCCGCGCCCGCCACCGGCCGGAAGGCCCCCGTGGACACCGGGGCCCCCCGGGCACCGGGCACCCGGACACCCGGCTCCAGAACCCCCGCCCCCAGCAATCCTGCACGAAAGCGTAAATAGGCCTCCATGAACACCGAGTCGTCAATCTCCGTCGTCCTCGCCGGCGGCGGAACAGCCGGGCACATCAGCCCGCTCCTGGCCATCGCGAACGCCCTCCGGGAGGCCCGCCCCGGGATGCGGCTGCTCGCCGTGGGAACACCGGCCGGGATGGAAACCCGGCTGGTCCCGGCCGCCGGGCTGGACCTCGCCACGATCAGCAGGGTCCCGTTCCCGCGCAGGCCCTCGCTGGAGATGCTGCGGCTGCCCGGCCGGCTGGCCGGCGCCGTGAAACAGGCCGGAGTGATCCTCGACGAAGCCAAAGCCGACGTCCTGGTCGGCGTCGGAGGCTATGTCTGCACGCCGATGTACCTCGCCGCCTGGCGCCGGAAGATCCCCATTGTCATCCACGAGGCGAACACCCGCCCGGGACTGGCCAACCGGGTGGGCGCACTGCTCGGCGGACACGTCGCCGTGGCTTTCGCCGCCACCAGGCTCGGCGCCTCCCGGCACGTCGGCATGCCGATGCGCCGGGAAATCTCCAGCCTGGACCGGAGCGCAGCCCGGGCCGAAGCCAGGGCGGGCCTCGGACTGGACCCGCAGCGTCCGGCCCTGGTTGTCACCGGAGGTTCCTCGGGCGCCCAGAGCATCAACCGCACCATCGCGGCTTCGCTCGGCCTGCTCGCGGACGCCGGCATCCAGACCCTGCACATCACCGGACGCGGCAAGGCGGTCCAGGACGCCGACGGCAGGCCCCTCGCGGCCCCCGGCTACCAGCAGCGCGAGTACGTGGACAGAATGGAAACGGTCTACGCCGCGGCCGATCTGCTGCTCGCCCGCTCCGGCGCCGCCACGGTCTGCGAGGTCGCCGCCGTCGGGCTTCCGGCCGTCTTCGTTCCGCTGCCCGTCGGAAATGGCGAACAGGCGCTGAACGCCGGCGGACTCGTCGCGGCCGGAGGCGCCCTGACCGTGGAGGACGGAGCGTTTTCGCCCGAGTGGGTCCGCGGGCAGATCATCCCGCTGCTGCAGGACCCGGACCGGCTCGCCCGGATGGCGGCCAGCGCCGAACAGCTCGGCATCCGGGACGCCGACCAGCGCATGGCCAGTCTCGTCCTTGAAACGGTGGCGTCTGCGAAGGCAAAGCCCGTAAAGCCCAGCAGGAAGTGGTAGCGGAATGACCCAGCCCGAACACCAGCACAGCTCCACGGACGCCCGCACCGGGCAGTCCCTCGGCCGGATGCACTTCATCGGCATCGGCGGCGTGGGAATGTCCGCCGTCGCCCGCATCATGGTGGCCAGAGGCCTGCCGGTCAGCGGCTCCGACGCCAAGGACCTGCCGGTCATGGCCGACCTGGCGGCGGCCGGGGCGCGGATCTGCGTCGGCTACGACGCCGCCAACCTGGGCGACGCGCAGAGCGTGGTCGCCGGCTCCGCCATCCGCCCGGACAACCCCGAGCTGGCCGCGGCCCGGGCTGCCGGGCTGCCCGTACTCCACCGCTCGGAGGCCCTGGCGGCCGCCATGGCGCAGGACACCGCCGTGACCGTCGCCGGCACGCACGGCAAGTCCACCACGACGTCGATGATCACCGTCCTGCTGCAGGGCGCGGGGCTTGACCCGTCCTTCGCCATCGGCGCGAACGTCCCGGCGCTGGGCGTCAACGCCGCCAGCGGCAGCTCGCCGGTTTTCGTCGCGGAAGCCGACGAATCCGACGGCTCGTTCCTGAACTACCGCCCGCAGATCGCGGTCGTGACCAACGTCGAACCGGACCACCTCGACTACTACGGCACCGCCGAGGCCGTCTACGCCTCCTTCGACCGGTTCGCCGCCCTGCTCCCGGCCGACGGTGTGCTGGTGGCCTGCGCGGACGACGCCGGAGCCAGGGCCCTGGCCACACGGACCCTCGAGCGCGGCAACACCCGCGTTGTGCTCTACGGCACCAGCGCCGACGCCCAGTTCGTGCTGCACGACGGCGGCCCGGGGGACGTCGCGATCACCACCCCCGCCGGACGCTTCCCCCTCGATCTGCACGTTCCCGGGCGGCACAATGCCCTCAACGCGGCGGCTGCCTTCGCCGTCGCGCTGGAACTTGGCGTGGACCCCGCCGTTGCCGCCGGCGCCCTGGCCAACTTCACCGGGGCCTCCCGGCGCTTCGAATTCAAGGGCGAGGGCGGCGGCGTCCGGGTCTACGACGACTACGCCCACCACCCCACGGAAGTGCGGGCAGCCCTGTCCGCGGCGCGGTCGGTGGCCGGCGGCCACAAGCTGCACGTCCTCTTCCAGCCGCACCTGTTCTCCCGGACCCGGGAATTCGCCGCAGAGTTCGCCGCGGCGCTCAACGCCGCCGATACCGCACTGGTCCTGGACATCTACCCCGCCCGCGAAGACCTGATTCCCGGCGTCACCAGCCAGTTGATCGCGGCGCACCTGGGCGCCGGCGGCCGGCTCGTCGGGCCGGGTGAGGAGGCTGTGCAGTCCATCGTGTCCGCCGCCGCGCCCGGGGACATCGTGCTCACGGTCGGCGCCGGCGACGTCACGGCCTACGGCCCGCTGATCGTGGCGGCCCTGAACGGCGGAGCCGCCGGTGCCTAGCACCCGGCGCCCCAGCTACCGGACGGGCACACGCCGGCCGGCGGCGGGCGGGGTCTCCCCGTCCTCCGACGTCATCTCCGCGTCCAAGGACGGCGGCCCCACCGGCGGCGCAGCCGCGACGGTAACCCCGGCGGCCCGGGACAACGTGCTGTCCTTCCCCGAACCCAAGGCCAAGCGGCGCCGGCGCATCCGCCAGGGCATCATCGGGTCCCTGGCCGTGCTGGTCGCGGGGCTCATCGCCGCGGCGGTCTACTCACCGGTCCTGGCGGTGCAGACGGTCACCGTGGAAGGCACCAGACTGCTCACTGCTGAGCAGGTCCAGTCGGCCCTGGAACCGCTGCAGGGCAAGCCCCTGCCGCAGATCAGCGACGGGGACGTCACGGCGCTGCTGCAGCCTCTGGTCCAGGTCAAGGAAGTCAGCACCCAGGCCCGCCCGCCCTCGACGCTGCTGGTCAAGGTGACCGAACGCGTGCCGGTGGCCCTGGTCAGGCAGGGCGACGCGCACCAGCTGGTCGACGCCGACGGCGTGAAACTCAGCGACACCGCCGATCCGGCCTCGATTCCGCTTCCGGTCATCGACGGCGGAGGCGGCACCCTGCCCAAGGACCTGTTCCATGCCATCACCGGGGTCCTGGGGGCACTGCCCGCGGATGTGCTCGCCCGGCTCTCCAACGCATCGGCCAAATCGGTGGATGCCGTGGAGCTCAAACTGGTGGACGGCCAGACGATCGTCTGGGGCAACGCGGGGGAGAAGGAGCTCAAGGCAAAGGTGCTCGAGGCCCTGCTGAAGGCCCCCGCGGACCCGAAGAATCCGGTCCGGGTCTACGATGTCAGCGTGCCCCGGCACCCGGTCACCCGATAGCCGTAAATCACTTGGCCGGGAGCCAGTTTGCCGCCAATACCGCGACACGCGGGCCCGGTAATTGAATGTCCTCCGCATAGGAAATAGCGTCACTGCATGAGTTACTTGACATAACTATAACCTTCAAGTCGAAGGTTAGGGTTCCAAGGTTCAAGTCCGACTCCATCAGTTTTCGCAATAGAACACGAACAAGGGACACGTAACGTGGCAGCTCCGCAGAATTACTTGGCCGTCATCAAGGTCGTCGGCATCGGCGGCGGTGGCGTGAACGCAGTCAACCGCATGATCGAGGTCGGTCTTCGCGGCGTCGAATTCATCGCCGTCAACACCGACGCACAGGCGCTGTTGATGAGCGATGCCGACGTCAAGCTCGATATCGGGCGTGAGCTGACGCGCGGCCTGGGTGCCGGTGCGAACCCGGAGGTCGGCCGGCAGGCCGCAGAGGACCACGCCGAGGAAATCGAAGAGGTCATCCGCGGCGCAGACATGGTCTTCGTCACCGCCGGCGAAGGCGGCGGCACCGGTACCGGCGGCGCGCCCGTCGTCGCCAGGATCGCCCGCTCGCTCGGCGCGCTGACCATCGGCGTCGTCACCCGCCCCTTCACCTTCGAGGGCCGCCGCCGCGCCGGCTCCGCCGAGGCCGGCATTGACGCCCTCCGCGACGAGGTCGACACGCTGATCGTCATCCCGAATGACCGGCTGCTGTCCATCAGCGACCGCAACGTCTCCGTCCTGGACGCGTTCCGCTCCGCCGACCAGGTCCTGCTGTCCGGTGTCCAGGGCATCACCGACCTGATCACCACCCCCGGCCTGATCAACCTTGACTTTGCAGACGTCAAGTCCGTCATGCAGGGCGCAGGCTCCGCCCTGATGGGCATCGGCTCGGCACGCGGTGAAGACCGCGCCGTCAAGGCGGCCGAGCTCGCCATTGCCTCCCCGCTGCTTGAAGCTTCGATCGACGGCGCCCACGGCGTCCTGCTGTCCATCCAGGGCGGCTCGGACCTCGGACTCTTCGAGATCAACGAGGCTGCCCGCCTGGTCCAGGAAGTCGCCCACCCCGAGGCCAACATCATCTTCGGCGCGGTCATCGACGATGCCCTCGGCGACGAGGCCCGCGTGACGGTCATCGCAGCAGGCTTCGACGACGTCAAGGCCACCTCCCCGTCGATGGACCAGTCCCTTCCGCAGTCGGCACCGCAGCGTCCGGCGGCCCCGGCAGCAGCCCCCGCCCCGGCCCAGGCTCCGTCCTCGGCCCAGGTCCAGCCGCTGCACGCCACCGTCGGCGCTTCCGGTTACGGCGGCTGGGGCCAGCAGCGCCCGTCCGCAGTCCCGGCGGACTCCGGCTTCGACGCTGACCTGCCCTCGGTGGTGGAGCCGGACCTGTCCGGCCGCCACTCCGACGACCTGGATGTCCCTGACTTCCTCAAGTAGATCCTGAAGCACCATGGCACTGCCCGATGGCAGTGCCATGGTGCTTTCTCGTAGGATCGAAGTTCTGCAACCAAGTTTGGCAACGATGTGGGGTTTTGAGTGTTTTCGTGGCGGACGGAAGTCCGGCCCGGCGTCTGGGTGGCTTTCACCGACGCCGCTGCCGGCAACCTGGCGCTCCATGTCGGCGACGACCCGGCCGCGGTCCGGCGCCGGCGCGCCCGCCTCGAGGCGGCCCTGGGGCTCGGCGGCCGCAGCTTCCAGTACATGAACCAGGTCCATGGCAGCGAAGTCGCCAGCATCGGTGCCGCGGCCGCCCACGGCTCCGGAACCGGCGCCCCGGCCGCCGATGCTCCCACTGCGGGCGCTCCCACTGCGGACGCCCCCACTGCGGACGCCATGGTCTCCCTGGGCGAACCGTTGGCGGTGATGGTGGCGGACTGTGTGCCGGTCGTCCTGCTGGGGGAGCGGCCCGACGGGGAAACCCCGGTCCTCGCCGTGGTCCATGCCGGGCGCCCGGGTGTCGCCTCCGGCGTCGTCCCGGCGGCCGTGGCCCGCATGCTCGAACTGGGCGCCGCCGGGCTCAGCGCCTGGATTGGCCCGTCCGTCTGCGGAGGGTGCTACGAGGTCCCCGGGGACATGCGCGAGGACGTGGCCGCCCTCGTGCCCGCGGCCCGGTGCACCACGACCCGGGGCACCCCGGGCCTGGACCTGCCGGCCGCCGTCCGCAGCCAGCTGCGGGACGCGAGTGTCCGGGTCGAATACTCCGGCAGCTGCACCCTGGAAGACGAACGCCTCTTCTCCTACCGCCGCGACCGGCACACGGGACGATTCGCCGGGCTGGTGTGGACCGGCTCCGCGCCGGCCGGCGGCGGACTGCCGGATGAATGACCAGGTGAATGGCCAAGTGAATGACCAGGTGAATGACCATGTGACGGAGCCGGAGCCCGCAACCGGGCAGGCCGATCCCCGGCTGGAACAGCTCCGCGGTCGGCTCGCCGCCGTCCGGCGGCGCATCGACGGCGCCGTGGCGGCCGCCGGCCGGCAGGAGCGGCCGCCCCGGCTGATCGTCGTCACCAAATTCCACCCCGCAGAGGACGTGCGGAGGCTCGCCCTCCTGGGCATCACGGACGTCGGGGAAAACCGTGACCAGGAAGCCGCGGAAAAAGCCGCCGCGCTGGGCGCGCTGGGGCTCCACTGGCACTTCATCGGCCAGCTCCAGAGCAACAAGGCAAAGTCCGTGGTGAAGTACGCCCATGCCGTACACTCCGTGGACCGCCTGCAGCTGGCCGGCGCCCTGGCCAAGGCCATGGCGGCCGAGCAGGAACGCACCGGAAGAGCGCCGCTGGAGTGCTTCATCCAGGTCAGCCTCGACGACGACGCCGGCGGTCGCCGCGGCGGTGCCCTGCCCTCCGACGTCCCGGCGCTGGCCGAGCAGCTGGCCGGCTCGGCGGGACTCCGGCTGGCCGGGGTGATGGCGGTCGCCCCCTTCGGCAGCGATCCGGCCCCGGCGTTCGAGAAGCTCGCGGCACTGTCCGCGCGCCTGACCGCCGACCATCCCGGCGCCACGGGCATTTCCGCGGGGATGAGCCAGGACCTGGAACAAGCCATCCGCTTCGGGGCGACACACCTACGCATTGGCTCCGATATTCTCGGTCCGCGTCCGGCGTTGGGGTAGGTTCAACGTATTGGAAGGTAATGGCGGGGATTCCAAGGCTGCTAAGTCATTGAACGGCCCGCTGACAGACACGATTAGGAGTCGACCATGGCCGGCGCTCTGCGCAAGACAATGATCTATCTTGGGCTCGCCGATGGCGACGAACACCACGAGTCTGAGCACCACACATCGCACAAGGATGAGGACGATTCCATGGAGCATGACCGCGAGGAACGCCGCGCACCGGCGCCCGTCCGCGAGGCCCCCCGGGAAGAGCCCTACGCCGCCGAAGAGGAATATCGCGCACCTGTGACACCCATCAAGCGAGCGGCATCGAGCCGTGAAGAGCACACCGGACTCCGCCAGATCACCACGATCCACCCGCGGTCCTACAACGACGCCAAGATCATTGGCGAAAGCTTCCGGGACGGCATCCCTGTCATCATGAACGTGACGGACATGGGTGAGGCGGATGCGAAGCGACTCGTCGACTTCTCAGCCGGACTGGTCTTCGGACTTCGCGGCAGCATCGAGCGAGTGACCAACAAGGTCTTCCTGCTCTCGCCGTCGTACGTTGAAGTCATCGGCGATGACAAGAAGGTCAGCGAGACACAGGCGGCCTTCTTCAACCAGAGCTAGTCCACGATTTCGTCAGGGATGCCAGGCAGGGACACCCTGTCTGGCATCCGTGCTGAATTATCCGTGTTGAAATAGAGGCGTAACCATCAAAGAGGACACTGCGGTATCCGGAATGAACATGGAGATATGAGTTAGCTCATGGGAATTGTTTTCGGACTTGTCTATATCGCTTTGCTGTTGTTCCTGGTTGCCCTCATCATCCGGCTGATCTTCGACTGGGTGCAGATGTTCGCGCGGGACTGGCGGCCGCGCGGCGCGGCGCTCGTCACGGCCCACGCTGTGTATTCGGTCACAGACAAGCCCATCAAACTGCTCCGGCGGCTCATTCCGCCGCTGCGGCTTGGCGGAATTTCACTGGACCTCGGCTTCCTGCTCCTGTTCGTGGCAGTCACCATCGCCATGTCAGTAGCCAGGTTCCTGGTGGTTTCCCAGTCGATCGCGGCGTAGCCGGGCGGCGGACCCGGTCCGCAGCCCGAAACATTTAGAAACTCCGGTTTGACACTGCGGTGTTGAATTAGAGGAACCAGACCATATATAGGTACCGTAGTTTTGACGGCCGGAAGGCCTACTGACTAACTAGACCAACGAGGTGACCAGATGGCTTTGACGCCAGAAGACGTTGTCAACAAGCGCTTTCAGCCGACCAAGTTCCGCGAAGGCTACGACCAGGATGAAGTTGATGACTTCCTGGACGAGATCGTCGTGGAACTGCGACGCCTGAACCAGGAGAACGACGAGCTGCGCAAGAAGCTCGCCGAACTGGGCGCCGGCACGCCTGCCAGCTCCGCCGCCGCGGCTCCCGTGGTGGAAAAGGTTCCGGCACCCGTCAAGGCCGAGAAGGAAGACCGCGCCAAGGCCGATGCCGAGGCCAAGACCGCCGAAGCCGCCAAGGCTGCTGAAGTTGCCAAGAAGAAGGAAGCCGAGCAGGCAGCTGCCCCGGCACGCGTCGCCTCCACCCCGGCGGCCGAGTCCGCTGCAGGTCTGCTCGCCATGGCGCAGCAGATGCACGACAAGCACGTCGCCGACGGCGAGCAGCAGCGCGACAAAATCATCGCCGAAGCGCAGATCGAGGCCAGCAGCCTCGTCAACGACGCCCAGGAAAAGTCCCGCAAGATCCTCGGCGCCCTCGAGCAGCAGCGCTCCGTGCTGGAACGCAAGGTCGAGCAGCTCCGCGGCTTCGAGCGCGACTACCGTTCACGCCTGAAGGCCTACATCGAAGGCCAGCTGCGTGATCTGGATGCCCGGGGCTCCGTGGCGGCCCCTGAGGTCGAAGCCACCAGCTAGCATTAAGCACGTATTCTAAAGGCCGGTGGCTGAGGATTCCTCGGCCGCCGGCCTTTGCCATTAACCGCAGCTTCTGCCGGCGGCCGTGACCAAGCACCCAGCCCCCAGTCCCCGCACTGGCCCGTGAACGAAAGCCTTATGACTGACGCACCCTCCCCTGACGCCACGCAGCCCGCTGAGTCCGCCCAGACGGCGCCCCTGAAGCCGCGGCCGCCGCGGGTCCTGCTGCTCTCCGTGTTCTTCGGCCTGGCGGTGTTCGCCTACGTCTTCGACCAGCTGACCAAACTGTGGGTCACGGGCAACATGATCGAGGGGGAGAGGATCCCCGTGTTCCCCCCGCTGCTGCACTGGTACTACATTCGAAACTCCGGTGCCGCGTTCTCGATCGGGGAAAACGTCACCTGGGTGTTCACGATCATCATGACTGCCGTCTCGATCGCCATCCTGCTGCAGCTGCGGAAACTGGGCTCGCTCTGGTGGGCAATGGCGCTCGGACTGCTGCTCGGCGGTGCGCTGGGCAACCTCACGGACCGGCTGTTCCGCGAGCCCTCTTTCGCCATGGGCCATGTCGTGGACTTCATCCAGCTCCCCAATTTCGCGATCTTCAACATCGCAGACTCGGCCGTCGTGTCCTCCGTGGTGATCATCTGCCTGCTCACCCTGCGCGGGATCTCCCTGGACGGCTCGCACCAAACGAAGGACACCGCAAAACATGACTCCTAAGGACGCCGTGCCTGAGCGCAGGATGCCTGAAGACCTGACGCCCAAAGACCTGACGCCCACGGGCCCTGCGTCATCGTTCCGCTTTGTGGTCCCGGATGACCTCGCGGGAACCCGCGTGGATGCCGGGCTGGCGAAACTCATGGACATTTCCCGCTCCCAGGCCGCCACGCTGATCGCCGAAGGCAATGTCACCAGCAAGGACAAAGCGGTCGGAAAGTCGCTCAAGCTTGCCCCCGGCGCCGTGCTCGACGTCGTCGTCCCGGCACGCCGGGACCCCCTGGAAATCGTGGAGGAAGTTGTGGAAGGCCTGAACATCCTGCTGGACGATGGCGAGTTTGTCGTCATCGACAAACCGGTCGGTGTGGCCGCGCACCCCTCGCCCGGCTGGGTGGGGCCCACCGTCGTTGGCGCCCTCGCCGGCCTCGGCTACCGGATCACCACCTCCGGCGGGCCGGAGCGTGCGGGCATCGTCCACCGGCTCGACGTCGGGACCTCCGGGGTGATGGTGGTCGCCAAGACGGAGCGGGCGTACACGGCGCTCAAGCGCGCCTTCAAGGAACGCACCGTGGACAAGGTTTACCACGCAGTCGTCCAGGGCCTGCCGGACCCGCTGGCCGGCACGATTGACGCGCCCATCGGCCGCCACCCGGGCCACGACTGGCGCTTCGCCGTGATCGAGGACGGCCGGGACTCCATCACCCACTACGAGGTCCTCGAGGCGTTCGGGAAAGCCTCGCTGGTGGAAGTGCACCTGGAGACCGGCCGCACCCACCAGATCCGGGTCCACTTCGCGGCCCTGCGACACCCCTGCGCCGGCGACCTGACCTACGGTGCGGATCCCCGGCTCGCCGCCACCCTGGGGCTCACCCGGCAGTGGCTGCACGCCCGGCAGCTGTCCTTCGACCACCCCCGGACGGGTGAGCGGGTCACCGTCACCAGCGAGTACCCGCAGGACCTGCGCTACGCGCTCGAGGTTTTGGAGTCCGGACAGGCCTGAGCCGGCTGAGGCGGGACCCGACCGGACCTGTCCAACCGGGTCCCCGGCCGGAGTGCCGCACGGAAAGGTCGGTGCGCGGCACTAGAATGATTCGGTGACTTCCAGCAACGACTCGTTTGTCCATCTCCACAACCACACCGAGTACTCGATGCTGGACGGCGCCGCCCGGCTTAGTGAACTGTTCGACGAAACCGAGCGGCTCGGCATGCCGGCCCTCGCCACGACCGACCACGGCTACCTGTTCGGCGCCTTTGATTTCTGGAAACGGGCCACTGACCAGGGCATCAAGCCGATCATCGGCGTCGAGGCCTATGTCACTCCCGGGACCGCCCGCACGGACAAGACCCGTGTCCGCTGGGGCGAGGAGAACCAGCGCAAGGACGACATCTCCGGCGGCGGCGCCTACACCCACATGACCCTGCTCAGCTACAACAATGTGGGCATGCGGAACCTGTTCCGTGCCTCCTCGATCGCCTCCCTGGACTCGGTCTTCGGCAAATGGCCCCGGCTGGACCGCGAGCTGCTGAACACCTACTCCGAAGGGCTGATCGCCACGACCGGCTGCCCGTCCGGGGAGGTCCAGACCCGGCTCCGGCTCGGCCAGTACCGCGAGGCGGTCGAGGCGGCCGCCGAGTTCCGCGACATCTTCGGCGCCGAAAACTACTTCTGCGAACTCATGGACCACGGCCTGGATATCGAGCGGCGCGTCACCGGGGACCTGCTGCGGCTGGCCAAGGAACTGAACCTGCCCCTGGTGGCCACCAATGACCTCCACTACACGCACGAGCACGACGCGAAGGCGCACGAGGCCCTGCTGGCCATCCAGTCGGGTTCCACCCTGCTGGAGCCGACGTACGACAACGGCGGCTCGCGCTTCGCCTTCTCCGGCAGCGGGTACTACCTGAAATCCCCGCAGGAAATGCGGGAGCTGTTCCGCGACCACCCCGAGGCATGCGACAACACGCTCCTGATCGCCGAGCGCTGCGAGGTTTCGTTCAACACCGGCGCCAACTACATGCCCCGGTTCCCCTGCCCGGAGGGGGAGGACGAAACGTCCTGGCTGGTCAAGGAAGTCGACAAGGGACTCCGCTACCGCTACCCCCAGGGCATCCCGGACAAGGTCCGCACCCAGGCTGACTACGAGCTCGGCGTCATCACGTCCATGGGTTTCCCCGGCTACTTCCTGGTGGTGGCCGACTTCATCAACTGGGCCAAGAACAACGGCATCCGGGTCGGTCCCGGACGCGGCTCGGGCGCCGGCTCCATGGTGGCGTATGCCATGCGCATCACCGACCTCGATCCGCTGCACCACGGGCTGATCTTCGAGCGATTCCTCAACCCGGACCGGGTCTCCATGCCTGACTTCGACGTCGACTTCGATGACCGGCGCCGCTCCGAGGTCATTGACTACGTCACGCGCAAATACGGTGACGAACGCGTCGCGATGATCGTCACCTACGGCACCATCAAGACCAAGCAGGCCCTCAAGGACTCATCACGCGTGCTGGGCTACCCGTTCAGCATGGGCGAACAGCTGACCAAGGCGCTGCCGCCCGCCGTGATGGCCAAGGACATCCCGCTGGCCGACATCCAGAACAAGGACTCCAAGCGCTACAGCGAGGCCGCTGACTTCCGCCAGCTGATCGCCACGGACCCGGAAGCCGCCAAGGTGTTCGAGACGGCGCTCGGCATCGAGGGACTGAAACGCCAGTGGGGTGTCCACGCGGCCGGCGTCATCATGTCCTCCGACCCCATCATTGACGTCATCCCCGTCATGCGCCGCTTCCAGGACGGCCAGGTCATCACGCAGTTCGACTACCCGACTTCCGAAGGCCTCGGCCTGATCAAGATGGACTTCCTGGGCCTGCGGAACCTGACGATCATTTCCGATGCCCTGGAAAACATCAAAATGAACCGCGGCGAGGACCTTGACCTGGAGGCCCTTGCCCTGGACGACGTGGCGTCCTACGAGCTGCTTGCCCGCGGCGACACCCTCGGCGTGTTCCAGCTCGACGGCGGCCCGATGCGGTCACTGCTGAAGCTGATGAAACCTGACAACTTCGAAGACATTTCCGCCGTCCTGGCCCTCTACCGGCCCGGACCCATGGGTGCCAACGCGCACACCGACTACGCCCTGCGCAAAAACAAAATCCAGGACGTCATCCCGATCCACCCGGAGCTCGAGGAACCGCTCTCCGAGATCCTCGGCGGCACCTACGGCCTGATCGTGTACCAGGAGCAGGTCATGGCCGTGGCGCAGAAGCTCGCCGGCTACACCTTGGGCCAGGCCGACATCCTGCGCCGCGCGATGGGCAAAAAGAAGAAATCGGAACTGGACAAGCAGTTCGCCGGTTTCTCCCAGGGCATGCAGGACAACGGCTACTCGATGGCCGCGGTCAAGACCCTCTGGGACATCCTGCTCCCGTTCTCCGACTACGCCTTCAACAAGGCGCACTCGGCCGCGTACGGCGTGATCTCCTACTGGACCGCCTACCTCAAGGCGCACTACGCGCCGGAGTACATGGCGGCCCTGCTCACCAGCGTCGGCGACGACAAGGACAAATCGGCGATCTACCTCAACGAATGCCGGCGGATGGGCATCACCGTGCTCCCTCCGGACGTCAACGAGTCAGCGCTGAACTTCACCCCGGTCGGAACCGATATCCGCTTCGGCATGGGCGCCATCCGCAACGTCGGCGTCAACGCCGTCGAGGCCATGGTCGCGGCGCGGGAAAAGGAAGGCGCCTACACGTCGTTCAAGGACTACCTGGTGAAAGTCCCGGCAGTGGTGTGCAACAAGCGCACCATCGAGTCGCTGATCAAGGCCGGCGCCTTCGACTCGCTCAATCACCACCGGCGCGCCCTGGCGATGATCCACGAAGAAGCCATCGACTCGGTCATCACCCTCAAGCGCAACGAGGCGATCGGCCAGTTCGACCTTTTCGCCGGTTTCGACGAAGCCGAATCCGAGGCATCCCTCAGCATCGAAATCCCGGACCTGCCCGAGTGGGAAAAAAAGGACAAACTCTCCTTCGAACGGGACATGCTGGGCCTGTACGTCTCGGACCACCCGCTGCAGGGCCTCGAAGGGGTCCTGAGCCAGCACGCCGACCAGTCCATCACCACGCTCATCGCCGAGGACGGCCCGCACGACGGCGCCATCGTTACCATCGCGGGCATGATCACCTCACTGAGCCGGCGGATCGCGAAAGCCAGTGGCAACGCGTACGCCCGCGCGGAGATCGAGGACCTCGGCGGGTCCGTCGAGGTCATGTTCTTCGGCCAGGTCTACGGCCCCATCGCCTCGGTGCTGGCGGAAGACCTCATCGTGGTGGTCAAGGGACGGCTGCAGCGCCGGGACGACGGCGCCGTCGCGCTGAACTGCATGGAACTCTCCGTCCCTGACCTCAGTGAGGGCCTGAACGGCCCGCTGGTGATCACCATGCAGACCCACAAGGCGACCGAAGCCGTCGTGACCGAGCTCGGCGACGTGCTCCGGACCCACCGCGGCAAGTCCGAGGTCCGGGTGCACCTGCAGGGCGACTCCCGGGTGGAGATCATGGGCCTGCCCGTCCATCTGCGGGTGAACCCCAGCCCCTCCCTGTTCGGGGACCTCAAGGTGCTTCTCGGCCCGACCTGCCTGGACAACTAGGCAGGGCCGCGCCGGCGCTGCCCCGGTGAGGTGTCAGATCTCGTAGTCCAGCGGCACGGGCTGGCCGTAGCTGCCCGCGCGGTAGAGCAGCGGGGCGCCGTCCGCGCCCACTTCACCCTCGACGACCTCGACCACCACCACGGCGTTGTTCTCGAAGGAGAGCCGCATCTGGACCTTGCCGATCAGCCAGCCGGCCACGTCGTTCAGGATCGGCACCTCGTGGGGCCCGAGTTCCCAGTGGTCGCCCTCAAAGCGGTTGCTGGTCCGGGCAAAGCGGTCGGCAAGCTCCTGGTTGTCCAGGCCCAGCATGTGGACGCCGATGTAGGTGGTGTTGGCCACGGCCGGCCAGGAGCTGGAGGTGCGGGCCATGTTGAAGGTGAACCGGGGCGGTTTCGCCGAGAGCGACGCCACGGACGTCGCCGTGAAGCCGAAGGGGACACCGTTCAAGTTGGCGGTGATGATGGCAACGCCGGCCGCGTGCCGGCGGAACATCTCCCTGAAGGTTCCCTCGAAGGCTTGGTCCTCTGTGGCCACTGCGATCCAACTCCCTGCTGCACGTGTGTGATGTTCCTATCCTGCCAGCGTATGGCGCCGGCGATCGGCCGCGGTACTTGTTTACCCGGGCGCGTCATGTGCAGCGTCATCCGGGGACCCGGGGCGTTATGTGACCCGCCGGCGGAAAGCTTGTTAAGGTTTGTTCCATGACACAGCCCGCAGTGCACGCCCGGTTTCCCCGTGACGCCCCGCAGGACGGCCCGCGGGACGCCCCGCAGGACTCCACCGGACACGCGGGCCGGGGTTCCGGGCCCCAAGGGGCCTCCGGCCCGGCGGTACCGGGTGCAGGGACCCGCGCCTGGCCCTGGCGGAAGCATGCCGTCATCGCCGCCGCCGGCGTCCCCGTGGGGTTGCTGTGGTGGCTGCTCGCGCCTTCCGGGCTGAATCTGCTCTCGGGCAATCCGGAGCTGCACAGCGGCGGCAACACCGAAGGATGGCTGCCGCGGGACCTGGTGCTGGCGGGCCTGTTCCTGCTCGCCGGCTGCATCTCGGGTGCCGTGGCCTCCGGCAGCAGGCACCACGGGCCCTCCGGCCGGGACGTTCTCCTCGCGGTGGGCGCCGGAGCCCTGGGCGCCCTCCTGGCCTGGGGGACCGGCGTCGTGTGCGGCCTGTGGTGGGGAACGCCGGAGGACACCTCGGCCAGCGCCAGTATTGCCTTTTCCCTGCGGTCCTTCGCCGTCCTGGCGATCTGGCCGGCCGCCGCGGCACTGGCCATCTTCCTGAACACCGTCTTCTCCTCCCCGACGCCGGAAGCCGGGCCCGGGGCCGGCGGGCAGCCCCCGAAGTAACGGGCCCGAAGTAGCGGCCCGAAGTAACAGGCGCGGAACCTGCCGGGGCGGCACGTAAAATGAACGGGTGACCCCTTCAGCTGACAGCTCCGTGCCCGCCGTTACCGCGACCCCGGCTCCCGCCGGCCTCGCCTTCCGCACCGTCGACCTGCGCGGCCAGCGGCTGACCCTCGCCGGTCTCCGCGCCGCGGTGCCCCGGGCGCAGGCCGGCACCATGGCTGACGCCGAGCAGAAGGTCCTGGAGATCATCGATGCCGTCCGCACCCGGGGCTTCGAGGCCCTCAGCGGGCTGGCGCGGACCTTCGACGGCGTGGAACAGACCCACCCGCGGGTCCCCGCCGACGCACTGACCGGCGCCCTGGCCGGCCTCGATCCCGCCGTCCGGGCGGCACTGGAGGAGTCCATCAGGCGTGCCCGGCGTTTCGCCGACGCCCAGCGCCCGGCGGACACCGACGTCGAGTTCGGCGACGGCGCCGTGGTCAGCCAGAACTGGGTCCCCGTGGCGCGCGTCGGCCTCTACGTCCCCGGCGGCCTGGCGGTCTACCCGTCCTCCGTGATCATGAACGTCGTCCCGGCCCTCGCCGCCGGCGTCGAATCCATCGCCCTGGCGTCGCCCCCGCAGAAGGACTTCGGCGGGCTCCCGCACCCCACGATCCTGGCCGCGGCATGCCTGCTCGGGATCGAGGAGGTCTACGCGATCGGCGGCGCCCAGGCCATTGCCGCTTTCGCCTACGGCATCCCCGGCTCGGGGGACAACGCCGGCCTGGACCCGGTGGACGTCGTCACCGGACCCGGCAACGTGTTCGTCGCCACGGCTAAGCGCCTCGTCAAGGGTGTTGTGGGCATTGATTCCGAAGCCGGCACCACCGAGATTGCCATCCTGGCCGACGCCACCGCGCAGCCGGACCTGGTCGCGGCTGACCTGATCAGCCAGGCCGAGCACGACCCCAAGGCGGCGTCGGTGCTGATCACGGACTCCGAGGACCTCGCCGCAGCCGTCCGGGTGGAACTGGACCGCCAGGCGGCAGCGACGAAGCACAGTGCACGCGTCCGCGAGGCGCTCTCCGGGCCGCAGTCCGGCGTCGTCCTGGTGGACAGCCTGGAACAGGGCATCGCGGCGTGCAACGCCTACGCAGCCGAACACCTGGAAATCATGACGGCGGACGCGGCCGGCGTCGCGCGCCGGATCCGCAGCGCCGGGGCGATCTTCGTGGGCGACTACAGCCCCGTCAGCCTGGGCGACTACTGCGCCGGCTCCAACCACGTGCTGCCGACCAGCGGCACCGCCGCGTTCTCCTCGGGGCTGAACGTGACCACGTTCCTGCGGGCCATCCAGGTGGTCAACTACACGCGCGCCGCCCTGGCGGAGGTCAGCGGGCACATCGTGAGCCTGGCCGGGGCGGAGGATCTGCCGGCGCACGGCGAGGCAGTCACGGCCCGGTTCGCCGGGGCTCCGGACCACAACATGTAGTAATTACAGGATTGTTATTAGGCTACATCTAGTCGTAAACTGGTTCCGGAGCCAAGCGCTCCGACGGATCGGTGGCGGTCGGAGCACGGGCGTTCGGATCACGGGCGTTCGCCCGGGGCCGGCCAGCAGCTTGCGGCAGGGGAGGAAACGACATGTATTGCCCGTTTTGTCGCAACCCTGATTCCCGGGTGGTGGACAGCAGGATCGCGGACGACGGATCAGCCATCCGGCGCCGCCGGCAGTGCCCCGAATGCGGCCGCCGCTTCACCACTGTCGAGACCACCAGCCTCACCGTGATCAAGCGGTCAGGCGTCGGCGAGCCGTTCAGCCGCAGCAAGGTCATCAACGGTGTCCGCAAGGCCTGCCAGGGCCGTCCCGTCACCGAAGATGACCTGGCCATGCTCGCCCAGGAAGTCGAAGAGACCATCCGGGCCTCCGGCGCTGCGGAGATCGAGGCGCATGAGGTCGGCCTGGCGATCCTGAACCCGCTCCAGCGGCTCGACGAGGTTGCCTACCTGCGCTTCGCGAGCGTCTACCAGGCCTTCGAATCCCTCGAGGACTTCGAAGCGGCCATTTCCCTGCTCCGCCATGAGGCCGAGACCAAGGGACGCGAAGGCAAGAGCGAGCAGAAGAGTGCGCTCTAGTCACGCTCCACCTGCACCAAACAAACGATGAGCTGTCACTCCGGGTCGTTCCAGCGTCCAGAACGACCCGGGGTGATAGCTCATCGGGCTACTTGGCCAGTTTGTGTTTCAGCGCGATCTCGAGGGCGGCGCCGACGATGCCGGCGTCGTTCTTCAGTTTCGCCGGGACAATCGGTGTGCGCAGCTGCAGCCGGGGCAGATATTCGTCGGCGCGCTTCGAGATGCCGCCGCCGACGATGAACAGTTCGGGGGAGAAGAGGAACTCCACATGGGAGAAGTAGCGCTGCAGCAGCACGCTGTACTCCTCCCAGCTCAGGCCGTCCCGCTCGCGTGCCACGGCCGAGGCCTTGCTTTCGGCGTCGAATCCGTCAATTTCAAGGTGTCCGAGCTCGGCGTTGGGGACGAGCTGGCCGTCGAAGATGAAGGCGGAACCGATCCCGGTGCCGAGCGTGATGACCAGCACGGTCCCCTTCACGGATTCGCCGGCGCCGTAGCGCGCCTCCGCGAGGCCGGCGGCGTCGGCATCGTTGATGACCTCCACGGGACGGCCGAGGCGGGCGGTGAGCATCGCGTCGATGTCCATTTCCAGCCAGGACTTGTCCACGTTGGCCGCGGAGTGGACCACACCGTGCTGGATGATGCCGGGGAAGGTGACACCGACCGGCGAGTCGGGCGCGGGGGCCTCGGGCCGGGCGGACAGCTCGGCGACAACCCGGGCCACGGCCTCGGCCACCGATTCGGGCGTGGAGGGCTGCGGGGTGGGGATGCGCAGGCGGTCACCGAGCAGCTTGCCGCGCTTCAGGTCGACGATCCCGCCCTTGATCCCGGTGCCGCCGATGTCGATGCCGATCAGCTGGGCGTTCTTTTTCGACTTCTCGTCCTTCTTGGCCAATGTGGTTCCGTTCGTGGCAGGGGGCGGGGCTAGGAGGGTGCGGCCCAGGGCCGACGGGCGAAGACCGGGGTCTTCTGGTGGAGCGGGAAATCAGGGGAGGGTCAGGACCTCAGCGCCGGACTCGGTCACGAGCAGGGTGTGCTCGAACTGCGCGGTGCGTTTGCGGTCACGGGTCACGACGGTCCAGTCATCAGCCCACATGTCCCAGTCGACGGTGCCGAGCGTCAGCATGGGTTCGATCGTGAAGACCATACCGGTTTCCATCACCGTGTTGTAGGCCGGGGCGGCGTCGTAGTGCGGGATGATCAGGCCGGTGTGGAACGCCTCGCCCACGCCGTGGCCGGTGAAGTCGCGGACGACCCCGTAGCCGAAGCGCCTGGCGTAGGACTCGATGGTGCGGCCGATCACGTTGATTTCGCGGCCCGGGGCCACGGCGCGGATGGCGCGGTTCAGGGACTCCCGGGTGCGCTCGACCAGCAGCCGGGATTCCTCGTCGACGTCACCGGCCAGGAAGGTGTAGTTGGTGTCGCCGTGCACGCCGCCGATGAAGGCCGTGATGTCGATGTTGAGGATGTCCCCGTCCTGGACCACGGTGGTGTCCGGTATGCCGTGGCAGATGACCTCGTTCAGGGAGGAGCACAGGGACTTGGGGAAGCCGCGGTAGCCGAGCGTCGACGGATACGCGTTGTGGTCGAGCAGGAATTCGTGCCCGACCCGGTCCAGCTGGTCCGTGGTGACGCCGGGCCGGATATGCTTGCCGACCTCCACGATGGCCTGCGCGGCAATCCGTGAGGCGATCCGGATCTTCTCGATGGTCTCCGCCGACTTGACCTCGGAGCCGGTGAACTTCGCCGGCGCGGGCTGGCCCACATATTCGGGGCGCGGGATCGATGCCGGAACGGGAAGCTGCGGGCTGACTGCTCCCGGGACCAGGGTGCCGATGGGTGCAGTCGAGGCTAGAGAAGGCATACATTGATCATATAAGGCCCGGCCGAACGCCAGGAAACAGAAGCGGAAAGATACCGCGGGAAATCACGTTTGGCGCCGTCCGGCCCCGCCGGGGCGCGGGGCGCCACCATGAGTTGAGGAGCATCGATGCCGGAGTACTGGTACAACGTCAATACGCACGAGGTTGAAGAGGACGCCATGTCCGACTGGAGCCAGCTGATCGGCCCCTACAAGACGCGTGAGGAAGCCGAGCACGCCCTTGAGAAGGTCAAGGCCCGCAACGAATCCTGGGAAAAAGGCGACGAGGACGACTGACAAGGCTGCCGGCTCCACTGCCCGGCGGCCCTGCAGGCCGGGCTGGAACTTAGAAGGAGTGCTCCGGGCCGGGGAACTGGCCGGAGCGAACGTCCTCGCCGTAGGCTTTCGCGGCGTCGCTGAGTGAGGTGCGCAGGTCGGCGTACTGCTTGACGAACTTGGCCATCCTGCCGCCGCGCAGGCCCGCCATGTCCTGCCACACCAGAACCTGGCCGGTGGTCGCGTTGCCGGCGCCGATGCCGATCGTGGGGACGTCGACGGCGGCGTCCACGGCGGCCGCCGTCGCCGCCGGAACCATTTCCATCAGCACGCAGAAGGCACCGGCCTCGGCCAGGGCGACGGCGTCATCGACCAGCCGCTGGGCGTCATCGCCGCGGCCCTGGACGCGGTAGCCGCCGAGGGCGTGCTCGCTCTGCGGGGTGAATCCGATGTGCGCCATCACCGGAATGCCGGCCTGGACCATGGCGCGGACGGTCTCGGCGTAGAACTTGCCGCCCTCGATCTTGACCGCGTGGGCGAGTCCTTCCTTGAGGAACCGGACCCCGGTGGCCACCGCCTGCTGGGCGGAGACCTCATAGCTGCCGAAGGGCAGGTCCGCCACGACGAGGGCCCGCTTGGCCGAGCGGGTGACGGCGCGGCACAGCGGGAGCAGTTCGTCCACGGTGACGGGCAGGCTGGTTTCGTTGCCGAAGACATTGTTGGAGGCCGAGTCGCCCACGAGGAGGACCTCGATGCCGGCCTGGTCGAAGATTTCCGCCGTGTACTGGTCGTAGGCGGTCAGCATCGCGAAGCGCTCACCGTTGAGCTTGGCCTGGCGCAGGTGGTGGGTGCGGACCTTCGCCACCGGCTTCCGGGCGCCGGCCTCGGGACCTGCGGCCGGACCTGCGGCCGGACCTGCGGCCGGACCTGCGGCCGGGGCCGCGGGCTGGCTTGTGGCCGGGGCCGCCGGGCCGTTGCCGTAGGGTGCAGGTAGTTCTGCGGGCATGCTGGAATCGGGGCTGGTGCTTGTGGCCATGGCACGAGCGTAGTGCGATACCGAGTGTCCTAGCTACTTCGCTCCAGCCCGTGGGCGGGTGAATCACATCACACGGGCACCGGCCCGCCGCCCGGGCGCCGGTGCCGGACGGCGAAATTCGGGGTCCGGCGGTAAACGCTGTGTTACGCGGGGCCGCTACTTCAGCAATCGCTGGCAATGATTAGTAAAGTGAATCGTGAGCAGCTGCGGGACCCAGGTACGACGGGCCCGGGGCACTGACGAAAGAACCGGAAAGAGGCCAGTATGGACCGCCAGCAAGAGTTTGTCCTGCGGACGATCGAAGAGCGCGACGTGCGGTTCGTGCGGCTGTGGTTCACCGACGTCGTCGGCTCGCTGAAGTCGGTGGCGCTGGCCCCGGCCGAGGTTGAAGGCGCGTTCGAGGAGGGCTTGGGTTTTGACGGCTCCTCCATCGAGGGCCTCGCCCGCGTGTTCGAATCCGACATGCTGGCCCAGCCGGACCCCGCCACCTTCCAGATCCTGCCGTGGCGCGGCGAGACCGAGGCGACGTCGCGGATGTTCTGCGACATTCTGACGCCCGACGGCGAACCCTCCGCTGCTGATCCCCGCAACGTCCTCAAGCGCAACCTGGCCAAGGCCGCGGACATGGGCTTCACCTGCTACACCCACCCCGAGATCGAGTTTTACCTGCTCAAGTCCCAGCAACCGGGTCCGGACGGTTCCCCCGTCCCCGTCGATGAGGGCGGCTACTTCGACCACGTTCCGGGCGGTGTGGCCCAGGACTTCCGCCGCACGGCCGTGACCATGCTGGAGTCAGTCGGCATCTCGGTCGAGTTCAGCCACCACGAGGCCGGTCCCGGCCAGAACGAGATCGACCTGCGCTACGCGGATGCCCTGCAGACCGCGGACAACATTATGACGTTCCGCACCGTGATCAAAGAGGTCGCGCTGCAGCAGGGCACCTACGCCACCTTTATGCCAAAACCGTTCACGGCCCACCCGGGTTCGGGCATGCACACCCACTTCTCGCTCTTCGAGGGCGACACGAACGCCTTCTACGAGGCCGGCGCCGAATTCCAGCTCTCCGAGACGGCCCGTCAGTTCATCGCCGGCATCCTCAAGCACGCCCCGGAGTTCACTGCCGTCACCAACCAGTTCGTGAATTCCTACAAGCGGCTCTGGGGCGGGGGAGAAGCCCCGAGCTACCTCAGCTGGGGCCACAACAACCGCTCCGCCCTGGTCCGCGTCCCGCTGTACAAGCCCGGCAAGGGCCAGTCGGCGCGGATCGAATACCGCGGCATCGACTCGGCGGCCAACCCCTACCTGGCCTACGCCGTGCTGCTCGGTGCCGGGCTCAAGGGCATCGAGGAGGGCTACCAGCTCCCCGCCGCAGCCGAGGACGACATCTGGTCACTGAGCTCGGCCGAGCGCCGCGCGATGGGCCACGACCCGCTTCCGGCCAGCCTGCACGACGCCATCCGCTCGATGGAGGACTCCGAGCTCATGCCGCAGATCCTCGGTGAGCAGGTCTTCGAACACTTCCTGCGCAACAAGCGGGCCGAGTGGCAGGACTACCGCCTCCAGGTCACGCCCTACGAGCTGCAGCGCAACCTCGGCATCCTTTAGGCGGCCCCGGTGAGCCTGGCACGACGCCTTATTGCGGCCGGTTTCAGCGATCTGGAAAAGGGTGAACGTTTCCTGGCCGCCCCCGAGCTCGAGGGCCTGGACCAGGACATCCTCTTCGCCGGGCTGCAGCTCGCCGCGAACCCTGACACGGCGCTGCAGTCGCTGGTCCGGCTGATCGAAAAGCACCAGGATCTGCGGAAGCTGGCGGTCGCGGAGCTGGAACGCAGCGAACCGATGTACCGGGTACTGGGCGCCTCGGAGGCGCTGGGTGAGTTCCTGATCCGCCACCCTGAACATCTGGACGCCTTCGAGGTGACGGCCAGCCCGGAACCGCGGGCCGCGGACGCCGCCGTTTTACGCGCCCGGCTGCTGAATTCCGTGCGGGCCGATCCGAAATCCCCCCGCCCGGTGGCTTCGCTGACCGGGCAGGAAGGCTACGTCGCGCTGCGCACGGAGTACCGGCGCGGCCTCGTCGAGCTCGCCGTCAAAGACCTCTGCGCCGCCGACCCGCTGGACTTTATGCCCGCGGCGGGCGCCGAACTGGCGGACCTCGCCGGCGCCGCCATCGAGGCGGCCCTGGCCGTCTCCCGGGCCGAGGCCGCCGAACACTTCAGCGCCACGGAGGTGGCCGACGTCGGACTCGCCGTCATCGGCATGGGCAAATGCGGTGCCCGCGAACTCAACTACATCTCCGACGTCGACGTCATTTACGTCATCGAATCCGGCGGGCTCGACGATTCGCGCGCCAACACGATCGGCACCGCCCTCGCCTCCGGCATCTCCCGGGCCATCATGTCCATCGGCCGCGAACCCGGGCTCTGGGAGGTCGACGCCAACCTGCGCCCCGAGGGCAAGTCCGGACCGCTGGTCAGGACCCTGGCCTCGCACGAGAGCTACTACGCCCGCTGGGCCGAGAGCTGGGAGTTCCAGGCGCTGCTGAAAGCCCGGACCATCGCCGGGGACACCGATCTCGGCGCCCGCTACGAAGCCGCCGTCGCGCCGCTGATCTGGTCCTCCGCCGGCCGGGAAGGCTTCGTCGAGTCGGTCCGCTCGATGCGCCGCCGGGTCACCGAACACATCCCCGCGGAAGAGGAACAGCGGCAGATCAAACTGGGCCGCGGGGGACTGCGCGACGTCGAATTCACCGTCCAGCTGCTGCAGCTGGTGCACGGCAAATCCGACGAGACCCTGCGCTGCCGGGACACCACCTCGGCCATCGCGGCGTTGTCCGCCGGCGGCTATATCGGCCGCTCCGACGCCGCCGAGTTCGACCGCTGCTACCGCTACCTGCGGCTGCTGGAACACCGGATCCAGCTCTTCCAGATGCGCCGCACCCACCTCATGCCGGTCTCGGAAGCCTCGCTGCGGGCCCTTGGCAAAGCCGTGCTCGGACCCTTCTCCAGCGAACGGCCCAAACCTGATGCCCTGGTCGGGGCCTGGCGGAAGACCAAACGCTCCGTCCGCGAGCTGCACGAACGTATCTTCTACCGCCCGCTGCTCAACACCGCGGCGGCCCTCAGCAGCGAGGAAGCCAAGCTCAGCCCGGAAGCCGCGCAGGGGCGGCTCGCCGCCCTGGGCTACCTCGACCCGAGCGGCGCCATGCGCCACATCGAAGCGCTCACCGGCGGAGTCAGCCGCCGCGCCGCGCTCCAGCGACAGCTCCTGCCGATCCTGCTTGGCTGGCTCGCGGAGGGCGTGGACCCCGACGGCGGCCTGCTGGCGTTCCGCCGCGTCAGTGAGGCGCTCGGCACCACCCACTGGTACCTCGGCATGCTGCGGGACTCGACGGCGGCGGCCGAGCGGCTGTGCCACGTGCTCTCCAACTCCCGGCTGATCGCGGACCTGCTGGAGGTCTCGCCCGAATCGGTCGCCTGGCTCGGCTCCGACAAGGAACTGGTGCCGTTGACGTTCGAGGCGCAGTGGCTCGAGATCGCCTCCAAGATGTCCCGCCACGCCGAGCCGGAAAGCGCCATGCGCCTGATCCGGTTGATCCGGCGCCGCGAGATCCTCCGGATCGCGATCGCGGACAGCGCGGGACTGCTGGACCAGGACCAGGTCGGTGCAGCGCTGGCCGACACGGACCGGGCCGCGGTCCTGGGCGCCCTGCGCGTTGCGGAAACCATGGTCACCGCCGAGGAGCCGCTCAAAACGCATGTGCTCGTGGTCGCCATGGGACGGCAGGGCGGCCGGGAAATCGGCTACGGCTCGGACGCCGATGTTATCTACGTGCACCGCGGGCTTCCCGGAGTCCCGGAGGACGAGGCCCAGCAGCAGGCCCTGCAGATCGTGAGCCGGCTCTCCAGCCTGCTGACCCAGCCGCTGAAGCCTGCCATCCTGGCCGAACGCGTCCTGATGGTCGATGCGGACCTCCGTCCCGAGGGCAAGAGCGGGCCCATGGTGCGATCGCTGGAGTCCTACGCCGAGTACTACCGCCGGTGGTCGCTCGTGTGGGAGGCGCAGGCGCTGCTGCGCGCGCGCCCCATGGCCGGAGACGATGAGCTGGCCGCCGACTTCGTGGCCCTGATCGACTCCGTCCGCTACCCCGAGACCCTCTCCGAGCACGACGTCCGCGAAGTCCGGCGGGTGAAGGCACGGGTCGAGGCCGAACGGCTGCCCCGCGGCGCAGATCCGGCCCGGCACCTCAAACTCGGCCGCGGCGGATTGAGCGACGTCGAATGGCTGGCCCAGCTGCTCCAGCTGCAGCACGCCGGCAGGCATCCCGAGCTGCGGACCACCTCCACGGTGGAGGCACTCGAGGCTGCGGCCGCCGTCGGGCTCCTGGATGCGGGGGACGTGGACATCCTCCTCCGGGCCTGGCGCCTGGCGAGCCGGGTCCGGTCAGCCAACGTGATCTGGACCGGCCGGGCCTCGGATGTGCTGCCGTCCTCCCGCCGCGATCTGGAAGCGGTGGCCCGCTGGTGCGGCTACGGGCAGGGCAACGCCGCCGCCTTCGAAGAGGACTATCTGAGGCTGAGCCGTCGGGCCCGGGGCGTGTTCGAACGGGTTTTTTACGGCCAGTGACCGCCCGGCAGCGCTCCCGCCGCGCACCGGGCGGGCAGCGTCCGGGGGCTGACACTCCCGAGGGCGCGGTGCTACCTTATCCGCATGGCCAGACAACTCTTTGTGAACCTCCCCGTCAAGGACCTCGACAGGACGGTGGAGTTTTTCACCGCCCTGGGCTTCTCCTTCAACCCTGACTTCACCGACGAGAACGCCACCTGCATGATCGTCAACGACGGCGCCTTCGTGATGTTGCTCGTCGAGGCGTATTTCAAGACCTTCACGTCCAAGGCTGTCGCGGATGCCTCAGGTGCTGCCGAGGTCATCATGTCCTTCTCCCTGGACAGCCGGGAGGCGGTCGACGAGCTCGTCCGGAAGGCCCTTACCGCCGGCGGCGCACCCTCCCAGGAAGCCCAGGACTACGGCTTTATGTATACCCACAGCTTCCAGGACCCGGACGATCACCTCTGGGAAGTCTTCTGGATGGACCCGGCCGGGCCCCCGAAGGACGCCGCTCTCTGAGCCAGTGAACCGGTCCGGGCGGCGGGGGCACCCCGCTGGCTTGGGTACGCTTCTGTCATGCCTGACAACGTGTGGCTGATGCCGCTGGAAGACCTCGACGACGACGCCCGCGCCATCAAGCTGGGCGAGATCGCCGAACTGGAAGTCACCGAAGACCAGCGGAGATTCGTCGGCGACCCGCTGCGGATGGTGCTCATCGGGCTCGAGGAGGACTCCCGGCACCCCTTCGCGATTGACGCCAACGGATCCGCGGTCGGGGTCCTGACACTGCAGTCCGGTGCCGCGACCCTGGCCGGCTGGGCGGACGACGACTCGGTCTGGCTGCTGCGCGGGTTCCTGATCGACCGCCGGCAGCAGGGCAAGGGCCTCGGCACGCTGGCAGCGGATGCCGCCGTCCGGGCGGCCGCGAAACTGACGGCGGCCGGCGGCGGCGGGCAGACCGGCGTCGTGCTGTCCGTCAACGAGGAAAACCCTGCCGGGCAGGCCGCCTACCGCAAGGCCGGCTTCGAGGACCGCGGCCAGTACCTGGGCGGCGACGCCGGCCCGCAGCGGACGTTCTACCGCGGGTTCTGACCTGCGAGGCGCCCCCGGGCCGTCCTGCTGGCCGACGTCGAACAAAAAGCGGCCCCCACCGCAAGGATGGGGGCCGCCGTCGTGCGATCCTGTGACGGAAAGCCGCTAGTGGCTAGACGCCGTAGTACAGCTCGAACTCGTACGGGTTCGGGCGCAGCGAGAGCGGACGGATCTCGTTCTCGTACTTGTACTCGATCCAGGTGTCGATCAGGTCCTGGGTGAAGACGCCGCCGGCCTGGAGGAACTCGTTGTCCTCGGCCAGGGCATCCAGGGCCTCTTCGAGCGTGCCGGGAGCCTTGGGGATGTCCTTGGCTTCCTCGGCGGGGAGCTCGTAGAGGTCCTTGTCGATCGGAGCCGGCGGTTCGATGCGGTTGCGGATGCCGTCAATGCCGGCCATCAGCTGGGCCGCGAAGGCCAGGTACGGGTTGGAGGAGGGGTCCGGAGCGCGGAACTCGATGCGCTTGGCCTTCGGGTTGGAGCCCGTGATCGGGATACGGATACCGGCGGAGCGGTTGCCCTGCGAGTAGACCATGTTGACCGGAGCTTCGAAGCCCTTGACCAGGCGGCGGTAGGAGTTCACCGTCGGGTTGGTGAAGGCCAGCACGGCTGAGGAGTGCTTCAGCAGGCCGCCGATGTACCAGCGGGCCATGTCGGAGAGGCCGGCGTAGCCCTTCTCGTCGTAGAACAGCGGCTCGCCACCGGTCCACAGCGACTGGTGGCAGTGCATGCCCGAGCCGTTGTCGCCGAAGACCGGCTTCGGCATGAAGGTGACCGACTTGCCCCACGCATCGGCGGTGTTCTTGATGACGTACTTGAACTTCTGCAGGTCATCAGCGGCGTGGGTCAGGGTGGTGAACTTGTAGTTGATCTCAGCCTGGCCGGCGGAACCGACCTCGTGGTGGCTGCGCTCGACCTCAAGGCCGGCTTCGTCCAGGGCGATGCACATGGCGTCGCGAAGGTCGGCCTGCTTGTCAGTGGGGGAGACCGGGAAATAGCCACCCTTGATCGGGGTCTTGTAGCCGAGGTTGCCGCCCACTTCCTCGCGGCCGGTGTTCCAGTGTGCTTCTTCGGAGTCGATCTTGTAGAAGCTGCCCTGCGGGGAGGACTCGTACTGGACGTTGTCGAAAACGAAGAATTCGGCCTCGGGTGCAAAGAAAGCGGTGTCGGCGATGCCGGTGGAGGCCAGGTAGGCCTCGGCCTTCTCGGCCACGCCGCGGGGATCGCGGTGGTACGGGTCACCCGTACGCGGGTTCACGATCGAGAAGTTCAACGCGAGGGTCTTCTCAACGCGGAAAGTATCGAGGAACGCGGTGGTCACGTCCGGGATGAGCTGCATGTCCGACTCGGCGATGCCCTGGAAACCGCGGATCGAAGATCCGTCGAAGAGCTGGCCGTTGACGAAGAAGTCCGCGTCAACGCTCTTGGCGGGCACATTGAAGTGCTGCTGAACGCCAGGGAGGTCGGTGAAGCGAATATCGACGAATTTTACGTCTTCGTCTTTGATGAACTTGAGGACTTCGTCCGCAGTCTTGAACATCTATGCTCCTTATGCATGTGAAATATCTGGCCGTCAGGCCGTGTGGTCCAGCGCAGTCCGACAGCGGGAAAAACGCAAAGGTTTACCCCGCTCGTATGCCGCTAGCAACTGTTACCACCCTAAGGACACGGGATTTCCCCGCGGTGTCCGCTTTGTTTCCGGCAGGTTACAGAATGCCCTGACGTGTAAACGGTAGTCGCTGTCCACAAGGTGGCCTATCCGTGACCAGAGTGTGGCCTCCAAGGGTCCACACTCTGAACAGCGCGGGTGGGCGTCCATTGCCGATAGTCTAAGAGTGTGGTTGATCGCAAAGACATAGGCTCATGGCTCACCGGGCCGGATACATCCGGCATCTCCAAGTACCCGGGGGAGCGGCTGGGCCTGCCCGAGTCCGGGCCGGGGTCCATCGCCCGGGCCGGCCGGCGCATCGTCGCCATCTGCATTGACTGGGCCATCGCGCTGCTGATCAGCAACTACGCATTCGCCGGGGATCCCTGGGCCACCCTTGCCGTGTTCGCCGTCGAGCAGGCGCTGCTGGTCGGCACCCTTGGCTACAGCATCGGCCACCGCATCATGGGGATCCACGTCATCCGGCTCGGCGGCGGCCCCGCCGGCCCGTTGCCGGCCCTGGTCCGCACCCTCCTGCTCTGCCTCGTGATCCCCGCAGTCATCTTTGACCCCGATCACCGTGGGCTGCACGACAAAGCCATGAACACGGTCCTCGTCCGGATCTAGCGCCGGCCGCCGTGGCGCGTCGATTCGCCAGGAATGGCCGCTAAACCGCCCCGTTTGGCGACCATTTGCGTCGAATGGACGTGCGGGTTTGCCATTGCGTGACCGTGCGGCAAGAACCGGCGATCCTGGAGTCATGAGCTTGGGCCCGGTGATCGGGGGGCTGCCAGTACGCGTTAGACCTCATCCATTAGCCACGAATGGCCGCCACACCACCCTGGCGGGTTCAAGCGGTCGTTGCAACACCCCCGAATAATCGGGAGTTGCAACGCCCATGGAGTCACCATCAAGAAGTAGTTTTTCCTCAAGGAAAGAATCTCCTTCGACGGAAACATCGGCGTCCCCGGCAGGAGCAGCCGGCAGGCGCCATCAGCAGTCCCATACCGGTGCCCAGAGGAAGGATTTTCTTTCTGCCGTGGCGCGGTTGGGAAGTGTTGCCGCGGCGGCCAAAGAGCTGGGACTCAACAGAAGCACCTGTCAGAAGTGGGCGAACGCTGCCGGGATCAGGCGTCACCGCCAGTACGTCCAGGCCGACAAGGACCAGTTCCATGCTGTCCTTGATCGGACCGGCAACATCGTGGCTGCGGCCAGGGAACTGGGGCTGAACACCAGCACAGCGAATTCCTGGGCCGGCCGGGTCAATCGCGCGGCCGGGAAGCCGCGCACAACCAGAACCGAGAAACGCGGCCCGCAGCAGCGCCACTCATCGGCGGTGGTTGAGGAGTTCCTGGACGTGCTGCGGAACGTCGGCAGCGTCAGCGCGGCCGCCAGGGAACTCGGCCTGAACATCTCCACCTGCTCGAACTGGGCAAACGATGCCGGCGTAGCCTCCCTCAGCCCGCGACGCCCGTCGGGGAAACAGCTTCACTACCTGCGCTTGCGCCAGGAAGGAGCCGGCCGCAGGGACGCTGCCCTCGCCGCCGGCGCCAGCGAACAGAGCTCCTACCGATGGGACCGGCACCAGGGTGCAAAGGACAAGGAGGCCGCCGGGGACGATACTGCGGATCTGCCGTATAACCAAGAGGTGAGAACTACTTTCGCCGAACCTCCAGCCCCTGCTGCGGCACCGGGCCCGACGGCACCAGCGGCGGAGTCTGCACCCGCCCCGGCGGCCCCGGCGGCCCTGGATGCCCTGGAGCAACCCATCAGCACCCGCTACCTGTCCTTGCGTGAGCGGGAGCTGATCGCCGACCTGCTCAACGGCGGCAAGTCGATGCGTGACATCGGCCGGACTCTGGGCAGGTCACCGGGCTCAGTCAGCCGGGAGATCGGCCGCAATAGCCACCCGGTGCTTGGCTACCTGCCGTACGGCGCCAACCGGCGTGCCACCGCGGCCCGGGCACGGCCCAAGGACAGTAAACTGGCCGCACCCGGGAAACTGCGCGACTATGTGCACGCCAAGCTGCTCACACGCTGGTCCCCGGAACAGATCTCGCACTTGCTGATCAAGGAATTCCCCGATGACCCCCTCATGCGTGTGACCCACGAAACGATCTACCAAGCCCTCTACATCCAAGCCCGCGGCGGACTCAAACGCGAGGTCAAAGAAGCCCTGCGCACCGGACGGAC